>JAEYOP010000005.1 GCA_023411575.1 Bacillota bacterium | reverse complement strand
TATGCTCAAAAGCACTATTTTGATGAGATTCATTACATTGATATAGTCGATGCTAATGCAGGTGATCATGGTTATCCGTTTGCTACAAACTTTAATCCGGAAATCAATATACGCGAAATTACAGCTCCCGGAAGTTATTGGGAGAATGGGCAATGGGTCGAAACCGAACCTCTGGAACTAAAAAAGGTTTATGATTTACCTGAAATCGGACCAAAGGATATCTATCTGCTACACCATGAAGAGATTGAATCTTTGGCTGTAAACATAAAGGGTGTAAAGAGAATAAGATTCTGGATGACCTTCTCGGAAAAATATCTCACTCACCTAAGAGTTCTTGAAAATGTAGGTATGACATCTATTGAACCTATAGATTTCGAAGGTAAGAAAATAATACCGCTACAGTTCTTAAAGGCTGTTTTACCCGACCCGGCTTCACTTGGACCGAGAACAAAGGGTAAAACCAATATAGGCTGCATAATTCAAGGTGTTAAGGATGGAAAGCCAAGAACCTATTATGTATACAATGTATGTGTCCATGAGGAATGCTATGCAGAAGTTGGTTCCCAGGCTATATCCTATACTACCGGAGTTCCGGCCATGATCGGAGCTATGATGATGTTAAAGGGAATCTGGATGAAGCCCGGAGTATATAATATTGAGGAATTTGATCCCGATCCATTTATGGAGGCCCTTAATAAGTGTGGTCTCCCATGGAAAGAGGATTTTTCTCCCTCACTTCTTGATTAATAAAATATGAGTACGCCGCTGATTCCCATTCATTATCTGCAACAAGGTGAAGCAGCGGCGTAAAGTTTGTTATAGAAAGGCGAAACTATTAATGGATATAGATGTAACAAAACTACCTACACCTTGTTATATAGTTGATGAAAGACTATTAATTAAAAATCTGGAAATTCTTGATTCTGTTCAGAAAAGAACCGGCTGTAAAATTCTTCTGGCTCAAAAGGGCTTTTCAATGCATTCGGTTTACCCTTTAATTGGGAAATATCTTAATGGAGTTACTTCAAGTTCACTTTTCGAAGCAAGACTGGGGTTTGAAAAGATGGGAAAGGAAGTTCACGTATACGCTCCGGCGTATATAGAGGAGGAATTCGATGAGCTTCTTAAATACTCAGACCACATGGTGTTCAATTCCTTTCATCAATGGGACAAGTTTAAAGACAAAGTAAGGAACTATCCCGGAAAGAAGATTGAATGCGGAATACGTATAAACCCTGAATATTCAGAACAGGACCATGCCATATATGACCCGTGTGCAAACCATTCAAGGCTGGGAGTCACGCTTAGGAACTTCCAACCAGACCAGCTTGAAGGCATCGACGGACTCCATTTTCACACCCTGTGTGAGCAAAACTCTGATGCACTTGAGCGTACAGCAAAGGTGGTTGATGAGAAATTCGGAGAGTTTATTAAAAATATGAAATGGCTGAATTTGGGTGGAGGCCATCATATTACAAGACAAGACTATGATATAGAAACACTAATACGTACAATAAAATTCTTTCAGGACAAATATGGGGTTGAGATTTATCTCGAGCCCGGAGAAGCAATAGCATTAAATACCGGATACCTAGTTGCCAGAGTCCTGGATATAGTGGATAATGGAATGGATATTGCAATTCTTGATACCTCGGCAGCATGCCATATGCCTGATGTCATTGAGATGCCTTACAGACCCAATATAATTTCTGCCGGCAAGCCTCAGGAAAAAAATCATACATACAGACTCGGAGGCCTTACCTGTCTGGCGGGAGACATAATCGGGGACTACTCCTTTGACAAGCCTTTGAAAGCCGGAGACAGGCTGGTATTTTGCGATATGGCTCACTACACCATGGTAAAAAACAATACTTTTAACGGTGTTAATCTTCCGGCTATAGCGCTCTATAATGAAAAAGACGGAATAAGGCTGGTAAAAAAGTTTGATTATAGTGATTTTGAGACCAGATTATCGTAAATATTGCTTAAATTGAATAATTTATTTTGTATAAACCTAACAAACAAGTTAGGTTTTTTTATTTCTAAATTAAAGTTACAAATTTATATAAAGTAGTAAGTTTTATTAATTAATTTGCTTGTTCTTTAATGCTAATATAAATGCGTAAGTTAAAAAGCTTATATATTAAAGGAGGTAAAGAACAATGAAAAAAGCTATCAGTAAGGCTATAGCTGCCGGATTAGCAATTGCAATGACGTTGTCTATTGCTGCTTGCGGTTCGTCAAAAACAGCAGAAACTTCGACCTCAACAGCAACAACAAGCGCTGCCCCGTCAACTACAGCAGCGGCAGAATCTTCAACTGCAGCACCTGCGGCCGATCCTGTAAAACTAAGTCTATGGCATATTCAGACAACTGAGCCAATGCCCACAATCATTAAAGACAGTATCGACAGATTTACTAAGGACAATCCAAACTACTCTGTTGAAGTCTCTGTAATGCAGAATGATGCATTCAAAACCAAGATTGCAGTTGCAATGGGTTCAGATCAAATGCCTGATATCTTCCCACACTGGTCAGGCGGACCAATGAACACCTACGTTGATTCAAACAAAATAGCTGATCTGACAACTTACATGAACGAAGGCGGATATAAGGATCGCTTTATGCCGGCTGCGATAAATCAGGCTACATACAAGGATAAAATATGGGCAGTACCTGTTGAAAACACTGCAGTAGCAATGTTCTTCTACAACAAGGACTTATTTGCTAAATATAACCTTCAGGTTCCAAAGACAATCTCAGAACTCGAAACTGTTGCTGATACTTTGAAGAAGAATGGAATAATTCCTTTCTCCTTAGCTAACAAGACTCAGTGGACCGGTTCAATGTATTATATGTACCTTGCTGATCGTTTCGGCGGAGCAGAGGCCTTTAATGCAGCTGCGCAACGTACAGGTTCCTTTGAAAACGAAGCATTTACACAGGCTGGAAACAAGATTCAGGACTGGGTTAAGAATAATTATTTCAATAAAGGATTTAATGGTCTGGATGAAGACTCAGGACAATCACGTATGCTATTGTATCAAGAAAAAGCTGCTATGACTCTTATGGGTTCATGGTTCCTCTCAACTGCTAAAGGTGAAACAGAAAGCAGTAAAGATGCAAAGATAAAAGACTTTATGAAGAAGATTGGTTCGTTCCCATTCCCAGCTGCTGAAGGTGGAAAAGGTAGCCCAGACTCAGTTGTTGGTACAGTTGGAGATAACTTCTATTCAGTTGCTGCAAACAGTAAAGACGTAGCAGGCGCATTCAAAGCAATCACTTACCTTATAGATGATACAGCTGTTACCAAGCGTATCGAAGCAGGAAGAGTACCTCCTGTAAAAGGTGTAAAGGTTAGCGATCCACTGCTCCAGGATGTATTGAGTGCAGTAGAAAAGGCTCCTTCCGTTCAGTTATGGTACGATCAGTATTTGCCTGCTGATGTTGCACAGGTTCACAAGGATACTTCACAAGCAATTTTCGGTCTTGCGAAAACTCCTGAACAGGTAAACAAAGAAATGGAAGAAGCAGCAAAAAAAGCATTTGGTAAGTAATTTATTAACTGGTAAATAGTATAATTAATAATTGATTGGGTATCACTCATCTGATACCCATCAATTATATTTAAAACTTTATTTCCTATAAAATAACCGGTCTGAATTATGCCATATATTCAGAGGGGAGGAGAAACAATGCAAACTACCAAATCACTTTTAATTCACAGAAAACGCAGCACAGCAATTGCGGCAACAGTATTCCTTATTCCGGTATTCTTTTTTATTTTGATTTTTATTTTATACCCTATAGTTAATTCCTTCTGGCTAAGTCTTCATGACTGGAACGGAATTAGCTCCGACAAAGTTTTTTTTGGCTTGGAGAACTGGAAAACACTTGCGACAGACGTTGTCTTTTTCAAGTCTTTTCTTAACAATATAATAATAGTTATTTTGTCTATAGCAATACAGCTGCCCATTGCTATGGCATTAGCATTCCTGTTGGATACAGGAGGAAAGAAATTAAATTTCCTCAAAATGGTTTATTTTGTACCTATGCTGATGTCTTCAGTTGCCGTCGGTTTCCTTTTTAAATATACCTATGACCCGCAATTCGGCCTTATAAGTGCTGTGTCAACCTTGTTAGGCGGGGAAGGTATGGTAGACCTTCTGGGTAATCCACAGGTCGCTATTTATGCAGTTATTGCAGTTATATGCTGGCAGTTTATCCCTTTTTACATGGTTTATTTCCTGGCTGCCTTTAGTTCGCTTCCGGTAGAAATATATGAAGCTTCGATAATTGACGGTGCTACATACGGACAGTATTTTTGGAGAGTCGCACTGCCAGGTATGAAAGGTTCAGTTAAGAGTGCTGCTGTTCTTTCGCTGGTTGGTTCACTAAAGTATTTTGATCTTATATACGTTATGACCCAGGGAGGACCTAGTGGTGCAACCGAGCTTATGGCTACTTATATGTATAAAAATGCTTTCCAGACAATGAAAATGGGCTATGGTTCAACAATTGCATCAGGTATGTTTATTGTAATAACGTTAATTTCATTGTTAACCCTTAGAGCATTAAACGGAAAGGAGGAGGCGTAGAGTATGACTAAGAAAAGAGTATCATTACTAAAAATAATCGTAGCACTATTAGCCCTAATTTGGCTGGTTATTGCAGGGGCCCCCTTTTACTTTATGGTAGCCTCCGCCTTTAAAGAGCAGTTTGAGATTCTTACCGCAGGTGTATTTGCATTGCCTCAGGGCTTTTATCTGGACAACTTTATCGATGTTATCAAAAGTGATTTTTATAAGTATCTGCTGAACAGTACCTTTGTAGTAGCTGTATCACTGGCACTTATCTTATTTACAGCACTATGTGCGGCTTATCCCTTCTCAAGGTTTAAATTCAAATTTAACAAACCTCTGTTCGGACTTGTTGTAGCTGCAATGGCAGTGCCTATACATGTAACTCTTATACCTGTTTTTCAACTGACTCAAAAAATCCATTTATATGATACAATTTTCGCACTTATAGGTCCCTACACAGCTTTTAACCTTCCAATATCAGTCTTTATTCTGACAAGTTTTATGGCTGATATACCCAAAGAGCTTGAAGAGTCTGCTGAAATAGACGGCTGTGGTAAATACAGAACCTTCTTCCATATTATTGCACCTTTATCAAAGCCCGGCTTAGCGACATTAGCAATTTATAACGCTGTTAACATGTGGAATGAATTCAGTTTTGCTCTTGTATTGACCCAGTCTGCTAAAAGCAGAACACTACCTTTATCAATATGGGATTACCAAGGGCAATATAATTCCAACATTCCAATGATAATGGCTGTATTAACATTATGTGCACTTCCAATGATAGTAGCTTTTGCAATTGGTCAGGATAAACTAATCAAGGGTATGATGGCGGGAGCTGTAAAAGGCTAAAACTAAGCAGACAGAAAGATATATACTGTAAAATTAACTTTTTTGGTTGTTACCTTAATAAATCTGTGGTATATAATATTAAAAGTTTATACAGTATTATCTACCGGTTTTGTGCATTCAGAATGCAGGAGGTAAACGTGAGAAAGATACTACTAGCTCTTATTGCTCTTATTGTAATTCTTCCGCTGTCAAGCTGTTTTTACGATAGTCAGATTGGTATGACTACTCAAAGAACTCTGAAAAAACAGATTACTCTTTACAGCATACAGGGAGACTCTGCAGTTAACGAGGTTATTGCAGATTCAGTAAATCGTTTTGAGCAAAGCAATAAAAGTTTTGAGGTAGTACACGAACTGATTCCCAACGACCTGTATAAAAATAGACTTTCTGTCTGCGTTGCCACAAATCAGATGCCGGATGTATTTCCAACATGGTCCGGTAGCATACTTAAGGAATACATAAGCATTGGTGGAGTTGTAAATCTGAACGATTTTATGTACAAGGATAATTACTTGTACAGATTTAATAAAAAAGCAATTGATATGGTAACAATGGATAACGGTATATGGGGTGTTCCGGTAGAGAACATGACGATAACCTTGATATTTTACAATAAAAATATCTATAAAGTGCTGAATTTATCGGAACCAACCACCTTCAACCAGTTGAAAGACAATATAAAGGTACTTAAAGAACATGGATACATACCTTTTGCCCTTGCCAACAGAACAGCTTGGACGGGTTCCATGTTCTATATGTATTTCGTTGATAGACTTGGGGGACCAAAAGTATTTGATGATGCTGCTAACAGAAAAAACAACGGTTCCTTTGATAACGAGGTATTTGTAAAAGCGGGAGAAATGGTACAGGAACTGGTAAACCTGGGAGCATTTCCGAAGGGTTTCAATTGGCAGGATGAGGATGCGGGTGACGCCCGTAATCTTTTGTATAATGAATCAGCTGCAATGTTTTTATCGGGTAGTTGGTTTCTGAGTAATGTTAAGTACGAAAACCCCGAATTTTATAAAAAAATAGGTATTTTCCCATTTCCCGTAGTAGAAAGGGGAGAAGGGCATCCAGACAACACCATAGGCACTATGGGAGATAATTTTTATTCTGTTGCGAGTTCCTGCCATTACATAGACGAAGCCTTTGAGCTAATACAATACCTTATTGATGATACGGCAGTTCAAAAACGTATACATGCAGGTAAAATTCCACCTGTAGATAATGTTGATATAAAAGACCCGTTGACTAGCGAGGTCTTGAAATATATAAGCAAATCCCCAAATGTTCAGTTCTGGTATGACCAATACCTGCCTCCAAAGCTTTCAGAAGCCCATTTGACACTTACAAGACAAATTTTTGGAGGAGAGGACCCTAGACGTGCTGCAAAAAAAATGGAGGAAATAACTCTACAGTACTATAATCAATAGAGGGTGACGTATATGAAGAACTGGTTATTACAGCTAGCTAAAAATAAGTTGCGAAACATGCCTTTCAGAACAAAATTAACGTATTATCTTGTAATAACAATATGCTTAACTGTATTGATTGTGGTAGGCTTTTCTTATACTGTAACCAGCCGCTCCATAAAACAGCAGGCGAAAGATATGACCATGCTTCAGCTTCAGCAGAACACTTCAAATCTGGAGGACTATCTAAAGAACATTGAAAGTACCCCGGATAACATAGTTACTGACAGAAGTCTTCAGGAATACCTTTCAAAGCCTGACAAGGATGGTGTGGATTTCTCAGATACGGTTGATGATGTCTACCGTTCCATGTCCAACATAATAGGTTCGAAAAGAGATATTCTATATGTTTGTCTTTTTAAAGCAATAGATAACAATGTGCTTTATCTTGGTCCTACAAAGGCAGGACAGGATTCTGACTTTTCGAATATTGCCGGATTGCTTTCCAAAAATGATATTTCAGGAAGTCCAATCAGGGTCAGCTTCAGACAGGATCCTGTTTTAAATAAGAAATATACTCTCACTGTATACCAGCCGATATTTGATAAGTATAGGATAAAGAAACCTATTGGAATGCTGGGTATATCTGTTACTGAGGATGTTGTAGCAAGGTTTTATTCTCATACGCAAAGGGATCTGCCTCTCGAGACCTTTATTATGAACGGTCAGGGTACAATTGTTTCCCATACCAACAAAAGTAAAATATCAAACAATGCTCGCCTTGACGAAATAATGAATAAAAAGGACGGCTCAACCGAAATAAACGGAAAGCTGGTAGTTTATAAATATATAAAGGATTGGGACTGGTATGTAATAGGAACACTCCCGATAAATTATCTTCTGAGAGATAACAATGTCATGCTGCTGGCGATACTGATTATTGTTATAGGGACTGTTTTTCTGGCTTCATTCATATCGTTGATATTCAGTAAACATTTATTACGTCCCTTTAATGATTTGATTTATAGGATGTCCATGGTTTCCAAGGGAGACCTGACAACGCGTATAAATCTGTCTGAGCACGGTTACGACTTTGAACAGGTTTCTAAAGGCTTTAATCTGATGGTTGGACAGATAAATGTACTGATGCAAAGGATTGTTGATGAACAAAAACAGCTTAAAGAGATTGAGTTTAAAGCTTTGCAATCGCAAATTAACCCTCATTTTCTCTATAACACTCTTGAATCCATACATTGGCAGGCATTGATGTGCGGACATCATGAGATTTCCACAATGGTTAAGGCACTTGCCGGCTTCTACAGAATAAGTCTCAGTCGCGGTGAAGCCATAATTCCATTAAAGAGCGAGTGGCAGCACGTGGAAAATTATCTGACCATTCAGGAAATGAGATATAAAGATAGTATGGAAAGCTATATTGATATTTCAGAAGAGTTTCTGGAAGTAATGATACCTAAGATGACACTTCAGCCTCTGGTAGAAAACTCCATATACCATGGCTTAAGAGTTAAGCAGTCAAAGGGTTTCATAAAAATAACCGCAGTCAGAGAAGCCGATGACGTTATTGTAAAGGTCATTGATAACGGGGTCGGTATGATGCCTGACCAAATAAAAAGTTTGAACCGTACACTTGAGGATAACGATTCAAGTGTAGGGTACGGGGTCAGGAATGTACACAGAAGGATAAAATTATTTTATGGAAATAAATACGGTTTGTTTTATGAAAGTAACGAGTATGGTGGTATAACTGTAAATGTAAGATTACATATTAATCCAGGGGCTTACTTAAAATAGATGAAATAGCAGAAAATACTGAAAATGCTTAGGTGCTGAAAATGCTTAGGTGCTGAAAATGCTTAGAATACCCAAAAATACTGATAATGCTGAATATACCGAGAATACTGACCATATGCTGAGTATACATCAATATTAAGTAAAGGTATAAAACAAAAAGGCAGGTGAAGGATATTGTACAAAGTACTAATAGTAGATGATGAGGTAATAATCCGGAATGGCTTATATAATATGATTCCTTGGAGTAAGCTTGAAATTGGCGAGGTCAGGACTGCCTCCGGTGCTCAGGAAGCATTGGAAATTGCCAGGGAAACAATGCCCGATATTGTACTTACAGATATCTGTATGCCTGAAATGGATGGTCTTGAAATGACCCGACGGATGCTTGAATTTTTACCGGATATAAGGGTTCTTGTACTAACAGGCTACGATGATTTTAAGTATGCACAAAAAAGCTGTTCTCTGGGTGTTAAAGAATTTATACTGAAACCCGTTGACGAGGTTAGTCTGATAAACAGTATCAAGCTTCAGGTGGATAACCTTAAAAGTGAACTGCAGTCTTCAATCAAAAGTAACATTCTCAATAGAAAGCTTATACTTGAGAATCAGAAAGCTTTTGAAAGATCACTTATGCAGTTGACGGAGAATGACAGTAATATTGAAGAGTTGTATATTGACGGACTTATTCTGGAGGACAACTGCGAGTATCAGGTTTGTCTGATTTCACCGGTTCTCTCCGGTGACAGTGTTTGGTCCCAGCATAAGAATCTTTTGTTAATATCCATAAAAACAATTCTAATAAATATGATTGACTCAAACAATTCCGGGTGGACCTTTCAAAACAGAGAAGGGGATATTATTGTTATATTTTATATAAAAAACAGTGGAGAAAGTGCCGAGGACCAAATAGCCAAACTACAGGAAATTGTTGGAGTAGAATATGATGTTGATTTAAAAATAGGAATTGGGCCTATAGTTTCAAATATTTCAAAAATCAATACATCATATATTAAAGCAAGAGAGAGTTCAAAGATTGAGACTGCGGTTACGGTAGGGAATACTGATGAAGTATCGAATTTTGAAGCCATAAGGCAGAAGGATAAGCTACAGTATTACAAGGAAAAAATGCTGGTAAGCTTTCCTGATACCGAGGCAATTAAAATGTATTTGAAAATGTATATAGATGAAGTTAGAAACTCCAGTATGAAAAAGAACAATGCAGAGCAAAAGTTCTATGAGCTTGCGGCGGCTTTCTACTGGCAATACCTGAAGACTACCGGATATCAGGCCGACGGACGGTTGGAGACCTTGATTACAACACTTCATAATAATGATCTTGAAAATTGCTGTGTTTTTATTGAAATGTTTATTGCTAAGCTTATGTACAACAATAAGAAGCAGATGCATGAAATTGTAGAGGCTGCTACAAAATACATTAATGAGCATCTTACCGAAGATTTAACAGTATTTACACTTGCAGAACAATTTCACGTTGC
>JAEYOP010000047.1 GCA_023411575.1 Bacillota bacterium | reverse complement strand
AGCGGTTATTTTCCGCCCTTACATCGTTGTCGTCAGTTGCAATAAAACAATTATTGCGCCTTCCTCCGCCTTGTAAGGACGAAAAATCCCTCGCTCAAGAATCCGTTTTTATGATTCGATCATTCCTTAACAATACCATTATAAAGCTTCCGGAGAGAAAAACAAATAGGTTGATTTTGCCCAAACTTGTTCAATTGTGTCCACTTTTTCCCCAACCGAAAAAAGGGGTGGGATTGGGGCGTGGATTATGCTAATATGAAGGTGGGCACACATGAAAAGAACTTCCGGCAAAAGCGGTTTTGGGACGGAGGGGTATGAGACGAAGGGGTATGGAATGAGGATTTCGCTGTCGGGCTTTTTACGAAAAATCTCATTGAAAACAAAGCTGATGATTGTCGCGATCATTTTCATCGTCTATCCCATTGTGATTATAGGCTATTTTGGCTACCGGAATTATGCCGACCGGATGACCGGCAGGGCGGTCAGCGACATGCGGAGCACGGTTTCCGAACTGTCCGGCCTGATCTCCGACCGGATGACCAAGCTCAGCCTGTATTCGGTCCAATTCCTGTACGACAATACCATCTACGAAGCCAACCGGAAAATCATGGTCGGCAATTTCGACTACGAAGCCGAAAACACTTTTACCTCCTACCTTCAGTCCAATTTGTACCTGAAAAGCGAAATCGACGAGATCCTTGTCCGGTTCGTCAAGAACAACAGGGTCTTCCAGGTAAATAAAAACATGGGGGCCAGTACGGAAAGCAGCACGAATCTGGAAACGCTGTACGCCAAAGCGCGGGAACGCCACGGGAAGCCGGTATGGCATGTTTCCTACAAGGATGGTAAAACCGAAGGGCTTTATATAACGAAAATCATTTATGACAACAACGATATCAAAAAGGAGATCGGCCTGCTGGTATTCAAGGTCAATGAGCAATATCTCACCGAAGTGCTGAACAATTACATGACCAATACAAAACAGAATGTCAGCCTGTATGGAAGCAACGGGCGTAAGGTTTTCTCGTACGAACCCCTTGCCATAAACTACGACAGTCAGGTGGAGGGCCTTTCCGCCTCCGGCTCCGTTGAAAAGGAAATCCGGGTGGGGAACGATACCGTCTATCTGCTCAGCAGCGTCCTTCCCCCGGATGACTGGCAGCTGGTCATGGGCATTTCCTCCAATATCCTTCTCAAGGATGTAAGGGATATCGCAAAGCTCATTCTGATCCTTTGCGTGTGTACGCTCCCCATTTGCCTGCTGCTGGTGAACTATCTCTACCGAGATATCATCAAGCCGGTAAACCTGCTGGTGAAGCGGATGCACCAGGTCGAAAAGGGGGACATCGGCATTACCATCGAAAGCAAAAGGGAGGACGAATTCGGCTATATGAATGCGACCTTCAACCGGATGTCGCGGGAGATCAAGAACCTGATTAATACGGTATACAAGAACCAGATCGCTACAAAGGACGCCGAGATCAAAGCGCTGCAGGCCCAGATAAACCCCCATTTCCTGTACAATACCCTGGATTCGATCAACTGGAAGGCCAAGATCAACGGCGTCGAAGAGATCAGCGAAATGGTGTCGGCCCTTTCTTCCATCATCGAAGCCAATATGAACCGGAACAATGAGAATTTTATCACCCTGGACCGGGAGATCGAATACATCAACAACTACTACCTGCTGCTCCGAAAGCGTTTCGGGAAAAAAATCGGCATGGAGACGGAAGTAGAGGAGGATGCCCTGGGGTGCGTCATTCCGAAGCTCATTGTCCAGCCGATCGTGGAAAACGCAGTCTACCACGGACTGGAAATGAAGGTGGGAAGCGGGACCATCCGGCTGAAGGCCAGGCGGGACGAAAGCCGGCTGTACATCGATGTGATCGACGACGGGACAGGGATTGACGAGGATACCCTTTCCAGGCTGAACAAAAGCCTGGAGGAGACGACGAACGAGGTCGTGGCGGCGGGCGAAGCGGAGCAGGATTTGCTGATCGGCTCCGGCATCGGCATTATCAATGTCCATAAGCGGATCCGGCTGATTTACGGGAACGAATTCGGCCTGCGCATCACCAGCAGGGTTGCCGAGGGCACCCACGTCAGCATCTGCCTGCCCGCCATACAGGAAAAGTCCGCCAGGAACGGATCGGAAGAGGTGAAAACAAATGATTAAGGTCATGATCATCGACGATGAGGAAATCATCCGGGAGGGCTTGAAAAAGACGGTGAACTGGCAGGAAATGGACTGCGTCATCGCCGGCGAGGCCGAAGACGGGGAATCGGGCTGCAAGGCGGCGCTGTCCGTAAAGCCGGACCTGATCTTCACCGACATACGGATGCCGGGGCTGGACGGATTGCAAATGATCGCCCGTCTGAGGGAAATGAAGCTTCCCTGCAAGGTCATTATCCTGACGGGATTCCGGGATTTTGAATACGCGCAGGAGGCGATCCGGCAGGGCGCGTTCCGCTTTCTGCTCAAGCCGGTCCGCACGGAGGACCTTATCCTCGCCATCACGGAAGCGGTAAAGGAGATCAAATCCGCCCGATCCAAGGATGAGATTTTCAACAACCTGGAGAAAAGGGTAAAGGAGTACTACGGCATCGAACAATCCGAACCGGAGGCGGCCTCCGAAAGGGAAAAAAGCGGGGAAGGCTCGGGCAACCCCAAATACCTGGTCGGCAAGGCCCTTGCCTATATCAAGGCCAATTACGCCGGCGATCTGAACCTGAGGACCGTTGCCGACGAAATCTACGTCAGCACGTGGTATCTGAGCAAGCTGCTGAAAAAGGAAACCGGGGACAATTTCATCAACATCCTGAACCAGATCCGGGTGGAAAATGCCAAAAAGCTTTTGCTGGACCCCAAATACAAAATATATGAGATAGCCAACGCCGTAGGCTTCACGGATGTACCCTATTTTACCAAGACCTTCAAGAAGGTCACCGGCCAGACGCCGATGGAATACAAGAACAGCAACATTTTATGACTCATTCATCAAAAAATCTATTATGTTTTCGAACCGTATTCCCTCATGGTCGGTCACATAGCTTTTATCCATCGACAGGATAACTTTTTCGTAATTGTCATTGATAGAGAGGAGAGGCGCGAGCTCCCGTGTTTTTACCCCTTCGTCCATCAAGCTGAGCGTCACCTGATAATACTTTTTAGTATCCTGCCTCACGGCAAGGAAATCCACCTCGCTGTTATACCACTTCCCTATAAACACTTGATACCCGCGACGCAGCAGTTCAAAATAGACCACTGTCTCAAGCACGTGGCCTACATCGTTGTCGGAATACCCTATAAGCGCGTTACGGATGCCGGTATCCGCAACATAATATTTCGACAGGGTTTTTAATTGCTCTTTCCCCTTGAGGGAAAAAGTTAAAAAAAACAATATTATTTCCCGTTAAGGGGTAAAAACTTTTCAAACTACGGCGATAAAAATTGACAGGCTTCCTAAAAGCCGCCTTACAGCCCCAGGAACCGTTTCATTCGATCGCTGACCGCGTTCGCGGCCGATTCGTCCGGCATTTCGGCAAAGATGCGCAGGAGCGGCTCCGTACCGGAGAATCTCACAACGATCCAGCCGCCGTTTTTGAAATAGACCTTCATGCCGTCCCGGTATCCGACATGGTCAATCTCGAAGCCCAGGTCCGGGACTTCCTTCCGGACGAAAAGCCGGTCTTCCAGGCTGGCCTTCAGGGCGGCGTCAAAGCGCATGTCACTTTCGGACATATGGAAATACCCGTATTTCTGGTTGATTTCCTCCAGCAGCTCCGACAGGCTTTTGCCCGTAACGCTCAGCAGCTCGATCAGCAGGCTTGCCGCAAAAATCCCGTCCTTGCCGCTTATGTGGCCGCGGATGGTAAGGCCTCCGCTGCTTTCGCCGCCGATCAGTGCCTGCTCCCGCTCCATCCTGGAGCTGATGTGCTTGAACCCGACGGGTACCTCAAAGCATTCCTCCCCGAAATCCTCCGCGATTTTATCCAGCAGGTGGGTAGTGGCCAGGTTTCTTACCACGCCGCCCTTCCAGCCTTTGTATTTCAGCAGGTAATAGTAAAGCAGGGCGAGGATGTTGTTGGGATGGATAAAATCCCCCTTCTCGTCGATGATGCCCAGGCGGTCGGCGTCTCCGTCCGTGCCGATCCCGATGTCGTAGCCCCTCTCCACCACCAGGTTCCGCAGGTGGTTCAGCGTATGGGTGCCCGGGGAGGGGAGCCTGCCGCCGAACAGGGTGTCATGGCGGTCGTTGATTATGGTCAGCTCGCACCGGGCGGTGATCAGGATCGTCTGCAGGCAGGTTTTCGATACGCCGAACATGGGATCCAGGACGATTTTGAGCTTCCTTTTCTTAATGGCCTCCACGTCGATCATGCCAAGAATCGTATCAATATATTCATTGGAAGGATCGATCTCCTGGATCATTCCCGTTTTCCGCCCCTGGCTGTAATCCATCCGCAGGATGGAGGCCGGGCTCACTCCGGCGATATTGCGCTCGATCCGCGCGGTGACCTCCTCGTTGGCGTCCCGCCCGCCGGCGGTAAAGAGCTTGACGCCGTTGTAATCCGCCGGATTGTGGCTGGCTGTCACCGCGCAGCCGTACGCCGTAAGCAGGCATTTGACCGTGAACATCACGAGAGGCGTCGGGGCCACCTTATCAATGAAATAAACCTTTACCCCGTTTCCCGCCATGACCTCCGCCAGCCAGACGGCGGCCTTGTCCGAGAGGAAACGCCTGTCGTATCCGATTACGAAGCCCTTTTCGGCGCATTGCTCTTCCTTCATAAGATCTGCGGCGGCCTGGGCAAGGATACACACATTTTCCTTCGTAAATTCTTCTCCAATTAAGGCTCTCCAGCCGCCGGTTCCAAATTTGATCATCATTATCCCACCTAAATACTAATATTTTCCGAGGTCTTAGATACAATCCTTCCAATGAATACAATTATAGGAGCAGGGAAGGAGGTTTTAAACAGGTCAACCTTGGCATTAATTGTTCAATATTGGTTAGCTCTCTATACCAAAAATGACCTGCATTCAACATACCAATATAGTACAAGAAATACCAAGTTAATGGCGTTTCTTTCTTGCCGGATCAATAATATACTTGCATTGTGCTCAGCAAATAATTTACAAATCCTTTACAAATTAATGAGGCTTGCTTATTTCAATTTTGAGAAAGTAGGTTTGGTATGATTCAAAATACGATGAGCTCAAGCGAGCTTGCCGCTGAAAACAGAACAGCGCCAAAACGCATGAGCTTCCAAGGAAGTAAAAAAACCTTAATCCTGCTGTCCATGGTGCTTCCCGGCGCAATTTGGCTGCTGCTGCTGAGGTACCTGCCGATGTTCGGCATTGTGATGGCTTTTCAAAACTTTGAGATTTACTACGATAATCCGACCCTGCTCAATAACGTCATACACAGTCCCTGGGTAGGATTGCAAAACTTCGAATTTTTGTTTGCTACAAGCGACTGTTGGCATATGCTTTTTAATACGATAGGCTACAATATGGTGTTTATTGTTTTGGGTACCGTCATTTCGGTGGCTTTCGCGGTTATGATGAGCGAGCTTACGACGAAGCACCTGATGAAAGCCTATCAGACGATGATGTTTTTCCCGTTCTTTTTGAGCTGGGTAGTAGCCAGCTACTTTTTATACGCTTTCCTGGCGCCTGGCGACGGCTTGCTTGTGCATTTGTTCGAGAACGCGGCAATAACTCAGACCGGGTGGTACAACGATACCAAGCCGTGGCCGTACCTCATTGTATTTTCCCATATGTGGAAGAATGTCGGGTATACTGTTGTACTGTATATGGCGGCCATTGTGGGTATTGACACGAGCCTGTATGAAGCCGCCAGGATCGACGGCGCTTCAAAGTGGCAGCAGATACGCCATGTCACACTTCCTCATTTAACTACGCTGATTGTTGTTCTGTTGATCATTAATGTGGGGAAAATATTCAATTCCGATTTCGGACTTTTCTACACAGTGCCTATGAATACCGGTGCGTTGATTCCTGTGACACAGGTGGTTGATACCTATGTATACCGGGCGCTTATGAGTACCGGCGATGTCGGCATGAGCACCGCCGCAGGTCTATTCCAGAGCGCCGTGGGATTTGTTCTTGTATTGATTACAAATACGTTTGTCCGTAAGGTAGACCCGGACAGCGCGATGTTTTAGGAGGAACCGCAGATGAACGCTACGATGACCAAAGGCAGACGCAATTCTCGTTTAGGCGCGATTAGCCTGCCCTCTGAAATAATACTGCACATTATTCTTTTGGCCTTTGCGCTGACGTGTATTATACCGTTTATTTTTTGCATTATTATTTCATTTACAGCCAAGAAGAGCATCATAGATATAGGGTTTTCCTTCTTTCCGCAGGCGTGGTCGCTGGATGGCTATAAATACGTTTTTGACATGGGCAGGCAGCTCTGGATTTCCTATTTCAACAGCATATTTATTTCGGTTGTGGGTACCCTCTTAAGCGTTGCGATCTGTATTTTATATTCATACGCACTCTATCGCAGGGACTTTAAATTCCGCAGATTCTTCACGTTATTCGCCGTATTTACCATGATGTTTACCGGCGGACTTACCCCCACATACCAGGTAAGCAGAGTAATGCTGGGTCTGAGTGATAATTACTGGGCGCTTATCGTTCCTCTGCTGGTAAACCCGTTCAACTTTATTATCATGCGCACGTTCTTTCAGTCCAGCGTACCCGATTCGATCATTGAAGCCGCCACCATTGATGGCAGCGGAGAATACAACACGCTGCTGAAGGTTGTTGTACCCATATCAAAACCGGGTATTGCCACCGTTGCTCTTCTGACGGTTCTGGCGTATTGGAATGACTGGTTCAGCGCACTGTTATACATAGACGACAACAGATTTTATCCGCTCCAGTATCTGCTCTGGCAGCTGCAAAGCCAGATTGAATTCCTGGCGGCAAATTCCGGAAGAGGGCTCGAGTCGGTTGTTGACATGACTACCCTGCCGACACAGAGCTTCCGTATGGCGGTCGTCGTACTGATAGTTATACCCATAGCGTGTGCGTATCCGTTCTTCCAGCGTTATGTTGTATCCGGCCTTACCGTCGGTTCGGTAAAGGGCTGATGGAATAACACCGTTGTATCCGGCACTAATATTGCCGCTTACATAAATAAAGTCCAAATAATAATGAAGGAGTGAAAACAATGAAGGCAATGAAAAAGGTTCTGGCAATCGTGATCTGCATGGCGCTGACACTGTCCCTTTGCGTTACGGCCAGCGCGGCTCCCGCAGCGAAGGCACCAAGCACGTCAAAGTTTGTAAAGTTGACCTGGATGATGCATGGAAGTAACGTAAAAGACGACAAAGCGGTCATGGCGAAGGTAAATGCAATCCTCAAAAAGAAGATTAACGCCGAGCTTGAGATGAAGTGGGAAGGCTGGGGCACATATGACCAGAAGCAGACTCTGGCGCTCAACGGCGGCGCTCCGACCGACATCTACTTCACCTGCAGCTGGACGGTCAACACGTATCAAGCCACTGCAAAGAAGGGCGCTTTTGTACGCCTTGACGACCCAAAGAACAATTTGCTTGCGAGCTGTGCTCCAAACCTGTTTAAGACCCTGCCGCAAGTTCTGGCACAGGCTGCGACGACGGACGGCAAGAAGGGCAAAGGCATTTATGCTATTCCGACCTACAAGGAAATCGCACAGCAGTATCATTGGCTCTTCAATAAGAGAATTCTCGACAAGTATAAGATCGATGCGAGTCAGATCACACCAAATCTGAAGGACCTTGAGCCGTTGCTGAAGAAAATTAAGGAAGGCGAAGGCAAGGATTTCTATCCGATCAACTGCGACTATACGGTTTGGATGAGAGCATTTACAAATACGGACCAAATGGAGAACAAACTGCTGGTTGGATATGCATTTGATCCGGTTCATCCTTCAAAGTCCGCCAAGACCTTCTTCAACCGCAATGCAAGCCCCGAATACAAGGCTTATTGCGAGACGATGCACAAGTATTACGAAGCCGGATATATTAATCCTGCGGCAATCACCAATAATCAGGTTATGAGTGAAACCTGGCAGAATACCAGAGCTTCCGGGCAGTGGGCGTTTGATATCTTCCCGTACGTTCCCGGCGATGAAAACTCGCTGACCGATCAGTATAACTACAAGTTTACTGTTAAGCCGGTTCAGGCGGGCATTATCTCCACCACGTCCGCCCGTGGCGCTATGAATGCGGTTTCGGTCACTTCCAAGAATCCGGACAGAGCCGTAATGCTGCTGAACCTCGTTAATACCGATCCGGAACTGCGAACGCTGCTCGCTTACGGCGTTGAAGGCATACACTATACGAAAGACGACGGCAGAATAGTAATGAAGCCGAACAATGGTTTCGCACCATGGGTTTATGGTATGGCCAATGTAAACATACTGCCTTTGAAGGACAGCGATCCTGCCGACAAATATTCAAGGATGTTCCCGAAGTTTAACAAGGCTGAAGGTCTGCCGATCCTTGGCTATGCACCGGATTTTGATCCTGTTAAGACTCAGATGGCTACCCTCAACAACCTTGCGGATCAGTACAACACAGGATTGATCACAGGAGCTTCTAATCCGGCTACAGTGCTTGTTGAGTTTAACAAGAAGCTCAAAGATGGAGGAATTGACGCTGTAATTGCAGAAGTGAACAAGCAGCTCAACGCTTTCCTCACCGCTAAGTAATAAATAACACAATTCGTAAAGAAACAGGGGGCGTAACAAAACTCAGGTTTTGATTACGCCCCCTTTCTATGATTACATGCAGTGGAGACACCCTCTATCCCAATTTTCGGCTTGACGGCTGAAACCGTACAAGTATAAGATTAAACTAGATTGAAGAAGGCTGTCAGGAGGTTTCTATGGTTTTGATTCCTTTCCCGAAAAAATTGAATCCCAGGCCCGGCGTTTTCCGCATTGCCCGGACAACCGTCATCCTGCTGGACACGTCCTGCGATTCCGCCGATTTTGAGGCGGTGCGGTCCCTACGGCAGGAGATTGAAAAAAGGACCGGCCTCCGGCCGGCAATCACGAAGGGGCCTACCGGGCTCCGGGATCTGCCCGGACCGATGACGGACCTGATCGTGGTCACGAAGGAGCGGCCGGCGGCCGCAGACGCCGCACAGCGGGAGGCGTACCGGCTGATGGTGGACGAGGGAATGATTTACCTGAAGGGATATTCCGGCGCAGGCCTGTTTTATGGGCTCCAGACGCTGAAGCAGCTGGTTTGGAGCTGCCCTTCCGGCATTCAGTGCGTTGAGATCGAGGATGCGCCCGATTTTCCGTGCAGGGGCTTCTTTCATGACGTTACACGGGGCAAGATCCCCACGCTGGATACGCTGAAAGAGCTGGCCGACCGCCTTTCCTTTTATAAAATCAATCAACTGCAGCTTTATATCGAGCACTCCTTTGCCTTCCGCAGGCACAGTGAAATCTGGGCCGATTCCGACCCGATCACTGCCGAGGAAATCCTGATCCTGGACGAATACTGCAAGAGGAGAGGGATCGAGTTGGTGCCTTCCATTGCGGTCTTCGGACATCTTTACCATGCGCTGGTTTCCAAGTCCTTCCGGCACCTGAACGAGTATGAGCAAATCCCCGGAACGCCCTTCATGTGGACGGAACGGATGGGGCACTATACGCTGAATGTTTCCAACCCGGAAAGCGCCCGGTTCGTCTTTGAAATGATTGATGAATTTCTGCCGCTTTTCTCGTCGGATCAGTTCAATATCGGCTGCGATGAAACCTTCGATCTCGGAAAGGGCAGGAATAAGGCGCTGGCGGAGGAAGTCGGCACAGGGAAGCTATACATGTATTTTACAAACCAGATCATCCGGCATGTGAAAGCGAAGAACAAAAAGGTCATGATGTGGGGAGACGTCCTCCTGAGGCATCCCGAGGTAATCGGCGAGGTCCCGGCGGATGTCGTCCTCCTCAATTGGGATTACGGCGCCGAACCGTCGGAGGACGGAGTCCGGCTCATTGCCGAAACAGGCCTTCGGCAGTATGTCTGTCCCGGAGTGCAGGGCTGGAACAAGCTGATGAACAGGCTGGATGCGGCGACGAAAAATATTGGCGCAATGGTTTCCCATGCGAAAAAGTATGGCGCCCAGGGCATCCTGAATACCGACTGGGGCGATTTCGGCCATATCAACCTGCTGGCGGGCTCCATCCCGGGCATGATCTACGGGGCGGGACTCTCCTGGAACGCGGATGACCTGCAAAAGCCCTCCGATGAGGAGATTTCAAGGCTGGAATACGGCGACGGGTCCGGCCGGCTCGTGGGGCTGCTCCGGGAAATTTCCGCCCAGGCGGTTCTGGACTGGGACACCGTTGTCCTCTGGTACTATACGACCACCGGGCTGAATACGGATTCCTACGGCTATAAAAATTATTACCTGCACCTTATGACGGATACGGGTGAAAGCAGTATAAAATCCAGCTATCAAAGAATACTGTCGCTGGCGGGCGAATTGTCCGCGCTGGGCGGTTCCATCCGTCCGGAAAAGCTCCAGGATATGAAGGAGCTGCTGGTGGCCGCCGACGGACTTGCCCTGTTCCAGGCCCTTCTGCTGGTGATCAAAAAGAAATTCCTCGGGCAGAAGGATACGGGACTCCTGTTCGATCCCAAGGAAGTGGCGGCAAAGCTGGAATGCTGGTTTATGGAATATAAGAAGGCCTGGCGCTGCCGGAACCGGGAGAGCGAGCTCTACAGGATCAAGGACGTCCTCCTGGGGATCTGCGGACTGCTGAGAGATTGACAATTGAAGCGGACGATAAAAAGCAGACAGGGTTTCCCTGCCTGCTTTTTCATCTAAACTTTATTATGCGCCCATCACTACTATCACTTCGTTCACGGAACCGGCCGGCTGAGGCGAAACGGTCCCGGTCAGCGGTTCGCCGTTCAGGGTGACGGAACGGATGCCCTTTTGAACCCCTTCTGGGTTCTTCACGGTGATGTTGTAAACAGCATCGCGCCATCTTCTTGAAACCTCAAAACCCTTCCAGTCCGCCGGGATGCAGGGGTCCAACACAAGGCCGTCAAAACCCGGCCGGATGCCGAGCATGTAGTGGGTGGAGGCGAAATAAGCCCATCCTGCGCTTCCGGTAAGCCAGGGATGTCTGGCCCTGCCGTGAGCGGTGTGGTCCCTGCCCATGATGAATTGGCAGTAGGTATAGGGCTCCGACTGGCGTATTTCAATATGGTCGTTCTGGTTATAGGGCAGCAGGGCGTCGTAGTATTTCATGGCGCGGTCGCCTCTTCCCAGCAGGCATTCCGCCACCCAGGCCCAAGGATTCGGATGGCTGAAAATCGCGCCGTTTTCCTTTACGCCCCGGTAGACCCTTGTGACGAAGCCGATGTCGTCGTTCGGTCTGGAGAAGGAGGGCCAAACCAGGTGCAGGCCGTATTCCGAGTAAAGATGCCGATCCACTGCATCCATGCAGCTTAGGGCCCTTTCACGGGAAGCGGAGCCGGATATGACGGCCCAGGTATTGGATTCCAGGTGGACCTTGCCCTCTGTGTCCTGCTGTGTTCCAATGGGGATGCCTTTGGAGGTGATGCCCCGGATATACCATTCGCCGTCCCAGAGCTTCTCCTCGCAAACCTTCCGAACCTTTTCGGCCAGCTCGCCATACTTTTTCACTTCGTCGGCTTTGCCGAGGAACGCGGAAGCTTCCAGGAAGGCGTTCAGCGCCCAGTAATGCAGGAAGGAAACCAGCGCGCTTTCTCCTCCGCCGAGGTTCAGACAGTCGTTCCAGTCGGCCCTCAAGCCCTTGCATATGCCGTTTTCGCCCACCTGCTCCGCGGAGAAATCCAGTATCCGCTTCATATGCTCATATATGGGGGCTTCGCCGCCATCGGCGAAGGAGACCGGCAGGTCAAAGAAACCGATATCGCCTGTTTCCTTCACATACTCGCAGATGGAAGGCACCAGCCACAGGGCGTCGTCCGAGCAGGTATCCTTCAGCCCGTGGATCACGTCCTTGAGATCGGGGGAGGGAACGACGGTCGGCGATTTGAAAGGCGGCTTCTGGGGCTTTTCCGGGTTGAACCACTCGGGGTCGAAAAGATGGAGCCCGTAGCCCATGCTGGTCTGGCCCCGCAGCAGCTCGATCAGCCGCTGGCGCGTCTTGTCCGGATTGGAGTGGGGGACGCACATTGCGTCCTGCGCCGTATCGCGGTACCCCAGGCCCGTGCGGCCGCCCACCTCTATAAAGGAGGCAAACCTGGACCAGACGATATTGGTTTCGGCCTGGTACAGGGTCCACAGGTTCGTCATGGTGTTCATGCCCTCATGGGGCGTATTGCAGCGGAATGCGGAAAGCTTTTTGTCCCAGTAGCGCTTTAATGCCAGGAAGGCCTCGTCCACATTACGGATCCTTCCTGCGTACTTTTCGCGGATTCTCCTTCCTTCATCCCTGGCGCCTACTCCCAGCATAAAAAGCAGGCGCTTTTTTTCGCCGGGGGCCAGCGTAAGCCTCTTGTGCAGAGCCCCGCAGTGATTGCCGCCAAGCTCCGAGCTGCCGCTGCAGCATCCGGCTTCCACCGCGGCCGGATTGTCTTCCGTCCGGTAGCTTCCGATAAAGGCGTCCCGGACACAGTCGTAGCTGTCCGGCTCGAAGCTTGAGGCAAAGTAGTGCAGGGCTTCCGGATCGTAAAACGGATCGTGCCCGATGATGCCGTCCTCGTACCCTGCTCCGCTGGAATACAGGCTCATCTGGAAATTCTGGTTGTCGATCTCGATGTGCTCGAAGGAAAATTCAAGATAGGAAAATACGCCGATATGGCGTACCGTATCGCTCTCATTGACGATTTCCACGTCCCACAGCTCCGCATCCTCATCCAGGGGAACGAAGAGCAGCTGGGAGGCTTTTATGCCGTTATATTTGCAAAGGAAACGGGAATAGGAAAATCCATGCCGGCATTGGTATTCGGCCTTGTCGAGGCTTTTGCCCACAGGCTGCCACGAAACGGACCAGTAATCGCCGGTATCGTCGTCCCGCAGATAGACATAATGGCCGGGCCGGTCCAGGGGAACGGCGTTCGGCCGGAAGCGGGTGAGCCGGCGGTATTGGGAGGACTTGTAGAAGCTGTAGCCTCCCGCGTTGTGGGAAATGACCGTGCAAAAATCCCTTACGCCAAGATAATTTGTCCAGGAGACCGGTACATCGGGACGTTCTATCACATATTCCCGGTTTTCATTGTCAAAATAGCCATATCTCATACTGCGCCCTCCATCTTGTATTCAAATTCGCTTCCGGTATGCGCGGACATGCCTTGCAGGCCCTTATGCGGACCCTATGAAAATTATAGTATTCTGCCCGCAACAATAAAATCAGTCTACTTTGTCATTCCTTGTTCGATTTTGGTGATATAATTGAAACAATAAAGGAAACTGTCCGAACCGGAACGAAAAGAAAAAACTGTGGGGTACCGTGCTGATGAAACCGACCGCGTTAAAAGACAAAAGAACATTGCTGCTGCTTGGCCTGACGCTTCTGTGGATGGCCGTCATCTTTTATTTTTCCGCCCAGCCTGCGGAGGAATCCACGCAGATGAGCAGCTTTGCAAAGGAGCTGCTGGAGAAGATGCTGAATTTTATCTTTCAGGGCAAGGTGCCCGGCTTTTTATCCGACGGCATACTGGTCAGCGAGCATCTGATCCGAAAGTACGGGCATTTTACGGAGTATCTGATCCTCGGCATTTTGACCGTATTGACGGCGAAAAGGCTTTTGACGGGGAAAGCCGTTTTGATGGCGCTGCTCGTCTGCATCCTGTACGCTTCCTCCGATGAATTCCATCAGATCTTCGTAAGCGGCCGGGGGCCTCTGGTAACCGACGTGCTGCTGGATTCCGCCGCCGCTGCGGCAGGCATATTCGCCGTCGGAATAAGGGCGGCGGCTTCGACGGCGAGAGTCCGCACCTGAGCTCCGGGCAAAGTGCGGAGTTTTGTCCATTAAGCAGGTTCAATACGATGATATAGTACATGGATTCCTGCAGGAATATCTGGTAAATTATTTATGGGACAATTCGTCCAAACCATAGAATCATTATATGCGTGGAATGACTGTATGGAAGGAGGCTGCTCTATGAATTATCCGTTTCACGTCCGGGACATCCGCATCAGCGACCCGTTTATCCTTGCCGATTCCGCAAGCCGTAAATATTATACCTATGCCAGGAATTTCAACCCCGACCGGTTCCCGGACCAGAAGGAGGGCGGGACGTTCTACGCCCTGGAAAGCGAAGACCTCATCCACTGGAGCGAACCGAAGCTGGTGTTCGAACGGGGCGATTTCTGGGCGGACCTGGATTACTGGGCGCCCGAGTGCCATCTGTGGAAGGGGCGGTATTACCTGATTTCCTCCTTCCGGGCAAAAGGGACCTACCGCCGGTGCCAGTGCCTGGTTTCCGACGCGCCCCTGGGCCCTTTCGAACCGATCCGGCAGGAGCCTGTTACGCCCAAGGGCTGGCATTGCCTGGACGGGACCTTGTATGTGGACCGGGAAGGCAAACCGTGGATGGTCTTCTGCCATGAATGGCTCCAGGTATTCGACGGCCAAATCGCGGCCGTTCCCCTGTCCGACGACCTTGGAGAAGCCATCGGCCCGCCCGTCGTATTGTTCCGCGCTTCCGAAGCGCCCTGGCGCGACAGCCTGATCGGGAAAAACGGCGGCGGAGGCTTTGTCACAGACGGGCCGTTTTTACACCGGATGGGGAACGGAACGCTGATCATGCTCTGGTCTAATTTCACCCCGCTGGGCTACGCCACCGGTTACGCCAAAAGCGCGTCGGGGGAGCTGAAAGGGCCGTGGATTCAGCAGAAGGATCCGCTCTATGCCCATGACGGAGCCCATTCCATGCTGTTTCGCACCTTCGGGGGACAGTTGATGATGTCGTTGCACTGCCCCAATATCCACTCCCTGAAAAGAATCCTTCTGTTCGAGATGGAGGAAAAGAACGGCGACCTGCACATCGTCAACGAAGTTACGGGCAACTGGTATAACGTGATCCGGGGCTCCGCGCAGGATTACCGCTACAGGGACGACTGCGTCGAAGAGCCGGTTTTTACGAAGCTGGAGTAGGGATGGATGGAACAAAAGGATCAAAAAGAGGATATAAAAAAGCTCTCCGGTTCATACCCGAAGAGCTTTTTCAGTGGGAAGCCTATTTGCCGTAGTATTTATTTGCTGTAGTATCTATTTGCCGTAATAGTCGTCATACGCCTTCTGATAGACCTCTTCCATCCTCTTCAGGCCCATTTTTTCAAGCTGCTTCATATAGTTGTCCCATTCCGTCTCAACATTGCCTTTAACGACCCATTCCGCCATCTTCTGATCGACCAGCTTAAAGATATCGGTCTTGATCAGGGTCAATTCATCCACAACCGCCTTATCGAACTTGACGATCGGGTAGATATCTTCAGCGGCGGGGAAATAGGGCTGGAATACTTTATCGAGCTCGACTCTCTGCATAAGCTCCGGAACGATGGTCACTTTCTTTTCGAGCTCGGCCGAAGCGTACATGGGACTTCCGTCAACCAGTGTATTGGTCCACATCCAGCGGTCCTGGCTGTAGCCTTCTTCTTTCGGGGGCAGCTGGACATAGGTCCCGTCCGGATTCTTGGTGACGCATTCGCCAATGGAGCCGTAATAGCCTTGTACGGACATGTCTTCTCCATAGAACTCATTGATCCATTTCATGGTTTCCACGGGATATTTGTTGGATTTGGTCATTTCGAACACATTGGTTCCCATCTTTACCCTTGCCGCGTGGGCAGGATAAAGAGGCTTGTCAACGCCTTCGGACTTCAAGGGGGCCAGCGCCTTGTACTGCGGCGCCCAGGTGGGGCCCATCCTGTCCACTATGGACCAGCCGAGTGTGAATCCGACCTTTGCGATTTCAGGATCCTGGGATCGGGCCATCATCTGTGAATAATCCTGAGTAAAGACTTCCTTGTTGATCAGATTCTCTTTATACAGCTTGTTCAGATAGATATACAGCTTTTTGAATTCTTCCCTTGCGAATTGGAAAAATACTTTGCCGTCCTTCACACAGACCATATCGTTTGAAAAGTCATCAACGATGCCGTAGGAACCGGTTAATGTGTCTATGCTGAACAATCCTCTGCCCTTGCAGTAATCCATGGGGATTTCGTCCTTCTTTCCGTTGCCGTTGGGGTCCTTGTCCCGGAAGGCGATCAGGACCTGTTCAAGTTCATCGAGGGTTGTCGGCTGCTGCAGGCCAAGGTTGTCAAGCCACTGTTGGTTGATCATCATGACGTTGAAGCTTTCCGGCCTGTACATTCTTACCTGCGGCAGGGAATACAGATTGCCGTCCGGAAATACGCTGATTCTTTTTGTGTCCGGCACTTCGCTGAACATTTTAACAATATTCGGGCAATACTTATCAATATATTCATTCAGTACTACAAAGTAATCGATATTCGAAACAATATCGTTATCGGACAGACCCGACAGGAATACATCCGGCAGATCGCCGCTGGCCAGCACCGTGCTCTTTTTTTCGTCCCAGCCGCTGCGGACCTGGTCCCATTCTACGTGGACATTGGTTTTCTTTTCAAGCTCCTGGAACATTGGCAGGGTATTGCAGTCCTTGGTCCACGAGTGGGCGGAATACATCACCCTCAGAGTGATTGGCGTTTCACTGACAAGACCGGATTCAGCAGCAGCTTCGCTGTCGGACGTTACGGAGCTGTCGGCGGCGGTTTCGGCAGCCTTTCCGGCATCGGTGGAAGCGGTCTCCCCGGTTCCGGTACCGGCTGTTCCGCATGCGGTCATAATCACGCTCAAGCATATGAGCAAAGCAAGAACCCCTGTCAACCTCTTTTTCAATATCATTCTGATTTCCTCCTGTTCAATTTCATTCATTTATCTTTTTGCAATCCTAAAATTCCGGAAAACCGCAAAACACATACGGCAGCAATTCATAAGCCACCTCCTTTCCCAAAAATCCGTATGACTGGAATAAGAGCGGTTTTCCACTGAATTCTCGATTTGCAATGAACGCGGATTAGCCTTTTATAGCGCCTATCATGACTCCCTTTTCGAAATACTTTTGAATAAACGGATAAATGATGAGGACCGGTAAAGTGGATACGATGATGACCCCATACTTGATCAGGTTTGCCACCTGCTGTGCGGAATCGCCGCTGTGAACGCCTTCGCCGGTGCTGAAGGCCTGGTTTCGCACAAGGATGTCCCTGAGGATCAGTTGGAGCGGGTATAGCTTTGAATCCCGGATATAGATAAGGGCTGTGAAATATTCATTCCATCTGGCTACGATATAGTACAGGAGAATGACCGCAATAATGGCCTTGGATAGGGGAAGAACTATCGTGAAAAAGAACCTGCCGTTGGAGCAGCCGTCCACTTTTGCCGAATCCAGCAGCTCCGACGGGATACTGGACTCGAAGAAGGTGCGGGTAATGATCAGAAAGAATACATTCATGGAAAACGGGAAGATCATAACCCAGATCGTATTAACCAGATGGAGGCTTTTTATGGTAAGGTACGTCGGGATCAGCCCGCCGTTGAAAAACATGGTAATGACAAAGAAGAACATAACTGGATTTCTCAGCATAAAATCCTTCCGGGAAAGGGAATATGCCGCGGGGATCGTTATGGCCAGACTCAGCAGCGTTCCTACGCTGGCGATGATGATGGTGGTCCTGTATCCGGTCCAGATCCGTACATCCTCGAAAATAGTCTCATAGCCTTTGAAGGTGATGCCCTTCGGGAGCAGCCACACATGCCCGTTCATTACTTCGTTCGGATTGCTGAAGGATGCGATTACAATGAAATACAGGGGATATACAATTACCAGGATTGTCATTATGCAGACCGAATAGACAACCATATTAAATAGAATATCTGAAAACGTTTTATTCCGTTCCATCTGTTTCCTCCTACCAAAGGCTGATATTTCCGGCCTGTTTGGATATCTTGTTTACCGCCATCAGGAATACAAAATTGATTACCGTGTTAAACAGGCCGATTGCGGCGGAATAACTGTATTGGGATGAGATTATTCCGATTTTGTAGACATAGGTCGCGATGATTTCATTCACCCCCATATTCAGCGGGTTTTGCATGAGGAATGCCTTTTCAAAGCCAACGCCCATGATCGAGCCGGTTCTTAATATAAACAGGATAACAACGGTCGGGATCAGGAAGGGGATGTCGATATACAAAACTCTCTGCCATTTGTTGATGCCATCGACGGAAGCCGCGTCATATAGCTGGGTGTCTATTGTAGACAGGGCCGCAAAGTAAATGATGCTGTCCCAGCCCGTATGCTGCCACACGTCGGAAAAGACATACAGGGATTGATACCAGGAGGGCTCGCCCATAAAATCAATGGGTGTTCCACCCAGGGCCTTGATGAATATTCCGACCAGACCCGTTGTCGGGGAAAGGAAAATCAGCAGCATGCCGACCACAACGACAACAGAAATAAAATGGGGCGCATAGGAAACCGTCTGCACAAAGCTCCGGAAGCGCCGGTGCTTTACCTGGTTGAGCATCAGAGCCAGTATGATCGGGAAGGGGAACCCGACCGCGATGGAATACAAGCTGATCGTTACGGTATTTTTGATCAGGTCCCAAAACTGGTAAGAGTTGAAAAAGCGGATGAACTGGTCCATCCCGACCCAGGCGCTGCCTGCTATCCCCTTGGACGGGACGAAGCTTTTGAAGGCGATCTGGATTCCATACATGGGGATGTAATTGAAAATAAAGATCACGGCAATGGCCGGGAGGATAAACAGATACAATTCATAGTTTTCTTTCATATTGGCCGCAAGTCTTCGGAAATAAGAGCTGCTGCCGTAATACGGGCCCGGATCGGTTCCCGCTTTTGCCGGACGGGTGATGGTCTCCATATAATTTGCCCTTTCAGTTGATAGGATGAATGTAAAGGATCAAGCGGCGGCCGTTGTCGATAGCCTCATTCTACTGTAGGCCCCGGAGGAAAGTAAATATTCATGTTTTGACGGTGCCGCATTTTTTGAAAAGCCTGAAAAATGGCCTTTTAGAGACGATGAATATTCCATCTTGAGTCGTTAATCAAATTTTGAAAGCAAGCCTGCTGGCATTCCGATATTCGCCCGGAGTGAGCCCGGCGGACTTTTTAAACGCCCTGACAAAATTGGATGCGTTTGAATACCCGATATCCCTTGCAATTTCCTCCAGCGGGCTGTTGGTCCCCCCAAGGAGTTCCTTGGCCTTTTTGACCCGGAGAAATTCCACGTAATCTTTGAAATTTTGATTCGTATTATTTTTGAAATAATGACTGAAATTCGAAAAGGTCATGTTGTAATATTCCGCGACGGTTTGCAGTGAAAAATCATAATTTGTGTAATGGGTTTCGATATAGTGCAATATTTCACGGATGGAAACATCCTTCGAAACGGCGGTGCTTTTTGCAATGCATCCGCATAATGCGTCGGCTTTCTGCCGGATGGATTTTGTAATCTCTTCGACCGACAGGATATCCGGATCGTGGACGGCGGGGGAAAGGCCTTCCCTGCTGCCATGCGTCAGCTTTGCATATCCGTTGTCCATAATGCTCACCACGCTGGAATAAATCGACCGGATCGCATGGGCAGGCGTCTCCGCCCTGTTTATATGTTCGATTATCTTGCCGATGATTTCCCGGATTTGCTCCAGGTCATTTCGCAGAATGGCGAATTCCAGCAGGGAAATCCGATCAGGCAGCTGGTTTTTCGTATCAAGGGTTTTGGAAGGGAGGTCGGAAAAGAGCAGAATGTCCGCATTCCGCTTCACAACCAGGGATTCCGCCGCAATTCGCGCCTGCTGGTAGGAAACATTTGTCGCACTGACGGAATGGACCGGATTGCCGATTCCAATGACCGTTACGGCGCATTGAACATTCTCCAACTCCGCACGCAGTTCCCCCAGGTATGCCACCAAATCGCCGATGCTGTTTTGCGCGGACAGGAACAGGATATTGTCCTTGTAGATTCCTGAAATGAAGTACCCTTCAATGGAATCGGGCATATTGTTTTCACAGTCTTCGAAGTATTTCAGCCAATGCTCCCTCCCGAGCCCGCTGCCGCATTTCAATATCCGGATGAGGGATACGGTAAAATAATTTTGTTTGAAAAATAATCCGTATTCTCCGGCGTCCTCGTTGAATTTTTCGATGGAATCATACTGGCCGTTCAGGAGGCCATACAGAAAATATTCCCTCACGGCGGACCGGGAACAGCGGACATGTTCATTCAACCGGTTGTTCCGCAGGTTCAGGTCATCTATCGCATAACGGATTACTTCAAACTCGTTCATTCTTTTCTCCGGGCTGTCCTGTGCCAGACATTGCCTTGCAAACTCCACAAGGGAGCGGATCGGCTTGTAATTGGTCCGTATTGAAATGTAAATGAGAAGCCCCTCCACCAAAGCAATCAATAGCAGGAGTAAAACGGTGAGACGCTTGACACTGTCGAGCTTTCCCATTACATCCTTCATGGGTATGATGCTGATATATTTCCAGTCGTTTCTGCCGGAAGTAGTATAAGAAACGAGGTATTCCTGACCGTTCATGCTTGCGGTGAAGGAAGACGAACCGGAAAACCCGGAAAGCAGGCTGCCGAAATCCCCGGACTTAAGATAGGGCGCATCATTGAAAGCCTGTATGATCCGGTCGTTGTTGTCCAGGATGAGGATGTTGGAATTGCTTCGCATGCTGACGGATTTGACCAGACTTCGCACGGTATTTTCATCCACCAGGATCAGGACGGTTGCATAGGGATTGCTATTGCCGATTGGCAGAGGGTAAAGGAAGGTGATCAGCCTTTTATGATGCCCGTCGGGTATGGTCACGGACTCGGAAGGCCTGACCAACGGCTTCTTCAGGTTATTTACCGTGCTGACCAGATCATCGTAGGGCCAGCTGTCGTAATGGTATTCCGAGCCGGGAAGACGGAAGCTGCTGATCGGAAAAGTGTTCCGGTTGGAATACAGGGTCCCGGTGTCCCGGATATAAAGAAACGCATCATAGACGAATTTGTTCGTCGATATGTATTTCCCCATTTCTTCAATAGCGATGTACTTATTATAATCATCCTGTTCAAGGGCATATTTTTTCAGGTTTCTGTTATTAAACAGCTCTACGGGTATTTTGTATATGTTGTCGAATTGAATGTCCATACTGCTTTTAATCTGTTCCGTCACATGAAGGCTGCTGTCCATGGTCTGCTCCATGACGGCCTCGGTTGTCCGGGGATAAAAATAGGTGAAGATCAGAATCATCGGCAAAATGAATGCAAGCACATACGATAAGAGAAACTTTACCAGAACATTGACACGGCTATGCTTTGTCATGAACATTCTCCTCCTCTGAATGGCAAAATGGCAATATATTGTTATTTATAAGCAATATATTTGTATTAAACTGGTGAATACAGCATTATAATTATATAACGATCCCGGAAATCCGGCAATAGCTTTTCCGAACCCCTTACCGGATGCAAGGTTCCGGAAGAGTGCGCTCCGACACTTTGCCGCTTCAATAAAGGCCTCGCTCTGTACAGAAAGCGCGGGATCGGATAAAATGGATAGGTACGGCAAGAATCATAAAAGCTGCCGGTTAAGGAGGAAATATCATGGCATATTTACCGGATGGAAATCGTTACTCGAAAATGAAATACAACCGCTGCGGCAACAGCGGTCTGAAGCTACCGGCCATTTCGCTCGGGCTCTGGCAGAACTTCGGAGGACTGGATGTATTCGAAAACGGCAGGGCGATCGTGCGGCGCGCCTTCGACCTTGGAATAACGCACCTGGATCTGGCGAACAATTACGGGCCGCCGCCGGGCAGCGCCGAAGAAAATTTCGGGAAAATCCTGAAAGCGGATTTCCAGGGGTACCGGGACGAGCTGATCATTTCCACAAAGGCCGGTTACGGCATGTGGGAAGGCCCGTACGGAGACTGGGGCTCCAAGAAGTACCTGGTGGCAAGCCTGGACCAGAGCCTGAAACGGATGGGGCTGGAGTACGTCGATATTTTCTATCATCACCGGCCGGACCCGGAAACCCCGCTGGAGGAAACCATGTCCGCACTGGATCTGATCGTCCGCCAGGGTAAGGCGCTGTATGTCGGCTTGTCCAATTACAGGGCGCCGGAGATGGAAAAAGCGGTCGCCATCCTGAAAAAGCTGGGGACGCCCTGTGTGATCCACCAGCCGCGATACAACATGTTCGACCGCTGGATCGAAGACGGCCTGCTGGACCTGCTGGAGAAGGAAGGGATCGGCTCCATCGTATTCTCGCCCCTTGCCCAGGGCCTGCTTACCGGAAAGTATCTGAAGGGCATCCCGGCGGATTCAAGGGCCGCCGGCCACAGCATCTTCCTCAATACAAACAATATTACGGAGGACGGGGTGAAGAAAGCCGGTCTGCTCAATGAAATCGCCGCCGGCAGGAACCAGACCCTGGCGCAGATGGCGCTGGCGTGGGTGCTGCGCGGAGGCCGCGTAACCTCGGCCCTGATCGGAGCAAGCAAGGTCAGCCAGGTGGATGATTGCGCCGGCACGATCAACAACCTGAGCTTCAGCAGCGAAGAGCTTGCAAGGATCGAAGAGATCATAAAAGGATAGATGGTTCAGGCGGTTCATAGTGGTTCTTAATTTAATAGAGAGTTCTTCGGGCGGTTCAGGCCGTTTCTTCCTCGAGCCGCCTGATTTCTTCCCGGATCCGCTCCATCTCCCCGTCGGAATAAACAATCCCCTTCATACCGGCCTTCCGCGCGCCTTCCACATTCTTCGGCACATCGTCGAAGAACACGCAGTTTTCCGGCTTTTCGCCGATGGTTTCGCAAAGCGTCCGGAAGATTTCCGGTTCGGGCTTGTGATAGCCCATTTCAAACGAGAAGAAGTTATGGTCGCAGTACTGGAAAAAGCCCGGTACCTTTCTTTCTATCGCGATTTTGTGGAATTCGGCGAGATTGCTCAGAATATAAATCTTTCTGCCCTTCCGCTTTAACTCCAGCATAAGGTCGAACGCGGCGGCGTTCACGGTGTAATCCTCCTCAAAGGCACGAATCCAGGCTTCGTAGGAAATCCCGGGCAATGCCCTGCAAATCCTGCCTTCGTAGAAGTCGGAGCAGGAAATCCTGCCGGTTTCCACCTGGTACAGGGTATCGTACGTGAACAGGCCGTTAAGAACCTCCAGATCACATTCGTACTGGCCGGCCAGATTTTCAATTACCTTGTGGAAATCATAATTTATGAGCACTCCGCCGATATCAAATATGTAGCTGTACATGAAATCCTTCCTATCCGGGGCATTCTTCGCTTCTGCTCTCGCCCCATCTTATTTTAACCTCCCGTGCCCCCTGTGGCAAGTCCGGGTATGGAAAATGCATGTTAACAAGACTTGAATTTAATCGTTTAACATAAAATATCTCCATAAAGAAAGCAGAATCTGGAAAACCATTGGTCTTTTTAGTAAAATCGAAAACTATTTCAATGTAATAACAAATGAAATTAAATGGTTTAGTAAGAATTACCGAGATTGAGGAAGGTAATGTGAAAAATTGACCATATACCGTTCCAGATTTAATTTCTATAGTTGCTGGGAAGTATGATATAGTTTGATTAGGTTAAACGATTAATGAATTTACTTTTATGAATGAGCAAGCAAAGACTTTTTAAAGAGCTGACACGAAAATTCCGGTTCTAAAGCATCAGCGGGATGCAATTCCTATCAAAAGACGGTATCAAAGGCAATTCAACAAGCAATTTCAGAGCATGGAACTTATTTGAAAGGAGGGATCTGCAAGACCAATAAGTTCGGGATTTACTTTCAACATGGGGGGAACATCTCAAAGCCAAAAATTTTAAGGAGGGTAATGAAATGAAAAAGGGTGTTGTTAAGGTTTTATGCGTTGTCCTGTCGTTAATGGTTTTAGCGGTATTTGCAGCGGGCTGCGGCGGTACCAAGGAAGCGCCGGCAGGGACGGATGCACCGGCTGTTACGGAAGCACCGGCGGGGACAGAGGCACCGGCGGCAACAGAAGCGGCTGCTCCCGCGGAAAAGGTGAACCTCACCTATTCGTACTGGGGCAATGCCGATGAGCAGAAAGCGGTGGATGAAACCCTTGCCAAGTTCAACGGCTCCCAGGACAGGATCGTGGTAAAAGGCCTGGTCATTCCGTGGGAACAGTATGCAACCAAGCTGAACACCATGGCGGTTGCCGGCGAACTGCCCGACGTGGGAAACCAGATCGAGAGACTTATTATCAGATGGGCAGCCGAAGGCATGCTGGCCGATACCAGCTCCATGTTCGGTCCGGATGAAGCAAAGCCGCTCGAGAATCTGGCATACAAATATCAGGGTAAAACGGTTGCATATGCTAGTGCAAACGAAGTCCTCCTGCTGTACTACAACAAAGATATGTTCGATAAAGCCGGAGTAGCTTATCCGCCGTCTTCTGCCGATCAGGCATGGACTTGGGACCAGTTCGTCGATGCCGCCAAGAAATTGACTTTGGACAAGAACGGCAAGACACCTAATGACAAAGGATTTGACGCTCAGAATATCAAGCAGTACGGCTGTCTCGTTGAAAACCTGCCTTGGCAGCTTGAAGCATGGGCTTACTCCAATGGCGATGGAAAACATGGTTTCTTCAGCCAGGACGGAACCAAGTGCACCATCAACGAACCCGGAACTATTGAAGCGATTCAGAAGATCGCCGACCTTCATCTGAAGGACCATGTAGCCCCACTTTCGACCGGTGCAACAGATGACAGCATCCAGCGTTCCATTATTTCAAGGACTTGTGCAATGGGTACCGGCGGCCAGTGGAACATCGGCACCTGTCTCGGCACCGCCAAGAAAGAAGGCTTGAACTACGGCGTAGCAGTACTCCCTTATATGAAAAATAAAGCGACACTGTGCACCGCCGGTTCAACAGTCATATTCAACCAGACCAAGCATCTGCAGGAAGCCTTTGAATATGTCAAATGGTCCGCACTGGAAGAAAACAGCTGGAGCCTGATCGAACAAGGTATCACAATGCCGCGCCTTGACAAGTGGTACAAGGACGAAACCCTCCTGCACAAGTGGATCGACAATCCGAACTTCCCGCCCTTTGACCAGTATAAGTCCGCAGTTGTGGATTATGCCATGGATCCGAACATTACACATCCCGCAGCATGGTTCAGCGTAGACAATTTTGCTGATTTCGAAGCATTGGTGCAATCGATATTGGGTGATGTCTGGACGGGCAAGACGACGGTAGAAAAAGCGATTACCGCAAATTACGACAAACTGGACGCCGCATTTAAGGGCCAGGGAAAATAGAACGGAGAATCGCAAGTGAGTGTCAGGGTGTCCGCCCTCCCGCAAGGATGAAAGCGCGGACACCCTTTTTCATTAAATATGAGGTGCAACTATGGACAAAATAAGAACAAAGCGGCATTCGTCGGCGGCGAGGAAGGAAAGCAGAGTGGCATACCTTTGTCTGATCCCTGCGTTTCTCGGGCTGTCACTCATTACCTATCTGCCGCTGGTCGGCGTGTTCGGTATCAGTCTTTTCAAGTGGAGAGGGATATCGAAACCGGTTTTTACCGGCTTTACCAATTTCGTCGAGTTATTTACCGACGATCCGTATTTTATCGATTCCATCCGGGTGACGATTTACTTCGCAGTGCTTGCCGTGGTATTAAGCCTGATTTATTCCCTGTTCATCGCGATGATGCTGAATCAGAAAATCCCCGCGCGTGCCTTTTGGCGCGCCATATTCTATCTGCCGTACATCCTGCCGGCCGTTGCCATCTATGTGGGCTGGTCATGGCTGTACCAAACGGATTTCGGCCTGTTCAACTTTGTTTTAACGGAGCTGGGCATTAATAAGATCATGTTTTTGAGCGATTCCTCCATGGTGGTTCCGTCGCTGGCCGTCATTTCGGTGTGGATCAGCGGCAATCTGATCGTCATTTTCCTCGCGGGGCTGCAAAATGTTCCCCGGGTATACCACGAGGCCGCGTTCATTGACGGCGCCAATACCTGGCAGCGTTTTCGCCACATCACCATCCCCTGCATGACGCCTATTATCTTTTACAACCTTTTGATGAGCCTTGTCACGAACATGCAGATCGTCGTACCTGCGCTGGCTTTGACAAACGGCGGACCGGGCAACTCCTCCATGTTCATGACGTTCCTGATGTACCGGTATGCGTTCCAGAGCAATCAAATGGGATATGCCTGCGCGATCTCGTTTGTATTCTTCCTGTTGATTGCGATTTTTACCGGAATCCTGTTCGTTACGTCAAAATCATGGATTTTCTATGAGGGGGATAGTAAATGATGAAGACTTCGGGAAAATTAAAAACCTTTGAGAGCAACAAGCAAAGCAAAAAGGTCGCCGACATCCTTGCGCTGGTGGTTATCGTAATAGTAGCGGCGCTTGTAATGCTTCCGATTTGGTGGATCTTCCGTACTTCTTTTATGAGCGATGCCGAGATGTATGCGTTTCCGCCGCCGTTTTTCCCCAGCAGATGGCTGATTTCCAACTACGCCAAAACGCTGGAGTTCTTTAAGTTCTGGCTCTATCTTGGCAATACAATGATTATCATCGTTCCCTCGGTCATCGCCGGAACGATCACTGCCACACTGTCGGGCTATGCGTTTGCGCGGCTGCGGTTCAAAGGCAAGAACTTCATATTCTCGCTTTGTGTCGGCTCCATGCTGCTGCCGAACATGGTCACGCTTATTCCGCTTTATCTTATGTGGTCGCGGGGACTTGGCGTGCATGACTCCTTTTTACCCATAATCATCCCGTACTTTTTCGGAGGCGGCGCATTCAACATTTTTCTGATCCGCCAGTTCATCATGACGATCCCGAGGGAACTGGACGAAGCAGCGACCATTGACGGCGCAGGCTATATGAGGACGCTGACAAGCATAATTATACCTTCGATCAAATCCGCAATGATTGTGGTGGCGCTGCTGCTGTTCATTTTCATATGGAATGACATGCTTCAGCAGGTGGTTTATATCAACAGCCAGGATAAATTCACCATAGCCGTCGGATTGAACAACTTCCGCGGCGCGCTGAAATCGGACTGGTCCAGTATAATGGCCGCGACCTGTATGTCCTTTGCTCCGGGCGTGATCATTTACCTGATCGGACAACGCTACTTTGTAGAAGGTATTGTAATGACGGGCATGAAAAACTAGGGTCCGGCACGGGAAGTATTTTTCCCCGTAAAAAGCTGTGTTTAAGCCCAAAACGACATGGGCCTGGGTTATTTTACGAAAAATTGTCCGCTGGATTCCATTCGAATGATCCCAAAAGAATAACACCACACTGTTTTGGATGAATGTGAAAAGCATTACTCCGCAGTCCGGAAAAGGATCGGGAGTATGGCATAGAGACCGCCTGAGCCAATTTGCAGGCCGGTCGGCATCAAGAAGGGAAGGGCATCAACAATCTGAACGAAAATGAGGGAGAAAAAACATGGCAAAATATGATATCACGTTTATCGGACATATGTGCTACGACGAGGTGATCCCGTTCGGGGGAACGCCGATCGTCGCGCCGGGAAGCGCCGTTCTGTGCGGAGCGATGGTTGCGGCCCGGGTAGGGAAAAAGGTGGCGGCGGTAGTGAAAATGTCGCCGGACGAAGAGGCGATCCTGAAGCCGATGCAGGAGGTCGGGGTGGATACCTATCTGATTCCCGCGGAGGTGACCACCTATTCCAGAGTGCTTCATGAATCGGAAAACGTGGATGAAAGAAAAATTACGCTGGTACGCACGGCCGGCCTCATTTCCATAGAGGATGTACCTCAGCTGGAATCCAGGTTCGTCCACCTTGCCGGCATTTCGGATTCGGAATTCGACATGGCGCTGATGAAGGGCCTGAAGGACCGGGGCTATAGCCTTTCAACCGATATGCAGAGCTTTGTCCGGCAGATCACGCCGGTCACCCATGAAATCAATTTCGGCGACGTCCGGGACAAAAAGGAAATCATCGGCCTGATGGACAAGGTCAAGCTGGATATCGTGGAAGCCAGGGTCCTCACCGGAACGGACGATCTGGAGCAGGCCGCCCTGATCGTGGAAAAGTGGGGTTGCCCGGAAATCATGATTACCCATTCCAAGGGAGTTCTTGCCCGGGTAAACGGCGTCACCTATTATGAAAAGTTCTCCAACAACAGCGTGGTCGGAAGAACGGGCCGCGGGGATACGACCTTTGCCGCCTATCTTTCCTGGAGGCTGGAGCATGATGCGGCGGAATCCCTGAAGTTTGCCGCCGCTCTGGTTTCGATCAAGATGGAGACCTACGGGCCTTTCCAGGGCACGCTCGAAGATGTTATGGCCAGAATCAGGGAAAAGCACTCCTGAAGGAGGGGTATTATGTTTTTCGAGGAATATGTAAAGGCGATTGATAAAAACTGGTGCGTTGTCGAAGAGCATTTCCAGGTGGAAAAGATAAGGCATTATGAGTCCGTCATGGCTTTGGGCACCGGCAATATGACCACCCGGTCCAGCTTTGACGAGGGCTTCGAGGAAGACGAACAGGATCTGGAATACGACCGGATTCCCGGAAACGTATCCCTTGAGGTGATCCCTTCCAGGAAAAGCAGGTGGGGCACCTTCATCCAGCGGGTGCAGGCGCGTCACCCCTTCTGGAACGTGGGGATCGTAAACCTTCCCTTTTATCTTGGGCTGGCGGTATACGCCGACGGGGAAAAGCTGGATATGGAGAAATCCGGCATATCCGGCTACTGCCGCTGGCTGGATCTGAAAACGGCGACGCTTTTCAGGACCTTCACCTGGGAGACCCGGTCGGGCAAGAAGCTGGACCTGCTGTTCAAGCGGTTCATGAATCCGGATTCCAGGTTTGTATGCGTACAGGAGCTTACGGTCAAATCCGTGTCCGGGTCCGCCGATATTGTTGTGGATAGCTATATCGACAATAATGTAAGGACGAACGGCTATGACAAATACATTTCCCGCAATATCGGCGTCGGCCGGGAAAATATAATATACTCCGATATCACCACCAACCTTGGAAACCGGGTGATAACGGCGAGCAAGCTGGTCAGCGATAAGCCGGCTGCCTGCAAGGTGGAGCTTGCCGACAGGAGGGTCCATTTCTCCCTGTCCTTCGGCATAAAGGAGAACGAAGAAGTACAGTTGGTCAAAATATCCGATGAGATTGCGGATGTGTATTTTGACAAGGAAACCCTGCTGGAAACAGCGGAAGAGCTCCTCAACAACAGCGTTGCGGAGGGGGTCCGAAAGCTGTATGAAGCTCATACGGCAGTCTGGCAGAAGCGCTGGGAGGTATCCGACATCCGGATTCAGGCCAGGGACTGCGAGGGATACAACAGCCAACTGGCGATCCGGCAGGCCATTTACCACCTTTTCCGCGGAAGATCGAAAGACCACAGGGCGCTGAACTGCGCAAAGGGAACCACCAGCGAGGCCTATCTGGGCTCCGTTTGCTGGGACATGGAGATGTTCTTCCAGCCGTTCTATATCTATACCCAGCCGGAACTGGCCAAAATGACGCCCCTGTACCGGTATCACATCCTGGACGGCGCGCGCCGCAGTGCGAAAAGCATGAACTATGCAGGCGCAAGATACCCGTGGCAGACCGACTTCAAGGGAGATGAGGTTTGCGCCCTGTGGGAATATGCGGATCACGAGATCCATATCACTTCCGATATTGTCATAGGCATATGGCATTATTTCCTGAATACGGATGACAGGGAGTACCTGTACAACTGCGGGCTGGAAATCCTGATCGAAACGGCCCGGTACTGGACCACGAGGGTCGACCGGGTGGCGGGCAAGCCGGGCTATCAAATTTACGGCGTTATGGGACCGGACGAGTACAAGCCGGTTTCCAACAACAATGCGTATACCAATTTTACGACCCGCATCAACCTGAAGCTGGTAAAGACGGTTGTGGAAATGATCAAGGCGGATGCGCCGGAAACGTACAAAAAGCTTTGCGAGAAATTATCGTTCCGGGAAGAGGAAATCGACCTCTTCGAAGAAATCGCCGACGGCCTGCCGATCCCCATGGATTCGGAACGGAATATCGTATGGCAGTGCGACGATTTCGACACGGCCTATGCCACGATTGACATTGAAGGCCTGTGGAAGGACAAAACGCAGTTGTTCGGCAAGTTTACGACCCAGGAAAAGCGCTATCGCTCCAAGTGCCTGAAGCAATCCGACGTGATCGCGCTGATGGCCGTATTCCCGGACTCGTTTCCCATGGAACAGAAAATTGCTTCCTACGAATACTATAATCCTTTTACCATCCATGATTCCTCCAATTCCATCTGCCATAACCAGATCCTTTCGGCCAACATGAACAGGCCGGAGGAGGCCTACCTTAACTGGAAGAAATCCATGGACATCGATTTCGGCGCAAGGCCGAGATCGTCGGACGGCGTTCATTTCGCCAATGTGGGCGGGATGTGGCAGGAAATCGTGCTGGGCTTCGGAGGCATGTCGAGCCTGCTGAATGCGGACCGGCTTACCTTCAATCCCTGCTTCCCGGCGGAGATCACGGAAATCGGCTTCAAGATCTTCTGGAAAGGCGATTGGGTACAGGTGGGCATAACGCCGAATGCGGTGGAAGTGACCAACCTGTCGGACAGGGAGGTACGGTTTGCCGTAAAGGGCAGGGAAGCCGCCGTAAAAGCGGGGGAAACCGAAAAAATGAACTATTGATGCACCTCATTAATAGTACTTCCTTATTTATGGGGCAGGCAGGACGATGGATACGTCCTGCCTATTTTTTTCCCTGTCCTATTCTCCCGCTGCTTTGCGGATTCTTTCCTTCATCCGGAGGATGGCCTCCCGGTCTTTTGAGACGCCGAGGATGCACCGGGTTGTGGTGGAAGCGCCGGGCGGCAGGAAAAAGGCTTCGCCGTCCGTAATTTTCTGGGACATCCGGTTGGGCCTGGTCCGGCAGGGCTCAAAGGAAAACAAAGCGTTGTCCTCCCCGATTTCCCTGGCGATCAGGGAGCACGGAAAGCAGTCCAGGGACCGGACAAGATAGGCGGCGGTATTTTCTTCGTTGTCGCACAGCATTTCAGCCGTTATGCCAAGCTTTCCGCCGAGCAGGGGAAGCAGGGGCCTTAGTTCGTCGAACTGTTCCAAGCCGGATACGGGCTCCGGGACGTATTGATAACAACGGATGGGCTGTATTCCGGCGGAAAGCGGATATACGAGGGTCGGGTCCTCCTCCGGCGGAGCGGAATCCCGGAGCAGCATCCGGTGGGGCCGGACGGGCAGGACGTACCGGCCGCCCCGGTCCAGAAAGGGGCCGTTCAGTTGGATATGGAGACCGTCGTCCACGGCCCGGACAAGGCCGGACAGATTTTCGGTGGTTTCTTTTCGCAGAATGCAGGCGTAGCCGTAACGGGTCCGGTAGCTGATTTTTTTCTCAAACAGGACTTCCCGGGCATCGTTTCGGATGGGTACAACGCCCTCCACTTCTATTTCTTCCTCCCCGCAGGTGATGTGTACCGAACCGGGATCGGCGAGCGAATAGGAGCCCGTGCCGTGCAGGGTGTATCCCTCGCCGGGGGTGCCGAAAAGCTCCGGCCCGATGGACGCGACGGCCGGATAGAAGCCGTTGAGCCACCCGATGCCGCCGTTTTGGGCCAAATCGACGTTATCCGGGTGAAGCAGGTATTTCTCGGATCTTTCCCAGGATACTTTTTCGCTTCCCAGATGGATTTCTCCAATATCCATACCGCGTTCCAGCAGGACGGTGAAGGTCAGGAGACCGTTGCAGACGGCAAGGATATGGATGGTCGAGCCGAAGGCATCCTTAAACACTTTTTTTTGAACAAAACCGCCCTTTTGAAGCAGGATGGACTCTTCCGGGACATCATGGAAAAGGGTAAACGTTTTACTAGACATAACTCACCTCTGGTGGTAAAATAAGAATAAACACAATCCTATGTTAACAGATTTTGATTCTTTTTTCTATCCGGTTTCAATATTTAAGGGAAGTTAACGGGAGTAAAAGGATTGCAAGTTAAACGATAAAGTGATATATTTTAGTTAAAGATCAGCTAAAATATACTTCGATCTTAAATTTGTTTCCCAATTTAATGGAGAGTGATAGCCGTGCCTACCATAAAAGAAATTGCCGCCCGCGCAAACGTATCCATCGCCACCGTTTCAAAGGTCTTGAACGGAATGGGCGGGGCCAGCGAGCAAACGATAGCGAAAATACAGGAACTTGCGAGGGAAATGAATTATACGCCCAATATCCTGGCGAAGAGCTTGAAAATTCGCCAGAGCAGGACCATTGGGATTATTACGGAGGACTTGACTGTTTTCAATACCCCCGAGATCGTGGACGGCATTGATTATTGCTGTGAAAAAAACGATTATCACTATATCCTCGGCAATCTCCGGCTGAACAAGCGGTTTGGCCACGATTTCTTCGAAACCGACCTGCATCACCAGATCATTGATACGACCATCAGCACCATGCTTTCCAAGCAGGTGGAAGGGATCATTTACGTCGGCTGCCACAACCATGAGATCCATTACCTGCCGGAGAATCTCAAAATACCGCTTGTGTGCGCCTATTGCTACAGCAGCAACCCGAATAATCCTTCCGTGATCTATGACGACAAGAAAGCAGGCTACGATGCGACGGAGCTGCTTATCAAAAACGGGCACCGGGCCATCGGCATCATCTGCGGGCTGCCGGACAGCGAACATACCCAGAACAGGCTGCGGGGCTACCAGGAGGCCCTTTACGAAAACTCGATCCTGTTCAATCCCAGGATGCTGGTTTACGGGAACTGGGAGCGGGAATCGGGGTACAGGGCCAGCAGGCAGCTTGTTGAAAACGGCGTTACCGCGATCTTCGCCCATAACGACGAAATGGCCCTGGGCGTCGTCGATTACTGCAATGAAGCAAACCTGACGGTGGGGAAGGACCTGTCCCTGATCGGCTTTGACAACAAGGAGATCGGCACGGTTTGCAGGCCGAAATTGTCAACGGTTTCCCTGCCTCTTTTTGAAATCGGTGAAAAAGCGACCGAGATCATCCTGAACCTCATTTCCGGAACGGACAGCATGCCGGAGGAGCACTTAAAAATGGAGTGCCACCTGTTGAACCGGGAGTCTGTCTCCGCAATAGAGCCGAAAGAATAAACTTTTTATGAAATTATTTTATTTATTCCGAATGCATGTTGATTCGGCAAGGGATTTATACTATAATAAGTTGTACGTACAAGTTGTCTGTTTTTCGGCAGGAGACTCCTGCCGGCAATCAAGGAGGAGGATTTTCTGATGAAGAACATGAAGAGCTACGAATTCTGGTTTGTAACCGGAAGCCAGCATCTTTACGGTCCCGAGACGCTTTTGCAGGTAGCGGAGCATTCCCAGTGCATCGCAAGCGGGCTCGACAAGGACCCCGCCATCCCCTGCAAGGTGGTATTCAAACCGGTGGTCAAAACGCCGGATGAAATCCGCAAAATCTGTGAAGAAGCAAACAATGACGAAAACTGCGCAGGTATTATTACCTGGATGCATACATTTTCCCCGGCCAAGATGTGGATCGCCGGCCTGTCCTGCCTGACAAAGCCGCTGCTCCACCTGCACACCCAGTTCAACAGGGATATTCCCTGGTCCGAAATCGACATGGATTTCATGAACCTCAACCAGGCCGCCCACGGTGACCGCGAATACGGCTTCATCGGCGCCCGTCTGAGGATCGCCAGGAAGGTGGTCGCAGGCTACTGGGAGGACGCGGAGGTACGCAGGCGCATCAACGTCTGGATGCGTGCCGCGGTCGGATATGTGGAAGGCAAGAACCTCAAGGTTGCGCGTTTCGGCGACAACATGAGACAGGTGGCGGTAACCGAGGGCGACAAGGTCGAAGCCCAGATCAAGTTCGGCTGGTCCGTAAACGGATACGGAGTCGGCGATCTGGTGGCGCTGGTCAACCAGGTGTCCGATGCGGAAGTAAATGCCCTTATGGAGGAATACGCAACCCTGTACGAGATCGCGGAGGAGGCCCGCAAGGACGGTCCGGGCCGGAATGCGGTCAAGGAACAGGCCAGGTTTGAAATCGCCCTGAAGAAGTTCCTGAAGGAGGGCGGCTTCGGTGCGTTCACCACCACCTTCGAAGACCTGCACGGACTGGTCCAGCTGCCCGGTCTCGCCGTTCAGCGCCTCATGGAGGCCGGCTACGGCTTCGGCGGGGAAGGGGATTGGAAGACTGCCGCCATGGTGCGGATCGTGAAGACAATGGGGCAGGGACTTGGAAATGGAACTTCCTTTATGGAGGATTACACATACCACTTTGAACCCGGAAATGAAATGGTTCTTGGAGCCCACATGCTGGAGGTCTGCCCCACTATTGCGGCGACAAAGCCCAGGATCGAGGTCCATCCTCTCGGAATCGGCGGGAAGGCCGATCCGGCAAGAATCGTATTCGACGGCAAGTCCGGCCCGGCAATCAATGCGTCCCTGATCGACATGGGCGAGCGGTTCCGGCTGATCGTGAACGACGTCGTTTCCGTCAAGCAGCAGAACCCGATGCCCAAGCTTCCCGTGGCCCGCGTGCTCTGGAAGCCGCAGCCGACGATGCAGACCGGCGCGGAAGCGTGGATCCTGGCGGGCGGAGCCCATCACACGGTCTTCTCCCTGGATATCACCGCGGAGCACCTGATGGACTGGGCGGAGATGGCGGGCATAGAATTCCTGCCCATCAACAAGGACACCAACCTGATGAATTTCCGGAACGAGATCCGCTGGAACGATCTGATCTGGAAACTGAAATAGGTCCGTTTTTTAAATTGACAGCTTCATACTGCGCATAGATAAGATTTGGCCGGGGACTTTGAATTCCCCCGGCCGCTTTTTTTTGGTTGGCGTATGCCTGCGGACAGCTGTATGTTTGCAGGCGTATATGCTTCGCATGCTTTAAGAATGAAACTAGAGCGACAGGATCTTGCTCAGTTCGATCATGTCGTTGTCGATTTCCTTCGTCGTCTCCAAAGCTTCATTGATATCGATCCCGATCACCTTGTTGTCCCTTAGGGCAATTACCTGGTTGAAAACGCCGTTCTTGATCAACTCCGTAGCTTTAGCGCCCATCATACTTGCCATAACCCGGTCGCGTACGGTCGGACTCCCGCCGCGCTGAATGTGGCCGAGAATGGTTGCACGGGCTTCGATTCCCGTGATCTCTTCAATTTTTTTGGCAACCTCGATTGCTCCGCCCACCCCTTCGGCTAGGATGACGATGTAATGCTTTTTGCCCCTGTTACGCCCTTCTATAATGGGTTTGATGATATCCCGGTCGAAATCCAGGGTCTTCTCCGGCAAAATGATTACTTCCGCGCCACAGGCGATTCCCACGTTCAGGGCGATATACCCCGCGTGACGCCCCATGACCTCCAATACGCTGCAGCGTTCGTGGGAATAGGCCGTGTCCCTGATCTTGTCCAGCGCATCCTGTACGGTGTTCAGCGCCGTATCGTACCCTACCGTGTATTCGGAACAGCCGATATCGTTGTCGATGGTGCCGGGCACGCCGATGACTTTCAGGCCGTGCCTGCTCAGATCCCTTGCGCCCCGGAAGGAACCGTCCCCGCCGATGACCACCAGGGCGTCGATTCCGAAGACCCTTGCCATACCGATCCCCTTCAGGATGCCTTCCTCCGTCTTGAAGGCCGAACAGCGGGCCGTCTGCAGGATCGTTCCTCCCCGGTGTATGATGTCGGAAACGCTCCGGAGGCTCATTTCGAAAATGTCCCCGCTGATCAGTCCGTTATAGCCCTTGCGGATTCCCATGACCCTCATTCCGTTATGGATTCCGGTGCGGACCACCGCGCGGATGGCGGCGTTCATTCCCGGCGCGTCTCCGCCGCTGGTCAGCACGCCGATGGTTTTTATATTATCCATGTTGCTACCTCCCCTATTTTCTCTGTACGATCAAACTAGTGTCTTATTATAACACGATTGTGGGAAATTTTACACTATTCGCGGAATCGGACGGTCTCGGACGGTTGAGGGATCGGAATACGGCTTCTTCCGGTTGACATTCTCTCCATATCTGATACAATAATAAAAGTTAATCGATTTAGGTTTGGAGATGATGAACATAGCGGCAACAATCAAGGATGTGGCAAGGCATGCCGGCGTATCGACCGCCACGGTGTCCAAATACATGAACGGAATAGGGGTAAAGGAGCAGAACAGGCGGCGGATCGAGGAAGCGGTCCGCGTGCTGGACTTCAAGGTCAATGCCCTGGCCCGGAGCCTGAAGACCAACAGGACCATGACCGTAGGGGTTCTGATTCCCAGCCTGGAAAATATTTTTGCCACCAGCATCGTTTCCAACATCGAACGGGTTCTGCTCCAGAACGGATACAGCACGATCATCTGCGACTACAACCAGGACGCCGGCCTGGAAAACAGCAAATTCGACTTCCTGATGGAAAAGCTTGTGGACGGCGTGATCATCATGCCCCTGGAGATCACGGACGACCGGATCCGCAGCGCCATGGAGAAGGACATTCCCATCGTTTCCATCGACAGGCCGATGAACGGCCGGGACTGCGACGTGGTGCTGGTGGACAACCTGAACGCGTCCTACCATGCCGTGGAGCAGCTGGTCGTCAAGGGGCACCGGAATATCGGCATCATCTGCGGCCCCCAGAACATTTATACGGCCCAGGAGCGGCTGAAGGGGTATCTGCGGGTCCACGAGGATTATGGGATGGATGTGGACGAAAAGTACGTCAAATACGGCGATTATGAGATTCAGAGCGGCTTCGGCCTGATGAAGGAATTTATTCAGATGGACCCCATGCCCGGCGCGGTTTTTGTGACCAATTACGAGATGACCATCGGCGCGGTCATGGCATTGAACGAAAGCAATATCAAAATCCCGGAGGACCTTTCCTTTATCGGCTTCGACAACCAGCAGCTGGCCAGGGTCGTCAAGCCCAACCTGGCTATCGTGGTGCAGCCCATCCAGCAGATCGGGGAGTCTGCGGCCAATATCCTGCTGAAGCGGCTGAAGGGGGACCGGAGCAATTATCCCTCCATGCTCCGCCTGAAAACGGAAATGATCCCCGGCGAGTCCATAAAGGACATTGCCGGCTTCTCCTGAAGGGGCTTCTGTTGACAAACGGAAAGGGAGCTGGTATTCTATGAAAGTAAAACGATTTAGATTTATTTTATAAATATAAATGAATCGATTTATAAAATGATTCGGGGAATACTACTCAGCAAGGCATAGAGCAAGGCTCGGAAATAGCACCTGCCAGAAGGAGAGAAGATTCAATGGGAATGCAGAAATTTGAAATCGCAAAAGACGGGGCGGATCCCCGGAGAGTGCCGCAGAAAACCCTGTACACCGGGGCTGAAATGCCGGCGGTGGGCCTTGGCACCTTTGGCTCCGACACCTATTCCGGGGAGGAAATCGCCGAAGCGGTCAAAGGAGCCGTTTCAGTCGGCTACAGGCACATCGACTGCGCTTCGGTCTACGGCAACGAGCACCTGATCGGCAGCTCCCTCCGTCAGGTCATGGAAGGCGGAATCAAAAGGGAGGAGCTGTTTATTACCTCCAAGGTGTGGAACAACATGCACGGAGAGGGCGATGTCCTGCTGTCCTGCGCCAAATCCCTCAGGGACTTGAAGCTGGAGTACATGGACATGTATCTGGTGCACTGGCCTTTTCCCAATTCCCATGCGCCGGGGGTTAGTGTGGATTCAAGGGATCCCCATGCGGTGCCCTATATCCATGAAAACTACATGAAGACCTGGCGCCAGATGGAGAGACTGGCGAAGGCCGGGCTGGTCAAGCATATCGGCACTTCCAACATGACCGTTCCGAAGCTGAAGCTGCTCCTGCGAGATGCGGAAATCCGGCCGGCGGTGAATGAAATGGAGCTGCACCCGCATTTCCAGCAGCCGGAGCTGTTCCGGTTCTGCCTGGACAACGGGATCGTTCCAGTCGGCTACAGTCCGGTGGGCTCGCCGAAGCGTCCCGAACGGGACAGGACGGACGACGATACGGTGGATATCGAGGACCCGGTGATTGTCCGGATCGCGAACCGGCTGAACATCCATCCGGCCACCGTCTGCCTCAAGTGGGCGGTCCAGCGGGGACAGGTGCCGATCCCGTTTTCCACCAGCCGCAGCCATTATCTGAGCAATCTGTTGTGTACGACGAAGGAGCCGCTGACGGGCGAGGAAATGAAAGCGATCGAAGGGATTGACCGGAACTGCCGCCTGATCAAGGGGCAGGTGTTCCTCTGGAACGGGGCAAAAGACTGGACCGACCTATGGGATGAAAACGGCGAGATCACAAAATAATAAACAGAGGATCGGGTGAATGCCTGTAAAATAAAATTTTAGGAGGAATTGGACATGTTAAAGGGAATCCCTTCCATACTCAGCCCGGAGCTGCTGAAAATCCTGATGGAAATGGGCCACGGAGACGAGCTGGTCCTGTCGGACGGCAACTTTCCGGCGGCAGCCTATGCGCAAAGGCTGATACGGTGCGACGGCCACGGTGTGCCGGAGCTGCTGGACGCCATACTCCGGTTTATGCCCCTGGATACTTATGTGGAGGCGCCGGTATCCCTGATGGAAGTCGTAAAGGGCGATACGGTGAAGGAGCCTGTAATCTGGAAAACCTATGATGAAATCGTTAAAAAATACGAGCCAAAGGCATGTAATGCGCAGCACATCGAGCGGTTCGCCTTTTACGAGCAGGCCAAAAAGGCGTATGCCATCGTGGCGACCGGCGAGAAGGCGCTTTATGCCAATATCATTCTGAAAAAGGGCGTTGTTGTAGAATAAATACGGGGGGAGCAATAGCATGAGCGAATTGATGAAAGCGGCATATTTGCCGGGAAACAGCACCGTTGTGCTGAAAGAAGTTGAAATACCGGAGCCGGGGCACGGACAGGTTCTGGTCCGCACGAAATCGTCCACTATCTGCGGAAGCGATATCCGGGCCATCTACCGCGAGCACCTTGGAAAAGGGCCGGAAGGCTACCAGGACAGGATCGCGGGGCATGAACCCGCCGGGCAGATCGTAAAATGCGGGCCCGGAATGAGAAGGTTCAAGGAAGGCGACAGGGTTGTCCTTTACCACATTTCCGGCTGCGGGCTTTGCAACGACTGCCGCAGGGGCTATATGATCAGTTGCACCAGTCCCCTCCGGGCGGCATACGGCTGGCAGCGGGACGGCGGCATGGCGCCATACATCCTTGCGGATGAAAAGGATTGCGTGCTGCTGCCGGATGAATTGACCTATACGGACGGAGCGCAGGTAGCCTGCGGCTTCGGGACCGTTTACGAAGGGCTTGAAAAAATCGGGATATCCGGCAACGACGCGGTGCTGGTCGTCGGTCTGGGCCCCGTCGGCCTGGCCACCCTCATGCTGGCGAAAGCCATGGGCGCGCAAAAGCTAATCGGGGTGGACGTGACGAAGGAACGTTGCCAGATCGCACTGGACAAAAAGCTTGCGGACCATGTATTCCTTTCGGGTCCGGATACGCTGGAGAATATTTTGAAGCTTACCGGCGGCTTCGGCGTAGAACGCGCCATCGACTGCTCCGGCCACACCTCCGGGCGCCAGCTGGCGATCCGCGCGACCCGCAAGTGGGGAAAGATCGCGTTTGTCGGAGAGGGCGGAACGGTGGAATTCAATCCGAGCCCCGATATCATCCATGAACAGAAGACCATTTACGGCTCGTGGGTGACCAGCATCTGGAAGATGGAGGAACTGGTGGAGCGGCTTGTCCGCTGGGGCATCCATCCCGAGGATCTTGTAACCCACCGCTTTACTCTGGACAACGTATCGGAAGCCTACAGCCTGATGGCGGAAGGAAAGTGCGGAAAGGTCGCAGTGGTATTTGACGAGGAAGTGAAGTAAAACAACAAGCAAGTAAGGCAGCGGACGGAATCTCCTGGAAAGACAGCAGATTCCGTCCGTACCTGGATTACGGGTCAGGGCCCGTTTTTAGCCGATCCCTAGTAAAAATACATGGGGGCGTATCCATAGTATCCCGGGTAATACGCCGAGGATCTCCCGGTAATCAGGCTTCCGATCAGCAGCGCCGCGATGAAGTCCCTCAGGATCCGCCTGCCGCCTCCGATGAACAGTCTTTCATTGGGCTTTGCCCCGTTGTTGACGGCGACTTCCACCTCCGGCTCCACCTTGTTTAAGATATCGGTGACCATGGATTCCACTTCCCCCTGGTTGGGCGTATGCATCGGACCGTGCTTTCCCTTCATTTTTTCGCAGGCGTTTTCAACGGCGGGCTTGAGGATGTTGTAGGTTTTCGGGTACAGGTTTTCCAACTGCTCCGGCAGGTTTCCCATCGGATTCCCCTGGTTCTGCGCAGGCGCCGCCGGCATCGGGTTGTACTGGTTCTGCATTGGCATGGCCATCATTGGATTGAACGTATTCTGTGCCGGCATGGTCATCATAGGGTTGTACTGATTCTGCATCGGCATGGTCATCATAGGGTTGAACGAATTTTGCGTCGGCATGTTCATCATTGGATTATACTGATTCTGCACCGGCATGGCCGTCATTGGATTGAACTGGTTCTGCGCGGGCAGGACGGACGTGTTGTCGCGATAATAACCGTACATGGGTCATTTCTCCCTTCTTAGCATATAAACTCCAATAATATAATTTATGTTAATCCTGCCCGGTTCGTTCCTGCCTATGCATTCCGTTCGGGGGTATCGCCAACATTCATTTATTTGTCTATGTTTAAGAACAGCTCGCGAAGGGATCAATCTTGTCTTCACCTCTCAGGACTGCACGATATGGAGTATTCGCATAATTTCGGCGGATATTTTGCTCAGGGGGAGCTGCTTTCCGACGGCTCCGATTTCATAGGCCACCCTCGGCATGCCGTAAACCACGGAGGTCGATTCATCCTGGCCGATGGTAATGGCTCCTTTCCTTCGCATTTCCAGAAGGCCCTTTGCGCCGTCGCTCCCCATGCCGGTGAGCAGGATGCCGATGGCGTCTCCTTCGGCCTTATCCGCGACGGATTGGAACAAGACATCGACGGAAGGGCAGTGGCCGCTTACCTTTTCTTCCTTGATGCACTCCACGAAGTAGCCGCCGGGACCTTTTTTCACCCGAAGCTGGAAATCGCCCGGGGCGACAAGCATTCTGCCCGGATAGATCCGGTCGCCGTTTTCGGCCTCCTTTGCCTCCAGGATACAGGAATTGTTGAGCCGTTCGGCGTACATCCGGGTAAATACGGGGGGCATGTGCTGAACGACCACGATGCCGGGAATGTTCCTCGGAAGCTCCTTTACCACCTCGTAGATCGCTTCCGTTCCCCCTGTGGACGCGCCGATGGCAATGATTCCAGGCTGCTTCGCGGAGGAGGCGGGGGCCTCCGGACCGTTAGTCATGGTTTTGAGAATGGACCGGTTCGCCGTCGAGGCGACCTTGATCTTTACCTTCAACTCGTTTATAAAAAGATCATAGCCGATCCGGGCCCTGGTATCGGGTTTCGCCACAAAATCCAGCGCGCCCGCGCTGAGAGCGTCGAAAACGCAGCTGTTGACCGAGCTTACCACCACGACGGGGATGGCGTACCTGGGCATAACCCGCCGCAGGAATTCGATCCCGTTCATGCCGGGCATTTCCACATCCAGCGTGATGACGTCGGGCTTCAAAGCCTCTATTTTCACGATGGCCTCGGCGGCGTCCTGCGCCTCTCCGACCACGATCAGGTCGGGGTCCCTGGAAAGCTGCATGTTGAGCGCTTCCCTGAAAAAGATCGAGTCGTCGACAATCAGGACCTCGATTTTCTTTTTCATGCCGGGTTCACTCCTTTCTGTAAATGGATGGCTTTATGTATTTGTAACCGCAGGTGTCCCGCCCCAGGCTTTCCGAATGCCCGATAAAGAGGTAGCCGCCGGGTTCGGTGGCATCATAGAACTTTTTGATCAGCCGGTTTTTCATCGGCGTATCGAAGTAGATCATGACGTTCCGGCAAAGGATCAGGTGGAATTTCCGTTTAAAGGGGAAAACCTGCTCGATCAGATTCAAATGCCGGAAGATGACTTCCTCCCGGATTTTTGCACCTACCCGGACCCGTTCGCTGTCCAGGCTTTCGAAATAGAGCTTCTTCCACCGGTCGGGGATGTTCTGCAGGCTTTCCACGGGATAGATGGCCTCCACCGCCCGTTCCAGCACGGCGGCGGAGATATCCGTGGCCAGTATTTTCGTATTCCAGCTTTCCGACCGGAGATTGAAAAAGTCCGCCATGCACATGGCCAGGGTATAGGGCTCCTCACCGGAGGAGCAGCCGGCGCTCCAGGTCCGCAGGTCGCCGTCCCGGACCGTGCCGACCAGCCAGGGGAGGACGGTTTCCTGAAAAAACCGGAAATGTTCCGGTTCCCTCATAAAATAGGTATGGTTAGTAGTCAGCTTCTGAGCCAGCTCCTGTTCGAGAGCGCCGGTCCTGTCCCGCATAACGGCGTCCAGATATTGTCCCAGGCGGGACATGCCTCTTTCCGCCAGCGTTTTGCTGAGGCGGCTCTCCACCAGGGTGATTTTGCCGTCCTTGATTTCGATTCCGAACCGTTCATCCATTATGGTTTTAAGCCGCGCGAATTCCTGCTTCGTGATCGGTTCCACGCAATTCACATCCGTTCCGAGTCAACGGCCCCCTTGGCGGGGGCCGCATTCGTCTAGTATTTTCCGAAATCCGTGTTCCCTGGAGTGATCTGAGGTCTGGGCCTTGGCAAAGCAGACTGGGAATGGACGGTTCCGAGCCTCCTTTTCACAGCCGGCTTCTGGCTGGAAAAAGCGGCCTTTTCCGACAGGCTGTATTCCTGCCGCAGCTTGAACCGGCTGATATTGTCGTTCAGCAGCTGGGCCTGCGTCATCAGCTCTTCGCTGGCTGCGGCGCTCTGCTCCGCGGTGGCCGAATTGGTCTGGATGACCTTGGACACCTGCTCGATACCCACATTGATCTGGGCGATTCCGCTGGCCTGCTCGTTGGATGCGGCCGCGATCTCCCCGACCAGGTTCGCCACCTTTGCGGAGCTGTCCACGATCCCCAGCAGGGAGGAGGCCGTTTCGCTGGCAATCTTGGTGCCGATCTCCACCTTTTTGACCGTCGCTTCGATGAACTCCGTCGTTTCGCTGGCGGCGTCGGCGCTCCTGGCCGCCAGGTTGCGAACCTCTTCGGCGACGACGGCGAAGCCCTTGCCGTGCTGGCCCGCCCTGGCCGCTTCCACGGCGGCGTTCAAGGCCAGGATGTTGGTCTGGAACGCGATGTCGTCGATGACCTTGAGGATTTTCGAGATGTTTTCCGAGGCTTCGTTGATATCTTCCATGGACCGGAGCATGTCCTTCATGCGGCTGTTTCCCCGGTCCGCGTTTTCCTTGGCTTCCAGGGCGAGATGGTTGGCCTGCGTCGCGTTGGAAGCGTTCATCTTGGTTTGGGTCGCCACCTGGGTCATGCTGGCGGAGAGCTCTTCCACGGAACTGGCCTGTTCCGTCGCGCCCTGGGAGAGCTGCATGCTTCCTTCGGAAACCTGGCGGGAGCCTGTGGCGACCTGGTCCGAGGCTTTCGTGATATCGCCGATCAGGCCGTTGAGCGATTCCAGGATCGTGTTCATGGATTCCGAAATCCGGTTGTAATCCCCTTCATACTCCCGGATATTCTCCATATCCAGAATTCCTTCGGACATTTGCTCCAGGACGCCGGCGATTTCATCGATCAGGTTCTTCAGGTTCAGCACGGTCCGGTTGACCGAATCGGCCAGCCGCGCATAATCGCCGCTGTAATGGGTCCGCACCGATACGCCGAGGTCGCCCTTGGACACGGCCTCCATCGCGTCGGAGACCTCGTTGATCGGGCCGACGATGGCATCCAGCGTGGCGTTGATCCCTTCGATGATCTTCTTGAAATCGCCCTGCTGCTTGCCGGCATCCGCCCGGGTGGACAGTTCTCCGGCCAGCGCCGCGCCGGTCAGCATATTGATGTCCTGGACCATCTGGAACAGGATGTTCCGGAGGCTCTCCATGCTGATGGACAATTTGTCCCGGTCGGAACGGATGACCACTTTGGCGTTCAGATTTCCCTTTGAAATCTCCGAAGCCACATCCGCTTTGAGTCTCAAATCGCTGACCATATCGGAAAAGGCCTTCTTGAGGCGCCCGATCTCATCCTTCGAATCGATTTTAAAGGAAAATTCCGTTTCGCCCTGGGATATTTTTTCGGCATAGCCGGTGAGCTCCTTCACAGGGACGGAGATCATCCGGACCATACGGGACAGCAGGAATACCATGCCCAGCAGCAGGAGGCCGTTAACGGCCAGAATGAACCACTCCTGCCGGTTTTTGTTGGCTTCGTTGATATTGACGATGTCATCGGTGGCCTCGTCGATCATTTCGCCGATCAGGTTCAGGTTGTCCCTGGCCAGGTTGAAGTCTTCGTCATTGCTGGCGGTTTTGCCCGCTTCCACCGATTTGGCGACCGCATCCGTCCATTGGGTGAAGGCGGCGTCAAAGGCCGCAAAATATTCGGAGATCAGCTTGCCGTTTTTATCCCGGTGGGTTCCCCAGTAAGGGTCGTCCTTCGGGAATCTCTTCTCCGCCTCCGAAATCCTATTCCGGACATCGTTCTGGTTGGACTGCATCGTTTCCGTAGCGGCCGCCAGCTGTTCCGCATCGGTGCTTTCGTAGATCATTGCCTTCAGCCCCACCATGGACTGGTACATATCCCTGTCGGCGTTGAGAACGAGGGAAATGGCGGAGTAATTCTGGTCCCTTACCTTGGTTTTCATATCGAAGTTCAAGGAATCCATCGTATAGACGGCAAGGATCGAGATCAATACCAGGGCAACGAGGGGAATGACCACCATTATGATTAGTTTAGACCGGATTGACGCGTTTTTCAGCATATCGACTCCTCCTATTATGAATTGGAATGCTCCATCGTGTTCAGGGATGGCCGAATCATAAATTCCGGTTCTTGAGTGGTTATTTTCCGTCCTTACTGTGTTGTCGTCAGTTGCAATAAAACAATTATTACGCCTTCCTCCGCCTTGTAAGGACGAAAAATCCCTCACTCAAGAATCCGTTTTTATGATTCGGTCATCCCTTAGTTGGTCCGTCTCCGCCAGCGAAAGCAGCCTGTTGCTGTCAAGCAGCAGCTTGACCTCGTTCCCGACCTTTCCGATGCCCTGAAGGTACCGGTTTGAAAAACCCGTTTTGCCGTCCGGAGGCGCCACGATGTTTTCATCGGGAATATTGAGCACCTCCGCCACCCTGTCCACGATCAGCCCCACCGGCATGTCGCCGATTTCGACAATGATGATGCAGGTGCGGTCGTGGTACGGCTGCGGAGGCTTTTTGAATTTCATCCTTACGTCGATGACCGGAATGATCTTTCCTCTCAGGTTGATCACACCCTTCATGAACTCCGGGAGATCCGGGACTACCGTGATGTTCTGCATTCCGATAATTTCGGTCACTACCCGGATTTCCAGCCCGTAGTGCTCCTGATCCAGTACGAAGGTCAGGTACTTGCCCTGCATGGTGTCTTCCACAGGCTCGTACTGCATGCCAAGCTCATTCATTTTCACCCCTCCTGATATCGTTTTTCCTTTTCCGGTCCAGTAAGCCGGCGATATCCAATATCAGGCTGATGCTGCCGTCTCCCAGGACGGAGCAGCCTGAAACGCCGTCTATTTTTCCCATGTATTTCGGCACCGGCTTGACAACGACCTGGTGCTCGCCCAGCAGCCTGTCCGCAAAAATGCCGTATGTCAGCGATTCGTTCTGTACAATGATCAGAATTCCGTCTTCGAGGCTTGTCACCTCCGTAGGGACCCGGAACTCCTTGTGGAGCCGCATGATCTCGACGCATTCGCCCCGCAGCATGATGGCCTCGCGGCCTTCGTTGTCCCTGACGGTGCGGACGCCCTTGGGGCGGAAGGATTCCTTGATCATGGTGAGGGGGATCGTATAGCAGCTGCCGCCGACGGAAATCTCCATGCCGTTGATGATAGCGAGGGTCAGCGGGATCTTGACTGCAAACGTAGAGCCTTTTCCAGCTTCACTGTCGATATTCAGCCGCCCGCCGATCTTCTCCACATTCTTCATGACGACGTCCATTCCGACGCCTCTTCCCGAAAACTCCGTGACCTTCTTTTTCGTTGAAAAACCCGGCATCAGGATGAAGCTCCAGACCTCCTTATCCGTAAGCTCCGAGGGGTCCCTGGCGATCAGGCCGTTTTCCATGGCCTTGTTCAGGATGGCCTCGCGGTTCAGCCCCCTGCCGTCGTCCCGCAGCGTGATCCAGACATCTCCGCCTTCGCTGCGGGCGGACAGGTAAATCCTGCCCCCCGGCGGCTTGCCCAGGCGTACTCTTGTGTCGGGATCCTCGATGCCGTGGTCGATGGCATTGCGCAGCAGATGCATCAGGGGATCGGCTATGGATTCGATGATGTTTTTGTCCACCTCCGTATCCTCGCCTGAAATAATGAGCTCCACGTCCTTATTGAGCTTTTTGCACATGTCCCGGACGATTCTCTGCATGCTGTAGAAGGTCGGACCGATGGGCACCATCCGGATGGACATGACGATGTCCTGCAGCTCCGTAGTGATTTTCTTCATCTGGTTCGCAGCGTTCATAAAGCTCCGGATCTTTAGCTTCGTGATCTCCGGATTCCGGGTGACCATGACCTCGGAGATGACCAGCTCGCCCACAATATCCATGAGCTTGTCCAGCTTGGTCACATTGACGCTGATGAAATTCTGCCGGGCGGTCAATTTGACCTGCCCTTTTTCTTTTGAATCGGAGGCGGAGGAGACCTGCCTTTCCGCACCGCCGGCTCCGGGCTCCCGGAACAGGGCGCTGACCCGGCAGTCCTTCAGGTAGACGGTACGGCTCCGGATGAATTGATCGATCTCCTCCGGAGTAGACTTGCTATTTACATAAAGCTCAAATCCGTTTTTCCGGATCAGCTCGGAGGAGCGGTCGAAATCCTCCAGGTCGGCGGGGATCGTTTCAACGACTGCGGCGAGATCCTCGAGCTGCTTCATGGTGGCGAAGGCCCGGACGCTTTCCATGTCGCAGTCCTCGTCGAACCGGATCCATACGAGATAATCCGCCTCCTGCCTGGCTGCGCTTTTGGCCCGCTTTACCGGTTTCTCCCGGACTTCCGCCTTTGGGGCCGGTTGGTCGGCGGGGATAGCTCCGTTTCCCTTCAGCTCCTGTAGATAAACGTCAATGGTTTGCTTTATTTCGTCGTATTGCGCCTCCGGCTCTTCGCCGTTTTCGATCTTCAGGATGGAATGCCCGATAAAGTCGGCGGCATGGAGAATGATATCCGCCACCCTTTCGAAATCCACGGCCGGATGCCGTTCCCGGATATGGAAGAACAGGTCCTCCACCGCATGGGCGGTTTCGGATATGCCGGCAAATTCCATCATGGCCGAGGAGCCCTTTATGGTATGCATGATCCGGAAAATTTCATTGATGCTCTCGCTGTTCAGGGTCTTTGTTTTTTCACATTCCAGCAGGATCCGTTCCGCCTTTTCCAGGATCTGCTTTGTTTCGTAGAGAAACGCATCCAGCAAAGGATCATTCCTTCTGTCCATGTCCCTACCATCCTTTATTCAGTTTAGGGATGACCGAATCATAAATTCCGGTTCTGGAGCGGTTATCTTTCGCCCTTACTTCGTTGTCGTCAGTTCCAATAAAACAATTATTGCGCCTTCCTCCGCCTTGTAAGGACAAAAAATCCCTCGCTCAAGAATCCGTTTTTATGATTCGGTCATCCCTTAGAGAAGCCTGTTAGAGAAGCCTGCTAAGACTTTTTACAACATCTTCCTCTTTGAACGGTTTGACGATAAATCCGCACGCTCCTGCCGCTACGGCGTCGTAGACGCAGGACATGTTTCCCATGGCCGAGATGACAATGATATTGACGTCCTTTTTCAGCTTTTTGATCTGTCTGATGGCTTCGATCCCGTTCATTTCCGGCATGGTAAGGTCCATCGTAATAATATCCGGGTTCGCCGTCCGAAACTTGCTGATGGCCTCAATCCCGTCCGCAGCTTCGGCAATGACTTCGAACCCGTTTTTCTCCAGTATTTTTCTCAGGGACAACCGCATAAATTGCGCATCATCCGCTATCAGAACCTTTTTCATATTCCACCCCCAGGATCGGACCGGAACAACGGTGTGAAGCACCCATTCCACAGATCGATTCGCATACTAGTATCGTTTAATATATTCCACATAATAAATTGAAAGAAACAAATTGGAAAAAACAATTTGTTGCCCCGTTGTCGTCCTGGAATATTGCGTTGTTAACTTGCACAAATAATGATGTTAAAATAATCACAAAGTTTACGAAAAACGTCTTGATATCAATTTGAAAATTTGCTATCCTTTATTGTAATCGTGCAAAAAAGGGAGCATACAAAAAACGAAATTGTTTATAAAAGGATGGGTTGAAAATGGGGAGCAACAAATCAAAGGTAGCAATCATCGGAGCAGGTTTTGTCGGAGCATCGACCGCATTTGCACTGTCACTGAAGCAGATGGCAAATGAAATGGTATTGATAGATGTCTTTAAGGATAAGGCTGCCGGAGAAGCAATGGACATTAACCACGGCTTGCCCTTCGTCGGACAGATGAACATCTACGACGGGGATTACCCGGACGTGGCGGATTGCGACGCCATCATCATCACGGCGGGCGCCAACCGGAAGCCGGGCGAAACACGCGTGGACCTCGCAAAGAAAAACGTGGCTATCGCAAAGGAAATCACCAGCAACATCATGAAGTACTACACCCGCGGCGTAATCATAGTGGTCGCGAATCCCGTGGACGTCCTGACCTACAAGATCCAGAAGTGGTCCGGGCTGCCCAACGGAAGGGTCCTCGGAACCGGAACCGTTCTCGACAGCGCCAGGTTCAGGTCCCTCCTCAGTGAGAAATTCGATGTGGATGTAAGAAATATCCACGGGTATATCATAGGCGAACACGGCGATACACAGCTTCCGCTCTGGAGCGCCACCCATATTGCGGGACGCAATATCATGGAGTATTTCAACGATCCGAAGTACGGCATTACGGATGAAGTAAAGGAAGCCATCATCAGCAACGTCAAGACCGCAGGCGCCGAGATCATCAAGCGGAAGGGCGCGACCTACTACGGAATCGCAGTAACGGTCAACACAGTTCTCGAAACGGTCCTCAAAAACCAGAATACCATCCGGACAGTCACCTCCGTCATCAATGGCGCATACGGCATTGACGACGTTGCCCTCAGCCTTCCGTCCATCGTCAATTCCAGCGGGGTAAAGGGACTCGTCGATCTCACCATGACGGATTCCGAACTGGCGGCGCTGAGGAAGTCGGCGGATGCGCTGAAGGTCATCCTGGATGAAGTAAGGGATCTGTAAACGAAGGAAAAGACAGGCAAGTGAACCGGTAAGCGAATACGCAGGCTATAATTCCGGATATTAAAATATTAAGGAGTGAAATAAAATGGATTACAGAAAAGAATCATTAAGGCTTCACGGCGAATGGAAGGGAAAAATCGAAGTCATCAGCACGGTTCCTGTAAAGAACAAGCAGGACCTTTCACTGGCATATACACCGGGTGTCGCCGAACCCTGCCTGGCGATCCAGAAGGATGTAAACCTTTCCTACGAACTGACCCGGAGATGGAATCTTGTCGCTGTTGTAACGGACGGCACCGCAGTGCTCGGCCTCGGTGACATCGGGCCGGAAGCGGGCATGCCCGTTATGGAAGGCAAGTGCGTATTGTTCAAGACCTTCGGTAATGTGGACGCGTTCCCGCTCTGCATCCGTTCCAAGGACGTGGAAGATATCGTAAAGACCGTGAAGCTCCTGGCAGGCAGCTTCGGCGGCGTCAACCTGGAAGACATCTCGGCGCCCAGGTGCTTTGAAATTGAAAGAAGACTCAAGGAAGAATGCGATATTCCGATTTTCCACGACGACCAGCACGGCACGGCCATTGTTACCCTTGCCGCCATGTTGAACGCGCTCAAGCTCACGAAGAAGGACATCGGCGATATCGAAGTGGTCGTCAATGGCTCCGGCGCTGCCGGAATCGCCATCACCAAGCTGCTCATGGCCATGGGCCTGAAGAAGGTCATCCTTTGCGATACCAAGGGCGCCATCTATGAGGGCAGGGACAACCTGAACGCAGAGAAGGCCGAAATGGCCAAGATCTCCAACCTGCACAAGAAGAAGGGCCTCCTGAAGGATGTCATCGTCGGTGCGGACGTATTCATCGGCGTATCCGCGGCAGGCATGCTGACCGGCGAAATGGTCAAGACCATGGCCAAGGATCCCATCATTTTCGCCATGGCAAATCCGACGCCCGAAATCATGCCGGATGAAGCAAAAGCCGCCGGCGTTGCCGTTATGGGCACAGGCCGTTCGGACTTCCCGAACCAGATCAACAACGTGCTTGCCTTCCCGGGCCTCTTTAGAGGCGCTCTGGATGTAAGGGCAAGCGATATCAACGACGAAATGAAGATTGCTGCTGCAAGGGCAATTGCGGAGCTGGTTTCCGACGAGGAACTCAATCCGGAATACGTTATTCCGGCTCCCTTCGACCCCAGGGTCGGTCCCAATGTTGCAAAGGCTGTTGCCGCCGCGGCGGTCAAATCCGGCGTCAACCGGATATAATCCCGGCAGAGTGGAATAGGGGGACAGGTACAACGTACCTGTCCCTTGTTTTTATTGCATGGGAGAAAACGAAAGGGTAAAATGAAAGAACAAAGAATAGAATAACGGACAGTGAGGTAGCCAAAATGATAAACAAGGCGGACAATTTCTGCGACTCCATCCATAATGAGGATTATGAAAGCGAATATCTCCAGCGCAGGGTAACCGGCGAATCCATGGTTTACGACAGCGGAAGGGACAAAGAGCTGCTCAGCGGCTGGTGGAACTATGGGATCGACCAGTACGACACCTGTGTCCGGGCAAAATGGTACGAAGAAAAATACCAGGACGACGAGGGAAGATACAATCCCATGGATTTCAGCTTTGACGACTGGGACAAAATGTACCTGCCGTCTTGCTGGAACACCCAGCAGGAGAAATTGTTCCTCTACGAGGGGAGCATTGTATTCACCCGCACCTTCAAGTATTTCAACCGGGGGGAGAAAAGGGTCTTCCTTAAATTCGGGGCCGCCAATTATAATGCGAAGGTGTTCCTGAACAAGCAGTATCTCGGATGCCACAATGGCGGAAGTACGCCGTTCTATTTCGAAGTGACCGGCCTGCTCCAGGAAGTCAACCGGATTCTGGTGGTGGTGAACAACACCCGGAAGAAGACGAACGTGCCCTGCGAAAACACGGACTGGTTCAACTACGGCGGATTGTACAGGGATATCGAGCTCCTCCGGCTCCCGGAAACCTTTATAAAGGACTTCACCCTGTCCCTTGTTCCGGACGGCACCTTTGGCAGGCTCCAGGCCGAAGTTCTGGCGGAGGGCTCCCGGACGGAGGGGGAAGCCCGGCTCCGGATCAAAGGCCTCGGGCTGGACGTACCGGTCCGGATCAGCGGCGGCAGAGGCACCGTGGTGCTGGAAGCGCGGCCGGAGCTGTGGAGCCCGGAAACGCCTGTGCTTTACGAGGTGGAGCTCTCGTTCGGGGAAGACGTGCTCCGGGAGAAAATCGGATTCCGCGAAATCAAAACGGTGGGCACGGACATCTACCTGAACGGGCGCAAAATATTCCTGAAGGGGATCTGCACCCACGAAGAAAGCGTCCGGAACGGCAAAGCCGTGACGGAGGAGGAAATCCGCGAGAATTTCCGGCTGGCGAAGGAAATGAACTGCAATTATATGCGGCTCGCCCATTATCCTCATACGGAAAAGGCTTCCAAACTGGCCGACGAGATGGGGATCATGCTCTGGGAGGAGATTCCGGTTTACTGGGCCATCGATTTCGGCAATGCCGAAACCTACAGCGATGCGGAAAACCAGTTGACCGAGCTCATCAAGCGGGACCGGAACAGGGCCAGCGTGATCATCTGGTCCGTGGGCAATGAAAACGCGGACACGGAAGCCCGGCTGAAGTTCATGAGCCGGCTTGCCCGGAAGGCAAAGGAGTTGGATCCGACGAGGCTTGTTTCCGCGGCCTGCATGCTGGACCACACCAACCACATCATCAACGACCGGCTGGCGGACGACCTCGACATTATCGGCGCAAACCAGTATTACGGCTGGTATCAGACGAATTTCGACAACCTCGTCAAGCTGTTTGAAAACAGCAATCCGTCCAAGCCGGTGGTCATAACGGAATTCGGTGCGGACGCAAAGCCGGGCCACAGGGGGACGGCGGACGACAAGGGAACGGAGGACTGCCAGTTGGATATCTTCAAAAAGCAGGTGGAGGTGCTGGCCAGGATTCCCTATGTAAAAGGCACCAGCCCCTGGATCCTGTATGATTTCAGATGCCCCAGGAGGCTTCACTTCACACAGAACTACTATAATACGAAGGGATTGCTTTCCGCGGACAAAAAATACCGCAAGCCTGCGTTCTATGTCATGCAGAAATTTTATGAAAACCGGTAATTAAAGCAAAAGGGATTCGAAATAAAGGGATCAACGATGGGTCAGCAATGCGGGGTTTGCCCGGGTTGCTGGCCCGATCCGTCTTTGGCCGTCCGTTTGTTCCGGTACATCAGCGTGTCCAGCTGCTTCTGGAATTCCTTCAGCTTCATGGGCCTGGCCGGATCGTACACGGTGTAGCCCAGGCTGAATTCGAGCTTGTACGGCTTGAGATTCCTGTCGTTGTAAGTTTTCACCACAGTTTGAATCCGGGCTACGGACGCTTCCAGCTGTTCGCGGTCCGACATGTCCAGGAGAAGGTAGAATTCGTCTCCTCCAAATCTTGCAATGATGTCGTTGCCGGAACGGACGCAGGTTTTTAAAAGCTTTACGAAGGTCCCCAGCGCATCGTCGCCCACATCATGGCCGAAATTGTCGTTGATGGCCTTGAAATTGTCCATATCGATCAGAATCGCCGAAAAGGTACTATTGACAGTGCTGGAAGCAATTCTTTTCTTCAGCTGGTACTCCAGCCTTTTCCGGTTGCTGATGCCTGTAAGGTAATCCGTGTCGATATACCGGTTCTGGATGTTAAAATACACAATCAGCAGGGACAGGACCACGCTGTTGAGCATCAGGGATATCCCGTAAAAAAACATCTGGAGAAAGAGGCAGATAAAAGGTGGGATTTCAAAGAAAACCAGAGAAAAGTAATGGCGCGCTTCAATCCTTTTCCGGTTGGTAAGGACGATGGCCAGCGCCCCCAGCATCATGGCGATGACCAGGCTGGCAAGGACCCAGTAATAGTCGCCCCTGTGATAGATATTTTCCGCGTCGATATAGTAAAACCAGCCGTAGGGCAGGGAGATAACAACGGTGGCGGCATTGGCCGCGAGCAGGGCAAGCAGATAGTACGAAAGCCTCAGGGTCTTTTTTACATTATGGACCACCTGGTTGTGCACGTACAGGATCCAGAGCGCCGGCAATACCAGATTCGCAAGGAACATCAGCAGATTGCCCCAGTAATTCAATCCTACATAATAAGTGCCCGGATTGCCGTCAAACCGGCTGAGGACGTCCACGACCAGCAAAATCGCCGTAACTGCCAGAAAGCCTCGAAACAGCCTATTCTGCAGTCCGGTGGTTTCCGAATGCCGGACGGAGTGAAAATAGATTGCCGCAAGGATCAATATGGAATAAAAATTGATCAATATATTCCCTGTCAGTGTGATATGCGTTGCCCCCTTCTATCTATGAACAATTATACATTATACTACCGGAATCCCTGGATGAAAATAAGAAAAGCAGGAAAGAATCGATATTTTATCGAATTCTTTCCTGCCCGATTTTCAGAGGAACCTGTTTTCTCAGGACTTTTCCTTCTTTTCTGCGGCCGTTCCGATGGTTACTTCCACATTGAAGCCGGGGAGAAGGAAGGAATCCAGGTTCTCCACCTTGATCCGCACCGGGACCTGGGTTTCGCCGTTGTTGTCCGTGGCCAGCCCCGAGATGTAGGTGACCGTTCCGGCATATTGCCTTGTTTTGTCGGCAACAGGAAGGATTTTTACGGCTGCTCCGATTTCCACATCCCGGATGAACTCCTCCGGCACCTTGGCTTCTACCACCAGGGAGTCCAGATCCATGAGGCTCAGGAGCTTTTTCTGCGGACCGGCAAGATCGCCCGGGACATAACCGATTTCATATACCAGTCCGTTGTCCATGTCCGAAACGACGCCGGAATCCTTGAGATAGGATTTATCCAGCCTGCTGTTCAAAAGCTTGAGGTCGGATTCCAGGAGGGCCGATTCCAGGCTTTTTTGATCGTTTTCCGTACCTTTGCTGTTCTTCAGGCTTTGCATGGAGTAGTCGATGTCCTCCAGGACCTTTTTATCGCTGTCCACCTGCTTTTTAAAGTTCTCCAGCTCGTTAAGGGTAATGCTTCCCGCGGCATACAGCTGTTCCTTTGTTTCCAGCTCTTTGGAATCCCTGGCGTAAATGGACTCTGCGTTTTTCCGGTCGTTCTGGAGCTTTTTCAGGTCCGTATCGGACCGCACCCGGCTGACATTGTTTTTGGCCGCGGAGAGGGACAGTTCCTTATTGGTCCTCGTATTCTCCAATTCGGACATATCCAGCGAAACAAGCGGCTGCCCGGCCTTTACCCGTTCTCCTTCCTTCACATGGACATCTGTTACGAGGGCCTGGAAATCCAGCAGGATATTCTTCACTTCCGTCGCCTTTACGACACCGAAGGCTTCGACGCCTTTTTCCTCGACCGCCGCGGCCGTCGTGTCCACCGGCTCCGCCGACGCCTGGCTTCCGCAGGCCGCCGTGCTGGCAAGCAGTCCGATTGCCAATAAAATCAACAGTATTTTTCTCATGATTCTTCACTCACCTTTCCATCTTTTACATGAATAATTCTTTGACCGTATTCCGCCGCTTCGTTGGAATGGGTCACCTGGATGACGGTTTTGCCTTTTTCCCGGTTGATCCGGGCAAGCAGCTCCATGACCTCTATCCCCGTTTTGGAATCCAGGTTGCCGATGGGCTCGTCGGCCAGGATGATATCGGGTTCGTTGATCAGGGCCCTGGCGATGGCCACCCTTTGCTGCTGGCCGCCGGAGAGCTCCCTGGGCGTATGGCGTCTTCTATCCGAGAGCCCCACGATCTCCAGGATCTCGTCGAGCTCCGACCGGTAATTTTTCAGTTTTTTCCCGTCCAGGAGAATCGGCAGCAGGATATTCTCCTCGATGTTCAGATTCGGGATCAGGTTGTAGAACTGGAAGATGAAGCCGATGTCCTGCCTGCGCAGCCTGCTTTCCTCCTCGTCTTTCATTTCCGCTATCCCGCGGCCCTTGATCAGGATCCTGCCCGAGGTCGGCTTATCCAGCCCGCCGATCAGATAGAGCAGGGTGCTTTTTCCCGAACCGGAGGGACCCATGATGGAGACGAATTCCCCCTGGTCGATTTTGATATTGATGTCTTTGAGCACTTCCACCTCGACACTGCCCATGGCATATGTTTTACCGAGGCCTATGGATTCGATGATTGCCGGCATTGAAACGTGTTCTCCCTTCTTTGTTCCGGAATCCTTGCGCCTGTTCCGGACGAATTACTCATATTTTAGAGCGGTTATCAGATTCAGCTTCGAGGACTTGACAATCGGGCTGATCGCAGCGATCAGCGTTATCACCACACCCAGCAGGAAAGAAAGCAGGAAGGTGGTCAGGTTCCACAGGATGGGCATGGAGAAGTCCAGCGCCTTCATGACATACGGGATCGTATAGATCATCAGCAGCCCGGAGACCACACCCATCACGCCGCCGATCACCCCGCCCGTGACGGCTTCCAGGAACATCATCCGGACGATCTGCCGCCTGCTCATTCCGACGGAACGGTACATGGCCAGGGAGCGCTTGCGCTCGATGAAGCTGACGATGTAGTTGTTGATGATGCCGAATATGCCGATGATCAGCGTCAGCCAGGCAAAAGCCTCCATGGAACGGAAGATGCTGCTGTTGACCTCGTAGTTTTGCTTTTCCATTTCATCCATTGTAATAATGTAGGGCTGGTTCCGGACGAATTTCTTCTTAATGGCGTCCGCCGTTTTGTAAGGATCGCCCTTGGACTTGACGTACATTTCGCTGTAGCCCCGGATCCCGGTGTCGGCCCTGAAGTATTTGTCGGCGATCATCACCAGGTTGCCGTTCTCCAGCAGGGTATTCTGGAAGCCGAGAATCTTATAGGCTACGTTTCCCTTGCTCATTTTCAGCGTAATGACGTCTCCCTTTTTATAGCCCAGCTTTTCCTGGAGCATGCCGGACATGAGCAGGCACCTTTCCTTGTTCAACTGGCTGAAAACGGCTTTTTTGTCCCCTTCCATATCCGTCTGGAAAAAATCGGGGAACTTTTCCGTATCCACGCCGTAAACGCTGGAGATTTTGTAATCGCTGCCCACGATCTCCACTCCGTAGGTGCTGTTGTTGCCGCAAACCTGGTCCACGCCCTCCACGGATTTGAGAGAATGCTCGAAATCCCTGCCCGCCCCCGACGTTCCAATGTAAATGTCGAAATTCGCGTTCCTGGTATAAAAGCTGGCGACCTCATGCAATACGCTGTCGCTGATGGTGGTAATCATCAAAAGGCTGGAAATGGCGATCACAAGGAGCGAGATATTATTCAGGATGCTCTTGTTCTTCCTCAGGTTTTTCGCCGCAAGCACGCCGATGTTTCCGAACAGCCCGATGTAAACCCTTTCGAACAGCCTTACAAACCCCGACGTGATCAGGGGAAGCAGCAGAAGGACGCCCGAGATCCCGGAGAGCATGGCGACGGTGTCGGTGATGATCGCCAGTCCGTCCGGCGAGAGCGGCGGAAGCAGGAGGCACAGCATGAGGAGGCAGATCCCGGAAAGGTATCGTCCGGACCTGCTCTTTTCCTTCTTTTCCAAGGAGTTCAGAACGATGTCCTTTACCGGGATCCTGGACGTTTTGAAAATCGGGATGACGGAGCTGGCCAGAGAAATCAGCACAGCGGTCAAAAATGCGGAGATCATTTGTGCAGGCGTGTAAGCCAGATGGACGTCATACCCTGCCATGAAGGACGGGGTGATGAACAGGACGATCAGGTATAGCACTCCCAACCCCAGCAGACAGCCCAACACGCCGCCCATGATTCCGTAGAGAAGGCTTTCCGCCAGCAGGACCCGGTTGGTCGTCCGTCTTGTGGCGCCGATGCTGCGGAAGGTTCCGATCATCGGAAGGCGCTCCAGGGTGATGACCTTGAAGGAGGTATAGATGATGAAGATGCTCATGAACGCCACGACGATGGTCATCATCATAAACCCCACCGACATGGACTGGACATTCTCCTTCATGTCCTCCTCCGGCACCGGTTCGCTCACGTTATAGCGCTTATACAAGCCTTTCAGCTCTTCTATGCTCTGCTTTTTATCGATATTCTCCTTTAGTCCGATAAAGAGGACGTTATTCAGATTGTTGCCGCCGTAGATGGAGGACAGGGTGGATTTGGGAACGAGGGCGTTCACGGCCGCGCCGCTTTCGGAAAAAAAGCCTTTCGGGTGGGCCACCGCGCAGATTTTAAACCGGTAGGTCGTGCCCCGGATTTCCAGCTTGATGGAATCGCCGGTCTGATATCCGTATTTTTCGGCGGCTTTGCTGCTGAGGATGATCTTTCTTCCGCTGAAGGTTCCCACGTCGGATTTCCCGTCAATATAGAACGGGTTCATGAGATCCATTTCCTCCGTGGTGGCGCCGCGCAGGTTCACCGTGACGGTTTCCCTGCTTTCATGGTTGTAGTAGGCCGAGCCCTGGAGCGCGCCCACGACGTACTCCGTTTTCGGCAGGAAGGGTTCCAGATTGCCCGTTTTCAGGTAGGGCGACGGCGAGCCCTTCTCCGGCGTGATCATGAGGTCCGCTGACCCAAAGAACTGCCTGGCGTCCGCCACGAACATATCCACCACGTTATTCGTTATTGCCTGGGAGGCAAAAAAGAGGGCGGAGGAGAGGAGGATCGAAAACAGGATCAAAAAGGTACGGAGTTTTTTCTCCCATATGTTTTTCAATACGAACTTGACGATGATTCCCATGGATACACCAATGCTTTCCCAGATTATTCACAATTGTAAACATGGGATAATACGTCAATTTATTATTCGTGTCTGAATGGCGCTGGAAAAAAATAAGCTCAGGACTCGATGACCGGGCCGTGGCCGCCGCATATCAGAACGGATCTGCCGCTTTCCTCCCGGATCGTTTCGATAAGCCCGGTGATCCGCCCGCGAATCTCCGTCGCCTTCTGGGAATGGATATTGACGCTGCGCATGAGATAGGGCGCCAGGGAGTTGAATTCGGACATTTCCGCGGAAAATCCGCTGATATTGACCAGGTTGTCGCCGGTGAAAAGGATGCCGTATTCCCGGCATACGAAGATCATCTCGCCGTCAATGTGGCCGCCGTTGCCTTCCAATACCTCGAACTCCAGGCCGGCAAAGGAGAAGCGGCCGATTCCCAGCAGGCTGTCGTGCTCCTCCGGCGTGCCGGAGTCCAGCAGTTGGAATTGCTTCTCATCGGGGGGCGTATAGCCGGAGATGATCTTGCTGATTTTGCTGTAGCCCAGGTTCAGCCCCGTGTTCTCCCGGAAGTCCGGCAGTCCCGCCGACTGGCGCTTGAGACTGTCCGCGCTCTTGGCGTTCAGGCATATTTTGACTCCGTCCAGCTTGGAAAGCAGCCCGCAGTGATCCACATCCATATGGGTGATGAATACCCGCCGACAGCGGCTTTTCCACCCCGGGCACAAGTTGTCCAGAACCGCTGTCAGCTCCTCCGCGTAGGCGGCGTAGCCCGTATCGACCAGGATCAGCTCGCCGGGGGAGTCCAGGACATAGGTATTGCTGCCGCAGGGAGGCTGGATCGCGTACAGGGTGACGGTATCGTTGATGGGATAGGCCGCTGTCGCCGCATTGTAGTTTTCCCCGTGGTGCCTGCTGATAAAATAGGCGAAGCGGCGGATGTAGTCGAACACCTTGTACGGGTTTTCCCCGATCTGCTCCAGGGCCTGGAGGATCCGGTTGGACTCGGCGATGAACTCCATGGTTTCATCCGTGCCCAGGTTCATCAGCTGCTGCATTTCATTCGCCAGCCGGATGTAGAAGATCGTATTGTCGAGGGTCTGCTCCGAATCGTCGTAGTCCGTGACGTTAATCTGATAGTGCTCGCTGATGTCGTCCAGCACCATTTTGATAATCTTCGGGTTCTCGATCAGAAGCCCCATTTTGAAGTTCTGGTACGGTGTTCCGTTGGAGCTGGAATTCATATAGGAGATGTTGATATCATACCGGTCCAGGATTTTCAGGACGGGCAGGACGGCCCCCGGCGCATCCGGGATCTTGAGCTCCACCACGATCACCCTGGTTTCGGCGATTTTATTATTCAGGTAGCCGATGCTTTCCAATTCCTCCGCGATGGCGGCCAGGTCCGCATCGGACGCTTCCACGTCGATAAAAAGCGTGTGCAGGTCCACGGCCTTGTTATAGCTGACCCGCACGATATTTCCGTTCCGTTTGGCTATTATTCTGGAAGCGAGCATGAATGCACCGGTTTTATCGGGCATTTTCGTAATATAAGATTTTCTTGCCATAATCGCACCTCTGTAGGCCACGGAACTTGTCCCCTGTCCCGTATCCTATTCGGATCTCAGGGCGGCCTTGTACATGATCCCTTCCTTGGTGGCTTCATCGCGCCGGAATTCACCCGATATCATGCCCTCGGACAATACCAGGACCCTGTCGCACATACCCATAATTTCTTCGATATCCGACGAGATAAACACAACGGAAGCGCCCTTGGTCACAAGGTCCAGGATGGCGTTGTAGATATCGGTTTTGGACGCCACGTCCACACCCCGGGTAGGCTCGTCCAGAATGTATATTTTCGACCGGCTCATGATCCACCGGGCCACCGCCGTCTTCTGCTGGTTGCCGCCGCTGTAGGTCATCAGCAGGTCGTTGGGATGACCCGGCTTGATGCTCAGCTTCTTGATGTAGGAATCGGTCACATCGGTCATGATATTGCTGTGAAGATACAGGAACTGCTCGAACCGTTTCAGGGAGGACACCGTTACGTTGTTGCCCAGGTCGAGGCAGCCGAATATGGAGGCGGTGGCCCTGTCCTCCGGCAGCAAGGCGATGCCTGCGTCGATCGCGTCGTTGGGGCAGGTGATTTTCCGGACCGTGCCGTTGACCTCTATGCTGCCGCTGCTGATCGGCGTCAGGCCGAAAAGACACTGGGCCAGAAGGGACCTGCCGGAGCCCATGAGGCCCGTTATCCCCAGGATTTCGGATTTCTTCAGCTCGAAGCTGATATCCTTCAGAATATTTGCGGCGCAAAGATTCCGGACCGACAGGATGGTCCGGCCGATTTTGACCTCCAGCTTCGGATAGCGGTTTTTCTCCACGGGCACCGATAGAAGCCGGATGATCTCCTCCTTGGTCGTTTTCTTGACGTCCCTCGTGCTTACAACCCGGCCCTGGTGCAGGATGGTCAGCCGGTCTGCGATCTGCTCGATCTCCTCCAGGATGTGGGTAATATAGAAGATGGCCGTGTTCCGCTCCTTCAGGATACGGATGATTTTAAACAGGATTTCCTTTTCCTTGACGGTGAAGGCCGCCGACGGCTCGTCGAAAACCACGATCTCCGCGCCCGAAACATAGGCCCGGACCATTTCCACCAGCTGCTTCTGGGCGAAGCCGAGCTTGCTGGCCGGAAGGGACGGGTCTATGACGATCCCGAATTCGTGGAAGACCTCGGAGCAGTCCGAATAAAGCTTGACCATATTGACCGTTTTGAAAAGGGTGGATTTTCGGTGGATCATATTGGCGTAAATATTTTCGGCCACGCTGAGATTGGGATAAAGGTTCAGATCCTGCCAGACGCAGTGGATTTTGTATTGCCTGGCTTCGCTTACGGAATGGATGGAAACCGGGTTGCCGTCGATGTAGATGATTCCGCTGTCAGGCTTGATCAGACCGCTGATCATTTTGATCAGGGTCGATTTCCCGGAACCGTTTTCTCCTATGATCGCATGTACCTCGCCGGAATACAGATCCAGGGATACGTCGCTTATGGAGAAGGATTCGCTGAAATACCGGTTGATTCCCTCCATCCGGAGCTTCGGAATACTCATGCAGCCTCCATTGCCTGTCGAGTCGGTTGCTTATACTTTGCCCTCGAACAGATTGATCGATGTGAACAATTGTATATTTGCGTTAAATATGGCGTTTTTGTGCTGTTCGCTAATTTTGTGGCTCGTGATGATCTTGTTGCACAAGTCCACCGCGCGGCCGACCCGGTAGAAGGAAATCCGGCTGAAGGCCTCGGCGGAGCAGACGACGATTTGTTCATTGGCGTTGTTTACGGCTTCCTGGATGAAGGAGGCCATATCGATGCTGGAAACCGTCAGGTCCAGCCGGGAGGATATGCCGTCCACCTCGATGAAAAGCCGGTTGACGAAAAATTTGCGCAAATTGTCTATGGTCAGGGTGCCGAAGACCGCGTTCGTATGATAGTCCAGGTTTCCGCCCAGGAGCACCACCTTTGCCGACTGGTCGTCCAGGATCTGGGACGCGATCCGGATGTCGTTGGTCAGGACCGTCACCCTGTTTTTCACGGAGAGCTTTCTGGCGATCATCAGGTTCAGCTCGCCGTTGGTCAGCATGATGATGTCGTCATCCATGATCATTTGAAGAGCGATATTCGATATCTCTTCAAATTCCTGGGAAATGGACTGATTCTCGGCGGTTGCGGCCTGGTCCGCCGTGTTGAGCATGGCGCCGCCGTGGGTCCTGGTCAGGAACTCTTCCCTTTCGAGCTTTTCGAGATCGCGCCGGATCGTAACTTCGGAAACGCCGAGCATCTGGCTCAGCTGATTCACTTCTGCCTGTCTGTTTTCCATCAGGTAATTCTTTATGATTCGAATGCGCTCCAACGCGAACATGATCCTTCACATCCCCGGCTAGTAGTAGTAGCTGCTGTCGGCGGTAAGCTGCAACATACTCTGAGTATATATTATTTTTTTTCCGAAATCAACAAAACGAATCGGATAAAGAGATAAAATGATCGAAAACGTTCAAATGAGCAAATTCGTAAAACGAGCACAGATTGCAATTCTTCGTTTTCACCGTTTAATTATGCAAGATTACTAAAATCGATCCGCATAATGATTGAATTATTGACACTTATGTGCATATGTGTTATTCTGGTGAAGGAAAGCGAAAGCAAACGATCAAAAACGTTCGTGGGAGCTTGTAAAAATTAAAAGGAGTGTGGGGAAATGAGTATCAAGAGGTTTTTGGCGGCATCCATTTCAGCAGTAATGACACTGTCCCTGGCATTGGGATTCACGGGCTGTACGGCGAAGGACACCAGCAAGCTCGTTGGCGTTGCCATGCCGACCAAGTCTTCCCAGAGATGGATCCAGGACGGCGACAACATGAAGAAGCAGCTTGAAGCAAAAGGCTATACCGTCGATCTTCAGTACGGCGAAGACAATATCGACAATCAGGTCGCCCAGATCGAAAACATGATTTCCAAGGGAGCAAAGGTTCTCGTTGTTGCCTCCATCGACGGCGAATCCCTGACGGACGTTCTGAAAAAAGCAAAAGATGCCGATGTCAAGGTTATCGCCTATGACCGGCTGATCCGGAATACGGAAAACGTAAGCTACTACGCCACCTTCGACAACTTCAAGGTCGGCGTTCAGCAGGCAACGACCATCGTAAAGGGCCTTGACCTCGAAAACCAGGCCGGTCCGTTTAATATCGAACTCTTCGGCGGATCTCCCGACGACAACAACGCATACTTCTTCTATGACGGTGCCATGTCCGTCCTGCAGCCTTACATCGACAGCGGCAAGCTGGTTGTAAAGAGCGGCCAGACGGGAATGGACAAGGTATCCACACTCCGCTGGGACGGTGCGACGGCACAGGCCCGTATGGATAACCTGCTCAGTGCAAACTACACGGAGGCAAGGGTAGACGCTGTTCTCTCTCCTTACGACGGAATTTCAATCGGTATTCTTTCCTCCCTCAAGAGCGTGGGTTACGGTTCCGGCGACAAGAAGATGCCGATCGTATCCGGCCAGGACGCGGAAAAAGCTTCCGTCAAGTCCATTATCGCAGGGGAGCAGTATTCCACCATCTTCAAGGACACCCGGATTCTTGCTGAAAAGTGCGTCAAGATGGTCGATGCGATCTTCACCGGCTCCGAACCGGAAATCAACGACACGAAGACCTACGACAACGGCGTAAAAGTCGTTCCGTCCTACCTCTGCGAGCCTGTTCCGGTTGATGCCACAAACTACAAGGAAACCCTGATAGACAGCGGCTACTATACGGAAGCCGACCTCAAATAATTCAGTATCTTCATATACCAGAGAATTGCGTGCGCCGTCCTGAGAGATCAGGATGGCGTACTGCAATCATACCGGTGTTCATGTGCCGGAAAATAGTATAAAATCTTAAATGAGGAGCTGAGAGAAATGTCTGAATATATACTGGAAATGGAACACATTACGAAGACTTTTTCCAGCATCAAGGCACTGGATAATGTTAGTTTTCAGGTAAAAAAAGGGGAGATCCATGCGCTGGTCGGGGAAAACGGCGCGGGAAAGTCCACCCTCATGAATGTATTGAGCGGGATTTATCCATTCGGAACTTATTCGGGGGATATTCTTTTCGACTCTAAGAAATGCCATTTCAAGGACTTGAAGGATAGTGAAAAGCTGGGGATCGTCATCATTCACCAGGAGCTTGCGCTGATTCCGTATCTTTCCATTGCCGAAAATGTATTTCTGGGCAACGAGCAGGCTCAATCCGGCGTGATCGACTGGCACGAGACGACGGCAAAAACCCTGGAACTGATGAGAAAAGTCGGATTGGATGAAAATCCGAATGCGCTGATCGCAAACATCGGCGTGGGCAAGCAGCAATTGGTGGAAATCTCCAGGGCCCTTGCCAAGGACGTAAAGCTTCTGATCCTTGACGAGCCCACGGCTGCGCTGAACGACGAGGACAGCGCCAAGCTGCTGGATTTGCTGCTGGATTTGAAAAAACACGGCATCACATCAATTTTGATTTCACATAAACTGAACGAAGTGTCGAAGGTGGCGGACCAGATCACCGTCATCCGCGACGGCAAGGTCATAGAAACCCTTGTCAAAGGGGTGGACGACATCCATGAGGACAGGATCATCAAGGGAATGGTCGGCAGGAGTATGGAAAACCGCTTCCCCCACAGGGATGCGAAAATCGGGGACGTGCTGATGGAGGTCTGCGACTGGACGGTCTACCATCCGAGCCAGAGCGAGCGCAAGGTGATCAAGAACGTCAACTTCCGGCTGAAATCCGGCGAGGTCATAGGGCTGGCGGGGTTGATGGGCGCCGGCCGCACCGAGCTGGCCATGAGCATTTTCGGAAAGAGCTACGGCAGTAAAATAACCGGTACGATCAAAATCAAAGGCAGGGAAGTCGATATGCACGATGTCAACAAGGCAATCGAATGCGGGATCGCCTATGTGACGGAGGACCGCAAGAATTACGGCCTTGTATTGATCGACGATATCAAAAACAATACCACGATGGCGAACCTGAGAAAAATCAGCAAGCGGTTTGTCCTGAACAAGCACAAGGAAAACCTGGTAGCGGAGGATTTCCGAAAGAAATTCAACATCAAGTCCTCCAGCATCCTGCAAAAGACGGGAAACCTGAGTGGCGGCAACCAGCAGAAAGTTGTTCTGAGCAAATGGATCTTCACAGATCCGGAGATACTAATCCTTGACGAACCGACCCGGGGAATCGATGTCGGCGCCAAGTATGAAATTTATACCATTATCAACCAGTTGGCTGATTCAGGGAAATCCATCATTCTTATTTCATCAGAAATGCCTGAGCTGCTTGGCTTATGTGACAGGATCTATGTAGTGAGCGAGGGTGAGATCGCCGGAGAACTTTCGCGTTCGGAAGCAACGCAGGAAAATATAATGAAATGCATTATGAATCATACCAAGGGGGCGAAGAAATGACGAATATAAAATCCTTTATAAAGAATAACATCCGGCAGTATGCCATGGCGGTGGCCCTGGTGGTCATCCTGGTGCTCTTCCAGATCCTGACGGGGGGCATCGTGTTCAAACCGCTCAATGTAACCAATATTATTCTCCAGAACAGCTATGTTTTAATATTGGGCGTCGGCATGCTGCTGGTCATTTTAACGGGCAACGTCGATCTGTCGGTCGGTTCGGTCTGTGCGTTCATCGGCGCCCTCTCGGCCGTCTTCATAGTAAAGTGGGGGATACCGGTGATTCCCGCCGTCGTCCTGTGCCTGCTCATCGGTATTGCGGCCGGCATGTGGAACGGCTTCTGGATCGCCTATGTCAGAATGCCCGCCTTTATCGTAACCCTGGCAGGCTTCCTGGCCTTCAGGGGCTTGACCATGGTTCTGCTGAAGGGGGAAACCGTGGGACCGTTCCCGCAAAGCTTCCAGGCCATGGCCAACGGCTTTCTGCCTGAAACGCTGAAATTCGGAGGGTTTAACGCGATCGCCGTTCTTACGGGCCTGATTCTCTCCCTGGTTTATATCTTTATGGAATACAAGAGCATCAAGAACAAGAAAAAGTACAATTTTGAGCTGCTTCCCATGGGACTGACCATTGCGAAGATGGCGGTCATCATTGTGGCGATCAACCTGCTTACCTTCAGCCTTTCCGCTTACAAGGGCATTCCGATCGTGCTGATCATCATCGTCGGCCTGATTGCCATCTATACCTTCATTACGCAGAAGACAATAGCCGGAAGGCATATCTACGCGCTGGGCGGCAATGAAAAAGCGGCCAAGCTTTCCGGGATCAAGACGAAAAGGGTTATGTTCTGGGTATACGCCAACATGGGCCTTCTGGCCGCCCTGGCCGGACTGGTGGTGGCGGGCCGTCTGAACGCCGCAGGGCCCAAGGCCGGTACCAACTTCGAGCTGGACGCCATCGCCGCCTGCTTCATCGGAGGCGCTTCCGCCTCGGGCGGCATCGGAACCGTGATCGGAGCCATCATCGGCGCGCTTGTAATGGGCGTTCTGAACAACGGGATGTCCATCATGGGCGTCGGCATCGACTGGCAGTACGTGATAAAGGGCCTGGTTCTGCTGCTTGCAGTAGCATTCGACGTGTACACGAAGGTAAGGGCGAGCGCCGAATAGCTCTCCGTTCCATTGAAATGGAATAGGGGAAGCGTGGAAAGGATATTATGTAAATAAAACGGAACTAATGTCTATAAATCCTCTAGTTCGTCCTGCAAAACTATAGTTTTTCCAGTATGCCTTGTTCCGCCGCAGGGGTAAAATAGGAATTGGAAAAGCTATAGTTTTTCAATTGAATAATGGAGGTAAATCGGTATGAAAAGGTTCAAACTGTTCATCCTTGCAGCGCTTGTGCTCACCCTGGGATTGGCAGGCACCTTGTCAGCCAGCGCAGCCACCACTCAGAAATCCGTTCTATATGTCATGAACTATCTTTCTCCTGAGACATCCACCACAACGACCTTGAATGACATAAAAGGTTCCGGCTTCGATACGGTGATCGTTTTTTCCATTGATGGAACCTCCAGCGGCAATTTCACCTTTTTCGGGACGCCCATTTTCACAAACGGGGCATATGTGGGGCCTGCCGGATGGCCCGACAAGATCAAGTCCCTCAAGACCGGCACGACTTCCGTCACCAGGCTTGCCTTCTGCCTCGCCGGACCCTATACGACTTACCGGACCTACATGAATACTTACGGAACCGGAACGGGAACCGCCTGGTACAAAAACTTCGCCAAGCTCAAGGAACTGACGGGAGCGGACGCCATCGACCTGAACGACGAGAACTGCTTTGACACCGCTTCGACCGTGAAGCTGGGCAAAATGCTGGGCGCCATCGGCTACAAGGTTTCCCTGTGTCCCTACAACAACTCTACCTACTGGAAAAATGCCAAATCCCAGCTTGGCAGCATTGTGGACGCGGTGAACCTTCAGTGCTACGATGGCGGGGCATACAACAATGTCGGAACCTGGAACACCTATTTCGGCGGCCTGAAGGTGACGCCCCTGTTCTGGACGAAGCATGCCGACGGAACCGGGGACACCTATACCACAGCCCAGACCAAGGTAAGGAACTGGAAGAACAGCTACGGCATCACTTCGGCCGGCGCATGGCAGTATTCGGACATGAGGGATTTCAGCGGAGGAACGGCGGCGCAGTTTAATGCCGCGATCCGGGCCGGTCTTCAGTAGAGGGCCGGCAGTGGGGTAGTAGCAGGCTGGTAGCGGTTCAGCAGCATTCGCAGCGGGGCCGCGGACCGTACTGTGGACGCTGTGCCCTCAGTAAAGTTTGTCACATGAAAAAGGCCCGTGACGGAGAGAGTCTCCCCGCCGCGGGCCTTTTCCTGTCTGGCTTTTCCCTGGCCGGCTTTCCGGTTATTTCTTGTTCTTCGCCAGCCATTCGTCCAGCTGTCTCTGCATTTCATCGATGATCTTCTGGGAACCCTGGGCTTTCATCTTGTCGATGTATTTGGGGAGGTATACCTTGGGATCGACGGAGCCGGTGAATACGACGGCATTGAATTCCTTTGCCACGTTGTTCATGGCGGCGATCTCATCCTTGACAGGAGTCGGGTCGAATACGAAGCCGAAGGTGGGGGTCGGGATTCCCGCCGCATTATATTCCTTGAAAGCGTCCCACTTGTTCTCCGGTTCGCCCTTCAGGCGGTACAGCAGCCCGATGGGGTTGGCGATGCCGATGTTCCAGGTCGAGTAATTGTCCTGGCCCTGCTTGGTCTGCGTCATGACGTCGCCTTCCAGGGTATAGTGAGTGCCCTCGATACCGGAACCGACCATGTTGCGGATCGTTTTATCCGTATTGACCAGATTCAGGAACTTCATCGCCGCTTCCTTGTTGTCCGAGGTGGCGGAGATGGCTTCCATGGCGCCGGTGGTGGACCAGGTCGGCACATAGGGCCGGAAGGGCTTGACGACGGCGACTTCATAGCCGGCTTCCATGGTGGCCTGGACTTCCCAGAGAGGGTAGTAGCCGTTGGGCCGGACCAGCCATTTGCCGCTCTTCTTCAACGCATCCTTTTGCGCGCCGGTATTGGCGGTGATGTTGACATCCTTCATCAGGTAGCCCTTTTTATAGAAGTCCCGCATGGTTTCGCAGAGCTTCATGGTCTCGGGCATTTCGATCTGGTTGATGATCTTCAGGCTGGTATTCTTGCTGTCGTTATTGAAGTCGAAATAGGTGCCGAACTTGTTGTAGATCATGTCGATAGGCACGAAGGACTGGGCGAATTCATCGCAGACGAAGGGCACGAAGTCCTTTCCCTCCGCCTTCTTCACCTTTGCGAAGATGGGCTCGAACTGGGCAAGGTCGGTGTAATTTGCGAACTCCTTGTAGTCGATGCCGTACTTCTGACACATCGGGACATTGACCTCATAAACCAGTTGGGAGGACAATTCCTTGTTGGTAGGGATCGCATAGATTTTGCCGTCGATCTTGGCTCCCTCGATGAACTTCGGATCGATCCGGCTCAACGTTTCCTGGCCGTATTTGGCAAAGAGGTCCGTCAATTCCGCAAAAGCGCCTTTCCGGGCATTTCCGTAATAATCGAGGGCCCAGCTGCAGGTGAAGCAGATATCGAATTTTTCGCCGGACTGGATCTTGATGTTCATTTTGTCCGTATAGTCGCCGGAGCCGATGAATTCACCCTTTACCGTCACGTTGATCTTGTCCTTCGTGAGCTTGCTGAGCTCATCGAAAACCAGGTCGGTATCCTTCTGGGGACCGCCCCAGTTCAGCAGATACCATTTGAGCTCCGCCGGCTTTTCCTCTTCCTTGGGCTGGGTTGCCTCCACGACCGCCGTTGTCTCGGCAGGGGTGGTTGCCGCTACGGTTGCCGCGGGCTCCGCGGTTGCCGTCTCCTTTGCGCCGCAGCCGGTGAATACCGCCGAAAGACCAAATGCAAGGACCAACAGCAGGGAAACGATTCTGAAAACCTTCATTTTCACTCCTCCTTTACATATTGTGCGATTTACGCATGCTTATTGAAAGGCTTTCGCCTCAAGCACGATGTCAGCCTTTGATGGAACCGATGGTCAGGCCCTGTACGAAATACCGCTGGAAGAAGGGGTAGGCGCAGGCGATGGGAAGGACGATGAGCACGACCATGACCATTCTTGCGCTTTCATGGGGGATGCTGGCCAATGCCTGGCTGCTGTCGGCAGCGCTGAGATGCATGTTGTTCTTGATGAGAAAGTCCATCTGCCGCTGTATTTTGATCAGAAGGTACTGGATGGGGATTTTTTGCGCGTCGCTGATAAAGAGCAGCGCGTTGAACCATTCGTTCCAGAAGCCGATGGCCGAGAAAAGGCCGATGGTGGCGATTCCGGGAAGGCTCAGGGGCATGGCGATTTTGACGTAGGTCCCGAACTCTCCGCAGCCGTCGATGATGGCGGAGTCGATCAGGGCCTCGTGGATGGTGGTGGTGAAAAAGGTCCTGAAAATGATGATGTTGAAGGCGCTGAGGACTCCGGGGAGGATCAGGGACCAGACGCTGTTTTGGAGGTGCAGCAGTTGGGTCACGGTAACATAGTACGGAACGAGGCCGCCTGCGAACAGCATGGTAAAAACGGCAACCCCGGTAAAAAGGCCCCTGAGCCGGTAGCACTTCCGGAACAGCGCGTAGGCGTACATGGACGTGACAATCAGGGAGAGGATCGTACCGACGACTGTGATGAAGATGCTGACCAGATAGGAATTCACCAGAAGCCCGCCGTTTTTGAAAATATACCGGTAGCCCTCCAAGGTAAGCTTCTCCGGGAAGAAGGAATAGCCGTTGTTGACCAGCGCCATTTCATCCGTAAGGGAGAGGATGATGACAAAAAGGAACGGAATGATGCATGAAAGGCTGAACAGCAGCAAAAGAAGGTGAAAGGCCAGCTCGCTTTTCAGGCTTAATGCATTGGGATTGAATTTTTTTCCGCGGCGGTTTTTTGTCACGGGGTTCCGCTCCTTTCTACAGCAATGCGTTGTCGCTGTCGTACCGCTTTACGATGGCATTGGTAGCCATGATGAGGAAGAAGCCGGCGACGGACTGCGCAAGGCCGGCCGCGGTACTCATGCCGAAATCGGCCAGCGTGGTCATGGCGCGGTATACATAGGTGTCGATGACGCTGGTGGTGGAGAACAGCGCGCCGGATTCCATCGGGACGTTGAAAAACAGTCCGAAGTCGGCGGAGAAAATCCGCCCGAGGGACAATATGGTCAGGACGATCAGGATCGGCACAAGCATGGGCAGCGTAATGTTCTTCATTTGCTGCCATTTTGTCGCGCCGTCGATCATGGCGGCTTCATAGTAGGTATTGTCGATTCCGCAGATGGAGGCCAGGTAGATGACGCTGGAATAGCCGATGCCCTTCCACTGGCTGACAACGGTCAGTATGGCGGGCCAGTAGCCCGGTTCCATATACCAGTCGATCGTCTCCATATTCAGACTCCGGAGCACGTTGTTGACAAATCCCGCATCGGAGGATAGGAAAGCGAATACGAAATAGGACACGACGACCCAGGAAAGGAAGAAGGGAAAAAACATAAGCGTCTGGTACACTTTGGCCAGCTTCTTGATCGCTATCTCGTTGAGCATGATGGCTACGGCTACCGCCAGGATGGTCCCCAGGATGATCCAGAAAATGTTGTAAAGGACGGTGTTCCGTATGGCAACGAAGGCGTCGCCGGAAGCGACGAGGAATTTGAAATTCTTCAGACCTGTCCATTCGCTGCGGAAGAGGTTTTGCACGAAGCCGCCGTATCCCATCCGGTAGTCCTTGAAAGCGATGATGATGCCCAGCATGGGGATATAGCGGAAGACGATAAAGAACAGAAATCCGGGAAACACCATCAGAGTAAGAGCCAGGTCTCTTTTCTGGAATTTCGCTTTCATGCAGTTTCCTCCCGGCATTCCGTTTTGTCCGTGCGCAATGGTCATCCGGCACAGTATCATTGTATAGCAGGAGGCGCGAATTGAAATCATGACAAACTTTAGCTTTACTGTATAAACTAAAGTTCCCTGTTGTCAGCTGGCACAACGGGTTAAAGTCGGATATAATAGGTATCGGGTGATGGAATGTTTCATCTTTCAAAAGATACCCGTACTGTCATTGTTTCCATATTGATTCTTCTGCTTTTACCTGTGCTGATGCTGTCGGGCTGCGCCACGGATAGCTCAAGGGAGGCCGGTCCGGCTGCGCCTGTGGTTGCTTCCGCGTCTTCTTCCGAGCCGTCTTCCTTTTATCAAAAACCGCAGGGGGACATATACAAAATCAAGTGGTATACCATCGGAACGCCTCAGAGGGATATCCCTGCGGTAATGGTCGAGTTGAGCAAATACACCCTTCCGCGTATAAATGCAACCGTTGAAATGATCCAGTATGACTGGGGAGAATACGATGAGAAGATGGAGCTCATCATCCAGTCGGGAGAGCCCTTCGACATCTGCTATTCCAGCAGCGGGGCCAACGATTTTATCCGGAATGGGACAAAGGGAGCCTTCCTTCCGCTGGACGCGCTGCTGGGGCAGTACGGCCGGGGGATCCTGGAGCAGGAACATCCTCTGTTCCTTGAAGCGGCGAAAATCAACGGAAAAACTTACGGGATACCGGTCAACAAGGAATTGAACTGTGTAACGGTGTGGGCGTTCAATAAAAGGGTGCTGGACAAGTACGGCCTGGACATTTCCAGCGTAAAAGGGATCGAAACGCTGGAGCCCCTGCTCCGGAAGGTGAAGGAGGGAGAAGGGAACAGCATGCCGGACGTTTTTGCGGTAAATGCCAATTCCGGGATCCCGGAGGCCGGCATAATCGACTACCCCATCGGTGAGGACAAGTGCATCGGCATGCGGATGGATTCGGGGGAACGCCGCTTCATCAACAAATATGAGGATCTCGAAGTGATCCATACGTTGAAATACATGAGGAAATACTATCTGGCGGGGTATATCCGGCAGGATGCGGCGATGAATGCCGGCGGGGATTACCAGACCACCGGGAACTACCTGGTCAAGCAGGACGGGTGGATTCCAGGGGCGGATGAACTGTGGTCCAGGAATGCCGGATATCCTATCGTTTCCGTACCGGTCTACGATTCCTTCTTTATTTCCTCCGCCGGTCTCCTTGGTTCCTGTATGGCTATTTCCGCCACTTCCGGGGACCCGGCCTCCGCGATGAAATTTCTGAACCTGCTCAACACGGACCGTTATGTCCGGAACACGGCAGATTCCGGGATCGAGGGCGTGCATTACCGGATGGAAGACGGCCGGCAGATCAATCTTCCCGCTTCCAGAAACTACGACATGCCGACCTTTACCCTGGGCAACCGGTATATCCTGAACTCCTACATCGACGACCCATATGACGACATGGGCGCTCAATACAAGCGGCTGAACGATTCCGGCGTGCCGTCGCCGCTGATCGGCTTCCGGCCGGATACGTCCCGCTTCACCTCCGAACTGGCGGCTATTGTGAATGTCAGTAAGGAATTCACCCCGGGCCTCATTACCGGCTCCGTCGATCCGGACATCTATCTTTCCAAATTTATAGCAAAGCTGAAATCGGTGGGCTTCGACCGGGTGCTGGAGGACGTACAGCGCCAGTACGATGAATTCTTGGCGGGCAAGGAATAGCCAGGGCAGGCGAGGAAATAACCAGAGCAGGCAAAGGATAGCAGGAAGCAGGATATGGCTTCGGAGTCCTCTGCTTTAGCGTGCGGGTCGACGGGCA
>JAEYOP010000037.1 GCA_023411575.1 Bacillota bacterium | reverse complement strand
TCAATGGCAGCATCAACCGCTGCATGGATGGCATTAATGGTTTCCTTATCATCCTTTGGAATAAGAACGGATACACTATACTTTTCCGCACCACCATTAATGGATACCGGCTCCCAGCCGTGGAAGTAAGAAAATCTTGAGTTTACACCTGTGATAACTTTTGTTTTGTTTTGCATATTTGCCATAATATTTAATCCTCCATAATTTCGTTAAATTCGTTTTTAGCATCTGCTACGTTCATAGCCGGTCTTTTATCTGAGTTAGGAACAAGAGTCGGCTTACCCGGTGGTTTGTAAATGAGGTCACCGAGGAGTTCCTCAAACTTGGATTTGCCCATCAGTTTTTGCATCTCCGTCATAGGAATAAGGCTCTTACGATAAATATCCCTATATCCACTGACCACAGCTTTTTCTGCGATGGCATTTTCATCCTTGTACTTACGAACGGAGCGACCTTCCACTACCTTAAAACCATGCCACTCTTTACCGTGATTGACTGCTGCATCAGTGGCATAGGCTGTTATTTCATTGGCCCACTTGGTAAGGTCGGGAAGAATAGTTAAGATTTCTTCTATTTCAGCATCCGTCAGTAATGGCGGCATCTTGAATTCTTTCTCGGCAAGTTTCAGTTTTTCTTCGGCTCTGGCCCGACATCTGTTTGCTGCTTTACAGAAGGTACACCATGGTCCGGGGATGTATTCGCCCTCACCGTTATAGGCTTTGACTGCCCTTGGCTTTAGTTCCTCTTCCGCCCAGTCTTTTAGTTCTTCCACTGGTATTGTCCAGGTGCTGACATTTTCTCTTCTTGGCTGAAAGATGGTCATAGATACTTCTTTGATGTCATACAGGTAATCATAGATTCCAAGTGCTCCGAGGGCATAGAGTTTCATCTGTGGATTGTCCACGGCATCAACAAGCACACCCAGTCCATATTTAAAGTCTACGATGTGAAGTCTTTCATCCGCGATAATCACGCAGTCTCCTGTTCCAAAGCCGTCTGGCACATAGCATGAAAAATCAAGATGCTGTTCGATAAGGACGATTGGATCCTTGCATTTTGTTTTTGCAAGTTCAACCTGTTCCATAACGAAGTCAACGTAAGCATCTGTACATTCCTCCATCTCATCAGAGTTATACTCAGAGATAGGTCGCTGACTTCTCATATGAAGTGCCTTTTTTAGTTTGTGTTCACATAGGTCATGAGCTGCTGTACCTTCTTTTGCTGCCTCACCACTTTGGTCTTCAAACTCCAGTTCAAGTCTTGCAGAGGGTAGGCAGTTGAGCCACCTGTGGGATGAAGATGCAGATAATATTGCATGCTTACCCATTTCCAAGCTCCTCCGCATCTTTCAAGATGTCAGAATAATAAGCCTTATCAACAGCACTTAACTTGTCTGCACCATACTTCTGAATGAGTCCTCGCACTTCGGCGGTAAATCCAAGTTGGCTCTTTTCAGCAAGTACCATACGCACTTTTTCAAGCGGAATATCCGGCTCTTTTACTTGTTCTTGTTCAGTTGCAGCTTTTGCACTTGGAGCAGGATCTCCTTCTGTCATCGCATCGCAAACTGCCTGTATGCTGTCAGCAAGACTTCGCATATCATTAACCACGTCAAGCAGTAACTTTACTTTGCTCAAGGTCATTTCCTCCTTTCGTCATTTCACAGATAGAGAGTTCCTCGATGCTATCTCCAGGGATCACAATCGTTACACGCTGTTTACTCCCTAAAAGAAAGCGAAGAATTCGTTCCCTTACGGACACATTACGGTAGGCAACAAGTCCGCCTGTCTGTGGTTTCTTAGAAACACTAATTTTGAGATTGTGTTTCATATCCATCACCTCTTTCCAAAGGGCGATTTATTTATTGCCCTCTACCTAGTAGCCTCGGGAGGTGATAGAATCTGACGGTTTAGAAAAAAAGAAAGCCTACCAAAGAGAAGTACTCCTTGATAGGCCATGTTTATACTTGTGAACCCATAATATACCGTAATGCTTTCGTATCCATTCCTTCATTTACATAGTTAGTACAGAATGTATGTTTCAAAATGTTTGGAGTGACATCCTGTTTCTAATTTGATAGGAACAGTAAAATGTATAGAGGTGGTTTATTATGCGTAAAAAGGAAGATAGATATGATTTTAGAGCCTTTGGTTTAGCCATTAAAGAAGCTCGATTGAAGCAAGGTTTAACTCGTGAACAAGTGGGAGCATTGATTGAAATTGACCCACGTTACTTAACCAATATTGAAAATAAGGGGCAACACCCAAGTATACAAGTTCTTTATGACCTTGTATCATTACTTCATGTGTCCGTTGATGAATTTTTCTTACCTGCTAATAACTTGGTAAAAAGCACCCGACGATTACAGATAGAGAAATACATGGATAGCTTTACAGACAAAGAACTATCCTTAATGGAATCTTTAGCCAGCGGTATCAACGAAGCAAGAAACATCGAAGACTAATTAAAAGAATCCATACATAACGGAAAGAGCCGATAAAATGAGAATGTTTTAATCTCATTTTATCGGCTCAGCGTCTTTGCGTCTGGCTCTGTAATCACAGTTACTTTGAACTGCTTTATTTCAATTAAATTTTCTTGTCTGCATTTCGGACAATAGAGGGGGAATTTTTTTAATTCAGTATCTTCCCTTATCTTTAATCGTGTTTTATTTCCACATACAGGACACAATATCCACTTGTAGTTTATAATAACTATCTCCTCCTTTACACTTTAATTCAAATCTTTATTAAAAAATATTTCATCTTATTTAACAAGAAACCATATTTATATAACAACATAAAATACACTAAGTTATTTTATTGAACATATATCGTACTTTATCTATCCGACTATTTGGACGACGGGGCTGGCAAACAGGTTCACCGGTAGTAACATGGTACCCTTTTAACTCTGTTAAACAAACACTACGTCCATTTGTAAAGAAAGTTAAATCACTACGATATTCTTGAATACACCGAGCAGGGATTTCTCCACTAAGAATGACCTCATTATTTTTCAATTGAGTGTCTACGATGTTCGCACAATATTTAGGAGCATCGTTGTATGCTCGTGAAAGATATTCCTGTGGCGCATAAATTTTAAAACTAAGATATGGCTCTAACAATTCTGTTCCAGCTTTTTTTAAGACTTGTTCCAATACAATAGGAGCAAGCATCCGAAAATCTGCTGGGGTACTAACAGGGCTATAGTATAAGCCATACTTAAAACAGATTTTACAGTCCGTCACATTCCAACCATACAATCCTTGTTCACAGCCATAGCGTATCCCCTCCATAACTGCATTTTGAAACGATTGATTTAAGTATCCAAGAGAAACCGAGCTCTCATACTGTACTCCGCTCCCTAATGGAAGCGGTGCTACAGATAGACCAATGG
>JAEYOP010000068.1 GCA_023411575.1 Bacillota bacterium | reverse complement strand
GTCAGCTTGGAAGGCTGAAGTTCTACCATTGAACTACACCCGCACGTCAAAATGAGCCACCCGGGAATCGAACCCGGGACAACTTGATTAAAAGTCAAGTGCTCTACCGACTGAGCTAGTGACCCGCAAAATTGACTGCTTAAAAATAATACCGTATTTTGGGCTTTAAGTCAAGTATTCCACTACTAAATTTATAAAAAATAGGGGTATTCTTCAATTTTTGATGATATAACTACCTTTTCTACTTCAACTTTCTGGAATACTATTATGCCGAAGTAAAAATCGATTGGCTAAAAGTGCAATAATAATACCTATTCCCACATAAATAATACGCTCACTTACAGCAAAGATACTATTGCTGGTTAATGCAACAGATGCTACTGCAGATACAGTCACACAAATAATAGCATCCCTATAGTTATTTGCAAATGGATTTAAATATCCTGCTACCAAAATAATTAAACTTCTTAACGTAATATCTTTTATAATCATAAATAATACAACTATGATAGCGGCTCCTATAAGTGTTCCCTCTATCCTTTGCTTAGATCTTATTTTACAATTATCTGCATATAGTTCTGTTAAAGAAAATACTGTATAACTCATCCATCTCCCTTCATGAAGGTTAAAGAAACCTGTTATAAAGGCTGTTAATACTACTAGACAGCCTATTCTCACAGCATATCTGATTCTTATCGAGTTAATATAAATCTTCTTGCCAAATAGCTTATACTTTTTATAACTGCTCTTCTCTTGTAGATAATACAAGAGATCACTTTGTTTAACTTCCAAATTTTTCTTTCGAAAATAAGGAAAATGAATGATAAGTTGAAAGCCCATAATACAAATAGCACCAAATACTAAAGCGAGTATCCTCTTTATAAAATCTAATCCTTGTACTGGTGTATGAAGCATAAATAAGTATAATAGTCCAAATGGAACGATTAAACCTTTATTTAATTTATAGCTACAAGAATATCCTATTCCCGTTAAAACTAAAAAGTTTAAAATAATTCCTATCCATATATAACTGCTAGCAATTGTAGCAAATACCCCTAATATTAAATTAGTAATAAGCAACTTAAAAAAATTTTTAATAGGGTTATGTGTTAAGTTTTCTCCCATTAAAACTAATACTTCAACAACGATAGCTACTCCAACAAGTGAATTGCTATTACCAAATATTTCATTAAATATAGTAATAAATAAGCTGATAGTAACAAATAAAATAGTATTGTTAATAATCTTGTTTTTCATACTATAAATCCTTTCCATTAAAGACTTACTTTAAGTATGTCCTATAATAAAAAATAAAATAATATGTTATTATATATTTTAAAATAAAAAAACACCCTTTCGGGTGTTCTCTTCTCTCACTATCAAATATAAGCACAAAGTTCATGCTTATCATGTACTAGTACAACTGCGTACTAATCATAAACCAGTACTACAATCTTTTGTTTAACTGTTCATTTTTTAAGTCAAACCTCCACCCGTTAATATGAGTCTCCTAAACGGGTTACCATGCTTACAGTTATAACATATCTATTACTTTTCCAGGTATTACATTTCTCCTAAAACACAAAAAGACAATATAAAACATAATCATACTCACCAAGAGCACATAAAATGCGAAACGAATTCCCATTACATCAGTAATCACATCAAATAACATATTAAAAACAATATCAAATATGGTTGCTATACTTATAATTACTCCAGTTGCTGTTGCGATACAATCTTTTTCATAGTACTTCTGAATCATTAATACTAAAGTCGGATAAACAATAGATAACATACAACCCTTCATGCTTAATAATGCTACAGTATGTTTTCCTCCAGCAATCCCAATTGAGTAAATTACAGTAGATACACCGCCAAACAACATAATACTTCTTAATACACCTAACTTTTGTACTACTGGTGCAAATACCAATCTTCCAATTGTCATTCCACCAAAAAACATAGATAAGTATACTGCAGCACTTTCATTATTCATTCCTAATTCTGATGTACAGTAGACTAAGAACCAGTTTAAGATTCCATACTCTGCAATAAAATAGAACCCGAAAATCAAAATCAGATATAAAAAGGCTGGATGCTTGATAATCCTGTGGTAAGAGACCTGTTGTTTTTCTATTTTGGGATCTGGAAGTTTTGAGAAGCATACGGCGACTATACCAATTGCAATGATCACCATTAGGATTACATTTACCAGATGCCACCCAGAAATATCCTTGGCATATCTACGCACTAAATTTTGACTTGTACTTGTACCAATCCCTTGGGTGAAGAATAAAATGTTTACAATAAGGCTTGGTGCCCCTATAAATACCAGTGGAACTAATAAATTAATTGTTGTATTAATCAAGGTAGAGGCCCCCATACAGAGGAACATCCCTACTAATAGCATCATATAGTTGTCTGTGGCAACAAAAACTGTTGCCACACACATCCATAATCCTACTACTGATAAAAATACTTTCTTTTTCTCAAATCTATCAAGAATGTTGCCACCTAGTAATAAAAATACTAAATTCCCTATATAGCTAACTGTTACGATAGTGGATACCTGCGTTGTGGTTAAGGAAAAATGTTCTTGAAACACTCTACTTCTCCATATGCTTCAAATTCTTCTAGTACTTCAAGTAAGTATAAGATAGCAAGTGCTTGCCCATAAGGCATGGATTTGATTTCAATATCTTTATAGAACTGTTTGGATTCTCTCCCCATAGCCGTTCCATAAGATACTTGCTCTACAATACCGGTATCTGATATATAGCCTAGTACTGATTCTAATGCTTTCATAGCGCAACTTGTATACTCTTGACCTATTAAGCCCATATGTACTGCACGTAATATACCGTAAGCAAATCCACAAGTTGCACTTGTTTCCACATAAGAGGTAGCATCATCGATTAATGTGTGCCACATCCCAGATGGATTTTGGTTACATTTTAAAGCATCAATCTGATTTTGTAATGCTTCTACTAAGAACTTGTGAACAGAATCTTCACATGGTACTAATGCCAAAAATTCAGGGATAGCTGCTGTAATCCAACTGTTTCCTCTTCCCCAGAAGGCTTCTACAAAGTTATGATTACCTTCAAATGTCCAACCATGATACCATAGTCCAGTCTTTTTATCTGCAAGATATTTTATATGTATTAAGAATTGATATTTAGCCTCTTCAATATAAGTCTTATTTCCTTCTATTCTCCCGAAATTTGCTAAGAATAATACAGTCATAAATAATGTATCATCCCATAGCTCTTCATTATTTAATGTATCAGAAGTAAGGTGTTGAAATCCACCACTTTTAGTTCTTGGTAATCCATCCATGGCCCATTCGAGACAGATTTTACGATATTTTTCATTCTTCGTATACTCATATACATAAGATAAGGATAATAGTGGTGTATATGTATTGATATTCTTTGCTGACAATCCAACTTCTAATCTTTCTTCATAATATAGAAATAATATATCTAAATGTTTATATTATTTTGTCTTTTCAAACCAATCTATTAATTGTTTATATATCCCAATTGGAGTTGAGCCTGTTGCTAAGCCAAGCACACAGTTTGATTTTAAGATTACTTGTGCAGAAATAATGTTGGCAGCTTGACGACTCATAGTATTATAGTCTTTTTCTCTATAAATTCTCATAATATATGTATCTCCCTTTGCTAGCTTTATCTAATAGTATTATTCTAACAATATAATAGTAGGATTTCTATTCTACTCCTTGTTATTATGCATTTTTTGCTTTTATAGATTAGAGTTCTACTATAGTCTTATATCAATTTTAAAACACAAAAAAACACCTTCTCAGGTGCTCTCTTCTCATATTAGTGCAAATTACGTATTCATCTCATACTCTCAAAAACAAATACTACAACCATTTAACCTTTATTTTCTAGGTCAAACCCTCGAACCGTTAGTATTGGTCACCTCAATGTATTACTACACTTACAGCTCCAACCTATCTACCTCATAGTCTCTAAGGGGTCTTACTCCTTTCGGATGGGAAATCTTATCTTGT
>JAEYOP010000046.1 GCA_023411575.1 Bacillota bacterium | reverse complement strand
TGATTTCTTTCGACATGATAACTCCTTTCCAATGCAGGCAGGGAACCAACCTTATTGTACAGGAATTTCATGCAATACTAAATTCTACTTCTCAACCCAAATGTGGAATTTTCTTTTTCATTTAAGGGCTCAAATTGCAATCGAATAGTATATTGACAAACCGGTTCATTCGTAGTATATTTATCTTAACGTTACGATCTTAACGTTAAGATTTTTAAGGCTGGTGAATCCATGGCATCGATCAAAGATGTGGCAAAAGCTGCGAAAGTTTCCCCTACCACGGTTTCAGCCGTTGTAAACGGACTCGACTGCGTAAAGCCCTCCACCCGGGAAAGAGTTCTCAATGCTATAAACGAACTCGGGTATATTCCTAATATTTCCGCAAGAGAGCTTGTTACAAACAGGAAGCAGAACATCGGCCTCATTACCATGGTTTATGACAAAAGCAGCTCCCAGAAAAACCATTATCACAGCGATAACGATATTTTTTACACCGACTATATAAACGAAATTGCGGAAGTGATCAAAACAACGGGCTACGGCTTGCTGATCGAAAACTTTGTCCATAGGGAAGGAAGCTCGGAGCTTCCGAAAATCATAGAGCAAAAACGCGTGGACGGAGCAATGGTGGTCGGCTCGCTCTATAAAGGCGAATTCATAGAATTGCTGAAAAAAGAAACGAATGTGCTGGTGACCGTCGGAACCTTCAGCGATATTACCGATTATGTGATCAACGATTATACCGAGTCCATACTGATGGCCGTCCGTTATTTTGTGAAGAACGGACATAAAAAAATCGCCTATGTCAGCGGCGACTCCGTGTCCTATGCTTACCCCCTCAAGCTCCGGGGGTACAAAAAAGGGCTGGAGGAAGCCGGGATGAAATTTGACGAGGCTCTTTTGTTTGAATGCAAATTCATGTATTCCCACGGCTATGAGACTGCGAAAAAAATATGCGGGCTGCCGAAAGAGAAATTTCCGACGGCGGTGATCTTCGGCGCTGACATTCTTGCAGCAGGAGCGTACCAGTATTTTTACGAGGAAAGGATTCGTATCCCGGATGATATTTCCCTTCTGGGATATGAGAACCTCGTCATCTCTTCCTATATGAATCCGCCTTTATCCAGCGTCGACTGGAATAAGGACCGGATGTCCCGGGAAGCGTGCCGCCTGATCCTCGAGCGTCTCAAAAATCCGTCAAAAAAACAGGACGGCATTGTTTTGCCGTGCGACATCGTTGAAAGGAAATCTGTCAAAAATCTAGCTGAATCGGAATAAGGGAAGGTCCGATTTATTTTGTCAAAAATCGTAACGTTACGATCTATAAAATTCAACGCTGGCGCAAATGGTAATACTTTAAATATATTTTAGGAGGGAAAAAAATGGGCAAAAAAGTCACCGCAATCGTATTGCTCCTGATGCTGTCATTGAGTTTGTTCGCAGGGTGTTCCTCATCGGAGTCCGCACCGCCAGAAACAGAGTCTGCCCTGCAGACAACGGCGCCCTCTTCCGAACCTGCCGCAAGTGAATCGGAAGAGACCTTAAAGCCTGCAAATCTTACCATGTGGACATTCCTTGATCTGTCGTCGACCAACGCGCGCGCCGTAGTGCTCGGCAAACTGATCGACAGCTTTCAGGCCGCAAACCCCGGGGTCGTTGTAAACGTTGAAACGCAGGAATGGACGACGATGTCCGCCAAAGTCATCGCCGGACACGCGGCAGGCAATGCTCCCGATATTTTTATGATCAATATGGCCAACCTCGGCGAAGCGATTGCATCGGGATGCATGGAACCGCTTGAGAACATGTTCCTGGGAAGCTGGACGCCAGAACAGCTTGCGGATATAGATACCGAACTGTTCAGGGCGGGCTATGACGGTAAATATCACCATGAAATCCCTCTATTCTCCGGCACCTTCGGTATTATGTACCGGACGGATCTGTTTGATAAATTCGGTATAAAACCGGAAGAGCTCAAAACCTGGGACGACCTCGCAAAGGCGGCGCAGAAGCTTACCTATGTCAACGAGGACAAGCTTCAGGTTTATGGCTACGGCGTAGGCTACAGTACGGATGTGACCGACCCCCACGGCGTACTGCCGACGGTTCTCTTCAGCCAGGAAGGCGGCATTTTTACGGAAGACGGCCGCCCGAACAATTGGTCCGGTGAGGCCGGAAAAGCGGGGCTTCAGTTCCAACTCGACCTGATCAATAAATACAAGGTAATGCCTCCAAGCTGTGTTGCCCTTACTTCCGAAGAAGTTTACAACATGTTTGAAGCAGGCCAGTTCGCAATGATTTCCGGCGGCTCGGTGCGCATGCCCACCGTCAAGAGCCTTACCTCCTTCGACCCGAATTACGTGGACTTTATGTCCTATCCGGAATGGAACAACGGACAGGGCAACTCCATTGCAAACGCTTACGCCTGGAACACAGCAGTATGGTCCGGCAGCAAGAACAAGGCGGCCGCGGGAAGATTCCTGGAGTATCTGGTATCCCCCGAGGCGGATAAAATGTGGGTAACGGAAGCCAACCAGATGCCGGTCCTCAACTCGACGTTTGAAACCGCCGCGGATTTCATCAACACGCCGGCCAACTCCTGGATGACGGCGACCCAGAAAATCTATACCAAGTCGGCACTGGTGTTCTCCGGTTCCTATGGTATAACCGGCTTCACGCTCGATCTTCAAAACGCGATGATTTATGCGTTCAACGACGGCCTCAGCGTGGAAGACGCTTTGAAAAAAGCGGCGCAGGATTTTACAGACAGAAACGTGGACAGATAAATTTCTCAAGGAGCGCGGGGAGTCCTTCGCAAAGACTCCCCGCATAAATTAAGAAAGCGAAGGAGCCTGGTCAATGGTGAAGGCAATGAAGAATAAGGACAGTTTACTGCACCCCCTGCTCAAGGATGGGGCAAAAAGGCTATTCCCCTATTTATTGATGTCCCCCACACTGATATTTGTACTCATTTTTTTGGTCGTTCCGCTTGGTTTCGCATTCTTCTGCAGCCTTTACCGCAACGACTACATGCAGTTTTCAAGGTTTCTGGGATTTTCAAACTATCTCGATGTCATGACGAATCCCGAGGTGCTGAAATCCATCGGAAGATCGTTTTACGTTTCCGGAATAAGCCTTGCCATTTCCCTGGCTGCCGGCGTCGCACTGGCTTTGTGGATCCACTCGTTGAGCAGCCGTCCGGCATATTCCCTGCAGATCATCATCCTGATCCCCTGGGTCACTTCCATGATCGTCGCCGCCATGCTGTGGAAATGGATCTTCCAGGATGAAACGGGCCTTCTGAACTATCTCCTCTCACAAATCGGTTTCGGCAAGGTCGGCTTTCTGACGGATAAAAGCATTGCCATTTATACGCTGATCTTCGTTATGACATGGCGCGTTGTCGGATACGTCATGGTGCAGATACTGGCAGGGCTTAAGTCGATCCCCCATGAATACGAGGAAGCGGGGCTTATCGACGGCGCGAACCGTTGGAACTTGTTCTGGCGCATACGGTTTCCCCTGCTCAAGACGCCCCTGACCATTTCAGCAATCATCGTCGGACTGTCGAATATCAATAACCTCAACGTCCCGCTTACGCTCCTGGCAGGCGGACCAGGCACATCCACAAAGGTCGTCGCCATCGAGGTGTACCGCATGAGCTTTTCGAGCTATCATTTCGGAGAATCCAGCGCGCTGTCCATTGTCCTGTGCCTGTTGAATTTCCTGCTGGCGGTGATTTATATTAAGGCGGTGAAGTATGAAATCTAGAATTATTTCAAAATATGCTTTACTATCGCTCTGTACGGTCGCTTTTCTCCTGGTTCTTTTTATAAATCTTGTGCCGTTTTTATGGGGCGCGGTCACTTCCCTGAAAACCGCCCGAGAGCTGATGATCTTTCCGCCTAAATTCATTGGGTTCACCGCAAGTTTAGAGCATTATCTCACCGTACTCAAAGGTTCCTTTTCGGCGGCGGCCATCAACAGCATCCTTTACAGTCTGGCTTCCGTAATCGTCGGCGTTATTTCAGCAATGCTGTCGGGCTATGCGCTGACCCGCTGCCATTTCAAAGCCAAAAAGGCCCTGTTCTACCTGATCGTCTGCGGAATACCTCTTTCCATGGGAAGCGCGGCGATGGTGGTCCCTAACTACATGCTGTTTTCCTTTCTGGGTATGAACAACAAATGGTTTACCCTTCCGCTTATCTACATCGCATACAATATTCCGATGGCCGTATGGATCGTACTGGGCGGGATGCAGGGCGTGCCCTATGCCATCGAGGAGGCGGCGCAGATCGACGGCGCGTCAAAATGGTATATCATTTTTTCCCTTATACCGAACATTTGCAAGCCGACGCTGGCTTGCGCGGCTCTCATGATTTTTATCGGAGCATGGAACGAATATACCGTATCGTCGGTGCTGGTTAATTCTCAGGCATTGTACCCGATACAGGTATCCATCTACAACTATATTGGGTATTTCGGCCGGGAGTGGGGTCCGCTGACGGCCGCCGCAACGCTTGCGGTCGTCCCGGTGCTCATTGTGTTTTCATTCCTCGGGAAAATGCTCATTTCCGGCTTGACTGCAGGCGCAGTGAAAGAATAATCATTTGACGTCCCGTCAAATTGCTTAAATAACGACATAAAGAGGAGAGAAAAATGTATCGAAAAAAATACGATTTGATTGTAATCGGATCCGGTCCCGGCGGGGTCCCGGCGGCTATCGCCGCGGCAAGAAAAGGGCTCAAGGTTTTATTGGTTGAGAAAAACGCGCAGATCGGCGGTTTGCTGGTATCGGGACTCCCGCTTCTTGCTTTCCTTGACCGCGCAGGGAATACCGTCGTAAGGGGCATCGCCCAGGAGATCATCGACAGGCTCGGGGAGGTTGGCGGGACGAACGGCCATATCCGCTCGCCGATCCTCAACTCCATGACCCATGTAAAAAGCGCCTGGATGAGTATCATTCTATTCGAAATGTGCGAGCAGGAGGAGAATCTGGACGTTCTTCTTTACGCGGAACTCAAGAGCGTCAAGGTCGACAACGGCAAAGTGAAGGGCGTCGGCGTATTTTGCCGCGGCGAAGAAATGTTCTTTGAATCCGATTACATCATAGATGCGACCGGAGACGCCTGTGTCGCGTATAAAGTCGGCGCCAGGTACGAGAAGGGCAACGCCCTGGGAAAAGGGATGCAGCCGCCGACAATCACTTTTGAGCTAGGTAATGTGAATTATGACAAATTCCTTCAATACCTTGCCGAGCATCCGGAGGCATATAAATTGCCCGATACCTTCCCGGGAATCGAACAAAACCTGGACTTTTTTGTGAACAACAAATGCTTCTCGATCATGGGCTTCGGTGATATCGTGGCGGAAGGAAGAAAAACTGGAGAATACACAATTCCCCGCAACATGATCGATATCGCCAAGCAGATCGGCGGGGAGGCGTTTATTAATGTCACGCGCTCCATAGATACGGACGTTACGGATTTTGAAAGCGTCATCAAAGCGGAATTTGTCTGCCATAGGCAGGTGAAGGAACTGGTGCAGTTTATGAAAAAGTATATTCCCGGCTTTGAAAACGCCCAGCTTGTTTCGATCATCCCCTTCCTCGGCGTAAGAGAGAGCAGGCGCATCGTCGGCAGAAAGCAGCTTACGCTGGAAAATATCAGAAACCTTGAAATTCCGGAGGATACCGTCGCAATCGCAGGATATAACGTGGACATACACAGCCCCGACAGCGAGGCCATGTCCATGATGCCTGTAAAGCATGGGATAGGCATACCTTACGGCTGCCTTGTACCCGAAGCGCTGGAAGGGCTTCTCATGAGCGGAAGAACGATTTCCGCCGACCAGGACGCCTTTGCCATGATACGCGTAATGCCTACCTGCATGGCGGTGGGCCAGGCAGCGGGAACCGCTATGGCGGTGGCTTTCAGGCACGGAGTGCTTCCCTCTGAAATTGACGTTCGGGAGCTTCGCCTGGAATTGAAAAAGGACAATGCCGTTATCGAACTGTGAAAGAGGAAAAGGAGGAAAGCAAGATGTCTGTTCCCCGTACGATGAAGGCGCTTGTTGCATACAGCGCCGATGATTTCCGGCTTGAAGAAAGCTATCCCGTCCCTGGATGCGGCCCGGATGATATCCTGATCCGGACCGAAGGCTGCGGCATCTGCGCCGGAGACCTGAAATGCCGCCATGGCGCCGCCATGTTCTGGGGTGACGATACCCAGCCTTCCTGGGTGGAACCCCCTTTTATCCCCGGCCACGAATTCGTCGGCATAATCGCTTATACCGGTGAAAGAGTAAAAGGCTTCAGGACCGGTGAACGCATCGCCGTCGACCAGATCGCTCCCTGCGGCGAATGCCGGTTCTGCGGGGACGGCCACTACTGGATGTGCCAGCCCCACCGGATCTATGGCTTCTTTAAGGACTACTGTGGCGGCCTGGCGGAATATGTCCGTATTCCTGTCAAGCATTCCGTCATCCATAAGGTGCCTGCTTCCATGCCCCTGGAGAAAGCCTTGCTGATCGAGCCTTACGCATGCTCCAAGCACTGCGTGGACCGAGCGCAGATCGGCTGCGAAGACATCGTCGTCCTGTCCGGCGCAGGTACACTGGGCCTGGGTATGATCACCTACGCAAGGATGCGCAGCCCCAAGAAGCTTATCGTTCTGGATATGGTGGACAAACGTCTGGAAAAGGCCGCGGAATTCGGCGCGGATATCGTCTGGAACCCGTCCAAAGTTGACGTGGTGCGGAACATCATGGAGTTGACCGGCGGCTACGGCTGTGATATCTATATCGAAGCCACAGGTCATCCTTCCTCTGTAATACAAGGCATGCAGATGATCCGGAAGCTGGGCAGATTTGTGGAATTCTCCGTATTCGCCGAGCCCACCACCCTGGACTGGTCCATCATCGGCGACCGCAAGGAACTGGATGTGCTGGGCGTCCACCTGTCCCCCTATTGCTTCCCCTTTGTCATAGAAAATATAGCCAACGGCAAGCTGAATACCAATGGCATAGTCAGCAGAATGTTTGGCCTGAAGGACTGGGAAGCCGCTTTCGAATATGCCACGGGGAAATACGGTGACTTTAAGGTGGCGGTCAAATTCTGACCGTTTCTAACGAGCAGCCCGGAGAATTTGAAAGGAAGTGTGCCGGTTAAGTAGACAAATAAAATAATTGTAAATTCCGAAAAGATCGCTCTCCCTGAAAGGATTAGCGATCTTTTCGTACAATGCGCGAATGCGGATATGCTTCTGCCGCGGAAGGAAATTGCCTCATTCAGATTCCTGTGATATAATGATTTCTCTGGACGAAAGGAGCTTCCCGATGAAAAGACGAATGAGGGAAATGGATGTTATCCGGGCCGTTTCCGCCCTATCCATTATCATGATCCATGTTTCGGGCGTTTACACGGCTTCGTCGAGAAGCGCCTATCTGATCAATCAACTCGTTCGCTTTGCCGTGCCGGTTTTCATCCTGATCTCCGGTTTGTTGCTGTCTGTTTCCGGATATGAATACAACGGAGTTTCCGGCTATCTCAAATTCCTCTCGAAAAGGCTGAAGAAAATTTTCATCCCCTATGTTTTATGGTCCCTGATCTTTATCCTCTTTAACATGAGGGACGACCTCAGTCCCATCCGCACAGATCCCGGCGGCTTTCTTGCCGATACGGGGAAAAAGCTGCTGTATGGCTCCGCCCATGCGCACCTGTATTTCATCATCATCATATTGCAGCTTTACCTGCTCTTCCCGGTTCTCCGGGCTTTGATGAAAGTCCACGGAAGGATTGTGCTTGCAGCCAGTTTTGTGCTTACGCTTGTCTTCCAGACCGGGGTGTACCTGCAGGCTATGGAGATTATGAACTTCCCGGCGCCCATCCTGCCGAACTACATGTTTTTCCCGACCTGGATCTTTTATTTTGTTTTCGGGATATACTTTGCTTCCAGACTGGAGTCTTATGAGGTTCATGCGGCAAAGAAAACCGTGCTTTTCGCGGTTGCGTGGGTGCTGAGTTTGGTCGTCCTTATGGCGGACAGCAGGCTGACAGAAACCTTCGATCTGTCAATAAAGCCGGCTGTCCTCCTGTACAGTATGGTATCGTTCTTTCTCCTGTATTCTCTGGCATTAAGGCTGAAGGACAGCAAACTGAAGATATTGGGCGGTCTGGATTGGATTTCCCGTCAGTCCTTTACCATCTACCTGAGTCATCTTTTCATAATAAAAATCCTGCTTCTGCTTACGGGACATCCTGCCGATTCGGGTTTGTGGTCAGGGCCAAAGGGACTGGCGGCGCTTTACCTGGCCGGTACGCTATGTACCTGCCTGTTCGCCTGGCTTGTCAGTGTAACGCCGTTTGCATCGGCTCTGGGCGGCGTGCGGAAGACCCGCCACGGCTAGAACCTGCATTGTTTCGACAGTTCAAGAGCGTTCCTTCCGATTTGTTCATCGCCGGCATCTGCCGAAAGGCTGTGTTCAATTCCTTTCCGGTTGAATACATAGCCGCCTTCGGGCGTGCGTACCGTTGTATTGAAAACAATCCCGGCGCCATCCTTGTAATAGACCGACAGATTGGCCTTCCCCTCCGAGAAGGTTTTCCAGCTTGTCGTCCCCAGCCTTTCCATCAGCTTCGCCGAACCGGCCGGCTTCGCGCCGCGGCAGGAGGCCAGCGCGCTGCGGATGGCCGCGCCGAGCTGCGCCGCAGAATACGGCCGCAGCAGCTCGATCACCTCCGCCGTGGCCTTCCCCTCTCCGAACAGGTCCGCTACATAGGGAATGATGGTGGCATTCCCGGCCCTGTCAAAAAATACGCTGATGCTGCCGGAATCGACGGGCCTGGCTTTCACGGCCGGGTCCTTGGCAACGCCAGGCTTCCGCCGCCTTGCCGTTATTACGGCGGCAACACAGACGGCCCCGATGATGGCAAGCGCCATCAGCAGCAGGTATTTGGAATAATTGTCGTTCATAGCTTCAGAAGGACATCTTCCAGTTTTCTTTTCGGAACGTGCAGCACGCCGTCCTCATCCTTGTAATACCGGATGGAGCCGTTTTCCTCCTCCGACACGGGGCTTTCCGCCGGATATCCGAGGGCGACTACCGTATTGACGACATACCGTTCCGGTAAGTTCAGGAGCTTGCGGACGCCATCCCGGTCGACTGCGCCCATCCAGCAGGAGCCGACGCCTTCCTCCAGGGCCGTAAGAAAGATGTTCTGCGCGGCGGCGCCGACATCCAGCTCGAACCCGGTTTCCCGCACCTCCCGGTCCAGCAGGATCACGATATACGCCACCGGTTTTTCATCCTCTCCCGGATTCCCTGCGGGCGCGATATAGCCCGCCCACTTTACAAGCTTAAAAAACGGATCGGTTTTCTCCTTCCCGTCTACGATAATATACTTCAAGGGCTGCATATTGTTGGCCGACGGCGCAAGCCTCGCCGCATCCACCATTTTTTCCAGCAGGGCCCGCCCGATTTCCTTCTGTTGGAATTTGCGAATCGTCCTGCGCCGCACGATCAGATCATAAGCTCCCATCCTGTCCACCCCTTTATCTGCTAAATCATTTTCAACGTTTCCATTTTATCACTATTTCGGGGCGTGTAACAGCAAAACGATTGCAAAAAATCTGTTTCAAATTTGCAAAACTTGTTATACACTATACATTGTCGTGCAATCCATACCAGCGAGGGGGAAAATACCCATGAATAAAAAACTTTTCATTTATCTCACATCCTTTTTCTGCGGCGTCACCGTGATGGGCGTGGAGCTTTCGGCAACAAGGCTGCTGGCGCCGTATTTCGGCACTTCCTCCATCATTTACACCGTGGTCATCGGATTGATCATGATTTCCATGAGCATCGGCAATGTAATCGGCGGGCGTTCGGCGGACAAGCATAACAACCTCGGAAGGCTGTTCGGCCTTTTATGGATTGCTGCTGTGTGGATCGCGGTCATACCGCTCGTCGGAAAATATATCATCGCGTTATCCACTGTGGTCATGATGTGGATCGTGCCCGGAAATCTTCTGGTCGCCGGTTCCACGATCTCGTGCCTGGTGGTGTTCTCCGCCCCCCTTGTCATTATGGGCATGGTATCGCCCTATCTGGTCAAACTCGGGATCAGCGACCTGGAAAACAGCGGACGGACCACCGGCGAAATCTATGCGGCTTCCACCATCGGCAGCATCATCGGAACCTTTATTCCGACCTTCCTGACCATCCCCTATATCGGAACCATGAAGTCCTTTCTGGTGTTTTCCCTGGCGCTCAACCTCATATGCCTGTACTTTTTCATCACCAGAAAGAAAGGCTTCATCAAGGGCATTATCACCACTGTCGTGACCGCCGCGCTTCTGCTGGCTCCTTTGGGCAATTCCTACGCCTTCTGGAAAAGCACGGTCCTCGAAGACGAATCCCTCTACAATTATCTGCAGGTCGCTGAGGAAGGAGACTCCGTCATTCTTTCGACAAATGTGGCCTTCGGCGTCCAGTCCCTTTACAAAAAGAACCGGACTTTATCCGGCCTTTATTACGATTACGCGCTGATGTCGCCCTTGTTTGTGGAAGGATCCGCCGCAGGCAGGCCCCTCGATGTCCTGGTCCTGGGGATGGGCACCGGGACCTTCGCGAAGGAATGCAAATATTATTTTCCGGACAGCCGAATCGACGGCGTGGAAATCGACGAGAAAATCGTCCAGCTTTCCAGGGAGTATTTTGACTTGAAGGAGGACGAGGCAACCGTCTATGTAAACGACGGGCGAACCTTCCTGGCAGGGCGTGAAGCCGGGATGTACGATATCATCATGGTCGATGCGTACCACGATATCACTATCCCCTTCCATATGTCCACGAAGGAGTTTTTCGCCGAGGTCAAGCAGCATCTGAACCCCGGAGGCGTTATCCTGATCAATATCAACCTGCGCTCGGAAAAAAGCACCGAGATCGTGGATTACCTGACCCAAACCCTGAAGACGAATATGAACAAGGTTTACAAGTACAATGTCCCGCACACCACCAACACCATCGTGTTTTCTTCCGACAACGAGGCCTGCCTGCAAACCTACCGCGCCAACATGTCCCTGCTGGATTCCGGAAGCCCCCTGCTCCCCATAGCGGAAAGCGTTTACAACGACCAGACCGAAGTCACCCAAACCAAATTCGTATTCACGGATGACCTGGCGCCCGTTGAAGTGCTCGGTCAAAAAGTGCTCAACGATGTCGTCCAGGATAGCCTCGCCTACTTCAAGGAGGAGCTCGGCGCGTCGGAAAACGGCATCCTGGACATTTTCAACATGATCTCCGGCAGTTAATTCAGCGTTAATACATTTTCATTGTAGAAAAGCTGAAAAATCCCTTTGATAATGTCATTGTGGTTGTCGATCGTAATGGGGTGAAGCTGGCCTTCATCGACCTGTATGAACATGACGATCTGGTACTTGTCGTTATTGTCGATGACGGCGCTGATCATGTCAACCGCCTCGAGAGGCCTTCTGAAGTCCTGCCTCCATTCGGCCGTTTTTTCATCAATTGACATATCTTTGTCAAAATAGCATTCCAGGAAACGTTTGATTTCTCCGCATTTTCTGGACCACAAGTTTACTGTCAGCATTTGGGTTCTCCTTTGCCCGGGCTTTTTTGTCGCACTCCTTCTGGGACAAGCGAAAAAGAACTTCCGGTAAATCTTCCGGCAAAAATCGTAAAACCGCCGATCTTTTGCCGGAAGAACCGGAACTGCTTTTTCGCTTGTCCCTATATAAATTAGACAAACCTGCTCAAATCCCTTTATGTAATTATTTCATGGTTTGGCTCCTTCCGTATAATTCAGCGAATCCTGCATTAATATTGCTCGATTTACCAATACTAAAGGCGCACAGGCTTTTATAAAACAGGAGGTAAGAGCATTGCGTATCGGAATGTACGGCAGGAAAATCCTTATATTATTTACAGCTTGCCTGCTGATGGCGTCAACCCTGTCCTGCGGCCAAAGCGAAAAACCCCAGGTACAGCAGCAATCGGCCCAGCAGTCGCAGGAGCAGGAACAGGAGCCCGAAAAACTGAAAAATCTGGAGGCCCGCCTGGAATCCCTGATTGAAACATTAGGCGGTCCCGCGGTCCTGATGGAGCAGAAAAAAGGCGGAGAGGGCCAAAGCCAGGGAAGCCAGCAGGACAGCCAGCAAGAAAGCAGTCAGCAGCAGAGCGGCCGGCAGAGTTCGCAGCCGGAAAGCCAGCAAAGCTCCCAGCAGGGCTCGCAGCAAGGGAGCCAGCAGGGTTCTCAGCAAAGCAGCCAGCAAGGCTCCCAGGAGAATACCAAGCAGCAGGGCGGTCAGGAGCAAAAAGGCGGCCAGAAAGGCAATGAGCCGAGCAAGGGCGACCAGAAGCAGGAGTTCCAGCAAAAGGAAGCCGCCAAATGGACCGAGGCCGGCACGCTTATCAGCAACCTCCATTATCAGTGGAACGAGTTCATGCCCGAGATCGCCAAAAAAGGAGCCGACATGAAGCTGGTGGACAATTTTGACAACGCCCTGAACGACCTGACCAAAACATCCCACACAAAGGACGCGCAAAAAACCCTTGCTTCGGCCAATGTTTTATATTCCTATATCCCGGACATATACTCCCTCTATAGAGTGAAAATGTCCCCCGAAGTGAAGAGGATGATCTACTATACCCGGAACATCATCCTGGAATCCGCCAAGGAGAACTGGGAACAGGTAAAGAAGGACGACGAGGCGCTGGACAAGTCCTGGTCGCTGTTCCGCAACACCCTGGAAAAAGAGCAGAAGCAGACCGGCGACAAGCTGGATTTCTCCATCTATGAGCTCAACAAGGTATCCGGGGAGAAAGATAAGGGCCTTGCGGATATAAAAGGCCGGATCGTGCTTTCCAATATCAAGGAACTTGAAAAATCCTTTGAAGAACAAAAATCATAGCATAAAAAGCAGGGGCGGATTTCCGCCCCTTTACTGTCTTTGATGGTCCGACATCAGCCGGAGCATCTGCTTCAGATGGTCATGGTCACGGGAAAGTACATCTTTTGCCAGTTCCAGGCTTGTATCGTCCAGATCTCCGCGGATGACCTCCTCGGCGGCGGCAATGCCCTTATCCTCTCCGTCATAGGCCATTTTCAGGATGTCGAAGGAATCCTTGCTGTTCGTTTGCATGCCCAGCTTCATATTCGAAAAAACGCCGGCGATGCCCGTGCTGTAGTCCGGCTCCCTGCCCAGATCCTGGAGCCTCCCGGCCAGCCGGCTCGCGTTCTCCTTGTGATTGCCCTGTATCTGCTGGAAGCTTTCCCGTATCGTTTCGTTATCTACTGCCGAAATAAATTTCTCATACGCTTCGACGGCCATTTGCTCGCCTTTCAAAAGCGTGTTCAGTTCATTGGCCGCTGTGGTCTTGTCCATAAAACCCTCCTGTTTTCGAAATGACATAAAACTAGTATGTCCAGAAAACAGCCGGTTCAAAACGGTTACGCAATATACTGCTTCAGGAACTCCGGCAGCTTGCCGTCCATTCCGTTGATCGTTATGAAAAATTCGATTTTGACTTTTTCCGAGATCTGCTGCAGCTTGGCAAAGAACGCTTCCAGCTCTTCCGCCTTCCGCCCGGTAATATAGTTCAGGCCGTCGATGAAAATTCCTTCGATGTCATAGTTCTGGGACAGGATTCCGCAGAGGAAGCCGAAAAACCCTTCGCTTCCCATGGACGGGAATTCGGAAACGTTGACGAAACGCACCTTGTGGTTCAGATCGTACATCAACTGGGTACTGTCGTCAATAAACACGACATCCCCTTTTGCCTCGCCTGCCATCCGGTTTGCCGAATCAATAAGGATCTTGGTCTTTCCCATGCCTTTTTCGCCGTATATGACTTTTATCATGGATATGCCCTTTCTTTTGAGGTGGATTGGCTTTTTATAGTAAGATCATAATATAAGTATCCCTTTATTTCAAGCATCAATTCACCGCAAAGTCCCGGAAGGCTCCTGTACGCGGGCATACAAAAAGAGCCGTCGTTTTCATCCGACCGGCTCCCGATTCTCGCTTCTATTCGTTATTTTGCTGTTCCGCCGTATTTTCCGCCTTTTCTTCTTCCGGCTCATGTCCCGCGATTTCCATTTTGGAAATGGAAACCTCATATGCAACCTTGGTCAATATGTCTCCGGATTCGAGTTTTTTCTGGTACGTCCTGCTCTGGATCCTGCCCCAGACCTTGATATTGTCTCCCACCGCCCGGTTTTCCGAGAATCTGGCGTTTCTTCCCCAGGCGATGCACGGTATGTAATCGGACTTATTATACGGACGGTTGACCGCAAGAAGGATGTCGGTAATTTCCCTTCCGAACGGAGTGGTTCTGTAAATCGGTTTTTTGCAAATGTAGCCATTCAGGTAGATCTGATTGGGGTTTTTGATCTTCTTCTCATCTTCAAGAAAGGTAATGTCCCGGGCGAACACCGTCAGCAGCAATCGGTTTCCTTCGTTGTTATAGCTGTTGTAAGAGCGGAACTGGCCTTCAACCTCGATGATAGTCCCTATTTCCAGTTTGTCCTTGCTTGCAAGCCTCTCAGATATGGTGACAGGAATCCTGTCGTTGCTGTCGCTCAGTCTGGGTACGTCGAGCATGAAATAATAAAAACCTTCTCCATATACTTCATGACTGAACTCAACGTTGGAAACCACCTTCCCGGAAATAGTGACCATGTTGTTCTCTATGATGTTTCCGACCATCCGACCCCCACTCTCCTCTCGGTTCATCTGTATATTTGCCGTATTTTTCTACTGTATATTTATTCGCGAATGGCCTGTTTTAGAATTAAAAAATGCTCCAAACAATAGCTCATATAATATAAAATCAACTAAAGTCTACTGGATTCGCACGATATTCACCCACTATTTTATATTATATTACATATTTATCAACTTGCAAATCCCTTTAACCAACATTTTGGAATATTATTGGCTAATTTGTCCGGATCCCGTCGACATGGTTGAGGTCGATCCCGTTGATGATGGCAAAGGAAGCCGCTGCCAGCACATTGTGGCTGTCGAATTCGTTCGCCTCCAGCTTGAGCTTGTATTCCTGCGGCTCGATCACCGTTCCGTTCCTGGTGGCAATAGTCCTTTGGAGGCAGCAGATGAACCCCTCCTTGGACACGGTGTCGCCGATGCTGGAGGTCGTAATGCTGGCTTTTTTGTTGAAGCCGTAGGTGACAAAGCGATGGTTCGTGCCCTGGAGCAGGCTGATCAGATCGCTGTCGTCCACGTTGACTATGGCGACGCCCTTGTCCGCCATAGATGCAAAGATCCTGCCCAGTTTTTCGGAGGAATGGGCCTGGTCGGGCCCGGCGGCCTCGTCCGCCTTATCCGTGTAAATGACGATATCGAACTGGAGCTCTTCCGACAGGAGCTTGTCGATGTCCGCTATGCCCATTTTCAGCAAAAGCAGATCCACCTTGTTCTTGTCCAGTTCCTGGATATAGGCTTTTATTCTGGGACTGTCCAGCGCAAACAGGCTGGAAGAATCGATGCTGCTCACCTTCGTCCCCCTGGCGGCAAGAATGGAGTTGATAAGACTTGCTGTCTGCAAATGGCCTTCATTACCGATAATACCCGCAATAAGCATTTTTCAGGCCCCACCTCATGATAAAATCCCGGGAACGCCGGGTCCCGCCCGATTTCGGGGCAAATCCGCGCCATGCCCCGCAAATAAGAATCCTGATTCTATGATGTGCCTTTTCATGCTTTTTATGTGCAAAGTTGCAAAAGCTCATTCCATCGTATTTTTTCGCTGTCTTCCCTCGTGATCGATAGAATAGTCCTCCCGCAGGATCATCCGGGAAACCGGCAGGAACGAATAGCCTTTCTGTTTCAGGGAGGATACCACCGCGGGAAGAATTTTCGCCGTATGGGGCGTATCGTTGTGGAACAGGAGGATGGAACCGTTCCTCACCCTGGCCTGGACCCGGTTCATGATCTCCTCCCTGGAGATGCCCGGCTGCCAGTCCAGCGAATCCACATCCCATTGGATCGTGTAATACCCCTGATGCCTGGCCTCCTGGATCAGACTGTTGCTGTACTCCCCATAGGGAGCCCGGAACAGATCGCACTTCACCCCGGCCAGCTTTTCAAGCACCCTTCCGCAGTCCCGGAGCTCGGCGGCGTTTTGCGCCCCGCCCAGGCCGCCCATGTGCGGGTGCGAATAGGAATGGTTGGCGACATCATGCCCGTCCCGGGCAATCATTTTCACCTTGTCGGGATACTTTTCCGCCCATTGCCCCACGATAAAAAAGGTCGCCTTGATATCCGCCGTTTTCAGCGCGGACAATATATCCGGTATGTCGTCCGCCCCCCAGGCGCAGTCAAAGGTAATCGCGGCGACCTTTTCCTCCCTTTCCACCGAATAGATGGGAATTTCTTTTTCCCCGGAGTACACGCCCAACACATTCATTCCCGTCAGGCTGAAAGCCGTGATGAGGACCGCCGCCGCTGCCAGGATCAGCAGGTATTTGAGAAACCGGCGCACATTGAAGACTGCTATTATCATGAAAATTACCCCGTATAAAGTGTTACAGGTTCTGTATTATACTATTTGGCGGAGGAAACCGATATGCAATAAAAAAGCCCCGAAATCCCGGAAGCATGGAAGCTCCGAAAGGACGGGGCAGAACACTGGCGGTTCCGTTCCGGCGGCTATCCGCAGAGCCTGCAGGCTCCGAAAGATACGCATTCCCGCAGCAAAGTGCAGATATGCCGGTATTCGCTTTTGGTAATTCCATATTTGTCAAGCACCTTCGGCGCGGGCAGAATCGGTTCGAACACCATATTGCCGCAGCAATAGGGCCTGTTTATATCCGGGGAAGCATCGAACTTTACTCCGAAATCCCTGTAGCTTGCCTTTACTCCATTCACCTCAAACGTTTTTGTTTCGCAGATCGCACTGTAAACATCCAATTCCAGTTTCATTCTTCAGCGCTCCCTTCTCGTTAATTATTTATCAATGTAATCATACCGCGATCCCCGAACCGCAACAACGATAATATTTTCGCGTATTTTTACCGCTTCCTGCCGGATATGTCATTAGATAAGGTATATTTTCCTCACAAAAATACCCTCATGAAAAACATCATGAGGGTATCCCAGATAGCTGCACTTTCATGCCGGTGCCCAAAGAGCGCCGGCACCTTACGCGGTAAGCGCCCCTTCCCTTCGGAAAGGGCTGGTGCGGCAGCAAAAACACAATATGAAAAATCATATCACTCTATATAATCAATCAAATCCATAAAATTTTCAACCTTTTTCAGCTTCCTTATTATTCCGGCCTTGCCCCCTGATTGCGGTGCGGAGCTTTCCACGATCATCAGGAGCTCCTGTCTAAGCCGCTCCTGATGGTTCTCCCCGTGATTTGAAACAAAATCCAGGCCCAGCACCGGATTGGTAAACCGGATGCCCGTATCCGTTCCGGTATATTTGATTTTCACCTTCGAGGCGGAGTAACGCAGCAGCTTGCAAGCCAGATTCAAGCTTCCCAGCCTTTCCACCTCCATGGTGGTCCCGCACCCGGTACAGATAAAGATGTCCCTGTTCAGCCTGTTTTGCTTCGTATTCCGTCCACAGCGCGGGCATGTGTAAAAAATCCCGACGGGGCTCACCCGGGAGGTCCTGGGAAGCCCGATCCACTCCAGCTTGTAATCCAGCAGGTCGAGGAGCCTGTTGTAATTTCTCCATCCATACCGCGGCCTGCACGGATCCTCCGAAGCGTCCGTCCAGCAGAGCCGGTCCCCTTTTCCGCCAAGCTTCTCGGCCACCCCATGGGCTTTATACCGGACCGCTATTTCGCAAATTTGATTGGCAACGGTATGCAATTCCGCCAGGGGTATATGCTTGTAAATGCTTCTATAGGCCGGTTTTCCGGAGGCACACTCCGAATCGTCCCCGGAGTCAGAGGCGGCCACCTGTCCAACTGGGTCGCCGACAGGCCCTGAAGTCAGTACGGTTCCCTCCATATTGACGACGGTATACTGCAAATCGCTTCTGAGCCCCCTCGAAATGCCGATATAGGTCTCCGGCTGAACGGCTGGCACGGGTTCCGTTTCAATAGACAGGGCCAGGTAGTATTCCCCGTCCCTTTTATATAGCCTTGCGGTCTTGAAACGTTCCGGCGCCCGGGCAGCCTCCGCCAGGAGCTTTTCCTGCCATTTGCCGAAGCAAAGCGGCACCAGGAGATAGGGCTCCTTTCTGGCCGTCCGTTTCAAAAAACCGCCCTCTTTATGGATATGGACCAATTTCCCGCCGTTTGCAGGCGGGCCCTGGCTTTTTCTTGCATTGGAACCGTTCAGCAGGTAAAGCTTCGCGTAATATCTGTTCTTCCCGCTGTCATACAGCAGGCAGCAGCTTCTTTTCGTATCATATCTGCAGAAATAAACGGCAGGGGAAGCCGAGCACGCCATTGGCTGCAAAGCCCGCGCCTTATTTGCCGGAGTTCTGATGTCTGCGGACAACACCCTGCGATCTGCGGACGGGGCCCCGGTACCTGCGGATGGATCTCCGTCCCCTGCAGACACCCCCGCCTCCGTCCGTTCTTCCGCCCGCCGCAGCGCGTTTGCGGCAATCATGCCGAAGTCGAGCCGCAGAGCGTCTTTGAAGGGTTGGACCCCATACCGGTTCAATTCCCGCTGCAGCTCCGTCCCGATCCATTTGGAAAGCGCAAGGACATTATAGGGACCGCCCTTTGCCCCGTACTCTTCATAAAATGCATCCAGATGCCTGTTCGTATGGTCGATCAGGAACTGCAGCGCCGACCGGTAATTGCTCATCGCTTCGTCAAGGACGGCCTTTTTCGCCGCTCCCGGTTCATGTAATTTCAGGATAACCGTTCTCATTCCCAAGCCGCATCACCCGATCTTATTTATCGCTTTACCCGATTTTGCTTATCCAATTCACCCGATTTACTTATCCGATTCGCCCGGTCTCATTTATCTGATCCAACCGCTCTTATCTTTCCGCTCCGGGACCTCCGTATGCCAGCCTATACAGCTCCTCCAACTCGCTTACCTTGGGAAGGCGCGGATTCGCCGTGGTGCACTGGTCCTCGAAGGCCCTATCCGCAAGCTCTTTGACCTCCGCGTCAAACCGCTTGTAGTCCACCCCGCATTCCGCCAGCGTGGAAGGCATATTCAGCTCCTTCATCAGGGACCGGACTGCGCCGACCAGGCTTTGAACCCCCTCCTCGGCCGTCGAGGACGGAAGCCCGAGGGCTCTTGCGATCTCGGCGTATTTTTTGTCGGCGACAAAGGTTTCATATTTGGGGAAGGCCATGAATTTCGTCGGCTTCTTCGCATTGTATTCGATGACGTAAGGCAGCATCACCGCATTTGCCCTGCCGTGGGGAATGTGGAATTCTCCCCCCAGCTTGTGGGCAAGGCTGTGGTTTATTCCAAGGAATGCGTTGGTAAAAGCCATGCCGGCAATGCAGGAGGCATTGTGCATCTTTTCCCTGGCAACCGCGTCGCTGCCGTCCTTGTATGCCCTGGGCAGATATTCGAATACGAGCTGGATCGCTTTGATAGCCAAACCGTCCGTAAAGTCGGAGGCAAGAATGGATACATAAGCCTCTATGGCGTGGGTCAGGACGTCCAGCCCGGTATCCGCCGTAACGGAAGGCGGAACCGACATGACATAATCCGGGTCGATGATGGCCACATCCGGCGTCAGTTCGTAGTCTGCCAGCGGGTATTTCACGTTCCGCGTCTTGTCCGTAATAACGGCAAAGGAGGTTACTTCGGAACCTGTACCGGAAGTCGTCGGGATGGCAACCAGCTTTGCCTTTTTGCCCAGCTTCGGGAATTTGTACACCCGCTTGCGGATGTCCATGAATTTCAGCTTCAAGGAGTTGAAATCCGTCTCCGGATGCTCGTAGAAGAGCCACATGCCCTTGGCCGCATCCATCGCCGAGCCTCCACCCAGTGCGATGATGACGTCCGGCTGGAAGTGGCTCATCAGCTCGCACCCCTTCATAATGGTTTCTACAGAAGGGTCCGGCTCCACGTCGGAAAAGATTTCGCAGTGAACATACTGCTGTCTTTTTCTCAGGTAATACAGCACCTTGTCTACATACCCCAGCTTTACCATCGAAGGATCGGTTACAAGGAACGCTTTCGTAATATCCGGCATCTTTTCGAGGTATTGGGTGGAACCGAATTCGAAATAGATTTTTTCCGGTATTTTAAACCACTGCATGTTCACTCTTCTCCTGGCCACCCTCTTTTTATTGATCAGGTTCAGCGCCGAAACGTTCTGGGTCGTGGAATTCTTGCCGAAGGAACCGCAGCCCAGCGTCAGGGACGGCATGTTCGTGTTGTAGATGTCGCCGATCGCCCCGTGGGTGGAGGGGGAATTCACGATCAGCCGGCCGGCCTTGAGCCGCTTCGAAAACGCTTCGATCACCTTTTCATCCTGGGAATGGATCACGGCCGAATGGCCCATGCCGCCGAATTCCACCATCTGCTCGGCTTTCTGGATGCCTTCCTCTGTCGAATCCACAATATAGTAGGCGAGGATGGGGCTGAGCTTTTCCCGGGAGAGGGGATAAGCCGGGCCTACCCCCTCCTGGGCGGCTATCAGGATTTTCGTATCCTCCGGCACGGCGATGCCCGCCTCCCTGGCGATGGTGAAAGCGGATTGTCCCACGACATCCGGGTTCATGGCGCATTTGGCTTCGTCGATTGCCGTCCTGGCAAGCCGGGCCGTCTCCGCCGCGTTCAGGAAATAGCAGGAATTTGCCTTCATGAAGGCTTCAAAGCCGGCGGCGATCTCCCGGTCCACAATGACCGCCTGTTCCGAGGCGCAGATCATTCCATTGTCAAAGGTCTTGGAAAGGATGAGGTCCGTGGCCGCTCTCTCCAGGTTGGCGGTTTTTTCAATGTAGCAGGGGACGTTGCCGGGGCCGACGCCAAGAGCAGGCTTGCCGGTGCTGTACGCGGCCTGTACCATCCCCGCTCCTCCGGTGGCGAGAATCATGGAAACACCTTTGTGGTTCATCAGAAGCTGCGTCGCTTCAATCGAGGGCTTCTCGATCCAGAGGATGCAGTCCTCCGGCGCTCCGGCGGCCGCGGCCGCTTCCCGCATGATCCTTGCCGCCTCGGCGCTGCACTTCTGGGCGGAGGGATGGAACGCGAAAATAATCGGGTTTCTGGACTTGACGGAAATGATGGATTTAAACATGGTGGTGGAGGTGGGGTTGGTCACCGGGGTCACTGCCGCTATCACGCCCACCGGCTCCGCCACCTCGTAATACCCTTCGTTTTCGTTCTCGTTGATGATGCCTACGGTTTTGTCATATTTGATGCTGTGATACACATACTCGGTGGCAAAAATGTTTTTCGTGATTTTATCCTCGTATATCCCCCTGCCCGTTTCCTCCACGGCCAGCTTGGCAAGCGCCATGTGCTCATCCAGCCCGCCCATGGCCATTGCTTTTACGATTTCATCGATCTTCTCCTGATCCAGGCCCATAAATTGCTCCAATGCCTTTTGAGCCCTTGCGACCAGCATATCGACGTCTTTTTTGGCCTCTTGTCCGGCCCCGTCCATTGCGGCCTTTCCGCTCTCCTGTTTAACCTCTTCCATTGCTTCCTGCCTTGTTTCCTGTTTCATCTCTTCTATCGCTCCCTTCGTAGCCTCCCGCTTCACTTCCCGCACTGCATCCGCGCCGGGACTTGCCAGCATTCCGGCATCCGCGCCGGTATTGGCCGACTTTGTCTTCGCTGCGCTGTTGCTCTTCCTTCCTATTCCTTTGTTATCTTTGATCTTTTCATTCATGCTCGTCACTCCTTTTTTAGATCGTTATTTTTTTAACATAGTATCGTAAAAAATTTAATGGTATTCCAGGCTTACCTGTTTTCCCAGCCTGCGCAGATAGTGGGCCATTTCCTCCACCAGCTTCAGCTTGAGACTGAGGCTCAGGGGGAATTCCGGATTCTGGTGCGCCGGATTCATTGCCCTTCCCACTATGAAGCGGATGTTGGTGCTCTCGTCCAGCAGGATTTTGGCCAGCCTTGAAGCGCCGTCCCGCCTGTTGAGGTTCAGGAAGTCCTGCATGGTGCATTCGGAGGATTCGCAGGCCTGGATATGTTCCAGCGTTTTCCGCAGGGTCAGCACCCCTTCCGTCGCAAGGTCTATTCCGTCGATCTCGGCGGTTGGCGGAACGCTGGGATTGAAATAGTCGAAGCCGGTCCGGATTTCCTTTCCCAGGATCTTTGCCACGATCTGGGAGGTTGTTCCCCCGCAGACCACCTTTTTGCCCGGCAGGCCCATGAAGGAGGCTACGATGTCCTCATCCTGCCCCGGATCCGCCGGCGGTCCCACCATCACGCTCAATTTGACCGGCTTGCGGATATGGACCGTGACAACGGTGGTGTCGTCCCCCGGCATATGGTCGTACAAATTATCGCAAACCGAAAGCAGCAGCTTGGTAATGGATTTTGTCGAAATGTCCGGCTTATACGTCCTCTGGACGTATTCCAGAACATTGTCCCACTGCCAGCCCAGGTTCAGCGTGCGCCCGATTCCCGCGTGAATCACTCCGTCGCTGGCCAGGATGAACATGTCCTCCGGGCTTACCTCAAACCGGCATTCCTTCACCGTTTTCCCGCTGATCACCCTGGTGTCCGCGGCGATTTGCAATGGCTTTCCCTTTCGCAGGCGGAAGACGGACGGGTTGTCGAATTCCACCAGGTACCCTTCCCCCGAAAGGAAAATCTGGAGGATGGAGAAGGTGGAGTAGGCAATTCCCCGTTCCCGGCAGACGGGCAGCGTGTTGGCGATGGTTTCCACCGCTTCGTCGATGCTGGAGCCGTTCGCCATGATGGTTCCGATGATTTTTGCGGTCAGCGTGGCCAGGATGTTCGCCTTTACGCCGCTGCCAAGGCCGTCTGCCAGCACCACGACGATGGAATTGTCATTCCGGATGATTTCCACCTTGTCGCCGCACAATTCTTCCTTGTACTTGTTCAGGCTTTCATGGCTTACATCGATATAAAGGCTCATTTTACCTCCCCCATTTCCGACAGGATCGATTTCTTGAGCTTGGTAAGCGCCACCTTCGTCTCCGCCGTCGTCTCTCCGAGAAGGCTTGCGATCTCCTGGGCGACGCGCATCTGCTTTTCAATGACCTTCTGGGCCAGTTCCACGTTTTGTTCGCGTATGCTGTACATCTGCTGCTTCTGCTTTTCCTCTTCCGTAATGTCCTGGAGGATGACAACGACCACATTCTGTTCCGGCGCATAAATGACGGACTGCCTGACCGTCATATCATACTTTTCATAGTAGTACTTCCGGTCGTAAATATTTTCCCCGCTGTCAATGACCATCTGGAAGTATTCGCACTCCAGCACTTCATAAATGCTCCTGCCCTCGAGGCTTTCCTTCTCCGTTCCGAAGAACCTCCGCGCGGCAAGATTGGCCTCCTGTATGAACAGCTTCCCGTTCAGGGCGAAAATCGCATTGGGCGTCGTATTAATGATAAGGTTTGAAATGGACTCCGCACGCTCCCGCATATACGGAAGGCACATGTGGAGCTGCGCCCTGTTGTGGTAGACCGCGGCCGCCTTGTCCCTGCAACTGGAATAGCCGCACGCACCGCAGTTCAGTTCCTTGTCCTTCGAATACTTTCCGATGCTGTTGAGGATTCCCTGTATGACCTCCTCGGACGGGGCCGGCTCTTTTCTCGGAGCGGCGAAAAAGGCTCTTCTCAATTCTACCTTTACATCCTCAGTATACAGTGCTTTTTCTTCCCGCAGCCCGCGTTTCAAATAGGCGATCAAACGGCTCCTGGCTTCCAGGAAGCCTCCCTTGATCTGCTTCATGCACGGTCCCGCAATGCACCCTCCGGAACAGCTATTCATTTCGATAAAATATCCCCGGAGCCCGTCGTTTTTTATGGAATCCAGCACCTTCATACAGCGGTCCACGCCATCTACGCTGATGCACTGGTAATTCTTGCAGCCACGGCTTTCCAGGGTTTTGAGAATTCCTCCGGGCGCGGGATAAATTCTCGCCTTCAGCTCCCGGGCGCCCTTCATTTCCTCCGAAAGCTCCGAATGCTCGTCGATCCCCTCTTCGGCCAGCCACGCTTCCAGCTCTTCAAAAGTAATCGCCGCGTCGATCACGCCGTCGCAGACAGGCTCCCGGCTTTCCCCTTTCTTGGAAAGGCACGGTCCGATGAAGACCACGCGGATTCTCGGTCCATAGGTCTCCCGCAGCATCTTTCCGTGGGCGATCATGGGAGAAACCACCGGCGCGAGCTGCCCGACCAGTTCGGGGTAGTATTTCTGGACCAGCAGGGCAACGGAAGGGCAGGCGGTCGTGATAATATTGGTCATTTTCCGTTCGCCGATCAGCCGGTCGTATTCTTTTGAAACCTGCACCGCCCCTATGGCGGTTTCCTCTATATGGGTAAAGCCCAATTTTTTCAACGCCGCGTATACCCAGCCTTCGTCCGCGTTCTCAAAAGCGGAAACATAGGAAGGCGCCAGGCTGACATAAACCTTTTCCTTCTTTTTCAAAAAACTCTTGACGATATCGATTTCGCTTTTAACGAATTTGGCATTCTGAGGACATACGGCAAGGCAGCTTCCGCAAAGCATGCAATCCTCTTCCACGATGCGCGCCTGGTCGTCCACGAAGGTGATGGCCTTGACGGGACAGCTCCGGATACACTTGTAGCAGTTTTTGCAGTTGGCTTCCTTGAACTGAATGATACTCATACTAAACCCTTCTCAATATATATTCCTCGAACTTCTCCGCCGCGTTGACGATCGTAACGTCATCCACAAATTCCTCGTCCACTTTTACGGAAACACCCTTCGTACATCTGCCCAGGCAAAAGGATGCCTTGAAATCGACTTTGTCTTCCAGTCTGTGCTTTTTCAAAAGGTCCTGGAAAATCTGTATGATCTGGTAGGACCCCTTCAAATGACACGAGCTTCCCACACATATGCTCACCTGGATCATCGGCATCCCCTCCCTGTTCCTTCCCCCGGCGGAACTTATTGTTAATTTATTAACAATTTCATTATACTTCTTCGTTAAATATTTGTCAATGTTTTGTTTTGCCACCGTTTAGCCGCCGCCCGTTCCGGGGAAAGCTTTCCGCTTCTCCGCAGCCCGCGCCTCAGACAGCGCTCCTCGCCCTTTCTCTTTCCGCTACCGGATGCCTGCTCCTGTAAAGCAGCTTCCAGTCCTCCCGGTTCAATTTGGACGGAACCGGGCGGTTATCGCGGGTATCCAGGTACTCCCGGTAGGAGATGTTCCTGCAAAGGTATTCCTTTTGCGCCTTGTCCGGGCCGGTAAAAAACAGCAGGTTGGTAAAGCTGCACAGCGCCATTCCCGCCTCCGCGTCCCTGCCGTCCGTTTCCACCGTCTTGCAGTAATCGCAATATTCACAGTTCTTCATGGTCAACGCCTTCCCTTCCGTTATGGATTTTATGATCTATGGGTTCAATTGTTTATTCCGTCTTTCCAGCACCTTCTCTTCAAAAAAGCCTTGAACCGTTTCCATGGATAGGGAAAACACCTCCCCGTCCTCCCCGATCCTGGCGGAAACCGCTCCCATGCAATTTCCCAGGCACAAGGCCGCCTTTACGACGACCCTGTCGCCAAGCCCGTATTCTTCTATTAGCTGCTGCAAACGGGTGATGATATTGTAGGAGCTTTTCAGATAGCAGGCACTGCCTACGCAGACATAAACACTTAACAGTTTGATCACCCTCTTTCTCCGCAATGCCGGTGCAGCAACTCCCGGTTTTTTCCGATGCTCCCATTGTACAGCGCCATAATGGCCGGGTTCTCCTCGGACCGTTTAATGGCGGACGCACTGTCTGCACTGTAAATTCCCTTCGCCCGGAGCTTCCTGTCCCGCATCATCTGGGGAATCGGCTGACCCGCCCCTCCGATGCATCCGCCCGGGCACGCCATGACTTCTACGAAATCGTATTCCTTCTCGCCGCCCAGAATGGACTTCAGCAGGCGATCCGCATTTTTCAGCCCGTGCGCCACGGCGATCCGGACCGTCCTTCCGTCCAGCTCCACGCAGGCCTCCTTCACTCCCTCCATTCCTCTTACGCCCGTGAATGCGATCTCCTTCAGGTTCGAGGGCGATTTGTCCGCATGGCAGTGTCTCAGCACCGCCTCCGCAACGCCCCCGGTGACCCCGAAGAGAATTCCGGCCCCGCTGGCAAGGCCGAACGGCATGTCGAGCGCTTCCTCCTCCAGTTCGCCGAACACGATTCCCTGTTCCTTGATCATCATGGCAAGCTCCTGGGTCGTTATCACCATATCCACGTCATAGCTGCCGTTCCGGAAATTTTCCGGCCTCACCGCTTCATATTTCTTGGCCGTGCAGGGCATGACCGCCACCACGACGTTTTGCTTCCCGTCCATTTCCTCTATTTTTCCGAACTGCTCCTTGATGACCGCTCCGAACATTTGCTGCGGCGACCGGCAGGAGGAAATGTTCCCGGCGATTTCAGGGTATTTCTGTTCGGCAAACCGGACCCAGGCCGGACAGCAGGAAGTAAAAAGGGGCAGCCTGTCCCCTGACTCCAGATGCTGTCTGAATTCCCTGCTTTCCTCCACGACGGTCAGATCCGCCGCCATTGCCGTATCATATACCTGGTCGAAGCCCATCTTCCGCAAAGCGGCAACGATCTTCCCCATAGTGACCTCCCCCGCCTTCATGCCGAATTCCTCACCGATGGCTACCCGCACCGCCGGAGCAATCTGGGCTATGACGCGCTTTTTGGGATCATGCAGGGCGCTCCAGGCCCGTTCCATGTCTTTTTTAATCACCAGAGCGCCGGTGGGGCAGACCGTCCTGCACTGTCCGCAGTTGACGCAGTCCACTTTGTTGAGCGCTTTGTTGAAAGCCGTCGTGACCCGGATTTTCGATCCCCTGTAGGCAAAGCCCAAGACGCCGATCCCCTGCACTTCCTCGCACATTCGGACGCAGTCGCCGCAAAGGATGCACTTGTTCGGGTTCCTTACAATGGACACGCTGCTGTCGTCCACCGTCAATTCCTTTTTTTCCTCCTCGAACCGGACCTTTTTCACGCCAAACCGGATCGCCAGCTCCTGGAGCTTGCACCGGCCATTCTTTTCACAGGCCGTACAATCCTTGTCATGATTGGAAAGAATCAGCTCCAGGATCATTTTTCGGTGCTTTTTCAGCCGTGCCGTGTTCGTATAGATTTCCATCCCGTCCTTGGGCAATGTGGAGCAGGAAGCGAAGGTACCGCCCCATTTGTCCTCCACCATGCACATTCTGCAGGCGCCGTAAATGCTCAGTTCGGAATGGTAGCAGAAGGTCGGCAGTTCAATTCCGCATTTCCGGACCACCTCCAGCAGGTTTTTCTCGTTGCCGAATTCCACTCGCTGTCCATCTATCAACATACTGCCCATATCGTCTACGCCTCCTCTATCGCTGAGAACGGACAAGCGTCGATGCACGCTCCGCATTTGATGCACTTGTCCTGTTGAATCTCATAGGGCTGTTTCACTTTGCCTTCGATGGCCCCCACCGGGCATGCCCTGGCGCACTTGCTGCAGCCCTTGCAGCGCTCCGCCCGGATTATGATCGAATTGAGCCCCTTGCAGTTTTTCGTGGGACACTTTTTGTCAACCACATGGGCCATGTACTCCTCCCGGAAATATTTCAACGTGCTGATCACAGGGCCCGCCGCGCTTTTTCCCAGACCGCAGAGGGCGGTGCTGCTAATGGTATCCGCCAGCTCTTCCAGCATATCGAGGTCTTCCACAGTCCCTTTTCCCTGGACGATCCGTTCCAGGATCTCCAGCATCCTCCTGGTGCCTTCCCTGCATGGAACGCACTTCCCGCAGGACTCGTTCTGGGTGAAGTTCATGAAGTATCTTGCCACTTCCACCATGCAGGTGTCCTCGTCCATGACGACCAAACCGCCGGAGCCGATCATGGCGCCCGCCTTCTTGAGGGAATCGAAATCCAGCGGCAGGTCCAGGTGCTCTTCCGTCAAGCAGCCCCCGGAGGGTCCGCCGATCTGCACGGCCTTGAACTTCTTGCCGCCGCGGATGCCGCCGCCGATGTCAAACACCACGTCGCGGATCTTGGTGCCCATGGGAACCTCGATTAGACCGGTGTTCTGCACATTGCCGGTGAGGGCAAAGGCCTTGGTGCCGGGGCTCTTTTCGGTGCCGATGCCGCGATACCACTTGCTGCCGCGACGGATGATGTCTGCCACGTTGGCAAAGGTTTCAACGTTGTTCAGCAC
>JAEYOP010000017.1 GCA_023411575.1 Bacillota bacterium | reverse complement strand
TGACCATACATTCTTACGGGAACATATTTGGTGTTGGGCCCAAAACTGACTTCCTTCGGCTTTCTTGAACTGGTACACCGGTTGGGGCACTGGCGGCAGGCATTCTTGCTGCCGTAAATGGTATGTTGTCCTCGCATCTTTTTCTTCGTCAAGCTATTACTGACCCTTGAGTATATAAAAATAATGACATAACCCATAAATGAAGTAGGGACAAGCTTTGAGACTTGTTTCTTGTTTATTGAGAATTTTGTTTTGTTGGTAACTATAAGCAAAATTGCTGTCGGGAGTAAAATAGAAAGATTGTACATCGACAGTGCTTTATGAGATTCTGGGAAATGTCACTTATATCACAGTTGTGGTGGACTGCTGTCAGGATCATGGTTGGTTGTTATAAAAATATACTTCGAGCCCTTGTGTCCTGCCATCCGTGTTTATCTTCCTGATACACTGCGCACGGCTTTTTACACCCAGCTTCTTATAAATACTGCCTATATGTGCGGTTACTGTCCTGACGGTTATATTCAGTTCATCTGCAATCTCCTTGTTGGAGTAGGCACTGACAATCATCTTCAGAACTTTCTTTTCTGTGGCGGTCAGATGGTTATCAACTGTGTTCGGGTTTGTGTGAGGCACGGAATGCTTAACGGCGTCCTTTGTCCGGCTGAGCAGCCCCTTTGCGTAAGCGAGATGCTTGTTCCCATCCCTGTGCCTTATGGCATAAATTTCCAGCAATGAAACCATCGGTGAAAGTTCATCTACAAAACTCATCACATATCCTTTCTGCATACCGATGGAAAGGGATTTTTCAAGGTATTCCATTGCTACTTCTTCATTCAGGTCTTTCATAGCTGTTATAGCAAGCAGGTTGGCTATTTCAAGTACACTGTGAAATCTCTTCCGGCATTCGGCGAAGATTAAGAGCCTATTCAACAGAAAAAGTGCATCCTCAAAACGCTGTTTTTGGATTAAAACCCTCGCCAGTACTATAAGCTCATATTCACGCGCTTGTTCGACATCCTGATATGGATTCAGCCTGCTTTCCGTCACCCACTCCTCCAACACTTCAGCACCGCCTGCATCAATATGCAGACGTGCCTTAAAGGCCTTCAACATGTATCCCCAATGAGGCTTATGGAACTGGCCGACTCTATGTTCACACTCCGTGACAACCTCAAAAGCACCCTGAATATCGCCTTGAGCACGCCTGATTTTTGCAATGGTGACCATAGCAGGGACTAAAGCCCCAGGGCACCTGGCGTTCGCAGACTCTTCAACGGCAGAAATCAATTCCGGCAGCGCCTCATTCAATTTTCCGCTCTCATAATAGAATTCGCCTTTAATAAGCGGTGCATATCCGGGATTTGTGTTGATCAGGCTTCTATACCTTTTAGTAAATAGATCATATTCAGCAGAACCAATACTTAATAATTTAAAAGCTGCAGGGTACATCGATCTGTACATGGAAATGTCATACAAATTGAGATCCATATATTCCATGTTCATACCGGTATTTATTCCGCAGGCAGCCGCTTCTGAAATCGCCGGTATTAAATTTTCCATGTCACCCTGTCTTAAAAATATATTTGACTTAGCCATCATGTATGTTACGTATAAAGCTTTTGAAGAGGCAGCCCCCTCTTTAAGCAAAAGCTCAAGTTTATCAATGCATTTCCACGCATTGTTAAAATCTTCGATTGATGTAAAATAGGATGCTTTTAAAATAATAATCATCGGAGACATCTCGGTATATTTATCAGGAAGCCTTTTAGCCCATGAAATAACACTTGAATACTCTCCCCGTCTTGCCAGGGTTTGACCATATTCTTCTATAAGAGGCAGGGCTTCTTCATAAAGGCTCCCCCGGAAAAAGTGTTCAATCGCTTCACTGAAAAAACCATTCGCACGAAGCCATTCCCCAGCTTTCCGGTGCAGATTTCTTACCGAAGCGGGATTCTTTTTTTTCAGGCGCTTGCGCAAAAAATCCAAAAACAGGTGATGGTATCTAAACCATATACCCTCATCATCCATGGCTGTCAGAAAGCTGTTTTGCTCATACAGAACCTTCAGCAGCCGGATGCCGTCATATCCTGTTACTGCTTCGCATAGAGGCGCGCACATACTGTCCAATACAGAGGTCTTTTCCATAAAGTCCTGCTGCTGCTTTGACCATGTATTATATACATCCTCGGCGATATAATTCTCAATATGAGTATTACAGCTTCCAAAACTGGAGAAAGCATTATACCTGCGCTGCTCATCCTTAAGGGACAGGGCTATAGCCACCATAGCGGCAGCCCAGCCTCCAGTATAGCGTTCTATCCTTTGGATCTCCTCGTTTTGCAGGGAATATCCTCTTTCCAGGTAGTATTGAGCAATTTCCTCTGTCTGAAAACGCAGGTTCTCAGCAGTGATTCTTACCATATCCTCTTTTAAGCTGAGTTTGGATAGCTTCAGACGGGGTTCCGTCCTGCTGATAAGGATCAGGTGCATATTCGAGGGGAGATAGGATATTAAGAATGAAAGCCCGTCAAAAACAGCACGGTTGGTAATCAGATGGATATCGTCCAGTACAAGCAGAAAATCAGTGCCAATATCCGCCATGTGGTCAATTAGAATATTTATATGCGTATTTGCCTTGAAAAGCTCCGGTGAACCAAAGACATATTCCGTATCTTCGCTGAGCCCCTTTGAAAGCTTATCGAGTGCGGCGCAGAAATAACGCCAGAATAGAAAAACATCATTATCGCCGCTATCAGCGGAAAACCAGGCGTAGGGCAATGAAACTCCGTCAAGCCATTTGAGCACAGCCGAAGTCTTGCCATAGCCCGCAGGAGCCGTAATGATAGCAAGCTTGCGGCTCAGGGCTTCTTCCAGCATGTTATTGAGGCCCGCGCGGGTTAGCAGATGTTTATTCAAACCCGGTACGGAGTATTTGCTCTTTAATAGTCCAAGGTGCGCGGCTGTTTCCATTGCCTTTAAACGTACCTCCGGTAATATGTGATTTTACTGCAAAAACAGTCCCGCTTCTGTAATATATTCTAATACTTGTACCGAGGCAAGGACAACAAATATTGTACTTTTATACAATATCAAATTTTTCAATAATTTGCTACAATTCAGTAAAATTGCATCGGTTTACCTATACGGGTTGAAATAAAAACAAATATTTGAAGGGGATATTTTTTATGAAGAACGCCAAGATGTTATTTAATGAGGGGCATGGGGGAACCTCAAGAAGGCTTAAAAAGAGCGTCGCGATTATGTTAACGGCGCTCTTGTGTATTCTGTCGGTACTTCCGCCTGTGACAGTGCAGGCCGCTACAGCTGTATCGTTGTCATCCTTACCGGCAGGCGGTACGGTGAATTTCGCCGGTTATAAATGGATCATCCTGGACCCGGCAACCGGTTATATGGTTACGAAGGACTGCGTAGAACATGGGCCAATTCAAAGGGGGTATTATTCTGGCAATTATAACTGTGTGAACGGTAATGACTATTGGCCGTTATTTGATCCCAATCATCCAGGCAGTATTGGAGCCTGGCTGAATAATGACTTTTACAACAGTTTGTCATCCGTGGACAAAGACATGATTCAATCCAGTTTTTGGATAGACGGGCCTGAAACATACGAATATCTGGCTAGTGATTACTGCAAAGTTGGGCTGCTGAGCACCCAGGACATAAAAGTAAAAGCATATCAGGATGCGTTTGTTACTGGTAACGGGGAAGCCTTCTGGATTGCCGATGGAGGGTGCTGGTGGTTGTTGAATCCCCCCAGCGGATACTTCACTAAAGACATGAATGCTTTGAATTGCTGGTGTAGAGCAGGCGGAGGATTGGTGAGTATGGATTCAAATTATGGAATCCGCCCTGCAATATATATCAATCCCAATGTCCAGGTTACGAGCGGTACTGTAAACAGAGCTCCGCTCCTTCATCTTCCAAATGTAGTACCGGGTGCGCCCGGATGTACGACTACCGTCAATGCTGTTCCCAACACCTCCGGAAACACACTGAAATACCTGGTTTCGACTTCTCCGATAACACCGGCTGAATCAGGCTGGAGCGCTCCCGCCGGAGCAGTAGACAATGGTACCGATCTGCCTATGCGCCCCGGTAATTGGGTTGGGGTATACGAGCTTAACGCCAGCAATCAAGTGGTAGCGTTTATATCATTAGTAATAAACGCAAGCCAGGTGTCTCAGCCTATAAAACCTACTGTAACCGCTTCCGCCGCCTCCAGGATTACCAGTACCACCTGCACCCTGAGCGGCAGTATTACCAGCAACGGCGGAGCCGACCTTACATATTATGCCTTCTGCTATGGTACGGACCCGGCAACCCTGGGCACCAGCGGGACGAGAGTTAAAATGGGAACAAGCAACTACATCGGCAACATTACCACAGACCTGAGCGGCCTGACACCGGGATGTACATACTATTTCGTGACCTGCGCCACCAACAGCGCGGGTACGGCTTATAGCACGCCTGTGCAGAGCTTTACCACGGCAAGCGCGAATTCGGTCATCACCAGCGCGGATAATACGGGTTTTAATCTTGGCGTCTATGGCTCGTTCAATATCACCGCCACAGGCAGCCCTGTTCCTTCTCTCAGCGAAACAGGCGATCTGCCAAGCGGTGTGACCTTTAAGGACAATGGCAACGGGACGGCCACTTTGTCCGGTATCCCGGCAACGGGAACGGACGGCAGCTATCCCATCACCATAACGGCAGCCAATGGAGCAACACCGGATGCAGTGCAAAGCTTTACCCTTACAGTCGCATTGCCTGCAACTGCATATTTTGAAGGCAGAGGAACGGAAACCGACCCCTACCTGATACAAAGCGCGGCGGATCTGGCGCGGATGAGGGACCTGGTAAACAGTCAAACGGGTCCTTGGGCCAACCAAGGTGTTTACTACAAGCTCACGGCCGATATCGACCTCTCGGCTTATGCTTCCGATATTATCAAGAACGTCTACGATCCGGGGGTAAGTGAAAGCCCCGCTCCCGGAACCGGGTGGACGCCTATCGGACATGGCGCGTCCTTCAAAGGTGTTTTCGACGGCAACGGCAAAACGATTTCCGGATTGTATATTTATTACCCTACCGGTGGTGGTATACTCCAAGGACTGTTTGGATCCACTGACTCAAACGCAATGATTAAAAATCTTGGCGTCGTAAAATGCGACATTACGGGAGAACTGGAAACCGGCGGCCTGGTCGGGTTTTGCCGCGGCACTGTTGAAAACTGCTTTGTAACGGGCAAGGTCTCGGGGGGGGGAGGCTTGGTAGGAGTTTTTCATAACCAAGATAATAATTATAATATTGCTCATAGTTACATTAAAAACTGTTACACAGTATGCTTTCTACCTGATGGAGGAGGAGGTATAGCCGATACCGCTCGTTTGGGATCTATCACCAATTGTTATTCTGCCGGAGTGATAAAAGGTCAAGGTAGCGGAATAGTTAAATTTATTGTGGATAATACAGTACAGAACTGCGTGGCGCTTCAAATCAATATCGACCCAAATGTGGATAGTTACGGCAGGCGTAATAGTTCACGTATTTGGTTTGAGGACCGTAGCGGCTATCCTACAGATGAAAATAAAAGCGGAAATTACGCCTGGAGCGGCATGGCCGGCTTGTCGGCATACATCCCAGCCTCAACAACCGACAAAGATAAGGATGGAGCCAATCTGGACACCGCCGCCGATTGCGTCAGCGCCATCCGGAACATCGGCTTTACCTCGTTTACCGAAGCCGACCTGCCCAAATATATTACCGGTCGCTACTTTACAGGCGGCGGTACCGAGTCGGACCCCTATCGGATATCAACTGCCGACGATCTTGAAAACTTATCCTTTGATATCAATAACGGCGTGAATTTAGACGGCAAATTCTTCAAGCTGATGAATGATATCGACCTTAAGGGGTCTTACGTCAATTGGATGCCTATCGGCAGCGATTTCAAAAAGTATAACGCCAATGATACATATTCGTTTAACGGAACCTTTGACGGGAACGGCAAGGTAATCAGCCATCTCAATTACACGCCCAGCGGGTATCGTTTTCCATGGTATTATATGGGCCTGTTTGGATATATTGGATCCGGCGGAGCGGTAAAAAATCTTTCACTCACCGATGTCAGCATTGCAGGCCATAATTATCTTGTCGGAGGCATAGCCGGCAAGAGCGAGGGCCCGATAGACAACTGCCGGGTTTCGGGCAGCATACAGTCAACAGGGTACACCGTCTATGCTCAAATACCGTACCCGGACGGCGGCGGATTTTGGGAGAAAGTCTATGATCCGGATGGCAGAGTAGGCGGAATTGTGGGAAGAGGAGCCGGTCCGGGCTTCGGGATTTCGAACTGCCATGTAACCGGACAATTAGGGAATGCGGGAGCGGCAACTGATTTATATGTTGGAGGCGTGGCCGGTGAAATTTATCCAGATCCCGACGATGCAGACCCGCATCAATCCGGACAAGGCGGGCAGGTGTCTGACAGCAGCTTCAATGGGGATATACGTTGTGACTTCGGTTCGGCCGGAGGCTTAATTGGGATAAACCATGGTACTGTGCGGAACTGCCATACAGAGGGAACAATCACAGAAGGAAATGCCGCCGGATTAATTTATGAAAATTATAACGGCCCGCTGATACAGAACTGTTATTCAACCATGACAATCATCTCTTCAGGCAATGGTTCTGTTAGCGGTTTTGTAGGTTCAAATAATACCGGCCTGATACAGAACTGTTATTCAACCGGCACAGTCACTTCAGTCTATGGTCATGCTGCCGGTTTTATGGGAGGAAATGGTTATTATCGCTATCTGGATGAAAATAATATACTGCATTATATTTGTGGAACTATAAAAAATTGTTATTCTACCGGACAGGTCAGCGGAGGCAGCGAAGCTAGCGGGTTTATTATTAATAACAGCGGAACCGTGCAGTATTGCTACTCTACCGGCGATGTTACCGCGGCTGGACAAATCGCGGGCTTCGTGGCGGAAAATGCCCATCTTACCGGTAATGACGGATTCATTGCGAACTGCTATTGCACCGGAGCCGTCAGCGGACAAGGCAGTAATTACTGCGGCGGCTTCGTAGCCAGGAATCATTCACTTACACCCATTCAGAATTGTATTGCATTGAATCAAAGCATTTCAGGATCATACAGGTACATGGGACGTTTTGTTGGGAGCGATGATGTGCCTGGCCAACTCTCAAATAATTATGCCTGGAGCGGCATGACGGTAAGCGGCAGTGCCATCACCGGCGGAACGCCCACGGACACCAACGGCGGAGACCTTGCCGATTGGACGGCAGTCAGGTCTGCGCTTGTAGCCATTGGCTTTAAAAATGTTCCCCGCCCAAGCTATATAGGTCTTGGGGCTTCTACGGCGCCGGCCGTCACCAGCGCCGACAACGCGACCTTCACTGCCGGAAGCCCGGGGACGTTCACGGTGACCACAACAGGAACCCCGGCGGCATCTCTCTTCCTGACGGGTACAACGCCGGTCGGCGTAACCTTTACGGATAATAACGACGGGACGGCCACGATTTCGGGCACGCCGGGCGTTGGTACAGTGGGAAGCTATCCGATCACCATCACGGCAACCAACGGGGTGGGTGCGGATGCAACTCAATCCTTTACGCTGACAGTAAATCCGAATGCAAATGCAGTGAAGCTTGACACACCGTCCGGCTTGGCGTGGGACAACGCGACGCCCGGTAAAGCAACATGGGATGCAGTGAGCAACGCGAGCAGTTACACGGTGCAGCTTATAAAGGATACTGCAACATGTGTTGATGAGGTTACTACAGGTGTAGCGGCGACATATTGCGATTTCACATCGGAAATAGCTTATGAAGGGGCAGGATCATACACCTTCTCCGTGACGGCGGCAGGCGATGGGATAGATTATATTAACAGTGACACTCAGACAGTTGGAACACCATATAACTATACTGGTCAGGCAAAGACTATAATAGTCGGCATTCAAAACGGCATCATTACAGCAGGAGCAGGAGGCTCCGCCACATTTGCGGCAATCACGGCGAATATAGCAGACGGCACTGCAGTAACAGCGGGCTGGTATGACGCTGGCGGAAACCCGGCAACAACCCCGGTAGGGCTGTCTTATTCAGCATCAAACATAGCGTCCAACGCCTCGACCATAACCGTGACGGCTGATGCCACAGCGATAGCGGGAACATACTACTTCAAGGCTGTCAGTAATGGTGCTGCTTCGGGTATGGTAACAGTAGTAATAAATGCGGCGGGAGACACCCGCAGCAGTGCCAAGGCGATTACTGCGTTCAGTATCGGCGGCGTAGCCGGGACTATAAATGAAACAAACCACACCATAGCGGTAACTCTACCGTATGGAACGGATGTTGCGAGCCTCACACCCACCATCACGGTGAGCGACAAGGCAAACGTTCTGCCGGCAAGCGGAACGGTGCAGAACTTCACAAGCCCGGTGGCCTACACTGTCACAGCGGAAAACGGCACGTCACAAAGCTACATAGTAACGGTAACCGTTGCTGCAGCGCCTATTACAGACAAGACACTGATAAGTGTAACAACACCCCCAGCTATCACAGGAGTGATAAACGGAACAGACAAAACAGCTGCAGCCCTGGGACTGCCCGCAACAGTGACATTGGTGACAGATGGAGGCAACGTACAGGCAAATGTAATCTGGGATGTAGATGGATCAAGTTATGATGCTACATCAAAGGCAGCGCGGACCTTTACTGTAAGCGGAACAGTGGAACTGCCGTCAGGTGTATTGAATTCAAACAACGTACTTCTTACAATCAACATTAGTGTAACTGTTAATGCAGCGGCGCCGATTGCCCCTAGTATCACCACAACCTCCCTGCCGGGCGGCACGGTAGGTACAGCATACAGCCAAGCCCTTGCCGCAACGGGAGACACGCCTATCACTTGGAGTATAGTCAGCGGTAATGGTAATCTGCCGGGTGGCTTGAGCTTATCGGGTAATACCATCTCCGGCACGCCAACGGCAAGCGGTACATTCAGCTTTACAGTCAAAGCTGCAAACAGCGCGGGTAATGTTACGAAGGCTTTGAGCATAACTGTTGCCGCAGCGCCGGCACCTCCCGCTGGAGAATATACACCGCCGCCTGCTCCACCCAAGCAAGAGAAGCCAAAGGTAGAAACCACAACCTCAGGTGACACTGTTACAGCTACTACCGCAACCACTGCAACCACCGACAGCAGCGGCAAGGCAACAGCAGCAGTGACGCAGGCACAGGTGAGCGAAGCCGTTGGCAAGGCTGTATCGGAAGCCGCAAAGCAAGGGAACGATGCTGCCGTAATAGTGGAAATTAAGGTAACGGCATCCGATAATACAAAAGCGGTTGAGACAAGTATACCTAAAGCAGCCGTAAGTGAGATAGCCCATAATGATAAAGTAAGCCTGAAGGTATCCACACCCGTTGCAGACATAACCTTTGGCAAGGATGCGCTTGATACCATATCCGGGCAGGCTGGGGGAGATGTCAGGATTTCGGCGGCAAAGGCCGATGCCGCGGTGTTCCCGGCTGAAATCCGACAGGTTGTGGGCGACAGGCCTGTGTATCATTTCAGCGTCGTCAGCGGAGACAGGACAATTTCGCAATTCAACGGAAACGTAACGGTAGCTGTACCTTATACGCCTGAGCCGGGCGAGGATACAAGCGCCATAATCATCTATTACATCAATGCCGAAGGAAAACCGGAAACCGTTAGCAATTGCCATTATGATCCGGCAACGGGATGCGTCAGCTTTACCACAACCCACTTCTCCACATATGCCGTGGGTTACAACAAGGTAGACTATAAGGATGTTCCGGCGGACGCATGGTATGGCAAAGCAGTCGGCTTCATCGCTGCAAGGGGCATCACTACCGGTACCGGCAGCGGAAAATTCAGTCCTGCAGCGAAGCTCACACGGGGAGAATTCCTTGTGATGATGATGCGCGCATACGGTATAGCACCGGACGAGAACCCGGTGGATAACTATGCAGACGCAGGCAGCGCCTATTACACAGGCTACCTGGCGGCAGCGAAGAGGCTTGGCATATCGGGCGGCGTAGGAAACAACATGTTCGCGCCGGGCAGGGAAATCACCCGTCAGGAGATGTTTACCCTGCAGTATAACGCCCTCAAGACCGTCGGCCAACTACCGCAGGGCAATTCCGGGAAGCGGCTGACAGACTTCACAGACGCCGGACAGGTCGCCTCCTGGGCAAAGGATGCCATGACTCTGTTCGTGAGAAGCGGAATCATAGGCGGCAGCGGTGAAAGGCTCAATCCGACAGGCATAGCTACCAGAGCGGAAATGGCGCAGGTGCTGTATAATCTTTTGTCGAAGTAGGAAACAGCGGTTTATATGGTTCATCAAAGGAGCCGGTATGGCAGAGATTGCCTGTACCGGCTTTTTTACTATATGGGTTCCGTTGCGCTTTATTTCCTTCAAGCATTTTCAGATTGATGTTCTGCCCAAAATGCCTGTTAAACTCATATCTTACGGGCCTGGTGCTTAAATTCTTTATCTTTTTTCCTTCGGGGCAGATATTGCAGCTCCCCCTCATCTCCACCAAAATTTCAGGTGATAAAAGATGCCATACGGCTAAACCCGCATGGCATAAGCCTTTTGTGGGCATTCAGCCCCCAGCTTTTTAGATGGCAGCGCCTGATGACCCTAAAGGAACGAGTATCGTTCATATGGCTTCTGTAATGCCCTGCGTAGCTCACTTATACTAAAAGAGCGAGATTCGTTCTGATAGGAGGTGTGCAGATGAATCTAAAAGCCGTGGGGCAGCGAATCAAACAAGCCAGAGAAGCAAAAGGATTAACGCAGGAACAGTTGGCGGAGAAAGTCGGTCTCAGCGCTTCCCATATGAGCGTCATCGAGCGGGGAGTAAAACCGCCGAAGCTGGAAACCTTTGTTGAAATCGCAAATGAACTCGGAGTTGACGCCAATTCCATTTTGGCCGATGTCTTATCGGTGTCAAACGAAATCATATCGTCGCAGATATCGGTCAGGTTGTCCGCACTTCCGGTGACTCAGCAAAAGAAGATCCTGCGGGTACTGGATACGCTTATCCAGGAAACCAGCGAGAAATAGCAGCTTACATACCGACAGGGAGAGCCGTGTAACAGCGGCTCTTTTTCTGTTTTCTGACGGTTAGCGTAAAAAGCATGACAGGCTCAATTTTAAAAACCATTTCAAAAGTAGTTCTTGATGAATTATACCCAATCATATGGAATTAGAACTAAATATTTACAATCGGCGATTATCATATCGAATTATGGAAGGAGCGGCGGTGTTTAATATGGTGACAGGCGTGCTGACCTTGGATGTTATTCTCAAAGAAATAGACATAAAGCGCCAGGAGCTTAACGCGCTGGTACACAATGACACCGAGTATCATTCCGGCGTTATCCTGGACAAGAGCCAGGAACTTGACAGATTAATCGCGGAGTTTTATGAAAAAAAGCAGAGGGAGTAAGATGGATAAGGTTATCGGGAATATAAATTCTGAATTTTCTTGAATCATAAGAAAGGCTGCATTATAATTGCATTATCATGCAGCTCATTGATGAAAAAACCGACAGCTTAATGTTTCTTTTGGTCTTCGGCTCTCTGGGAGCCGCCATGGCGGTTGTATTACTGCAAAATCTTGCCGATCCCTGGATGCTGCTGATGCTTTGCTGTCTGCTGGCCGTCTCATTTTCCCTGCGCAATATCCTGCTGTACCCGTCTGTGCGGCATCGTAATTTGGGGAGAATTACATTTCTTGCCGATGTATTCCTGATATTTATGATCTATCGGTATGACAACAGCGGAAGTTCCGTGATATTTTATTATATATTGATCGCTGACATCACCATAGCCTATACCGGTATATATAGCATACTGGCTGTCGCTGCATGTATGGTTTCATACCTGGCTGTCAAATTCGGGGGATGGACTTTTCCAAGATTGGCCGGCTTTGCCGGCGATATGCTGTTTCAGTCCATCCTTTTCCTGGCGTTCTATGTGATCATGCATCTTGTAAAGCATCAGATCCGGCAGAAATCCAGACTGCAGGAAGCCATGTTCGCATTGAAAATGAAATCGAAGCAGTTGGAGAATGCATACGTAAAACTGAAAAACGCCACGGAAGAACTGGAGGAGATGACGATCCTGAAGGAACGCAACCGGATCGCCCGTGAAATCCACGACACCGTCGGCCATACCCTTACCACGGTACTGGTGGAAATGGAGGCGGGAGAGCAGTTGATCCGCATCGATCCCCGGCTGGCGTCCGAAAAGCTGGGACTGGCAAAGGGCCAGGTCAGGAAAGGCCTGAATGATATCCGGGAATCGGTGAAGACCTTGCAGTCCGGCCTGGAGCTTATGGGTTTCATTCCCTCTTTGAAACTGCTGATGGAGGAAACGACCAGGCATGGAAACGTTTTTATCCGGCATGAAATATCCCAGTTGCCGGCGTTGTCCGAAAATCAGGAAAAGATGCTTTACAGAGCGCTTCAGGAGGGCCTGACAAACGGCATCCGGCATGGGAACAGCACGGCATTTGTATTTCAATTAAAATACGAAAACAACAGCATCCGGTTCTTCCTGCAGGATAACGGCAAAGGCTGCAAGCAGCTGGAAAAAGGCTTCGGACTGCTGACCATGGAAGAGAGGGCCCGGGAGCAGGGCGGTGTTTTGCAGCTGGAGTCCGGAGCGGGGGAAGGCTTCTCCATTACCATTATTCTGCCGGTCGCATGCGGCAGGGAAGAGCTGAAGGAGGCAAAATGAGCATGATCCGAATTCTTGTCGCGGATGACCAGCCGCTGATGCGGGACGGGCTAAAAACCGTACTTGACCTTCAAAAGGACTTTCATGTAATCGGAACGGCGCGTAATGGGAGTGAAGCCGCCCGGCTGGCGGATGCGCTGCAGCCCGACATTCTCCTGATGGACATCCGCATGCCGGAAATGGACGGCGTCGAAGGCTTGAAGCTCATCCGGCGGAAGCATCCGGAGCTGAAGGTAATTATGCTGACCACCTTCAATGATGACGAATACATCATTCAAGCGCTTGCAGCCGGTGCCAACGGCTATCTGCTGAAGGACCTGGAGATGGAAAAGCTTTCGGAAGCCATACGGGACGCGGCGGCCGGGAAAATGATCATGCCTCCCGCAGTCGCAGCCAAGCTGGCCGAAGGACTCTCAAGAATTTCTCTTGAAAAGAAGGGGGCAGCGGCTGCAAAGGCCCTGGAGCTCTCCGAAAGGGAGCTTGAAATCGCAGGTATGATGGTGCAGGGCTTCACCAACCGGCAGATTTCCGCTACCCTTTATATTTCCGAAGGTACGGTAAGAAATTATATCAGCGGCATTTATGAAAAAATCGGTATCAATGACAGGACCAAAGCGGTGCTGTTTCTCAAAGACCAGGGGATAATCTGAATTTGCGGCATCAATCCCTCCCGCCGGATTTGGACAATGGCCGAAGAAATATCTATCCAATTTGCAGCCATCCTGGTTTCCGCTGTCATATGACAATCGTCATACATCCTGTGACAGCTTTTGTTACTGTTTACACTTACGGTGCACCATCCGGCGTATTATTCTGGAAGTAACCAAAAATAAACCGGAGGGGTTCACATGAGAAATTGGGGTGTCGCTTTTTCAAAAAAGAAAATCAAGTATGTTCTTATTGCAGTTTTACTGCCGATCCTGGCGCTGACGGCCTGCGGCGGTAAATCGGAAGAAGCCGGAGCCGTCCTGGAGAGCTACGAGCAAAATATTGCAGACGGCGATTATGAGGCCGCTTACGAGCTGATATCCGATTTTGACAAGGAGAACATATCGAAGGAAGTATTCGTCAATTGGCAAGCTGCCGTGTCCAAGGTTCAAAAAATAGAAAGCTTCAGCCTATCCAAAAAGATAGACCGGTTTAAAAACTACAAATATATGGGATATGAATTCGGCGATGCGTATGGCTTCGAAGTGACGCGTACACTGGAAAATTTAATACCCGATATAAAGATGACCGGGTATGAGGGGGAAACCTTCAAAATACTGGTCGCGGCGGGAGACGGCGAGTGGAAGGTGGCGCTGCTGGTCACGCAGATGGAATCCAACCTGGAAAAGCTTAATCAGGTGCTTGCTGAAAAAGAAACCGAAGTAAAATGAGAATCATTCTCCTTTATGTTCTCCGGAGCGTCCGGGAACGAAAGTTCCGAACGGCCCTTGTCCTTCTGGCCGTGATGATACCGTCCGCCATGTTTTTTGCATCCGTCTCCATTTCCGGGACCATGGTAAAGCTTCAGATGGATCAATGGAGGCAGAACTACGGATATTCCGACATCATCATACAGGCGGGGGCCAATTCACCTTCCCCTTATTTCTACTCAAACAGTGCGAAAAAGTATCGGGCGAATGCTGAGTATATCGTAGGAGAAATATCCGGCTTCGGCGTCTGCCTGCAGGACGGCGAAAGCACCGGAATATCCCTGAGGGGCATTGAACTTGAAGATCTCCGGCTGTTGACGCCGTTGAGCTTTCAGGATCAGGCGGGCCTGTATCCTTTTAAAGGATCCAGGATTATCATCAGCAGAACCGCATCGGACAAACTTGGTTTGATTGCCGGGGACACCATGGTATTATCCGTAAACGGAATACGGCACAAATTTACTGTCGGCGGCATCGTTCAATCGTCGGGACCTTTTGCCAATGAAGGAGATACCCTGCGTGCAGTCATCCCGAGGGAAACATTGTGCGCCTTATATGATGCCAGAGGCCGGGTGGATATGGTGTATATAAAGTCAAAAAATCCGCCGGTAAAATATAAGCTGATCATAAAGCTTTCGCAGGAATACGGCAGGTATGTCGTAAAAGAGCCCTTTACCGAGCAGGAAATCAAGCGGCAGACCGACCGCATTACCATGCCGATGATTATTGTGACGGTTATTCTGAGCTTTATGAGCGTTTATGTGATCTATTCCACCTTCCGGATTATTATCATGGAACGCCTGCCTGTCATCGGCACCTTCCGCAGCGCGGGGGCAGCCGCCGGAACAGCGAATGCCGTCCTGCTGCTGGAAAGCTTGATTTACGGCGTTGTCGGCGGAATCGCCGGGTATGTGCTGGGCGTATTTGTGTTGAAGGCAATGTCGGGCATCATGAATCCTGAAGCGATGGATTCTTATGCCGCGGCTTTCTCACCGCTTCAATCGGTGCAAACGGTAGCGGTCGCCGCGGCCATCAGTCTTGCAGGAGCCGCCGGACCTATTTTTAAAGCGATGCGGTTCCCGGTGAAGGAAATTGTTCTCGGCACGCTCCAAACCGGCCCCTCCCAAAACAGGCAAAGAATCATTCCCGGAATCCTTATGACGGCAGTCGCACTTTTGATCCCTTTGCATGCAAAGGGAAGCATGGCGAAATGGATAGACACCCTATGTGTCCTGGTGCTGATGATCGCTGTCATTCTCCTGCTTCCAATAATGATCGCACTGTTTTCCCGCTTTTTTGAAGCCATATATGGAATCATTGCAGGAAATGTGGGAATTCTTGCGGCCAAAAACCTGCGGGAGAACAGGAGCCTCCTAAACAGCATATCTTTACTGGTAATCGGAATTTCCGGCATGTATATGGTCACTACGGTGAATTACGGGGAAACCAGGCAGATCCGGGATTGCTTTGAAAGGTCGTATTATGACATAGTCATGGAAACCGGCAATACCACGAAAAATTTATTGAATGTGATTCTGTCCCAGGAAGGCGTTCAGGATATTTGCGCCTCCTATTACGCCGGGGCTGTGGCTGTGAAGGGTCAGGACGACCCTATATGGCATGTCGAAGGAATAGATACCGGTAAGTTCCCCGAATACTTCCGTCTGGTGATATCCTCCGGAAACGGAGGCGCCACGGATGCTTCGGGTGTGATGGACCTGCTGGACAGCGGAAGATATATCCTGCTGACCGCCACTTTACGGGATCGGTTTGGCGTTTCGGCCGGAGAAACGATCGTGTTGAAGGTACGTTCTCCCAGTGGGCTTTTTATCGAGCGCCCGTATATTATTGCAGGCTTTTTTGAAAACCTCTTCCCGGGCAGATGGAGCTATGCACTTGTCTCCCAAAGGTATTTCGGGCTCGATATCGGTCACGGCAGCTATGGGCCCGTTTACATCAAGTCGGAAGGCAATACGGAAGCAACAGTGAATCAGCTTCAATCGGTATTTGGAAGACGCAAGCCTTCCGTCACTACCGTTTCGGAGATAAGGGAGGAAGCCCTGGAGAGCAACAGGCAGCTGTTTCTGATTCTCCAGTGCTTTTCTGCCGTTACTCTGGCTGTAGGGATCGTAGGTACATTCAACAACCTGGTCATCGGTTTTATGCAGAGAAAACGCTCTCTGGCCGTGATACGCTCCATCGGTATGAGTAAATTCCAGCTTCTTGTCATGGTTTTTCTTGAGTCTGCCGCCGGTGGAATCCTGGGAGGATCTGTAGGCGCGTTTACAGGCGTTTCCGTTGTTTCGTTCATCATACCGAGGCTTATCAAGGCGCTGGAAATAGAAACACATATCTACCATTCGGATTTGATTTTGCATGTATGTATCCTCTCAGGCGTAATCATCAGCATGATTGCATCCGCAGGTCCTGCCGTACGGCTGCTCAGGCTGAACCTGATGAATGCGCTCAAGTATGAATAAGAAAGGGCGAGAAACATGAAACCGGCAGTTGAAGCGGATTCGCTGTGCAAGACTTACAGAGCGGCAAAGCTTGAAGTGGAAGTATTGAAGAATATCAAACTGACCATTGAAGAAGGGGAATTCGTTTCCATCATGGGGCCTTCGGGGTCTGGAAAAAGTACCTTCCTATATCTGGCCGGAGGACTGGATAAACCAACCTCCGGGACCATACGCATCAAGGGCCGTGATATTACAAGCATGACGGACCGTGAAATCAGCGCCATGAGAAGAAAGGAGCTGGGCTTCGTTTTCCAGTTCTACAATCTCGTCCCCAACCTGAATGTGGAAGAAAACGTCCTGCTGCCTGTCTTCCTGGACGGAAAGAGGTACGGGCTGTATAAGGATAAACTCAATGAAATACTGGAAACTGTGGGACTCACAGGTAGAAAAAAGCATACGCCGAGGGAGCTGTCGGGAGGAGAGCAGCAGCGTGTAGCGATTGCGCGCGCATTGATCAACGAGCCGGATATCCTCCTGGCAGATGAACCTACCGGAAACCTGGACTCCAATACGGGAAAACAAATCATGGAGCTTCTGGCAAGAATCAACCGGGAGAACAGGAAAGCGGTCATTATGGTGACCCATTCGACAGAAGCGGCGGAATATAGCCATCGCATTGTCAATATCAGGGACGGGCAGGTGTATGAAGGATGAGAAAAATCTGTGTGGCGGTGATTCTGATACTATTTATAACAGTAACCGCCTGCGACGGAGAAAATAAAAGCGCTAATACGGCGCTGATCCCTCCCGACATGTCCGTACAGCCGATAGAAGCATTCGGCGTTGTAAAGGTACTGCGCGAGGAGGATATTGTTCTCGGATTTTCCGCAATAGTCAAAGACCTATTTGTAAAAAAGGGACAAAGGGTCAAAGCAGGAGATGCGCTTGTGGCATTGAACACGGACGAATACGGGAAGCAGCTTGAAATCAAGGGATACGAAATGGAGAATCTCCGCAGGGAGTTGGAGGACATGGAACGGGACGCGGCAGATAAAAAGGAAGCTGTCAGAAACCATAGTCATACGCAACTGAAAAAGCTGCAAAATGATCTGGAAAAGGCAAAGCATGAGGTGGATGCTTCAAAAGAAGAGCTTCAGGCAGGGGAACAGCTTTTTTCTTCCGGTTCCATTTCGCGTGCGGAACTTGAGGAGTACAGAAAGCAGGTTGCACTCAAGCAAAGCCAGGTAGAGGATATTGTTTACTCAATGGAAGCGTTGATGGAAAGCCTAGATGAAGAGATAAAGGGCGCAGAAGCCAAGATTCAGAGTGAACGTGCAAGGCTGGTATTGCTTGATGCCGAGTATGGGCTGATGAAGAGCAGGTCCGATTGCAGCTTCATCAGGAACAACAACATTATTTGTACTGTACCGAACGGCATGATCTCTGAAATAAACGCTGTCCCCGGCTCATATACCGGTTCCCAGGCCGGTCTGCTCCGGATTGCGGATCTTGACAGCCTTATCGTAGAAGCGAATGTGGATGAGCAGTTTATTGCAAATGTCAGGACCGGCGCAACCGCGTCAATCATCCCCGAGGCCGACAGAGAGCACAAATACCGGGGCAAGGTGGTGTTCATCGCATCCGAAGCCGTCCAATCCAACGGAGAGACCACCATACCGGTGCAACTATCCATTGAAGCGCCGGACGGATTCCTGCTGCCCAATTACAATGTGGGAGTACGGATTGAGGTGGAACAGGAATGAGTGATATAATGGGAAAAGGGGACAACCCGATTTGAAAGGGGACACATGAAACCGCTTTCTATTTTTAAATACTATATCAATAACAAGAAAAGGTTTATCCCCGTGTTTACCGCGATTTTCCTGGGCGGATTCCTCCTGTACACCATGCAGATGCTGGTGGATTCCTCATATAAAACGGTTTATACCGCGTATGTCGAGCCACAGAAATACTATTCGCTGATAAAGGCAAGGGGAAGCATGATTGCACCGGGCACGGATGAAAGGATCCGCAAATGGGATACGGTTGACAGAGTACTGCCCGTTGTTTTTCACTATACCAATATCAATGCGGTAATAGAACAAACCGGTACGCAGGTGCTGGCGGTCAATGCGGCTGAAATCGGACCGCTCATGTCGCTTATGAAGCTCACCTTGAAAGAGGGAAGATTGCCGTCCGCCGACGCGCAGGAAATCATCCTTCATCATCTGGTCGCAAGGAACAAGAATTTAAAAATCGGAGACTGGTTCGGAAGCGATGTGGACGGGGGCGAAACACTTACCGGCAAATACAAGGTGGTAGGAATCCTTGAAGGCAGTACCGCCATATCCTTTTTTCCGATGGAACCGTTTGTCGCCAAATATGGGATACCTTATCCCGAAAGGCTCGGGATGATCCTCATCCCGAAAGAAGGCAAGCTGGAAGCAATGAACGAAGCGCTGGAAAAGCTTGATTCCACCGGGATTGAGATCAGAACGCTGGATTTTGTCCGGGCGCAGCACGAGAGCGGCAAGTATAATGTAAACCTCCTGCTTAACCTCATCAGCATAAGCATCATTCTCATTGTTGCGGTGTGCATGGGATTTTTATGTTATATCTATTATTTCCAGAGACGGCGCGAACTGGGCCTTCTCAATGCCATTGGCTTCAGCAGCCAGGAAATCATCAACCGGGCTTTTGCGGAAATCGGCGTGATGAGCGTTGCCGGTTATGCCGCGGGACTATCTGCCTCCATTCTTACGGGCCTGGCGCTTAAATTCTTTATCTTTCTTCCTTCGGGACAGATATTGCAACTGATCAACCCGGACTATTTCGTAAGGTCCTTTTGCATACCGTTATTTGTTACGCTGTTTGGCATTCTGCCCGTTTGGCGTATGTTGAAGAGGCTGGACCCCATATCCATGATCGAAGGGAAAGGGGACTCGGTATGAGAATCGACGGCAGAGAACTGCATCTGATCTATGACATGAACAAGGATGAAGAAACTTATGCTTTGAGAAATGTGGAAATCACAATTCTTCCGCAAGGACTTACCGGTATTACGGGTCCCTCGGGTTCGGGGAAGAGTTCCCTGCTCTATGTGCTTTCAGGCCTGAAAAAACCTACATCGGGAACGGTTTATTATGACGATGCCGATATAGAGTCTTTGGAACAGGAGCGGAAAGCGCAGATCCGGAAGGAAAAATTCGGCTTCATTTTTCAGAAGCACTGCCTGCTTGAATATCTGACCATCCTGGATAATGTCCTTATTCCCGTCAATCAATGCGGCCCGGATTACAAAGCGCGCGCCCAAGGCCTGCTGGACCAACTGGGTATTCGTCATCTGGCCGGCAAAAAGCCGTATCAACTGTCGGAGGGCCAGAAGCAGCGTGCCGCTGTGGCCAGAGCGCTGATAAACGAACCTGAAGTCATTTTTGCAGATGAGCCTACCGCCTCCCTGGACCGTAAAAATGCAATGGAAGTCATGGAAATCTTAAATGATATAAAGGGTAACGTCTCCATCCTGGTAGTGACACACGACACCACTCTGCTGGAAAAAGCCGACGGCGTAATTGAAATGTGGGACGGCTGTATCAAAGCTCCGAGGTCTACCCGGCCGTATCACAACAGCACAAAATAAACCGGACCTGGACTATCCGTGTCGCGATATTCAGAAAGTCTTAAGATTTTCATAAGCAAAAAGCAATAAAATGGATGATAGCTTTGCGGTATAATAATTATGGGGATATATACTTAGGAAGAAAGAGGATGACGCTTTTGGCTGCAACTATATTAATCGTGGATGATGAACAGGCTATTGCCGATTTGGTTGAAGTTTATCTGAAAAATGAGAATTATACGACCTTTAAATTTTATAACGGCCAGGATGCCCTTAACTGCATTGAAAATGAAAAACTGGACCTCGCCATTTTGGATGTCATGCTCCCCGATGTAGACGGCTTTACAATCTGCCGGAAAATCCGGGAAAAACATAATTTCCCGGTTATCATGCTGACGGCCAAAGAAGAGGAAACAGATAAGATCAGCGGTCTGACATTAGGAGCGGACGACTATATCACCAAGCCGTTCCGTCCATTGGAGCTGATTGCCCGTGTGAAGGCGCAGCTCCGGAGATTTACCAAATACAATTCTTCAGAGCCAAAACAGGAAGAACATTTGATTGCCTTTTCCGGCCTGGTATTGGACATGGATACCCATGAATGTACCTTGAATGAAAAAAAACTACCCCTCACGCCTACGGAGTTTTCCATTCTTTGGACCCTTTGTTCCAATCGCGGACGGGTGGTCCGTTCGGAAGAATTGTTCCATGAGGTATGGGGAGATAAGTATTTCACCAACAGCAACAATACGGTAATGGTTCATATCCGGCATTTAAGAGAAAAAATGCACGACAACGCGGAACATCCCAAATATATCAAAACGGTATGGGGGGTCGGCTATAAAATTGAAAAGAAAGCGAGATAAAAGAAGGAATGATTATGCAAAATTAAAAGGGAAAGTATTTTTTCGGATGCTGCTTATAGTCCTTGCCACGGCCGCAACGGTTTACTTCCTGCGCTTTTTCATTCAAAAAAGCTTTAGTTTCGGAGATAGCATTGTCCGTTTTTTAAGGACTACGTTACATTTGAACGAAAACGCTGCGCTAATGATTTATCGGTTTACATTTTACAATAATATTGACGTTATTACACTTCTTGTGATTCTTCTATTCTTAGTTGTTTTGCTTAGATTTTCGATTTCCTGGTTTACCAAATATTTTGATGAAGTCAGTGCCGGGATGGATCGACTAGCTGAGGAATCCGGTGATGAAATTACATTATCGCCGGAACTGGATTTTATGGAAAATAAGCTGAACCAGATAAAAAACAACCTGGAAAAACAAAAGAAAGCTGCGCTTGATGCCGAGCAGCGCAAAAATGATTTGGTCGTTTACCTGGCTCATGATATAAAGACCCCTCTGACCTCCGTTATAGGATACTTGAGCCTTCTGGACGAAGCTCCCGATATGCCTCCTGAACAGAAGGCAAAGTATGTCGGTATTACCTTGGAAAAGGCTTATCGGCTGGAGCAGCTCATCAATGAGTTTTTTGAGATCACAAGATTTAGCCTTCAAACGATTGTTTTGAATAAAGAAAAAATAAATTTGCTGTTCATGCTCCAGCAGATGGCGGACGAATTCTATCCAATGCTGACTCCACAAGGAAAGCAGGTGTCCGTCAATGTGCCTGACGGGCTCACTCTATGGGGAGATGCAGACAAACTGGCCCGTGTATTCAACAACATCCTGAAAAATGCGATAGCCTATAGCTATGAAAATAGCGTCATTGACATTTCTGCCAAACAGCAGGACAAAAATACAGTTATCACTTTTACGAATCAGGGAAATTCGATCCCGCAGGAAAAGCTGGAAACCATTTTTGAAAAATTTTACCGATTGGATGCCGCGCGTTCCACAAACACCGGCGGAGCGGGGCTGGGGCTGGCAATCTCACAAGAAATTGTCACGGCTCACGGCGGAACAATCTCTGTGGAAAGCAGCCCGGAAAATACTAAATTTACAGTAAAGCTCCCGTTATAAGAAAATCTTAAGAAGTTCATAAGATAGAATTCCAACATAGCTCCTTCTTCTGTGGTTGAATAATATCAGCACAGAACAAGGAGTTGTTTATTATGGGACGAAAAGGAAAAAAGAAAAAGCCGGGAATACGCATATTTGCAACACTTCTGTTAATGGCGGCCATTGCTGCTTTTGCTTACAAATTCATCATTACTCCAGGAAACCATCCCCTATTAGAGAAAGAATATGACGATACAACCTCGTTGAATTCTTTTTTAAAGATAATACCCGATTCTTCCGACGATAGAACGACACCGGTCCCTTCGTCAAAGATAGCATCCGATCCCTCTGTTTCGATCCCTTTGGACAAGCTGAACAGTCCTAATGCGATTCTGATCCGTTTAAAAGATCATACCGTCCTGATGCAAAAAAAGAGCGAGGAAAAAATCTACCCGGCTTCTTTGACTAAAATGATGACAGCCCTTGTTGCGATAGAAAATTTACCTGATCTGAAGGAAGAAATCAAACTTACAAATTCTACGTTTCAGGGGCTGTACGAAGCAGATGCATCAATGGCAGGTTTCCAGCCGGGTGAGCAGGTCAGGGCAATCGATCTGTTATACGGAGCAATGCTTCCGAGCGGCGCGGAGTGCTGTATTGGACTTGCCGGCCGGATTGCGGGATCAGAACGGGATTTTGTAAAATTAATGAATCAAAAGGCGGCAGAGCTTGGTATGGACAATACCCATTTTGAAAATGCGACCGGACTTCACAATGAAAACCACTACACAACCGTCGAAGATCTGTCCGTTCTTCTAAGCTATGCTTTGCAAAATGAACCTTTCCGGGAGATTTTTACGTCCTTCCGTCATTCCATACCGCCTACCAATAAGCACCCCCAGGGGATAACCTTTTATAGTACCCTGTTTGAAGACCTCAACAATCAAAACAGTATGGAGGGGGAAATTTTAGGGGGAAAAACCGGATATACCGATGAGGCCGGTCTATGTCTCGCGAGTCTCGCCAAAGTGGGGAAACAAGAATATATTCTGATTTCAGCCGGCGCGAAAGGGGATCACCATTCGGAACAGTATAATATTACCGACGCAATCGCTGTATACAGCAGCATAAGAAAATAATAAGTTCTTCCTAAGAATTTATTAAGATTTTGATAAGTTGAAGTTCCAACATCGCCTGCCTGGTTTCGATAAGATGAAATGGTCGGATCGGCTTCCAAAGGATACGCCGATCCCCGGGAAAGGGGACTGATTTTACAATGAAGCTGAAAATCGCGGTGCTGTTCGGCGGCTGTTCCACCGAATATGATATTTCCCTGCAATCCGCCTACGCGGTGATTACACACCTGGATATTAACAAATACGACCCGGTTTTGCTCGGCATTACCCCGGCCGGCGAATGGTTCCATTTTTCCGGCGATCCCGCGAAAATCAGGAATAATACCTGGTGCAATCCTTTTGATTGCGTCCGGGCCATTATCTCGCCCAGCCGGGAAGCGCACGGCGTGTTGGAATTTGACGCGGGCGGAATCCGTACCATCAGGCTGGACGCCGCTATGCCCGTATTACACGGAAAAAACGGCGAAGACGGTACGGTTCAGGGGTTGCTGGAACTTGCCGGCATACCCGTTGCCGGTTGTAAAACCCTCGCTTCCGCGCTCGGCATGGACAAGCACAAAGCGCACAAAATTGCTCATGCGGCCGGTGTCCGGATACCTCGCTCTTTCATTTTCGAAAACGAAATGGATGCGGGAACGGTCCGGGAGCAAGCGGAAAAGATTGGATACCCCTTATTTGTCAAGCCCGTTAGAGCCGGTTCATCCTTTGGGATTACCAAGGTTTTGAATGGGGAGGAACTGCCCGCAGCCGTCAAGCTGGCCTTTGAACACGACGACAGGGTTATCATTGAGGAAAACATAGCCGGCTTTGAAGTTGGCTGCGCTGTTTTAGGCAACGACGACCTTATGGTCGGGGCGGTCGATGAAGTCGAGCTTGGGACGGATGCGCCCCAAAACAGTTTTTTTGACTATGAGGAAAAATACTTCCGCGCCACAGCGCGTATTCATGTACCCGCTCGAATATCTGAACAAAAAGCCGAGGAAATCAAGGAAACGGCTGAAATCATTTACAGGGCGCTGGGCTGTACAGGTTTCGCGAGGGTGGACATGTTCCTGACGCCGGACGGCGAGATCGTTTTCAACGAAGTGAACACGATCCCTGGCTTTACCGGCAACAGCCGTTATATGAACATGCTCAAAGCTGTTGGCATGTCCTTTGGACAGGTCATTGACAGGGCTGTCGGATTGGCGGTGGGCGCATGAAAACGGTATCGCTTTCAAGAGATATGGTACATACAGGTCCCCTAATCCTCGTCAACCGGGATCATCCATACCGGGAAGGATCACCAGATAAAACCCTCGCGCCCGTGGACGCCATGAACAGCAATGTGCTTTTGGAACGCCGTGTCGCTTCGGTCTACGATAAGCTGATGGACAAGCTGTACGCCCGAAGTCGGATCACGGCGGTGAGCGGTTGGCGGTCGCAACGGGAACAGGAAAAGATTTACGGGGATTCCTTATTGGAAAACGGCACGGACTTTACCGCGAAATATGTTGCGCTTCCCGGGCATAGCGAACATCAGACCGGACTCGCGGTTGACCTTGCGCTGAACCAGCCGGACATAGACTTTATACGGCCGCACTTCCCTTATACCGGAGTATGCGGAGCCTTCCGGGAGCTGGCCGGCAGGTTTGGATTTATCGAACGGTACCAGGAAGGGAAAGAGAATATAACAGGTATTGCCTATGAACCCTGGCATTTCAGATATGTCGGCGCTCCCCACGCCGTGATAATGGAGCAAATGGGCGACACACTGGAAGAATACCACGCCCGAATCAGGCAATTTCCCTATGGGCGCGACCCGCTGCAATACAATCCTGGCAGCTCGGAGATAGAAATATCCTATCTGCCCGCAGACAAGGAAATCGTCACGTTTGATATAGAGGACGATATGCCATATTCTGTATCCGGTAACAACATGGATGGATTTGTCGTCACTGTATGGAGGGCAAGCCGATGATGAGGGGAACAGGCAGGGCGTGGATTGAGCTTGATATGAACAATCTGCACCATAACTTAAACGTGGTGAGGGACCGTTTGCCGGGGGATTGCCAACTTATGGCCGCCGTAAAGGCAGACGCCTATGGCCACGGAGCGGTGGAAATTTGCCGGGAACTGAACACTCTCGGCGTCCGCGCCTTTTGTGTCGCGTCAGTCATGGAAGGCGTGGAATTACGCAAACATCATATTGAAGGCGAGATTTTAATCCTGGGCTATACGCACCCCGGGCAATTTTCCCTGCTTGTAAAATACGGCCTGACGCAGACTGCCCTTGACCTTGATTATGCCGAATTGTTAAACGGTTTCGGCGAAAAACTCGCAGTCCATGTGAAGATTGATACCGGATTGCGCCGGCTAGGGGAGCGTTCGGAAAACCTGGACAGGATTATGCGGATGTTCGAGTGTAAAAACCTGACCATCACCGGTATTTTTACTCATTTCAGCGCCGAAAACGACACAGAAACAGCGAAACATTTTACACAGGAGCAGTTGGAGCATTTTCATCACATCCGCACCGAAATAGAGAAACGCGGTTTTACCCGGCCAAAGGCGCACGTTCAAAGCAGTTACGGTATTCTCAGCCGCCCTGATTTGGCTTTTGACTACGCCAGAATAGGCAGGGCGCTTTATGGTACGGTGAGTGATCTCGGCGACGCAGACAGATACGGCGTGGAACTTCGCCCTGTGCTATCGCTGAAAGCGCGGGTCAGCGCGGTGAAAACCGTTTTTGCCGGAGAATATATAGGGTATGGATTTACATTTATCGCCCCAAAAGAGATGAAAATCGCGGTTTTGGCAATCGGTTATGCGGACGGTTTACCGCGAAGTCTTTCCTGCGGCGTTGGCCATGTGTTGATAGACGGACATAAAGCACCCGTCCTTGGCTGCGCTTGCATGGATCAGACGATGGTTGACGTTACGGATATAGAAAAGGTGGAGCGCGGCGATACGGCCGTTGTCATCGGCAAGTCCGGCGGGGCTGAAATCCGCGCCCGTGATGTTGCGGAGCAAGCGGGGACAATTTCAATCGAGGTTTTGAGCCGATTGGGAACGAGGTTGGAACGGATCATTTTAGGGGAGGGCAAATAATGGCTGTTTTACAAGTCAAAGACTTGACAAAGACGTATGGCAAAGGCAACACAACCGTCACGGCTTTAGGCGGCGTAAGTTTCAGCGTGGATATAAATCGTTTTGTGGGGCGGTACACCTGTAATCACTTATTCAACATTTCAATGGCCTCAACAAGATGCTTGTATGCAAACAGGTCCATTTTCTTTACGTAGCTAAGTTTTTTGAATTCACCAGACGGGATATCGGATGTTATATAATAGCTGTCTTCCTTAAAGAGAGGCATCCCATTCTGGTTCGTCAGGACAGCTGCGGCAAGACACATAACTATGCAAGCCCGCTGCACGGCTACCTCACCGTTGAAGTTTTCGCTGTAGATATGATTGCGGATATTTGTAATTCCTCTCTGCAGAAGGGTATATTCTTCGGCATGATACAAACCTCTGCCCGCAATACAGGCGGCGGTTTGTATCGCGTCCCGCAGAGTATCTTCTGCACTGGCAGTCATACCTCGATACTCTAGTTCGGTTTTTACGATCTCGAAATAGTTTGACTTCACCTCAGAGAAATCATCTATGTAGCTGATCAAAACGGAGATATCATATAGTTGCTTTATGATCTCCATTTCCTTGTTAGCATTGTATGGGATGCCTGACGTGTGCGGAGCAAATGCCGTGAGCTTGTCCGCAAGGATACAGTTTGTATTCGGAAGCCGCACCGAAACAGTGGGCGGATCTATAAGCAACAGCTCGTTTTCAATACTTTTTTCGATTGTTGTGCTGTATGAGTTTTTCTCAAACAGGATATCGAGCAGGATCGTCTGATCCCTGCCGGTCAGGGGGGATGTAAAAGCAAACTTGAAGTGGCGTTTTTCGATACTTGATACAGTATTACGAATTTGCTCTGTTGATTTTATAAATGGCCAAATGGTGGCGGCTATCTCTATGTATTTATCCACTTCTGCACCAGGTTCAACCACGATATCGATATCAGTTGAGAATCTGCGAGGCTTGTCCATCAGGAGCATCAGCGAAGTTCCACCCTTAAAAGTAAAAGGCAGTCCTGAACGGGCTATAGCTTCCAAAAGGCCAAAAGCAAAAATCACCCGTTCAATAAGGACAGGGTCACGTTTGCTCTGCTGCTGGATATTGCGAATATGTTTAGCAGTAAATGTTTCTGGATTAATCATGCCTCTTTTCCTTTCCGTAAACGGTGATTATTGTCTTTTCTTTAATAAAGGTTTTGATTTCAGCATCCTTGTTCCGACGCTTGGCATACCGGACCATGAGATTATAGTTGATACGGTACTTTGAAAAAGCCTCCTCAAATATTTCAGGGTAATCACTTCGGCTAACTATTCTATCAAGCAGCTTGTTTGCAAAAAGGTCAACCAGTATTTTCTCAAGGGTAGTGTAAAAACCATTAATCGGAGCCTCTGATGTAAGATGAAGCACGGAAACGGTGACATCGCCGGAATATAGAGCGATCTCTTTAACGCTCGGCTTATACAGAGTTGTATAATTCTTCTGTTCATGAAGCGCATTAAACACGCTTTCGCCAAGGGGCTTCTCAACCTCGACAAAGATGAAATTACGAGCCATCTGATGGTTTGCGAACTCATTATAGGCTCGTGTTTCCCATATCATGAATGTAAGTAACGGAAACTGCTTTTTCAAAAAATCAAGGATATAACCAGCGTCATCCGAGAGATCGGCTTTATACTCCTTAAGTGAGTTATCCTTGTCATATATTTTGAATGTGTCATGTGCTACCCGCTGAATAACGTGTTGCTGGCATAGACCGTAAAGAATCCAGCCGAAGGTACTATCCTTCATCATGGGATTTTGCGTTTTGATGAAGTCTTTCAGCTCATTTCTTGTGAATATAGGTTTATTGGAAAAAGCTGAACTGATTTCGTTAGAATAATTCATTTTAGGACTCACCTCCACGTTAACTTAATCTACAAAAATATTATATCCATTATAGAAGCAGACAGTCAAGCGTTTTGGCAAAAGCCTAAATTTTTGCCGAAACGCTATCGCTGTTACGCGATCCCATGGGTGTCAATATTTCAGTGTGCGCTCGGTGTGATCGCCGTAACGTGGGTCACAATGCGTTATTCAATGTCACGGCTTCGCGGAGATAATATCGTTGAAACGATCCGCACCGAACACGGATAATAAAGTCAAGAGGGGATGCAGGTTGCGTTGTTTGCGTGAGCAGCCTTTTGCTGCAGCAGGAACAAACTGAAAGCGAGGGTAGAGAAACATTCTGCCATGCTTCTTCGTCTAATTGACATACCCAAAAATCCGGGTTGAAAGGAGCTCATATGAAAAGACGAATTATGGCGGGAGTTCTCTGCATTGTGATCACGATTTCCGAACTGCTTTCCCTCTCAGGCTGCGGCACCGCACAGGCGGCCGACCTTATGGCCAACGTTAAGTCCACCGCCGTGAGCTCTGACATTGACCTTACCGGCAACTATTCGGATGCAATAGCGGACTTTGCAGTGAGGCTGTTTCAAAACACCGTACCCGCTGATGGTAACCCACTGATCTCTCCGCTCTCCATAGTGTGCGCCCTTGCCATGACGGCCAACGGGGCGAAGGGTGAGACGCTCGCACAGATGGAGGATGTCTTCGGTCTTCCCGTCCAAGAGCTCAACAAGTATCTGCATGCCTATATGGAACGCCTGCCCGCCGGAGACAAGTACAAAGTCAGCCTTGCCAATTCGATATGGTTCAAGGATGATGACAGGCTGAAGGTCGAGCAGGATTTCCTCCAGAAAAACGCGGACTACTACGGCGCATCCATCTACAAGGCCGCCTTTGACGACACCACGCTGAAGGAAATCAACGGATGGGTCAGCGACAGGACCGACGGCATGATCAAGGACATCCTTGATAAAATCCCGGCCGAGGCCGTCATGTACCTTGTCAACGCGCTGGCCTTCGACGCCGAATGGCAGAACATCTACAAAGAGAACCAAGTGCGCGACGGGACATTTACCACGGAGTCCGGAACGGCAAGAAACGCAAAGATGATGTACAGCTCCGAGCACATGTATCTCAACGATGAGGATGCCACGGGCTTCATCAAATATTACGCAGACCGGAAGTACGCATTTGCCGCCCTGCTGCCCAACGAGGGAGTCTCGGTTGCCGAATACATCGCGTCGCTTACCGGCGAGGGACTCCGGAACACTCTTGAAAACGCGCGGAGCGTTCAGGTGAACACGGCCATCCCCAAGTTCGAGAGCGAGTATTCCCTTGAGATGAGCGATGTGCTGGTCGGCATGGGGATGCCCGATGCATTTGACGCCGGCCTTGCGGATTTCACCGGACTGGGCCTGTACGACAACGGCAAGGAGAACATCTTTATCAACCGTGTCATCCATAAGACCTACATCGCATTGGACGAAAAAGGTACCAAGGCCGGCGCCGCGACTGTAGTGGAAATGGCGGAAACAACGGCTGTCATCGAGCCGGAGGAGATCAAGACCGTCTACCTCGACCGCCCGTTTGTCTATATGCTTATCGACTGCGAAACAAATCTGCCTCTGTTTATCGGTGCGGCGATGGACATCGGGGAGTAACGGCTATTTGGGCTGCATGATACGGGTGGCTTTAGGCATTCCGGATTCTAGGGCATTATAATGTCCTCCGGCCTGAAACCCTGAATATATTGAAACAGCTCTGCTTCGATACTGGTGGTATCCGGAGTTAATGGGTCCTGGATAACAGCGGACTTCAGCTTCATACCCAGTTTACCGGTGGGTTCATCCGGCTTCATGATAAAGCCGATGAGACTGCTGCTACAGCTTGTGTTTGCGTCAAGCCACCGTTTGCTGTAAAACTGAAGGGTGATCTCTTCCTCACACTCATACTCAATCATCATATAACACATGCCTTTAGGGCATATTTCCGCAAGATGCTTTTCAAATTCCGCCTTCTGCCGGTTCAAGTGTTCCGGGGAAAAGTGTTCCGTCATCTGGGGGTTATCAAAGGCTTTCAATACTTCCGCCCATATGTCGCAAAGAGTAACCTTGTTGATTTGTGCCCAGTGTTGTTTTCCGCTTACCTTGTCAAAAAAGTACAATTTTTCAGCGTATTCGCTGCCGACCGACAGGGTTACGGGCAATCCCACAAGATGACACCCGCTGTTCTGGCGCATATTAAAGTGAATTTGCGCCTCCGCATCAAAAGCAGGAATGCTTTCATACGTACCATCAAAGCTAAGCGCCGTAAAAAACAAGGCGTTTAGCTCCTGTGTATCAATGCCGCCCGGATTCCAGCCATTTATGAGAAAGTGGGAAAACAACACAAGCTTATCCCAGTCATCGGTCCTGCACATGCCGCTGCTGCTTTCATGACTTGTCAATTCCAGGCCGCCAATGCGGACTTTTTCGATGCTGCTTAACCGCACTGCTGGTCCGGGATTTCTGTCCCGGCACAATTGCATTCGGTTAGAAAGCCTCTCAACAGGAGATATGGACAGGTCCGCGATTTCTGATTCTTCAAGCTTGCTCCGATAGGCTTCATCATATTGCAGAACCAGCATCTGCAGCTTATTACAATCACTGAGCACCAGGCCCATGACGTGGCAAACGGCGCCGCTGATTTCTGCATTCCGGCCGATGATCGCGATCTCTTTAACCTGGGATATCTGCTGTTGTAATCCTCGAAGATTCATGTAGTTCCCCCCTGTGGCTTATAAAATGATGAATAACAGATATTTACACTCAGTGTATCACAGCGGGATGAATGGTTCAAGAATCAGACAATTTGCGTTTAATTATGCATTGAGCCTTTTTTAGGAGCCATGGGCTTCTGGAGAATCAGGGAACCACCTTCTTCCCCGGCAGAGAAAAAAGAAAACGATAAAGACGAGGGATTTATAAAAGACGTTATTCGTATTCTCAAAAAGGACGGAATGCTCCAGATTAAATTTCTTTGAAATATGCTTAGCGTTTTTCACACGGCAGCCACCTCATATCGGCTTTAAACGATGTTAAACGGCTTTTTGTATCATTGCTTCAAGCTCAGAAAGAGGGCGAGCTCCAACCACTTGCGCAACTAAATGGCCATTTTTGAACAGAATTAATGTTGGTATGCTCATAACTCTGAAATTTGATGCCAGTGCCGTCTCCTCATCCACGTTAACCTTTCCGATTTTTATTTTACCGGCATACTTGGCGGTCAGTTCATCCAGGACCGGTGATACCGCGCGGCAAGGGCCGCACCAGGGAGCCCAGAAGTCCACCAGTACAGGGATTGAGGATTTGCTGACCTCCTGCTCAAAATTGTGTGTGCCTAATTGAATTGACATTTTGAAATTCTCCTTTCAGGCTTACAATATCGTAATAATTTAGTATAATGATTTTATTATACCCATGGGGGGGTATTTGTGCCAATAACAATTATGGGCATATGCAAATAACAGGAGGCTATATAATGTTTGATATTATTGTTAAACAAATTGCCACTGTTGAGGAATTTGATGAAACGCTGAAGAATCCAGGTAATGGATGAGCTCATTAATGGAAGTTTGATATTAAGACAAAGAGGATCCGGTACAAGGGAGATCTTTGAAAATAAACTTACAGAACTGGACTATAACCTGTCTGATTTAAAGGTGATATGGAAATAGGAAGCATAGGGGCTATAAAATCGCTGGTTGAAGCAAACCTGGGCTATACGGTTATATCCCGAACAGCAGTAAACAGGGAGCTGCAAGCCGGATCATTGGTTGCAGTTCCCATTGACGGAATAAAAATTATGAGAGAATTCAATTTAATTTATAGCAAGGATAGCCCGGTAGAATTTATAAACAGCTTTATAATCTTCCTATCATAGAATCCCAATATGTGATATTTTAGATAAAAGGAAACGAATATGTTGTAAATTTTCTAAAAAATAAAATACCGGCTGGGGGTACTGTGATAATATAGTATTAAAGACAAGCGCTGCGAAAAAGGAGCTGAGTACATGGTGGATTCTATGAGAAATAGGGAAATTGAAAATCTGACCAAAGAGGACTTGCTTAGACTGATAGAGATATATTCAAAAAACTGGCTGGCTATGGATGGGGTCTGGTTTCAATCAATCGAACGGAAATTCGGCATGGAGGAAGCAATAGAACATGACAGGAACGCCTGGAGGCGTTTCACGGAAATAGAAGCCAAACGGATAAAGGGATTTTTACAGCTGCCCGAAAGGTCAGGGATCGAAGGCTTAAAAAAGGCCTTATCCCTCAGATTTTATGCGAATATTAATGAGGATGAAATGGTAGTAGAAGACAATGTACTGATCTATAGGACCTTGGATTGTCGTGTGCAAAATGCGAGAAAGGAAAAAGGGATGGGGTTCCATCCCTGTAAATCCGTAGGTATCATAGAATATACGTATTTTGCAAAGATAATTGACGATAGGTTTGAATGTGAAGCGATTAGCTGTTATCCTGAAATTACAGATACAACATGTAATTGCTCTTGGAAGTTTACCCTTTTCGAATAATTCTCTCTTTTCTTAAAAGAGACATGGCGACAAAACATATGAAATAGATTGAAAACGGAGTTGATAAAATGGCAAGACCAACAAAATGGAGAAGGATTGAGAATGTTCCTAAGATCCCCTATTTCATTCCATCGGATAAAGATATTGCGGAGGTTCCGGAGAATATATTAAAGCTTGAAGAACTGGAGGCCATACGGCTTAAAGACCTGGAAGGATTCGAGCAGGGAGAGTGCGCCGAAAAGATGGAGGTATCCCGTCCCACCTTTCAGCGGATCCTCTTATCGGCTAGAGAAAAGATTGCCGACAGTTTGGTAAACGGAAAAATTATTCACATAGAGGGCGGCAATTTTACACGGAATATCTGTCCGGTAAAATGTCCGGATTGCGGCAAGGAATGGATGGAAAGCTACGAGAATATGGAATCGATAAAAAATGGAGAATACACATGTCCTTCTTGTGGCTCAACAGAGATTACCTGTGGGCAAAACTGTAAAGGCAGATTTTGCAAAGGACATTGCTGGCGGCATGGCAGGATGGAAGAATAAAACGGAGACGATGTAATGAGGTCCGGGACCTTGAACAACAGAATAATCTAGCGGAAATTACTACGGGAGGAAGCTTCTGTAGTAATTTTTTATTTTGCGGCGGCTTGACTTTGGTTTTTATCTATTTTTCTTGTTATAGATATTGACATATGCTCATAACTGAAATACAATGACAATTGTGGGCATAAGACCATAATTGTCGGCATATAAAAATCATTCAGGAGTTGAGGAATCATGTCGGAAAAAAAGAAAGCCTGTTCAGACAGCGAATGCGGCAAGGAGTCCTGCGAGGGATGTGCACAGAACCCCAAAAGCTTTCTTGAAGCAACCAATGAGCTTAATTCTATCAAGAAGGTAATCGGCGTAGTCAGCGGCAAGGGCGGTGTCGGGAAATCCCTGGTTACGGCCATGCTGTCCGTCCTGGTCAACCGAAAGGGATATAGGACCGGTATACTGGATGCCGATATAACCGGCCCTTCCATACCTAAGATGTTCGGAATTACAAGAAAGGCACAGTCCAGCGAGCTGGGGATCTTTCCGGAAAAGACCCATAATGATATCCGTATCATGTCTATCAATTTACTGCTGGAGCAGGCTGACTCGCCGGTTATCTGGAGAGGACCGCTGCTTGCAGGAGCTGTCAAGCAGTTCTGGACGGACGTTATCTGGGGAGAGCTGGACTTCCTTTTTATCGATATGCCGCCCGGAACCGGAGATGTACCGTTAACCGTATTCCAGTCCATTCCGCTGGACGGTATTGTCGTTGTGACTTCGCCGCAGGAGCTTGTATCCATGATCGTGAAAAAGGCGTACAACATGGCAAAGCAGATGAACATCCCTATTTTGGGTGTGGTAGAAAATATGAGTTATGTGAAATGTCCGGACTGCGGCAAGGAAATCAAGCTGTTTGGAGAGAGCAACCTGACAGAAACCGCAAAAGACCTGGGACTTAATATTCTCGGCAGAGTTCCGGTTGACCCGGCTATGGCCCAGCTTGCCGACAAGGGCGAATTTGACCGTTTCAGCAACGATTATTTATTCGATGCAGCTGAAGAGATTGAAACTCTATTAGTAAAGGCGGGGAGGAAAGCAAAATGAAAGTAGTGGTACCGGTAGAAAGCAAATCCCTGGATGCACCTATCTGCCCTTCCTTTGGGCGGACACCGCTTTTTGTGCTGTATGACACGGACAGTGGAATCTATGAATTTATAGATAACGGGGCCGCCGCAAGCCAGGGCGGAGCCGGAATCAAAGCAGCTCAAACGCTGGTAGACAGCGGAGCTGCGGCCCTTATCACTTACCGCTGCGGTGAGAATGCCGCACAGGTTCTAAATGCCGCCGGAGTTAAAATGTATAAGGCGCAGGATGGCTCTGTGGCGGACAACATTGCAGACTTCAAAGACGGGAAGCTTTCTCTGTTGACGGAAATTCATCCCGGCTTTCACCACCACGGAGGTGGAAAGGAATGAGAATTGCCGTGCTCAGCGGGAAAGGCGGGACAGGCAAGACCTTTCTATCGGTGAATCTTGCCTGTGCTGCCGACCAGGCGTTATATGTGGATTGCGATGTGGAGGAACCCAACGGACATCTGTTCCTGAAGCCCCAAATAACCGCCAGTCTCCCTGTCGCGGTAACGGTGCCGCAGGCAGATGCGGACAAATGTACCGCATGCCGGAAATGTGTGGATTTTTGCAGGTACAATGCACTGGCTTTGATTAAAAATAAACTGATGACCTTCTATGAGGTATGCCATTCCTGCGGCGGCTGTATTCTCTTTTGCCCTGAAAAAGCGCTTGTTGAAAAAGAAAGAGAAATCGGCGTAATTGAAGAAGGTATATCGGGGAATGTGGCTGTTCTCACAGGATGTTTGAACACAGGCGAGGTTTCCGGCGTGCCAATCATTAAAGGGTTGATGGAAAAGCTGCCCGAGCAAGGCGCAGTCGTGGTTGACTGCCCTCCGGGGAGTGCCTGCGTGGTGATGGAAAGCATCCGTAAAGCAGATTTTTGCATCCTCGTTGCCGAACCGACCGTTTTTGGCGTGCATAACCTGTCCATGGTCCATGAGCTTGTGAAGCTTTTCAACAAGCCCTTCGGCGTGGTGCAGAACAAATGCCTGCCCGGGGAAAATCCGGCGCAGCAATTTTGTACGGATAATAAAATCGAGGTCCTTGCTCAGATCCCTTTTGATGAGGAGTTGGGCAGACTCAACTCCAAAGGTCTCATAGCCGTGCGTGAAAACAAGCAGTATCGGGAGTTGTTCCGGAAATTGCTGAAAGCTCTTGAAAAGGGGGCGGTATCGTGAAACAGCTCCTCATACTCAGCGGAAAAGGCGGAACAGGTAAAACCACTGTATCGGGCGCATTCATTGAATTGAGCGAAGGCCGCGCCTTTGCCGACTGTGACGTAGATGCGCCTAATCTTCATCTTGCCGTTCCGCAAAGGACCAATCCGGTAAAAACGGACTATTATGGGCTCGGGAAAGCGGTTATTGACGATTCAAAATGTATTCACTGCGGATGCTGTGAGGAGGCTTGCCGTTTCAGTGCCATTCAGGATTGCATCATCGGTACTTACGAATGTGAGGGATGCGGCGTTTGTGTGGAAATTTGCCCTGTGCAGGCAATTAGCATGTGCGACTGTTCCTCAGGCAGTCTGATGCTGTATAAGCAAGAAGATAAGGTGCTTTCCACTGCACAGCTCAAGATGGGCGGCGGTGCGTCGGGCAAGCTGGTGGCAGCGGTAAAAAAGCAGCTTGTCAAGGAATCACCGGATGCAGAACTGGCCATCATAGACGGGTCCCCAGGAATTGGCTGTCCAGTCATCGCATCCATCAGCGGTGCGGACCTGGTGCTTATTGTGGCAGAGCCGACGGTATCGGGCATTCACGATATGAAGCGGATTATCGATACCGCAAAGCATTTTGGCGTAAGCTGTGTTGTCTGTATCAATAAATTCAATGTAAATCCGGACAATACAAAAGAAATTGAAAACGATTGCGCAGACCTTGCGATTCCCGTGATAGGCCAAATACCCTTTGATGAAACGGTGATAAAGGCTGTGAATCAATGCAGGAGTATCGCCTCCTATCCGCACAGTCCGGCCGGCAAGGCAATTGCGTCAATATGGGGCGAGCTTTATCAAAACTATTTGAAAGGAGAGCATTATTTATGAAAATCGCAGTAGCAAGCGAAGGTAAGATGGTAACAGAGCATTTTGGTCATTGTGAGGGTTTTGCAATCTTTGAGACTGATAACAGTCGGATCAAAGGGAAGGAGTTTGTTCCAAATCCCGGACACAAGCCGGGATTTCTGCCGGTCTTCCTGCATGACAAAGGAGTCAATGTCATTATTTCCGGCGGTATGGGCAGTGGGGCGATTGATATTTTCAATGAGAAAGGCATTGAAGTAATCACTGGTGCATCAGGAGAAGCAGAAATAGCTGCAAGCAATTACTTGCAGGGAAAGCTGAAATCAACAGGCTCCATTTGTCATGAGCACCGTCATGCCGATGAATGCGGAGAATAAGACAGCATTCGATGGATTCCGGCGCCATATACCCCCCTGACCATAGACGGCAGCATCGCAAAAAACCGCCCGGATATAAGGTGTGTCCCGCGAAATGCTATAGCTGGGGTGGAGTCCTGTCCTTCAGGATTGTACGCCAAACAATTTTTTAAACAGCAAGGGAGCGATGACGGTTATCCAGAATCCAATGAGAAGATAGCGTATGTAATCAGACACAAGGGATACTCCCAGAACTTCCTTTGCAATGGTTTTAATCGCAATTAGTACTGCCATACCCAGAATAAACTTAATTACCTGCTGCCATGGAAGGCTATTTGCTTCATAGTGAATGTAGCGGGAATCCAGTAGGTAGCCGGCGGTAAAGCTGGTGAAGGTCCCGGCGATTTTGTAATAGTCGTTGTCCTGTATGAAAACCATTCCCAACACCATAGGAATAAACATAACCAGCAGCAGCGCCTTCCGATTAGTTCGCTCCGAATAGTTGAAAACCGCATTGGCGGCAAATACCCATGCAATACCCGCGATAGCGCCGACAGCCACATCCAGAAGAGTATGAACACCCAGATACATTCTGGATGCGGCCATAAGGATCACCAATAATATAGCTGCGGCATATATCCATTTCCTTCGATATACTGCTGCAACCGCTGTACTCAAGGACGATATGCTCTGGGTATGCCCGCTGGGGAAAGAAAAGCCTGTGGCAGTTTCGGGCCTTATGGGTATAATGTCTTTATCCAGTGCGAAAGGCCGCGGAACCTGGAAGATCTGCTTTAATGAAAAATTGACTATCCAAGAGGTAAGGTATGCAAAACCTATTGCATAACCGGATTTTTTGTTCACGCACCACAGGATGAGGCATAAGACGCCTATGGCAAAATATTCCTCCCCCAATACGGTAATTGAGGTAAACACATTGTCCAATAAGGGGTTGCGCATTGCTTGAATCCACTTAAGCATTTCCAGCAAATATTCCATCTATTAACACCTCTTTTTACGATTTTAATACTACTTCTTATTCTAAAATAAAATCATATAAAAGAAACCACCCATAGGGGTGGGAAAACGAAGTATTTTTTATTTTTCATGTGTTGTTTTTAAAAGACCCAGCTCCTTTGCTCTGGCAGCCACCTGTACTCTCCGGTTGGCCCCAAGCTTTCCGTAGATGTTTTTGATATAGCCCTTGACGGTATTAGCCGTAAGCCCCAGCTTGTCAGCGATTTCCTTGTTGGACATGCCCCTGGCGATCAATTGAAGCACCTCTGCTTCTCTGGCGGTCAGCGGTTCTACCAGCAAAGCTGCCGCCAGATTTCTTTCCTCCGGCTTTCCCTCCAGATAGGCTTGTAGTTTTTTTGCGGTAACCAACTGCGCGGACAGAAGCTTTAAAAGCTCCAGCCTTTCCGGCATAAACACACTCTCCTGAAGACTGTTTTCCAGGTATAATACGCCTGCGGGAATTCCCCTGAACAATAAAGGAAGACAAGCGATGGACTTTCCCTTTGCTTGGGCGACATAGGCATCGGCCGCAAAGATTCCTGCTTGTTCCCTGCCGTTCAGCATCACCGTTTCCAGTGTCCTGGCCACATAACGGACCACCGCCTTTGAAAGCCATCCGCACTTTTCTACTGCAACGGCTGCTTGTGCTGCCATCGGCTGCTGGTTTTCCGTCCTGCCAGCCTCTACAAACAATTTGCCATCCCTTTCCAATATCAGATATCCCCTGTCAGCACCCGCAATCCGAACAGCGAGATCAAGAAAACCCCCGAACAGTTTATCCAGGTCGGCCTCTTCCGAAATATGCCGCATTGCTTTCCGCAGGATATCCGTATCTGAATGGTTTTCCGGTTCGCTGCTGCTGTTATCTGAAAAATTTAGGACATTTGATAAAATATTCACCGGATTGGGCTTTATCTCTTTTTCAAGCGTTTCCTCAAGCAAATCCGGATATAGCTCCTGCAATGCCTTTACTTTTGCCCTGGCTCCCCATGCGGCATAGCCCAGGCAGGCATCCGTCATATATACCTTGGCTATTTTGTCATGGCCTGAGGCTATATAGAATTCTGCCGCCAGTTCATTGGCAAGGGCTTCATTCTGCACGTAACCGTTTTCCCGGGCCGACTGGACAGCCCGGTCATACAGGGACATGGCTTCCTGCTGCCTGCCTGAAAGGCGCGCTTCCTCGGCAGCCACCAGCAGGTATTTGTGCAGGTAATTTTCCTTGCAGGAATCGGACCACCGCTTCATTTGCCTCTGATTGCTTACAAGTATTTTGCAGTATTTTTTCCTGTTTTTTGGAGACAACTCCTTATATGCGGCGGTTATAGCCAGAGATTGATAAAAGTTACCTTCAGCTGTGAGCATAAAGCCCAGGATGACATCATATAATTCCTTCATTTTGTCCGCTTCCGACAGTGCGCTTTTATAATCGCCAAACAGGTAACACCTCTGCAGCTTTGTAAAATGTAAAGCAACCAGCGTACCTTTATCTTCTTTTATCGATTCCATGAAAGTCGCTTCATCAAGATCATCAGCCGCCGCTTCAGTGCTGTCGTCATTTATACCTCCGAGGGATGCGACATGATGTTGATAAATGACCATATTCCTGTCCAGATTTTCATGCTTCAGCCTTATGGCGTCATTGCGGCACTTTTTTGCTTCCCGCAATGTTTCATGAAGCGAGGAGCCCAGGATAAGCTTGTTTTCAAGAATAGTGCCCAGGGCATACCCCAGGATCAGCACATCTCCTGCTTCAACAGCATACCCGGCCGCTTTGCTCATATAGTCAAGACCGTTTCTGCCATGCTGTGTCCAATGGGATATCATTGCGCCGAGCGTAAAGTACACAATACATTTCGCAAAGCTTTTATCATATTTCTCTGCAAGCGTCTTACTCACTTGTCCCAGTTCATATCCCGCAGTATAGTTTCCAAGGATGCTGCCTTCGACGATACTATACCCTATATAACCAACGGAAGCCATTTCACTGTTTCCGTACTTGACTGCGTGATTGCCTGCCATGATGCAGATAAGGCCGTATAAATCAGTATAGCTGGCGCTTGACACACATGCCAGCCGGATCAGGAGTTCTGCAGCCTTCCTCTGAACCGGATCAGTGATTTCCGGCAGATCGGTTAGCGCTTCCATGTCCAAGCCCCGCTTATACCATTTATACCGCATCAGCTCTCTGGCAAAATAAAGCTTCCCCGGATAGGGCTTCAATCTGATGCCAAATTGTCCCAGGGCGTCGATGCCGGTCTGAACAGCTTCGGAATATTTGCCCGTTCCTGCATACAGGATCATCCTCAGGCTGCAGACATCCGCCAGCTCGAAGCCGGTTTCAGCATGTTTTGATACGATACCGAACAGCTGCTCCGCAGTCTCAACGCTTCCGGACATGTATTCGCACTGTGCACATTCCATATGCAGGCCATAGGTTAACCGATAACAGCTGCTCCATGAATCCTGCGGCAGCAGCTCCATGCCGGCTTTAAAATACTGCAGGGCTGAATCATAGGCGGTCGCCGCTTTCGCTTTGCACCCGGCCGTAAAATTGTGCCCGGCCAGCATCAGCCTTTCTTCCGGGTCTTCTATCAACTCCAGTCCCCGGTTAAAGTGATCCATCATAGTCAGTATTTTTTCATCCGGCTTGATTTGACCGATGCTTTGTAAAATAAGCCGTCCTATTTTCAGGTGTCTTTTCCTTTTTTCCTCTTCCGGAAGCATGGAATAGACGGCCTGTTGTATCCTGTCATGCAGGAATTCATTACGTTCCGGGGTTGTCAGAATAAGCCCCTCCAAAACAGCAGGCAGAAGCCAAAGACTCAATTCAGCCCGCGTAACTCCGCTGGCGGTAGAAAGTGTCTCCAGATCAAAACTGTTTCCTATGCATGCCGCTATTTTGAGCATATCCTGGGTTTCTGCCGGAAGTTTGTGCAGCTTTTCAAGGATAAGCCCGACAACATCATTTTCCATTTGCAGGTTTTGTATAGGGCTTAGTTCCCAAGCCCAGCAGCCTTCCCTGGGATTAAAGTACAGGAGCTTCTCCTCATGGACAAATTTCAGCAACTGGCAGAGGAAGAAAGGGTTTCCGCCGGATTTGCGATATAGCGCCTCCGCCAGAGGACCACACTTTTCCCCGGAGCAGTGCAAGGCTTCCATAAGGAAATCCAGCACCTGCGGGTAAGCAAAACAGTGTAACTCTAAATACTGTACCGGAATTTCTCCTTTACGCAGGTTTTCCAGTATGTCAAGCAATGGAGGGGTCTCATTTGTTTCATTGTCCCGGTAGGCGCCGATGAATAAAAAGCCGGAAAGCCCGTTGTCCCGGATCAAGTATTGCAGGAGCTGCAGGGAGGCAGGGTCCGCCCACTGCAGGTCGTCCAGAAACAGCACCAGCGGATGCTCCTTCCGGGCAAATATTCTGACAAAGTCTCTGAACACCATAAGAAAACGGTTTTGGGCTTCCTGCGGAGGTAATGCCTCAACAGGAAGCTGATCCCCAACAAGCCACTTCAGCTCGGGAATCATCTCAGCGATAACCATACCATTCCGGCCCAGGGTACGCAGGATTCTTTTCTTCCAACGATCAAGATCCTCCTGGCTTTCTGTTAAAAGCAGCCTTACCAGATCTCCAAAGGCTGCTGCAAAAGGGGCATAAGGCTTGTTTTGCCGGAGTTGGTCATACTTTCCGGTAATAAATCTGCCCTTTCCTGCGATAAAAGGCTTTAGGGCCTCCTGGACCAGCACGGTTTTGCCGATGCCAGCCTGTCCGCTTACGAATATAATTCCGGGCCGGTCGATACAAACGCTTTCAAAGGCGGCTTTAAGGCTTTCTATCTCTCTTTCTCTCCCATAGAGCTTTTGGGGCAATTGAATATGTATGGACATATCCATTCTGCCGGGAGTAAATTGCTCAATCTGTCCCGTTTGGCGCAACTGGCGCCTGCATTCCTTCAAATCCTGTAAAAGTCCGTAGGCGCTCTGGTATCTTTCATTTACCGTCTGGGACAGCAATTTTAATACAATTGCCGATATCGACCGAATAGACGGATCAATTTCATCCGGCCATTCCGGTTGCCTGGCCATAAGAGCATGTACCCGCCCTGCGGAGTTTTCGGCCTGCCAGGGAAGCCGTCCGGTCAACAGCTCATAGTACACAGCCCCCAGCGAATAAAAGTCACTGCGGTAATCCGCAATCCGTTCCATCCGGCCTGTCTGTTCCGGGGGCATATATAGCGGCGTTCCTACAGGCACATCCGTGTAAGGGATGCTTTTCTCCTGCGGAAACCGTACTGCCGCACCGAAGTCAATGATTCTTACTTTTCCCGTGGCAGGATGGATAAGAATGTTTTCAGGCTTCAAATCCCGGTGGATCACGCCTTTCTGGTGGAGGTCTCCCAGAATCTCCGCCAGTTGGATGGCGATGTCCAGAAAATGCTCCGGGCCCACCGCACAATTTTGCATATATTCCCGCAGGGAAATGCCTCCCGTGTCTTCCATGACCAGGGCAAAAATCATTCTCTCATGCTCCAGCCGTACCGGTTTGACAATCCCGTCCACCTCAAGGCTCCGGGAAATCTCGTACTCATAGAGGAGGCGGGAAATTCCCGAAGGATTGGAGGCTTCCTCTTTCAGCGCCTTGATAACCACAGGGCCGCCGTCTTGTATTTGCCTGCCCCTGTAGACCCTTATTTTATTATTTTCGTGAAGCTTTTCATCAAGGATATATCCTGATAAAGCAAGCATCTATTTGCCCCCAGACCCTTACGGCACATTCCATCTGTTATTTTTATCTTTGCAGCTTTACTGCAAGTCACTCTCACCAGTGTTGTTCTCAATGCTTTTACGGTATCTTCCTGCTACAATTCTTGCATCCTACGGATTCTCAGAATTTTAAGGAATCGCCCAACAAAAATAATATACCGGAGAGCGAATAAAATCAACGCATGGAATATGAAAAAATCTCTTTCCCCCACCCCTTCGGGTGGTTTTTTTTATGTAGGTCTATTTTACAGTAAGAAAGAGTTCAAGGTTTTGAGCTTTATTTGCCTGTGGATCAGACAGCAAGACAGTCTGAATAAGCTTAATGAAAGTGAGGGAATTTGCTTGAAACAAAGATTAAAAAAAGGATTGACTTTATGGGGAGCAGTATTGATACTGCTGGCATTGCTGCCCATGGCGGCGCTGGCGGAAGATGCCGGCGATTTCTCGGTGACAGGAGGCGTATTGGGCACCAGCTACACCTATTCGTCAAATACGCTTACCTTTTTAGAACCGGGCGACTATGCCATTTCAATGCGCAGCGGCGTCACATCAACCGCTGCGGATAAGATTGTCGTCAACGCGCCCGGGAGCACGGCGGCAAACCCCGTTCACATTACGCTCAGCGGCGTGGACATCCAGCTTTCCAGCGGCTGCGCGTTTGAGATCGCCGGCGGCTCGAATGTCCGGCTTACGCTGTCCGGCGATAACCGGCTGCACAGCGGTTCCGACTGCGCGGGCCTGCAGACGACCGGCGCGAACCTCACTATTGACGCCATCAACCCCGCAGACACCTACAGCGGCGTACTGGCGGCGGAAGGCGGGCGTTACGGTGCTGGCATCGGCGGCGGCAATGGCTGCGATGGCGGTACGGTGGCCATCCAGAGCGGCAGGATTTACGCCACGAGCGGCGGCGATGCCGCAGGGCTGGGAGGTGGATTTAACGGCAACGGCGGCACGGTCGTCATCTTGGGCGGCGATATCGACGCCAGCGGGTACAGCGGTGGCCCGGGCATCGGCGGCGCAGGTATCGGCGGCGGGAGCGTGGGCCCTGGCGGTAGCGGCGGCAACGGAGGAAGCGTGACGATCTCGGGCGGTAATGTGTACGCCCGAGGCGACACTTACGCCGCGGGTATCGGCGGCGGCTTCAATGGCAGCGACGGCGGCTCGGTCATCATTACCGGCGGCGACGTGATCGCGTCGGGCGGCAATGACGGCGCAGGCATCGGCGGCGGCTTCAGCGGCAACGGCGGAACGATCAGAATATCCGGCGGCGTGCTTAATGCGGCAGGCGGAGAGAACGGCGCAGGGCTGGGCGGCGGCAACCAGGGCAATGGCGGCGACATTGAGATATCCGGCGGCATCGTCACTGCTACCACCATCGGCTACGGTGCGGCGATCGGCGGCGGCTCCAACGGGGACGGCGGCTCGATCAGTATTTCAGCCACAGCAGACGTTGTCGCAAGGGGCGACGATTACGGCAGTGGGGCCGGTTACGGCGCAGGGCTGGGCGGCGGTTATCAGGGCGATGGCGGCACGGTCGACATCTCGGGCGGCATGTTGCTGGCGGTAGGCGGCGGGAACGCGGCAGGCATCGGCGGAGGCTCCAAGGGCGACGGCGGCACGGTCGGCATCTCGGGCGGTACCGTTGAAGCGATGGGCACCGGAGAAGGCGCGGGCATCGGCGGCGGTTCCCAGGGCAACGGCGCGGTGGTCACCATCACCGGCGGCAGCGTTGTCGCAAAGCGGGGAGACGGCGCCCCGAACAACATCGGAGCCGGATATAACGGAAGCAGCAATGGAACGCTGAAAAACGGCAGCGGAGAAGACGTATATGAAACATCCGTTACGCTCAGGCTGGCTGGCGCTGACGATGGTGACGGCGAGCAAATCACCTCCATCACAATTGATTCGGCGCCTTACCCAAGCAGCTGTACCTACGCCGATACGTCGGGGCAGATTGTGCTGTATCTCACGGGCGGCTCTACACATGCCATTGAGATCAGCACTGTGAGCAGAAACTACGAGGGCACACTCAAAGACCCCTTGGTCGACAAACACAATACGCTGATTCCCAAAATTGAGGCGAACGGCACGTACGCCTTGAACGATTATTATCTCAGCGGGACCACACTTTTCGTGGGTCCGGGGATTAATATCACCCTGACAGATCATGGGATAAGCCGTGAATATTTTCGTATCAGCTGCGGCCCGGGGACTAACCTGACTCTCAGTGACGTAACCATAAACAACGGAAGGGACGATTCAGGGAGTCAGATTACCGACGAATCCGGAAATCCGCTTAATAATGTATGTCCCCTCTCCTTCACGGGCGCGGGCAACGTACTGATGCTCACCGGATACAATAACCTCCATGCAAGCCCATACGCCCCCGGCATCCACGTGGCGGAAGGCACGGAGCTTGCTATTGACGGAACGGGTTCGCTCTCTGTCTTTGGCGGCTATTTCGGCGCGGGGCTGGGCGGAGGTGAGGGAGAAAACGGCGGCGACATCACGATCAACGGCGGCACGTTAAACGTCACGGGCGGCCACACAGGTGCAGGAATTGGCGGCGGTACAAATAACGGCACTCTGGGCGGCGACGGTGGCACGGTTACGATTAACGGCGGCAATGTCACAGCCAAAGGCGGCGGGAACGGCGCTGGTATCGGTGGCGGATATAACGGCAGCAACGGCACCGTCGTCATTTCAGGCGGCACGGTCAGGGCATACGGTGGTGGAAGCGCTGCGGGTATCGGAGGAGGAATACGCGTTGGCTTCGGCGGAAGCGGCGGCACAGTGGACATCTCCGGCGGAACTGTTACAGCCGAGGGCGGGTATTATGCCGCAGGCATCGGCGGCGGCACGCAAGGCGAAGGCGGAACTGTCACGCTGACCGGCGGCGTGGTGTTTGCAAAAGGATTGGACGGCGCAAAGGATATTGGGGCGGGACAGGGATACAGTGGTCCTAATACGGGTTTGCTGAATCTTTCGGGTTCGGTGGCGTTGTTCCTGAAATATGACAACTGTGTGCCCCCCACCACGGCAACGCACACGCACCAAAGCATCTCCGGTCATGACGGCAGCCCCATCTATAGTATCCCTGTTGCGTGGCTGGACGATTTCGGCGCGTACCTGCGTATTTATACCCTTTCCTATGACCTCAACGGTGGCACGGGAACGGTGGTGGCTCCGGTGACCCGGCTATACAATACAACAGCGACCGTTTCGGACGGCAGCGGCCTGAGCAGGACATACTACACCTTCACCGGTTGGAATACGCAGGCCAACGGCGGCGGCACGGCATACGCGGCGGTCAGCACCTTTACCTTCTCCTCTGATACGGTGCTGTATGCTCAGTGGACGGCGACGCCCGCTACCGGAACCATTACCGGGACAGTTACTGACGGCGCCAACCCGGTTTCCGGTGCGAACGTGAGCCTGACGGTTAGCGAGAGCGTCTATTTGGCCACCACAACGGCAAGTGGCTGTTACTTCATATTGAATGTCCCTGCCGGAACAAGCTATACCGTGACGGCAGTTAAATCTGGCTACACAAGCGGAAGTGCGACAAATGTGAGCGTAACGGCAAATACCACCACGTCTGGTGTGAATATCACTTTGACACCGATACCTTCTGCCGATACCACAGCTACCATCAGCGTCTCAGCCAATCCTGCTGCGGGAGGAACAGTAACAGGCGGAGGCACATACAGTGAAGGTGCATCGGTGACGGTGACAGCCGCACCCAACAGCGGATATACCTTCACCAACTGGACAGAAGGCGGGATGCAGATCAGTACCGCTGCTTCATATGTCTTTGTAATGGGTACGACAAACAGGAATTTAACAGCCAATTTCACAACAACCTCCGGCGGAGGCGGCTCAGGCGGTTCCGGCAATTCTGGGGGAGGCAGTGGTGGTTCAACACCTGCTGCACCTACAACACCAACGACCCCTTCCTCATCGTTGACAACGATCCCGTCAGCAGATGGAAAAACAACCACAGCAGCCACGGGCGTCAAGCCTGCCGTTAATGAAACCACAGGAACGGCCACAGCCACTGTTGCGGCAAGTGTGGTAATGGATTTGGCCGCACAGGCAAAGGCAGCGGAAGCCGCAGGACAAAAAGCGGTGGTGGAAATCAAGGTAGAGGCTGTTCCCACAGCCAAAGAGATATCGGTAGAAATCCCAAGAGATGCCTTTAACAAGGTAGCAGCCGACACTAAGGCAAATGTAACGATATCGACAGGACTCGGTACTATCACCTTTAATGAAAAGGCTGTAGACAGCATCAGTGGAGCTGCCGGTACAGGTTCAGTCAGCATCGGCATAGCCAGGGTAGAAACCTCAACCTTATCACCACAAGTGCAGGCAAAGGTCGGTAACAGGCCGGTATATGACTTCTCCGTAAAAGCAGGCAGTACCGAAATATCTAAGTTTAACGGCGGTAGTGCAGAAATCAGCATTCCTTACACCCCAAAAGCAGGAGAAAGGAAAAACGCCATTGTGGTGTACTATATTGACAATCAAGGTAAACTTCAAACCGTCAGGGGCAAGTATGATTCTGCCACCGGAACAGTGAACTTCAAGACCACCCACTTCTCCAAGTATGCGGTTGGCTACAACGAAGTGAGCTTCAAGGATGTGGCTGCAAACACATGGTACGGCGATGCGGTGGGTTTTATCGCAGCAAGAGGCATCACCACAGGTACCGGTAACGGCAATTACAGCCCTGAAGCCAAGCTGACCCGTGGTGAATTCATCGTCATGATGATGAGGGCTTATGGAATTGAGCCGGATACAGACCTGGCCAATAGCTTCTCGGATGCCGGAAACACCTATTATACAGGCTATCTGGCAGCGGCAAAGAGACTGGGCATATCCGGCGGAGTAGGCGGCAACATGTTTGCGCCGGGCAAGCAGATCACCCGCCAGGAAATGTTCACGCTGCTGTACAATGCTTTGAAAGTGACTGGAGAGCTGCCTGAAGGCGCTTCGGGCAAACCCCTGCCGGCCTTCAGCGATGCGGGAGAGATCGCATCATGGGCAAGGGATGCCATGACACTGTTTGTAGAAACCGGAACCATCGGCGGTAATGGAGGTAAGCTTACTCCGGCAGACACCACTACAAGAGCGCAGATGGCCCAGGTACTATTCAATTTATTGGCAAAATAGAAAGAGCCAGGAGGATAGAACGTCAGGAGCAATTATATCCTTGCTCCTGACGAATCCGTAACACAAAATTCTGAGAGTGGGGGATACAATGAAATCAAAGTCCGGTATAAAGGAAGTCAAGATCCAGGCATTAGTCCTAGCGGTACCCCGACATGTTTTAGTCCTTTTGCAGATCATGGAATTGCGTCAATACCCGTTCTGGCTGTATAATTAAATCCATAGGCTGGGGAATGCCGTCATACACTAGCGTATAAATAAACGCAAAAATGCGAGGAATCTTCATGAACTTTTTTAATGTTAACATGGGCACGATGCTGATCATTCTTGTTTTAGGCCACTTCTTTACAGGCGTACTGATGATCGCATACAAGGCGCAGCACAAGAGGAGCAGGGCGATCAATGCGTTTTTGCTTTCCAAATTGCTTCAGCCGCTTGCATGGGTCCTGCTTGGGCTCAGGGGAATTATGCCGAGCATGGTTCTGGTAGCTGTCGGGAATTCTGTATTGTTCATTGGCGCCGCCATGGAGTTGATTGCATTTTTGATACTGAAAAACAACTATACCAAAACGGTAAAGAAGGCCTATACATCTTTGCTTGCTGTGTGTGTCATCGTTTTTATTGCGGTAACGGCATACGGCTTTGCAGAGAATATTAGAATTGTATTTGCTTCCTCCATTACGGTAATATTGATGGTGTTCCCCATCTATAAACTGTCCGCGGACAGAAAGTCCTCCGCACTGCAAAAAGTGATCGTGATTTTTTATTGCTTTACAATAATCCTCCTGCTCTTTAGAGTCTATGGCGCTTCAACAACAGACATGGACATGAATCTGGCTTCCACAAGCATTTTCAATACATGGCTCTTCCTGTCGCTTTACGTTGTAATGCTCACCGGGAGTGCGGGCTTTATCCTTCTGGATAAGGAAAAGCTGGATGCCGAACTGCTCAAGGCCGCGTGCTTTGACGGGCTGACCGGCACATTAAACCGGGAAACCTTTGTATCACGCTCAAAAGAAGTCCTATCCCTCTACGCAAGAAAACAGGGGCAAATCTCCTACCTGCTTATCGACATTGACGATTTCAAGAAAATCAATGATATGCACGGACATTATGTGGGAGATATTGTATTGCAGGAATTTGCCCGTAGGGTGGGAGAACAATTAAGGGAGTATGATCTGCTGGGCAGATACGGCGGAGAGGAATTTGCCGTTTTACTTCCCGGTACGGACGTGAAGGAAGCAATGGGCATTGCGGAGCGTTTAAGGGCGGCAATAGAGAGTTCCTCTGTTAATGCCGATGCGGAAGTAAAGTATACGGTCAGTATTGGCGTTTCCACTATTACTCCGGACAAAGACACCAGAATTGATACGCTTTATAAGCTTAGCGACCAGGCGCTTTATGAGGCAAAAACCCAAGGGAAGAATTGCTGCAGGGCAGCCGAGTTGTAATTCAATTGAAACCGGCGTTCTTTTGTGCTATTCTTTAGCAAAGGAGGAGCACGTTTCATGCCGATGCTGAAGGAAAACGAATGGAATCGAATCAACGAAATTTTGCTGGAAATCTACACGATTGACTCTGAACCGGAAATCTGCGAGAAATTCCTGAAGATGATTCGCGTGCTCATTCCATATGCGCAGGCGTTTTTTATTATGTTCGACGAAAACGACGGGATCAACCTGGAAAACTCCTGTTTTATGAATGTCAGCGAGGATTGCAAAAGAAGTTATATCGATCACTATTTCAAGCTGGATTATGTCAATTACATTACGGGGGATATCACCTCCGCGGTGTTTAAAGATACGGATATCATTGAGGACGAACTGCGGGAAAAGACCGAGTTTTATCAGCAGTTTTTGCAGCCCCACGACTTGCAGTACGGCTGCGGGATCATTTTTATCAAAGAGAAAAAAACCCTGGGGATCTTGAACCTTTTTCGAATGTCGGCCCTGGGGGATTTTTCGGAAAAGGATTTGAAAATCCTGCATATGGTAAAGGACCATCTGGCGAATATTATTTTTTCCCTGAGAAAAAACAGTAAGGCGCTGGATGGGCGGAGATCCATAAACGCGGCGGAATTGAGCCGATACAACCTGTCCAAAAGGGAACTGGAAATTGTACAAATGCTCTTTGAAGGCAAATCCAACCAGCAAATGAGCGACAGCCTGTGCATCAGCCTTTCGACGGTCAAGAAGCATGTCTACAATATTTTCAACAAGCTGGGAATTAACACCAGGATGCAAATACTAAAATTACTAGAACTTTAGTAGTAGCCGTTTCTTGATAAATCAGTAATTGGCATCATTGACTTACTTGAAATACCCTGTTATCATTGTTACATCAAATGTACGACGACGTATCGGCTTGAGGCCGTGTGCGTCTTCGTACATTTTTTTTATTTTCAAAAAAATGAGGCGAAAATCCATGAATAACGTTTGGTCGAAAAGATTGCGCCCGGGTGAAAAGTGGTCGGGGCAGATCGGCAGGGGAAAATTGATCCGGTTTACAGCCGAAGAGGCGGGAGCGAACGTATCGATACTGCTTTATAACATGCGTGACACTTCGGAGAAATACAACATGCCGGATACGCTGAAGGCGCAGCATACCGCTCATCTGACGCGGGGAAACGTACTGCTGAGCGACAACGGCAGGGTGTTGGCGAGCATCGCGGCGGATACGCTCGGCTGGCATGATACGATATCGGGGCACACGACCCGGCAGTCGACCGACCGGAAATACGGCGAAACGAATTATCAGGAATCGGGAAACGAATGGTTCAGGAGCGGCGAGGAAAATTTCCTGGTAGAGCTTGCGCGAAATCAGATGGGCCCAAGGGACTTGAGCCCCTGTGTGAACCTTTTTTCAAAAGTGTTCTGTGAGGAGGACGGCAAAATGCGCTTTGTTCAAAACTTCTGTCCAAAGGGAGCCGCTGTGACCCTCCGGACTGAAATGGACATCCTGCTTGTACTATCCAACACGCCCCATCCGCTGGACCCGGCAGCGGAGTATCCTTCCGCAGCCGTTCATATGAGCGTATCCGACGCGCCTCCCGTCACCTTGGAGGACGAATGCCTGAACCATCGGCCGGAGAACTTCAGGGCGTTTGAAAACACGTGGGAATATTATCAGTTGATGGGGGGCGGCGGACGATGACCGGATTTGTAAAAAGGGAGAGCAGCTTGAATATCGAGGACGCGGTATACGACAGGACGATCCCGGCGGGCGACGGCTGGATGCATGAGCTGAAAAAGGGACAGAGCCTTCGGATCATCGATCTGGGCGGAAACCAGGCCGTGGATACCACCTTTTTCGATTTGCGGGAACCGTCGGACCATTACAGCGCGATGGCGACAATAACCGCCCAGGAGAATATTTACCTGACGGCGGGGAGCGTGCTCCGGGCGGAGTCCGGGAAGGCGCTGCTGGAAATCACGGCGGACCTGTGCGGGAGGCATGACACTCTGGGCGGCGCGTGCTCGGCCCAAAGCAATACGGTAAGGTACGCGCGTGAAAAGCTTTATATGCATAATTGCAGAGATACCTTCCTGCTTGAGATGGCAAAAAAGGACTGCGGCCTGGAAAAGCGCGATCTGGCGCCGAATATCAACTTCTTTATGAATGTACCGGTCACAAGGGAAGGCGGTTTAAAATTTGACGACGGCGTCTCTTCGCCGGGGTTGTATGTGGAGATGAAGGCGCTGGAGGACGTGATGGTTTTGATAAGCAACTGCCCGCAGCTCAACAATCCGTGCAACGCATATAATCCAACTCCTGTAAGGGTGGTGTTATGGAATGAATAATGCAATCTGGAGTAAAACGCTGATGCCGGGGGACAGATGGTCCGGCAATATCTGCAGGGGAAGGCTCCTTCGCTTCACGGCCCTGGATGAGGGCGCGAATCTGGCGATGCTCCTGTATAACTTTTACAATCTCACGGAGCATTACAACGCTCCCGACACGTTAAAAGCGCAGCATACGTTTTTCCTGACCCGGGGCCACGCCATCCTGAGCGATTGCGGCAGGGCGTTTGCCAGCATTGTGCAGGACGACCTTGGCTGGCACGATTCCGTTACCGGCTATACGACCAGGGCGATGACGGATGAAAAATACGGCTTCACAAGCTATCAGAAAGACGGAAATTCCTACCTCAAGGCGGGACAGGAGAATTTCATAAACGAGCTGACCAAAAACGGAAGGAGCAAACGGGATTTGATGCCGCCGGTAAATCTTTTTTCAAAGATAGAGGCGGATGAGACCGGAAATTTGATTTTTTACGAAAATCATTGCCCCAAGGGTGCTGAAGTGACGATCCGGACTGAGATGACGGTATACCTGGTTTTGTCCAACACCCCGAACGTGCTGGACCCATCCCCGACGTATCCGTCCGTGCCGGTAAAGATCGACGTGCTTCCAGCTCCCGAGGTCACAATGGCGGACTATTGCGTGAACCATTCAAGGTACACCAGGCGGGCATTTGAAAATACATGGGAATACAATCTTTTACTGGGGGTGTAGGGATGCTTCAATTTGAAAAAACAGAGAGCAAAAGGACATTGGACAATTCTATTTATGACTCGCTGATTCCGGCGGGCGAAGGATGGATGCACCCTCTTTTGAAAGGGCAGACGCTCAGGATCATCGATCTGGAAGGAAATCAGGGACTGGATTTCCTGTGCTATGACCTGCACAATCCGGAGGACCACTATAGTGCCGCGCAGACAATCACGCGGCAGAAAAAGCTTTACATTAACGCCGGGACGGTCCTGGTGACGGAGTCGGGCAAGGAGCTTTTGAAAATGGTAGCCGATACCTGCACCTGCCACGACACAATGGGCGGGGCGTGCGCCACCGAAAGCAATACGGTCCGGTACGGGCATCACACCCTGCACATGAAAACCTGCCGGGACAGCTTTCTGATGAAAATATCCGAGCACGCGGATCAATATTCCAAGGTGGATCTGGTTCCCAATGTCAATTTATTCGCCCAGATTTTAAAGCTTCCCGACGGGCGGTTCGAGTTTCTGGACGGAATTTCCGAGCCCGGTTCCTATGTGGAGTTTGAAGCCTTGAATGACACAATGATCCTGATCAGCAACTGCCCGCAGATAAACAATCCGTGCAGCGGGTTCGCGCCGACAACAAACAGAGTAGTAATCTGGGACAAGGAGGAGAGACAATGAAACTCATAAAGGCAATCGTACGGCCCGAAAAGGCGAGCGAGGTATTAAAGGGACTCAGTGACGCCGGGTATGTTTCAGCCACCAGGATGAGCATTCTCGGGAGGGGAAAGCAGAAGGGACTCAAAGCGAACAATGTTTTCTATGATGAGATACCGAAGGAAATGATTTTGATGGTTGTTCCCGACGAGGCGGTGGCAGAGGTGGAAAAAATCATCGTCCAGAAGGCGAAGACCGGTAAAACAGGAGCTTTCGGGGACGGAAAGATTTTTGTCCTTCCCGTGGAAAGAGCGATCACGATCAGTTCCGGCAAGGAGGAACTATGAAACAGGTACTGATATTCATCCGCCCGGACAAGTACTTTAAAACAAAAGAGGCGCTGAACGGGAATAATTTTGGCGCCATGAGCGCCAGGGAGGTGCTGGGAAGGGGGAAAGCGCGCGCCGGCTTTCAGACCGCGGATGGCATGGAAATCGTTGCCGAAGCGGAGAATCCGTTTATGGCAAAAAAAATGATTGAAATCTTTTGCAGGGACGAAGAGGTTGACTTACTGATTCAAATCGTTTTGAAAATAAACAAGACCGGAAATCCCGGAGACGGAAAAATATTTGTGATCGGGGTGGACGACGGCGTCCGGATACGGACGGAGGAAACAGGAATAAATTCTATTATGTAAAGGAGGGTTCATTATGAAGAAATTAGGGAAAAGAATTTTCATCTTATGGATGGTCAGCATGTTATTGCTTGCCGCGGCAGGGTGCGGGGCAAATACTGCCGGTACCAGTACCGGCACCGATACAGGCGCCGGCACAGGCCAGAGCGAGGGAAAGGAATATACGCTCGGGATTTCGGCTTATCCGGCGTTCTATCCGTGGTACATTGCCGAGAAGGAAGGGCTTTTTGAGAAGAACGGGCTCAAGGTCAAGCTGGTGTATTTCCCGGTTTACAGCGACAGCGTCCAGGCGTTTTCCACAGGACAGCTTAATATGCTTTCCCTGGCAATGCCCGATGTAATCGCGCCGTATATAAACAAGATAGGTCTGGAAACGGTATTGATGCTCGACAATTCCAATGGAGCCGATGGCCTGGTATCCAACGGATCGGTTACGAAGATCGCCGATTTGAAAGGGAAATCCATTGCGACCGAGTACGGCACAATCGAACACTTTTTCCTTCTGACAGCGCTGAAATCAGCCGGTTTGACCGAGAAGGACATCAATTTCGTAAATCTGTCTATTGCGGATTCCGCCCCCGCGTTTTTATCCGACAAGGTGGATGCCGCGTCCTTGTGGGAGCCATCCCTGAGCATGGCGCTGAAAAAAGAGGGAAGCAACCTGCTGATTTCCTCCGCGGACACCCCGGGTTTGATCCCCGACGTGCTTATTGTTGACGGCGATATGAAGGCAAACGGCAGGGAAGACATCATCAAGATCGTCAACACCTATTACGACATTATGGAATTCTATGTGGCGAACGAAGAGAAGGCCATTCAGGATATGGCCGACGGAGCGGAAATCACTTTTGACGAGATGAAGGTCGCGATGAGCGGGATCAGGCTGTTTACCATCCAGGAAGCCATCGATACGATGGACAAGGAAGCGGAAGACTACAGCTACCTGCCTTATACCACTCAAAAAATCGCTGAATTTCTAAAAGACGTCAAGATGATTGACAGTGTGCCGGAGAACCCGAAAAAGTTCATCAACAGCGAATACCTGAAGGAAGTCCTGAAAACAAGAGAATCAAAGCCTGTACCGGATACAAAAAAATGATTAAAAATCTATTCCGAATCAGAAAAAGCATTGATAAAAAACTATATTTTGCGATTGCGGCATCCGCGTTCCTGATCCTTGTCACGGTATGGCATCTGGTGAGCGCCTCGGGATTGGTTTCACAGGTATTCCTGCCCAGTCCCGGGGTCGTACTCCAGACCATGATCGACGGCTTCGTCACGGGTAATGTGTGGGGCGATTTGTATATCAGCTGCTACAGGATATTCATGGGCTTCCTGTATGCCGCCGTCATCGGCGTCCTTCTTGGGATACTGGCGGGCTGTTTTGCGGGCGTGGAAGCGTTTTTCCAGCCGCTGATCGAGTTTTTGCGGTACCTGCCGGTTCCGGCGTTTGTCCCTCTTATCATGGTTTGGGTCGGGATCGACGAGAATGCCAAAATAGCCGTCATCTTTCTTGGAACGCTGTTCCAGCTCGTGCCCATGGTCGTGGACGATATAAAAAGCGTTCCGGAGGACTATATAAACGCGGCATACACCCTCGGTGCGAGGAAATTTACAGCCCTCTGGCGCGTTATCATTCCCGCTATGCTGCCGCGGCTCATGGACACCCTTCGGATGATGATGGGCTGGGCGTGGACGTATCTCGTCGTCGCGGAGCTGGTGGCCGCCAATTCCGGACTTGGATACAGCATTTTAAAGGCGCAGCGGTATCTGAGGACGCCGACGATATTTGCGGGGATACTGCTCATCGGTCTTTTGGGACTGATTATCGACAGGACCTTTGTGATCGTAAGCAGGCGTATTTTCCGGTGGACGGAAGGCGGTGGGAAATGATGTTTCGTAAAAAGCAAAAGCATTCCGACGCGCAGGGAAATTCCCCGATCGAAGTCCGGATGGTAAACAGCAAGATTTTCTGTCAGGGGGTTACCAAGGCGTTTACCGTTAAAAGGAAGTATGTTCTGGCGGTAGACAATGTGGACGCAGACTTCCTGGAAAACGAGTTCGTCTGCATCGTCGGGCCCTCGGGCTGCGGAAAATCGACGCTGCTGCGCATGATCGGCGGGCTGGACGATCTGACTTCCGGGCAGATCATCCTGAACGACAAAATATTGACGGGGCCAGGCGCTGACAGGGGTATGGTATTTCAATCGTATTCCCTCTTCCCGTGGATGACCGTGGAGCAAAACATCGGATTCGGGCTTCAATTAAAGAAGCTTCCCAAAGCGGAGGCGGAGAAAACGGTGACGAAATACCTGGAGATTATCGGCCTGGAGGAGTTTCGAAAGGCTTTGCCCAAGGAATTGTCAGGCGGCATGAAGCAAAGGGTCGCTATCGCCAGGGCGCTGGCCAACAGCCCGGAGGTGCTGCTGATGGATGAACCGTTCGGCGCGCTTGACCCGCAGACAAAGGCAAATATGCAGCTTCTCATGAGGCGGATATGGCAAAAGGAGCGGACGACGGTCATATTCGTAACCCATGACATCGAGGAAGCGGTCTTTTTGTCAACGCGGGTGCTGGTCATGAGCGGCAGCCCGGGGCGGATTGTGGCCGATGTGCCCGTATATCTGCCCTATGACCGGGATCTGGATTTGAAGGATACGCAGGAGTTTATCGCGCTGCGCAGGAAAATAAACACATTTTTACACAGTGGGCAGGAGTGACAGTATGTTCAACAAGATTCTAATTGCCAACCGGGGAGCGATCGCGGTCAGGATCGAAAGAACCCTGAAAAAGATGAATATAAAATCGGTGGCGATCTATTCGAAAGCCGACCAGGACAGCCTGCACGCGGACATGGCGGATGAGGCGGTCTGTATCGGGGAGGGTCCGGTTGCGGAAACCTACCTCGATACCGGGAAAATCCTTTCTATCGCGAAGGAGACAGGCGCCGAGGCAATTCATCCCGGATATGGCTTCCTGAGCGAAAACAGCGGCTTTGCCGCGGAATGCAAAAGGCACGGCATTGTTTTTATAGGGCCGTCGCCGGAGCAGATGCGGATTTTCGGATTGAAGCACTCCGCGCGCCAAATCGCCGCAAGAGCGGGTGTGCCCATGCTGGAAGGCACGGGAATACTCAGCGGCAGCGAGGAAGCATTGGAGGCGGCCCGGCAGGTGGGCTACCCGGTTATGCTGAAAAGCACGGCCGGAGGGGGGGGCATCGGCATGCGGATTTGCCGGAATGACGGGGAGCTTGCCGCAGCCTTTGACGCTTGCTCGTACCTGGCGAAATCCAATTTCAGCGACGGCGGAATCTTTCTTGAAAAATACCTGGAGAAGGCGCGCCATATCGAGGTGCAGATTTTCGGGAACGGGTACGGAGAGGTCGTGGCTTTGGCGGAACGCGACTGTTCGGCACAGCGCCGGAACCAGAAGGTGGTGGAGGAGTGCCCGGCCTGCGGGATTTGCGACAAAACCCGCGCCGCGTTAAAAGCGGCGGCCAGGGAGCTTGCGCTATCGGCAGGGTACAGGAGCGCGGGAACGGTGGAGTTTTTATATGATCCCCAAACCGAAAGGTTTTATTTTCTTGAAGTCAACACCCGCCTCCAGGTGGAGCACGGTGTAACGGAAGAGGTCCTGGGCGTGGACCTGGTGGAATGGATGATCCGGGAGGCGGCCGGCGAGCTGGTCGGCCTGGAGGGCCTGTTTGGGGAAACGAAGGGCTGGAGTATCGAGGCAAGGATTTATGCCGAGGACGCAATGCGCGGATTCGCGCCAAGCGCCGGGAAAATCGACCGCGTGCTCTTCCCGGAAGGGGTCAGGGTGGAAAGCTGGGTGAGGGACAGCATCGTAACGACCTCCTTATATGACCCCATGCTGGCAAAAATCATCGTGAAGGCGGACGACCGGGAAGCTGCCCGGGAGAAGATGCAAAGGGCGCTGGCCGGCACAAAAATATACGGCATTACAACCAATATCGATTATTTGAAATCGGTCCTGGAAACCGATTCTTTTAAAACCGGTGATCTACATACCCATATGCTGGACAGTCTGGCATTCCGGGAGCGTAAAATCGAGGTTCTGGACGGCGGAATACAGTCGAGTGTCCAGGATTATCCCGCAAGGCTTGGTTATTGGGATGTGGGGGTTCCGCCCAGCGGCCCCATGGACAATTTCAATTTCAGGATCGGGAACAGGATCCTGGGAAACAGCGCCGGCACGGCGGGAATTGAGCTTACCTTGAAAGGCGGAAGGTATAAGTTCCGGGACGATCTGGTCATATGCACTACCGGCGCTGATATGAAGCCGAAGCTTGACGGCAGAGCGATATCCATGTATCAAGCCGTACCGGTGAAGGCCGGGCAGATATTGGATTTTGGCAAAGCGGTAAACGGCATGAGGACGTATTTAACCGTTCAAGGCGGCCTGGACGTGCCGGAATATCTGGGCAGCGGTTCCACCTTTGCGCTGGGCGGGTTTGGCGGACATGGCGGCCGGTACCTCCGCACAGGGGATTTATTGCAGGTCGGAAGTGTTTCTGACGTAACCACCTATGAAATAGAGCCGTCGAAAATACCGGAAATCCCCGAAGTCTTTGAAATTGGCGTAGTGCCGGGCCCCCACTGTACGGAGGAGTTTCTGAAGAAAGAGTATCTTGATCAGTTGACGGGAACAGAGTGGAGGGTCCATTTCAACAGCGACAGGACCGGCGTCCGGCTTGTCGGCCCGGCGCCGCTGTGGCAGAGGGAGGACGGCGGAGAAGCGGGGCTTCACCCGTCCAATCTGCATGACACGGCATATGCGGTGGGAACGATCGACCTGACCGGCGATATGCCGATCATCATAGGCCCGGACGGGCCAAGCCTCGGCGGGTTTGTATGTCCTGTCACCATTCCGTCCGCAGAGCTCTGGAAGGTGGGGCAGCTTCCCACGGACGGCAGGCTGAAATTCAGGCTTGTCACGCTGGAAACGGCGGAAAAGCTTCGTACCGCACAGGAACGGTATCTGGAAAGCATTGGAGACGACGGGGAGTCCGACTCGGATTTAGAGGGAGGAAATGCTTTGTCCCCGATGGCGGGAACCGAAGTCCCGGATTCCTCCTATCCAATTTTAAAACGGGTGAAGAAACCGGACGATGATTTGACGATCCGCTGCGCCGGAGATGAGTACCTGCTTTGCGAATACGGCGAAATGGAGATTGACATGCGGCTCAGAATCCGGGTACACGCATTGATGGAAGCGGTGAAAGCCAGAAAGGACATCCCGCTGATCGATGCGACACCCGGCATACGGTCGCTTCAACTGCATGTCGACTGTACAAGGATGTCCGTCCGGACGCTGGCTGAAATAGTTGTTGAAATGGACAAAGGCATCGGCAATCTGAATGATTTCAAAATCAAGTCGCGCAAAATACGACTGCCGCTGTCCTGGGACGACCGTGCCGCAAGGCTGGCAGTGGAACGGTATTATCAGAACGTTCGTCCCAATGCGCCGTGGTGCCCCAGCAATATTGAGTTTATACGGCGTATCAACGGACTTGAGAGCAAGGAAAGCGTGAAAGAAATTCTTTATAACGCTACGTATTTGGTGATGGGCCTGGGGGATGTCTATCTCGGCGCGCCTGTTTGCATTCCCCTTGACCCCCGGCAGCGGCTGGTCACAACAAAATACAATCCCGCCAGGACATGGACGCCGGAAAACGCCGTTGGAATCGGCGGGGCATACCTGGGCATTTACGGGATGGAAGGACCCGGCGGTTACCAGTTGGTGGGGAGGACGATCCAGACGTGGAATTCCCTCCGGGTTACCGGCAGCTTTCAGGAAGGAAAGCCCTGGCTGTTGAATTTCTTTGATCAAATCAGCTTCTACCCCGTAAGCGGGGAAGAACTGCTGAAAATCCGGGAGGACTTCCTGCGCGGGCGTTATGAGATTGAGGCGGAGGACACGGTATTCGATTACCGGGAGTATCTGAGCTATGTGGAATCCGTCAGCGAGGGCGCGGCGGCGTTCAAAAAGCAGCAGACGGACTCTTTCGACGCCGAAAGGGAAATGTGGAAGGAAAACGGACTGGACAAATACATTTCCAAACAGGAAGAGGATTCCAGCGCGGAATACGAGATGCCGGAAGGGACCACCGCAGTGATGGCGACCATGCCGGGCAGCATCTGGAAAATACTCGCCGGGCCCGGCGACAGGGTAAAACGCGGGGACATCATCATGGTGGCGGAGAGCATGAAGATGGAATTTGAGCAAAGCGCGCCCTGCGACGGGATCATAAGGGAGATCGTCGTGAAGGAAACCCAACAGATTTCGGCAGGACAGGTATTGGCAGTAATCGCTTAAGGAGCGGGGGACTTGAGGAGTGGGGAATATGATTGCGAGGAAAATAACGATTGACTATTTAAAAAGAGGCTATGCTTCCGGGGAGTTCGAGCCGGAGGATATTTGCCGCGAGATTGAAAGGCGGGCTGTCCAAAAACGGGATATGAACATATGGATCTACCCTCCCCGCATGGAAGACATGACGAAATACATAGAACGGCTGAAAACGCTGGACAGGGACAAGTGCCCCTTATGGGGAATTCCCTTCGCGGTAAAGGATAATATTGATCTGGAGAACGTGCCGACGACGGCCGGCTGCGAGGCTTATGCCTATGTTCCGTCCAAAAGCGCGGCGGTTGTGCGGCTTCTGGTCGATGCGGGAGCGATTCCCATAGGGAAAACAAATCTGGACCAATTCGCCACAGGCTTGGTAGGGACCCGGAGCCCGTATGGCGCCGTGCACAACGCCCTGAATCCGGAACGGATAAGCGGAGGCTCCAGTTCCGGCTCTGCCGTGGCGGTGGCAACGGGACAGGCGGCGTTTGCGCTGGGGACCGATACGGCCGGCTCGGGACGGGTTCCGGCGGCATTGAATGCTCTTGTGGGCATGAAGCCGACCTGCGGGGCATGGTCCACAGCCGGGGTCGTACCGGCTTGCGAATCCCTGGACTGCGTGACCGTATTTGCCCATACGGTGGAAGACGCGGCACAGGTGGACAAAATAGCGCGGGCGGAAGATGCCGGCTGCAGTTGGTCGAAAAAAACAAAAGACACAGTCGCCAGACCGCCTCGAAAAATATACATTCCGGAGCGGGAGCCTGAATTTTTTGGGCAATATGCCGGTGAATACCGGGCTGCGTGGCGGAAAGCCCTCGAGAAGGTAAAAAATCTCGGGATTCCCATCGAGGCGGTGGACGATTCCATTTTCGCAGAAGCTGCCGCGATCCTTTACGATGGCCCGTGGATAGCGGAACGCTGGGCCTCGCTGGGCGATTTTGTCGAGAAAAACGCCGGGAGGGGAATGGTCCCCGTTACAGAAAAGATTTTAAGAAGCGGGAACCGGAAGGGACTTCATGCCGAAGACGTTTTCAAAGCGATGCACCGTCTGGCAAAAATCAAACGCGAAGCAAAAAACCTTCTATGCGGAAGCATCCTGTTCATGCCGACAGCAGGCGGCACTTACACCATCGAGCAGGTGAACGCCGACCCGATTGCCACAAACAGCAACCTGGGCCGGTATACCAACCACTGCAACCTTCTGGATTTGTGCGCCATGAGCTTTCCGGCCGGATACGCGGGAAAGGATCTGCCCTTCGGCGTGACGGCGTTTGCGCCCGCTGAGGAGGACGGATCGTGCGTGTGGCTCGCACAGGCATATCGGCGGCTGGATACGACAATGGTAGCGGTTTGCGGACTGCATATGCGGGGATTTGCTTTGGAATACCAGCTTGCGGACCTCGGCGCGAAATTTGTGCGGGAAGACAGAACCGCGCCGGAATACAGGCTCTACAAGCTTCGAACAACACCGGTAAAACCGGGCCTTGTCCGTACGCCGAAAGACGGCGTTTCTGTCGAGGTGGAAATCTGGGAAATGCCAACGGACCGCCTGGGTACGTTCCTGGCCGGGATTCCATCCCCTTTGGGACTCGGCAAAATCAAGCTTTCAGACGGAAGCGAGGTAGTCGGATTTCTCTGCGAAAGCTGTGCCGCGGAGGAAGGAGAAGACATTTCGAGCCTCGGCAGCTTCAAAAAAGCAGTTTCCGGGAAAACACAGATCAACATATAGAAGGAAGAGAATGGCGTTAGCCGCGCTGCTGGGCGTAAGCCTTTATTTCATTGATGAATCTTTCCCCATACCTTTCGCTTTTCGCCAATCCGACGCCGTTTACATCCAGCAGCTCCGCTGTATTGGCCGGCAGCCTCCTGCACATGTCCCAAAGGGTCGCATCGGTAAAAACAATATATGCGGGTACTCGCTGGTCGGCCGCAATGCTGCTCCGCAGCGCCTTCAGCCTGCCGAACAATTCCTCGTCCGCCTCCATCTCTGCCTCTGCATCCGCTGTTCTGGAGGTCCGAACGGTTTTGGACGATTTTGCCGCGGCAGTCTTTGTCTTAAGGACCTTCGCCGTTTTTGACATCCGGGGCTGTCCGGAGCCGGTTCCCCCTGCTTCCTCGTCATATAGCTTCAATATTTTCATTTTCACTTTGCAGTCTTCGGAAAGGATCTTCACCGAGCTTTCCTTCAGCCTGACCACCGGATATTCCGTATTTGTTATCGTGATGAAATCCTGCAAAACCAGGAAGTTGAGAATGTCGCGAAGTTTGCTTTCCGGGCAGTCCGCCAGGACCCCATAGGTGGGAAGCAGGTGGAGCTTATTGGACAGCAGCTTCTGATTTTTGCTGCCCCTCAGGATGTCCACGATCATTTTCAGGCCATACCGCTCGCCGGAGCGTTTGATGCACGAGAGGATTTTCTGCGCTTCGACGGTGACGTCCACATCCTCGAAATTCGAATTGCAGTTGGAACAGCTGCCGCAATAGTTGGGCGCTCTCTCTCCAAAGTAGTTCAGGATGTACTCCCTCAGGCAGTCGTTGGTGTGGCAGTAAAACGTCATCTTCTTTAAAAGCTGGCGGTCCTTTTCCTTGACCGCCTCTTTTGCGGCCTCATCCAGTTCCTCGTTTTCACTGGCGTTTTCGATCAGGAACTGATTCGTCACGACATCCTGCCCGCTATAGAACAGCAGGCATTCTGCCGGCTCTCCGTCACGTCCGGCCCTCCCGGCTTCCTGATAATAGCTTTCCATATTCTTGGGCATGTTGTAATGGACCACATAGGAGACATTGGATTTGTCAATGCCCATGCCGAATGCGTTTGTGGCAACCATGACATTGCATTGGTCGTAGAGGAACAGCTCCTGATTCTCTTTGCGCTCCTGGTCGGACAGTCCGGCGTGATACCTGGCGGCGCGGAAGCCGGCGGAAATAAGCTCGCCGCATACCTCCTCCACCGCTTTCCGGGTGGAGCAGTACACAATGCCGAACCTGTCCTCCTTCCCGGAAAGATAGCGCTTCAATTCAGCCAGCTTATCCGCCGGCTTCAATACGGAGAAGTGCAGATTTTTCCGGTCAAAGCCGGTAGTCAGCACATGGGGCGTCCTCAGCTCCAATTTTTCTATAATATCATCCCGGACTTTTGAAGTGGCCGTAGCGGTAAAGGCCGACACCACCGGCCGCACAGCATGGGCTTCCACGAACCGGGCTATTTTCAGGTAGCTGGGCCTGAAATCCTGTCCCCACTGGGAGACGCAGTGCGCCTCGTCAATGGTGATCATCGAAATCTCCGCATTCTGCGCAAACCGGAGAAAGTCCGACGACTGCAGCCTTTCAGGCGCTACATAGACAATCTTGTACTTGCCGGCGGCCGCATTCTGCAGGGCCTTTGCATACTGCGCATTATTGAGGGAGCTATTAAGGTAGGCGGCGCTTATGCCGGCCTGGTTCAGCGAATTGACCTGGTCCTTCATCAGCGAAATCAGGGGCGATATGACCAGGGTGATCCCATTGAAAAGCAGTGCGGGGAGCTGATAACAAATGGACTTTCCCGCCCCTGTAGGCATGATTCCCAGTGTATCCGTCCCGTCGAGAATATGGCCGATGAGCTCTTCCTGCCCCTCCCGGAAGGAATCGTATCCGAAGTATTTTTTTAATGCGCCTGATTTATCCATTATCGTCCCGTTATTATCCTTCTTATCCTATTTGACAATAAAACGTGTTTCTCCATTATATACCAAAGATTAGCCGGCGTCAAAAGGAGCAAACCTCATGGGGCATACCGATTGAATTAATTGGTTTCCTGTCAAGAAGCTTTCTCAGTATTGAAAATTTTAACTAATTATGGTAACATTATGGGAATTAGTAAATATGCAACGTTTTTAAACCCATACTCGAACAACCGGCAATTTGCGAATTCATGGATGCATCTTACCGCCAGCATAATAAATACACGGAGGAGTTCAATATGAGAAAATACATTATTTCTTTCTCAATCGTACTGGGCTTGTTGCTTTCTAGCATTGCTTATTCTTATGGACAGAGCGATGCCAGGGGAAATAGCATCGGGAACATTGCGAACTATGGTATGGTTGCGGAAAACGGGGATTGGATTTATTTCAGTTATGTGGGAGAAGGCCTGAAAAAAGTCATGAAGGATGGAAGCAGGCTTACTAAAATATGCAATGACGATGCAGAATATATAAATGTCGTCGGAGATTATATATACTGCAGGTTATATAATTATACAGCGAATACGGGAGTCTTCAAAAATCTTGGGTTATACAAAATCAAAACGGATGGAAGCAAAAAGATCAAGCTGAACAATGATGAAGCAGAATACATAAATATTGCCGGAGACTGGCTGTATTATGAAAATGCCAGTGATTCCAAAAAACCATACAAAGTAAAGCTGGATGGCACCGGCAGGGCAAGGATAAGTGATTATTCCGTAAGCTGCCTGAATGTAATCGGCGATTGGATTTACTTTGAAAATCATATTAAAAACGCGACCCTTTACAAGATGAAAACAGATGGAAGCAAAATGACCCAATTAAGCGACCACAGTGCCTACAGGCTGGAAATCAACGTTGCCGGGGGATGGATCTTCTATGTGGCGGATTACCCGAATACCGGACTTTACAGGATAAAAACCGACGGAACCGGCAGAGTAAAGCTCGTTGATTCACAAGTTACGAACATCAACATCTACAAGGAATGGGTATATTACGTTGTACATAAAGACGGCATATATAAGATGAAACTTGACGGTTCGGGGAAGCAAAAGCTTATCGATGCGGACGCGACGGAAATAAATCTGGCCTATGACTGGATTTACTACTCCGCTTTGGATAGCGATATGAAGAATTTTACGAGAAAAGGGTTCTATAAGGTCAAAATCGACGGAAGTCAGAATCAGAGCATTTATTTATTCAAAAGCCCGGAAAATAAGGAGTATTTCTACTCGAAGGGAATGGCCCTGTATAATAAGGCACAGTATAAGGAATCTCTGGAGTATTTCGAGAAGGCCATAGCATTGGATCAGAACTATTATCTGGCGTATATCGGCGAAGGGGATTCTTTGTTCGCTCTGCGGAAGTATGACCAGGCTGTTGCGTATTATGACAAAGCAATTGCCAAATCTCCGGAGCAGTTGCCTTACCTTTATTACAACAAGGGCGCCGCTTTGCATTTCAGCGGGAAATACCAGGAGGCGATAAGCTGTTACGATAAGGCCATAGAACTTGATCCCAAATACATTGACGCCTACAATAATAAAGGCGATGCGCTGAGTAATGCGGGGAAATATGATGATGCTCAGAAATGCTATGATAAGGTGCTTGAACTGGATCCCCAAAATAAATCGGCACTATGCGGCAAAGCGAATGTTTTTTTCTACCGCGGGCTGCTTGAACAGGCAGTAACAGCATATGACGATGTGCTCAAGCTTTATCCGGATTACATAACCATTTATAGCAATAAAGCGTATACCTTACTGTATTTAAGCAGATACGACGAGTCAATCGCATGCTTTGACAAAATCATAAATGATTTGGATAAGAATTATGCAGATGCCTATTATGGAAAAGCTAAGGCACTGGTCATGGAATACAGGTTCGATGAAGCAGTTAACCACCTTAGTAAAGCCTTCGAATTGAATCCGATCCTAAAAGAGGAGATTAAAAAAGACAAATTCTTTGATGGGGCCGAAAGTACGGATAAGTTCAAAGCTCTGTTTCAATAATGGGGAGACAGAAGGAACGACAACAGAGGCAACCTTGATGGATACGGAAGCTGCCCCTCTTTTATTTGGGCGTGTCCGGTTATGGCAATAGGAATATGCAGGCAGAATTGATTATCAAATCCTTTAGGGCGGAGGGCTCATTATAGAGCTTCCGTCCTTCTCTATTTTTTGCGATGGGAGAAAGAACAGCGGATACATTTGTGCCGGTTGGCCAATAATAGAAGTTGTTCCTATTCGAGGAACTACCGGTAAATTTAGTACGGTCCGGTAGAATGAAAGGGAATCATTAAAATCTTTATGTCAGGAGCATTTTTATGAGAATTTTACTGGTTTATCCGGATTTCCCGGATACGTTCTGGAGCTTCAAGCATGCTTTGAAATTTATTTCGAAAAAGGCCGCTTTCCCTCCCCTGGGGCTGCTTACAGTGGCAGCCATGCTTCCTGCGGAATGGGAGAAAAAGCTTATTGATATGAGTATAAAAGGGTTGAAGGACGAGGACCTGCTGTGGGCGGATTATGTATTCATCAGTGCTATGTCGATCCAAAGGGAATCCGTCAATACCGTTATGACCAGGTGCAAGAAAACGGGCGTTAAAATGGTTGCCGGCGGGCCGCTCTTTACGGCCTGGAGTGAGAAATATGATGATATTGATTATCTGGTGCTGAATGAGGCGGAGATCACCCTTCCTCTTTTCCTTGAGGACCTTGAAAAAGGGCAGGCAAAACATATCTATACCTCTACGGAATGGGCGGATATGAAGAAAGCTCCTATTCCTCTGTGGGAGCTCATAGACATGAGAAAATATGCTTCCATGAATATTCAGTATTCCCGAGGATGCCCTTTTAACTGTGAGTTCTGCGACATCATAACCCTTTTTGGACGAACGCCGCGAATTAAAAGCAAGGATCAAATTCTTGCGGAACTGGAAGCCTTATATTCATCGGGCTGGCGGCAGAGTGTATTTTTTGTCGATGATAATTTTATTGGGAATAAAGAAAGTATAAAAAATGAAGTTTTACCGGCCCTGATTGAATGGATGGAGAAAAAAGAATATCCATTCACCTTTTTTACAGAATGCTCCATCAATCTTGCCGACGATGAAAAGCTGATGGATTTGATGGTAAAAGCCGGTTTCGACATGGTATTCATCGGCATCGAATCCCCGAATGAAGAAAGCCTGGTAGAGTGCAACAAGCTCCAGAACAAAAACCGTGATCTTCTGGCCTGTATAAAAAAATGCCAAAGGGCAGGTTTGCAAGTCCAGGGAGGATTTATCGTAGGCTTTGACAACGATCCGGAATCGATCTTTGAAACCCTGATCCGGTTTATACAGGAAAGCGGCGTTATTACGGCCATGGTGGGTTTATTAAACGCTCCGCGCGGAACGAAGCTGTATCAGAGGCTTACAAAAGAAGGTCGCATTTTGAACAGTATGACAGGCGACAATACGGACTTCTCCATTAATTTTGTCCCCAAAATGGATCATAAATCGCTCCTTGACGGGTATGCAAAAGTGCTTGGCGCGATTTATGAGCCCAAATCCTATTATGCGCGTGTTATGCGGTTTTTCAAGGAATACAATGCGGTGCATCAAAAAACAAAAATTACTATTAATTTCAGTAATTTAAGTGCTTTGCTTAAATCCATATTCCGTCTTGGAATTTTGGAAAGAGAAAGGGTCTATTACTGGAAGCTGTTTTTTTGGGCGCTGTTTAAACGGCCGAATCTTTTCCCCATGGCCATAACCTTTTCCATCTATGGGTATCATTTTAGAAAGATATTCGAAAGCGAAATACTATAAAAATCAGCCGGCACAACGCGTAAAATTAAGTTGACTGCGTTGATGTTTACCTATAGTATCTTTACTATGGATATAGTAAGGGGGATGTTATTTTGACAATACACAATAGCCAGAGCTCTGGTTATCTTTTGGCACATTTTATCGGCGAGCAGGCTGACGGGGAGCAGGTTTATTTCGCTTATAGCGAGGATGGACTGCACTGGACGGATTTGAATGCCGGCTTGCCGGTCTTGCGTTCGGATCTCGGGGAGAAGGGAGTGCGGGATCCTTTTATCGTACGTTCGCCGAAGGAGGGCAAGTTTTATCTGATCGCTACGGATCTCCGCATTGCAGGCGGAAAAGGCTGGGACGCTGCGGTGAACACCGGCAGCCGTGACATCATTGTTTGGGAATCCGGCGACCTGGTCCAGTGGTCTTCCCCCTGGCCCGTCACGCTTGGCATAGAAGGCGCGGGGTGCGTTTGGGCCCCGGAGGCCGTATATGACGAAGAGAAGGGCAATTTTCTGGTGTTTTGGGCGTCTGCTACCCGGGAGCCACAGGAGAAAGAACGGAAGCAGAAAATTTACTGCGCCCGCACGAAGGATTTTCGCAGCTTTACCACCCCGGAAAAATATATAGAACGGGACAATCATATCATCGATACTACGATCATTGCGCAGGGAGGCAGTTACTACCGCTTCTCCAAAGATGAAACCACGAAGAATATCCGGGCGGAAAAAGGCGCATCGTTGGAAAAAGACGCCTTTGTTCATCTGAACGCTCCGGTTCTGGAGGAATTGAAGGGCGTGGAAGGACCCCAGATTTTCAAACTTGACGGCCGTGAGGAGTGGTGCCTTATCGTGGATCGCTTCGCGGAAGGGAAGGGATATCTTCCCCTTCTTACATCGGACCTTGACAGCGGCGAGTTCCGGATTCTTCCGGACGAGTCCTTTGATCTGGGGAAAAACAAGAAGCGCCACGGCGGAGTTCTCCCAATCACCGCAGAGGAATGCGCCCGCCTGCTCGCAGCATTTGGGGATAGCAGATGAACATCGAGTCTTAAACCACCAAAGCAGACCATATAAGGCAATCAAACTACGACCGTTTTCCGGCATTCCAGCGGGAAACGGTCGTTTGTTTTGCCGCGGCATTTTTTGTTGAGCTCAAAATTCAACTTTTATTCAGTTACGTTCACCTTTTTTCAGTTTCAATTCAACCACAGAAAACGAGGAATGTGCTATAATGAGTCCATTATAAAACAGAGCTGGGGAATAAATCCTGTTTCGAAAAGTAAAAGTTGGAGGCTGATGAGATGTCAAAAGAAAACAGCTATGATCGGTCAAAGCCACTTGCATTCCTCGCAACGGAAAAAATCGTATTTGAGGGTCATCCGGATTACAAGGAGAAGATCAGTGCCCCCGCGGTACCGGGGGCGCGAAGGCCCGAACCAATCGGGGAACCGGCCGGGGCGGCTTCCTTTAGAACCGGGGAAACCGGTCCATCTCCAGCAAAGCCGGCTGCCCCTGCGCCAAAAGCATCGGAACCGGTCAAAACGGGAGCCGTTCCGGTGGCCGGGACCAAACAGGAGTCATTGCCTCATGAAGCCGAAGGCGTTCCATATAAAAAGGAAGCCGCAGCAAGTTTCACGCCCGGGACTGCGGAAAAGCCGGAAAAAGGCAGAGGGAAATTATTTGTCATCGGCGGCATTTGCGTATTTGGCGTGGTCATTGCCGGGTTACTGCTTTCCTCCTTTATCAGGCATGGCAATACGGCTTCACCGGTTGCCGCCGTTCAAACCCAAAATAGGACGCCGGCTGAGATGCCGTCTGTCCCCGGCAATCCTGATTTGGGAGACAGTGAACAGAATGGCCGTTCCCTTCCTCAACAGGGAAAATTAACAGCGAAGCAGCAGGATGCAATGCTCAACGAAGCATTTACCAGGCTCCCGGATCAGCTCGCCGGACAGGGAAAGCAGATGAACCCCGATCCCTTCTTTCTGGCCGCAATAAAGGAGCCGAAGAACACGGAGGCCGTCTTCACCGACAGCAGCATAAAGATAACGGTCTTTCTGCCGGATCCCGCGAAGCTTCAGTCCCTGAACATACCGCCATATGTCCCTCGCTCCGGAGCGCAGGACTATATTAAGGGCACTTACGAAAAGCTGGTCTCTCAGCTGAATTCAGCACAGGATAAAGTCCGCCTGGACTTCGAAATGCAGTATCAAATAGGGGCCAACGGCGATAGCTCCTACGATATTACGATGCCGATGCTGTCATTTCCTTTAAGCGACTATTCGGAGGCGTTCAAGCCCCATATGGAGAAATACCTGACCGATCTCGGCTTCTATACTGCGGCGGCGGAGATTTTAATGCCGGACTTCCAGGATTGGGAGCAGCATAAGGGCACGGAAAAAGGCGCGGCCTATCTGGACCGGTATTTCGGCGATCTGGCCGCCGCGCTGTCCGACAAGGGAATCAATTATCACAATAAGCTCACGATCGATGCCGATCAAATCAAAAAGATACTGTCCACCCGGTTTGCGGATACCTGGATGTTTGAAAACATGTCGTTCTCGACCAACTTCTACGGTCCTGTTTTGTCTTTCGACTTTCCCAACGACTTCAGCTATTTCAACACGGTGACCGAAACCCTGAACGCGCAGTATCAGGCGGGCAAGCTGAAAGCACCGGCGACCCCCGAGGAGGCGGAGGCGTTATATACCGCCGAAACACGCAAGCACGCCAACGCATTGCTTGCCGACCTGCCGCAGGCCAGGAAGGACGGAATGCTGCACGGCGATTTCAAGCTCGATTGGGAATTGCTCGGCGCGAAGGGCATCGCCGCCTGTCCCGAATTGGTCGAGGATATCCGGCAGTTTATAAACGGCTATGATTTTCAGATGATCTTTTTAGTGCAGGAGCTGAAAGCGGAATAATCAATGAAAGGACGGAATGAAAATGGATATGAAACCGATAAACGCCGGCACAACCGGAAGCACCCCTGCTTACGCGGGATTTTTCAGGAGGTTTGCGGCCTTTGCAATTGATATTGCCATAGGATATGTATTGCTTTTTGTGTTCTCTCCCGGGATACGCAACCTGTCCTTTGACAGCTATGACAGCAATTCGTCGGGATACAACAGCGTGATGTGGGTGATCCTTTTCCTGGCGGTCTTATACGGCGCGTTGATGGAGTCCTCGAAGCTTCAGGGCACGCTTGGGAAAATAATCCTCGGTATAAAGGTGACCAACACCGAAGGCGGAAAAATTTCTTTTATCAACGCGGTTGGCAGATCCGCGCTGAAAGCGCTTGCTTCCACATTGGCAACCATGGGGATAGGGTGCCTCGTGGCGGCGTTTACCAAAAAGAAGCAGGCACTTCATGATATCCCTTCCCACTGCCTGGTGGTTTTGAGAAAGTCCAAACAAGCGGTTTCAACTGAACCGGAAGCAAAAGCCGGCGCCTATCCTCCTCAGGAATATATACGGCGGCAGGAGCAGCAAACGCAGCCGGAAAGTCGTATGTGGCAGAATTCAAGCACGCAGGAGGTCATTGAACGATGGGATACCGGAGACGCTGTAATAGAAAACGTATCCCGCGATTTCCTGCCGGCAATTGCTGCGGAATTTCAGAACGTCCTTTCCACCCAGTTGGCGGATGCCGGTCTTCCCATGAGCAACGATGATTCCGTCAATCAAATCAGCGTGATCGGCCGCTTTATCCTGATAGACGGAGGGAAAAGAGCGCTGAGGTATTTTTCAAACGGCGTAGGCGGCAAGGCGCGCCTGGAGGTCGAAGGGGAGGCCGTTGTGAACGGCGTCCGGGTGGCGGACTTACATGCCCAAAAAGACCTGGGCTTTGCCTTTCAGGTTTTCGGCGGGGATAATGATAGAATGCTCAAAATTTGCGCCGGCAACTGCGGCCGCGCGGTTGCCGAGCAGGCGATCAAAGCGCTTGCGGCGTTGAGGAAGGAATCCGTCGCTGTGCCGGGTGGAAAACCGGAAAACAGCATATCGGGGGTGGGGCGATGAATACGGAAAAGAAGATAAACCGAATTTTTTTGCAAATGGTTAAAGGGTTATTGATTTTATCGGTATTTCTATGGACAGTCGGCTGCGGCGCGGCGCAAAGGCCCTTTGAGGTTGGGCCGGCAGGACAGGTCCAGCAGATGCGGGAGCCTGTGGTGACAAACAATGCAAATGGGCAGGCGGGCGCGCAAACAGACGCACAAGCCGACGCGCAAACCGGGCAGCCGCAGGAAACTTCTTCGGCGGCAGCCGCAAACAAGCTGACCTGTAAAATTTATGAAACAACCTTTTCGCCTAGCTATCTTACGGATGAGAAAGATGTAAAAGTGTCCGGCTGGCAAACGCTTCAAGATGCGAACAAAAGAGTATACTTCTTTTACAGCGTTTTAGGTCAGGATAGCGCAGACAGTCAGGGCAATCAATATGACCTGTACTATCGGTATACCGATGACGGCAAAAGGTGGTCTCAAAAATCGCTCGTTGCCGCAGCTTTTCCTGCCAGCGCCGAACAGTTGGATTCCTGGGAGTCCTTCAAAGCCGTACTTGCACCGGATGGGAACCCTCGTGTGTATTTATTGGAGAAGTATGCCTCCCTGAGCGGCAGTTCGGAAGGCTGGCAAAGTGCTTTGCGCACGGTTTCATTTGCGCACGGCGTGTTCCAGTTGTCTCCCGACAGGACCTCCTTCAAGGATAAAAATGGCGTGCCAATTTTCATCTTCAGCCTCGATGATGTAAAATATGATCAAAACGGAAAGCCGATGTTTTTTTATATGTATTTCGATAAAGAAGGTCGTTCCCTTTTATATATGAACGATATGCCGCTTTCCGAAGACGGTTTAGGCAATCCGCCTCCTTCTCTTATTGAAAATCTTCCAAGCATCACGCCATGGTATTTCGATTCCAAAGGCAATGTTCATACCTTCCTTATTGATACTACGGACTCAAAATCGCAGATTTCGCATTCATTCTCGACGGACAGCGGAAAGACCTGGTCGAAGCCGGCAATGATTCTCGAGGATCTGAGCAACCCCGCCATAGAAGACGCCAGCTTTAATGCGGCAGGGAACTTGACTGTAGTCGTTAGTAATCTATACAACCCTTCCAATCCGTATGCTCTTTTCAAAGGGACCATAAAATACAACGAGCCCACCGTTAAGGACTGGGAAAAATATTTCGACCGGGTCGCGTTGGCAGAATCGTTTCAAAATGGCGTGCCGGATGCAAACGGCCTATGCTATGTACCGTTCGATAAAATAGGGGATTGGGGAGGAATGGGCAGCCGCATTGTCGGCGGCCAGCCGGATTTCCATGTGGATATCATTATGCATAATAACGGCGAATATGCAGTCAATAAAATAAATCATCCCAATATGACTGTGAAGGATTCGTATATCCTTTCGAACCAGATGCTGTTCCTGTTCGGCACCGATGCCAACAACAATTTTGCTTACGGAATTGCACCGTAAACACGCTGAAATACATGGCCGAAGGCCGGGACCTCTATTTCGGAGGGATCAGCTTTCGGCCGTCCAGGAAATGACGGTATTTCACCAGGTCCTTCGGCGGGAAAGGCGTCCCGTGGGAGGGATATATTTTCGAGGGGTTCAGTGCAAGCATCTTATCCCAGGAACGGCCGAATGCGGCGGCGTCCTCGATCCAGATGGTATGGCGGGCGACACTGATCACGGCGTTCATGGCGGCGTCGCCGCAGAAAAGCCGGCCGGTTTCCGGCAGGAAAAGCCCTATGGAATCCGCCGTATGGCCGGGCAAAAACAGGATGCGGATAGGGAGTCCCATGCGTTCAAAAACCTGGTCCGCTTCGGTGTGGACCAGGATCGCCCGGTCTCCCACCTGTACCGGAGGAAAGGAAAAGTCTTTTTTGACTTTGCTGAACAGCGACGCGGGAACCGAGGAATATCCCGCTCCCGGAGGATCGTTGCTTTCCCCGGCTTCCAGGGCGCTTACGGCCAGAGGATGCAAAACGACCTTTGCATCCGTTACTTTCAGCAGATCGCCTAAAAAGCCGGAGTGGTCGTCGTGGTGGTGCGTGAGAAAAATATATTTCAGCTCGGAAAGGGGCCACCGCTTTTCGAAACGGCTTTTGAATTTTTCCAGGCCGCCCGGATAGCCCGTATCCAGGGCAATGATGCCGGCGGGCGTTTCCAGCAGGTAGTTTTTTACGATATATCCGCCGATATTGTAGAGCTTTATTTCCAACGCGACACCCCCGCAAAGCAGACTTGATGATTCATTATACCATATACCACGCATTACAGCCATAATGTTCCACTTGCCAGCGGGGAAGCGGCGGAAAAGCCCGAATATTCCTGAAAATCAATATTTTTGCGGCGGAATAATTCTTGTGTAATCCAGAAAACGGAACACGGATACGCGCTGTATTCGGGTTCCCCATAGCTCATTATATATTTCACCGATTCTATTGCCGATTCTCACAGCCGCGGATTCAATTCCGGGGACGTCCCTGTAAGCGGCTATAACGTAAAACAATGTCGGGGTTCTTTTATTCTGGTACAATTGAAGACCTATATAATATTTCGGATATTTTTCTTTCAAATACTTGTCCAGTGCTCCGGAAAAATGGATGTACTGTTTCTCCAACGCTCGTGGAACAGTGATTTGATTCACATTATACAACGGTGAATAATCTCTCATACGGATTACTTCCTTTTATCCATTCTCTTAACACATATTATGTTAATCAAATGTTTTTGCTACTGCCCTTCCAAGAGGCCGGAAGCGTTTTTTGACCGGACTCCACCCGGGGCAAAAATAAAGAAAACTTGAACTCTCGCGGTTCAAGTTCTTTTGCGTTTATGGTGTCTATGATAGACTTATTACATATTACTATACGAAATGAAATAAGCAAAGGAGTATGCGGGATGAATGAAACACTGAAAGTAATAGCTGAGCGGTATTCGTGCCGTGATTATAAAGAGGAGACGCCGTCGGATGAAATCCTCCAGGCGATCGCAGAGGCCGCCATACAGGCTCCCAGCGGGATGAACCGTCAGGCGTGGCGGGTTATTGTCGTAAAAGACAAAGAACTGATACAGGACATGGAATCCGAGGGGATGGCCTATCTTGCGAGCATGGAGGACAAATCCTCCTATAACAGAATTATGGGACGCGGAGGAAGGCTGTTCTACGGCGCTCCCTGCATGATCGTAGTCCCCATCGACCCGGCGCAGTACGCTCCCGCGCTGGTCGATTGCGGCATATTATGCCAGAATATCACACTGGCCGCGACATCGCTCGGAATAGCCAACATCATGTGCGGATTCGCCGGCCTGGCATTTGCCAGCGGTCTTCGCGCGGAAGAATTCAGCAAACGGTTGGGGTTCCCTGACGGGTATGCGTTTGGCTGCTTGGTGTTATTGGGATACGCAAAAACGACGAAACCGCCCCATGTCCCGGACAAGGATAAAATCACATTCGTCAGATAATGCGGACAAAATAGAAATTGACAGGTGTGTGGTTTGATAATGGAAAATTACGATATTGTTAAGGCCGATTTCAATAAAGGAAGCAGGATATCAGATATAATAAAGTAATAGCGGGAAGACAAATGGAGATTTACCAAGGGGAGTATATGAATAGCATTTATGATGATAAGCAATTTTTTGATGAGTACGCGAAGATGTCGCGAAGTCCAACAGGGCTTGTCCGGAGCGGGTGAATGGCATCAGTTCAAAGCCTTGTTTCCGGATTTAAACGGAAAGAACGTACTCGATCTGGGGTGCGGTTACGGCTGGCACTGTAAATATGCCGTGCAACGTGGCGCAAAACAGGTGCTGGGCATTGACTTGAGCGAAAGAATGATCCGGGGGGCAATCGAAAAAAACGCCGACCCCAAAATCATCTATCGGGTCTGCGGATTGGATGAGTATGATTATCCCGCCGATGCATACGATTGTGTGATTTCCAATCTGGTGTTTCATTATATTGCGGATATTGACGCCGTTTTCAAGAAGATATACCTGACGTTGAAAACGGATGGCGTTTTTCTTCTTAACATTGAACATTCCAGGCATGGCGGATGAAATGCGCCGCCCGATGATGTTACTAATTAAATCGTGGAAACAAGACGTTCGGTAAGTACATTTCTGCGACCAAGTGTGCAAAAAATGAAGTAATGTTCCGAATACAGTAAATATTGAGTTATTTTTCGGCTGCTGCCTTTTGGAATATCCCATATATTGAAGCCGTGCTCGGTTCTGAAATCGCTGAAACAACCCCGGTCGATTTTACAGTTTCCGAACGCAGCGCGAGATCTCAAAAAAAGGCCGAAGGCTCCACTTGTGCGAACTTGCTCTACCCGCCGGTGCAGTGATATCAGGACATACCACCGGACCCGATGGCGGGGAACTCTGTTAGAGACCGTTGCGATAAAAGGACCGTTCAACATATCATGCTACGATGCGGCTTGCGTGATATAATATAGCAATAGAAAAAGTATGACGAAAGCGAAGAGCTGGCCGCCCTGCATGAATTTTTCAGATATGAGACCCAGAAAACATGGGAGAAGGCACTGACCCTCGCCGAAGGTATGCGGCAGGAGCGTAAGGGCTTGACAGGCTTCACGGAGGGCATATAGTATTTCATACATATCAGATCAGGGGTGAGAGGTTTGTTTCAGAACAAGCGGGATATGCCGCGTGTCGGGATAGCGGGGCTGCAAAAAACAACACTGCTGGATTACCCCGGGAAAATTGCGGCGACGGTATTTATGGGCGGCTGCAATTTTCGCTGCCCGTTTTGCCATAACGCGTCTTTCGTTTTGAACGCCGGGAAGACGGAGAATATTCCGGAGGAGGCGTTTTTTCAATTCTTGGCGGAGCGGAGGGGCTTGCTGGACGGCGTTTGCGTATCGGGGGGCGAGCCGCTCCTGCAAAATGAAATCAGCGGCTTCCTTTCCAGAATCAAAGACCTTGGCTTTCTGGTCAAGCTGGACACGAACGGGAGCTTTCCTTTGAAGCTCAGAGAGCTGGTGGATGGCGGCCTGGTGGACTATGTGGCCATGGACATCAAAAATTCCCCCGCCGGTTATGCGAAAACGGCGGGGACCGCTGCCGGAATTCTGCCGGCGGTAAGCGAAAGCGTGGGCTTTCTGCTTGCGGACCCGGTGGAATACGAATTTCGCACAACGGTGGTAAAGGACTTCCACAACGTCGAGGACTTCCATGCGATCGGAAAATGGATACGGGGGGCCAAAAGATACTTTCTCCAGCACTTTGCCGACTCGGGCGATTTGATACGGCCCGGGCTTTGCGGCGTGGAGAAGGCGGAGCTTGAGGCGTTCGCGGACATTGTGCGCGAGTATGTGCCCTCTGTGCAAATCAGAGGCATTTAGTCTGTATCTGCATGTTCTATCTGTATCCTGCATTTGTATCCTACGTCTGCATATTGTGCTTAAGCTCTAAATAGACCACTATATATTGTGCATCTCTCTTGACAAGTCGCCATAAAAGGAATAAAATAGAATTGCTGCCGCGGTCTTCGGCCTTCTGGTCTTGCGGAAGCGGGATTTAAACCAAAGAAAAGCGTAAGGAGTGAATGTGCGATGTATCAGGTCATTAAAAGGGATGGAAAAATCGCGGAATTCGGCATCAGCAAAATTGCCAATGCCATCACCAAGGCGTTCGATGCGCAACACAAGCAGTATAATCCGGATATTATCGATTTCCTCGCGCTCAAGGTAACGGCCGATTACCAGGACAAAATCGAGAACGGCCTGATCAGCGTGGAGCGGGTCCAGGACAGCGTGGAGCGGGTTCTGGTGCAGGCGGGCTATGCCGACGTAGCGAAGGCGTACATTTTGTACCGCAAGCAGCGGGAAAAAGTGCGCAACATGAATTCCACCTTCCTGGACTATAAGGAGCTGGTCAACAGCTATGTCAACGTGGATGACTGGCGGGTAAAGGAAAACTCTACCGTTACCTATTCCGTCGGCGGCCTGATTTTGAGCAATTCAGGAGCCATCACCGCGAATTACTGGCTTTCGGAGGTATATGACGAAGAGATTGCCAATGCGCACCGCAATGCGGATATGCACATTCATGACCTTGCCATGCTGACGGGCTACTGCGCCGGATGGTCGCTCAAGCAGCTGATCATGGAAGGCCTGGGCGGCATAGAGGGAAAGATCACCTCCGCCCCTGCGGGCCACCTGTCCACCTTGTGCAACCAGATGGTCAATTTCCTTGGCATCATGCAGAACGAATGGGCGGGCGCACAGGCTTTTTCGTCCTTTGACACCTATCTTGCCGCCTTTGTGAAGGCGGACGACCTGAATTACAAGGAAGTGAAGCAGTGCATCCAGTCCTTTATATACGGAGTAAATACGCCGAGCCGGTGGGGCACGCAAGCCCCGTTCACCAATGTGACAATGGATTGGACGGTGCCGGCGGATCTGGCCGAGCAGCCCGCCCTCGTCGGCGGCAGGGAGATGGACTTCAAGTACCGGGACTGCCAGAAAGAAATGGACATGGTGAACAAGGCGTTTATTGAAATCATGCTGGAAGGCGACGCCAACGGCAGGGGATTCCAGTATCCGATCCCCACCTATTCCATTACGAGGGACTTCGACTGGAGCGATACGGAAAACAACCGCCTGCTTTTCGGGATGACCGCCAAATACGGCACCCCCTATTTCTCCAATTATATCAACAGCGACATGCAGCCTAACGATGTCCGCAGCATGTGCTGCCGTTTGCGCCTGGACCTGCGCGAGCTGCGCAAAAAGGGCGGCGGCTTCTTCGGGAGCGGAGAGAGCACAGGCTCCATCGGGGTTGTGACGATCAATCTCCCGCGCATTGCGTATCTTGCGGAAAGCGAAGCGGACTTCTACACGCGCCTGGACTGGCTGACGGATGTTGCCGCCCGGTCGCTGGACACGAAGCGGACCGTTATTACCAAGCTGATGAATGCCGGACTGTATCCCTATACGAAGAAATATCTGGGAACCTTCGGCAATCACTTTTCCACCATCGGCCTGGTCGGTATGAACGAGGCCGGGCTGAATGCCAACTGGCTCAGGGCGGACATGACGCAGAAGCAGGCGCGGCAATTTGCACAAAAGGTATTGAACCATATGAGGGAGCGACTGGTAAAATACCAGGAACAGTACGGCGTGCTGTTCAACCTGGAGGCGACCCCCGCGGAATCCACCAGCTACCGCCTGGCCCGGCATGATGTGAAAAGATACCCCGGTATCATTACCGCCGCCGGAGCCGGTGAAACCCCTTACTATACAAACAGTTCCCATCTTCCGGTCGGCGCCACGGACGATATCTTCGAGGCGTTGACGGCCCAGGACGAGCTCCAGGTTTTGTATACCTCCGGCACCGTGTTTCATGCTTATCTCGGGGAGAAGCTGCCCGACTGGGTGGCGACCGCCTCGCTGGTCCGCAGGATCGCGGAAAATTACAGGCTCCCCTACTATACGATTTCGCCCACCTATTCCGTGTGCAGAACCCACGGGTACATCAGCGGCGAGCATTACACATGCCCCGAGTGCGGGGAAGAGGCCGAGGTGTACAGCCGGATCACCGGCTACTACCGCCCCGTGAAAAACTGGAACGAGGGAAAAACCCAGGAATTCAAGGACCGCAAGGAGTACCAGGTGGGGAAGGCGGAACCGGAGGTCCCGGTTCGTGTCCTCAGGCCGGATAAGGAATTGCTGCTGTTTACCACGCCTACCTGCGTAAACTGTACTATAACCAAAAAAGTGTTGACGGAGGCTGGAATTGCCTTTAGTCTCAAGGATGCAGGCGAACACCGGGATCTGGTGGAAAAGTACGGCATCCGCCAGGCGCCCACCCTGGTCGTCGTTACGAACCGCGGCGCGGAAACCTTCCCGGGCCTGACGGGCGTAAAGGAATATATCAGCAGTTGTATGTAGCTCCGACTCTTTGGCATTGGTATACCGGTGGTGCTTAATAAAGCGCCACCGGTATGTTTTCATAGCTCACTTTTTCCGGCAGGATGCCCTTTTGTGCTGCAAGCAGCTCCATTTCATCGATCTTCCGGCGAAGGAAACCGGTGAAATCCGGCGGCGCAATAAAGAAAGCTGTGCAAATTATTTTTTTGTAGTATAATAACAAAATGACACACAACGGTAAAAGGTACCGGGAAGGCGGATATTGAAAATGGCGTTGAATACTACGCAGATTACCGTGTTACACTGGTTTTATACCTGCCATGAAAAGGGAGAGACGGCGAATTTTAAAGGATCCCTTGAACATTTCGGGTCAGTGCTGAGAATCAGTGAGCCGATGGAGGTAATCCGATCCTTGCTGGATATGGGGCTGATCAGCTTGCACAAGGCAAAGCCGGAGGTTTCCATCACAAAGGCGGGAATTAAGATGGTTGAAAGTTTGAAGAAAAAATAAATGCGCTAAGGCGCGATGAAATAATTCGTTCCCGTTTTTCCGGTAAAATATTGGCGGTTCTTCGATTTTTACCGGAAATCATACGGGAAGTTATTATTTCATCGCGCCTACGCAGAAGAAGTCGAGGAGAAAATGTTATTTGATCATTTAAAGATTATACCGCCGATTCTGGCGGCCCTGAAGGCGGAAGGCTACGCGGAGCCTACGGAAATACAGAAGGCGGCTATTCCGCCCCTTCTGGAGGGGAGGGACCTGCTGGGATGTGCGCAGACGGGCACCGGGAAGACGGCGGCATTTGCCGTGCCCATCCTGCAAAACCTTTCCGGGGCCTACCGCAACCGGAAGGAGCGGAAGGTGGTCCGGGCGCTGATCCTGACCCCGACCCGCGAGCTGGCGATCCAGGTCGGAGAGAGCTTCCGGACTTACGGTAAAAATACGGGTTTGAAGGAATGCGTGATTTTCGGCGGAGTGCCGCAGAGGCCACAGACAGATGCCCTGAACGCGGGAGTTGACATTCTGGTGGCGACGCCGGGGAGACTGCTGGACCTGATGAATCAAAAATTTGTCGATCTACAGCACGTCGGCTTTTTTGTGCTGGACGAAGCGGACCGGATGCTGGATATGGGTTTTATCGCCGACGTGAAAAAAGTGGTGGCCCATTTGCCGAAAACCCGGCAGACCATGCTGTTTTCGGCCACCATGCCCCAGGAAATCGAAAAGCTGGCGGATTCCATTCTGACAGAGCCCGTGAAGGTGGCGGTCACGCCGGTTTCCTCCACCGTCGATCTCATTGAGCAATTTGTCTATTTCGTAGGGAAAAAGGAGAAGAGGCTGTTGCTGGCCCACCTGCTGAAAAATACCCCCATTGCCTCCGCGCTGGTGTTTTCCCGGACCAAACACGGAGCGGACCGGATCGCCAGGGACCTGACAAAGGCCGGGATTCCGACCCAGGCCATCCATGGGGACAAGTCCCAGGGGGCGCGCCAGCAGGCCCTGAACAAATTCAAGGAGAAGAAGAGCAGGGTGCTGGTGGCGACGGATATCGCCGCCAGGGGGATCGATGTGGAAGAGCTGTCCCATGTCATCAATTTCGACCTGCCGAATATTTCCGAGACCTATGTTCACCGGATCGGACGTACGGGAAGAGCCGGGGCGGGCGGCGTCGCCATCTCGTTTTGCGATGAGGAGGAAAAACCGTATTTAAAAGATATTCAAAAACTTATCGGGAAATCCATACCGGTGGTTTCCGATCATCCTTATCCGCTGGTGAGTGCCGTACCGGAGGAAAGCGGACCTCCGCCTGCCAAAAGCGGCGAGCGAAAACCGGGTGCGGCAGGCGGATTCCGCACGCAGCAGGCCCGGTTCGGAAGGCGCAGCAGGCCTATGCCGGGCAGAGGGACGCCGAAGCAGTGAGCTGAAGCAGCGAAACGGAGAAACAACAGGACGAAGAAACAGCGGGGTGGAACCCGAAAACGGGCAGAAGTTTGGGGCAGTCCTTGAGGCATTCAAAATCAGCTTCTTCCGCCCGATTTCTCCCTGGGAGACTGCACGAAGATGCGATTTTTCGCCAAAAATCTACTTCCCGTGCAGTCTCCTTGCGTCTTCGGGGGAAAAGGTCAAATCCGCCTTCTGGCCGAATTCCTGCTCTATACTGTGCAAAAATTCAGGTATAGGACGCATTAGTTAACATTTGCCCCGCTGTCAAATTGTCGGTTTGTCAAATTCAATTGACCAAAGCCCTGCCGGATTGTATAGTAATGGTAGATTATTAAAAAGTATCCTTACATCCGGAGGAATTTCCTATGCGAAAAAGACCGCTCATCCAAATGCTGGCGTTCACGCTGATTTTAACCTGTATCCCCGGCTATGCATCCGATGCCGCGTCCCAGACCGCTTCGCAGGCGGTCGCTCCAAAAGCCGGCCAAACGGCGGTGATCAAGGTGGCGGCGGGAGGCGGGAGCAATGCCGTACTGAAAAGGGACGGCACCGTGTGGTGCTTTGGCATCGGCAAGGAAGGGGAACTGGGGGACGGCAGCCTGAAAAAGTATTCGGGACCGGTCAAGGTGAAAGGGCTCCGGGATGTGGTAGACATCGACGCTTCCTTTGGCGTCACGATTGCTTTGAAGCAGGACGGTACGGTGTGGGGGTGGGGAATCCAGGATATGGGCACGTTTGGGAGCGCCTATCCGCAGATATGCCCGGAACCTGTGCAAATACCGGGACTTACGGATATGAAAGCCATTGCCGCAGGGGACGGTTATGTTGTCGCGCTGAAAAAGGATGGCACGGTGTGGTGGATCGGAGAGGTGACCGGCTCGACCGCCGCCCAGATGAAGGGCTTGAAGGACATAACGGCCATATCGGCCATGGGGTTCCACGCTGCGGCACTGAAAAAAGACGGGACAGTCTGGTGCTGGGGGGCGAATTACGGAGGACAGCTGGGGAACGGCTCCATCAAAAAGGATGACCTCTCCATGAACTCCACCCCCGGGCAGGTGAAAGGCCTTACGGGGGTTATCGCCATAAGTGCCGGGGATCTTCATACGCTGGCTTTGAAAAAGGACGGCACGGTGTGGGTCTGGGGCAGCAACAGCGACGGACAGCTCGGAAGCGGGTCCGCCCGCGGGATGGACACCTCGGTGCCGCTAAAAGTAAAAGGGCTCCAGGGGATCGAATACATCGGAACGGGTTTTTACAGCAGCATGGCCGTGTCAAAGGACGGGACGGCGTGGTGCTGGGGGAATAATGAATACGGACAGTTCGGAAACGGTACGGTGAAGAGCAGCATAACGCCCGTAAAGATTGCCGGGCTTGCCGGAACCGTGGATGCGGCCGGTGCGCGATTCCAGTTCATTGCGTTGAAGAAGGACGGATCCGTATGGGTGGCGGGGACCAACGACATCGGACAGCTGGGGACCGGCGATACCAAAAACAGATACTATCCCGCGAAAATAACGGGTCTGGATAAATTGGAAATCCGCGTAAAACTCAATGGAGAGAGCCTGGATTTTGCTGTAGAGCCAAAGAAAGTGAACGAAAGCATCCTGGTTCCCTTCCGTACCCTGTTCGAAGCCTTTGGGGCAGAAGTGAACCAGAACGCCGCCGCAACTACGGCAGAGGCGAAAAAGGGAGATACGGCGGTGACTGTGAAGGTCAACAGCGCCGAAGCATTCGTCAACGGCGAACGCCGTACCCTTCCCGTGCCGGTCCAATCGGCGGGCGGACAAGTCCTGGTCCCGGTGCAGTTCGCAGCGGAAAGCCTGGGTGTCCAAATAGAGTGGGACGCGGCTTCAAGCACTGTGAACCTCACCTCCGACCGGGTTCCGAGGCGGTTTGTCATCGACGGGAAACTGAAAGACTGGGAAGGAATCGCTCCTGTGGCCGAGGATCCAAAGGGCGATGCGGCGGGAGGCGCGGCAGATATCCTTTCGCTTTACGCCTTCCGGAACAATAAAACCCTCTACCTGGCGGCAAAGCTGGGCGGCAGGGATCCCATCGTGGATTTCAATATCGACATTAATCAGGACGGACAGACGGATTACGTTGTATTCAGTAATTGGGAGCCGGGGGCCGCCAGCATTTTGAAAATCGTCTCTTCCGATCCCAAGCCGGAACCCGGGAAGGTGGCCCCGGCGGTCGATGAGGTCATGGAAATGGCGGTCCCCTTAGGCTACCTGGGCAATGCGAAAAATATAAAGGTAAGCGTCGCAGTCAAGCATATCAAAAATAAGGAAGAGAGCAAAACCTATGATGAAATCCCCGGCTGGTTCGACGTAACGATCGAATAGGCAGAGAATTTCGCCCTGTCGCACCCCCTTTTGCACCCTTATCACACAGCTATCCGTACTTTTCGGTCCGGGCCAATGCCATAATGTCAATTGCCAACTTGGCATTTGCAATTGACACTGTGCATGCCATGGAATAAAGTGTTACATATAGGAGGGGATGAGATTCGTGGAAGGCCTTACAAATCTGAAAGCGGTCATGAAGCACTTCGAGATTCAGAACAAGGCTTTGGCGAAAGCGCTCAATGTGGATCCGGCCCAAATCAGCCGCTGGATGAATGGAAAAAGAGAACTGAAAGTGGCCTCCGAAATGATGGGACCTCTTGTCGACTACATATTATCACGGAATTTGACCTCAAAGGATATCGGCTGGCTGAAAAAAGCATTTGCCGGAGACGGCTTTGATCCGGAGTTCGAAACATTTGCGCAGTTCAAACGCACTTTGATCCTCTGGCTCGCGTCGGACGGAGCGGAGTTTAAACGCCAGTTCTGGGAACACCTGGAGGAAAATAGCGGCAATCAGGCTGCCGATATTAATTGCAGTGAATATCGGCAGCGCAGTTTCAGTTCAGCCGGACGGATATTCAGCAGCGATTACTCCGTAATAGCAGGCGGTCTGGACATTACGCTGAAGCTGGGAAAAATATTTGCCGCTGTGGAAACCGGCGGCAGTGTGGATATTTGTCTATCCAGCGAGAACAATACCCTCATTACGAATGAAGCAATTGTACGCGTTATTTTTGCCGCCGTAACGGAACGGAATATCCATGTGCGCTGCCTGCTTTCCATATCCGGCAATTCAACCGCTCTTTCGCGGATTATGAATACTTATATGCGGCCCATTGTCAAAGCAGGCATGGAGGTCGCCGTCATTCACGGAATCGCAGAGCCTGTGTTTAGCCAGATGTCGGTAATAGTACCGGGGGTATGCGTCGCTGTCATCTCGGAAGTCCGTGATTCCTGCGCCCCGGCCGCGGCGATGTTTGTAACAGAAGAAAACTTTGTTGAAAGCGCTCTCGCCGGCTTTGAACGTACGTTTCACTATGCCCAGCCCATTGCGGCATCCTATAGCAGCAGCTATGCAAAAAGCATACTGGATATCTTTTATCAGGAATTTGCCGAGCCCGGAAACCTGGATATAGTAACAGACTGCATAAACGTGATGTATATGTCCCAGACTGCCTTCAAAGCGTTCTTAAAAACCTGCGGACGCAGTGGGGATGTCCTTTCGAGACGCAGTAACGAGTTCAATCGCTTTAAGTCGGGAATGGATGAAAATCTACGCAGCGGAGCGGTGTTCCGTGAGATCGTATCGCGGGAACGGCTTGAGCGCATCGCGGCGGAGAAATGCTGCCGCATGCCGGGCATATACTTCCTGGAAAAAGGAATCCTGGAGCTTGACGCCGCCGGATGTGCCGCGGTTCTGGAAGGGTATATCGATTATCTCAAAAACTTCTCCATTTTCAATCTGATGATTGCGGACGGAATCACCGCCATAAACACGGACAGCTGCTGGCACTTAAAACAAAACCGCCATATGAGTATAAACGTGTGGGACAAGCAGGAGCCGGCGCTGATCTATTCGGATCAACTGATTCTCACCCATGAATTCCAGACACATTTCAATAATCTCTGGATGCGGGAGAGCTATTCTCGCGGGGTGCGGGATAAAACGATAGAAACCCTTGAATCCACACTGGCAAAGCTTCGGGGCGGCCGTTAAGCATCGGGAAGGAAGAGCAAGCGTCGCCTCCCCGCCCACGGAAGGGACGCCATAAGAATTTGAGGTTGGTTTGATGCGGCGATCGAATGAGCAAGAAGGGGGCGGAATTTTGTGGAAGGCCTGACAAACCTGAAAGTGGTCATGAAGCATTTCGAAATCCAGAACAAGGCTCTGGCAAAGGCGCTCAATGTGGATCCGGCCCAGGTCAGCCGCTGGATGAACGGAAAGAGGGAGCTGAAGGTGGCGTCCGAAATGATGGGGCCCCTTGCAGAGTACATATTATCGCGGGCTTTGACCTCGGGGGATATGGGCTGGCTGAAGAGAACATTTGCAGCGGACGGCCTCGGCACGGATTTTGAAACGGTTTCACAGCTCAAACGCGCTTTGATCCTCTGGCTTGCGTCGGATGGAGCGGAATTTAAGCGTCAGTTCTGGGAGCGATTGGAGGACGGCGGCGGTAAAAATTCCGGGACGGATTACGGCCAATATCCGTATGGCGCCGGTTCCGCCGAACGGATACACGGCGGCGATTACTCCGTAATGGCAGGCGGTCTGGACATTACGCTGAAGCTGGAAAAAATATTTGCCGCTGTGGAAACCGGCGGCAACATAGATATTTGCCTGTCAAGCGAGAACAACACCCTTATCACGGAGGAAGCAATCGTACGCGTTATTTTTGCCGCCGTAACGGAACGGAATATCCATGTACGCTGCCTGCTTTCCATATCCAGCAACTCTGCGGCGCTTTCGCGGATCATTAACACTTACATGCACCCTATTGTCACGGCCGGCATGGAGGTCGCCGTAATTCACGGAATCATGCAGCCCATGTTCAGCCAGATGTCGGTGATCGTACCCGGAGAGTGCATCGCCATTATCTCGGAGGTCTACGGTTCCTGCGCTCCCGCCGCGGCGCTGCTCGTCACGGAGGAAAGCTTCGTCAAAAGCGCTCTCGCCGGCTTTGAACGTACGTTCCACTACGCCCAGCCCATTGCGACGGCCTACGGCGACGGCTATGCAAAAAACATACTGGATATTTTTTATCAGGAATTTGCCGAGCCGGGAAATCTGGACATTTTGAAAGACGGCATCAATTCGATGTACCTGTCCCAGGCCGCGTTCAAAGCGTTTTTAAAAACCCGCGGGCGCAGCGGGGACGCCCTTTCGAGGCGATGCAACGAGTTCGGGCGCTTCAAGTGCGGCATGGATGCGAATCTGCGCAGCGGAACGGTGTTCCGCGAGATCATATCGCGGGAACGGCTTGAACGCATCGCGGTTGAAAAATGCTGCCGCATGCCGGGCGTATATTTCCTGGAAAAAGGAATCCTGGAGCTTGATGCCGCCGGGTGTACCGCGATTCTGGAAGGGTATATCGATTACCTCAAAGCCTTCTCCAATTTTAATCTGATGATTGTGGATGGGATCACCGCCATTAACCCGGACAGCTGCTGCCACTTGAAACAAAACCGCCATGTGACGATCAACGCGTGGGATAAACAGGAACCGACGCTGATTTATTCGGATCAGCTGATTCTCACCCATGAATTCCAGACGCATTTCAATCATCTCTGGATGCGGGAGAGCTATTCCCTCGGGGTGCGGGATAAAACGATAGAAACGCTTGAAACTATACTGGCAAAGCTCCGGGGCAGCCCCTAAGAACCGGGAACGGAGGCGGGCGCTGCCTCCTCATTGATGGGAGAAGCGCTTTTAGAGCGTGCAAAATGTACTAGATAAGATAGGAATACGGGGTGGAACGGTATGGGGGTAAAAAAGGGAGCCATGCTCCTTTTAGCCTGTTTTCTGCTGTTGGCGGCAGGGTGCGCCGAAAGCGGACAAAAATCGTTTGAGGAAGCAACCGGCGGCAGCGGGACGGTCACCGGCACAAGTGCGCCGGTCTCCAGTACGGAAGCGTCAACGCCCGGTACGGCCGTGGTGTCGGGGGAGGCTGCTGATCCGGGAAACGGGGCGGTCACCGGCACCGCTGGAAACAGCGGGGCTGCCGGAAGCACTAAAGAACAGGCGCAGGAAGAGCTCCTGAACCTGGAAGGGAAAACAGCGGAAGAACTGATAGAGCTGATTAAAAACGGGGAAGAGCTCGAACGGAAATCGGCGGAAGCGGCGCTGGTTGACCTGGGCGCTCCGTGCACAAAGCAGGTGATAGCCGCCTATGTCAATGCCTGTAAGATTGCGGAACTGAAGATTACGGAGGAGGAAAAGGAAGCGGCGGAACGGCTGGAGAAGTTCGGCTCGCCCAAAAACGAACCGGAGGTCATCCGGAGCAGCCTGGGGGCGGTTTTGCCAAAGCTCGGGACGCCTGTGATAGAGCCGCTTCTTCAGGCCGTCGAAAGCGGGGAAGTAAGCATCCTGCAATATGAAGTGCAGGACATCATCGTCCGGATCGGCCCTCCGGCCGTGGAACCCCTTATTACCTTTTCCGGAAGCGACCAGTATGGGGTTGCCGACTGTGCGATCCTGGCGCTTGGGGACATAGGGGATCCGAGGGCGGTGTCCCCGCTTATCGAAATCCTCAAGGGAAACGGCAAAGACCAGCACTATGACGCCGCATTAAGCGCCCTTGGCCAGCTCGGCGAACCGGCGGTGGAAGCGCTCATCAGCCTGATGAAGGACCGGAAAAAATACGCGAACGAGTCCGCCCAGGCCGACGCCGCGGAAAAGCTGGGGTATATCGGTGATGTGCGCGCTTTGGAACCGCTGATCGAGGAACTGGATGAGAAGGACCCATACAGGAGGAAGGCCGCGGCCAGGGGGCTCGGAGAGTTCGAGGACGGCAGGGTGGATGCCATTATGACCCAGGCTCTTGCGGATAAAAAGCTGGAGATCCTTGCGGGGGCGTGCCGGTACTTCATCCGGCAGGGGGATCCGGCGGCGGAAGAGCTGCTGGTAAAAGCCCTGGACAAATATGGCGAAACCGATATGGCGTCGGACTACCTCAACTGCGGAAACGAGAAACTGGAAGCAGCCGCGCGCAAGTGGGCGCAGGACAACGGTTACATCATCACCAGCTTTCCCGGAGGCGGCGGAGGGATGGAATGGGGCAGCGGCAACCAATAAGGTCACAATATTGAAGAATTTAAGAAAACAGGGGAACAGAGATGGATTTCATTCTATTATTCCTGGCATTTTTGATCCTGTACGGGTGTTATGCTTTTTGGGTGATCCGAAGAGGCTTCCAAAAGGGATCTGCCGGATCCGGCAGCGGACCGGAGCGCACAAAAGGGCAATGGGGACGGTATGTCCTTTCCGGAGCGGTTTTCCTGGCGTCCTATTTCCTGCTTTTTATGTTTTGCTCACTGGTGGCGTGGATCATGGACGGTTTACTGGAACTGAAAGGGAAAGGGGCGGTGCTATCCATTTCATTGCTGCTGGCGGGTATATTGCCTACCGTCGGCTTCCTTCCGGTGAAAGCGGCCTTCCATCTGATTTATCGCAGGCCTCTGCGGATGTTTGCACAAGAGAGCTATACCGCTGAAACAAAATTCTTTTCCTGGCAGGGGCGCATCGGAAGGCTGCGCTATTTCGGCGGCCTGATGGCGGTATACATCGGCGTGCCTGCCATATGGGCATTTCTCATTGTTGTTTTCATGCAGCTTCCATTAACGGAGAGCGCGAAAGAAATCATCCCCATGATCGCGAGCATTTTGGCGGCGGCAGGCATGATCGGCCTGAATGTAATCCTTGCCGTAAAAAGGATTCACGACCTGGATCGGCCCCGGAAGCACGCATGGCTTCTTCTGGTGCCTTTATACAATATCTATTTCGGCCTTATGCTGCTCTATCAGAAAGGCAGCTTCGGAGACAACCGGTTCGGCCCCGATCCGGTGGAACCCTCCTCCGATATCCTTGAATTAAAAAAATCCTTTGAAAACATCGAGATGAACAAGTACCCGTACATCATCGCTTATAGCTATGAAAGCGGGGAAGCGGCCGTAAAGGACTACGAGAGCCTCCGGGAAAGGCTTGCCCGTGATAGGGATAAAGAAGCAGTCTGCATGCAGCTTCGGGAATATTCGGACAATACGCAGTTCAAGACGCAAATCGTATTCTTTGCCGAAAATCCGCTGCAGTTTGATTCGTTCCTTACAAGGCTTGGAAACGGCGACTACAGGGAAGGAAGAAAACGCCTGTCCGCCGGAAGCCAAAAGGATTACTCGGGCCTGAAAGGCTACCGGGAGCTGTTCGGCAATTCAAAGGCAGCCGGATCAACCGGATTGTACAAAGGCGTTTGTCTTTAAGCAGATACATGAAAATCAGGATGGAGGGATTCGTGTGAAAACAAAAGGAAGAAAATTATTGGGAATCGCATGGCTGCTGGCGGTCGTGCTGCTGGCTTCGCTGTGCATGCCGCAGCAGGCCCTGGCCGGAGGGACCGCTCCGGCGGCTTCGGGGACGAAGAAGCCCGTGCTGCAGGGCGAAGGGATCAATATCTCGTATAATTATTCCGGCGGCAAGCTTACCGGGTATAATCTGAACGATTACCTCAAAAATACCGGAACTGCCGGCAGCGTGCAACTGAAGGCAGAGGTGAAATACTCCAGCGGAGCAAAGGGCATAAGCAAAACAAAAACCTTTACGGCGAAAGCGGGGAAAACATATCATATTTCCTTTGATGCGGGATTTACCCCGGGCGATTTGAAAGGGTCAAGCATTATCACCATCTCTTCGGCCAGCATGAGCGGCAGTGATCAATATGAGATAAAAAAGGTCTTCATTCTCTCCATTAGCGATATCAAGGTGGAGGAACTCAAAGACAACGCAAAACTGGCTAAAATGGAAGTGTATGAGGGAAAGCAGCTTCTGAAGCTGGACGGCAAGGGACAAGGCAGCTATGCGGCATATGTGGATTCCGGCACAGCGAGCGTTGATATAGCCGCAGCGGCGGATGATCCGGACGCCAGTGTTTCAATAAACGGCCAAAGCGCAAAAAGCAGCCTGAAAAAGACCATCGCCCTCAAGGCGGGCGACAACACCGTGACGATCAAGGTAACGGCGCCGGACGGTGAAACCGGCACTACCTCCGTCATAAAAATATCCAGGTCCTCGGGCACGGCCGCGAAAAAATGGACCAAAAGCTACGGCTCGGTTTCGGAGCTTGCCGCCGATAAGTCCGGCGTGGTCTATGCCGGCGTGGGCGAGGGGGCCAAATCGTACCTGCTGGCGTTGAACCCCAACGGCACCGAGAAATGGAAGTATGCCGCTTCCGGCCAGGTCGGGGCGCCGGCGGTGGGAACGGACGGCACCATATACGCCCCCTGCGGGAACGGGATCATTGCCGTCAATTCCGCCGGAAAGCTGAAGTGGAAATACGACGCGGGAGCCATCATCAATAAGAAAATCGTGGTCGGAAAGGACAATATCATTTATTTCGGTGTGTTTGCCGGCTATTGCGATGAGAAATACTGCTCTGTCGGACCGGACGGCAAAAAACGGTGGGAATTCAAAACCGGCAGCGTATACTCGGAGTACGCGGTAGGGGAGGATAACACCTTCTTTTATTCGACATGGGACGAGCAGAAAAGGGATGACGGCTACGCCCTCCATGCGTTAAAGCCGGACCGGTCGGAAAAATGGTCCTGCGCCGTAAGCGGACAGATCCAAAAACTGGCTATAGGGGAAGAAAATATTGTCCTGGGGCTTACCAGCAAAAAACTGTTTGCGTTTGACAGCGACAGCGGCGCAAAAAAGTGGGAAGCCCCGTTCGACAGCTATCTGAACAGCCTGGCCATCGGCCTTGACGGCACAATTTATACGGGCGGCTCCGGCGTGTTGTATGCCACGGATTCCGGCGGCTCCAGGGGATGGGAAGCGAAGCTGGGAGAAGAGCTGTACGGAATGGGAGTTTCTTCCGACGGCACCATCTATGTTTCGTCCGCGGATCACAAGATTTATGCCGTCGATGCCAAAGGCAGCAAGAAACAGGAATACCTAATGACCGGCATATCCTATTTTGCCCCCGTCATACTGCCCGACGGATCGGTCTGCGCCTCAACGGACGACAACAAAATATTTGGCTTCGGGAAATAATGAGGATCGGAAAAATGGCAGGTGGGGGAATGAAAATGCAGGCAAGAAACATAAAACAATTGGCAATGACGGTAGTACTGGCATTCGTGCTTCTGTTCACCGTATGCGTTCAGGGACAGGCAGCGGCCGGCGGAACTGCCCCGGCGGCTTCGAAACCGGCCGGGAAGCCCGTATTGACGGGAGAGGGAATCAACCTGGTGTATCATTACTCCGGCAGCAAGATTACCAGTTACAGCATGAACGACTATCTGGAAAATACCGGTGCTACCGGCAGCGTAGAAATAAAAGTTTCGGTGAAGCTCTCCAGTGGAACGGCGGTCTTGAGCAAAACCAAAAGCTTTACGGCAAAGGCCGGAAAAAAATATCGCATTTCCTTTGACACGGGATACAATGCGGGCGATACAAAGGGGACCAGCTATGTTACCATCTCCTCTGCCAATATGGACGGCAGTCACCAATATGAACTGAAAAAGACGCTGATCACCTCCGTTGGGGATATCAAGGTCGAGGAAGTAAAAAATAACGCGGATCTGGCCAAAGTGGAAGCATATGCCGAAAAACAGCTCCTCAGGCTGGACGGCCTGGGCGAAGGCAATTACGTGGCATATGTCGATGCGCAGACCACAAGTGTCGATATTGCCGTAACAGCCAAGGATCCGGACGCAACGGTTGCCATAAACGGGCAAAGCGCAAAAAGCACCCTGAAAAAGGCCATTGCCCTGAAAATGGGAGAAAATACCGTAACGGTTAAAATAACAGCGCCGGACGGCGAAACGAGCAGAACCTTCGTTATAAAAATATCCAGATCCTCAAGCACGGCGGGAAAGAAGTGGAGCAATTCCTATGCCTCGGTTTCGGAGCTTGCGGCGGACAAATCCGGCGTGATCTACGCGGGAGTGAGCAATGGTTCCGCTAATTCCCTGCTGGCCTTGAATCCGGATGGCACCGTAAAATGGAAATATGCCGCGCCGGACAAAGTATCCTGCCCTGTAGTGGGACCGGACGGCAGCATTTACGCTTTCTGCGGGACGAAAATCATAGCGTTGGGCTCTGCGGGAAAATTAAAGTGGCAGTACGACGCAGGCACCTATTTAAACCAGAAGATTATGGTGGGAAAGGACAACAACCTTTATTTCGGCGTATTTGCCGGCTATACCGACGAGAAATACTGCGCGGTCAGCCCTGCCGGCAAGAAAATATGGGAGTTTAAAACGGGCAGCGTTTATTCGTTGTTCACAGTCGGAACGGATAATACGTTCTACTATACCACCTGGGATATGCAAAAAAAGGATAACGGATATATGCTGCATGCTCTGAAGCCCGACCGGTCGGTAAAATGGGAAAGCGATACAAGCGGGTCCGCATCCTGTCTTGCTTTTGGAGGGGGGCAGAACCTGTACTTGAGCATGGCGAATGGGAAGCTGCTGGCCGTCGATACCAGGGACGGTTCAAAAATATGGGAAGTTTCCTCCGAATCCAACGATAAATTCCTGAAACAATTTGTTGTCGGCCAGGACGGCACGATATACATAGAGGGCGGAGCCGTGCTGTATGCAATGGACGCCGGCGGCCTGAAAAGATGGGAGACCGGCTTCGCGGAATATTTGTGGGGGGTGAGCGTATCAGCCGATAACACAGTCTATGTCTCGTCGGCGGATCACAAAATTTACGCCGTGGATGCGAAGGGCGCCAGGAAAAAAGAATTCCTGACGACCGGGATATCCGTTTCCGCTCCCGTCATACTGCCCGACGGGTCGGTCTGCGCCTCGACGGACGACAACAAAATATTTGGCTTCGGGAAATAGAGCATGCTATAATAACACTTATACCGGGGAGCATACCGGGAAAACTACGATTGGGGACAAGAGAAAACGGATGGGCAAGCATTTTTACATGCCTGCGGAATGGGAACGGCATGAAAGAACATTGATGGAATGGCCGGTCAGGTCTTCGCTGATCTGGCCGGAGAACTTTGACAGGGTATGCTCGGCCTACGCAAGGGTGGCCGGGATCATATCCCAATTCGAGAAGGTGACCATGATCGTAAACGAGGATGCCGCGACGGAGGCGAAAGAGCTTTGCGGCGGGGAGATCGAATACCTGACGGTCCCTCATAACGACGCGTGGTGCAGGGACAACGGGCCTACCTTTCTGCTCGGAGAGGACCGGAGCCTTTCCGCCGTCAACTGGCGGTTCAATGCGTGGGGCGGGAAGTATCAGCCCTATGATCTGGACAATGAAGTAGCGCCGAAGGTGCTGGACCATTTCCGGGTCGGATACGCCGATTCGCCGATTGTACTGGAGGGCGGTTCCATCCACGTGGACGGAGAGGGCACCATGCTCACGACGCGGGAGTGCCTTCTGAACAAGAACAGGAACCCCAACTGGACGAAGGAACAGCTTGAAGAAGAGGTAAAGAGCCGCCTTGGCGTTTCCAGAATCATCTGGTTGAACAGAGGCCTTTTCGGGGACGAAACCGACGGCCACATCGACAACGTGGCATGCTTTGCGAGGCCGGGAGCCGTTTTGATGCAGACCTGCCACGACCCGGAGGACCCCAATTGGGCGATTACGAAAGAGAATATGGATATTTTGAACGATGCGGTTGATGCGACGGGAAGAAAGCTGGAGATCATTGAGATCCCCCAGCCTCCCGCACGATTTTACCAGGGAACGCGGTTGACCCTGAGCTATCTGAATTTCTATTTTGTGAACGGCGGTGTTCTCCTCCCTGTTTTCGGCGGAGAGGCGGAGCAGGCGGATGAGAAAGCCGCGGAAGTACTGCGGAGGGTTTTCCCGGATCGGAAAATCGTGCCGGTGGACAGCATGGACCTGATTTCGGAAGGCGGAAATATCCACTGCATCACGCAGCAAATGCCCCAGGGCGTTCGGTAGGCGAGGCGGGCCGGGTCGGGAGCTTTTATCATACGGAACGGCGGAACAGGAGTTGTGAAAATGAGACTGGTAAAGGTTGCGGCCACCCAGATGAGCTGCACGGACAGCATAGAAGACAATATCGCAAAAGCGGAGGAGATGGTCCGGCGGGCGGCCGCCCAAGGGGCCCGGATCATATTGATCCAGGAACTGTTTGAGACGTTGTATTTCTGTCAGAAAGAGAAGCCCGAATTCTACGGGTATGCCCTGGAAACGGAAAGGAACAAAGCGGTGCTCCATTTCCGCAAGGTGGCGAAAGAACTGGGCGTCGTCCTTCCGATCAGTTTCTACGAAAAGAGGAACAACGCGCGGTACAACGCGGTGGCGGTGATCGACGCGGACGGAGAGGTGCTGGGCGTGTACCGCAAAAGCCATATCCCGGACGGCCCCGGCTATGAGGAAAAATATTATTTCAACCCGGGCGATACGGGATTCCGGGTGTGGAATACGAAGTATGCGCGGATCGGCGTGGGCATCTGCTGGGATCAATGGTACCCGGAAGCGGCAAGGTGTATGGTTCTGATGGGGGCGGAGCTGCTGCTCTATCCGACGGCCATCGGCTCCGAGCCGGAGAGCCCAGAGGTGGATTCCAGGGATCACTGGCAGCGTTGCATGATCGGGCATTCCGCCTGCAATCTGGTTCCGGTGGTGGCCTCCAACCGGGTGGGCGCCGAAAGGATCGGCGATTCTGAAATCCGGTTCTACGGTTCCTCCTTTATCACCAACGGAACGGGCGAGAAAATTGCGGAGGCGGATCGGACCGAGGAGACGGTCCTGGTGGCCGAATTCGACCTGGAGCGGCTCGGGGAACAAAGGACCGAGTGGGGGATTTTCCGCGACCGCAGGCCGGATTTGTATAAAGCGATCCTGACCTATGACGGAATTGTCAAAGAATGAATTTAACCTGTTGTGCCCTAGCACAACGCATGAATTTATCTGCTCCCAGAAACACGCCAGTCTGCCCGGCAAGGGTAGTGCTGGCTTTTTTATTTCCATCATCTTGCCAGCCCAAAAATAAAGTTATATAATTAGATAGTACGGAAATATAATAATTAAAAGCAATAACTACATAAGGAATCGCCTATGAATATTACCGAACTATCTGTTAAAAGGCCGACGGCCATCATCATGCTGATCATCCTGCTGGTCGGCATAGGCGCCATGGGATATATGAATCTCGGCGCGAATCTTTTGCCTTCTTCCAACATACCCGTCATTACGATCACCTCCACCTACCCCGGCGCGGGCTCGGAAGAAATCGAGAAGGACATCATCAAGCCCATTGAGGACGCGGTGGCGACCATCAGCGGAATTGACAACATCCGCTCCGTCTCGGGGGACGGCTACGGCCATACGATCGTCCAGTTTAAAATGTCCGCCGACCCCAATATCGCTATCATCGACGTACAGAAAGCGATTGACGGCATGCTGGGAAAACTGCCGGAGGATGCCACTATTCCCGTCATCCAGAAATTCGACGTGAATGCGGAGCCGGTCCTGACGCTGGCGGTTTCCGGCGGAAGCTCCTACGAGGAGCTGTACAGCAAGGCGGACAAACTGAAAAAATCCCTGGAGAACCTGAGCGGCGTGGGCAATGTAACCATCACGGGAGCGCAGGAAAAGGAATTGAGAATTGCATTGGATAAATCCAAAGTGGAATACTACGGGATTGACGCCAATACGGTTTTATCCCTGCTGAAGGCGGAGAACCTCAACATACCGGCCGGAACCGTGGAGGAGAACAGCCGGAACAGGACCGTCCGGGTGAAAGCCGAATTCGAGAGCATCGAGGAGGTGGAGGACCTCCGGATACCGGTGCGCGGCGGGCAGATAAGGCTGGCGGACATTTCCGGCATCGAGCTGGCGTATCCGGAGGACGAGACGCTGGTCCGGCTGAACGGAAAGCCCGCCATCGGGATCGAGGTCCAGAAGCAAAGCGACGCCAATATCGTGGAAACCGCGAACCTCTTAAAGGAGCAGATTGAAAAATTCAAGGCCTCCGATCAGAGCGGCGTCAATATCATCATAGCGGAGGATTCCACTTATTTCATCAATTCCTCTCTGAATGAAACCGCCAGGAATATCATCGAGGGAATTATCACGACCTCCATCATCCTGATGCTGTTTCTCAGGCGGTGGAGATCCTCGCTGATCGTGCTGATCGCGATTCCGACCTCCATTGTTTCAACCTTTTTCATGATGTATCTGTTCCACTTTACCTTCAATATCGTGTCCCTGTTGGGCATAGCTATGTGTGTCGGCATCCTGGTGGACGATTCCATTGTGGTGCTGGAGAATATCGACCGGCATATCAACATGGGAAAGGCGCCAAGGATCGCGGCGGTGGAAGGGCGGAGGGAAATAGGCCTTGCGGCTGTTGCCATCACGCTTTGCGACGTAGTGGTATTTGCGCCGGTCGCCTTTATGACCGACATGGTAGGACAATTCCTGAAGGAGTTCGGATTGACGGTGGTCTTCGCCACCCTGTTTTCTCTTTTTATTTCCTTTACCCTGACGCCCATGATGGCGGCGCACCTGCACAAAGCCAAGGGTAAAACCGGAGAAGGAGCAGGCGGGGAGGGCGCGGAAAAGAAACCGGGAAAATTTGCGAACCTTTTTGACCGGATCGTGGTTTCCCGGTACCGGAGCCTTCTGAAATGGTCCCTGAACAACCGCTGGAAGCTGATCCTCGTCGTAGTGGCGGGCATTGCGGCCAGCGCGGCCCTGATCCCCACCGGGGTGATCCAGGCGGAATTCCTGCCGGGCATTGACCAGGGCAAGTTGACTATCGATGCAAACCTCACCCCATGGTCAACGCTCAAACAGGCCGACGAGAAGGCAAAGGAAATCGAAGCGCATTTGAAGGCGATGCCGGAGGTGCAAGATTACCTGACGAAGGTCGGCGATGAAAATAACCCGGCTACGGTCAAGATCAAAGTTCGGATGAAGGAGAAAAATCAAAGGGACAAATCGCAGGCCGAGCTGGCGGCCGAGCTCCGAAGCTGGTGCAACAGCCGGCCGGGCGTCGAGGCTTCCGTCACGGAAAGCAGTGTGTTTGACAGGACGAACATTGATAGCAGCAAAACGATTGCGATCAATATTACCGGCCCGGATCAGGACGTACTGGCACAACTGGCGGGAGAGGTGGAAAAGGCGGTGAAGTCCGTTCCGGGCACGGTGGATGTCTCAAATACCATCAGCGCCCGCAAGCCCGACATCAGCGTGGTGATCGACAGGCTGGCGGCAGCCGGATACGGGGTGAATTCCTACAACGCCGCCGCCACCCTGAGGATTGCGATTGAGGGTGTCAACGCCGGAGTATACCGCACCGGCGGAGAGGAATACGATATCAACCTGCGGTATCAAAAGGACCAGATCAAAACCGCCGGCGATATCCGCTCGGTCCGGGTCGCATCCTCCTACGGGACTCCGGTGGAGCTCGGGACCATTGCCAGGATCGCGGATACGGACAGCCCGAGGGAAATCCTCCGGAAGGACCGGCAGCAGTTGGTGACGATAGCGGCCAATGTCCAGGGAAGGGTGCAGGGAGGCGTCAGCAAGGATATACAGGCCAAGGTCGGGAATATCCGTCTTCCTTACGGTTATTCGATCAAATTCGGCGGAGATACGGAAATGATGAATACCTCCTTCGACGCGCTGATCAAAGCGCTGATCGCGTCCGTCCTGCTCGTTTACATGATCCTGGTGGTGCTTTATGAATCCTATCTTACGCCCGTGATCCGGATGCTTTCGCTGCCCTGCGGCATTATCGGGGCACTGCTGGCGATGGCTGTTTTCGGCAAGGCCCTGAACATGCTGTCTCTCATTGGAGTCATCATGCTGGACGGCATCGCCTCGAAAAACGGCACACTCCTGATCGATTATACCAATACCCTGATGAAACGGGGACTTCCCTTGAGGGAAGCACTGCTGGAGGCAGGCACGACAAGGATCCGGCCCATCATCATGACTTCCGTTACAATGGTGTTCGGAATGCTGCCCACGGCCTTGTCCATCGGCGACGGAAGCGAGCTGAAGTCCGGCATGGCCATTGTCCTGATCGGAGGACTGGTCGCGTCGACCATCCTGTCGCCGCTGTTGATCCCGGTGGTGTATACGCTGATCGACGACTTCCGGCAGAAGCTGTCGCGTAAGAAACGAGCCCGCAATGAATCTTTGGAGGTGAACTCATGAGCTTGATAAAAAACAGAGCCTGCCTTGCCGCGGCTCTCCTGACGTCTTTCTGCATATTGCTTGCCGGCTGCGGCGCCAAAACGGAAGTGGTGAAGGAAAAACCGACGGTGAAGGTGGAGGAGTTGAAAAAAACGTCCATGACGGTCACCGTGGATTATCCGACGAAGCTGGTCCCGTCCGAGGACGTTACCGTATCCCCCAAAATCCCGGGGAAGGTTTCGAAGGTGTTTTTTGATGTGGGAGACGAAGTAAAGAAGGGGGATATCCTTTTTACGCTGGAGGCGGAAGACAGCAAATCCCAGCTCCGGCAAACCCAGGCCGCGCTTACGGGCACCAGGGAGAATGTCAAACAGCAGTTGGTGGAGGCGGAAGCCGGCGTACAACAGGCCAAGCTGCAATACGACAATATCAAAACCCTGTATGAAAACGGCAAGGCCCTATATGAACAGGGAGCCACTTCAAAGCAGGAACTGGATAACCTGGAGACTTCCTTTAAAAATGCGAAGGTGAATCTGGAAACGGCGCAAAAGAACCTGGAGATCCTGAAGGGTACGGACAACGGCGGTCTGGCGGCGGCGCAGACCAGCCAGGCGCAGTCGGCGGTGGACGCGGCGGAAGCGCTGGTGAACAACTCGACGATCCGGTCGCCCATTGACGGCAAGGTTTCCGTCTGCGGCGTTACGGCAGGCGAGCTGGCCTCTGCCGGCATGCCGGCCTTTACCATCATCAATTCCGGTGAACTGGCGGCGGAATTCACGGTGCCGGAGGAGGTCCGGAAGAACCTGTCGAAGGGCCAGAGCCTGGAGCTGAAGGTCGGGGTGTCCGGAGAACAGGAACTGGACGGGGTAATCGATACCATCGGACTTGCGGCGGATTCCAAAACGGGCTTTTATACGGTCAAGCTGAAAGTCGGGAATGAGGCGGGCGCCTGCAGTCCCGGGTCCTTTGCAAGAGTGGTGGTTCCCGGGGAAAGCCGGGAGGGAATTTTCACGGTTCCCGGCGGCGCGGTGGTTTCGGAAAACGGGATCGAATATCTTTACCTGGTATCCGGCGGAGTGGTTGAGAAAAGGATCATCAAGACCGGAATCGCCTCCGAGAAGGCGGTGGAGGTGGAAGGCGAGCTGAAGGAGGGCGACAAGGTCATTCTGGAGGGTCAGAGCTTCCTGGACGAAGGAGAAAGCGTGAACCTGATGCAAGGAGGGAATTCATGAACAGTCCGCGGCAGAAAGTAAGAGTACACGACTTCATCGAATTTTATCATTTCTACAACAGCTTTGTGCAATACATCATCAAGGAACTGGACGACGGCGTTCCGAAGGTCTATTTCGCCATCCTGCTGGTGCTGGAGAAATATGGGCCCCTGCCCATTTCCCATATCGGGGACAGGCTGAGCATTACGAAGTCCAACATGACGCCCCTGATCGACGCGATGGAGGAAAAGGGCTTTATCACAAGAAAAGCGTCCCCCAATGACCGGCGGATCATCACCGTGGTGGAAACGGAAAAAGGGGCGAAGTATATTGAGGAAGCCCTGTTAAAGCTGGATGACAAGCTCATCAGCACGGACACCACCATTACGCAGGCGGACGCGGCGAAAGCCCTTGAAGCGGCCAGCTTCCTGCTGGATCTGGGAAAGAGGATCCTGAAAGAAAAATATTGATTGCATCCTGCATCCGGGCGGCCTATTGTATAGCCGGGGTTTTTATCCGGCCTTCAATGGACCCGGCCGGATGAGGGGGGGTCATGCGGCCATATTTCATGCCGCATGCTTCTCTCCTGGAACAGAATAGGCCATTACTTTGAATTCGGCATTGCTGGAAACATCACAGACGGAATCTATCAACCTGATTATAGCTTGAATTGCATTATCGGCATCGATTTCTATAATTTTATCGTCATAGCTTATGTAAAATGTCATACCGGATACCCTCTGTCATTGGAGTTATTATATAGTTCGTAAACGAACCCGGAATTTTTAGGGCAAAATTGCATGTAATTCCTTACAGAGGATTTACTCAAATGTTTATAATACTTTTACCTTATCATTTCGTAGGTATATCTTACGACGTCCCCATTGTGCCAATTGTCAGGATAATATAAGTTCAATCCATGGATATCAACATACAAATAGTCACTATCTCCTACAATTTCAATAGGAATTCGCATTTCATAGTAATCCTTTGCACATACCTCAACTGAAACAGGAAGCTCTTTGTCATCCCCCGCACTCTTGTTTATAATGCTTCCTCTGCCGCTTCCATCCTTATATGCAGTAATAACGTGATATTCTCTTGCTTTATCCCCGTTGCAGCGAAGAGAAAAATTACAGTGAGAATTATTTGCGTTTTTTATTTTCAGTGCGAAATAAATATACTCATCATCGTTATAGCTATAGGCTTCAGTTATTTGAAGGCCCTTTGAGTCAGAACTCTTTTCAAGCTCTATCTTTTGTGGTGCAATGCCTTTCCAGTCCTCTAATTTTCCGTCAATAACAAAGTTGAGCATATTAATGGCATCCTCAGCCAAAGCATGGGCAGCAGCAAAATTGTCTGAATCATATTTCTCCTTGGCCTTTTCAAGTCCGGCCTTTGCTTCCCCCAAACAATAGGTTCTTCCCGCAGTTTCATAAAATCCTATTTTGGCTCGAAGTGTTCCCAGGCTCTTATCCGCCAACTGTTTATCATAAAGATGCTCTATATCCTTTGCCGCATTGGTAGACATACTGTAAGCCTCCGTATACCTGTACTGGCTCATTAAATCCTTAGCATGCGCAAGCTTCTTTTTAAATTCGCCAACGTCAAAGTTTATAGATTCCGCTTTATTCTTTGCTTCCTTCCGGCTGATCCTATTTTCTAATGATTCCAAAGACAGGCCTGCCTCCAGCCTGCCTGCTTCCGATATTGTCGCCACTCCATAGGTCCGTATTTCGGGGACTGAAAACCTTATCCAGCCATTTTGCAGTGTATACTTTATGCTTGAAAGAAGTGCTCCGTCCGGCGAATGGTATCTCACACTGAGCTTTTTGCCGGCTAAATTCGGATCAAGCTTCAGCTCAAAGGCAACGTTTTTCTTTATAGTATTCTTTTTAGCTTTTATATCATAATCCTTGTTCACCACTTGGATAATTTCCGCATTATACTTTGTATTCCGACAGTGGTTTATGTACACCTTGCTATCGGCACTTGTTTTCATCTGAGAATTGGAGGTAATGCGATGATCGGATTGAAGCTGGCTTACGGTCTTAATCTTTAGCCAGGAAGCATCGCCTGTGCTTCCGTTGGTTAAAACCGTGCCGCCCTTTTTTACGTAGTCCTGCAAAAGCTTAACATGCTTCTGATTCATGTAATGGGAGCCCGGTACTATGATTACAGGATATTTTTTCAGCATTTCATAGCTTAACGCGTCTTTTACAAATTCGTCATCTCCGCCGAACAGCACATCGTATTGCACGTGGGCATCAAGAAGAGCCTTCGACGCACTGTAGAAATCCTTAAGGGTAAACGTTTCCCTGCCTTTTATTCCTTCGTTTATTATAGCCTCATAAGAATAGAACAAGCCCACCGTAGCCTTTGAAACTGTACCGTCAAAATACGCCTTGTTCGTGTCAATAAAGTCATAATAAGGGTACATTTCTTCCATATTCGCAGAATAGGTAGTCCAGTCATTATTTAAGTCAAGGCATATGTCCCTAAAAGGAACATATCTGTAGCCACTGTTCGCATAGGCTTCTGCTGTTTGAATTTTCATTAGCATGGTTGCGTCCGGTCTTGACAGCAGTTCGGCGGAAAATCCGCAATTCGCCATAAAAGCCAGCGGAGTCCCAATCCCCTGAAAAAGCTTATAAACGGCTATAGAGCCGTCATCAGGCGGATATCCGAATTTGTATTCGGAACAATAGGCATCCAGCTTTTTTGCCAGAGGAATGCCGTAAATCATATCTGAATTATCCGTATAGTTGCTCTCAGGAGCATTATCCACAAAGCACAGGGTTTTTCCTTTGTTTTTTCCGTATGCTTTTATTTCATCAATCAACCCACCCCAAAAATCAGTACAGCTTTTGAGCTGGAATTGCTTGAAATCCATATAAAAGGGTACATCATTCTTCTGTTTCTGGTACTGATTCAGGTAGTTCTTTCTTATGAACTCTCCATAATCAAAACTGTTTATATCCGAAATGCCCTTCTTCTTGAGTTCTTGCGGCGGATATTTAGATTTAAGGTATTTTCTGAAATTTATGATACTGTATTCTGAAAAGTCCCCTCCCTTTGCTTCCATGACATCATAGTTTAAGGTGTGGGTATCAATGGCAAAACCATCTGCTCCATAATCTACAAGCTTTTTCATTATTTCCAGCGTTCGTGCCCGGATAGCGGGATGCTGTGTGGAAATCCACTGCCGTGGCTCTTCCTTTCCCATAAAAATTGTTATTTCTTTCCCAAAAACATCCGCACAAGCCATCCCTTTCGTATCAGTCTGGAATCCCATATCACTGGAAACTCTTATAATGTATTTCATTCCAGTATCATGGGCCCTTTGTATGTTCGAGGTTACTCCACCTTCCCAGGCAACATCAATATCCTTCAATAATACAGGGACATGGGCACTGCCCATATAGCCTGCATGGGTTTTTTCGGCTACATCCCACTCCTGTGTACTGTTCATGTCCTCAAGGTAATACATCAGTATGTCGGAAGGCTTAAAATATTTGTCCTCAGGTGCATATGCAGCCAACGCCGTCTGAGACACAAGCAGAACTGAAACCAATATCAAACTGAAAAGTTTCAACCATTTTTTCATAATGCGACTCCATTACTTCAGCAGATTATTTAGTTGAACCGAAATTCCGAGTAAAAATAATTTTAACAGTGAACTTTACTTATAACGTCATATTCTGTAGTTTATTACCATATTTTATCATTGGAAACAGCTCTTTTCAATGCTGGATGACAAGCTCATCAGCACGGACACCACCATTACGCAGGCGGACGCGTCGAAAGCCCTTGAGGCGGCCAGCTTCCTGCCGGACCTGGGGAAAAGGATCCTGAAAGAAAAATATTTATTGCATCCTGCATCCGGGCGGCATATTGTATAGCCGGGGTTTTTATCCGGCCTTCAATGGATCCGGCCGGATGGGGGTGTTCATCATGAAATATTTTTGCATGCCGTCGGATTTCAAATCCGAAACGATCGACGAGTACCATGAGATCAATAACCGGTATAGCCACGCGCAAATCGCTGAGACATACGGACAGTTGGCTCCCGATACGGTTTTCGGCTCATGCAGGTCGCCCAGGGGACTTCCCGAGGTGGACTGGGCTTGCCTGGAAAACTACGTAAAGTACAGCAGCGATAGGGGGATCGGGTTCAATTATGTGATCAACGCAACCTGTATGGCGAACGAAGAGCTGACAAAGTCCGGGTACCAAAAAATCGGGGATTTTCTGAAAAGACTGGAAAGCGCAGGGGCTGGCTGGGTTACCATATCCCTTCCGTCCCTGATGGAAATTGTAAAATACACGGCGCCTCAATTGAAAATCAAGGCTTCTACGGTTTCCCAGATCAACAGTCCTCTCAAGGCGAAATTTTACGAAGAACTGGGGATCAGCCGGATTGTCCTGGATGAGGATATCCACAGGAAATTTGACGTCCTGAGGGACATAAGAGCGGTTTATACGGGGGAGCTGGAGGTCATTGTCAATTCTTTCTGCGTGAACGACTGTCCTTTCAAGATGTTCCATTACAACAGCTTTTCCCATTCCCACACCAACCGGGACGAATGCTCCTACTTCCAATCCCGGTGCCACCTGATGCACATCGGGGCGGAGAACTTCCTGAAGCTGAACTGGATCCGGCCGGAGGAGCTTCACTATTATTACGACCTGGGCATCCGCTATTTTAAAATCCAGGGCCGGACCAATGTGATCGACGGGAATCCGGCGAAGGCGGCGTCCTGTTATATGGACGAACGCTACGAAGGGGATCTGATCGCCCTCCTGGAGCTGTTTTCAACCGGCAGGCCGCTGGCGATTGCGGATTGTACCATCGATAACGCCAGTTTGGACGGCTTTTTCGACCGGTTCGCCGCCGACCCGGGCTTTTGCCGGAAGGTGTGCAGCGAATGCGGCTATTGCAGGCAGTTTGCGGAAAAGAGCATGAAAAAGTCGGATATCGGGATGCTGGAGATGATGAGCCTGATGAAAGGGTTCCTGGCGGACCGCTTTTGCGACGGACTGAAACAACAGGCGGCCGACAAATAGGCGGCGAGCAACGTACTATGTTTACATTTGTGCAAAACCAGCATATAAGCATATAACTTCGCAACAAAATACAAACTTCTGCTCAACTTATTCCATTTTTATCGGCACATCAAGTCTTTATAATGTGTTTCATCAGAATTGCTTTCAAGAAAGTGAATCAAAAAACACAAGGGTGGTTTTTGCATGGAAGTTAACATAAGCTCTGCGAACAGTACGGTTATGCCCCGAAAGAAGTTCGGCTTTCTATTTTATTTAAAAAGGGATTTTTTTCTTTACCTGTTATTGCTCCTTCCGGTGACGTACATACTGATATTTAAATATGGCCCGATGTATGGTGTCCTGATGGCTTTCCAGGATTATAACATATCCAAAGGCATATCGGGAAGCGAATGGGTGGGACTGGATGTTTTTAATTACATCTTTCATTTGAAGGATTTTTACAGGGCACTGAAAAACACCTTGCTGCTGAATACGCTGGATCTGATCGTCGGGTTTCCGGTCCCGATCATTCTGGCGGTCATGCTAAACGAGCTTCGGGGGCTAAAATTCAAAAAAATATCCCAGACCATTTTGTACCTGCCTCATTTTTTATCCTGGGTTATCATCGGCGGCATGGTATATCTCATGTTCTCTACAAACGGAATGGTGAATATTGCATTGTCGGTCTTCGGGATTGACCCGGTTCCGTTTCTGTCCAACAATGGGAATTGGCTTGTTGTATATGTTATTACAGGAGTATGGCAAAATGCCGGCTGGGGAACGATCATCTACCTGGCGGCAATAACCGGAATAGACAGGGGGTTGTACGAGGCCGCCGATATAGACGGCTCCGGAAGATTCGGCAAAGTATGGCACATCACATTGCCGTCCATAAAGCCCACTATTCTCATTCTTCTTATCTTACAGCTTGGACGAATGGTGTCCATCGGTTTTGACAGGCCGTTCAATATCGGAAACAGCCTCGTCCAGGATTACAGCGATGTAATAAGTACTTTTGTGTACAGGGTCGGACTGGGCGCCGGCGACTTTGCCCAGGCGACTGCGGTCGGCTTGTTTCAATCTGTAGTTAGTCTGATTTTTTTGCTGGCGGCCAATTATATTGTGGAAAAAAGTGGCGAGCAGGGAATTTGGTGAGGGGGGCATCGCGTTGAAAACTCGAGTGAAAGACAGGCTTGTTGACGTCCTTATTATTTTTGTAATTACCGCGGCGGTTTTTACATGCCTGGTTCCGTTTTTATATATTGTTTCCATGTCGCTCAGTTCAAATGAAGCGATTCTTTCTCAAAAAGTCACCTTGCTTCCGGTGGGATTGACTTTTGAAACCTATAAAACGGTTTTAACGGATAAGTCCATGCTGGATACCATGCTGTATACGATTCTCCTTACGGTAGGGTATACGGCCGTTTGCATGGTCATGACCATATGTGCCGCGTATCCGCTGACAAAGAAGAGGCTGAAGGGCCGGAGCTTCATTTTGCTCCTCCTTACGATAACCATGTATTTCAGCGGAGGCATTATTCCCGATTACGTGCTGATAAAGAGCCTGAATATGCTGGATAAGGTCTGGAGCTTGGTATTGCCGGGCGCTCTGAGCGTGTACAATATGATCATACTGAAAACATTTTTCGCTTCTTTGCCGGAGAGCCTGGACGAATCCGCCTCCATTGAAGGAGCGAATGATCTGACCATTCTGATCCGGATCGTTCTCCCGCTGTCCCTGCCGGCGATAGCGACCCTGAGCCTTTTTTACGCAGTTGGAAGGTGGAACGGCTTCCAGGACGCGCTGCTCTATATTACGGACAGGAAGCTGTTTCCGATGCAGCTTAAGCTGTACCAGATTATTACCGTAAATCAGCAGTTGGATAGTCAGCAAGGGGAAGGGAGTATGGGCGTTGTCATTCAACCGGAAGCATTAAAAGCGGCCAGCATCATTTTTGCCACCGTTCCTATTCTGATTGTTTATCCGTGGCTTCAGAAGTATTTTGTGTCGGGAGTGATGATAGGCGCGATAAAAGGATAAACACGGCAAGCTGGAAATTATGGAACGTCCCACCCTATGGAAGCCGAAAATGATTTCTTGAAAAGGAGGTGTTTCTATTATTTTTCAAGAAGTATATTAATACGATGCAGAATTCCGGATAGTGCATCGTTTCGGCTGGAAAAGGGATGGGTACGGCTCTGTTAATTCATAAAAACCAAAACCAATTCAAGTCGACAAGGAGGTTTCGTATGAAGAAGGTTCTCTCATTATTACTCTGTCTCGCGGTAGTACTCTCATTGCTGTTGCCTGTTTCAGCGCTTGCCGTTGTAAAGGTGACCGGCATATCCCTCGACAAGGCCAGCATCACCCTGACGGTCGGACAGGCCGATGCGCTGACGGTCCGTTTCGCTCCGGCGAATACGACACAAAAGCTGCTGTCCTATTCCACAAGCAATAAAAACGTTGCTTCTGTTGACGCCAACGGAAGAGTTACGGCAGTCAATGCCGGCAAAGCGGTGATTACCGTGGCGAGCGTCAGTGATAAAAGTATAACCGCCAAATGCAATGTTACTGTCACAGCCAGCAAGAGCAAGCCCGTGACCCTGACGGTAGAGGTATTCGACAGGGGAGTACAGGGTCAGCCGGACTTGAATAACAACCAATGGACAAGGTATATCAACAACAACTTTGGAAAAGCAAATAATGTCAAGGTGAATTTCGTCCCGGTTATCCGAACCCAGGAAGTGGATAAGCTCAACATACTGATGGCGGCCGGAGACGCACCGGATGTCAGCTTCATATATGATCAGGCGACTGTCAACAAATATGTAAAAAATGATTCCATTATACAACTGGATGACCTGTTGGCAAAGTATGGTCCCACTTTGAGAAGCTATCTGGGGGAGACCATTCTGAAATACGGCCTTGTTGGCGGCAAGCAAATGGTGATCCCGGCCAAAAGAAACATGGTGCCCCAGAATGTCGCTTTTATAAGGCAAGACTGGCTGGATGCGCTGGGGATGCCTTTGCCGACCACAAAGGATGAGCTTTACAATACCCTTGTCGCCTTCAGGGATAAAAATCCCGGCAAGGTCAGCGGCGTTATTCCCTGGGCTACCGCGGTATCCGGCAGCGGAAGCATGTACAATTACGGGAATATATTCGAAGCTTCCTGGGGAAGAATGACGGAGCAAGAATACGCCGCGACACCCGGCTGGAAGAGGCCCGGGAATAAGGAAGCCCTGAGATTCCTGAATAAACTCTACAATGAAAAATTATTAAGTCCTGATCTTGCCATTGATAAAACGGGTAAACAGGCGGACGGGGATGTTACAAACGGCAAGGCGGGATTTTTCTGCTCGCTCTGGGATTATCCCTACAGACTGTCCCCCGGTATTTACGCAACCTTGAAAAAGAACGTTCCTACGGCGGTGCTCACTCCTGTGGACACATTCAAAAATTATGCGGGGAAATACTTAAAGTCCGTATGGCCGCCGTATGGAATGTTTATCATGATCCCCAAGACCAGCAAAAATGCCGAACAAGCGATGAAATATATAGACTGGCTTGCGAAGCCGGAGACCCTTTTCTATCTTCAGAACGGAGAAGAGGGAGTAAATCACAAGCTGGTCAACGGTTTACCGCAGGGCATTCCTCAAACGGGCGACAAAATGATGCCGAGCTCATTGAATATCGACTATGAGTTTGTTGTCAACGGCGCCGAATTAAATGATCCGGCAAAGAACGACAAGCTGGTAACGATGTCCTATACCGGCAATGAAGACGGTGCTGCAAAATCTCTCGCGATCGGGGTAAAAGACGGCTTGACGCCTTTCTTCTTCGATACTCCGAATGAAGCTTCCATCAAGTATTCCAAGACGCTTGGGGACAAAAACACGGAAATGACGGCCAAGCTTATTTACTGCAGACCATCCGAATTTGACGTATTGTATGCAAACCTGGTGGAAGAGTATATGTCCGCCGGAGGGCAGGCCGTGATGGATGAAAATATCAAGATTTATAAAGCGATGAAAGCGGTCGGCAAGAAGTAACCCACTCTGTGCGGATGTACATGGAATTAAAATATGGGCTGATGATGAAAGGCGGAATCCCTTTTGTGTCGGCCCATTTTCCTTTACAGGAATGCCCATTGACCGGAAAGAACGCTTATGCTACGTTAAGGAATGACCGAATCATAAATTCCGGTTCTGGAGCGGTTATTTTCCGCCCTTACAGCGTTGTCGTCAGTTGCAATAAAACAATTATTGCGCCTTCCTCCGCCTTGTAAGGACGAAAAATCCCTCGCTCAAGAATCCGTTTTTATGATTCGGTCATCCCTAAATGAAAAGGATTGAAGGAGCCGTTCTATGTACCGCGTTATGATCGTAGATGATGAACCGTGGGCAATAAAGGGAATCCGGAAAGCGTTTAACTGGAAGGCTTTCGGATTTGAAGTAATCGCTGAGGCAACGAGCTCGGAAAGGGCCTTCGAGCTGATCTGCGAAAAGCGCCCGGACGTTGTCTTTACCGATATCAGGATGCCGAAATACAATGGCATCGATTTGATCCGGATGACACGGGAAAGGCAAATTGATACGGAATTTGTCGTCGTCAGCGGATACGCGGAATTTGCGTTTGCGCAGGAAGCCTTAAGATACGGGGCGTTGGACTACGTCTTAAAACCGGTTGTTTTAGCTGCCACGGAATCGCTATTGAAAAAAATGCGCGACACCATTTCCAGAAAACACAATAGCAGGGATCGGCTGATTCTGGAAGCGCTCATCGGAAATGATGAAGGGGAGTTGCGCTTTCTGGATCCGTTCTTTCAAAGCAGCGCAGAACCGTTTTGGTATGCCCTTATTGTCCACAGGAGGGATGAATCCGGCGCCGCCGTAAAACCGGAATTGCCCGGAGCCCAAAAGAGTATTGCCATAAAAATGGGACCCGGAAAAATACTATACCTCATAAATACCGAAAAGGATCCATGGGCCGGGAAAGCTCCCGAAACCCTCCTGGAACCGGGATGGATAAGCGGCGGTTTCAGCATGAAAGCAGAATCGCTCAAAAACGCCGCAAGAATTATAAAGGAGGCGGATATTGCCGCCTCCAAGCCCTTTATTGGCATCGAAAAGGCCGGCGTATTCGCCTATGACGAAAACGTGCAGGACATGAAACCGCTTATTTGTGACCTGCAGAGGGAATATGAGCAGGGAAACTTCGATGGAATCCAGGATCTCCTTCGCAGAATAAAAGAAACCTTTAAAAACAACAAGCTGGGCATGGCGGAGGCGGTCTTTCTTTGGAACCAGGCGATAAGCATCGTCAATAAAAGCCAGGACGGGGAGAATCGCGATATAGGTCTGGAGTATTTGAATTACCAGGAGCTGAAGGACAGGTTTAAAGATTTTGAATCCCTTTGCAGCTTTATCTTCAGTATATTTGAGCAGGTTAAAAGTCAGAACGGCCTGGCGGTCGAGGACAAGGAAACGATGTCTTACTTTCGTCAGATGCTGGAATACATAAATGACCATTATTCCCAGGAACTCTACTTAAAGGAGCTGGCCGCAAGGTTTTTCATGAGTCCGTTTTATTGCTGCCACTTGTTTAATAAAATACTGGGGACAACCTATTCCAGATATGTGACGGACGTCAGAATCGAAAGAGCGTGCCAGTTGCTGCTAAGGAACCCGGAGCTTGCCGTAGAAGAGATAGCGTCAAGAGTAGGCTATCCGGACTACTACTATTTTAACAAGGTATTTAAAAAGCAGCGCGGCATAACACCGGCGAAATACCGAAAAAACCAAATCCCGGGAGGAATGAGCCGTGAAGCTGAGTAAACTGAAGCTGAAGCACCAGATGATCCTTCTTGTCGCCGTATCGGCGTTTCTTCTGATCCTGATACAGCTCTTTTATTTCTATAGCTTTTATAACCTTACGCAGGAAAGAGCCGGCAATTACGAGCAGAAGATCATCAACCAGTCCTTTGTAAAAATCGAATCCGTATTGAAGGATATCAAAACCAATACGGACATGATCGTATTGGATAAAAACCTGCAGGAATTTGTCATCACCACGGATTATTACAAGAGGGACGTGACACTGGGCCCGTTTGTTCTGGACCTCATGGAATATGTGAAAACCTTTAATTCGATTATTTACTGCATCCAAATTGAGGACAATTATGACAGGAAAGTAAATAATCTCGTTACGGACGGCAACCTGTTCAATACAAAGGAATATGCATCCTTCATGGAAAAATACAACCGGGGATCAAAGGATTTTAAAAAGCCTCTCTTTACAAGCGTCATGAAAGATCCCATTACCGGGAAAACCGTATTCTTTTATCTGGCGCCAATCATCGAAATACTGGGCGGGGAGCATTTCGCCGAAAAAATGGGCGTTTGCACCATCACGATCAACACCTCCAACATACAAGAATTGATTGAAAATACCGAGTTGACGCCAAACTCCATTCTAGCTGTTCTGGACGATGAAAACAGAATCGTTGTGTCCAATAGCATCTCCAAACAGGGAATGCTTTTCGGCGACTTGCCGCAGGGCATTTCCGGCGGCGTCGGCAGCGTCAATATGACTTATTATAAGGGCAAAAGAGTAATTTTTCAGCAAAGGAATCTGGAGCAGGCCAAAGGGTGGAAAATTATCAGCATAATCCCGGTGAACGAGCTGACAGCCGACATGAATTCAACCCTCCGGACCGGTATTATTTCGGTGGCGAGCATGATTCTCATCCTTTTTGTTCTGGGCGTCCTGTTCTTCCGAAATATCACCCAACCCGTCGCCGGACTTGTTAAAGATATGAAAAAGATCGGCGAGAACAAAATCGGTTTCAGAATAAAGGTGCGTTCCGCCAATGAGGTCGGTATCCTGGCGATGGAAATCAACAGCATGGTGGATCGGATTGAGGAAATGACCAGGAATATTTTCAACGGTCAAACGAGGATGTATGAGATGGAGCTTGCAAAAAGGCAAGCCGAATTTTTAGCGCTTCAGAGTCAGATCAACCCCCATTTTCTCTACAACACCTTAAACTGCATGAGCAGCATCGGATTGGACTATGGAAGCACGGAGATCGCACAGATCTGTTCCGGTATGTCTATGATCTTCCGCTACAGCATTAAGTCGGCGGATATTGTTCAGATCGGGGAAGAGATTGAATGCATAAAGGCGTATCTCGACATTATTAATATTCGATATGACGGAAAGTATTCGCTGGAAATCGATGTGGAGGAGGGCCTGATGCAGCGGAAAACGCCTAAGATGATATTGCAGCCGATTGTAGAAAATGCAATCTATCATGGGCTGGAAAATTGCGATAATGGAGGCCGGCTGATCATAAAGGGATACATGGACGGGGATTCCAACGTATGCTTTTCCGTATTTGACAGCGGGCAGGGGATTGAGGAAGCAAAACTGGAAAGAATCCGGAGCGGGTTGGGCAGGAACCGTACCGAAACCTTGCAGAATACCGGTTCTGCCGGCAGTATCGGACTGGTGAACATCGACAGCCGGATAAAGCTGCTGTTTGGCGACCAGTATGGGATACGGATCGAAAGTAAAGCAGGATGGGGAACAAAAGTCACTATAAGGATACCGGGGAATTTGTCCGGTAGTGAGAGCACATTAACAGCATAAAAAGGAAGATATGCTCATCTGGCCTCTTTCCTGAGAGTTGAAGGAGATTGACCTGTTTTTGATTTGAAAAAATTACAGAAATAGTGTTCGTCGGCAAATTTCAGCTTAAACGCGATCTCTTTTACCGACATGTTGGTATTAAGAAGCATAAGGATAGCCATCTCTAATTTTTTATTCAACAAATAATCATAGGGAGTTACTCCATATTCTTTTTTATATATCCGGATAATATGGGAGGGGGAGTGATAGACAAGGTCACCCAAATCTTTGACAGCCACTTTGTCTTCAATATGCTGGTCCAAATATTGCTTGATTTTCAAGGCATCATAATTTGGGGATTCTTTTTCTCCTTCCAGTTTCGCCGCTATTTTTATCAATAACTCATGCAGTACAATGGATGCTTGTTCAAAAATTCTTCTATGATCAATGCTGTTCATCCGGGCAATTTCAATCATTTTGAAAAAAAGTCCGCTTAGGTCGTAATTCTGTATGTGGTTGATATTGCCCAGTTTATATACTTCCATGAGATGATCGATCAATGTACCTTTCGCATTAAACCACACTTTGATCCAGGGGTTCCTGTCGTCAGAATAGTATTCATGGCTGCTTCCGCGATGCAGGATGTAGATATCGCCTTCTGACGGGTAAAATTCAGCAGCTCCTGTCTTAACCGCACCGGTACCGCTGATTATGTATTCAAAAACATATATTGGCGAGTTATTCCTTTTTATCTTGTAAGTTCCGTCGCAGTACGAAATGCCTGTCATTTCAAGATTGAATGCAAAATTCGTATTCTCATCTATACAGAAACTTGTAATATCTTCTTTCATGCCTATATTCCTCACTTATACGTTGAAATTATCTATTTTATACCTATTATTATATCAATATAATATAAGAACATAAATAAATTAGAGTAAATTTCAGGAGGTTCAATATGGAAAATGATACGATTCCCAGGCCCGAATATCCAAGACCACAAATGGTAAGAAGCGAATGGACCAATTTGAACGGGGAATGGGATTTTGAAATTGATTATGGCAAAAGCGGCAAGCATAAAAAGTTTTTTGAGCGAACATCCTTAAGCGGGAAAATAGTGGTTCCGTTCTGCCCTGAAAGCAAACTGTCCGGTATTGCGAACACGGATTTTCTCAATGCGGTATGGTATATGCGGGAATTTGAAATGACGGGCAACTGGCTTACCCAAAAGGTTCTTATCCATTTTGGAGCGGTTGATTATGATTCCGAGGTATGGATCAATGGGAGCTCTGTTGGCAAACACAGGGGCGGTTATACCTCTTTTTCTTTTGATATCACGAAATTTGTAAAACCCGGGAAAAACACTGTGACAGTCTATGCTGAGGACGACGTACGAACCGGTCTTCAGCCCGGCGGGAAGCAAAGCAATGAATATGGTTCATACGGCTGCCTATACACAAGGACTACCGGCATCTGGCAGACAGTATGGCTTGAAAGTGTTCCCAATACCTACCTGTCGAAGTTTAAACTTACGCCTGATCCGGAAAATGACTGCGTGCACATTGCGGCGACGATCCTAGGCAATCCTTCGGATTGTGTTCTTGAGGCCGAGGCGCTTTTCAACGGACATTGTGAAGGAACTTCCAGGGCTGTTGTTGCAGGAAATAATGTAAACTTGCTCATAAAGCTTGACAGTGCATACTTGTGGGAACCCGGAAATCCGAATCTTTATGATTTGAAGCTTTTCCTCTGTAGGGGTGAAAAACAGATCGATTGTGTTGACAGCTACTTTGGAATGAGAAGTATAGCCTTAGGCACGGATGCCATTTTAATAAACGGGAAGGCTGTCTTTCAGAGACTTGTGCTGGATCAGGGGTATTACCCCGACGGAATTTATACGGCGCCTTCGGAGGAGGACTTGAAGAAAGATATAGAAATTTCCTTGGAGCTGGGCTTTAACGGAGCAAGAATGCATGAGAAAGTTTTTGAACCCCGGTATATATACTGGGCGGACAAGTTGGGCTATCTTGTGTGGGGAGAGTATGCCAACTGGGGTTTGAACATCACTGCGGCGGAGGGCTTGGAAAGATCGCTTCCCGAGTGGCTGGAAGCCGTTGAAAGAGATTACAGCCACCCCTCTGTTGTAGGCTGGTGTCCGTTCAATGAAACCTGGGACTGGAATGGCACAAAGCAGAATGATGAAGTATTAAAAATCGTATATAATACCACTAAAATGCTGGATCCTACGCGGCCTGTAATCGATACCAGCGGAAATTTCCACGTTGCTGCGGATATTTTTGATATACATGATTATGAACAAGACCCTGAAAAATTTGCGGTAAAGTTTGAACCTATGAAACATGGCGGACCAGTTTACGTCACACATGCGGAAAGGCAGAAATATGCGGGGCAGCTTTATTTCGTGAGCGAGTATGGCGGGATTTGGTGGAATCCCGGCCAGATGGATGAGCAATCCTGGGGATACGGCGACCGGCCGCAGAGCAGCGAAGAATTCATATCAAGATATAAGGGACTGACAGAGGCACTGCTCAATAATCCTAAGATTTGTGCGTTTTGTTATACTCAGCTTTATGATGTGGAACAGGAGGTTAATGGGCTTTATACCTATGATCGCAAACCCAAGTTCAATCCGGAAACAATAAGAGCGATTAACACAAAGGAGGCTGCGATTGAGCATATGGCTGACATTGCGAAAAAGTAAACAGGATGGGTTTAATCGCCGGGAGGCCGTAAATTTTGGAGAAGAGCATGAGAATTGATATTGAGATCGATTTGTCAAACAAGCTTGCTGATATAAGTCCCTTTATTTATGGGAATTTCATTGAATTCATACAGGACTGCATCAATAAGGGCATGTGGGCGGAACTATTGATGAACAGGGGCTTTGAGAATGAGGATGCGAATGGCGACGGGGTATCCGACCCATGGTACCCGGTGGGATATAACGATGCTTACAGATATTCTATGGATTCCGAAGAAAGATATAATTCCAGATACTCGCAAAAGCTAGAAACAATTAATCATTATGGCGGTTTTAGAGGAATCGCACAACAGGGCTTGAAGCTTTTCAAAAATGAATTTTACAGAGGCCATATATGGGCAAAGGCTAAAGATTTTGAAGGCGTTGTGCGGGTTGTTGCGAAGTCTCGGGAGGATGAATTCTATTTTGAAAAGCAGTTTATGGTGACGGACAGATGGAGCAAGTACGAATTTGAATTTAAAGCCTGTTCAAATGCAGAGAATGCTGTTTTTGAAATACATATGGCCGGCGAAGGATGCCTGTGGCTTGACCAGGTATCCCTCATGCCGGAAAGCGCTGTAGATGGCGCTTGGAAAGAGGTCGTTGCCTCAACCCGGGAATTAAATGCAGGGATCATGAGATTTCCCGGCGGCTGTTTTGCCGACTGCTATCATTGGGAAGACGGCATCGGACCGAGGGATGAAAGGCCGACCAAGCGGAATGAGCATTGGAAGGGAAATGAAGAAAACAACTTTGGTACGGATGAATTCATCAAGTTCTGCAGGAATGTCGGTTGTCAGCCCATGATATGCATAAACTTCGGATCCGGAACGCCGGAAGAGGCGGCCAACTGGGTGGAATACTGCAATGGAAGTACGGATGCCTTTTATGGCGCCTTAAGGGCTGAAAATGGCAATCCGGAGCCTTATAACGTCAAATATTGGGACATCGGCAATGAGATGTTTGCCGATTGGGAGATCGGTCACTGTACAGCGGATGAATTTGTAAAAAAGTATATCGAATTCTATGATGCCATGAAGGCAAAGGATAACAGCATAGAAATAGTAGCATGCGGCGGGAATGGGAATGAATTGTCCCAGGAATGGAACAGGACGCTTTTAAATAATGCAAAAGGAAAAGTGGATCACATCGCGCTTCACTGCTATGCCCCCCAAATAGGGAATATTGCTATGAAGAATGAAAAATTATTTTATGGCACTGTTGGCGCGGTACAAAAATATGAGCAGCTTATCGAAAGGACCAGGCACTCCATCGCAGAGTGTGCAGAAGATCCGGATAATGTAAATATTGCAGTTACGGAATGGAATACGATGTTCAATAATTATTCCTACAGGGAGCACACCCTTGAAGCAGCTATCTTTAATGCGGGTATGCTCAACCTTTTCATAAGGAACAGCGATATCATAAAAATCTGCAATTATTCCGATCTGGTCAACGGCTGGCAGGGCGGATGCATCCGGTGTGACCGAGGAGCTGTCTATGTAACGCCAAGCTACTATGCCATTAAATTATTCTCAGATTCCAGGGCGAAACAAGCGGTTAAAGTGGAATGGGAAAGCGAAAAGTATAACATTGACAACGTCGGCCATGTAAAAGGAATAAATAATGTGAAATACGTGGATGTATCTGCTTGTCTGGGTGAAAATGAACTGATTGTATTTATTGTCAACAGACATCTGGAGAATAGTGCGGTAATAAACCTCGATGTCATGGGAGGACAGTTGAGTGATTGCTGGGCTATTTCGAAAATCAGTTCGAATAATCCCTATGACATCAATACCAAAGAAAAAGAATCGGTCAAAATCAAAGATTCTGTCATTTACAAGCGAAACGATGATACTGGAGTTTTAGTACGACCATTTTCAATTTGCAGAATTAAAGCTCCCTTGCTTTAGCAGGACAAAATACTTGCCATAACCGGTACAATGTGCTATTATCAAAGAAATTAAGGGATGACCGAATCATAAAAACGGATTCTTGAGCGAGGGATTTTTTGTCCTTACAAGGCGGAGGAAGGCGCAATAATTGTTTTATTGCAACTGACGACAACGAAGTAAGGGCGGAAAATAACCGCTCCAGAACCGGAATTTATGATTCGGCCATTCCTAAAACAGGGGAGCTTGTGTGCACAGGCTGAGAGGAAGCTGGAAGCTTCGACCCTTTAACCTGATTTGGATAATGCCAACGTAGGGAGCTTCGCTATTTTCGTCAATTAGTGGGATATGCTGCGTAAGGCATATCCCATTACGATTTTAGTGGGGGAATTTATTTGAACGAAAACAAAATGTCCTTCTTCAGCGGGGCCCTGTTATGGCTCGGGGCCGCGATTTCCATTGCAGAAATCCTGACGGGGGCGCTGCTGGCGCCGCTTGGCCTCGGTCTCGGCATGGCGGCGATCCTGGCCGGCCATCTGATCGGGTGCCTTCTCCTGTATTTCGCAGGCCTCATCGGCGCGAAAAACAAGGTCACGGCCATGGAAAGCGTCGGGCTTTCCTTTGGCAGGGCCGGTTCCGTCTTTTTTTCCATCCTCAACGTCCTTCAACTGGTGGGCTGGACCGCCGTCATGGTCATCAGCGGCGCCAAGGCCTTTCGCCCGCTGTACGGAAGCAGCGCCGGCTTTCCCGCCGATTTGTTCTGGTGTGTGGTAATCGGCTTACTTATTGTCATCTGGCTCATCACGGGGCTGAAAAATCTCGGACGGCTTAACGCCGTCGCGGTCGGCGGGCTTTTCTGCCTCACGCTGGTCCTGTGCGTTCTGGTGTTCAGGGGCGAGAGCGCCGGGGAGGTCGGCGGAGTCGTGAGCTTCGGCCTTGCGCTGGAATTGTCCATAGCCATGCCCATCTCCTGGCTGCCTTTGATTTCCGACTACACCAAAAACACGGATAAGCCCATTGGCTTCACCCTGGCCAGTACCGCCGGCTATTTCGCCGGAAGCTGCTTCATGTATGCCATCGGCCTCGGAGGGGCGCTTTTCGCGGGCAGCTCCGACATTGTGCGCATCTTGCAGGCGGCGGGACTTGGCATTGCCGCGATGCCGATTATTCTCCTTTCAACGGTGACGACCACCTTCCTGGATGTGTATTCGGCCGGGGAAAGCATCCACAACATCGACAAAAGGCTGAACAGCAGGCATGCCGCAATCGCGGTCTGCGTCGTCGGGACGCTCCTGGCGGTCTTTATTCCCATCGAGCAGTATGAAAACTTTTTGTATTTCATCGGATCGGTTTTTGTACCGATGACCGCCATCTTGATTACGGATTATTTCATTTTGAAAAAGCGGACAGGGGGAAAGAAATTCGACCTTCTCAATAGCTGCCTGTGGGGAATCGGGTTTCTTTTGTACCGGGTCTTCCTCGGGATGGACACAGCCATCGGCAGCACCATTCCCGTGTTCCTTCTGGTTATGCTTCTGGATGTCGTCAGTCATTTCATTATAAAAAAGGTGGTAAGGAAAAATGTTTGAGTCTATTTTGAAAAAGGTAAAAGAAAAGACGCCGCTGGTCCACTCCATCACCAATTACGTTACGGTAAACGACTGTGCCAATATCATCCTGGCAAGCGGCGGATCCCCGATCATGGCCGATGATATCGGCGAGGTGGGGGAAATCACCTCCATTTGTTCTTCGCTGGTTCTCAATATCGGCACGCTGAATGAAAGAACCATTCAGTCGATGATCGCCGCGGGCAAAAGGGCGAACGAGCTGGGACACCCGGTCATATTGGACCCTGTGGGGGCCGGAGCGTCGCAGCTTCGCAACAATACGGCCCTGACGCTGCTGAAAGAGGTGAAGTTCTCCGTAATCCGGGGCAACAGCTCCGAAATCAAATTTCTCGCTGCCGGCAGCAGTTCCACGTCGGGCGTGGACGCGAGCGCCGCCGATGCGGTGACGGCGGACAACCTCGACCAGGCCGTTGCTTTTGCCAAAGCCTTCTCCAAGGCGACCGGCGCGGTGATCGTCATTACAGGCGCAACGGATATTGTGGCGGATGGCGAAACGGCCTATGTAATCCGGAACGGGCATCCTATGATGAGCAGGGTCACCGGAACGGGCTGCATGCTGACCGCCGTGATCGGCAGCTATGTCGGAGCCAATTATGACGGTATTCTGGAAGCAACAGCCTGTGCAGTGTCCGCGATGGGCCTGTGCGGGGAGCTTGCGTACAAAAGGCTTTGTGAGCTCGACGGAGGGACGAACACCTACCGCATGCTGCTGATTGACTTTATGAGCAAAATGAACGTCCGGATGCTGGAGGAGGGTGCGAAAGTTGAACGCAGGTAAAGGGTCCTTGCTTTTGTATGTTGTAACCGACCGGTCCTGGCTCGGGGAAAACAAGCTTGAAAACCAGGTGGAAGAAATCATAAAGGCAGGCGCTTCCTTTATACAGCTTCGGGAAAAGGAGCTTTCCTTTGACGAATTTGTCCGGGAAGGCCGGAAAATGAAAGAGATTACGGACAAGTACAACGTCCCCTTGATCATAAATGACAACATTGACGTGGCCCTTGCCATAAATGCAGATGGGGTGCATGTGGGGCAAAGTGACGGGAATGCCCTCGATATCCGGGCCCGGATCGGAAAGGACAAAATTCTCGGGGTTTCGGTGCAGACCGTGGAGCAGGCGCTGCTTGCGGAAGAGCAGGGAGCCGATTACCTCGGCGTTGGCGCGGTTTTTGCCACGGCGACCAAGGACGATGCCGACAACGTATCCCTGGAGACCTTGAAGGCCATATGCGCGGCGGTGCGTATTCCGGTGGTCGCCATTGGCGGAATTAACAGGAGAAACATTCTGCAATTGAAGGGGACGGGCATCGACGGTGCTGCCGTCATATCGGCCATCTTTGCGGAGCCCGATGTTGGGGCGGCCACAAGGGAACTGCTGGGCATTGCAAAGGAAACGGTGCGGAAAAAGGCGAAAGGGCTGATTTTCGATCTGGACGGGACGCTCCTGGATTCCATGGGCGTCTGGGACAATATCGGCGCGGAATATCTCCGGTCGGAAGGCGTTGAGCCGATCCCCGCCACTCTGTGGGAAACCCTGAAGCCGATGAGCCTTTTGCAGGCGGCGGAATATTTCATTTCCGAATTCGGCCTCCTTCGGACTCCGCGGCAGGTAATGGACGGAATCAATTCAATGATCGAGGACAAATACAAATACGAGGTGGAGCTAAAAGAAGGGGTGCGGGAGTTCCTTGAAAAGAACAGGGGCCTGAAAATGTGCATAGCTACCGCAACCGATAGGCACCTGGCGGAATATGCCTTAAAAAGGCTCGGCATAGACCGGCATTTTGACTTTGTCATCACCTCGGCCGAGACGGGCGGCAGCAAGCAAAGCCCCGAAATATACCGCAAAGCGGCGGAAAGGCTTGGTTTGGCCGTCGATGAGATCATCGTATTCGAAGACGCCCTTCATGCGGTCAAAGCAGCCAAATCGGCGGACTTTTATACAGTCGGCGTCAGGGAGCGGGTATTCGAGGACGACCGGGAGAAAATAAGGGAAACGGCGGATTTCTACGTGGAAAATTTAAATGAATTCGAGGTGACCTGAAATGAAAAAGGTTCTGACCATAGCCGGCTCGGATTGCAGCGGCGGCGCGGGGATACAGGCGGATATAAAGACCATAACCGCTCACGGGATGTACGCCATGAGCGCCATAACCGCATTGACGGCTCAAAATACGACCGGCGTTTACGGCGTGCTGGAAGCGGATCCCGGGTTCGTGGCGCAGCAGTTGGACTGTATTTTCAGCGATATTTTCCCGGATGCCGTAAAAATCGGCATGGTGGCAAACAGCAGGATCATAGATGCCATCGTGGACAGCTTGAAGCGGTATAACGCCAGAAACATAGTGGTTGATCCGGTGATGGTGGCGACAAGCGGCAGCAGGCTGCTGAACGACGGGGCAATGGACGCTGTAGTGAATCGGCTTATCCCCATCGCGGACCTGATTACGCCCAACATACCGGAAGCGGAAGCCCTTTGCGGAATGAAAATCGCAACCAGGGAGGATATGCTTGCCGCTGCTGAAAAAATATCCGTCCTGCTGGACGGCGGCGTTCTAGTCAAGGGCGGGCACCTGACCGGCTCCGCCGACGATTTGCTCTATCTGGACGGGAAAGCCTCCTGGATTCCGGCGGAACGGATTGACAACCCCAACACCCACGGAACGGGCTGTACCCTTTCTTCCGCTATTGCCTGCAACCTGGCGGAAGGCTGGCCCATGGAAAAAAGCGTTGAACGGGCAAAAGCGTACCTTACCGGCGCGCTGAAGGCGGGCCTGGACCTGGGGAAGGGCAGAGGTCCCCTGAATCACTGCTATTCCATGCAGTTACCCCGACTCTTTTGACTTTCGCGGAATTTGCGTACCTTGATCAGGCTGGAGCAGGTGTTGCTGCACCACCTGCGGGAACGATTCCTGCTGTTGTCGAGGAAAACCCATCTGCAGGCGGGGTTGTCGCATACCCGGATTTTTTCTGCGCCATGCGCTGTGATTACCTCGGCAAGGGAAGATGCAATTTTGTATAATACATATTTCCAATCCCTGCAGGCCGGTGTCAGCACTACCTTGTAGGTATTCTCCTCCTGCAGGAGCTCATGGTTCAACGGGGTCAGGGAGAGATAGCGGTTGAATTTCGCCAGTCTTTGGTCCCGGATTCCCTTGCCGGTATGCAGGTCCACCACAATATCAAACAGCAGAGCCCTCAATTCGGCCAACTGCCGGAACTGGCGTTCCGAAAGCGCACAACCCGCATTCAGCTCCCATTTGGCGGAAAAATCCTCCATCCAGGTTTTATCCCTTAACGGTTCAAAGCCCGGGTTATGGGCTGCATACCACTGGGTGTTTATAAAATCAAAACACAAGAAATCCATTCTTTGGCCTCCAACTCTATTATAACCTTTCTTCCGTACGCAATCAAAGACTTGTTCATTCCGCAGGGCTGCCGCATTGAAAGCTGCCGCAATCACGGGCTGTTGCAATTGGCGGCTGCTGTAATTGAAGATCAACGCATCTGGCGTGAAACAGCCAAATACGTATTGACAGCTTCAAAGAGGTGTAGTATAGTGAAGTGGAAATGTAACCTTTAAAAATTAAAATAGTGGTTACATATGTGAGGGCGATATGGATATTACTTCGCTTGAAGTAAAGAGAATTGCGGAGGAACTCGGCATGGATTTGTGCGGGGTCGCATCCGTGGACCGTTTTGAAGAAGCGCCGAGAGGCTATCATCCGAGGGATGTTTTGCCCCAGTGCAAATCGGTGGTCGTCATAGGCAGGAAATTCCTGCACAGTACGCTGCATAGTCCTTCCTTGATCCCTTATTCCATCGTGAGAAACAAATTGACGGAAAAGATGGATTATGCCGGCCTGGAGCTGTGCTACAGATTGGAGGCGGAGGGGATCGCCGCGGTTCCCGCTGGTACGGTAGGACCCTGCACGCACGATGCCGATACCAATAAAACGCGCGGGATCATATCCCTGAAGCATGCCGCCGTTCAGGCCGGATTGGGCAAAATCGGGAAGAACACCCTTCTGGTCAACGACCTTTATGGAAACATGATCTGGCTCAATGCCGTGCTGACATCGGCGGAACTGGAGCCGGACCCGGTCGCCTCCTATGAGGGCTGCCTGAAGAATTGCCGCCTGTGCCTGGATGCATGTCCGATCCGTGCAATGGATGGCGTTTCCATGGACCAGGGCCGCTGCTGGCAGCATGCATTTCAATCGTATGGAGGGGATCAGGTAGTAATCAGCTGCTGCGCCTGCCGGAAGGCATGTCCCAACCGGCTGGGCATTCATTCGCCCGTTTAGCGGGGCGGCTGCTCCTTTTCGTACGGGACGGCGGGGATGCGGATGATTACCGTCGTGCCTTCGCTTTCCACGCTCTGGTATTCCAGCCCGGATTCGCCGCCGTAATTTATTTTCAGCCGTTCATTGATGTTCTTGATGCCGTAGCCGTGGGCTTCGCTGGCGGAGCTGCCCGTCAGGATGTCCTTCAGATATTCGGCCGGTATGCCGACGCCGTCGTCCGACACTGTCAGCGTAATCCGGTCCTTCTCCAACTTTCCCGTAATCCGGATCGTTCCGGCTTCCTCGTCCTTCCTGAAAATCCCGTGCAGGATGGAGTTCTCCACGAGAGGCTGAAGGATTATTTTCGGGATGCTGCACCGGTACACTTCCTTCGGGATGTCCACCACCAGGTTTATTTTGTTCTGGAAGCGCATATTCTGGGCCTGGACATAGCATTTCACATGCTCGGCCTCGTTGCGGATACTGACGATGTCTTCTCCCTTGCTCAGGCTCAATTTATAGAATTTGGCCAGGGTCTCCACCATTTGTCCGATTTCGGGCACGTTATGCTTGACGGAAATGCAGTTGATCAGGTCCAGGCTGTTGTACAGAAAATGGGGGTTGATCTGGGCCTGGAGGGCTTTGAGCTCCAGATTCTTGTTTTCCTTTCCCAGCTTGTAGGTATCCTCCAGGAGCATGGCGATCCGGGTCAGCATATGGTTGAAATTCCGGGTCAGCTCCCCGATTTCGTCGTTGTTGCTGGGCAGGATGCTGATGTCGAAATTCCCTTTTTCCGCCTTGCGCATATGGGAAATCAGCCTGCGGATCCGTTTGGTGCTGGAAGATGCCGCAAGGAAGGTAATCACAAGGATAAACGGCAAAACGGCCAGCAGGATCAGGATCATCTGTGTTCTGGTCTTAACGCTCAATTGCAGGATTTCCCCGTACGGGATGGTCATGACAAGCCGCCAGTCGGAATTCGCCACAGCCTGGACGCCGAAGAGAATCTTTTTTCCCCCGATGGTCACGTTTTCCCAGGTTCCGTTGTCTGTTGCCGTGCCGCCCAGATGGTCCAGGACCTCCGTTATTTCAGCCACATCCGAAAAAACGGTGGTAGAGGAGCTTACCAGCTTATTCTCGCTGTTGATGAGATAAATGGAGGTGGATTTTGTATAGACGGCTTGATCCAGGATTGCCTGGATCAGGGATTCGTTGATACTGGCCCGGAGCACGCCGATAAAGGATTTGACGCTGAGATTTCCGCGGATTCCCTGGACGTAATAGAGATACCGGCTGTTGCCGGACTGGGGGAAGCTGTCGGAGGGCAGCCATTTGCTGATGTCCTTTTCCGTCACCATGGCTTGATACCAGGAGGAATTTTCGATTTTGCTCATCTTCTGGAATTCCGCGCTCTCCAGCACGTCGGCAATCCCATTTTCGGTGTACAGCTGGGCCTGGGAAATGTCGGTATTATAGTATAAGGTAAAGGCGAGCCGCCTGTATTTGTCGGAATCGCTGATCCAATTGGAAAAATTCTGTTCGTAAAAGCTTTTGGGCGTGGTGCAGAGTTCCTGCACCTTATCGTTCAAGGAGTAGGAATAAATCTCGTTTTTGATGGAGGTGGTCTTGTTTTCGAGAAAGGCTTTGGTTTGATCCAGCACCTTCCGGGAGGAATAGGCGGCCTGCGTTTCAACGTCCCTGGAGGAGATATAGGAATTGACCGCAATAAAGATGCAGAACGGCACGGTGGTCAGCGCCAGGATCAGGAGGGCCAGTTTGTTTTTTATGCTGAGATCGTCGATCAGGCTTATGATTTTCCTTATCATAGCAGGTAGCTCTCCCGGTATTCGGACGGTGCGCAGCCCGTGTGCTTCTTGAAGATCACGGAGAAATAGTTGGGGTCCGCAAAGCCCACCTGGTCGGCGATGTCAAAAAGCTTCAGTTCCTTGTTCTTCAAAAGCTCCTTTGCCCTGGCGATCCGCACTTCCGTAAGATATTCGTTCAGGGTTTTGCCCGTGTGCTTCTTAAAAAAGATACACAAATAGGATTGGGTGAAAAACATATGGGCGGCGATGGATTTGGTGCTCAGTCCATGGTTGCCGTATTCCCGGTTGATGAAATCCATGATTTCCGTTATCTTTCGATTCTGCCGGCTCTTGTCCACGAGGCCGGACAGCTCTTCCCGGATGCTTTCCAATACGGAATCCGCCAATTCGCTCAGCCGTTCCGCACTCTCGACCTCCTGCCAGATGTATCTCCGGTCATCTTCCTGTGTTTCTTTGGGGAACCCTGCTTCTTTTGTTATTTCATACAGGGCAATCATCAGGTCGAAGAAGACATTTTTTACGCGGCTGATATTGCCGTCCCTGCATTCGCGCGCCTGCTCCGCCAGCTTCCGGACCAACTCGGACGCTTCCTCCGAGGCGCCTCGCTTCAGGAGATCCTTGAACCGGGCATAGAGGGCGTTGTCTACGGCAAAGCAGGCGGAAAGCCGCTCTTCCGCATGATATATCATGCCCTTTTCCTCATAAAAACGGAAACTTACCGCCTCCCGGGCGGACGAATAGGAATCGCCGATCCGGCTGAAACTTTCCACGGACAGGCCGACTCCCGCGGAAATGTCGGAATCCTCCCTAAACAAGTCCTTCAACTGGCTGAAAATCTCTTCCGCCCGCCTGTCCCGCAGGCCGGTATCACCGCCGGAGGAACCGGAATCCGCCGAAATGAAGAGGAGGTTGCCTCCTTCGTCCAGCGCGGCCAGGGAATTGTCCGAATGGCCGAACACGGTGTCGTAGACAAGGGCATGAAGCCTTGGGGCAACAGCCTCCGGCAATTTGCCGTCCTCCGGTCCGACCTCCGGCAGAAGGAAATACAACACGAAAAAAGCGTTTTGGTCAAACAACGGAATAAAGGGGAAATCATACTTCCGCTTCAGTTCGTCCGGGTCGGATTTCTGGCTGACGATTTCCAGAACAAGTCTTTGCTTGAGCAGGCGGCTGTTTTCATTTATATTGTATTCCAGCTTTTCCTTCTCCGCCTTTTGCCGGGTATCGGCTTCATGCAGGGTGACCGCGTGACGGACGACTTTTTTGATTTCCTCGAAATTGATCGGCTTTTCGATGTAATTGACAGCCTGCAGATGGATGGCGGATTTCAGGTATTCCTTGTCGGAATAGCCGCTCAGAAAAATAATCTTGCATTCCGGAAGGGACTCCCGGACCCGGGAAGCAAGCTCGATGCCGTCCATTTTGGGCATCCGCACGTCGCAAAGCAGGATGTCCGGTTTGAATTCCCGAAGGGCCGCCAGCGCCGTTATCCCGTTGTTTGCCGTTTCCACCGCGCCGATGCCGAGCTCCACCCAGGGGATGAAATCCCGCAGGGTTTCCCTTGTTATGTTTTCATCATCCACAATGAGCAGTCTGACCATCCGCTTTTCCCCTTCAAGCTAAAAGACATAAAAATATTATAGACGAAAACAATTTTATCATATTCAACTATCCCCGTAAACTCACTATAATTCTCTCATAAGGCTTGAAACATTACAAATCCTAGTTGCAGGGAGTGGACACATTGAAAATATTAACAGGACTGCCGGTAAAAAAGGGCTTTCTTCATGAAATGAGAAAGAACAAGCTGCTGTATCTGATGTTTGCACCGGTTTTGATCTATTTCCTCATTTTTGCCTATTTACCGATGTCGGGCATCGTGGTCGCTTTTAAAAGCTTTAATTACAGGCAGGGCATCTATTTCAGCCCATGGGTGGGATTTGACAATTTCCGTTTCTTCTTTTCTTCGGGAAAGGCTTTGTCCGTGACGATCAACACCGTGGCCTACAATCTGGTGTTCCTCACGTGCTATACCCTCTTTTCGATTTTTGTCGCCATACTGATCGCGGAAATGCATGGAAGGATTTTTAAAAAGGTGTCCCAATCCCTGATGTTCCTCCCATACTTCATGTCCTGGGTCGTCGTAGCCGCGTTCATGTACAACTTCGCCAACTATGAATACGGCATGGTGAACGGCATCCTGAAATCGCTGCATATGCAGCCGGTGGACCTTTACTCGGAGCCCCGGTACTGGTATTTCCTGCTTCCTTTCCTGTACGTGTGGAAATGGATCGGCTATGGCAGCGTCCTGTACCTGGCGGCCATCATGGGCATAGACCAGGAATGCTTTGAAGCGGCCAGGATCGACGGGGCCAACGTGTTCCAGAAAATCCGCTATATCACGCTGCCTTCCCTGAAGCCCACCATGGTTATCCTGATCCTGATGGGGATCGGTACCGTCATGAGGGGCCAGTTCGACATGTTCTACCAATTGATCGGGAACAACGGTATGCTGCTGGATGCCACTGATATCATCGACACCCTGGTATTCCGGTCGCTGATGGGCAACCAGGACTTCGGCATGGCTGCCGCGGCGGGGGCATACCAATCCGTTCTGTGCTTTGTCATTATCGTGACGGTCAACGGGCTTGTCAAAAGGTATGAAAAGGACTATGCGCTGTTTTAATAAGGCAGGGCAGTACGAATCAGATTCTATCCGGGGGAGAGGTTTTGAAGATGAATCAAAATACCGGTTTTATTGCGGACAGAAACGAAAAATACAATAAAAAATTGAGAATGTCCGGCGACGTAATCACATTTAACATCCTGGCGTATCTATTTGTCGGAATCATAGCATTGCTGGCCTTCATACCGTTTTATGTGCTGGTGATCAGCTCCTTCACCTCGGAGCACAGCATCATTTTCAACGGATACTCCCTGTTCCCGAAGGAGTTTTCCCTGGAAGCCTATAAACTGGTGTTCCTGAATCCGAAGAAAATCATGAACGCCTATGGCGTGTCCACCTTCGTAACGGTTTTCGGCACGGCGGCCTCTTTGTTTCTGTCCTCCATGGCGGCCTATGTCATGTACAGGAAGGATGTAAAATACAGAAACCAGTTGGCCTTCGTCCTTTATTTCACGACCCTTTTCAACGGCGGACTGGTACCTTATTACATCATCGTCTCAAGGTATCTGAGTCTTTCGGACAACATCCTGGTGCTGCTGCTTGTGCCGATGTTCAGCGTGTTCAACATCCTGATCCTGAGGAACTTTTTCAAAGGCTCCATTCCCGACTCCCTTTTCGAAGCGGCCAAAATCGACGGAGCCGATGACTTCAAGATTTTCATCCGGGTCGTGCTTCCCGTTTCCAAGCCGGCGCTGGCATCCATCGGCCTTTTCACGGCGCTGGGATACTGGAACGACTGGTGGACGCCCATGATGTTCATCCAGAAGACCACGCTGTTTCCGCTGCAATATACGCTGTATCAGATCATTGCCAGTGTGAATTTCGCTTCCAACATGGTCAACGCGATGCCGACGGTCAATATGCCCAAGGAATCCCTCAAGCTGGCGATGGTGGTGGTGGCCACCGGTCCCATCGTCCTGCTGTATCCTTTCGTCCAGAAGTATTTTGTGGCAGGCATTACCATCGGCGCCGTCAAGGGCTGAGCGCGGCACGCCGCGGTACGGCCTTTCCGTTCCCTGTGGTTAATACCGGTTCAAACCGGATATTAATAGATAAAATATAGAGGAGGATTAATCATGAAGAAATCGTTCAGGATCCTAAGTGTACTGGTCGCGTTAACCGTTGTGCTCACCCTGGGTCTGGCGGGCTGCGGCGGGCAGGGTTCGACTGCCGAAGGCTCGACCTCCGCGGAGACATCCGCCGTGGAAAGCACTCCGGCCGGGACTTCCGCGGATGCAGGCAATACGGGCATCGACACATCGACGGAAGCAAAGCTTGTGGGGTATCTCCTGGGGGCAGCGCCGGACGGATCGCCTGCCGTGTTTGAGGAACTCAACAAGAAGCTGAAGCAGGATATCAATGCTACAATGACCATCAACTATATCGGATGGAGTGAACTGGACGCCAAGTATCCGTTGGTTCTGGCTGCCGGTGACAACATAGACTGGATTTTCACTGCGGACTGGTGCAAATATACCACAGAAGCGGCAAAGGGTGCTTTCTACGAGCTGACCGAGGACATGCTCGGCAAGTATATGCCGAAAGAAGTGACCGCCCTGGATCCCGAAGGCTGGAAGCAGGCCAAGATCGACGGAAAGATCTACATGATACCCACTTCCACTCCGGACCGCAAGGGATATGGCGTCACGATCCGGGGAGACCTGAGGGAAAAATACGGCATACCGGAAATCAAGAGGGTGTCCGATCTGGAGCCTTACCTGGACGCCATCAAGAAGAACAATCCGGAAATGATTCCGATCAACATGGACAATACGTTTGACATCAACGCGGTCATCTTCTATCTGATGAATGAAACCGGCGGCAACATACAGGATCTGTTTGCCACCACCGGAAGCGGCGGCGGCGTCTTCCGCGAATTCGACGGATCGGATCCGTGGAAGGTATTCACCCTGTTCGACGAACCGTACTATTCGGCGTTGAAAGACGCGGCCAAGGTGATGAAATCCTGGTATGAAAAAGGGTATCTCAACAAAAACATATTTGCCAACACCGTACGCAGCAAGGATGCTTTCGAACAGGGCAAGTCCGGAGTAGGCATCGGCAATACCGCCGACCTCCAGACCAATACCGCAAAGGGCAAGGAAATGGGCTGGAAAGTCGAGATCGTTCAGGCCAATACAAAAGCGGGACATTCCATTGCCAACTCCTTCCTGAATAACGGCGTCGCAATCGCACAATCCTCCAAGAACCCGGAAAGAACCATGATGGCCCTGGATCTCATGATGCAGGACAAGGATTACAGCACGCTGCTGCAATACGGCCTAGAGGGCGTAAACCATGTCATCAAGGACGGTAAGGCGGATCTCCCGGACGGCGTAACGGCGGAAACCAACACCTACAACTGGGACGGAAACGGCTTCTGGTTCGTGAACAAGGACATCGTGGCTCCTCGTGCGACCTGGACCGATGAATATATCAAGCTGGTCGCCGACCTGAGGGACAATGTCCTGATTCCCGATCCGGTGGCTGGATTTGCCGTATCCACCGATAACATCAAGACAGAAGTGGCAAACGTGCAGAACGTTTACAAACAGTATTTCAATACGATTGCCATCGGTTCCGTGAAGGATGTGGACGCCGCCTTCGAAACACTGAAACAGAAGATGGAAGCGGCAGGCCTGCAGAAGATGAGGGATGAAGCGGCAGCTCAGCTGGCTGCCTGGAAGACCGCAAACGGCAAATAAGCCACTCTCCGTACAAATAAAATCAGGTCGCTGCCATATCGGCAGTGGCCTGATTTGGCATAAAGGAAGGATCGGAATTTAGGATTCGGTCCTTCCTCAGGAAAGGATCATTTTTATGGAAAGCATACAGCACCGCAATAAAGCAAGAATCTGGCCCAGGCCGGAAATCGTACCGGTACCGGAGGGGCGAGACGAATACGTAGTTGACCTGAACGGCAACTGGAAGTTTACCGATGTCCCCGGCCCGGATGATTGGGAGAACGGGCGGGACTGCGCCGGCTGGGACGAAGTGCCGGTCCCCGGCGACCTGGTGGCCCTGGGCTACGATGTCCGGAGTGACAGGGAAATGGTGTATAGGAGACAGGTAACCCTCCCGGAGTATGGCGAAGGAAAACGGATCCTCCTGAAGATCAACAGAGCGGGGGAGTACTGCAAAATATGGGTGGACGGCCGGTTCATCCGGGAGCACAGGGGGGGCTACACCGCTTTCGACTGCGATCTGAGCGGCGTGCTTCAGCCTGGAAAGCCTTCCTGGATCACGGTCCTGTGCATGGAAACCTCCGACTGCCTGGCCGGCTGGGTCCGCCCTTCCGGAAGCCCGGCCCATGCGGGCATGATGGGCGACGTTCAGCTGCTGGTGCTGCCGGAGGATTACCTGGCCCGCCTCCAGTATGAAACGGACCTGGATGAACAGCATTGCAACGCCACCCTGAAGGTCACCGCGGCCATAGCGTTCCACAAGGCTGACCATGCCGTCGTGCGTTTGAAGCTGCTGGATCCGTCCGGTAGTCCGGTGCCGCTGGAAACCGCTGTTATTCCGCTCGACAGGGATGTTGCCGAGAATACGATTGAGATTCCAGTGAAAGCGCCGCTGAAGTGGGACGCGGAGCATCCCTGGCTGTATACGCTGACGGCGGAAGTGGAAGCGGACGGGGGACCGGTGCTGTCCTATAGGCGGAGGGTGGGCTTCCGAAAGCTCGTCAAGAAGGGAAACGCTCTTTATGTGAATGGCAATCTGACCAAGCTGAGAGGCATCGCCCGTTACAGCCACGATCCCGTCAACGGAAAAGTCTTTACCGATGAACAGATCGAGACGGAGCTCCGGCTGGTCAAGGATGCCAATATCAATTTCATACGGCTCAGTGTATACCCGGAAAAGGAAAAGTACATGGAGCTGTGCGACGTGTTGGGAATTTATCTTCAGGTCTGCACTCCGGTGACGTTCCAGCAGGAACGGTACGACAGCCTCGGCTTCCCCGTGTACCGGCACACCTGCAGCAAGCCGGCCTACCTGGCCGCGTTCATGGAGCAGTTTGCCGAAATGATCGAACTGTTCCGGTCCCATCCTTCCATCCTTCTATGGGAATTCGCCAACGAATCGGACTGGGGTGTCAACCTGAAAACCGAAATCGACTACGCGCGGCAGGAAGATCCGGGAAGACTCACCTCCGGGAGCTGGGGGAATGAATACGCGGACCTTTTCTGCTATCACTACCCGCAGTATAATGAAGTTTATACCAATGCCGCGCTTTACGACGAATACATCCACATCGCCACCCATGCCATGGGAACTCTCCGCCGGGACCCGGCCATCCGGAACGCCTGGGGACTGTCCCTGAACAAAGGCTGGGACACCCTGTATGACGCGGACGGCGTGGTGGGGACGGCCATCTTTGCCCTTGGCGATTTTGTCCTCCTCCACGGGGACGGGAGAATATCCGCCGCGGAATACGGGCAATGGGGCATTCTGGATCCCTGGCTCCGGAAGAAGCCCGAATGGTGGCTGACCAAAAAAGGCTACTCTCCGGTTAAAATCCACGAGGGGCCCCTGGCGCATCCGGGCCCGGGCAGGCCGCTGGAGGTGCCGGTCCGGAACCGGTTCAACAGCACGGATTTCAAGGAGTTGAAGTTCTACTGGGACGTGAACCAGGAAAGCGGCTGCATTGAGGGATACGGACTGGCTCCCCGGGAGAAGGGCGCGCTTATCATTCCGGTAAAGGAATTGAAAAGCGGCGACGTAGTCCACCTTTCCGCTTGCGATGCTTATGGCAGGTTTATTGACGCGGTTGCCTTGAAAATACGGAAGGACGATCCGGAAACGGGCAGCTTGGAGGTGGACGATCCGAAGACAGGCGATCCCGAAAGGGGCAGTCCGAAGGCGGGCGCTTCGGAAACGGACGATCCGGCGCACCGTGATGTGACATGCGGTAACAGGCCGCTTTATGTCCCTGTGCCTTCGGTGAAGGAGGACGGCGAGAGCGTTACCGTCTATGGAAATGATTATTCCGTCGTTTTCAGCAGGGCGACCGGGTTGATCGTCCGGGGCGATTTTAAGGGAAGCACCCTGCTAAAGGGCGGACCATACCTGAACTTCAACGGGTTGTACTACAAGGCGACCGCCTGGCCGAGGGACAATACGGGCGATTTCACGCTGGACTGCGCCGGATGGGCGCTGGAAGCCATGAGTACGGAGACCGGGTCGGAGGAAGTCCGGGTCCATATCAGCGGCAGCTACCCCGGCGGGACCCATTTGGACCGGGACGGCAATTCCTACGGGTACGGCGCGGTCAAAGTCCGCTTCACGGTGGGAATCGACGGATCGGGGCTTATAACGACGAAATATACGGTGGATACGCCTCCGCAGTATCTGTGCTGTGAAGCCGGCGTATCTTATGTTCTGACGGAACGAATAGACCGGCTGGCCTGGGACAGGGACGCACTGTATTCGGTATATCCGGACGACCATATCGGAAGGCCCGCAGGAATAGCGTGCCGAAACAGAGGCTGCGGTACGGAGAAATATAGGGAGAAACCCCAATGGAGCTGGGCTCTGGATGAAAAGGAATACGTCCTGAACGGGGCGGGGGATCCCGGCGGCCGTGGGACAAGAGATTTCCGGAGCAGCCGGGAAAAGATACGGTTTTTGTCCGCGGTGGAATCCGGATCGGAAAACAGGGTGCGGGTGGAATCGGACGGAAAATCCCTGTCCGTCCGCGCGGAAGTGCTGTTTCCGAAGGAGCAGAGAACTTTCGACGCAGCAGTGCCGCAGCCTGATGAGCAAGGGTTGCCCGGACCGGTAAAGCTGAACATGAACCATGTCCTGTACTATGAACTGGGGAGCGGTTCGCTGCCCGGACATATAGGAGATCGTGCCTGGGGCAATTATACGTATCCTGAAGTCCATCTGCAGCCGGGATATACGAGGGAGGTCCGGATGAGGATGACGGACCGGGATGAGAGAGTGGAGACGGGCAGGGTCGGTAGGGAAGGATCACCGGCGACGCACAAGAACGAGATGCCGGTGGCGGACAGGGTTGAAACGGGGAGGTGCCGCAATGAGTGAAAAACCAAAAGTACTGCTTGGCGTTCCTTTGCATCCGGACGCCGGGAAACGGCTGAAAGAGGCGGCCGAAGTGGAATGGATGTCTTCCGACCGGGAAGTGCTGCTGAAGGTGCTGGGCTCCTTTGAAGGTGTCATCGCCTATGCGCCCTCCTTCGACCGGGCAGTCCTCTGGGAGGCCAGGAAGCTGAAGGTCATATCCTGCCTTTCCTGCGAGGGGATTATGCTCCGGGAGGCATCGGAGAAGGGGATCGCCGTTCTGACCGGCGTTCCGCCCGAATCCTCCCGGGATCGCGATTTAGCCCTTGTAGAAGAGACGCTTCGCGTGCTTTCCGGTGAAAAACCGGCTTTTGAAGCCGGCCCCCGGGGTTCTGAAAGCCCTGCTCAAACGGACGATGCCCCGGAAAGCGGGGAGGAATGCCTGCATCTGGCGGAAAACGAAAAGACGGCCTGCAGCCATGCAACAGCGGAGTTCGTTGAACAGGAAGGGAAAAAGAGCTGTCTGGTCCGGTTTGAGGCCGGCGCAAACAAACCGGCGGTCGTATTTCATTTTGACGGGCTGGATTTCAGCCGGTACCTGGGCGTTTCCATTGAGCTGGAGAACATCGGCGAAAGCCGGATCGCCGTTTACGGCTGCCTGAACGGAAACAACTGGTGCGCGGGCTTTGAGGAGCTTGCTCCCGGGGGAACCGGGGAAATGTTCATCGACATGAAAAGACATCCGGAGAAGAGGTTTGTCAACGCCTGCTTCAGCGGGATGAACGGATTGCCGGACGGCTTCATGTGGCTCTGGGACCCCGTCGATCCCTCCGATATCAGGCAGCTCCGGCTGTACCTCGTAATGCCGGAGGAACAGGCCTCCCTCCGGGTTAAAAGCATCAAGCCCTGCAGACCGCTGGGGATACCGGATAAAGAGCTGCCGGACGGAAGCTTTTACCCGTTTGTGGATGAATTCGGCCAGTACATGCACCGGGAGTGGCCGGGAAAAACGCGGTCGGCGCCGGATTTGGCGGCTGCACGGGAAAAAGAGGAAAGGGATCTGCTGGAGAACCCGGGGCCGGAAGGCTGGAACCGGTATGGGGGATGGGCGTCGGGCCCGAAGCTCGAAGCAACCGGGCATTTCCGGACGGAGAAGGCCGGCGATTTCCGGTCCACCAACCTGGCGAAAAAGTACGGGGCGGGCTGGGAAGAGCACAGCAGGCAGCTGGCCCACAGGAGGCTGAGAAGCTGGGGGATGAACACGCTGGCCTGCTGGAGCCAGGAGGATATTTACAACCGGAGAAAAACGCCCTATATCGCCTGGATCGAAACCCGGTCCTGGCTGAAGCGGGAGTTCCCGCAGGTGGACAGCCCGGAATGGGCGGAACGGTTTCAAAGAAACATGGAGGAGGTCCTGGAGAAAACCTCCGATGATCCGTGGTGCATTGGATATTATGTGGATAATGAAATTCATGGCTCCATGGACGCGGGCAAGTGGGAGAAATACTTCGAGCTGGTGCGGTACAGGCTGAAAGCGGCCGCGCCGCATAAGCTCTATATGGGTAGCCGGTTTGATTTCCATTGGTATCCGGATATGGCTCCCGAATTTGACGCGGTGGTGAAGCTGGGCGCCAGGTACTGCGACGTGGTCAGCTTCAATCTGTACCGGTATACCCTGAAGGACCTGGCCTTGCCGGAAGGAGCGGATAAACCCGTGATTATCGGCGAATACCACATCGGCGCCCTGGACCGGGGGCTGCCCCACACGGGCCTTCGAAGCGCGAAGGACCAGCGGCAGAGGGCGAGGGCCTATTATAATTACGTCTCCAGCTGTATTGCAAACAAATTCATCGTGGGCTGCGGATGGTTCCAGTACAGTGACCAGCCGTATACAGCGAGACCGGATGGAGAGAACTACCAGATCGGCTTTGTAGACATCTGTGACAAGCCGTATGATGAAATTGTCGCTGCAAGCAGGCAGATCGGCGGGCAGTTGTATCAGTACCGCATGGAGAGAGGAGAGGCAATGCTATGAGTGATATAATGAAGATTGTCGGCCAATATGAAAAGCTGAGGGCGGACAGGGCCATACAGGCGCAAAAATTCCTGAGCGGGGAGCGTCCCTATATGATCTTTCATACGCCTCCCGGAAACATCTGGCGGAATATCCGGACACCGGAGGAGAGCTATCTGGGCAATATGACGGTGATCGAGAATTCCCTGGATGTGCCCAGCGACCACCTGCCGGTGCTGGAGCCCTGGTTCGGCACGGGCGTATACGCCAATTTCTACGGATGCGATTACGTCTGGCGGGAGCAGGAGGCTCCGGCGGTGCATTACAAATACAGGACCGTGGACGAGATCGCCGGGCTGGAAAAGCCGGACTGGCGCAAGAGCGAGATCGCGCAGTTGATCCTGGAGGCGATCCGGTATTTTAAAAACAGGACGGGGGACGCCATCCCCATCATCCTGACCGATACCCAATCGGCCCACGATACGGCATCGCTCATCCTGGACGCCAGCGAAACCTACATAGGCTGCATCGAAGAGCCGGAAACCATGATGAAATTCATGAAGGATATCAACCGCCTGATCGTGGAATTCAGTTATGCCCAGATGGAGGCCATCGGGAACGCTTATCTCAAACCGGGCCATATCATGCTTTGCGCCGATGGCTTCAGCGGCATTTCCGTCTCCGACGACAACCTTGCCGTCGGTTCCCCGGATACGGGCACCCGCTTCAACCTCCCACTGGACGAGGAACTGGGCAGGGAATTCGGAGGCATTGCCATCCACTCCTGCGGGCGATGGGCCCATATGATGAAATACCTGAAGGAGTATTGCCCTTCCTGCATGTGCGTAGATTGCCAGATCGACCTGACGGCGGACCCCAATCCCAACCGGCCGGAAGATGTGCGGGACGCCCTGGCGGGAACCGGAATATACGCCCATATCAAGCTCACCGGAGAGACGGAGAAGATGCTGGAGGAGATCAAGCGGGTATTGCATCCGGACCTGAAGCTGGTCGTTCATCCGAATTACATTGACAAGGCAACGGCCGAAAGGAACTATTATGAACTGGAATCGCTCCTTTCCGGTTTTTACGGCGGGAAAAAGTGATTTCACGGCGGCAGACAGGGGGAAGAACTCTTATATGATTCAGGAAACCGTATTCAAGGGCTTTAAAGCAATATGCCTGGAGAATGAAAGCCTGAGGGTGGTGATTTTACCGTCCGAGGGAGCCCGGCTTGCTTCCGTTTACCGGAAGGACAGGGAATTCGAATTGCTGTTCCAGGGGGACGGGGCGCGGGCCGGCTCCGGACGGGACGCGATCCCTCCGGGGGAAAAGAAGTTCGAAGCAACGGGCTTTGACGATTGCTTTCCCACCATCCACGCCTGCGAAGTATCGGTGGACTGCAGGCAGGTCCGGTATCCCGATCACGGAGAGACCTGGCGGCTGGCGTTTGACTGTAGGACGGAAGGAGAGCAGGCGGTGCTGGCGTGCAAAAGCGAAATCCTTCCGTACCGTTTCTGCAAAACCGTAGCGCTGAAAGGGGGCCGCATCCTTATCCGCTACAGCATCGCGAATACAGGCGACTTCGACTTCCCATGCATATGGGCCATGCATTGCCTGATCAACTGCGAGGAGGATATGCAGCTGGCCTTCCCGGCCGGCACGGAGGAAGTGCTGAATGTATTGGAGAATGAATTCCTGGGGAAGGCCGGAACGACCCATCCCTTTCCCGTCACCCATACGCCGGACGGCTCAGCGTTCAGGCTGGACAGGGTGCTGCCGGCCGCCTCGAAGAACTGCAACAAGTACTATGTAAAGGGAATGGTCGGGGAAGGGAGATGCGGCGCCTATTATCCGTCGAAGGACATTTCACTGACTGTGCGGTTCGACCACAAAAAGCTGCCGTATCTCGGGTTCTGGGTCACAGAGGGAGCCCTCGGGGGCGACTATAATTGCGCTCTTGAACCGACCAACGGGTACTATGACGACATCAACACGGCACGGCGGGAAAACGGCCTGTACACCTTGAAAAAAGGGGAAGTACTGGAGTTTGAGATTGAGATGGAGCTTGCATAACGCGCTTACGGCGACAGGCATGCGGCCAATTCCGCCGGCTGCCGGGACACAGATCGCTGCATAGACGGATGCATGGAAGTAAAAACACCGCTCATGAGGGGACGAATCCCTTCGCGAACGGTGCTTTTTGCTTATTTCTGCTTATTCCATATTTCTTATTTACTTATAAAGAAAACAGGATACGAAATGGCCTGGAGAGACTTCCTTCAATACGGGCTCTTCCCGGTCACAGCCTTCAAACCTTTTATAGCAGCGGGTGCAGAAGCGGCAGCCGTTGGGCAGGTTGATGGGGCTTGGGACGTCGCCTGAAAGAATGATCCGCTGTTTTTTCCTTGTAGGATCGACAGAGGGAATAGCTGACAGGAGAGCCTGGGTATACGGGTGAAGGGGATTTGTATACAGCTCCTTCTTCGGCGCGATTTCCACCAGCTTGCCCAGGTACATGACCCCTACGCGGTCGCTGATATGCTTTACTACGTTCAGCCCGTGGGCAATGAACAGGTAAGTGAGGCCGAATTCCTTCTTCAGCTCGTCCAGCAGGTTCAGGACCTGGGCCTGGATCGAAACGTCCAGGGCGGAGACCGGCTCGTCGCAGACGATCAGCTTGGGCTGCACCGCCAATGCGCGGGCGATCCCGACGCGCTGGCGCTGGCCGCCTGAAAATTCATGGGGGTAGCGGTTTCGCTGATGGTTTGCCAGTCCGACGCAGTCCAGGAGGTAAGTTACCCGCTTCTCGACCTGATCCTTCGGCAGCAGGTTGTTTATTTTAATAGGCTCGGCAATGATGTCGCCGATGGTCATCCTCGGATTCAGGGAAGCGTAGGGGTCCTGGAAGATGAGCTGGATGTCCTTGCTGTATGCGCGGCGTTTTGCTTCCGGCAAGGCGGCCAGGTCCGTTCCCTCAAAAAGGATTTTCCCCTGGGTCGGGGTATACAGGTTGACCAGCATCTTTCCGATGGTGGTTTTACCACAGCCCGATTCTCCCACAAGCCCAAAGGTCTCCTGCCTGTTTATGCTGAAGGAGACACCGTCCACCGCTTTCAGGATCATCGTCGGACGTCCGAAAAAATCATGGTCCAGATAAAAATATTTTTTCAGGTCTTGTATTTCTACCAGAACTTCACTCATTTTTCCGCACCTCCTTCTTGATGGTCCTCATACAGGAAGCAGCGCACCTTGTGGCCGCCGTTCCTTTCCTTCAGTTCGGGCATTTCCCTGCGGCAGCGCTCCATGCTCCGGTCGCAGCGATCGGAAAAGGGGCAGCCGGACGGCATGTGCAGAGGGTTGGGAACGATTCCCTTTATCATGTAAAGGGGGCCGTCCTTTTCATCCTCCAGCCTGGGAATGGAATTAAGCAGCCCGAGGGTGTAGGGATGCAGGGGATTGCCGAAAAGCTCCCGGACCTCCGCTTCCTCCACTATCTTGCCGCAATACATGACGATCACATGATCGGCCGCCTCGGAAACAACGCCGAGGTCATGGGTGATCAACAGCACCGCCATATGGAATTTCTCCCGCATCTGATACAGCAAATCCAGTATCTGGGCCTGTATCGTCACATCAAGGGCGGTCGTTGGCTCATCTGCGATCAGAAGCTCCGGATTTCCGACCAGGGCCATGGCGATCATGACTCTCTGGCGCATTCCTCCGCTCATCTGATGGGGATAATCCTCGGCGCGCCTTCTGGCGGAAGGGATTCCGACGGTCTCCAGCATTTGCACCGTACGTTCCATGGCTTCCTGCTTCGTAAGCTTCGAATGGGTCATAATGCTTTCGATAATCTGGTCCTTGATGCGGTAAACCGGGTTCAGGGAGGTCATTGGCTCCTGGAAGATCATGGAGATCTGATCGCCCCGGACCGCCCGCATCTCTTCTTCGCTCAGCTTCAGCAGATCCTTGCCTTTAAAAAGGATCTCCCCCTGGGAAATGAAACCGGATTCCTGGAGCAGGCTCATGATGGACAGGGACGTAACGCTTTTCCCGGAGCCGGATTCGCCGACGATGGCGACGATTTTTCCCTTGTCGATGGAGAAGCTGATATCGTCGACGGCATTGACAATGCCGTTTTTCATTCGAAAATGGGTTTTCAGGTTTTTCACTTCAAGCAGCATGTGTGCGCACCACCTTAATTCTTTCTCGACTTCGGGTCCAGAGCATCGCGCAGACCGTCGCCCAGAAGATTGAATGCCAATACTGTGATCGTAATCGCGATGCCGGGGAATATGAGCGTGTAAGGCGCGGAGAAGATAAAGCCCCTGGCGCGGCCCAACATATCGCCCCATTCCGCCGCGGGCGGCTGAACCCCGAGGCCCAGGAAGCCGAGGGCGGCGGTATCCAGCACTGCGGTAGAGATGCCCAGAGTTGCCCGGACGACGATGGAAGAGAGCACATTCGGCAAAATATGTTTAAAAATGATCCTGCTGTTTTTATTGCCTATTACCCGCGCGGCCTGGATGTAGTCGTTCTCTTTTACGGAAAGAATACTCCCGCGCACAATTCTGGCGTATTCCGGGATGGAGACAAGGCCTATGGCGATAACCGCCTTGTCGATGCCCTTCCCGAGGGCGGCCATGAATGCGATGGCAAGCAGGATGGACGGGATCGCAAGCATCATGTCCATACACCGCATGATGAGAATATCCGCCCTCCCGCCAAAGTAGCCGGAGATGGAGCCCAACAGTACGCCGACCGTAAGGGAAATAGCGACTGCGCTCAGGCCCACGGTCAGGGAAATCCGTGCGCCGGCGATGATCCGGCTCAGGATGTCGCGGCCCAACTGGTCGGTGCCGAACCAATGCTGCGCATTGGGATGGATAAAGCTCTTGGTCATGTCGGAGGCGTTGGGGTCGAAGGGCGTGATCAGCGGGCCCAAAGCGGCGATGAGAACCAGGAATACGATCGTGCAAAGGCCGACCACGGCCGCCGTATTTTCCCGGAGGGCATCCCACATTTCCCGTATTTGGGATTCCGGCTTTTCAAGAAGGACGGCTCCGTCTTCCGAAAGATTGATTTCCTGCAAAGCGGTCTTTTTCTGTTTCATTTCAAGCTAGGCCTCCTTCCTGCCGAATTTGATCCGTGGATCCAGGAACGCGTAGATAATGTCCACGACGAGGTTTATAAACACAAAGATACAGGCGACGAGAAGAACAACCCCCTGTACCACTGGAAAATCCGATTTTAGAATGCACTGGACCGTATAATTCCCGATGCCGGGCCAGGAGAAAACCGTTTCGGTAAGAACGGCGCCGCCCAGGAGGGAACCGAGCTGAAGACCGATTACCGTGGTGACCGGGATCATGGCATTGCGCAGCGCATGGCGGAAGATGACCTTTCTTTTCTTCAGGCCCTTTGCTCTTGCGGTGCGGATATAGTCCTGGTTCAAGGTGTCGAGCATGCTGGAGCGGGTCATCCTGGTGATGATGGCCATGGAATACATGCCGAGGGCAAGGGCCGGAAGGATGAGGTGCATCACCGTATCGATAAACCCTTCGATGTCGCCTGCCAGCAGGGTGTCGATGAGGTAGAAGCCCGTGCCGCCGGTGGGCTGAAGCAAGGGATCGATCCTGCCGCCGGAGGGCAGCAGGTGCAGTACTCCGGAGAACAAAATGATCAGCAGGATACCGAGCCAGAAGATCGGCATGGAAACGCCGACCAGGGCAAGCACCATTCCGGAGTGGTCAAAAATGGAATTCTTCTTCACGGCGGAAATGACGCCGATCAGGATCCCGATCAGGGAGGCCAGGATAATTGCGGCGATCGCAAGCTCAATCGTAGCGGGAAACCGTGACAGGATCTCTCTGATCACGGGGGTCTTGGTGTAATAGGAGGTGCCGAAATCGCCCGTGACCGCGCCCGTTATGAAATGAAGGTACTGGATATGGATCGGATCGTTCAGTCCGTTTGCCTCGCGCCACTTGTCCGCGGCCTCGATGGTGGCATGCTGGCCCAGAACGATGGGAGCGGGATCGGGGGAGAATACGCGCATAATCAGAAAGACGATGACGGAGACGCCGAGCAGTACCGGGATCAGCATCAGTATGCGCTTGATAATATACTTGATCATGTTAGAAACAACCTTTCGCTAAGGTTTCCTGCCAGATATAAGCCTGCCGGGAGCGGCAGGCTCCCGGCAGTACTCGTGCTTCTATTTACCGTGCTTATTCCTTGGTAGCGTTGGAGAGGAAGACAACACCGGTCATGTGGTAGTTGAAATCCTTCACGTTGCTTCTGTAGCCTACCAGGGTCGTTGCGTGGGAAATCGGCAGCCATACGGCATTCTCGGCAGCCATCTTTTCCATGTCGGTGTAGATCTTGTTGCGGTCATCCCCGTTGGGCGTCGTAAGACCTTTTGCGATCAATGCCTTGTAATCCGCATAGTCCCAGCGGGCGACGTTCATGGAGGGATCACTGTCGGCCATCAGGTTCATGAAATTGTCCGGGTCGCCGTTGTCGCCGATCCAGCCGTAGAAGCAGATGTCGTAATCTCCGGCTTTGACCTTCTCTTTGTAGGTGGTCCAGTCAAAAGCGTCGATGGTCGCCGTTACGCCTGCATTCTTGAGATAGCCCTGGATGGCTTCTGCGAGAGCCTGGCCGTTTGCCGTATTGTAAGGCCTAGGGTTGGAATAGGTTATAATGTGCAGCGAAGTGAGGCCTGCTTTGGCAAGAGCGGCTTTGGAAGCTTCCAGATCAAAAGCGGCCTGCTGTATGCTGGTGTCGAAGCCCGGCATAAAGGTGGGGAGAACAGAGGTTGCAGGTTCTGCGTAACCCTGGTACAGGCTCTTTACAAGCTCGGGAACGTTGATCGCCTGGGAAATGGCCTTGCGGACGTTAGCATCATCAAAGGGCTTCCTTGTGGTATTGTAAGCCATATAGTTGATGTTCATGCCCGGAGCCTGATAAATCTTGTTGCCGGAGGATTCGATCTGCTGAACGACCGTGGCGTCGATTCCGTCTATGATGTCTGCTTCTCCGTTATTCAAAGCAACGACTCTTGCGGAGTTGTCGGAAATGAACTTGAAGATGACGTTCGTGGTTATGGCCTTGGTTCCCCAGTAGTCGTCAAAACGCTTCAGGACGACGTTCTGGCCCTTCGTCCAGCTGACGAAAGAGTAGGGGCCTGTGCCGACCGGATGCTCGTTGACGTTGTTGCTGTTGTCCTGGAGTGCCTTCGGGCTGACGATCGGTGCGCCCAGGCACATGGCAAGATTGTTCAGGAACGGGGTGCTTGCGCTGGTCATATTGATTTTGACCGTATTTTCGTCTACGACTTCAACATCCTTTACGGAGCCGAATACGAAGCCCGCATAGGACATATCTTCCGTTACCTTCGGAGCCAGCTGGCGGTCGATGTTGAATTTAACCGCATCGGCGTTGAAAGCCGTGCCATCCTGGAATTTGACGCCTTTTTTCAGATGGAAGGTGTAGGAAAGTCCGTCAGGGCTGACGTCCCAGCTTTCTGCAAGACTGGGCTCCACTGCTGTGGAATCCTTGTTGTACTTCAGAAGACCTTCGTAAATGTTGACCATAATTTTTGCGGATTCACCGTCGTCCACCAGTGCCGGATCCAGTCCCCTCGGGTCGGCGCCCTGCGCATAGATGATCGTGTCCTTCGCCCGGTCTGCGCTTTTGCCGACTGTGCATGCCGTCAGGCTGGACAGTGCAAAAATGACTACCAGAACGAGTAATGCTGTTCTCTTCATGTTCCTCATACTAATGAATCCTCCTCTTTTTGATTTATTTTATGTAAATAGCGTCTTATTCATTCTATCACCCATTCTGCAGGCTTACAATGTATAAATTGCAATCTGGGGCAAGGTTTTTTTAAAAAACGGTTGATTGACCGCGCCGCTGCGAAAATGCTATAATTTTAACGAAGGATCATCCTCAATGCCCCTCGGACGAAAGCCTGCTGACAGGCGGAAAATGGAGAGAACGAAGATGGATTCTTTTAAAATCCTGGAAATCAGGCAAAGCGTGTTTGCGAACAATGACCGCCGGGCGGATTCCCTCCGGCAGGAACTGAAAAGCAAAGGCGTTTTTCTGCTGAATTTGATGTCCTCCCCCGGCTCGGGGAAAACCACCGCCATTTTAAAAACCATCCATGTTTTAAAGGAAGAAATGCGCATCGGCGTGCTGGAAGCCGATATCGATTCGGACGTCGATGCCCGTACGGTCGCCCGGACGGGGTCGAGGGTCATCCAGCTGCATACGGGCGGGATGTGCCATCTCGATGCGGATATGACCGGACAGGGCCTGTCCGGCCTTGGAACGGAAGAGCTGGATATGATTATCCTGGAGAACATAGGAAACCTGATCTGCCCGGCGGAATTTGACACGGGCGCTTCCCGGAACGCCATGATCCTGAGCGTGCCGGAGGGGGACGACAAGCCGCTCAAATATCCGCTCATGTTTTCGAAGGTCGATGTATTGCTGATCAATAAAATCGACGCAATGGAGTATTTCGATTTTGACCTGGAAGCCGTGAAGGAGCGCGTAAGGAAATTGAACCCGGCAATCAGGGTTATTCCGATTTCGGCAAAAACCGGCGAGGGCGTCGACGGGTGGGCCGATTGGCTCCGTTCCGAAGTGAAGCAGTGGAAAGAAAAATAAAAAGAAGATAAAACGGCAGGGCGCCGAAATTTTTTTGAGGGGGCTGCAGCCATGGCAAAAGAACGGGTATTGGAGCTGGCGAACAAGATCAGCAGGACAAAACGCGGCTCAAAAGATGAAATAACGCCGGAGCGTCCGGAGTACTACATCCTGGAGCCGGTGGTTACGGAGGAAATGGCGGAGGCAGGGCTTTGCCTGGGGTTCCGCGAACCGAAGAGCGCGCGGGAAATCGCCCCGCTGTGCGGCAAATCCGTGGAGGAAACGGAGAAGCTCCTGTGGGAGCTGGCGGTTGCCGGCGCCGCGTTTGTCAATGCCATCGACGGCGTCAACCAATACTGGCACGACGTATGGGTGCCGGGCCATATGGAAATGCTGGTCAACAACCGGGAAAATGTCCGGAAATATCCCCAGATCGCCAAAGCCTTCGACGAATACGGAAAATTGAAGGGCCCCGCTGGCGCGGGGATTTTTCCGGTGGGAACGGGCCCCATGCGCGTCATCCCCATCGAACGCTCCATTTCCGGCGAAACCAGAAGGGCGTCCTACGAGGAGGTTTCCAAATACCTCAACGACAACAGCATTTTCTCGGTTTCAGACTGCTCCTGCCGTACGTCAAGGGAAGCAATGGGAGAAGGCTGCGGCCATTTGAAGGAAGACATGTGCATCCAGCTGGGGCATGCCGCCGAATACTATATCCGTACGGGAAGAGGCCGGCAGATTACCCGGGAGGAAGCGTTCGAAATCATAAAGAGGGCGGAAGAAAACGGACTGATGCACAGCATCCCGAACCTGGACGGCCCGGGGAAAACCCATGCGATCTGCAATTGCTGCGGATGCTCCTGCTTTGCCCTGCGAATCGCCAATATGTTCGTAAATCCCGATATGGTGCGGTCCAACTATATTTCCCAGGTGGACAAGGATAAATGCGTCGCCTGCGGAGAATGCGTCGAGAATTGCCCTACGAATGCACTGAAGCTGGGTCAGAAGATCTGCGCCAAAACCCCTTTTCCCGAAAAGAAGAGGGAGCTTCCTTATGATACGGAATGGGGGCCGGACAAGTTTAATCCGGATTACCGGACCAACCGGGAAGTCGTTGCCGATACCGGCTCCAGTCCCTGCAAGGCGGAATGCCCGGCGCATATCGGCATACAGGGCTATATCAAGCTGGCGGCCCAGGGGAAATATATCGAAGCGCTGGAGTTGATCAAAAAGGAAAATCCATTTCCGGCGGTATGCGGGCGCGTTTGTCCGCGGTACTGCGAATCGGCGTGCACAAGAGGCGACATTGACGATCCCATTGCGATTGACGATATTAAAAAATTCATCGCAGAACAGGACTTGAAGCAGGAACATCGTTTTGTTCCCAAAGCAAAACACAGCTATGGGAAGAAAATCGCAGTGGTCGGCGCGGGTCCCGCCGGTCTGTCCTGCGCTTACTACCTGGCCGTGGACGGATACAGGGTGACGGTGTTTGAAAAACAGAAAGCCCTCGGCGGCATGCTGACCTTCGGCATTCCTTCCTTCCGGCTGGAGAAGGAGGTTGTCCGTGCCGAAATCGACATCTTGAAGGAAATGGGCGTGGAGTTCCGAACCGGGGTGGAGGTCGGAAGGGATGTAAGTCTGAAAGACCTGAGAAGCCAGGGATATGAGGCCTTCTATCTCGCAGTCGGCGCCCAGGCGGGCAGGAAGCTCACTATTGAAGGGGAAGAGGCCGAAGGCGTGATCACCGGCGTCGATTTCCTGCACCGGGTCAGCCTGGATGGCGGGGTGAAGCTGCAGGGGAAAACGATCGTAATCGGCGGCGGAAACGTTGCCATCGACGTTGCCCGGACAGCCGTACGCGCCGGTTCCTCCGGGGTGGAACTGGTCTGCCTGGAAAGCCGGGAGGAAATGCCGGCGCTGGAAGAGGAAGTCGAAGAAGCGCTGGCGGAAGGCGTTGTCCTTTGCAATTCCTGGGGACCCAAACGGATCCTCACAGAGGACGGACGTGTCACGGGAGTAGAATTCATGAAATGCCTTTCCGTCTTTGACGAGAATAAACGGTTCCGTCCCGCATACGATGAAACGGAAACCAGGATCCTCCAGGCGGATAATGTCCTGGTATCGGTAGGCCAGGCGATGGAGTGGGGCGGCCTGCTTGCGGAGAGCAAAGCGGAATTGAACCCCAACGGGACCATCAAAGCGGATCCGGTCACATACCAGACCGGTGAGCCCGACCTGTTCGCCGGCGGGGACGCCCTGGCCGGACCGAAGTTTGCCATCGACGCCATCGCCATGGGCAAGGAGGGCGCCATTTCGATCCATCGCTTTGTCCAGCCCGGACAGAGTCTGGTTCTTGGCCGCACCCAAAGAGCCTACCGGGCGCTGGATAAGGAGAACCTCGAGCTGGGCGGCTACGACCATATCCCGAGACAAAAGGCAGGCCACGCCGACGGCGCGGCAGGCAGGGATTCTTTCAGGGACCGGCGGGGCACCTTTACGCAGGAGCAGGTCCGGAAGGAAACGGAGCGCTGCCTTAGCTGCGGCGCCACGGTGGTGGATGAATTCCTCTGCGTAGGCTGCGGCGCCTGTACGACAAGATGCAAATTCGACGCCATTAAGCTGGTAAGGCGGTATGACGGGCAAAACCCGGAATATCGCGATTTGAAGCCCATGGTCGTGAAATATGCCTTGAAGCGCAAGGTGAGGATTGCTGTAAAAAAGGCGGTGAAGCCTTTAAAATCGATCTTTTCCGGTGAAAAAGCCAGGTGAGGAAAATGGGCGGGAAACGCGAGAGAAACGGCGTAAAGGCCGGTAAGAAAAGCGGCAGAGGAGAAGTGAGCGTTTTTGCATGAATTGGGCGTAGTGATAGAAGTAGTCAAAACCGTTGAGAGCTTTGCAAAAGCAAATGGAATTACCCGGATCGACACCCTGGTGCTCCAGATCGGCGAGCTTTCCTCCGTGATTCCCAGATATGTGGAAGCGTGCTATCCGGCGGCTGCCGACGGAACGATGCTGCAGGATACGAAACTGAAAATAGAGGTGCTGCCTGGCAACGCCTTATGCAAAAAGTGCAGCCGTGTTTTTAACTTTCTGGAGAGCAAAGGCAAATGCCCGGCCTGCGGAAGCGAAGAGCCGGAGCTGCTATGCGGCAGGGAGTTCAGGATCAAGGAGATTGTGGCGTGCTAATATAACCTGTTGTGCTGGTTGACTTTATGAATGGAACAAAATGCGCTAATTTATAAAGGAGGGGATTGCATGTTTGTTTTCAATTACGCCGAGGGGGCGTCGTTTCTGAGCGTATGGGGCGTCTGGATCCTGGTTTTCATTGCGCTTTTCGGTCTGAACGAGGTATCCCGGAGATGGAAGTACGTCGGTTTTTTCTGCTTTGTGGTTCTGCCCGCGGGGCTTTCCGTTTTGTGGTTTACCGTATTGAGCAGCTCGACCTATACCGACTGGTTCCACCTGGCCAAGGTGTATTCCTCGACAGCGGGCTGCATCGGCTTCTGGTGCATCCGGCACGTCGGCGGGAAAAACAAACTGACCGGCAGGGAATGGAGGCTGGCGGACAAGAAATGGGCCCTGTGCTTCCCTCCGCTGATCCTGGCCATCAACATCCTGGAGGCCGTAGCCCGCGATATCCAGGTGGGGCTCCAGTATCCGGGGGGCGGACAGCTGGCGGACGGCTCCATGTATGTGCTCGGCGGTCCCTGGAACTTCATGAACGGCGCTGCCGGGATTCTCAACATCATCACCATTACCGGGTGGTTCGGGATCTGCATCCGGAAAAAGACCGCCAAGGACGGCAGCAAGGATATGCTGTGGCCGGATATGCTCTGGTTCTGGATCATCGCCTATGACCTGTGGAACTTTGCCTATACCTACAACTGCCTGCCGGGCCACTCCTGGTATTGCGGCTTTGCGCTGCTGCTGGCTCCGACGCTTTGCGCGTTTACCCTGGGGAAGGGGGCCTGGCTGCAGCACCGTGCCCAGACGCTGGCGCTGTGGTGTATGTTTGCCCAGACCTTTCCCGCGTTTATCGATAAAGGCGCGTTTGCGGTATCCTCCTCGTACAGTCCGACGGCATTGTTCATCGTAAGCTTTCTGGCGCTGCTGTCCAATATCGCTATGCTGGGCTACATGATCTACAAGGTCGTCAAAACAAAGAGGAATCCTTACCTCGGCGAGCTTTTTACCGACCTGAAGAAGTACCGGGAAGTAAAAGCCCTGGCGGAGTAAGGCGGGCAGGGAGGACAAAACATATTTATTCCCTTTTTCTTGAAGAGAGGGGGTCGGATTTGATATACTTGTGAGGCAAACTGATTGCAAGGGGCTTTCTGATGCGACTGAGAAAAATTGCCTGGGCAAGACCGACCCTGGAGGCGTGCGGCTTTTTTATCAAAAATCCGGAGGAATACCGCGGCAAGTGGCATACCGTGTTTGAAGAGGACCGGGAGCTCTGGCTGGAGTTGGGCTGCGGCAAAGGGGGCTTCATAGCGAAGCTTGCTTCGTCCACCCCGGAGAAAAACTTCCTTGCGATCGACATCAAGGATGAAGTGCTGATCCGTGCGAAGCAGAAAATAGAAAGCGAATACGCTGCGGCCAACCGGAGTACGGGCAATATTGCGCTGATGTCCCAGGAAATCATGCTGATCCACAAAATGCTGGACGAGAACGACGCCGTTCACCGGATTTTCATCAATTTCTGCAACCCGTGGAGCAGGAATACGCTGAAAAAAAGGCGCCTGACCCATCCGGTGCAGTTGGAGAAGTACAAGACTTTTTTGGCGCCGGGCGGTCAGATCTGGTTCAAAACGGACGACCTGCCGCTCTTTACGGATTCCGTCGGATACTTCGGGCAATGCGGCTTCCGGATCGTCTATCAAACCAATGACCTGCATGCAAGCGGGTTTGAACCCAATATTGAAACCGAGCACGAGAAGCTTTTTTCCAGCCAGGGTACGAAAATCAATTTCCTGATCGCCCAACGATAAAAAGTGCGGGAGGGAAACCTATGAAGAAAAAGGTTAAACAGGGAGAAGGATTATGAAGGAACAATTTACAAATGCCCTGCTCAAGGCGCTGATCCTTGAAAAGGACTACATGCCGGCGCAGGATGAAAACGGCAATCTGCGGCTGGAGGGCGCCGTCAATATCCTGGTCGGCAATTCCTTCGGAAGCTTTATGGTCCTGGAGCTCCTGGACGGGGATCGATTTTCCGCCGACGAAATCAGGGCCAGGCTGGAGCAGAACGAACGGATTTTGTCCGGTCTGGAGGCCGGAGCGGCGCAATACTTTGTTGATGTGTTTCTGTTTGACCACGCGCCGCAGCAGGATAAGCTCCAGGCCATCGAGTCCGGACAGACGCAAAGCGCCATGCGGAAAAAATTCCTGAAATGTCTTGGAATCGACCTTTCATCGGGAACGATGACCCGGTATTACAGGACTCCGGTGGGGGATTTCGGAATAGGGCGGGTCGTCAGGGAGATCCTTGCGAAGGGCGTACCCGGGGAAATGACGGATATCGGAGAGCTGTCCCGGAAAAAAGCAGAGGAGCACAGGCTGGAATACAAGGCCGGGACACCTGTGGTTACCTATGGGCTGATCGCTCTGAATATCCTTGTTGCCGGGCTGCTGTACCTGTATTCCATGCAGTCGGGCGCAAGCTACGGAGAACTGCTGCACCGGTTTGGCGCCAAAATGAACCTCAACATTCTCCAGGGGGAATACTGGAGGTTTGTCACACCGGTTTTCCTGCACGCGAACCTTGTCCATCTGGCCATCAACTGCTACTCTCTGTATGCGGTTGGCGCAAGCGTGGAGAAAATCTTCGGAAAGGCAAGGTTCCTGGCGGTCTATTTCACCGCGGGGATACTGGGAAACCTTCTGAGCTTCGCGTTTTCCCCGAATCCCAGCGTCGGCGCCTCAGGAGCCATTTTCGGACTGCTGGGGGCACTGCTCTACTTCGGACTGGAAAAGCCGGTTTTGTTTAAAAGAGCTTTCGGATATAACGTCCTTGTCACCATTTTCATCAATCTGGTCTATGGTTTCTCCAAGTCGGGAATCGACAATTACGCCCACATCGGCGGGCTCATCGGGGGTTTTCTGGCCTCCGGGACGGTTGCCGCCGCCCGGCTGAAGCGCTGGTATACCAACCGTTTTCTCCACGCGGCCTTAGCGGCGGTCATTGCTTGCGCCGTCCTGCTGTACGGCTTTAACGGCACCCAGAACCGGATTGTGCTGAGGATAAGCGAGCTGGAGAAGCTGGACCAGGCCCAGAACTGGGAGAAGGCGGAAACACTGGCCGAGGACATACTGGACATGAAGTCGGGAGGAACGGACACAAAAAGCTCCGTGCTGTGGACCCTGTCCAAAGCGGAGATCATGTCCGGGAAATATGACGAAGCGGTGGTACACGCGAAAAGCCTGGCCGACCTCGACCCGATCAACGGGCATTACATGTTGGGAATCGTTTATACGAACAAGCAGGAATACGACCTGGCGAAGCGGGAGTTCCAGGCGGCCAGGGATGCCGGGGCTTCCGGCGAACAATTGGAGCAGATCGAAGAAATTCTCAGCGGGGTGCAGTAAGGGAGGAGCAGGAAGGATGCAGGCCGGATTTTGAATCTCGAAGAAAAAACTCCTTGAAAACATGGGAGAGTAGTATATAATTATCGTTAACTCATATGGATCCGGGAGGAAAGAATATGCTGGACATGAAATTGGTACGATCGAATCCGGAACTGGTCAAAGAAAACATCCGGAAGAAATTCCAGGAGCACAAGCTGGTCCTGGTGGACGAAGTCCTTGAAAAAGACAGGCAATTCCGGGAGGCGAAGACCCGGTGCGATGAAATCCGAAGCCAGCGCAATTCCATCAGCAAGGAAATCGGCTACCTGATGGCAAAGGGAATGAAGGAAGAAGCGGAAAAGAACAAGGCCAGGGTGGTTGAGATAACAAATGAACTGGCGGACCTGGAAAAGCTGGAAGAGAAGCTTTCCGCCGAAATCAAGGAAAGGATGCTGGTGATTCCCAACCTCATCGACAGCTCCGTGCCCATCGGCCGGGACGACAGCGAAAACGTCGAAGTGGAGCGGTATGGCGAGCCGGCGGCGCCGGATTTTGAAATTCCCTACCATGTTGAAATCATGGAAAAGCTGCGGGGCATCGATCTGGACAGCGCAAGGAAAACCAGCGGCAACGGCTTCTATTATCTCTGCGGCGACATTGCGCGCCTGCATTCGGGGATCCTTTCCTACGCCCGGGATTTTATGATCGACAGGGGTTTTACCTATTATATACCGCCGTTCATGATCCGCAGCGAAGTGGTTACGGGGGTCATGAGCTTCACGGAAATGGAAAACATGATGTACAAGATCGAAGGAGAGGACCTGTACCTGATCGGGACCAGCGAACACTCCATGATCGGCAAGTTTATCGACACGATTCTGGACGAGGATCAACTGCCCCAGGCATTGACCAGCTACTCCCCCTGCTTCCGGAAGGAAGTCGGCGCCCACGGCATAGAAGAACGCGGCGTGTACCGCATACATCAGTTCGAGAAGCAGGAAATGATCGTTGTCTGCAAACCGGAGGAAAGCCCGGAGTGGTTCGAAAAGCTGTACCAGAATACCGTGGACTTCTTCCGCTCCCTGGATATTCCCGTACGCACGCTGGAATGCTGCTCGGGGGACCTGGCGGACCTGAAGGTCAAGAGCATCGACGTGGAGGCGTGGTCGCCGCGCCAGCAGAAATATTTCGAGATCGGCAGCTGTTCGAACCTGGGCGACGCGCAGGCCAGACGCCTCGGCATCCGCATAAGGAACAAGGAGACCGGGAACTATTACGCCCACACCCTGAACAATACGGTTGTCGCACCGCCGCGCATGCTGATCGCATTTTTGGAAAACAACCTGAACGCGGACGGGTCCGTCAATATCCCCGAACCGCTGCGGATGTACATGGGCGGCAAAAAAACGATCAAGTAATAACGGACAAAGAATATAAAAAGGAGAAGCCGGCGCCGGTCCTGTCCGATCTGCGCCGGTTTCGACAATTTGGCGTTACCGCGGGAAAATCGGAATCGAGGCACGATGAACATGTATATCGATAAAAAGAGTCCCATCCCTGTCTATTACCAGTTGAAAAGCATTATTACGGACAAGATCCGGCAGGGGGAATACCTTGAAGGCAGCAGCATCCCCTCGGAGCGGGAATTGTGCGAGGTATTGAACATCAGCCGCATGACCGTGCGCCAGGCGCTGAACAACCTGGTCAACGAGGGCGTGCTGTACCGGGAAAAGGGAAGGGGAACCTTCGTTGCCCGGAGCAAGATCGAGCAGAAAAACATCATGAGCTTTTCGGACACCGTCGCCCAAAAAGGAATGGTGCCTTCCACCAAAATCCTTTATTTCGGCAAGGAGGAAGCGGACGAAACGGTTCGCGGCATCCTGGGCCTGAAGGACAATCCGCAGATATACAATATCAAACGGCTCCGGCTGGCGAACAATATTCCCGTCGGAATTGAACAGGACTTCATACCGGAGGCGTACTGCCCCGGCCTTGAAAAGTTCAACCTGACCTCGTCCCTGTACAAGATCCTCCGCGAAGAATTCCAGCACGTCATCGATTATATAGACAACTCGGTGGAGGCGAGCAAGCCCTCCAGGGAGGAAAAGGAGCTTCTCAACCTGGCGGCGGGCATTCCCGTCCTGAAAATCAAAAGCCAGATGCACACCGGGTCGGGGCTGAACCTTTTGTATGAAAGGTCCGTTTACCGCTCCGACGAATACAAATACCACATCCGGGTCTATGGAAACAAAGGGATCGAATAGAAAACTGCATAAGGCAGAGACTATAGAAGAGAGACTATAGAGCAGAGATTAGAATAGAGGACATTGAGAAGTATCTATTGACTTTCTCGTGGCAGATGATAAAATATTGGTATAGTGGTATATACAACTATACCAAAAATTATTCAAATCGGGAGTCCTCCCGTTATTGTGAGGTGTCAATATGGTAAAGATGTGGGAAGAAATCCTGGAACAGCCGGATTCCCTGGAAAGATGCATAAACAGCAACCGAAAGACCATCAGCGAGCTTGTCGCGAAAATCCGCTTAAGAGAGATCGACAGCGTTGTCATAGCCGCAAGGGGGACGTCGGACCATGCAGGAGTGTATGGCAAATATATTATTGAGACCTTGATCGGAGTGCCGGTCGCGCTGGCGGCTCCGTCCGTTTTCACCATATACAACAGCAGGCTGAAGCTCGATAAGAGCCTTGTGATCGGGATTTCCCAGTCCGGCAAGGCCGCCGACGCGCTGGAGGTCATAAAATGCGCCGGAGAAAGCGGAGCCATCACCGTCAGCATAACCAATGACAGCAGCTCGCCCCTGGCGCAGGAAGCCGGCTTTCACCTGTTCTGCGACGCCGGGCTGGAGCGGAGCGTCGCGGCGACGAAGACCTTCACCACGCAGATCATGCTTCTTGCCCAGTTGGTGGCCGAATGGGCCGGCGACGAAGCCCTGAAAAAAGAGCTGTCGCTGGTGCCGGCCAACATTGCCCGGATTTTCGAGGAAGCGGAGAGCATCACAAGCAAGGTGGAAAGATACCGCTTCATGAACGAGTGTTTTGTCCTTTCGAGAGGCGTCAACTATGCCGTCGCCCTGGAAGCGGCGCTTAAGATCCAGGAAACCTGCTATGTGCGCGCAAAAGGGTATGCCACCTCCGACTTTCATCACGGGCCCTTTGCCATGATCGACAAGGATATGCCGGTCATCGTTTACGCGCCGGAGGGTCCGGCTTTGAGCGACATAGCCGAAATGACGGAAAAGCTAAAATCCGCCGGAGCAGAGATCATCATGGTGTCAAACAATGCGGAGATGCTGGGGCTGGGTGATTGCGCCCTGACGATTCCCGATACGCGCAACGATGTCATTTCCCCGTTTTATAACGTCACCCTGGCCCAGATGTTCGCCTGCAGGCTTTCGCTGGCAAAAGGCCTCAACCCGGACGCGCCGAGAGGTCTGAACAAGGTGACGATCACGAAATAGAAAGCGGTTTATCCATAGCCTGAATAGCCTGAATATTTTGGAGGTGCCTTATGAACAAGATGATTTGGAGCGCAGACCCCAAGGTTCTGCCGGTTCTGGACAAAGCTTTCAAGCCGGCTTCGCTGGAAAACAGAGCTTTTCTGGAGCAGGTGAAAAAGTCCGGCGGGGGCGTTCCCCTCGGAATCGCCATAGAAAGAGGGAATGGACTGGTATCGACATATAAAACCATGGTGTTCCCGGAAAGCAGCCCCATGGCGGAAGCCAATTTTTCCTACGCCGAACGGATCGTCAAGACACTGCTGTGGACCCGGGGCGGATGGAAGGTCACGGTCGGCGGACCGGCCAGCATAGGGGAGTACATCAAAAAAGCCTACTCTGCCGGGGGAATCCGGGCGTTTGATGCGAAATTCATGGGCCGTGTTTATGAAAAGGACTTTACCGTGGAGGCAACGGGGTACGACGCCCTTCCGGCTGAAAACGAGGTCTCCAATCCCGTGGGAAGACATCTGGAGGGCTGCAGGATCGGCCTGGACCTGGGCGGCAGCGACCGGAAGGTTTCAGCCGTTATAGACGGAGAGGCCGTATACAGCGAGGAAATAATCTGGCATCCGAAGATACAGACCGATCCCGAATACCATTACAAGGAGATCGTGACCGCGCTGAAAACCGCTGCGTCCCATATGCCGAGGGTTGACGCGGTTGGCGTAAGCTCAGCCGGAATTTATATCGACAACAGGGTCATGGCGGCATCCCTTTTTATAAAGGTGCCGGAAGAGCTCTTTGAGAGTCAGGTCAAGGATATTTTGAAAAACGCCGTGAAGGAGCTGGGGGAGGTCCCCCTTGAAGTGGCCAACGACGGAGATGTTACCGCCCTTGCGGGCGCGATGGACCTGGACGACGGGGCCGTGCTCGGGCTGGCGATGGGTACCAGCGAAGCCGGCGGATATGTGGACCGGAACGGGAATATCACGGGATGGCTCAACGAGCTGGCTTTCGTTCCCGTGGATTACAACCCGGAGGCCATGGTGGACGAGTGGTCCGAGGATTACGGCTGCGGAGTCAAATATTTTTCCCAGGACGCGGTGATCAAGCTGGCTCCCGCCGCAGGAATCGAACTGGAGGAAAAGCGGACGCCGGCCGAAAAGCTGAAGATCGTCCAGGAACTCCACGAAAAAGGGGATGAGAGGGCCGTCAGGATATTCGAATCCATCGGCTGCTACCTGGGCTATGCTATCGCCCACTATGCGGATTTTTACGATATCCGGCATATTTTGATCCTGGGCCGCGTTACTTCCGGGGAAGGCGGAAGCCTTATCCTGAAGAAGGCGGAAGAGGTGCTGGCGGCGGAGTTTCCGGAGCTTGCGGAAAAGATCCGGCTTTGCCTCCCGGATGAAAGCAGCCGCAGGGTCGGCCAGTCGATCGCGGCGGCAAACCTGCCGAAAATCGGATAAAAGGGGGAATCGGGATGAAGTATTTCAAGGGTGCGGAGATCATAACGGAAAAGCAGGTGCTGAAAGACTATGTTTTAGGAGTTGGCGATACCTTTTCGGTCCTTGAGCTGGAAGACCGGTTCCTTGCACAGAGGGAACGGTTTCCTGCGGGAGACGGGGAAATCGTCGATGCGGAGGGGCTGCTGATAGCGCCCGGGCTGATCGACGTGCATATCCACGGGAGCGGCGGCAAGGATACCATGGAGGGCACGACGGAAGCGCTGACGACCATAAGCGGCGCCGTGGCCCAAAACGGGGTAACGGCCTTTCTGGCAACGACCATGACCATGAGCCCGGAAGCTATTTTCAAGGCGCTGGAGAGCATCCGGTCGGGCCTGGGAATGGAAATGCCGGGGGCGCAGCTCTTAGGGGCCCATATGGAAGGACCCTTTATCAGCGAGCAGTTTAAAGGCGCCCAGGATTCAAAATATATACAACTTCCTAGTTGGGATATGGTTGAACCCTTCAAGGATATTATTAAAATAGTTACCCTTGCGCCGGAACAGCCGGGAGCAAAGGAATTGATCGGTAAACTGAAAGAGCATGGAATCATAGCTTCCATAGGGCATACGACCGCTACGTACGAGCAGGCCATGGAAGGAATTGCGGCGGGAGCTTCCCACTGCACCCACCTGTTCAATGCCATGACGGGAATTCATCACAGAAATGCCGGCAACGCAGTGGCGGCGCTTTCGAGCGACATTTACTGCGAACTGATCGCCGACAAAATCCATGTCCATCCGGGCCTGTTCGAACTGATCCGGAAAGCGAAAGGGACGGAACGGGTCACCCTGATCACCGACTGCATCGAAGCGGGCGGCATGCCGGACGGAATCTACTCACTGGGCGGGCAGCCTGTGATCGTAAAGGACGGCGAGGCACGGCTTGAAAACGGCACATTGGCCGGAAGCGTGCTGAGGCTGAACCAGGGGATCAGCAATTTCTATCAGAATACTAAAGCGGAGCTGCACGAGGTATTCCGAATGGCGTCCCTCAATCAGGCCACGGAGCTGGGGATAGACGACCGCAAGGGCTCCATAGAAGTTGGCAAGGATGCGGACTTCTTCCTGATGGACCGGGAGTTCAACGTCAAGGCGACCTACGTCAAAGGAAAATGCGTTTATAGCGAAGCAGGCGGCTCTATCGACAATTAAACCCCTTATTAAAATGCAAATCTGCAAATACCCACATTCCCGGCAGAGAATCCTCAGCGGTTCTTTGCCGGCTTTTTTTATGAGGGATTAATTTGCCATAGCAATACTGCTAAACACAGGCCATTTAATAGACTTCAAAAGCTTCAACGTGCGGGTAGGGCTCAAGGCAGAATCCTGCCCGCCCGTCCTGCTCACCGGTGAGTAGCTAAGCGAAAAGGAGGCCTCTCAGAGCTTTTACGAGCTTTGTGTTCAAATTTGCAGGTTTAGGACGAATGATTAAATAAAAATTACGTTTTTCAGCGAATTTCAGTTCGCTTTTACGTTATAATGGCGCGAAATCCAAGATTATGTTAACCTTTAGAGGCCTAAAGCTGAAAAATTGAACAGCGCACCCCCTTCGCATGTATAAGCTTGCACCTTCTTCGCCTACAGGAGACTTCGAAGCGATCTGCGAAGGCGCTTGCTGTAAGAAACGGCAGGGGTGCTTGTGGAGCATCCTGTTTCATGCTTCGAAGCCAAGCAGCCTGGCACGAATGTTATGAAGAACGACTGGAAAGACCCGTGAGGATTAATTTGCCATGTGACTTTTTTTATTATAAGATAATAATCAATTCTAAAGCAGATGGGGTGAGGCGCGTGCAATATAGAAAGCTTGGCAGAACGGGCCTGGATGTGGGAGTCGTGGGATTGGGCTCCGAATTTTTATGGCATGAACCGCTGGAGGTGGTTCAATCGGTGGTGGATCTGGCTGTCGAGAATGGGGTCAACTACATCGATTTGTGGATGCCTTCGCCTGAAGTGAGGGACAATTTCGGTGACGTATTGCAGGGCAGAAGGGAAAAGGTGCTGCTGGCGGGACACCTGGGCTCTACGCTGAAGGACAATCAGTACTTCAAGACAAGGGACCGGGCCATGGGCGAGAAATACCTCCAGGATTTCTATACCCGGCTGAAGACGGATTATATCGATATCCTGATGCTCCATTTTATCGACGAGCAGGACGAATATGACTGCGTATTCGGGAATGGCTGGATTCTGGAGTATGCCCTGAAGCTGAAGCGGGAAGGCAGGGTCCGTTATATCGGCATGAGCAGCCACAAGGTGCCCGTATCCCTGCAAGCGGTGAACAACGGGTATGTGGATGTACTGATGTTCCCGGTCAATCCCGCCTTTGACGCGCTGCCGGGGGATACCCAGCTGGAGGCGTTGTGGCAGAAGGAGTCCTACAACCAGCTCGACGAAAAGGGGTATAAGCCCGCAATCAACCGAAAGGAGCTGTATTCCGCCTGCGTGAAGCAGAATGTCGGAATCGTGGCCATGAAGCCCTATGCCGGCGGATGGCTGCTGAACGGCTTTACCGAGCGGTCCTTGAAAATGACGCCGGCCCAATGCCTGAACTATTCCCTGTCGCAGCCCGGAGTCAGTACGGTGGTCCCAGGCTGCAAAAATATCAAGGAGATGCAGGACGCGCTCACCTATTTAAGCGCCTCTGATGAGGAAAAGGATTACAGCAGCGCCATCAGCGAATCCCAGGTCGGCCTGGCCGGAAGCTGCATGTACTGCAACCATTGCCTGCCCTGTCCTTCCAGGATCAACATAGCCGAAATGACCCGGTTGGCGGACAGTGCCGCATACGGCGTTTCGGATGAAATGAAGGGGAAATATGACGCCATTGCCCATAAAGCGTCGGCTTGCATCCAATGCGGCGCGTGTATGAAGAGGTGCCCCTTCGGCGTGGATGTCATATCCAATATGGAACGGGCAGTAGCTTTGTTTGAGGGGTAATTTTGGAACACGCGGGTATCGAGAGGGTTCGATGCGCCGAGATTTTTTATTTATAGTACAAAAGCCGCTTGGAATAGGCATTCCGATATTCGGAGGGGGTAAGGCCCACGATCTTTTTAAAGGCCTTCATGAAATTGTGGCAATCGGAATACCCGAGCTGCGCGCCGATTTCACTGATGTTGTTGTTGGTGTCGGTCAGGATGAATTTGGCGATCTCCATTTTCTCGATCAGGATGTACTGCTTCAGGGACGTTCCGGAAACCTGCGTAAACAGATGGGAGAGGTATTTCTCGTTATACCCGAAATAATCGGCAATGTGAGAAACCCGGATATTTTCATGACTGTTCCATTTGATATAATCCAGGATATCGTTGTAGATTTGTTGGTTGGATTTTTTCCCCGCGCTGTTTTCGGAAAAATGAAGCTGGTTGTACATCTCGCAGAGGATCGAGGTGGACAGGTAGTCGTTCAGCGTCTTTTCGCCGTAGTTCCGGACGGAGTCCTGCAATTGCTTCATCATCACCACGATTTTTTCAATATTCTTGAGGCTCCCCTGCTGCGGGATGATGATTCTGCCCGGCTTGTAATCGGACGCGGCGGAGGAAAGGTCCAGGACGCTGATATCGTTCCGGTATGAAAAATGAAGCCAGTAGAAGCTGCAGTCGGAGGCTTTGTATCCGTATTGGTTTGTTTGCGGCGCCAAAAGCAGGTATTCGCCCTTATTGACGACATAATGGTTTTTGTCGCCGGCGATATATAAAACGCCGTCCGTCATGACGATCAATTCGTAATCCAGCAGGTACCGGCTCAAATGGATCCATTCGGGGGACGGAGCCTGGAATTTTCCGGTCAGGGCCATGCCGACCGGGGTATCGACCAAAAATTCATAACCAACCATATAACGTTTTGCCACCGTTTCTAACTTTTTTAAACACCGACAATATCATACCACAAAACTGGCGCAAAATCCATAGCGCGGCACGGATTCAACAGCATTCCGCCAGTCCGGACGCGCAGGGCTTCCCGTGAAAAAGGACCGGGAGCATTTCCGTTTCCGAAATAACAACTAACCTTTTAACACACATTCGAACATTGCGCTATTTACTAGAACGGAATAAATTTATAGAATAATTCCTGTAAGGATAATGAATTTGCATTGAACATCTTTTAACAAAATCAAACTTTTTGACATTCGGCGGGGTTTGTATCTGATTTATACCGGAACGATCTGAATAAACGCTTTTTATGAACTGTGCATGTTATGGTTTCAGCATGCTTGGGCGTATTCCTCATGCTTAAAATCATATCAAATAAAAAAACGGGAGGAAAATGTATGAAAATGAAAAAGGTACTGGCGATTCTTCTGGTTCTGTGCTTTAGTCTGTCCGTGACGGCAGGCTGCGGCGGAAACCAGGCTTCGACGGAAGCATCATCCGGTGCTGCGGCCGTGACGGCGTCGGGAACGGCGGCATCCGGGGAGGCGGCGCCCAGCGGCGAAAAGGTAAAGCTGACGGCCCTCTTCACAAAGCACCCGCTGACAAAGGAACTGGCCAAGATGGAATGGCTGCAGAAGGCGGAAGAGGATGCTGGAGTGGATATCTCCTGGGAAGAGATTTCTTCCGACTGGGCACAGAAAAAGGCTGCCCTCCTGGCCGGCGGCGACATCCCGGACCTGGTGGTCGGCAACAATGCCATCATGGATACGGAGTTCGCACAGTTCCAGGGCTTGTTTGAAGATCTTGCCCCTCTGGTGGACAAATATGCTCCCAATGTAGTGGCTATGTTCAATGCCCATCCGGAAACGAAGGTCATTGCCACCCAGCCCGACGGAAAGATTTACGGACTGCCGAAATACCAGAGGTATTGGCCGGCTACGGTGACAAGACAGTATATCAACCAGAAATGGCTGGACAACCTGGGCCTGAAAATGCCGACCAACTGGGACGAGCTTTACGACGTGCTGGTGGCTTTCAAGGATAAGGATGCCAACGGCAATGGGGATCCCAATGATGAAATCCCGATGGATTTCGCCCCGACGGGAATGGGCGTGGGCGTTGTGAATTTCGGTTTCTTTGAACCGACCGTAATGCTGGGCAGCATGGGCCTGACCCTGACGGACGCCAGCGGCTGGGGACCGTTCCTGGAAGACGGAAAGGTTAAGAACTGGCTCATCGACGAGCGGTACAAGACCCTTGTCCAGTTCCTGCACAAGTGCTACGCGGCGGGCTTGATCAGCAAGGAAGTTTTCACACAGGATTATACCAAATTCCAGTCCGTTGCCCGCGGAAACGGGGATGTGGCTGCGGTAGGCTTCACCTGGGGCTGGGAAGTAACGGATAGGGTAGGAAACACCCTGGCTCCCCAGTACGCCTCCATGGGCCAGTTGAAAGTATCGGCGGATTCCACCTCTCAGCTGTCCTGGGATTACGATTACAATATGCTCAACTATGGTCCGAACTGTGTCCAGCTGTCCTCGCAGTGCGCCAACAAGGAAGCGGCCATGCGGTTCATCAACCAGCTGTATGATCCCATCGTCAGCATGCAGATTCTGTTCGGCTCCATCGGACCCAACATCAAGGACAACGGCGACGGAACCTATACGGTCCTCCCCCCGGAAGATCCCGCAATGGACCCCGGCACCTGGAAATGGACCTCCACCTGGGCGGACAACGGACCGATGTACATCTCCGACGATCTGAAGCTCACCCTCGGCACGGATATGCAGTCGATCGACAAGCAGATGGAAGGCCTGAAACCGATTATCGACGCGATTGATACCAAGAACGACGTATTGCCGTCCATGTTTATGAAATACAATGTTGATGACAATGCCACCATGGGCACCAACAACACGGCTGTTCTGAACATTGCGCTTGCCAAATGGGCCCAGTGGATTACGGACGGCGGCGTCGAGAAGGAATGGGACGCATACGTGGCAAACTGCAAGAAAGCCGGCATTGACACGAATACGGAAATCATCCAGAAATACTATGACGAATACAAAAGCAAGTAACCACTTATGACAATATGGGAGGATGCCATATCGTGTACCGGTATGGCATCTTTCCGATGCAGGGGAATAGGTCAGGTCCCGCCCCGAACCGGTGCATTTGCTCCGGCAGGCTGTACCGGCGGGAGGGGCCTGATATCCCCGGGATTCTTTATAGGGAGAGTGTTTTTATGAGCACTGTGCAGCCGGGCGGAATGACCGGAAGCCGGAAAAAAAGAAGCGTCCTGGGCAGCGTGAAGCGGGATTATCAGCTATGGCTTTTAATTCTGCCGGCCGTTGCCGTGATCTTCATTTTCAACTATATGCCCATGTACGGGATACAGCTGGCTTTCCGGGATTACAAATTCAATCTGGATCTAATCAAGAGCCTGACGGGCGGCGAATTCCACGGCCTGTTTTATTTCGAAAAATTCATCACCAACTACATCTTCGGGGAACTGATGCGGAACACGGTGGCCATCAGCCTTTCCACCATTGTGCTCGGCTTTCCGGCGCCCATTCTGCTGGCTTTGCTGCTCAACCAGGTAAAGGGTGCCCAGACGAAAAAGCTGCTGCAGACAACGGTTTACCTGCCCCATTTCATTTCGATCGTCGTTATGGTGGGACTACTAAATGTCCTCCTGTCGCCGAACACGGGAATTATTGCCCACGTCCTTTCCGGGATGGGCGTCAAGACGAACCTGCTGGGGGACCCCGGCACTTTTGTGCAATTGTTCGTGTTTTCGGATATCTGGCAGCACTGCGGCTGGAACAGCATCATCTACCTGGCGGCGCTTTCCTCCGTCGATCCGCAGCTGTATGATTCCAGCAAGATCGATGGCGCCAGCAAATGGCATACCATCTGGTACATTGAAATCCCTGCCCTCATTCCCACGATCATCATCCTGTTCATCCTCAGTATGGGAAATGTCTTGAACACCGGCTTCGAGAAGGTGTTCCTCATGCAGAACTCCCTGAACCTGCCCGCTTCGGAGGTCATCTCCACCTACACCTACAAGATCGGCATCCTGGGCAATCAGTTCAGCTATTCTGCGGCAATCGGCTTGTTCAATACCATCATCAATTTTATTTTCTTGTACGCCATGAATTTGATTTCGAGAAAACATTCGGACATCAGTTTGTGGTAATCAACAGAGGAGGCAGGTTATGGTTCGGTTTGGTCTGAAAGGGAAAAACCCGGGGGAAATTCTGTTTGATGCGCTTGTTGCTTTGCTTTGCGCACTGGCTTTTCTCATCGTCGCGTATCCCTTGTATTTTATCGTCATCGCTTCCGTAAGCGACTCCAGCATGGTTTCCAAAGGGCTTGTGGTCCTGTTTCCAAAGGGCTTCAGCACCTTCGGCTACCAGGAGATTTTCAAGGACATGCGGATCTGGACGGGATACCGGAATACGTTCCTTTACACTTTTGCGGGAACGGCGCTGAATCTGGCGCTGACAATGCCGGCGGCCTATGTCCTTTCGAGGCGGGAATTCCGCGCCCGCGGCTTCCTGATGATGTTCTTCGTCATCACCATGTTTTTTAACGGCGGTCTGATCCCCACTTACCTGTTGATGAAGGGGCTCCATCTGACCAACAATATGCTGGTTTTCATCATCCCGTTCAGCGTGAATGTATTCAATCTGATTATTACCCGCACCTTCATTGAGCATTCCATTCCGAATGAGCTGTATGAAGCGGCACAAATGGACGGCTGCACCCATTTCATCTATTTCTTCAAGGTGATCCTGCCGCTCTCGAAGGCGGTTATTTCCGTGATCGGCCTGTATTATCTGGTCGCCCACTGGAATGATTTCTTTACGGGTCTGGTATATATCCGGAAAAACGAGTACCAACCGCTTCAGATCGTATTAAGGGACATCCTGCTGGCCAACCAGGTGTTCTCCCAGGGCGCGGGCGCCGGAGGAGCGGCGGGGGGCTATGCGCAAAGATATGCGGATCAGGTGAAATACGGCGTCATTATCGTTTCAACCCTGCCGATCCTGATGGTGTATCCGTTTGTCCAGAAGTATTTCGAAAAAGGGGTCATGATCGGCTCTATCAAGGGCTAGCGTCGGCGGGAACGGCGGAAAATGCCGGCAAAAGCGGCACGGCAAAGGCGTCACGCAAAGGCTATACGGCAAAGATTACACGGGTAAGCCTGCACTGGCAGGTACCCTGAGTTGGTATACGCAAAAAAGGATTAAAGGAGAAGGGCATGAATTCAAAGAAACCGGCAAACAGGATCCATTCCGCGAATTATTCCAACGTGGCGTTGAAGAACAGCCACTGGAAAAAGCAGATGGATGATACGATAGAACTCTACCTCAATATTCCCAATGAGGACCTGCTGCATATTTTCCGGGCAAAGGCCGGGGCGGAATCCGGCGCCCGGGGATTGACCGGCTGGTACGGGGCCAATGCCAGCACCTTCGGGCAAAAGCTTGCGGCCTTCGCCAAATGGTACCGGGTTACGGGGGATTACAGACTGAAAGAAAAAGCCTTGTACCTGGCGGAGGAATGGGCGAAGTGCGTTGACCGGTCGGACGCACTGCTGATTAACGACACATACGTCTACGACAAGCTGATGGGCGGCCTGCTGGACCTGTACGAATACCTCGGCTATGAAAAAGCCCCGGTATACATGTCGAAGCTCACAGATTATGCGATCGCTCATTTCAAGCGGGATATCAAGCGGGACGGCCTGCAGGACGCCGGTCTGTGGAACAACAATATGATCGAGTGGTACACCCTGCCGGAAAACCTATACCGCGCCTATCGGGCCACAGGGGACGAAAAGTACAGGAGCTTTGCCAGGGAGTGGGATTACGATTATCTCTGGGATAAGCTGAACAACCGGGATTTCCGGATCGGTCCGCGGCACGCCTACAGCCATGTCAACTGCCTGTCCAGCGCCGCCCTTGCCTACGGCGATACGGGGGACGAGCGCTATCTTTCGGCTATGAAGACCGCCTTTGAGGAGATCACGGCGCATCACACCTTTGCAACAGGCGGATACGGCCCGGCGGAGTGTCTGTATGCGGAAAAGGAAAGCTATCTGGGCGATTCGCTGAAGTCCACCTGGGACGTGACGCTCAACGGAGAGGCAATGTACACCAATTTCGGCGGCGGCAGGGTCGCCAGAAGCGACGCCTGGGGAAGCTGCGAGGTTTCTTGCTGTGCGTGGGCGGTATTCAAATTCTGCAATTACATGCTTCAATATACCGGAGAGGCCAGATACGGAGATTGGGTCGAGAAGCTGCTGTATAATGGCACGGGCGGGCAACTGCCTATCGGGCCGGACGGCAAGGTCATGTATTATGCCAATTACTTTCTGGACGGCGCGATTAAAACCGTGGAGGACAGAAGAATTCAGGACGGAGGCCATGCTTTTGAATGGCAGTGCTGTACGGGCACGTTTCCGCAGGATGTGGCGGAATATGCCAACATGCTTTACTACAGCGATGATAATGGAATCTATGTAAGCCAATACCTGCCTTCCGTTTTCAAGTGGGAAAAAGACGGAGCGGGGATCGAAATTGAAAACTATTCCCTGTTTCCGGAGGAAAGCCGGGTAAAGCTGAGGGTATCCCTGGACAGGAGCGTCGCCTTCCGCTTGAGCCTGCGGGTTCCTTTCTGGGCGACGGCGGACAACAGCCTTTCCCTGAACGGAACGCGCCTGGAGCTGGAGATGACGCCCAATCAATGGGTGTGCGTCGAAAGGACCTGGAAGGACGGAGACATCCTAACGGTAGATTTCCCTTATACTCTGCGATTTGAAGCAGTGGATGCAAACAGTGCGGATATCGTGGCGCTGAGCTATGGACCATTGGTCCTCGCAACCGACCGGATGACCCGGTTCATCGGGGATGCCGCAAGGCCGGAAGAGTGGATCCGGCCGGTGGAAGGGGAGCCCTTTGCGTTTGTCACGGACAGGGGACATGTAGCGGGCTACGATTTCCTGACAAGAAAATTTACTCCGTATTATAAAATTGGGGCCATGAAATGGTATTATATGTACAACAGGATTAAACCGGAATAGGGGGATTGCTTTGGATTCGCTGGAACAACTACTGGGGGAGTCGGGGTATCGAATGAAGCTGGTGGGGATAAACCGGCTGGAGGATCTGAGAAGGGACATCGAAGAAAATTTCGATCGGGGAAATGTGGACGCAAATCTCCAGGAATGGCTGAAGCGGCATTACAAGCTGAATTTGGCATCCCTGGAGCGCCCGTTTTCGTCGATCCTCATCCTCGCGTCCAAAAGTCCGCTGGTCCGGGCCGTATTCGAATGGCGGGGGAAAACGCACACGTTTGTCATGCCGCCCACCTACCTGGATTTCATCAGTGAGCCGGAAAAAATCCGGCGGATTCTGGAACGGGCCTGCGGCGAAAACCATCTCTTCGAGGAAACCGACAATCTGCCGAAAAAGCTCCTGGCCGTCCGGAGCGGTCTTGGGCGGTATGGCCGGAACAATCTTTGCTATGTGCCGGGACTGGGCAGCTATGTGCTGCTGACGGCCTTCCTGACGGACCTGCCCGCGCAGGAGGATTCCTGGGGGCCGGCACGGCAGTTGGAGGCGTGCGGCTCTTGCAGGGAGTGCGTTGACAGGTGCCCGTGTACGGCGCTCCCGGACGACCGGTTTGCCGTCCATGCGGAAACCTGCGTGACGTACCATAACGAATTCTGGGGGAAACCGGAGTTTCCCCAATGGCTTTCACCGGACGCACACAATTGCCTGGTCGGATGCCTTCGGTGCCAGGTCAGTTGTCCCGAAAACAAAGGACTGCTTCAAACGTACGGAAGTACTATATCCTTTGAGGAAGAAGAAACGGAAGCCATCCTTGGAAAAGTTTCGTTTGACGAATTGCCGGAAGGAACGGCCGACAAGCTGAAAGAAATCAATCTCCATGTGCATTACGACTATCTGGACCGAAACCTGAAGGCGCTTCTGAATTCGCCGGCGCGCTGCGGATAACGGCGGCTCTACCGGCTTCCATCGGCCACATTGGCACAAAAATTCCCGCCCGGTTTTTGGCCGGGCGGGAGTTGATCCATTTGGACAGCGCATTCCGAGCTTACAAAGAGCCGGAAGAAGACTGAATCGCACTTTCGCTGGTACTGGACCCGCCCTTACCGTGCATTCCGGGCCGTCCGCCCTTCATTTTGCCGCTCATCGGGAAACCGGTTCCCGCCTTGGCGTTCTTCCTGTTATCCATCCTCTGGAGGGCCGCGTCGCCCTGCTCCTTTGTCAGGACTCCGTCGGAAACCAGCTTTCCGATGAATTCCTTTTGCGCCTCGGAAAGCTTCGTGGAGTAATCCGTCAGAATACTCTTCTGGTCCTCCGTCAGTTTTGAGGTATCGATACCGGCGATCCCGAAGGGCATGAGGCCGAAGCCGTTCATCAGGACGCCCGCGCCTTCCGAAATACCGTTTTTGTCAAGAGCGGCAATCTGTTCGTCGAGCCTTTTGATTGCGGCATCGCTTTTTTCACTGGTGATGACACCGGCTGCGGCCAGCTTGCTGATGAAGTCCTTCTGGATTCCGGCAATGGCTTTGCAGGAGTCGGTCAGTTCCTTCTTCTGCGCGTCCGTCAGCTTGGAAAGGTCGGCGCCGAAGAGGCCGGGGCCTTCCCGTTTTCCGCCTCCGAATCCCTTTTTCCCTCCGCCGAAGCCGGGGATGATGCCGGTTGCCTCATTGTTTTTCAGGCTTTCGTCGATTCTCTGCTTTGCGGCGTCGCCTTGTTCCTTTGTCATCGAGCCGTTGGACACCATGTCGTCAATAAACTGCTTTTGCAGGTCCGCCAGCTTTTGGGAATACTCCTGGACGGTTTGCTTCTGCTGGTCCGTCAGCTTGGAGGAATCAATGCCGAAAAAGCCTCTGACGCTTCTGGCGGCAGCCGTATCCGAGGTCGCGGCGAAAACTGAGACCGGTACTGCGATTACTGCGGCAATCGCCAACGCGATCATCCACTTTCCCTTTCCAGGCAATCTGAACTTCTGAATCATTTTTTCACCTCCTTTTCCCATGATCTACAGGGCGACGGAGATTGCTCCGACGCTGTTTTTCCCTGTATATAGAATATTTTGCCCTAAATTGTTTAAAGAAGCTTGAACAATCTATGAACAAATTGAAGCAGATTTTCACAGGTCCCGCTACTTGTGCATACAAGTGCCGGGTGATATAATCTTTTTGTATTGATAATCTTTATTAATCATTTTGTATTAATCATTAGGGAGGTCTTGAGATGTTGAATGTTCCTGAAGTGAAACTGGGCATCGTCGCAGTCAGCAGGGATTGTTTTCCCGTCCAGCTCAGCGAAACCAGAAGAAAAGCGGTGGTAAAGGCTTGCAAGGCGGCCAAGATAAATATTTTCGAATCCAAAACGGCGGTAGAAAATGAAAAGGACGCTTTAAAGGCCCTGGAAGAGTTGAAAAAGGCCGGCGTGAACGCGCTCGTCGTATACCTCGGCAATTTCGGACCGGAAGGGCCGGAGACCATCCTGGCGCAGAAATTCGGCGGGCCGTCCATGTTTGCGGCTGCCGCGGAGGATGGCGAGGACACCCTTGTCAGCGGGCGCGGAGATGCCTACTGCGGAATGCTGAATGCGTCCTACAACCTGGGCCTGAGGGGGATAAAGGCTTATATACCGGAATATCCCGTCGGTACGCCGGATGAAATCGCCTCCATGATTGCGGATTTCGAAAATGTCGCCCGGGTCCTGCTTGGCGTAAAGAAACTGAAAATCTTCTCCTTCGGCCCCAGGCCCTTTGACTTCCTGGCCTGCAATGCGCCCATCAAGCCTTTGTTCGACCTTGGCGTGGAAATCCAGGAAAATTCCGAACTGGACCTTTTCGAAGCCTTCAACAAGCATGCCAACGACCCCCGCATCCCGGCGCTGGTAAAGGAGATGGAGCAGGAGCTGGCCCAGGGCAACGGATATCCGGGCATCCTTCCCAAGCTCGCCCAGTACGAGCTGACCCTTCAGGACTGGATGGACAACAATATGGGCGCGTCCGAATACGCCGTCTTTGCAAACAAATGCTGGCCGGCCTTCCAGACCCAGTTCGGCTTCGTACCCTGCTATGTGAATTCCAGATTTGCCGCCAGGGGCATTCCGGTAGCCTGTGAGACGGATATTTACGGGGCGCTGAGCGAGTACGTCATCACCTGCGCGACCCAGATGCCGGCCACCTTGCTGGACATCAACAACTCGGTTCCCGCCGACATGTACAAAAAGAACAAGAAGGCCCTGGGCGACTACAAGCTCACAGATCTGTTCATGGGCTTCCACTGCGGAAATACCCCCAGCTGCTGCATGAAGGATTATTCCATGAAATATCAGCTTATCATGCACCGGCTCCTGGAGCCCGACAAGGAACCCGATATCACAAGGGGAACACTCGAAGGGACGATCCGGCCGGGTGACATAACCTTCTTCCGAGTTCAGAGTACGGCGGATGCGACTTTGAGAAGCTATGTGGCAGAAGGCGAGATCATCGACCTGGATCCCAAGTCCTTCGGAGGCATAGGCATTTTTGCCATCAACGAGATGGGCCGCTTCTACAGGCACGTCCTGATTGCGAAGAGGTATCCCCACCACGGCGGCGTTGCGTTCAAGCATGCGGGCAAGGTCCTGTTTGCCGCCATGAAGCTGCTCGGCGTCGGGGACGTGGCATTCAACCAGCCGGCCGGTATGCTGTACAAGGATGAAAACCCTTTTAAGTAGAACCGGTGGAAGGATTGCTTAAATTTTTTCATTTAATCTTTCGAGGTTTACGTTGATTGAAAAAGTAAATTCTACCGGATAAATTCAAGAAAAAATGCACAAGTAAACTCCATTTTTGGAGGCTTGTGCGTTTTCTTTTCTACGGGAAAAGGATATAATGGAAACAGAAATAGACC
>JAEYOP010000008.1 GCA_023411575.1 Bacillota bacterium | reverse complement strand
GCCGTATTGCGGCCGGTCGCCGTACTGGGGCCTATCGCCCTGCGGCCGGTTGCCATATTGCGGCCTGTCGCCCTGGGGTCTGTCACCCTGCGGCCTATTGCCGTATTGCGGCCTGTCGCCATACTGGGGCCTGTCGCCCTGCGGCCGGTTGCCGTATTGCGGCCGGTCGCCGTACTGGGGCCTGTCGCCGTACTGGGGCCTGTCGCCCTGCGGCCTATTACCGTATTGTGGCCGGTCTCCTTGGGGTCTGTCACCCTGCGGCCTATTGCCGTATTGCGGCCGGTCGCCGTACTGAGGTCTCTCGCCCTGCGGCCGATTGCCGTATTGTGGCCGGTCGCCGTACTGAGGTCTCTCGCCCTGCGGCCTGTTGCCGTACTGCGGCCGGTCGCCCTGGGGTCTGTCACCATGGGGTTGGTCGCCCTGGACCTTGTCACCCTGCGGTTTCTCCCCGTGCTGGGCCTTTTCCGCCTGCGGCTCCCCATCGGCAGCCGAAACCGTCTGCGCCGGAGAATCCGTTCCGGAAACCGCTTCCGAAGCATGGGATGCTTTCGGCGGGTGGGCTTTTGCTCCCTCCTGCTTTTCTTTGGAAGCTTTGGAGGGTTCCTTTGCAATTGTTGAATCCATATGCATCTGCGTCGTTTCTTCCTTTTTGGCTGCGACTGTTTCCGTATTTGCCGTTATGGGCTGTTCCTTTACGGGCTCTGTTTTCACTATATCCGCAACCGGCTTTGCCGCTGCTTCGACAATACTGTCCGCAGCTTCGTTCCGGACGGCGTGCTGGGTTTTAGCCGGCTCGTGGGCCGCAGGTCTGGCCGCTTCCTTCACCGGTGTATTCTGCACCGGCTTCTGCTGTTCCGCGGCTTTGTGCGCCCGGGCGGCCTCCTTCATATAATCCGGCCTGCTGTCCCTGACAAAGCCTGCGCGCAGCCCGGAATTGGCGTCGGAAGATCGTACGAAATCACGCCTTACGTCATTTCTTGCGCCTCTGACATCGCCTCTCTGGTAGTCGTTCCTTTGAAAGTCGTTCCTCTGCTGGGAGGCTTCCCGCTGCTCGTTCTTGCTGTTGATGATGATCTCCGTCGTCCTGATAATACGGGGTGCACTTTTGGCGTCCTTTTTCGGTTCAGGCTTCGGTTGGGCGGCCGGCGCAGCCGGTGCGGCCTTCTTGTCCTCGGGCTCCGCCTTCTTGTCGTCATGCTTGATAATCCCTATATGCTTGTAGAGAGCCGCAAGCTCATGATCTTCCAGAAGGCTCATATGGTTTTTAACCACCACGTTGACTTCCGCAAGTTTCTCCATCAACCTCTTGCTTGTCGTATTCAATTCCTTTGCCAATTCATAAACTCGAACCTTTTCCAAATCTATACACCCCCATGTTCTATACCGCGGTTATCGATCATTTCCTTGAGATGCCCGGCAAAGCCTCTTTCCGTTACGGCAACCACAGACCGGACATTCTTTCCGGTGAACCGCCCCAGCAGCTCCTTCTCTCCGAAGGTCCTGATTTCGATTCCCCTGTAGCTGCACATATCCCTGAATTTTTTCTTGGTATTGTCCGAGGCATCGTCCGATACAATAACCAGGTACACCTTTCCGGATTTAAGCGCCCTCTCGCAGGTTTCCTCCCCTGAAAGCAGTTTACCTGCTTTTGTTGCCAGACCGAGAAAGGAGTATATCCTTTCAACCATCATTTCCCTCCAATTGCTGTTTCAATATTTCATACACCATATCGTCAATCCGGGCTTCAAAGGCTTTTTCAAGCCGTTTTCCCTTTCTTGCCTTCTCGAAGCATTCCATGCTCCTGCAGATATACGCGCCTCTTCCGGCCTTTTTTCCGGTAAAATCCACACTGGTGCCGCCTTCCTTGTCCCGGACGATCCGGATCAGTTCCTTCTTCGCTTTCATCTCCTGACAGCCGAGACACATTCTCAAAGGCACTTTTTTCTGCTTCAAGCAGGTTCCCCCCTATTCCGTTTCCCCAGAATCGCCGGATTCGCCGGAATCGTTGAATTCCTCGGAATCGCCGGATTCGCTGAATTCCTCGGAATCATCGGATTCTTCCATCTCCTCAAAATCCTCTTCCGTTTCCTCATACTCCTCTTCGTCTTCATCCGCATTATAGCTCATGTCCATATTGAACATCTGCTGCTCGATCACGGCCCGGAGCTGCGATTCGCTCTTGATATCGATCTTCCAGCCGGTAAGCTTGGCGGCAAGCCTGGCGTTCTGCCCTTCCTTGCCGATTGCCAGGGAGAGCTGGAAATCCGGCACGATGACCCTGGCCGTTCTTTCGTCCTCGTTGGCGTCGACCCGGACCACCTTTGCCGGGCTGAGGCTGCTGGAGATATAATCCTCCGGGTTGCTGCTCCACTTGATGATGTCGATTTTTTCGCCGCGGAGCTCATCCACGATCGCCTGGACCCTGGTGCCCTTCTGGCCTACGCACGCTCCGACGGGATCCACGTTCGAGTCCCTGGAGAACACGGCGATCTTCGTCCTGGAGCCGGGCTCCCTGGAAATGCTCTTGATCTCGACGGTACCGTCGTGGATTTCCGGCACTTCCAGCTCAAAAAGCCTTTTGACCAGTCCGGGGTGCGTCCGCGATACCATGATCTGCGGCCCCTTTGTCGTTTTCTTCACTTCTACTATATAGGTTTTGATCCGGTCGTTGAACCGGTATTCCTCTCCGGCGGTCTGTTCGGACGGGGCAATGATGGCCTCTGTCTTTCCAAGGTCGATGATGACGTTTTTCCGCTCGCTTCGCTGGATGATCCCCGTTACGATATCGCCTTCCTTATTGTAGAATTCGTCAAAAATGATTCCCCGTTCCGCCTCGCGGATCCTCTGCATAACGACCTGTTTTGCCGTCTGCGCCGCGATCCTGCCGAACTTTCTGGGAGTAACTTCGATTTCCGCTATATCTTCTTCCTCATATTTTCCGCTTAATTTTCTCGCTTCCTCTAGAGAAATGTCCCCTGCGTCGCTTTCAGGCCGGGATGTGACCCGTTTCAGCGCAAAAACCCTGACGTCCCCCGATCCCCGGTCAATGCTGATCTTGACGTTCTGGGTCGAGCCGAAATTCCGTTTGTATGCTGAAATAAGAGCTGCTTCAATTGCTTCAATCAATATATCCTTTTCGATCCCCTTCTCCTTTTCAAGCTGCTCCAGTGCCTGAATAAATTCTGCACTCATACCTTAACCTCCTGTCATGTCCTGTAATATCGGGTTGCCCTGAATCCCCCGTCAGAATCGTATGATCCGTCTTACAAGCGCCGTATCCTTTCTGTCGAAACTCATGGATGTGCCGTCGTCCGCTTTTATATCAATTCGTTCTCCCACCAGCCCCAGCAGTTCTCCTTCGAATACCTTCCGGCCGTTCAGAGGCTGGTAAAGCTTGATTTCCACTATTTCACCCTTAAACCGTTCAAAATCCCGTTCTTTCTTCAAAGGCCTTTCGCCCGGTGAAGAAACCTCCAGTATGTAGCTTTGCTTGATCGGGTCCGTTTCGTCCAGCTTGTCGCTCAGTTGCTCGCTTACAGCCTGGCAGTCGTCTATGGCGATGCCGCCCGGCTTGTCGATGTATACCCTCAGGTACCAGTTTGCGCCTTCCTTGATAAACTCCACATCCACCAGTTCGAAGGACAATCCTTCGACGATCGGCTGCGCCAGCTCCGATACCGACTCTTCCACTCGCTTTTTAGCCATATTTCCCAATTCCATTCCTTTCGATCCGGACTGCCAAAACCGCCCGCAGCCCCCTGCACGGCGCACAAATCCCGCCGTCCGCGTGTCCCTGCACATTCCGCGTACACAACCTCATTACGCTTCAGTAAAGACAAAGAGTGGGTTTGGCCCACTCTTTACCAATAAAACTATATGCTTTAGTCCAAGGAGTATTATAACACTATTATTCGTATATATCAACAATTTATTTAGGAATATTTTGTTTGGTTATTCCTGGTCGTTCCGCACATTTTGACAGCCTTGCCTTACCCAGACGATCATTTCTCCCGGTCTTCGGTTCCCCCACAGAAAATAGGGCACCGCTTTGATCCGTACGGGTATTTCCTGCGGCTCCGCCGTGCCATACAGGCGGTTTCCCCAGGCGGAAGCATCGGTTCGCCAGCCCTCCGCGCCAATGGTATATATTCCGCCGAACAGAGCGGCATCGTACTCAACGGCCGGTTTGCCCTTTCCGGGTACGGACAGGGCGGAAAGATTGCTTCCGTTGTCCGTTTCTTCCAGGCAATATACCAGAGGCCCGCGCTGAATGGCTAGCCTGCCCGCGTCGGCGCGGACCGCGGGATTTGCCCTGACCCATTCCGCAGGCATATCCAACTCCAGCTCAAGGAGCTCCCCCTGCTTCCAGCTACGTCTGATGACGGCATATCCATCGCGGAGTTCGGCATTTACCGGCAGGCCGTTCAGGGTCAGGCGGTATTTTTTGCACCAGCCGGGGATTCTCAAAGCGACTGCGGCCTCCTGCTCCTGCTTCTCCTGTCCCGAAACCTCCAGCCCTATTTTCCCGTCCCACGGATAATTCGTCTCAAGTTTCAGGGAAAGCTCCCTTCCGCCTACCTTCAGCCTTGTCTCATTGCCGATATAAAGGTGGGTATATACAGTATCCCCTTTTACCGTATAGATATATTGTCCCAGGGATGCAAGCAGCCTTGCAATATTGGGCGGACAGCAGGCGCAGGCATACCACCGCTGCCTTACGGGCTTTACATGCTTGTAGGTGGCGTTCTTCTCACATGCTTCCGGCAATACCTCCAGAGGGTTTACATAAAAAAAGCCCTTCCCGTCCTGAGCCATTCCGGCGAGGACATTGTTGTAAAGCGCCCGTTCCAGCTCATCCGCATAGCCGCTTTTCGGCTCGATCTTCAGCATCCGGTGGGCAAAAAAGATCAGGCCGACGGATGCACAGGTTTCGGTGTACATGGTGTCATTCGGGAGGTCGTAATCGAAGGAAAACGCCTCTCCGTAAGCCATTGAGCCAATCCCGCCCGTTATGTACATCCGTTTCGCGACAATATTGTTCCACAGTCTCCTGCATGCCTCCAGCATGTCCTCCTCTCCGGCAAGCGCGGCCACATCCGCCATCCCGGCCAGCATGTACACCGCCCGCACGGCATGTCCCTCGGCCGCGTCCTGCTCTTTCACGGGCAAATGCGTCTGGGCGTACTTTCTGTTGTACATGACCGGATCGGGCGAGTGAACGGTATTTCCCCTCTCCGCGGATTCGATATCGAAATAAAAGGGTTCTCTTCCCCTCTCGTCCAGGAAATACTTGCTCAGCTTCAGATATTTTTCGTTCCCGGTGGCCTCATACAGCTTTACCAGGGCCAGCTCGATTTCCTGGTGCCCCGGATAGCCGGGCAGCTTGCCGGGTGACCTTCCGAAGACCGAATCGATATGGTCCGCAAAGCGGCACAGGATATCCAGAAGTTTCTTTTTTCCCGTCGCATGGTAATAAGCCGCGGCGGCCTCCATAAAATGACCTGCCGTGTACAGCTCATGGCATTCTCTCAGGTTGGTCCACCGTTTGCCCGGTTCCTTTACAGTGAAATAGGTGTTCAGGTAGCCGTCCTCATGCTGCGCCTTCCCAATGAGCTCAATGACTTCGTCCGCCAGCTTTTCCAATTCCGGATCGGGATCCGTTTCCAGCCGGTAGGCGACCGCCTCCAGCCATTTGGCCACATCCGTGTCCTGAAAGGCAAAGCCGTAGAATTCCCCCTGCTCCAGGCCCGCGGCGATCCGGAAATTGCGGATCGCATGGCTTGGCTCCGCGCCGGGTATCCGGTCGTTGATCGCTTCCCACTGGTAGGGAAGCACTTCGTCGTGAACCAGCTTGATCCGTTTGGACCAAAACGGGTCGTTTATTTTCACTTTCCAATCGTTTCTCATTTATTTCCTCCCTGTGGATTTATGTCTATCCGGGTGTGCCTGTTCATTCAAACCGGAACACCGATATGGCCCTGTCCAACTCCATCGCCATTTCGTTCAGCCGGCCGGCATAGGCCGACAGCTCCTCCGCACTCGCCGCCTGCTCCTCGGTGGATGCAGAAACCTCTTCCACAACCGCCGCGGTATCCTGGGAAACGTCCGAAATCCTCTTTACGGAAGTATAGGTGCTGTTTCTGGAGAGCTGCATTTTATCCATCGAGCCTGTTACGTTATTCAACTGGGCGATAATGGAGCCCATTGCCCCGGAAATCGTATGGAAAGAGGCATCCGCTTCCTCCACGCCGTTCATGAGCTCGTGGACGGACGCCTTCGCATGGTCCGCTTCTTCCACGGACGCTTCCGTTTTCCCCCGGATTTCCTTTATAATGCCGTTGATTGTGACGGAAGCATCCTTGGACCGGTAGGCCAGTTTTTTAACTTCCTCGGCCACCACGGCAAAGCCTTTCCCGGCCGCCCCCGCCCGGGCCGCTTCTATGGCGGCGTTCAGCGAAAGGAGGTTGGTCTGCTCGGCAATTTCCGCGATCAGCCGGACAATTTTTTCAATTTCCTTCATATCCTCGTTCAAGCTGTTGATATTGGCCGTTATTTTGTCGGACGCGCTTCCGGTCCCGGCCGCTTTCTCCTTGAGGGAGGTAACGGTTTCCAGGGTATTGCGGCTGAGATTTCTGGTATCGCGGATGATTTTCGAAACCCCTTCGATCTCGCTGTTCACCTTATCAAAGTGCTTCGACAGATCATCCATCTGTTCCATGCTGCGGCAGCCCTCCTCCGCCTGGCTGGACGCCCCCTCCGCAAGATGCTGGATTGTGGACGCCACCTGCTCGGATACCGTATGGGATTCCCTTGCGGCTTCCGCAATATGCTCCGAGTTTACCAGCACCGCACTGGCGGCTTCGCCCGCCTTCCGGACCAGCTTCCGGACGTTCCCGACCATGCTGTTGAATTTTTGAATCACCTCTCCGACCTCATCCCTGGAGGAGTCCGTCAGGCTGCCGGTGAATATGCCCTTTTCCGCCTCCCCTATAACCGCCAGAAGCTTGTTGAGAGGGGCCGAAATGCTTTGGGCAATAACAAAGGTCAGCAAAAAAACAAACGCCAGGCAGGTCAGGCCTATAATCAGCATGATATTCCGGATGCTGACCGATTCGGCGTTCAGATAGGCATATGGTATGGTGCCGACGACATACCAGCCGTTATTTTCAATATAAGAATAGGCAACCAGATAGTCCTTTTTGTCGATGACCTTACTGAATACATATTCCTTTTTGCCGGATTCCGTCTTAATCGTCTCCAGCAGCTTCGCTTCGGCATATTTCTCAAATGTCTTTCCGGCGGCGGCCTCCGGGCTGCTCGAGGAGATCACCGTCCCGTCGGCGCCGACAATGCTGATATCCGCTTCGGCGCCGATATCCATGTCCTTATAGAGGTCGGAGATGTTCTTTTCGGTAAAGACAATGAACATGCTTCCGATTTCAGGCTGGGCCGGATCGGACAGGAGCCTTATGGAACGTGCGATCACGATCTTTCCTTCCGCCGCAAGCCTGCCGGTGTACCAGACCGTGGTCCCCTTGTTGTCGGCCGCCTGCTTTTTCAACGCTTCCACCGTATCCGGGTCCAGGGTCATCGTATTGGTTGCGCTCCCTCCCGTCCCCTTTTTCAATACAATGTTGTTGGTCGTGATGATAAAAGCGTCCTCCACCTGGCCGGCCGCGATCAATTCCTCGGACAGAATCCCCGCCACCGCGTTCATCCGGTCGTACTGGCCCGAATCATCCTGCTTGTCGAAGTCCTTCAACTGCTCCTGAATATCGGCGGACAGCGCGGCATCGTCGGAATAGCCCTGGATCTTTTTCATTTCCAGGTTGATATTCTGATTCAACTGGTTCATCAGTTGGACCGAATAGGTGCCGATTTTTGTTTTTATGGCGGCGCTGGATTTGTAGTAGGATAAAATCCCCAATACGGAAAGAGGGACGACGGAAAGCAATAAAAAGGACAGAATGAGCCTGTTTCTTACTTTGATTCTTCTGAAAAGGGAGATCGCACGGATCCTCTTCATTCTCATCACCCCTTGACACCAGTCATGGCAATTCCTTCAATAAAATATCTTTGCGCTACGAGGTAGAACAGGAGCGACGGTATGACGATCACCACAACGGCCGCCATCATCAGGTTCCACTCGGCGTTGTACCCGCCCATGAACTGGTTCAGCCCCAGCATCAGCGTAAATTTCTTTTCGGAGGAAATGTAGATCATGGGCTCGAGGTAGTTGTTCCAGTGGGTCAGGTAGGTAAACAGCCCCACCACGATCAGGGCCTGCTTGCTGAGGGGAAGAATGATGGACCAATAAATCCGGAGATGGCTGGCGCCGTCTACAAAAGCCGCTTCGTCCATCTCCCGGGGGATTCCGAAGAAGAACTGCCGCAGCAGGAAGATGTTGAACAGTCCTCCCCCGAAATAGGCCGGAATTGTCAAGGGCGCAAAGGTATCCGTCAGTCCGAGGAAGCTCCACCCGATAAAATGCGGGATCATCAGGACGGAGTACGGCAGCATCAAGGCCGTCAGCATCACCCCGAACACCTTGTCCCTGCCGGGCCAGTTCAGCCTGGAGAAGCCATAGGCGCACAGGGAACTGGTCAACAGTACCCCGATCAGGTTCAGGACCGTTACGAGGACCGTATTCAGGAAATAGGTCCCGAAGGGCAGAGAGGTCAATGCTCTCTGGAAATTGTCCAGGAGGACGACCGGAGGCAGCAGGTGCAGATCCGGAGAAAATATGTTGCTCATATTGACCACCGCGGTCCGGAGCATCCAGTAAAACGGGAAGATGCACAGGATGGCCGCGGCATATAAAATAATATGGATTAGAACGTTTCCCGCGTTTATTCGCTTTTTCATCTCTTTTTGGCATCTCCTTCATAGTAGACATAGGATTTTTGCAGGCGGAAGAAAAGAACCGTAAAGATGGCGATGGCAGCCAGAAGGACCATGGCGGAAGCGCTGGCCGCTCCCATCTGGGAAAAGCGGAAGGCCTTGATGTAGATATAAGGCACATAAAGCAGTCCCGCATTGTTGGGCTGTCCCATCATCATCTGGCTGTATCCCGGCGTAAGCACGGCAGTCTGCACAAAGGTCTGGAAGGCGTTGATCACCCCCATTACCGTATTGAAAAAGATAATGGACGAAGACATGGGAATGGTCACGTAAATCAATTTGTGAACCGCGTTTCCGCCATCTACTTCAATTGCCTCGTAGAGATGGGACGGGATTTCCTGCAGCCCTGCGAGGAATATGACAACGGTGTTTCCGCAAAGCCACACGCTTACGATAATAAAAGAAAGGATGACGGTTGTATCCGATGAAAGCCAGGTCCCTGCGGGAAGTCCCACCGTTTTCAGCAGCTGGTTGATAACGCCGAAATCCGGCTGGAACATCCAGAGCCAGATGGAACAGCCGGAAGCCAGCGGTATGACCATCGGCAGATAAAAGACGCCCCGGAGCAGCGACCTGCCTTTTATTTTCTCATTCAAAAGGATCGCCATAAAATAGGAGAATACGATTCCCAGCGGAACGCTCCCGAACACATAGAAAATGGTTGCCTTGACGGAGGGCCAAAAGTAAATGTCCTGGCCGGTGAACATGTCGATGTAGTTTTGCAGGCCGATAAAGTGATTGTTCGGAGATCCGATCGAATAGCTTGCAAAGCTCATTACCGCTGTTACGATCAAAGGAACGAATACAAAGATAAAATATCCCAGAAGAACGGGCGCCGTGAAAAGCAAACCGATCCTCAAGCTTTTGTATCTGCTTTTTCTTGCCCTGTCCATAATGCTTTTTGTCGTGCTTAAGCCGTATTCCATGAGCACTCCCTCTTTCCCGTATCTTTAACGAGAGCCAGAACAAAATTCTGGCTCTCGTTAATCATTAAAATGTCACAATCGATTCCGGTCTGTTACCGGTCATAGCGGCCTTTGTATTCGGCCTTTGCCTTGGGTTCCATTTCCGCCAGCGCTTCCGCCGCCGTCTTCTTGCCCAGCCATACCTGGTCCCAGGAAGAGGTTACTATGGGAGCAAGCTTTGCATAGTTTTTCAGGTAATACTGGGGCTGGGGAACGCCGTTTTTCATCAGTTGGTCCATCATGGCTTCCTTGAATCCGGCGGGATGAGCCGCAGGATTGGCATCCACCCACTTGCTTACCAGGTCCGGATCGGTATACCATTTTTTCAGAGTGGGCATCCACAATCCGCCGGAGTACAGTTCAATCGCGCCGGCCGGGTCGGACATCCATTTGAACAGCTGCCAGCCTTCTTCCGGATGCTTCGATTCCTTGAAGAATACGGTGGCGCCGCTCAAGCCGATGGTAATGCTCTTCTTCATCACCGGAAGAACGCCGATGTCATAATTGGCCTTTGCATTGCCGAGGTCGAGATTGATCCACTGTCCGCCAAGGCACATGGCCGTAAGGTTGGACTGAAGTGCGGTAGCCATTGCCGGAAGGGATTTGGCTGCCAGAGGAGAGGGAGCTACGTGGTATACATTGATCAGGTCGGCCAGCTTCTGTATGGCATCCGCCGCTTCCGGGGAATTCAGGGCGAAATCCTTGCCGTCCTCCGAGGTCCATGCGCCGCCGTTGCTGTAGATGAAATTGTTGATCGGCTGGTCCCAGGTTTCGAACATGAAGCCGTACTGTTTGATGTTCTTGGGATCGAAGCCGGGATCCGCCGCTGTTTTGCCGTTTTTGTCCAGGGTGAGCTTCTTGGCCAGGTCTACGAATTCGTCCCAGCTCATTGCCGTTTCGGCGGTTGTAGGCAGCTTATCGACGCCGGCCGCCTTCACGAGGTCCTTGTTGTAGTACAGGCCGAAGCATTCTCCGGCGGTGCTGATGCCCCAGGCGTTGTCCGGAGTGAGCTTGTACCAGATATAGTCGAGGAAGTCTTCTTTTTTGAGTTCGGTATCCTTTGCAAACATGTCAAACAGGTTGGCGAATTTGCCTTCGTTCGCCCAGGTATCGCCCAGGTCGCCTGTCATATAGCCGGTATCCGGGATATCGTTCCCTGCCGACATGGCGGTCAGCTTTGCGTTGTAATCGGAGTTGGGAATCTGTACGGCTTCTACCTTGATCCAGGGATATTTCTCAGTAAACTTCGCACATGCGCCTTCAATTGCTTTCTTTTCATCCGGGCTGCCCCAGTAGGTGAACTTCAGGGTAACCGGCTCTTTTGCTTCCGTCTCCGCCGGAGCGGGTTCCGTTACGGCGGCATTCTGCGACGCGGCGGTCGCCTTGGGTTCCGTCGTCTGAGCCGCGCCGCAGCCGGTCAGGACCAGACCCATTCCCACGCAAAGAGCAACCAGCAGTGCAATAACCTTTGATGCTTTCTTCATAAAAAGATGTACCTCCTTCATATTTTCGGGATTGTGTAAGAGCTGCAGTCTCCTAATAATCCGATTATAAAATGAAAAAGGCACCTGAATATTTTAAGAATTTTGTTTTATTGTACTTTCTTTGGAGGATTTCCGCATTCCGTCAATCGACGTCATACCGGCCTTTGAACTCCGGCCGGATTTTTGCCTCGATTTCCGCCAGGGCTTCAGCCGCCGTTTTTTCGCCAAGCCAGACCTTATCCAGTCCGGAGATGACGATGGGCTCGATCTTCGCCTGGTTTTTCAGGTAAAACCTTGGCTGGGGAACGGCGTTTTCAAGAAACTGGTTCAGGATGGCCTCCCGAAAGCCTGCGGGATGGGCCGCGGGATTGGCGTCCGCCCATTTGCCCGCCAGCTCCGGATCGGTATACCATTTTTTCAGGGTCGGCATCCACAATCCGTCCGCATACAATTCCATGGAATCCGCCGGATTGGAAAGCCATTTGAAAAGCAGCCAGGCTTCTTCCGTATGATGGGAGGACCGGAAGAAAACCGTTGCGCCGCTTACGCTGATGGTAATGCTTTTTTTCATGGCGGGAAGCACCCCGATGTCATAATCCGCATTGGCCCGGCCAAGGTCGATGTTGAGCCATTGGCCGCAGACGGCCATGGCCGTGAGCCGGGACTGGAGGGCCACGTTCAGGGGAGGGTAGGATTTGGCCTGGAGGGGCGAAGGCGCCACATGATATACATTGATCAGGTCAGCTATCTTCTGTATCGCATCCGCCGTCTCCGGCGAATTAAGGGCAAAGCTCCTGCCATCCTCCGATACCCATTGCCCGCCATTGCTGAAGATGAAGTTGTTCAGGGATTCCGCCCAGGTCTCGAACATCACGCCGAACTGCTTGATATTGCCGGAGTCGAACGCCGGATCGGCCGCATTCCTTCCGTTTTTGTCCAGGGTCAGCTTCTTTGCCAGCTCGACAAATTCCTCCCAGTTCATCGCATCCTTTGCCCTGGAAGGCAGCGAATCCACTCCGGCCGCCTTCAGAAGCGCCCTGTTGTAGAACAGGCCAAAGCACTCGCCGGCCGTTCCGATCCCCCAGGCATAGTCCCTGTCGGTCTTGTACCAGATATTGTCCAGGAAATCCTCTTTTTTCAGTTCCTTGTCCTTTGCAAACAACTCGTAAAGGTTGGTGAATTTCCCTTCGTTGGCCCATATCTCGCCCAGGTCGGCGGTCATATAGCCCATATCCGGAGAATTTCCGTTGGCCTCCATCACCACCAGGGACCGGTTGTAATCGTCGTTGGCGATCTGGATCGGTTCCACCGTGATCCATGGGTATTTTTCCGTAAACCTGCCGCAGGCGTTTTCGATGGCAGCCTTTTCATTCGGCGAGCCCCAATAGGTCATCCGGAGGGTTACCGGGTCTTTTCCGGCGGCGGCCGAGGTCTGTTCCCGGGCTGTTCCCGTGTCCGTCCCTTTCGCGCCGCATGCGGCGGTTAAGGTGCAAATGCTTGCAGCAAGAAGAAGCGCAGCGATAATAAATAGAAATACGTTCCTTGACCTCATAACATGTTCTCCTTATGTTGCCGATCCGCGCAAAGGAAGGTTGAGCACTACCTTTGTGCCCTTGTCCGGCTCGGACTGGATCCGGACTCCGTAGGCCTCCCCAAAAATAAGCTTGATCCGGTTGTTCACGTTGTTGATCCCGATGGAATTCTTGTCCGGGTCCATAATCTGGGCGATGGTATCGGAGTCCATCCCTATGCCGTTGTCCTCTATGCTGAAATAGCCGGTCTGGTCCTCCGCCCGGCAGGAAATTTTCAATACCCCCAGCCTCTTCAGGGAGCCAAACCCATGGATCAGCGCATTTTCCACAAAGGGCTGCAAAAAGAACTTGGGCACCAGGTAGTCTTGCAGCTGGGGATCCATATCGTACTCCACTGAAAACTTTCCTTCGAAGCGCTTTGTCATGATATGGATATAGCTTTGCAGGTATTCCAGGTCATCTTTGAAGGGAACGAGATCCTTCCTGGCCTTAACGGTATACTTCAGCATCCTGGACAGGCTGTTCAGCATTTCGCTGATTTCATCCTGGCCGTTTTCCATGGAGATCAGGCTGATCAGGTTCAGGGTGTTGTACATGAAGTGCGGGTCCAGCTGCAGGCTCAAGGCCGTGATTTCCGCTTCCTTCTCCCTTATTTTCGTTTCATAGTTTTCATTGATCAGCTTCTGGATCCGTTCATTCATGATGTTGTACCGGTGAATCAGTTCCTTGGCCTCCCGGCTGCCTTCCTGCTTCATTTTCAGGTCGAAATTCCCTTCGCCGGTCCGCTTTATGGCCTTAATCAGCTTATTGATGGGATTGGTAATTTTCATGGAAATAAAATACGCGATGGGAATGGCCAGGAAAGTGAGTAAAATGGCGGCGTACACCGTGTAGTTCCGGATAACCGGCAGAATGGACTCCACCAGCTGCTCCGGCGGGACGATGACGACGGAAACCCAGCCGGTGACCTTTGAGGTACTGTAGCAGGCAATCCTTTTTTCGCCGTCGATTTCCACCGTGCTAATGCCGCTTTTCTTTTTGATCAGGCCGGCCAGCCACGGCAGTTCGGCCTGCTTCGTCACCATTTCCTGGTTCGTGTGGGAAACGATCTGTCCGTCCTTCGTCACCACAAAGAAATAGCTTTTGTCAACCGGTATGCTGTTGTTGTAAATCTGCTTGAAAAAGTCCTCTTTAAAGTTCAAAACAAGAATGGGCTTTTCAATATCCTCCTTCAGATTCGAATAGACCCCGTTTTCGTAGTAGGTCCCCTTTACCTCCACGACTGCGGAAAACATATACCGATAATCGATGTTGACGCCCTCCAGATACTTGAGATCGAACATTTTCTCAAAGTCATAGGTGGGAATCCAGATAATTTTGCCGCTTTGCTCTTTGGCGGCGGTATATATTTTGGAATTGATAAAGCTGTCCTTCGGGATGATGCTCTTTACCGTCGTCATGGTGAAGGACCGGGGAGCGAAAACGAAATAGCTGGTAGCCAGCTGCGCGGAATAGATATCCTGGGATTGGAGGAAATACTTGTTCAAAATATTGCTCACCTTGTTGTCCAGAAGCAGGACCTTGTAATCATCCTTCGGATCCACCCCGGCAAAAGCGTCGATCAATTCCTTGTCCGTTATGAGGGTGGAAATGTTGTTCATGATCTGGGACAATTTCGTATCAATGAGCTCATTGTTTTTCTTGACGATTTCGTAAGCATTTTTACTGGCGATTTCCGTAATGACCTCCGTACTGGTGGCATAATACCGGAAGCCGATGATCAAAATCGGAACGGTGATCAGGATGATATAGGTAAAAACCAGCTTCGTCCTCAAGCTCAGGTTGTCTATGAACTCAACCGTTTTTTTTACCAGGTTTCTTACATGCTTTTTCACAAACATCACCTATTCTTCATGCAGTTTACGGTACTTCAACGGGGACAGGCCGGTCTGGCGCTTGAAGGCCCTGTTGAAATAAGCGGGATCCCGGAAGCCGACTTTCGCGGCAATATCGGCCATACTGCCGTCGGTCTGCTTTAAAAGCCTTTGCGCATTCCGAATGCGGATGCTGTTCAAATACTCGGAAAAGCCGATTCCTACGGAATTCTTGAATAGGTTGCTAAAATAGGACGGGTTGAAATGGTACCGCTGCGCAACCGTTTCCAGGGTGATCTCCTTCATGTAGCTGGCATCCAGGTACTTTTTGCATTTTTCGATGGAAGCGTCGCTGTTTCGGCTGCTTTCCCGGACAAACAGCCCCGCCGTCCTGCCCAGGATATTATTGACGAAATGCCACAATTCCCTGTAGTCCCCGCACCCGGCGATACCGGCTTTCGTTTCCTGTACCAGCCGGTTATACTCCTCTTCCGTCTGGAAGGGCAATAGCACCTTGATCTGATTTAGCGCCAGATGCTCCCATTCCTCTTTAAGCCTTTGAGGTTCGCAGCTGCTGTTTTCATTCACTTTTTCAAAGGCTTTGCCCACAATACTGGCAACCGTGCCCGTATCCCCGTGCCTGACCGCTTCGGAAAGCTCCGCTTCCAATGTGCCGGGATTGAAGGTCCTGGAAAGCTCCGGCCGGGTGCCGTCAAAGGAGAGGATGGTTCCCCTCCCGGCGAAAAACCTTCTCTCCGCCGCTGCAAGGGCTTCGCTGAAGCGTTCTCCGACCTCTTCGAATATATTCTCGGAAAACCTGCTCAGGCCGAGAGTAATCGTAATGCCGTGCTCATTTTTCACATGGCCGATCAAATCCTTCAGCCTTTTCCAGTGTTCCTGCCCGGTGAATTGAAACGGTTCATCCGAATTGATTACTGTCGCCAGCAGTTCCGGGAAGCCTTCCAGGCCGAAAGAGATGGAGTGGCCCAGCGGCTTCAGCGCGTCTTTGAGCAAATATTTCAGCTCCCGGAGCAGGTTGTCCTTTTGCTCTCCGCCGGCGTCCGGCCCGGACCCGTGCGGTTTGCCCAGGTGCGTGACAATAACGGCCCCACAGCCTTTATAAGGGAATATGGACGCGATTTCACCCAGCCCTTCGCCGTCGAGGCCGCCCCGGATCCATTTGTTTAACTGGCGGTCGAGGTATACCGGCAGCGTGCTATCTAATTTTTTTTTTAGCTCTTCCTGGGATTGAAGCTGTTCCCGGTCCTCCCGGATGCCCTGCACGAATTTTTGCATCAGCTCCGTCAGATTGTCCCTGCTGATCGGTTTGACCAGATAGTCCTGCACGCCGAAACGGATCGCCTTCTGCGCGTACTCAAACTCGCCGTATCCGCTCAATATGACGATCCGGATTTTCTGTCCGAGCTCCGAAAGCCTCTCGATCAATTCGATTCCGTCCATCACCGGCATCCGGATATCCGTCATCAGGATATCGATCCGGTTTTGCAGGATGAAATCAAGAGCCTCCCGGCCGTCTCCCGCCGTATACACCTCGGAGTCGGGCTCCAGCTTCGTTAGGATGTTTGCCAATGCCCTGACCTGCCGCGGTTCATCGTCCACCAACAATATTTTAACCATTTTGGCCGTCCTCAAAAAAAGACACTTTTACTCCTATATTCGACAAACAAAACAGAATTCCCTTTATGGGCAAGCAATTTAAAACAGGCTCATCTGGCTGCTTTCCGGCAGACCTGCCAGGCATCCGTTCTGCTGGAGGATTTCGATCACGGTCTTGCTGGCCTTCGCCCTGCTCCGGAGGTCCTCGATGGAGATGAATTCCCCCTGGGCCCGCGCTTCCACAATCGCGTTGGCCGCAGAGGCCCCCAGGCCCTGCAGCGAGTTGAGGGGAGGCCGGATGCCCGTCTCCGTCATCTGGAACCGGGTGGCGTCCGACTTATACAGGTCGATGGGGAGGAACCCGATGCCCCGGGCATACATTTCATTGGTAACCTCGAGGATCGTCAGGACGTTTTTGTCCTTTGCCGTCATGGCATTCCCGAGCTTTTCCAACTCGGAAATCTTGTTCAGCACCTTCTGCCTGCCCTGTGCCATCAAAGAAGCGTCGAATTCGTCGGCCCGGACTGTAAAGTAGGTCACGTAGAAAGCCATCGGATGGTAAACCTTGTACCAGCCGATCCGCATGGCCGTCAGCACGTACGCCGCGGCATGGGCCTTCGGGAACATGTATTTGATCTTTTTGCAGGACTCAATATACCACGCCGGCACCGCATGCTCTTTCATTTCTTCTTCATACTCCGGCTTCAGGCCCTTTCCCTTCCGGACATCCTCCATAATCTTGAAGGCGCTCTTGGGCTTCAGGCCCCGGTACATCAGATAGACCATGATATTGTCCCTGGTGCCGATTACCTCGGAAATGGTGCAGGTCCCGTTTCTCACAAGGTCCTGCGCATTGCCCAGCCATACGTCCGTGCCGTGGGAGAGACCGGATATCTGCAGCAAGTCGGAAAACGTCTTTGGCTTGGTATCCAGCAGCATCTGACGGACAAATTTCGTACCGAACTCCGGCATGGCGAAGGTGCCCACTTCGCTGTTGATGTCCTTCGGGGTGACTCCCAGCGGGTCCGTCCCCAGGAAAAGCTGCATGACCTTCTCGTCATTGACCGGCACATCCTCCACCCTGATTCCGGTCAGGTCCTCCAGGTACTTGATCATGGTCGGGTCGTCATGACCCAGGATGTCCAATTTCAGGATCGTATCGTGGAGCGCGTGGAAATCGAAATGCGTCGTGATGATATCCGAAGCCGTATCGTCCGCGGGATGCTGGATCGCCGTGAAGTCCGTCACGTCGTTGTCCTGGGGGATGACGATGATGCCGCCGGGGTGCTGGCCGGTGGTGCGCTTGATGCCCGTACAGCCGGCCACCAGCCGGTTGATCTCCGCGTTGGTCACCGTGATCCCCTTGGCCTCCATGTATTTTTTCACAAAGCCGTAGGCCGTTTTTTCCGCAACGGAAGCAATGGTCCCCGCTTTGAACACCTTGCCCTTGCCGAAAAGCACCTCCGTGTATTTGTGGGCCTGAGCCTGGTACTCGCCGGAGAAATTCAGGTCGATATCAGGCGCCTTGTCCCCGTCAAAACCCAGGAAGGTCTCGAAGGGGATGTCGTGGCCGTCTCCCTTCAACGGGGCTCCGCATACCGGACAGTCCTTTTTCGGGAGATCGAAACCGGAGCCGACGGAACCGTCCGTAATAAACTCGGAATATTTGCACTGCTTGCAGATATAATGGGGCGCAAGGGGATTCACCTCGGTGATACCGGTCATCGTCGCCGCGAAGGAGGACCCGACGGAACCCCTGGACCCGACGATGTATCCGTCGTCGTTGGATTTTTTAACCAGCTTTTGCGCAACAAGATACATGATCGAGAACCCGTTCTTGATGATGGAGGTCAATTCCCTCTCCAGTCTTTTTTCAACAATTTCCGGCAGCGGATCGCCGTATATTTCCCGCGCCCTTTGATAGGCGAGTTTCTCGATTTCTTCCTCCGAGCCTTCTATTTTCGGAGGATAGGTGCCTGCCGGGATCGGTACGATCGATTCCGTCATGTCGGCAATCAGGTTCGTGTTTTCAACGACCACCTTGTAGGCAGTTTCCGCGCCCAGGTAGGCAAACTCCGCCAGCATTTCTTCCGTCGTTCTCAGGTACAGGGGCGCCTGCCTGTCGGCGTCCGTATAGCCCTGTCCGGCCATGAGGATCCTGCGGAACACCTCGTCCCCCGGGTCCATAAAATGGACGTCGCAGGTGGCAACCACCGGCTTGTCCAGCTTGTCGCCCAGCCCGACGATCCGCCGGTTGATCTCCTTCAGTTCTTCCTCCCCGGAAACCTTCCCGGACAATACGAGGAATTCATTGTTGCCCAGGGGCTGTATTTCCAGGTAATCATAGAACTTTGCAATCTTTTCGATTTCGCTGTCGCTTTTGCCGTTGAGAATGGCCCTGTACAGCTCGCCGGCTTCGCAGGCGCTCCCCAGGATAAGGCCTTCGCGGTACTTCAGCAGGAGGCTCTTGGGAACCCGGGGCTTTTTGTAAAAAAAGCTCAGGTGGGACTCGGATATGATTTTGTAAAGGTTTTTCAACCCTGTATTGTTCTTCACCAGGATGATCGCATGGTAAGAGTCGGCCTTCGTGTAGTCGAAATGACCGGTAAACGCCTTATCGATATCCGCAATGGTCTCAACGCCTTTTTCCCGCAACAGTTCAAGGCATTTCAGGAAGATCTCGGCCGTCGCCATCGAATCATCCACCGCCCTGTGGTGGTTCTCCAGCTTGATGCCCAGGTGCTTTGCCACCACATCCAGCTTGTGCCGGCTGAGCTTGGGGAAAAGGTTCCTGCTCATCTGAAGGGTATCGATGATCGCATTGTCGAACTTCCGTCCTGCCGCCCTGGCCTGGTATTTGATAAACCCGGTGTCAAAGGAGGCGTTGTGCGCCACCACCGGCAGGTCGCCCACAAAGGCAAGAAAACGGTCCAGAACCTCTTCTATTCCCGGCGCATCCGCCACCATGGCGTCGTTGATGCCCGTGAGCTTGGTAATAAACTCGGGAATCGCGATCCCCGGGTTGATAAAGGTGCTGAAGGTGTCGGTCACCTTTCCGTTCAGCAGCTTGACCGCCCCGATCTCCGTAATCTTGTCCTTTTCCGCATACAGGCCCGTTGTCTCGATGTCGAATACGACGAAGCCGCCGTCTATGGAATGGCCGGAGGCGGCCGCCGCCTGGCCTGCGCCGCTTCTCGCCCCCGTATAGACGATGGGCGGTTCGTTGTCCAGAAGATAGCATTCGATGCCGTAGATCACCTTGATCTTATGCTTTTTCCCCGCGCTGCAGGCTTCCGGATAGGCCTGCACCACTCCGTGGTCCGTTATGGCGACCGCCCTGTGGCCCCATTTTGCAGCGCGCTCGACCAGTTTCTCCGCCGTAGTGACAGCGTCCATCGAGCTCATCTGGGTGTGCAGGTGCAGTTCGACCCTTTTTACCTCTGCGTTGTCCATCTTGCACTTCTTTTCAAGCTGCAGGATATCGGTGGCCATCACGGCCAGCTCCTTGGAAAACTTGTCGAACTGGGCTTCCCCCCGCACCTTGAAGTACAGCCCGTTGCGGATCTGTTCCACGCGAAGGTCGTAATCGTCCTTCTGCAAAAAGAATTTAACCGTAAGGGAGCTTGTGTAATCCGTTATGTCAAAAGAGCAAAGATACCGGTTCCCTCTTATTTCCCGGAACTCCACGTTGGCGATATCCCCGCAGAACGCTACTTTTCCCGAATCCTGGGTAACCTCGTTCATTTTCATCAGGCTGTCGTTGAAATTCTTGCCGAGAATGACCTCCAGCACCTGCGAATCATTGGAGTCGGTTTCCTTTCGCCGCTGCTTCTTCGGCCCGGAAGCCGACGCCTTTTCTTCCGCCAGGGCCATGCTGTGGGCTCTGGCCTCCTCGCCTTCCTTGAATTCCAGGTATTTTTCCCGGAAATCCTGGTCCAGCTCACGGTCCGAGAACCGGACCGCCATTTTCCGGCCGAACGCATCGAAAATCAAATCCTCGATGAGCCGGTCGACGCCCTGGGTCTGAAGGATTCTGCTCCCGCCGGTGGCAAGCCTCACCTCCAGCTTGTCCTTGTCCAGCTCCCATTCGCAGCCGACCAGCATCCCCCGGCTCAACGCCACGTTGGAATTGACCGTATAGACGACGCTGTCCCAATACGCTGCCAGAAGCTCCTCAAAAGGCGTATCGAGTTCAAATTTCAATTTGATCTCCACCGTCATGGAGAAAGCCGCCGTGAGAGCCTGCTCGACCTGGGCGGCAAGAGCGGCCGGAATAAGGCGGGAGGCGGTGGCTTTTGCCACAAGCTTGCCCGTTTTTTTGAACATCCCGAGACTGTTGATTCGGACCTCTTTGAAAAAATCCAGTACTTCCCCGCCAAGACTCAGGTCGGGAAACAGTTCCACAAAGCTTTTGTTTATTGCCGGATCCAACATTTGTAACTTCCCCTTTGAAAAATTGTCACAGCTTCTCTATCTCTGCAATCAGTTCGTCCGCAATTCGGTCCTGCGGAATTTTACGGATGATTTTGCCCTTTTTGAACAGAAGCGCTTCGCCGTCGCCGCCGGCAATGCCGATATCCGCTTCCCGCGCTTCGCCGGGACCGTTGACGGCGCAGCCCATCACGGCGACCCGGATATTTTTCTTGCTTCCCGCCAGCCTTTGCTCCACTTCATTGGCGACCTGGATCAGGTCGATCCTGCAGCGGCCGCAGGTGGGACAGGAAACGAACTCCACGCCGTCCTTGCGGATACCGAGCGCTTTCAGCAATTCGATTCCGACTTTGATCTCTTCTACCGGGTCGCCTGTCAGCGAAACCCGGAGCGTATCCCCGATGCCCTCCGCCAGAAGGCATCCCAGCCCCGCGGCGGACTTCACCGTGCCCGCGAACAGCGTCCCGGCTTCCGTCACCCCTATGTGCAGCGGATAATCGGTCTTCCGGGACATCAAACGATAGGCCTCTATGGTCATCGGCACACTGGACGCCTTCAGGGAAAATGCAATTTCCTCATATCCCAGCTCTTCCAGGAGCCGCGCATGGCCAAGGGCGCTTTCCACCATTCCCTCGGCTGTCACTCCCCCGTATTTTTCAAGGATGGGTTTCTCCAGCGAACCGGAATTCACCCCGATTCGGATCGGAATCCCCCTGGCCTTCGCCAGGTCCACCACCTTTTTGACCCGGCTGCTGTCCCCGATGTTGCCGGGATTCAGGCGGATCTTGTCCGCGCCGTTTTCAATGCAGGCCAGCGCAAGGCGGTAATCAAAGTGGATATCGGCAACCAGCGGAATGCCGATTGCCTTCCGGATGCTTTTGACGGCTTCCGCCGCTTCGCTGTCCGGCACCGCAATCCGGACAATATCGCAGCCCGCTTCCTCCAGCCGCTTGATCTGTTCGATCGTCGCGGCTGTGTTTCTGGTGTCCGTGTTGGTCATCGACTGTACGGTGATCGGCGCGTCGCCGCCGATTGAAAGAGAACCGACACGGATTTTCCGGGTCTTTTTTCTCTGAAATGAATCTTCCATATGGAACCAGCCCCCCAAACCCTACCCGGTTATAATCCGGACAATATCGTTATACGCCGCATAAATGCCCAGAAGAATGATCAGCACAAAGCCGACCATCGAGATATAGGCTTCCTTCTCCTGGCTCAGCGGCTTTCCCCTTATCGCCTCCATGCCGATCAATACGAGCCTGCCGCCGTCCAGCATCGGGAAGGGCACCAGGTTGGTGGCCCCTATGGCGATGCTTAGCAGCGCCGTTATGCGAATCAGATAAAGCAGCATTTCCATTGCATTCGGCGCCTGTTTGACCACCGTTCCTATGGTATTGACCATACCGATGGGACCCATCACATCGCTCAACTTCGCCTTGCCGGTTATAAGCCAGCCGATGCTGTAGGCCACGCTTCTGGAGATGGAGTAGGTGAAAACCGCCGATTCCCGCAGCGAGTCCACAAGACCGCCTTTTATGGTTGCCAGGCCCAGTCCGAGATCGTAGGTTTCCGTCGTTTTCACTTCAATCGGCGTAATCCCGACGGTCAGCTTGGACTCGCCCCTTTGCACGGTAACTTCGATCTTTTTCAAGCCGTTTTTCGCAACGTAATCCATAAGCTCCTGGGCGGTTTTGATTTCCGTATCGTTCATGGCAATAATCCGGTCGCCGACCAGGAGACCCATCTTCGCGGCCGGATAATCGGCGGACAGGGCATTGATGACATTGGAATCGGGTCCGTTGTCCGCGCCAAGGCTTACTCCGATTTTCGGCGCAGTCGCCGCAGGGTAGATGACCGGTTTGATTGTTGTCGTATAGGTTTTGCCGTCTCTTACATATCCGACCTTTGCCGGTATTCCCTTCGAGACGTAAAGAAACTGCACAATATCCAGTTGAACATAAGCCCTTTTGTCATCATAAGATACGATTTTATCGCCCTGCTGGAGACCCGCCTCGGACGCCGCGGAATTTTGCACCACTCTGCTGACCACCGTGCTGTCATAGCCGGCAACGGCAAAATAGACCGTCAGCAGGACCACGGCCAGCAGCAGGTTTGCGAAGGGCCCGCCGAAAGCGGTCAGGGCCCGGGCGTGCTTCGGCTTGTTGTTGAAGGCGGATTCGCTGTCCGACTCCTCCATCTCCCCCTCCATCTTGACATAAGCCATGATCGGGAACAGCCGGAGGGAGTACATCGTGTCCCCCTTCTGGAAGCTGAAAATCTTCGGCCCGATGAAAAGGGAGAACTCCAGCACCTTGATGCCGAATTTCTTTGCGGCCAGGAAATGGCCCAGTTCATGCACAATAACGATTATATTAAACGCAAGGAACGCCAAGACAAAATTCATATGCTACCTCCAACCATTCTTCTTGCCCATCTGTCTACTTCTATTATATCATCCAGGTCCGGCGTTATATTCACAACATGGGCTTCCATTGCCCCAGCGATCCGCCGCGGAATGTCGCCAAACCCTATTTTTTCTTTTAAAAACAGCTCGACCGCCGCTTCATTTGCGCCGTTCATGACCGCCGGCATCGAACCGCCCGCCTTCAAGGCTTCGAATGCCAGTTCCAGGCAGGCGAAGCTCTTCCGGTCCGGCTCCTCGAAGGTCAGGCTGCCGCATTTGAGGAAATCCAGCCTGGAAAAAACGTTGGGCGCCCTTTCCGGCCAGGTCAGCGCCAGCTGTATCGGAATGCGCATATCGGGCGATCCAAGCTGGGCCAGAACCGAACCGTCCACATATTCCACCATGGAGTGGATGATGCTCTGGGGATGGACCACGACCTTGATCCGATCCGGCGTAAAATCGAACAGCCAGCGCGCCTCGATTACTTCCAGCCCTTTGTTCATCAGCGTCGCCGAGTCTATCGTGATCTTGCTGCCCATGCTCCAGTTCGGATGCTTTAAGGCCTGGGCAACCGATACCCCTTTCAGTTCCTTCGCCGTCTTCCCCCGGAAGGGCCCCCCGGAGGCAGTCAATATAAGCCTTTCCACGTCCTGCTTCCGGTTTGCGGCCAGGCACTGGTAAATGGCGGAGTGCTCGCTGTCCACCGGAAAAATCGAAACGCCGTGCTCCCTGGCTTCCGCCATGACGATCTCCCCCGCCGTAACCAGGGTCTCCTTGTTGGCAAGGGCAATGTTCTTGCCGTGGCGTATGGCTTCCACTGTGGGAATCAGCCCTGCCACCCCGACGATGGAGGTAACGACCGTGTCGGCCTCGCGGATGGAAACTGCCGCTTTCAGGCCCTCCAGGCCATAGTGGACCTCAATGCCCAGACCTTTCAGCCTGCGCTCCAATTCAAGCGCCAGGCCGCTGTCGCCGGCAGAAACCAGCAACGGCTTGAATTCTCTCGCCTGTTTTTCAAGCAGGTCTATATTGGAATTGGCGGTCAGGGCGCAAACCCGTATGCCAAGATTTCGGGCCACGTCCAGGGTTTGTACACCGATGGATCCGGTAGAACCGAGTATTGCAATAGTCTTTGCCATGTATTGCGTTATCCTCCCTTAACGGTAACGCCATGTATTGCGTTATCCTTTCAAAAAAAACAAGCTAATGTAAAAATAAACGCAGGGCGCCACCAGCAATATGCTGTCCAGCCTGTCCAGCACACCGCCGTGTCCCGGCATGATGTTTCCGTAATCCTTGATGTCCACCGCTCTTTTCACGGCGGAGGCCGCCCAGTCGCCGATCTGGGACACGATCCCGCAGATGAGGCCAAGAAAGGCGAAGTGGTAAACCGGCACATTCAAAACATCCTTAAAATACACCCCGAACAGCAGCATGGCCGCGATGCAGCCTATAACGCCCCCGATGCTCCCCTCCAGGGATTTCTTCGGGCTGACCTTGGGCAGGATCTTCGTTTTTCCGATGGAAACGCCGGTGAAATAAGCAAAGGTATCCGTTACCCAGGCGCCGATGAAAATCAGCCATATGTACAGGTAACCATTTCCCATTTTCCGGGTCATTGTAACAAAGGAAAACAGGAATACCACATAAAGAATTCCCAGGATGGTAACGGCGATGTCCGATACGGTATATTTCCCGTCCGAAAAGATCAGCAGGCAGAACAAAAAGACGACCAGAATGAAAACCCCGGCGGCCACAGCGGTCAAAACCAGGCTCACCCCCTGCGGACCACTCCCCGTTCCTCCGCTTCCCTTGACGGTTCCGTCCAAAGCCAGGGCCAGGAGCGGCAGGCAGGCCAGAAAGCCCGCAGTGTAAACCGGCTTGAAGCCGCCTTTGGAAAGGGCTTTATAAAATTCATATATCCCGATCACTGCAAGAAAAAATATGGCGATGCCTATAGCCGTACTCCCCAAATACACGACGAGAGCCAGCAGTCCTATTGCAGCAGCTCCGCTGATAATCCTGGTCTTCATTCCTTATAGTCCTCCAAAACGTCTATTTCTTTTCTGATATTCCCCTATCGCTTCATGCAGGTGCCTTTTTGAAAAATCCGGCCAGAGGATGTCGGAATACCAGAACTCGGAGTAGGACGACTGCCAGAGCAGGAAATTGCTGATCCTGTGCTCTCCGCTGGGGCGGATGACAAGGTCGGGGTCCGGTATGTCCGCCGTGTAAAGATATCTGGAAAACAGCTTCTCGTCGATCTCCTCCGCATTCAGGGAACCCCTTTTCACTTCCCGGGCGATCCTGGCGGCGGCGTTGACGATCTCGGCCCTGCTGCCGTAATTCAATGCGATCAACAAGGTGAGACCCGTATTTCCCGCCGTATTTTCCGTAATCCGGACGATTTCCTTTTTGATTTCCCCGGAAAGGCCGCTGGATTCTCCAATGACCCGGATCCGAATGTTCTGGCCGGCTAGCTCTTCATCGGCTTTCCTCAGAAATTCCAGCAAAAGCGACATCAGCGCGTCTACTTCCTCCTTGGGCCGGTTCCAGTTTTCCGTTGAAAAGGCATATACCGTCAGGTATTTGATCCCGATCTCATCGCAGTTCCGAACTACTCTTTTGAGGGTATTGGCCCCTTCCCTGTGCCCGGCATTTCTGGGCAGGCCCCTTCTGGCGGCCCATCGCCCGTTTCCATCCATAATGATCGCAATATGGGCCGGAATCGGTTCCCTGGTGTCCACCACCGGGCTCTTCTGCTTGCCGCGGCTAAAAATTCCCATCCGCTTACCTCCGGTGAAACAAATAATCGCATTCATGGAAATGTCCAAAGAACATTTCTCTCAACTGCCAAATATTATTATACAAAACCCCACTCATAAAAACAAATAATAAAATCAAAATCTCCGGGGCGTCGAGCCCCATCGATTTTGCGGCAAGATGACACTATGCCGGTAAACAAAAAAACAAGGCCGCGTGACCGGCCTTGTTCCGCAATTCTTCTAAATATTCATATTGCAGACGAGGAGTACTATGGTTCCGTCTTCCGCCTCGGACTGCCTTACCACCCTGGCTCCGCCGTCAAATCCCGCCTCTCTCAGCCTCGGAGACGCGGTCAGCCTTACTTCGGTTTTCTCAAAGCCCTGCTTTTTTAGAAGCGCCAGAGCCTGTTCCAGCCTGTATCCGGAAACATCAGGTATATCCATATGACCGCCTGCCTGCCGTGCCTAGACGGAGCAGTTTAAACCTCCATGATTTCCTTGTCCTTGAGTTCAACGATCTTATCCACTTCCGCGATAAATTTGTCCGTCATCTTCTGGACATCTTCTTCCATGTCCTTCAGATCGTCCTCGGTAATTTCGCTGTTCTTCTTCTGAACCTTGAAATGCTCAATGGCATCTCTCCGGATGGAGCGAATGGCGATCTTCGTATCCTCGCCGAATTTCTTGACGCTCTTGGTGAGCTCTTTTCTTCTTTCTTCGGTCAGGATCGGGAAAATCAGCCGGATGACCTTGCCGTCATTGTTCGGGTTGATCCCGATATCCGATTTCTGTATGGCTTTTTCAATATCCTTCAGTATTTTCGCATCCCACGGCTGGATCACAATCACCCTCGCCTCCGGAACGGATACACTGCCAAGCTGGTTTATGGGGGTCGGAACTCCGTAATAGTCCACGGCTATCCTGTCCAGTATGGCCGGATTCGCCCTGCCGGCACGCAGCCCGGACAACTCCTCCTTCAGAACGTGAATCGCCTTGCTCATTTTGTCCTCGATATCCTTGTAAGCAGCATTTGCCATACGAAAAACCTCCTCTATATCATTATGTTAAAATTGTACCGATATTTTCGCCTTTGAACACCTTTAAAATGTTATCCGGGTCTTTCATGTCAAACACAATCAGCGGGATGTTGTTGTCCATGCACAGGGACATGGCCGTGGAATCCATTACGCCAAGCCTCCTGCTCAGAGCTTCCGAAAACGCCAGCGTCTCGAACCGCACGGCATTGGGGTTTTTCTTCGGATCGCAGTCATAAACGCCGTCCACCATCGTTGCCTTCAGAATAACCTCCGCATCGATCTCGGCGGCTCTCAGCGCGGCAGTTGTGTCGGTGGAGAAATAGGGATTTCCCGTACCGCATGCAAAAATGACGATTCTCCTCTTTTCAAGGTGACGAATTGCTTTCCTCCGGATGTACGGCTCCGCAATCTGCCTCATCTCGATCGCCGTCTGGACCCTCGTAGGAATGCCCCTTGATTCCAGGGCGTCCTGGAGTGCCAGTGAGTTTATAACCGTTGCCAGCATGCCCATATGGTCCGCCGTCGTCCGATCCATTCCTTTGCCGCTTCTGCCCCGCCAGAAATTCCCTCCGCCCACGACAATGGATATTTCAACTCCCAGCCGGTAGGCTTCGGCAATCTTGTCGGAAATAGCGCCAAGCGTGTCCGTGTCGATTCCGGCCTTCATCTCTCCCGCCAGCGCTTCCCCGCTCAGTTTGAGCAAAACTCTTCTGTACTTTGGCGTCATGTTGGATGTAACCCCCACTCTTTAATTATTGTTCTACAAAAAATAAGAAATTCCTGCTGGCTGCTGCTTGATTTCATAAAAAAGGGAACATACGGTTTATATGTTCCCACTTTTTTTAACCACCAATCTGCTTTGCTACTTCCTCGGCAAAATTTTCTTCCTTCTTTGCCAGGCCCTCGCCTCTTTCAAACCGTGCAAATCTTCTTACGCTGATGTTCTCCCCAATGGTGGCAATCTTTTCGGTCACCAACTGCTTGATCGTCTTGTCGGGATCCTTGATCCACGGCTGTTCCAAAAGGCAGATTTCCTTATAATATTTCTCAATTCTGCCTTCCACCATCTTTTCGATGATCTTTTCCGGCTTGCCTTCATTTCTGGCCTGGGCTCTGAGGATTTCCATTTCCTTTTCCAGAACGTCGGTAGGAACTTCTTCCCGTTTGACATATTCCGGTTTTGCGGCGGCAACCTGCATCGCAATGTCCTTGACAAGCTGCTTGAATTCATCGTTTGCAGCGGCAAAGTCCGTCTCTATATTCACTTCAACCAGTACGCCGATTCTGCCGTTACCGTGTATGTATGAATCAACGAGTCCTTCCGCAGCGATCCTGCCCGCTTTCTTTGCCGCGGCTGCGAGTCCTTTTTCCCTCAGAAAATCAATAGCCTTGTCCATATCTCCGTTTGTTTCGGTAAGAGCCTTTTTGCAGTCCATCATGCCCGCGCCGGTTCTTTCGCGGAGTTGTTTCACCAATTCAGCAGTAATCATCCAAATTCCTCCAAACAATAGTAATCATATTATTAGCCAAATCCATCGGCCTTTATTCCTGTCCTCATTTTAAAAGCCCGGTCCGGTTCCGGTACCGGGCTTTCCGTTATTAAGCTTCTGCAGGTACTTCTTCGGCATCCACTTCATTGATCTTGTCTTCGGCTTCGGTGCTGCTTGCCGAAAGCTGTTCGCCCTGGCGTCCTTCCAGGATGGCGTCGGCGATCTTGGCGGCAATGAGCTTGACCGCCCTTATTGCGTCGTCGTTGCCCGGGATTACGTAATCCACTTCGTCCGGGTCGCAGTTCGTATCAACGATGGCCACTACCGGGATGCCCAACTTCCTTGCTTCGAGAATGGCGATTCTTTCCTTCCTCGGGTCAACTACGAACATGGCTCCGGGAATCTTCTTCATGTTCTTGATGCCGCCGAGGTATTTTTCAAGCTTTTCCATTTCGGCTTTCAGCTTGATGACTTCCTTCTTGGGCAGCACTTCGAACAAACCGTTCTTTTCCATGTTGTCCAGCTGGTTCAGACGGTCGATCCTCTTGCGGATGGTCTTGAAGTTGGTAAGCATGCCGCCGAGCCATCTTGCATTGACAAAATACTGGCTGCTCCTGTCTGCTTCTTCTTTAATGGAATCCTGGGCCTGCTTTTTGGTTCCTACAAAAAGAATGTCATTGCCGCTCATAGCGACTTCCCGGACGAAGTAGTAAGCTTCCTCCACCTTCTTGACGGTCTTCTGCAGGTCGATGATGTAGATGCCGTTTCTCTCCGTAAAGATGTATTCGGCCATTTTGGGGTTCCATCTCCTGGTCTGGTGACCGAAATGGACACCTGCTTCCAGCAGCTGTTTCATTGAAATAACTGACATATTCATGTCCTCCTTAAGTTTTATACCTCCACAGCTTCATCCGGCCGGTCCACCCCGTGGGGCACTCCTCCCGCCGTCGGTCTGTGTGCGTATTTTTTCGTTATGTAGTATAACACAAGGGCAACAATTTATCAATCTGAAAAATTCCAATTCAAAAAATATTTTTATTTTAAAAAACAGGACAGGCAATTCTTCGATTCCCGGCTCATATACTTATAAGGTGACCAATTTTCCAGGGGGGTGCCTCGTTTGCTGCACTTCTTATTCTCCCTCTTCAATGATGTAATCGGAAGTGTATTCTTTCAACTGGGTTATGTATCAAGCACGAACTCATTCCCTCAACCGCTTTCCGCCGAAGAAGAGCAAAAATACATTGATGCCTACAAGGCAGGCAGCGACGATGCCAAAAACACACTGATCGAAAGAAATCTGCGCCTGGTGGCCCATATTGTCAAAAAGTACAACACCTTCAGCAGCGATTGCGACGATTTGATTTCGATCGGAACCATCGGTCTGATCAAAGCCATTTCCACCTTCGACCAGTCAAAAGGAACCCGGCTTGCCACTTATGCGGCCCGCTGCATTGAAAATGAAATTTTGATGCAGATCCGCTCGACAAAGAAGATCCAGAGCGAGGTTTCCCTACACGACCCCATCGGTATTGATCGTGAGGGCAACGAAATCACGCTGATCGACGTCATAGGGAACGAAGCCGAATCCGTCATAGACGAAGTCGAATTGAAGATGCAGGTAAAACGGCTCTATAATAAGATGAAGGCTGTGCTTAAAAAGCGCGAAAAGACAGTTCTTGAACTGCGATACGGGCTTTTGAACGGCACGAGCAAGACACAGCGCGAGATCGCCGGAATGCTTGGAATATCCCGCTCCTACGTATCCCGGATCGAAAAGAAGGCGATCAAAAAACTGAGCAAGGAGCTTAAACCCGACAGCTGCCGTTAAAAACGGCAACTTCGCTGTTCAGGCGGGCCGGATTTCATACTGGAGCTTATGCGGTTGCAGATCGTTTCTAATGAGAATGTGGCATTCTCATTAGAAAGATGATTCTTTAGCTTGAGTATAACCGTCCCACATCAACGCAATACTCCTTCACAATAAACTGTATAAAATAAGCTTCAGCTTTTCAAGCTGAAGCTTATTGGGTAAATAGCAGTCACTATTTTTAGAGTACTAGTAAGTAAAGGGGACTTTGGTTATATCGTATTTTTCCACCAGGGCGAATGGACCTAATGAGCTATTAAAACCAGCAAAAATATACAAGCTGTTTTCAATAACGCTTGAGCCCATCAATCCTCGGGCCAAGCGGACACCAATACTCGATGTATTCCAGGTATTGGCACTCACATCATAATACTCAATTGTGTTAGTTGCAGTATAACCCGCATCTATATATCCCCCCATGGCATATATTTTTCCGTCTTTTACCATACATTCTTCACCGAATCTAGCTGTTCCCATGGATGCCATAGTACTCCATGTATTCGTACCTGGATTATACTTTTCAACAGAAGAAAGTATATTTAGCGATGGTGCTGTCCCATTAAAACCTCCGATTGCGTATATCATTCCATTCGCAACAACCGTCGTTGTCTCTCTTGCGGTAGTCATGCTGGCTTTTTGTGTCCATATATCGGTAGACGGATTGTACATATAAACGGTATTTACCCGGGTACCCGCGCCATTTGAAATCGTAGCACCGCCAATCACATATATCTTTCCATCGACAACGCCTGCTGAAACACCGTGGAGGGCAACAGGCATGCTTGCTTTTGTAGTCCATGTATTTGTAACAGGATTATATGCTTCATTTTTATTAGTTGCAAATGTAGTTGAATTAGCTCGATATGAGCCTCCAATAACATATATAATTCCGTCTACTACTGCGGCAGCGCAATACCTCCTGGCTGTTGGCATACTTGCTTTTCTCACCCATAAATCTGTTACTGAGGGGTTATTCATCTGAACAACGTCCGTTCCGGCAGTAACTAATCCTGATGAATATTGAGGCCCTGTATTTCCTCCGAAGGTATATATTTTTCCGTCAAATGTTGCTGATGCAAATGCGTATGCTCCTTCATCTGCACCTTCCATACCTGATATTAATGTTACTTCTGAAGGTACGTATTGTTCTAAGCGATTATACAGATTAGTCGACGCATTCATGCCCCCAAAAACATATATATTGTTGTCAATAACGCTTGCACCCATCCATCCTCGTGCCAAGCTAAGCTGGAAGGAAGATCCATCCCACGGAATCCACGTATTGGTTTCCGTATTATATTTTTCTATCGTATTAGTTGCAGAATAGCTTGAATTTGTAAAACCACCTACAGCATATATTATGCCACCTATGACTATACAATTTTCACCGAATCTCGGAGTAATCATTGATGGCATTGTACTCCATGTGTTAGTACCGGGATTATACATTTCAACAGAAGAAAGTATATTAAATGATGGTGATGTTCCATTGAAACCGCCGATTGCATATATTTTTCCATCAACCGCTACAGCAGATGTTTCTCTTGCTATAGACATACTTGCCTTCTGTGTCCACACATCTGTAGTTGGGTCATACATGTAAACAGTGTTTACCCTTGTCCCTGAACCATTGGCTATTGTAGCGCCACCAATGGCATATATCTTCCCATCGACAACGGCCGATGAAACACCATGAAGAGCAACAGGCAAGCTCGCTTTTGTAGTCCATGTATTGGTAGCTGGATTATATGCTTCGTTTTTGTCACTGCCATAAACTACTGAATTTGCTTTATATGAACCTCCAATAACATATATGATTCCATCTACAACTGCAGCAGTGCAAAGTCTTCGGGCAGTAGGCATGCTTGCTTTTGTCGTCCATGTATTTGTAGAGGGGTTATACATCTGTACCGTTGTTACGCCTAATGTAGTAACTGGATTAGCTATTGCTTGAGCCTCCGAATTTCCTCCAAAGGTATATATTTTTCCGTCAACTGTTGCTGACGCAAATGCATATACCGTTGTAGGCATATTCGCTTTTGTTAACGCATTTGAATAATAAGTTGTATTCGTGCCTGCACTTGTAAACAACGTACATGTCAAAATCACAACTACAACAAAGGATGCAACTATCTTTTTAAAAAATTTACTTATCATTAAAGTCCCTCCATAAATGTATTTTCATTCATTATAGAATAAATATCTAACAATTTCCACTTCTGTTAATTCATTTTTATTATGATATAATCTCAAATGAATGTAATGAGCTCTATATTGGTTTATCAGAATAGAAAAAAATAATATTTAAAAGTGAAGGCTGCTAATCTCATAGCTTTGAAGGTGTGTACACTATGCAGAGGGCAACGAAATCACACTGATCGACGTCATAGGAAACGAAGCCGAGTCCGTCATTGACGAAGTCGAATTGAAGATGTAGATAAAACGGTCCTATAATAAAATGAAGGCTACGTATCCCGGATCGAAAAGAAGGCGATCAAAAAACTGAGCAAGGAGCTTAAACCCGACAGCTGCCGCTAATGCGGCAGTTTTATTATGGGTCTGCGCCTATATGTGCTTGATATCGATCAATATTTCAGGCTCAAGCCTTCCCTTTAAAAGCTTCAATTTCCCCTTGTCCGCAAAGTCAACCGGCATATAGGCATTGATGGGGGTCGTATCATCGATGAGTCCCATCGCCAGATAAGTCTCCGCCACCAGCTCGCTGCAAAAATAATGGTCAAGCGCTACCCTCTTGTGAAAAATCCGTCCCAGGGCAACCTCCCAGATCATCTCCCAGAAACCGGGATCCGGTATTCCATGGAGTTTCACGAACAATCCTTCGATGGCCTGCAGCATGGACTCTGTCCGCTCCACCTCCAGCTTCCGGTAGGCAAAATTGGCATTTTCATAGTGCTTCAGGTCGTCGCCGTAATGCATGAGCCTTTCCTTCAGGTCCACCAGCTTCGGCCCCGGCTTCTGGTCGTGAAACAGCACGTCCGGCAGATTGGTGAGGGAAGTCGCTTCCCAGATCAGCGGCCCGTCGAAGCCGGAACGACGCACGACCATTCCGACATGGGACCACTCGCTTCCCTCCAGCAATTCAATGAACTTGCTGCCTTCGTACTTCCCATTGAAAAGAACCAGATCGCCTGTCTGCATGCCTGGCGCCAGGTCGTCAAACGGAATTTTGTTCATAAGTCCCCCCCTACGCATACACATTATTGCGGCCTTCGCTCTTTACCCGGTATAAAACCTTGTCCGCCTTATCGACAAGCTGCTCCGCCGTATCCCCCTCCCATTTTGCAATACCGCAGCTGAACGACAGGCCGATGCCCTCGAAATTCAGTTGCCGGATTTCATCCAGGAGGCGTATGGCGATTTCCTTCGTATAATTTATATTGCTTCCCGGAAGAATGATCAGGAACTCGTCTCCGCCGTACCGGCCCGCTATATCGTTCTGCCGGATGTTTTTCAAAATGCATTCGGATACTTTTCGCAGAACATCGTCCCCGGTCTTATGTCCGTAAATATCGTTGACCTGCTTGAAACGGTCCAGGTCGATCAGCATGATCGACAGGGGCTCCGGTTTGATTCTGGCCTGGGATATGGCGCTTTCCAGCAGCTCATAGATGGCCAGATGGTTGTAAAGGGAGGTAAGGCCGTCATGCCTCGCAAGATAAAGAAGCTCGGAATTTTTTTCGTTGGACCGTTGTTTATCCAGGTATTCAATAATGCTGTACCGGAACATCATGAAAGAGATCAGAAAGGCGATGATATTCAGGATCAACCCGTTCATTATGTGAGAGGTCAAATACTCCGGCTTGTTTTGAAAATGGCGGATTCCAAACAGGAAAACCGCAAGCGCCGTTCCGAAGAGCAGGGCCGTCATCCACGGCCGCATACGGACAACTGCTGCAACGGCAACCAGAACCAGAATGTAAATGCTGATATCCGATGTAATGGACTGGGCTTTGAAGGTATTTATCACGGCCCACAGCATTATGACAAATACAATGCCGACCAGCGATGGTTCCATCAGGCCCCGGGCGCGGGGGTTGCTTTTGTTTAAAATTTTCAGTTCCGCATACGATATCACGCTGAACAGAATAATGAATACTTTTAACAGGATGAGCTCCCGGTCATGAAGAATGCTCCCTTTTCCCGAGATATAGATGACCATTTGAACCGCCTGGAGCGACGCCAGCGCCAGCAGGACGCTGCAAACCCTGGAGGAACTTTCCGCACTGATCGCCTGATAAAATGTCTTTCTGTCTTCCTTGGGGATTTGTTCCGTGAGATTTTTAATCATTCCTCGCCTCCGCCAGCATCTGGATAAATCCATCATATCCTAATAATTGGCACATGGCAAGACGATTATTGATTTTTTACATATTTTTTCCTGGAAACCCTTTTAAATGCCTTTTCACATCCCCCTATCCGTCATTTGCCTTGCGATTTCGGAGAAGACCGGGGCCGCCGCCTTTCCTCCGTACTGGCCGTTTTCAACGAAAACAACGACGGAATATCTGGGCTGCGCAATAGGAAAATAGCCTGCAAACCAGGCGTGCACCACGCTGGCCGAGCCGGTTTCCGCGCTTCCGGTCTTTCCTCCGGCGCCTCCGTAATATTCCATCCCGGCAGCCGTTCCCGTTCCATAGGAGGTAACGGCCTCCATCAGGTCCTTCAATTTGCCCGCCGTCTCCCTCGATATGATCCGGTGTCCCTCCTGGACCTTGATTTCCTTCACTTTCCGTCCCTCTTCATCCACCAGCGAATCGACTATGTTCACCTTATTGCGGATGCCGCCGTTTGCAACGGTAGCAACCATATCCGCAACCTGCAGCGGCGTTGCAAGCAACACCCCCTGGCCTATCGCAAGGTTTGCAATATCGGCCTGGCTGTAATACCCCTTCAAGGGAGGAAGGCTTCCCGCCGCTTCATTCACCCCCTGCCCCGCTATGCCGGTGCATTCACCCAGTCCGAACCGCTGCGCCATCAGGATAAGGTTTTTATAGCCGGTTTGGAGGCACAGATCGATGAAATAGGCGTTGCAGGATTCGGCGAAAGCCTGCTCCAGATCCAGCTCCCCGTGCCCTCCGGACGCATAGGAAGAGCATTTGAACTCAAGTCCGTTCACATTTACGGCGCCCGTACAATAGTCGATTTCAGGGGTGATGTCCGTGTATTCGAAGGTCGCCGCCACATCGACGATCTTGAACACCGAACCCAGGTTGTAAGCGGCCGTCGCCTTGTTGAACAGCTCGTTGCCGCTGCTTCCGAGATATTTCTCCACGGAGTCCGGATCAAAGTCCGGCTTGCTGGCCATCGCCAGGATATCGCCCGTAAAAACATCCTCCACCACGACCGCACCCGACACCTTGCTCTTCTCCATAACCTCTTCCACTATTTTTTGAATGTGGTAATCCAACGTCAGCTTTACATTAAGCTTGTTCACAGTCCCGTCGGTTTTCAGCCTGTAGCCCATTCCCTTGATCGGGTTTTTGGCGGCGTCCGTCACCGCCCCTATTTCGAATACGGCGTTATCCCTCAGCTCCTTTTCATAAGCCTTCTCCATTCCCGCCTGGCCTACCCTGTCCTTTTTGCTGAGGTATCCGATAATATGCTTCGCCAATGTACCGCTGTCGTAACGGTTAAGCGAATACAGCATCGTGACCCATTCGGGCTGCTTCTTTGCTATCTCCTCGCACCCTTCCTTGCTTGTAACGACCGTAAAAGGGCTGCTGTTCGTGTTAAGTCCGTCCAAAACGCCGGGCTCCAGGCCAAGCGCCTTGCAGACTTCCGCTTTATCTCCGTCGGACTTTTTAATATAGGCGGGCTTTATCAAGGCGATATATTTTGTACTGCGATTTGTAAAGGAAATCCCGTTCCGGTCCAGAATGTTGCCCCGCAGCTTTTCGACGCTGTCGTTCGACAGTCTCTGTCTGAAAGCGGATTCCGCCAGGGCATTGGAAGGAAAAAGCTGAAGCACGGCGATCCGGATCAGCAGACCGGCCAGCAAAGCAAGCAGAATGCCTGATAATATATAAACTCGTTTTCTGGGCAATATAAAACCCCCTCGGCGGTAATAAACAGATTCTTGCCGCCGAAGGGGTCAAATATACCTCCCTTTTGATCATCCCTTGCGCCGGAGCATGGCATAGGGTTCCACCGGCCTGTCCACCGGCATGTAAACCGTCATCTGGGGATGGGGAGCCACCTCGATGTCCTCCCGGTCCGCATTTTTCATGGAACGGACCTGCTGGACCCAATAAGAGCCTTTCGGACTCACCACCTCCAGCTCTTCCCCGACTGCAAATCGGTTCCGCTGTTCAATGGTGGCAATCCCCGAGTCCGCGTCATAAGCCGTCACCAGCCCGACGAAATCATATTCCCTTATATAAGAGCCCGATTCATAGATCTGCTCTTTCCCGGAAGGCTTTCCGAGATAAAAGCCGGTAGTGTATTCCCGGTGGCTCGCCTTCGAGATCTCGTCCAGCCATTCGCCGTCAAACCGGTAGTTCGCCGGATCGGCCGCATAGACATCCAGCGCTTCGCGATAGGCTTTTACCACGGTAGCCACATAATAGGAGCTTTTCATCCTGCCCTCGATTTTCAGGCTTGTAATCCCGCTGGAGAGAATCTCTGGTATGTGTCCGATCAGGCATAGATCCTTGGAATTGAAAATGTAGGTACCGCGTTCATTCTCAAACACCGGCATGTACTCGCCCGGCCTCTTCTCCTCCACCAGGTGGTATTTCCACCGGCAGGGATGGGCGCAAAGGCCGCGGTTCGAATCCCGGTCCGCCATATAGTTGCTCAGGAGACATCGGCCCGAATAGGATATGCACATGGAGCCATGGACGAACATCTCCAGTTCAAGTTCCTCCGGCACCCTCTCCCGGATGTCCTTTATTTCCTTCAAAGACAACTCCCTGGCAAGAATGACCCGCTTTACTCCCATCCGGTGCCAGAAAGCCGCGCTCCTCCAGTTGGTATTGTTGGCCTGGGTGCTGAGGTGAAGCTCCATTTCCGGGGCCTCCTGCCTCAACAGATCAAAAATGCCCGGGTCGGAAAATATAATGGCATCTACGCCGGCGTCTCTCACCTGTCGTATATATTCCGGCATGCCCTCGAAGTCTTCGTTGTGGGGAATGATGTTCATCGTCAGATAAACTCTCCTGCCCATGGAATGGGCGAAAGCAATCCCTTCCTCCAGCTCCTCCGGGCCGAAATTGCCGGCGGACGCCCGGAGCCCGAACTCTTCGCCGCCCAGGTAAACCGCATCCGCACCGTACATGAGAGCCATTTTAAGCTTTTCCAGGTTGCCCGCCGGAGCAAGCAGCTCCACCCTGGATCTTCCGGCATTCTTTCCGTCCATGCATCTTCTCCGTTTCAAACGGATTTCGGAGGCTCGGCATCCGTCATCCTGTCATTCTTTTTCCGCATCCGTACGCTTATATCCGCTTATATCCGCTTATGCCCGCTTATAAGAAAGGGCAACCCCGTCTCCCACCGGAAGGATGCTTGTATCCAGCGAAGGATTTTCGCACAGTGTTTCCAGATAGGTACGCATCCGGTTTACAATGGTCTTCTTTCTTCTCACGATCAACTCGTCATTGGCGATCATGCCCTTATAAAGCACGTTGTCCGACACCAGAAGCCCGCCCTTTCTCAGCATCCTGAGACATTCGGGCAAAAACTCCGGATACTGCCCTTTTGCCGCATCCAGAAATATCATGTCGTACTGTTTGTCGAGGCAGCGCAGCACTTCCTCCGCATCGCCCGCTATTATGCCGATAGTATTCTCAAGACCCGCCTTTTTAATGTTCTCCCTGGCCCTGAGTACCATTTCCTCCTGTCTCTCGATCGTGTCGATGCGTCCGCCCTGTGAAAGCGTTCCGGCAAGCAGAATGGCAGAATAGCCTATCGCGGTTCCCACCTCCAGAATCCGTACGGGCTTTGCGAGCCTGCCGAGGACCACCAGCAACTGGGCTACCTCAGGGGTAATTATGGGAACATGGTTCTCCCCAGCATACGCTTCAAGCTCCTTCAGCAGGCCGTCGTTCTGTCGGATGGTGCTTCGGATATATTCGGTTGTGGAATCCCTGCCGCTCATTCTCTTTGCCTCTCGTAAATCAAAGAGGCTGCCACTGGAGCAGCCCCTCGCAATCATTTTCCTTTAAGGGGATTCCCTTTCTTCCGATCCAGCCCGCTGAATCATTTCACTTCGTTGATTCAGCCCGCTGAATCCTTTCACTTCGTTGATTCAGCCCACTGAATCATTTCGCTTCGTTGATCCAGCCCATTAATTCAAGCCGTATTTCTTCTTTGCCGCCTGATGCTCCTTATAAGTCCTGGAGAATTCATGACTGCCCGCCGCATCGCCTCTGGCTACGTAATAATAGTAGCCTTTCTCCGTATCCGGATTCAAAGCCGCCCGGATGGCCGCCTCGCCCGGACAGCAGATCGGTCCCGGGGGAAGCCCTTCGTAAAGGTAGGTATTATAAGGATCGTCGATCTTCAGATCGTCGTATGTAAGCTTTTCCTTGTATGCGCCTGCTTTTTTAAGCAGGACGTATTGAACCGTTGCGTCCACCTGCAGCTTTCGGAGGGTTTTGTCCTTGCTGGTCAGCCTGTTGTACAACACCCCTGATATGAGATAACGGTCGTCCGGATCCTTTGCTTCCTTTTCGATGATCGACGCCATAATGACCACCTTGTCCAGCGTCATGTCCCCTTTGAGGTCCTTGATCTTTGCCCTGTAGTCCGCCTTGAACTTCAGGTCGAAATTGTCCAGCATTTTTTTGAGAATAACGTCTTCCCCGGCATTCATATCGAACTCATAGGTGTCGGGAAACAGGTAGCCCTCCAGTTTGTTATCCCTCGCAGGAATGCCCTTGAGGAAGTCATAGTCGAATTCCATGGTGTTTGCCGCCTTGATAAACTTCTCCTTATCCTTGATGATGCTCTTGTCAAACAGGATGTCCACGATCTGCTTGAAGGTTTTCCCCTCGGGGATGGTGACCTGCCTGCTGGCCGGAACACTGGCAAGAATCCGCATGATCTCGTCGTTGGTCAGATCCTTTTTCAGGATATGGGTGCCGGACTGGTATGTACCGTCAAATCCGTTTATCTTCGAAAACAGCTTGAATACGTTCTCATTTTCAATGAACCCCTGCGCCTTCAGATTCCGGGTGATCTCGTCGGTACCGGCCCCTCTCTGGATGACGAACTCCTCGCCGTCCTTCGGATCAATCACCAGCGCCTCTTTATCCTTTGTCTCCTCATAATTCTTCATGACATAATTATAAGAAATGACGGCGCAAAAGAAGGTGACGCCGGCCAGGAGCAACAATATCGCAAGCCAGAACGCAAGTCGCTTTTTCTTCTTGTGTTTTTTCTTTTTTGTATTCTGCACCGCAGGCTTTTCCATTCCGTCACCTTCCCGTTTTACTACTGTTCACTATTAGAGTTTGCTTCTTACCTTTGCCCTTTGTTCCGAATCCAGAATGCGTTTGCGGATACGGATGTTCTTGGGCGTGATCTCGACCAACTCGTCATCGGATATAAACTCCAGTGCCTGTTCCAGGCTCAATATCCTCGGCGGTGTGAGCCGGAGGGCCTCATCCGAGCCGGATGCCCTCATGTTCGTCACATGCTTTTTCTTGCAAACATTTACAACGATATCTTCATTCCTGGCATTTTCCCCAACCACCATTCCCTCGTAAACCTTTGTTCCGGCAGGGATGAAAAGGATTCCTCTTTCCTGGGCGTTATACAGGCCGTACGTGACCGCTTCGCCATCCTCCCAGGCCACCAGCGCGCCTCTTGCACGGCTGGATATTTCCCCCTTGTAAGGTTCATGTCCATGGAATATATGGTTCATTATACCATTTCCCTTGGTATCCGTCAAAAATTCGGAACGATAGCCGATCAGGCCGCGGGCCGGGATCTTGAACTCCAGCCTCATATACCCTTCCGTGGCGGAATGCATATTGACCATTTCCGCTTTGCGGACGCCCAGCTTTTCCATAACAACGCCCATGAACTCTTCCGGGACGTCGATCATCAGCAATTCGACCGGCTCATATTCCACGCCGTCGATTTCCTTCAAAATAACCTTGGGCTTTGAAACCTGGAATTCGTAACCCTGCCTTCTCATCGTTTCAATCAGGATGGATAGATGCAATTCTCCCCTGCCCGAAACTTTAAAGGCGTCCGGCGTCTCCGTTTCTTCTATGCGCATGCTGACGTTTGTTTCAAGCTCCTTGAACAGCCGGTCGCGCAGGTGCCTCGAAGTCACGTAAGTGCCTTCCCTGCCCGCAAACGGGCTGTTGTTGACACTGAACGTCATATTGATCGTCGGTTCGTCGATATTGACGAAAGGCAATGGCTCCGGAGCATCCACATCGCAGATCGTCTCGCCGATGTTGATTTCCCCGAGGCCGGAAACGGCTACTATGTCACCGAGGGCCGCTTCCGACGTCTCCGCCCGTTTCAGTCCCTCGAACGTATACAGCCTGCTCACCTTGCCCTGCTGCGTCGTTCCGTCCTTCCTGCATACGATACTCTGCTGGCCGGATTTGATCCTGCCCCGGTCGATCCTGCCGATGGCGATCCTGCCCACATATTCGTCATAATCAATGTTGGAAACCAGCAACTGCAAGGGTTTATCCAACTCGCCCACCGGCGCCGGCACATTCTTTACGATCGTGCTGAGCAGCGGCTCCAGACCGGCTCTTTCATCCTCCAGCTCCAAAATGGCATATCCTTCCCTGGAGGACGCATATACCACCGGGAATTCCAACTGGTCGTCATCCGCCCCAAGCTCAATAAAAAGCTCCAGTACTTCGTCAACGACCTCTATGGGCCTTGCCTCCGGCCGGTCGATCTTGTTCACCACGACGATGGGCTTTAAATTCAACTGCAGCGCCTTTCTCAAAACAAACCGCGTCTGCGGCATCGGCCCTTCAAAGGCATCCACCAGCAGCAAAACGCCATCCACCATCTTCAGGACCCGCTCCACTTCGCCGCCGAAATCGGCATGGCCCGGGGTGTCCACGATATTGATCTTTATTCCTTTATAATTGACGGCGGTATTCTTCGCAAGGATCGTGATCCCGCGTTCCCTTTCAAGGTCGTTCGAGTCCATGACCCTTTCCTGGACCTGTTCGTTCTCTCTGAATATGCCGCTCTGACGCAGCATTCCGTCTACCAGTGTCGTCTTTCCGTGATCGACGTGCGCAATAATTGCTATGTTTCTGATCTCTTCCCTCTTGTTACCCACTATGTTCCCCTTCCAGTCTCCCTGAATCCGCCAACTATTGGACGGTAAATTACAGAATAATGTTTCATCCGTCATACTCTGTCATACTCTTTAGTATGAACTGGCAAAGCTGCCCGAATACAACAAGTTTAAAGTATACAATAAATATTGTCAACCTCTGCGCAAAAACATGGCCCCGAGTGCTGAAAATGCACACGGAGCCGGTTTACAACCCACTCTTTCAAAAGAATCCGCCGTTTCCTTTACATAAAATCATTCGTACGTGGCCGCCGTTTCCTTCAGCATTTCTCCATACCCCGTCCCGTCGATCAGCTTGATGAAAACGTCCACGATTTCGCCGTCGAACTGGGTCCCCGCCCCGCTGATCAACTGCTGCTTCGCCTCTTCCAGGTTCAGCTTGGACCGGTAAAGCCGGTCCGACATCATCGCGTCAAACGCGTCCGCAACGGAAATAATCCTGGCCATCAGCGGTATGGCGTCTTTTTTCAGCCCTTCGGGATATCCGGTTCCATCCAGCCGCTCATGGTGGCATTTGACCACCGGCACCACATCCTTGAACATGGATACGGCGGACAAGATCCTGGCCCCCTTTATAGGATGCTTCTGAATTTCCTGGAGCTCCCGGTCATTCAGCCTGTCGGTTTTCAGCAGAATATCGTCGGCCGTGCCGATCTTCCCTACATCATGGAAAATGCCGCTGATCCGGAGCGTTTCCAGTTCCTGCGGAACCAGCCCGATTTCTTCCCCGATCCGGACGGAATAATACGCCACCCGGTCCGAATGACCCCTGGTATAGATATCCTTTGCGTCAACAGCCTGCCGGAGAGCCTCTATCGTATCCATATACCGGAGCTTCAGCTGGTCGTAAGTTTTATTCAGTTCGTCATTCTTCATATTGACCAGCGAATGCAGAAACGCGTTGTTAATGGAGGACGCCGCCTGATTTGAATAAATCTCCAGGAGCTTCAGGCCGTCCTCGAAGCTGCTGGTTTCAACAAAGATAACCCCGATCGCCTGCTGGAACTCATTGATCAGCGGCAGGATTACTCCCTGCTCCGGTTTCACCACCTGCCTCGTTATCCTGGCAAAGCCGATATGCTCCATCAAGCTTGGGCTGAGCATCTCCATGAAGGTATTGATCTCGGCCTTGTATTTGCCGATCCCTTTGAAGATGCTTTTGTTGCCTGCAATAATATCGGTGGTGTCATCCACCAGGATAAAGGCGTTTTCGCTGTCCACCAAAGGCATGATTTCGGTAAGGATGTCCTCCAGTATTATGTCGATCGGCTGCAGTGAATAAATCTTCGGCACGGCCTGAAGAATCTCGTTCAACCCATCCCGGAACTTTTTGATCGTCCTCATCTGGGAAATCGATTTGATGCCGGATTCCACCAGCAGCAACAACTGATCGAAACGGTCGCTTTTTTCACAGTACCCCTGTATGTCAAGCGCACGGATCGTCTCCAGCGGCGGAGCGAGGTCCTTGTGGCCCGTTAAAAGCAATATGTACAGCTCGCTATTGAATTCCCGGATCGTCTCTACTACCTTGTCGCCGTGGATCGGATACATCAGAAAATCGAGGATCATGAGGTCAAAATGCTCCGACCTCACCCTTTCAACCGCTTCCAGCGGATCGATGATTCCCGTGAAATGATAGCCGCTGCGTTTTAAAACGACGGAAAGTGAATCGATAATGCCTATTTCATCGTCTACCACCAGTATCTTGTACTTCGATGATGAGTTCAAAGCTTTCTTTCTCATAGTTGTGCCTCCTGATTGCCGTATCTTATACATGGTATCGATATGAAAAAGGTTGTTCCACCGCCTTCCCTTGATGTAAAGGACATATTGCCGCCAAAGCGCCCTTTAATGGTTGAGTAGGACATATAGAGACCCAGGCCGGTACCGTTTTTCCCCTTCGTGGTGATCATTTCCTTAAACAGCTTTTCCGCCACTTGCTTCGGAATGCCCTTGCCATAATCCCGGAATGTGAACTCCACATTGTCGCCGCTTCTGACGACATTCAGATCAATGGTGCCCATCTGGCCGTCATAGGATTGCATGGCATTGATAATAATATTATCGAACACTTGCACCAAATTGTTAACCTCTCCTTTTATTTCGGTGCTCAAGTCGATTTGAGCGTTCATTTTAAGAACGCAATGGTATTTTTTTAACTCATGCTTCAACAGCAGATCAACCCTCTTCAAAAGCTCATCCACCGTAAATTTAACCGTAGTTGAAGCATTCATCTGGACCGCCTGCCCTTTAACTGCCGAAATCACATCCGACATATACGAACAGTAAGGCCTCATTTTGTCCAGCCAGGACAGCATCTCCTTGGCAATCTCCTTATGGTCCTGCTCTGTAACGCTCTTATCATCAATGGAATCCCGGTACTCGTAAGCAAGGTCTTTGAGCGCCTCGATGCCGCCTGATATGGACATGATCGGCGTCTTCAGGTTGTGCGCGATCCCACCGATCAACTGCCCCAGCGACGCCAGTCGCTCCTGCTCCAGGAGGATCGCCTGGTTTTCCTTGAGAGATTTTACATTGTCAATTTCTCTTTGCTGTATCTTGTTAAATGCCAAAACAAGATCGCCGATTTCATTATTAGAAATAACCGGCAAATTAACATTTGTTTCGTTACCGTTTCCATTAGCTATTTCCATCAGACTTTGAGCAACCCTGGAGATATCTCCAGACAATTCATTTGTTATGTTGCGTAGAACAAATGCAATAATCAGCAGTATAACAAAGAAACTCCATACAAAGTATGAAATTGTCTGGGCAGACGAAATATTGAATTTTACCCCAACAATGTACTCTCCATTGACTCCCTTCACTTTTACCGAGGCACCTTGTACATCCAAGGCATATCCTTCGTACACTCTACCATCATAATTGCCTGCCAATTCCGAAGCATACTTAACAAAGAAAGCATTTAGTTTGCCGTTATCCAGGTTAATTACCTTCAGTTCTGGAGTAATGATAAATCTGCTGTCGTTTACTTTATCAAATAACTGAAATTTCTCAAACTCTTCTTTCAGTACTTTATCATCATAAATTTTGTCCTTATGAAAGTATTGATTTAGTAATACGCTATATTGATTAAAAATAACTCCTGATTTTTCATTTATAATCCTTGAGTATCCCACAAGGGATGTAAATAAAATGGATGTAATTATGATTGGCAACATTTCAAGAAATATCTGACCCGAAAGGCCGAGCCTAAATCCATCCAGTTTCATGTTTTTCGCCGTATTAAGAAGTATTTTGGTAAATATCCTTCTTGAGATAATGAAAGAAACCAACGCAATCAAAGTAGCGAAAGAAAATACCAGTATCAATACTTTGTATATCATTGTTGCCGGGTGGCTACCCGTAAACAACAGAATAATTATAATTGCTGCCAACCCGATACTGATCTGGCTGATATAAATAATATAGGGGGCATTTAAGCATTTTATCCTAATTTTTTTCAGTTCCTGAATGCCTTCATCCGATTCATCGTTAACATACTTTTCCCAATCGTTTATTCCGGATAGCAGCCACTTCAACAACACAAAACCGACACTTACTATTAATAATGTTATTATACTGAATTGTGCCAGATAAGATATGTAGGAAACTTCAATATCAAATTTTGTATTGATTGCACCAGGAGGGTAATTGAACAAAACAGGGATCAACAAATAAGCAATGAGTAATGCGACTGCCAATACAGCATTGTATACAAAAATAATTCGTAAACTAATATGCTTTTCGAAAAAGTTAGCAACGGCACTAAACCATTTGCTCTTCCTGGTCATAGATCGTCTCCTTAATATTATCTAGGAAGCCACTACGTATCATATAGTGGATTAATTTATCGATATATGTCTGATCAATATTAGGCCAGAAAAAATCCAAATTTTTCAAAGCAGATAATGTTTGTGTGGAGTCAATATAAAACTGGGACTCATATTGCAATTTATTACTTTTCATATCGTTCGAAATTCCCTCTAAGACCTGGTTCCCTTCTATTTCGATAATGCTCGAAATGCTTTTCATGAAATTATCATCATGCGTGAATACCACTCGAAAGCCTCTTTTATTGATTGCCTCTACAAATTTGCCTATTGTAAACAGGTTATGGTTGTATATATGATATATCCTGCACTTCTGAATTTCCACTGATAACAACTTCCGTATTGCATTTCCACAATAATCTACCGGTGTAAATTCAATTCTTTGCTTGGAAACAGAACTTGGAACCATCCCATAAGCAATGATTGATTTTATTCTACGGTAAAAACCGCTGTCCTCAATATTTTTTTGGAACATACCGTCGGATGACCTGCCGGTCAATATACCAACTCTGTGAATTGCCGCCCGTAGTCCCTTTTCAACCTTTTTAAATATGATCTGCTCTGCCTCAAATTTACTTCGAACATATACATTATCCTTATAAGACTGTCCGACATAAGAATCGTTTTCAGAAAATCCCTCAATTTTACATCCATTGTCAACCAGATAGTTACCCGAAATATTGATTGTTGATATTTGATGCAGAACGATATTGCCTTTCATACAGAAGTTAATAATATTTTTGGTTCCTGCAACATTTGTTTTATAAAATTCATTATAAAAGCCATAGTGTTTAACTAAAGCAGCACAGTTCAGCACAAGGTCAATCTTACTAAGCATTTTGGAGTACATCTCACTATGCAACCCAAGATTTGATTCAGAAATATCACCATTTATAATGTGTATCCGATTGTCGATCTCTTTCTCGAGGTGGTCCATACCATAAAACTGCATGCGGTTCCTTAGTCTGTTTTGAACAGAAATTGATGATTCCCCTCTTATCAGGCAATAAACATTACTTGAAGAGTTCCTTATTACCGATTCCAGTATATGTATTCCCAGAAATCCCGTCGAGCCTGTGAGCAGAATATTCTCAAAACGTACATACCTGATTTCCTGATCATCTAGGATGTTGGTATCCCGAACGTTAACCAAAGTTTCAATTTTTTTATCCGCATTGTCTTTTAATCGGATCATGTCGGACAACTCTTTAATGGTCTGATATTGATAGACGTCCTGTGTATTTATGCAAATACCATAATTGAGCAGTATCGCTTGCAATTGTATGATCATCAGCGAATCCCCGCCCATATCAAAGAAATTATCATTTATATCGACATTTTCATCTTTAAAAACCTTGCTCCATGCGTTGATCAATTTTTTATCAACATCATTCCGGCTTACCTTACTTTTTGTTTTGAGCCCTGTCTCATCATTTGCTTCAGGCAATGAATTCCTGTCAATTTTTCCATTTGGCGTCGTCGGTATACTGTCCAATCTGACAAAACTTGTCGGAATCATATAATACGGCAATTCCATAAGTAAGTGAGATTTCAGATCAGAAAAATCCAGTTCTTTATCGGAAACAACATATGCACAAAGATATGCTTTCCCATTCTTCCGAAACTTGTTAGTTACTGCAGCTTCCTTAACATTTTTATATGCCAATATTCGCTGTTCGATCTCACCGAGTTCTATTCGAAATCCATTAATTTTTATCTGATTGTCAATGCGCCCCATATGCTGGATTTCGCCTTGCGGATAAAATCGAGCCAAATCACCCGTACGGTATATCTTTTCGTTCTTAACAAACGGATTATCTATAAACTTAAGTTTATTCAGTTCGGATCTATTATGATATCCCCTTGCTACCCCATCGCCCCCAATATACATCTCCCCGGGGATGCCTATGGGTACTATATTCAAGTTCTTGTCCAAAATGTAAACTTTAGTATTCTGAATAGGCCTTCCAATATTTATTGTTCCTTTATCCGTAATTTTTTTTACCGTAGACCAAACCGTTGTTTCTGTCGGTCCATAAACGTTATACAAATTAGCGCCGGATAAACTCAAAATCCTGCCAAGTATAGCCTCCGGAAATGTCTCCCCTCCTACCAGAATATCTGTCAAACTAGTAAAATAATGATTTGGGGGTAAAGAAACTAGCAAAAGTTGCAATCTGGATGGAGTAATCTGCAGAACATTTACGTTATTTTTTTCGATAATCTCACAAAGCAATTTGGGTATTTTTTGTTGCTGCTCATTGGCTATGACAATTTTCATTCCCCGTGCTAATGGCAATAGGGACTCCAATACAAATATATCAAAACAAACCGTTGTCAAAGAAAGGATTGTTTTATCACTGGAGAAATCGATTATTTTTGCCATGCCATCAATAAAATTCACCACCGATTTATGCTCAATAACCACTCCTTTGGGTTTCCCTGTAGACCCGGATGTATAAATAAGATAGGCTGCATCTTTACTTTTGTTTGTTATGCTGGGGTTCGAATGGTTTCGGCCTGAAAATTCAAAATCAAACACATTTATTATTGTCTTTATATTAGGAGGTACTTTCAATCTCAATTTTCCAGTTAAAATTATTGCTGCATTGCTATCTGACAACATATCATAAATTCGGTTTTCAGGGTATTCCGGATCGATTGGCAGATATGCTCCACCGGACTTTAAAACCGCCAATATGGAAATAAACATCTCTAATGACCTTCTAATAACGATACCGATTATCGTGTTTTGTTTTGCACCAATCCTCCTTAAATACAATGCCAAGTCATTTGCCTTGCGATTTAATTCTGAATATGTAATGGATTGATCTTCAAATATTAATGCAGTTTTATCAGGAGTTTTGACAACCTGTTCCTCGAATAATTCCTGTATTGTTTTTCCCGAATTATATTCAGCGGATGTATTGTTAAAATCAAAGAGAATCTTTTGCTTCTCCCTTTCGGAAATCATTTCAATAAAGCCAATTTGCCTTTTCGGGTTATCAAGCGCATGCCATAATAACCGTATTATATGATCATATATGAATTCTACTTCTTTCGCATTGAATAAATCCGAGTGATAGTCCAAGTCAAGGATAATATTCCCGTCGTCTTCTCTGTCATTTACGTGGATATACAGGGATTCCGTCTGGTAACCATTAAAATGCCAACGACCTTCTTCCTTATTCACATCCCCGTCTTTAACCAACTTTGCGTTTTGATAGGATAAGGAAATATCATAAAGCTTGTCCATGCTTTTATTGTACTCCCTTACCTTTTTCGCAATCAAATCGAAGGGATATCTCTGATGTCTCAAGGCAGAGTACCATTGATTTGTTATATCAGATGAGAATTCACCGAATGTCATCTCATCACGCACATATGCCCTTAATGGAATCGTGCTGACAAACATCCCTGAAGTATTTTTCTCCTGGGAATTGGTTCTGTTCAATACGGGAACTCCGATAATAATGTCTTCTTTGGACGTAACACGGTTTATATACATGCAAAGTGCAGCGACAAAAAGGGAAAAAATTGATGCGTTATTTTCTTTGCAATAGTTACGAATTTTCAAGCTGAACTTATTTGGTATAACAAACGTCTTCCTTTTTGCTTTGATGTCTTTTCTGTATATACTATTTTTCAGGGATGTTAATTCAAATACGGAATCAAATTTTGATTCCCAATATATTTTATCCTTTTGAAACCGCTCCGACTTTAAATACTGTTCTTCCCCTTTCATAAAGCTGATATAGCTTTCCTTTTTCACTATTTCCTGTCCATTTTGAATTCTATAATAATAATTCTGGATCAGGTTTCCCAATTGCACCATCGTCCAACCATCGCACACCAAATGGTGCATTTTCGAATATACACCGAATTCGTTTTCATTGATTTTTAGTATGGCAAAATAGATAAGATCCGAATCAACGAGAGGAAAAGGAGTCTGAACATGCTTCGAATCCCAATTATAGAGTGCTTCTATTCCAGTATTGCTAAAATCAAAAAAGTCTATCTTTCGATATTCGTACTCGGAAATATACTGAAGAGGTTCTCCATTTCTTTCTATAAACCTTAGTCGAAATGCATCATTGTCCTTTATAATAAGATTGATTGTCTGAGCGAGAATATCATAATCAACTTTGTATTTTAGCTTTAAGGTAGCAGCAATGTTACCAATGCTTGTGCCAGGATACAGTTTCTCAGTATACCAAATCCCTTTCTGTGGATGGGTAAGCGGATAGTAAATGACGTTGTCTTCCAAGGCAGTCACCTCGTAATTATCTTTAGTAAAATAAGGCTACATAATACTTATACAGAGATATTATATTGTTTTTCATGCGGTAATACAAGAGAAGATATGTAAAGTTTTGTTAATTTTATGGATAATGCTTGATTTTACTGCATCCTACGACAGAAATGTAATGAAAATGTAACATTATTTCCCACCATCTTCGATGAAATCCCATTCTTTTCCATTGAGTAGAATGGCTCCCACGCGCGCGAAAAGGGAAATGAAAACTGCTTTATTATTGGCGCTCAGGCTATTCCTTCGGACTATATTTCCCAAGTCCGATTTCCCGTCCGTCTCTGTTCCTCATCTCATCGACACCACAGTAACCCCGTTTTCACCCTCGCCATATTTCCCAAGCCTGTATGACTTGACATGGCTATTGGACTTCAGGTACTGATGCACGCCGTTGCGCAGCATACCGGTCCCTTTGCCGTGTATGACTGTCACTTCCGACAGGCCCGCTATAGCGGCATCGTCCAGGAATTTACCGAGAATCTCCACCGCTTCGTCTACGTTCGCTCCCCGGATATCCACCTGGGTGGAAATATTCAATACCTTGGATATTTCCACCTGGGAGGAAATGTTCATGGATTTGGACACGCCAATCCGGCCCGCGCCGCTCTTTTTGGTCTCGGCCGTCTGTTCGTCCACAAGCTTGAGGTTGGTCACATGGACATTGATTTTCATAATGCCCGCCTGAATCAAAGCCTCGCCGTCTTTGTCCGGCGGCGTGACGACAGTACCCTTCTGATTGAGGTTTACAATCAGGACACTGTCGCCGGGCTTCAGGTTCTCCGGCGGCTTGGCGTAGCCCTGGCGCGGAAAGAGGCTCTCGGAAATCGCCCCTTCCAGTCCGTTTATGTTGTTTCTCAGACGCGCTTTTACTTCTTCGGCGGCTTTATTCCTTAGATTTTCGTCGTGCTCTTTTGCGGCCCGCCTCATTTCTTCCAGCATGCTTTCGACGTCCTGCTTCGCATCCAGCAGGAGCTTTCGTGCTTCCTCCCTGGCCTCTCTCAAAAGCTTGTCCTTCTGGGCGTCCAGCTTTTGCTTCTGGCCCTCCAGCTCCTTCTTCAGCCCTTCTATTTCAAGGCGGTACTGTTCTGCCCGCAGCTTTTCCTTTTCCGAATCGGTCCTGTTCTTTTCGATGGACATCAGGATGTCTTCGAACTCGATTTCCTCCCTCGACAGGAATTCCTTCGCCTTCTCCAGCACGCCCTCCTGCAGGCCCAGCCTTCTGGATATGGCAAAAGCGTTGCTCTTTCCCGGAACGCCGATCAGCAGGTTGTAAGTCGGGCGGAGGGTTTCCACATCAAATTCGCAGCAGGCGTTTTCCACGCCTTCCGTAGTAAGCGCATACACCTTCAGTTCGCTGTAGTGGGTGGTGGCGACCGTAATGGCGCCGAGGCCATGAAGCTTCTCCAGAATGGCCATGGCCAGAGCAGCGCCTTCCGTCGGATCTGTACCCGCCCCGAGTTCATCAAACAGGATCAGGGAGTTTTCATCCGCTTCGGCAAGAATTTTTACGATGTTTTTCATATGGGACGAAAAGGTGCTGAGACTCTGCTCAATGCTTTGCTCGTCCCCGATGTCCGCAAAAATGCGCTGGAAGATGCTTAATTCCGTTCCTTCGGCCGCCGGAATATGAAGGCCGGACTGGGCCATCAGCGTGAAAATGCCCAGGGTTTTCAGCGTAACGGTCTTGCCACCGGTGTTGGGTCCGGTAACAACCAGGGTATTAAAGCGTTCGCCGGCCCACAGACTGATGGGCACCACGGTTTTGCCGTCCAGCAGCGGATGTCTTCCCTTTTTGATATGAATCCGCTTTTCATTGTTCAGTTTCGGGCAGACGCATTTCAGGTCAAGGCTCAGCTTGGCCTTGGCAAAGGCGAAGTCGATGGCGGCGAACAGCTCCATATTGGCCTTCAGCCCCACAACGATGCCTGATACGTCCGCCGTCAGTTCGGCAAGAATCCGTTCTATTTCGAGCTGCTCTTTGATGCTCAGCTGCTTTATGTTGTTGTTGGCTTCCACCACCGCCATGGGTTCCACGAAAATTGTCGCGCCGCTGGCGGAGGAATCGTGCACCAGACCCGGCACATCGTTCCGGAATTCCGCCTTGACCGGCACCACATACCGGTCGCCCCTCAGGGTGACGATGGATTCCTGCATCATTTTCTGATATTTGGAGGACCGGATCATGCTGTTCAGCTTTTCCTTGATGTTGTTCTGCTGGTCCTTTATCTGCCTGCGGATATTGGCCAGAGCGGGGCTGGCGCTGTCGGAAATCTCCTCTTCACTGACAATGGCAAGGTTGATCCTGTCCTCGATCCGTTTGTTGGATTCGACCGAGGAGATCAGACCGGCGATATAGTTCGTTTCTTCGGAATCCTTCGGCGCCGCGACGGAAGAATAGTTTTTCAGGTTTCTGGCGGCACGCAGGGTATCGGCCACATGGAGCAGTTCCGCCGGGCCCAGGATGGAGCCCATTTCAACCCGTCTCAGGCTGCTGCGGATATCGTGAAAGCCTCCGAGCGGAGGGCTTCCCCTTCTTATAACGTAGTCCACGGCGTCGGTGGTCTCTTTCAGCATCCTGCTGATTTTGAAATAGTCCGTTTCCGGCTGAAGTTCGTCGGCAAGCTCTTTGCCAAGTTCGGAAGCACACAATCCGGAAAGTCTTTTACCGATTTTATCAAATTCAAGTATTCGAATTGTTCTGTCTTCCATAAATTTTTCGTTCCTTCCGGCCGGCTACAGCTTTAGTTTGGGCTTCAACCTGTCCCTGTAATAATGAATGAACAGGGTGTAAACATAATCGTAGATGAAAAATACAACTTCAAGCGCAAGGATCAGCAGCCACCACGGTATCTTATCGCTTATGACGATATCGTGCATGAAAAGCTCTTTCACAGTTAATACCGCAACAGCAACGCATGCGTTGAAATAAACATATTTCAATATATACTCTACTATGATTTTATCCAGTTTTTCAATGTAAAATTTAATTATACCATATAATCCGAAAAAGACCGCGTAGGGGATGACTCCCAGCTTATCCGGCACAACGATCAAGGCCAGCAGGCTTGTCGCAGCATAAAAAATCCACCCCGCCCTCGCACCGGTTTCCAGGATGGAAACCGCGACAAAAAAGGAGCTCAGCGCGAAAAGGGAAATCTTGTTGGTGGGCAGTATGGCCGCCAGCAGGACGCATATCACCGCAAGCGCTCCAAGAATCCCGTTCAGGGCGATTTTTTTCGTTTCCAGGGAATTTCTCTTCATCGATCTCCTCCCGGCATGGTAAAGGTTCCGATCAGCAGCAGCTGATCAGGTCCCCGCCGCTGCATTCGCAGCAACAGTCGGAACACCACAGGCATTGGCAAATGGTGCAAAGGTCCGGATTACGCGCATTGTATCCCCTGTTGAAGGAATTCGCCCGGTATGCGTTATTGGACTGGCTCATCCTGTTCAGTGCATTCCTGTACTCATAATTGGACGGGTCCATATTGACAGCGGTCTGCATGTGGTTGTATGCTTCGTCGTACCAGCCCCTGCGCATGAATATCAGGCCCTTCAGGTAATACCACGGCGCGGTGCGGTTTCCGCTGCTCTCGAGCATGTCTTCCGCAAGCTTGATGTTGCCGCTGTTGATGTGGGACTTCACCTGGTTGAAAAAATCCAGATCGCCCTGGCCGTTCCAGCTCCTGCTCCCACCGCCTCCGCCGCCCCCGCCGTAGGCTGTTTGCCTCTTCGGCGACGGATTTTTCATAAGATAATCATAGGCCTCATTGATTTCTCTCAGTTTTTCTTCGGCCAGTCTGGAAAGCGGGTTATCCTGGTACTGGTCGGGGTGATATTTCTTGACCAGCTCCCGGTACGCCTTCTTAATTTCGTCCTCACTCGACCCTTCTTTGATTCCAAGCACCTCATACGGATTATTCAACTTTGCTACAACTCCCTGTTCCAAGTATTTTTTCTGTTTTTCGAAGCATTCCCATATATATTATGTTTTCCAGAATTTCTTTATTTGCCTTTACGTCCAATAATTCAAACGCCCGGGAAATTTCGTTCAGCGAATAGGTCAGGTTGAACTCCACCTTGTCCCGTATCTGAGTCCTGAATTCCGCTAGGTCCCCGCCCTTGTACTTATACTGGCAGACCAACGGATTGTAGCTCTTCGTCTTGATATCCTTCTCCAGGTCGTCAAAAGCGTCCAGCAGGTAAATCCATTTCCCCAGGTTGTATCCGATCCATCTTAATGTCCTGTCGTGTTTCTCTTCCGTACAAAGGGGCTCGTACGCCGTCACTTCCTCCATCAGCTTCGCAAAAGGCTCCGCAGCCCTGTCCATGGAATCGCAGCCGGCTTTTTCAAGCTGTACGAGTTCGTTTAGCCGCATTTCTATAATATCACACTTTTGAGCATATTTTTTCCTTAATTTTTTAAATGCCCTATGCAGGACAGCCATTGCGGAAACCGGAACAAGTCCGCCGTCGTCCCTGCGTTTATCCTGCAAATTATAATACGCCAGCAATATATTAAAGTCTGAGGCATAATCTATAATCGCGCTGTCCCTGATAATATGCCTTTTTTCCACGGGATGGGCCACGCAGCGCATCCTCTGAACCTTGATGCGCTCTCCTGCAGCCGCCGACAACAGCACCGCCAGGAAAGCGGAATCATAATTCAGGGTGAACCGTTCCAACTGGCCGAGCCGTTTGCCGATGGACTTGCATACCCCGCAGTAATACGCCCGGAACAGCTCATACTCTTTTATCTTCATTTCCGGCTTTTCCGGAACAATGTAACCGAACATCTGTCAGCCTTTCGGGCTCCCTGCCCCGATTCGATGAGGGCATGCCCTGCACTTTCTCCTTACAATATTAGCATAGAGGGGCGAAAAATAAAAGCTCCGGGCGGATAAAAACCCCGAAACCATTCATTTTATTAATGATTCCGGGGTGGTTCGATGCAATAGCAGCCGCTTGCTGCGGTGGTTTGTGGCAGTAATCGCTTGGGAGGATCGTCACGGCGGCAATCCTTCGGGAGGAACGCCTACAAACTTCTATAGCTGTTTCATCCTGCCGATGGCTTCCCACAGTCCGTTGAGATAGGTGATTCCCATTGCGCGGTCGTACAGCCCGTACCCGGGCCTTCCCGTTTCCCCCCAGACCATCCTGCCGTGGTCGGGCCGGATGTAACCGGTAAAGCCGATGTCGTGGTAGGCCTTCATGATTTCGAACATGTCCAGCGAGCCATCCGACGTCAGATGGGAGGTTTCGTTGAAATTGCCCGGCGAATGGATCTTGATGTTTCTCACATGCCCGAAATGAATCCTTCCCTTGCCGCCGAAATACCGGATCATCGCCGGGATATCATTGTCGCAGGTGGCGCCCAGGCAGCCGCTGCACAAGGTAAGTCCGTTATATGGACTATCCACCATGTTGATGATCCTCTCCATGTCCGCGTGGTTCCTGACGATCCTGGGAAGGCCGAAAATCGGCCATGGCGGATCATCCGGGTGAATGGCCATCTTGATGTCGGCCTCCTCGCATACCGGAATGATCCCTTCCAGAAAATATTTCAGGTTCGCGGCCAGTTGGTCCTCGTCCACACTGCTGTAAAGCTCGAACAGCTCCTTGAGCTTTGCCAGTCTTTCCGGTTCCCAGCCCGGCAGGTCGAACCCGTTCGACATGGCCTCCATGCTTTCGACCAGCCTGCGGGGATCCACCTTTTCCACCTTGTCCGCCTCATAGGCCATGGCAAAGGAACCGTCGGGCAGCTCCATGGACAGCTCCGAGCGGGTCCAGTCGAACACAGGCATAAAATTATAGCAGACGACCTTGATTCCGAACTTGGCCAGGTTTTTCAGCGTCTGCCTGTAATTTTCAATATAACGGTCCCTCGTGGGCAAGCCGATCTTGATATCGTCATGAATGTTTACGCTTTCTATAACCTCCAGCTCAAGGCCGGCCTCTTCGACCGTCCTCTTCAGGGCCCCTATTTTTTCAACCGGCCAGACCTCTCCTACCGGGATATCGAACAAAGCGCTGACGATTCCGGGCTTTCCGGGAATTTGCCGGACCTTGTCGAGGGTGATGCTGTCGGAATTTTCACCAAACCATCTGAATGTCATTTTCATAATCGATTTTCTCCTTTCCTTCGGCGGAGGTCAGCCCAGGTATTTTTCCAGGGTCGCCCTGACCGCTCCTTTCCCTGCAATCAATTCGCTGAAATAGGCTTCGACTTTTTCTCCAAGCCCCACCGCGTACAGGTCGCAGCCAAAGATCGCCCCGTTTGACAAAATCGGCTTCAGCTTTCCCTCGGCGGAGCCCGGCTCGCCGAGCCGTATGCCCGCCAGGCCGCGCTTCAGGCTTTCCAGCATCGGGTCGGGGCTGAGCTCCATCTCCTCCCCCTTATCGTCCAGCGCCAGCAAATACCGGAGCCAGCCGGCCTGCACCAGGGGTATGTACTTTAAATCGGCCGGATTCAGGCCGGGGTGCTTCCCGTATGCCTTTATGGTTTCTCCAAAACGGACCGGCAGCTTCTGGGACGTGTCGGACGCGATCCTCTGGGGCGTATCCGGAATATAGGGATTGGTAAACCGGACTTCGATCACCTCCCGGATGAACCGGACCGGATCGATAATTCCCGGATGGACGACCACCGGCATTCCCTCGTCGTAGCCGAGCCGTTCCACGAGGGATTTCAGCAGGGGCTCCTGCATTTCGGCGGCTATGGATTTGTAGCCCAGCAGGCATCCGAATACGGCAAGCGCCGTATGAAGGGGATTCAGACAGGTCGTGACTTTCATTGTCTCTACCCGGTTTACCGTTCCCCTGTCGGTGAAATAAACCCCTGCAAGTTCAAGCGGCATGCGGCCGTTGGGGAAGCTGTCCTCCACCGCCAGATATTGAGGCCCTTCTGCGTTGATAAACGGAGCGATGACGGTGTTCTTTGCGGTGCACAGGATGTCCGTATCCAGGAAACCCACGGCGTTCAACTTCTCCTTTACCTCCTCGGAAGGCCTGGGCGTGATTTTGTCGATCATGGACCATGGGAAGGAAACTTTTTTGGAATCCTTCAGGTACTCGAGAAACGCTTCCTCGGCCATACCCTTTTGAACCCAGCTTCCGGCCATTTCGAGAACAGCCGTCTGCAGCTTTTCCCCGTTTTTGGAGCAGTTATCCATGCTGACGAGGGCGACCGGCAGTTCCCCGTTTTGATACCTTGCATAGACAAGGGAAGCAACCTTGGCCATCACCGTTTTCGGTTTCGCGGGCCCATTGGCCAAATCCGCGGCCACCTCCGGAAAATACCGGCCGTCCGGGCCTTTCAGGCTGTACCCCTTCTCCGTTATGGTAAAGCTGGCCATCTGCAGGGACGGCTTTTTGAAAATCTCCTGCAGCCTTTCCCACTCTCCTGTCCTGGAGACGTCCGCAGCCAAGCCTTCGCTGACGCTCGCGATCACTTTTTTCTCCAGGCTCCCGTCCGGATGCATAACAGCCAGGAGGCTCAAATTTTCATACGGCAGGTACATCCGGTCAATAATTTCAAAATCATAGGTTTCGACGGCGATTATGCCGGTTTCCACCTTCTTCAGTTCAAGCAGCTTCTGCTGGAGCGCCGCTATGTAGCCCCGGAAAATATTGCCGGCTCCAAAATGGACCCAGGTCGGGTTCTCCTTCGTTTTTTCGAGCATTTCCCGCCGGTCAAACGAAGGCAGCTCCATTTCGCCGTTTTCCCATTCTGTTTTGTTTTTTAAACTTTCAGTGCTTAAATGCAACATTGGGTTCCCCTTTATGCTTATGGAATGATATCTTTATTAAAGCATGGCAGGAAAACAATAGCCATGGCAGAATTTATTTTTTATTTGTAATTATTTAAGCTCATTGTAAGCGGTTACATTACTATTCTTATCAACACAAAGGGCGTGCTTAAACATTAATAACCAGAAAAGTTTAAACGAATTAAAGATACACCGTCCTGCTTTCCGTGTAACAGCACTGTATGGCAGATCAAAAAGCATCGGTTGGGTTTCCGCACAATTTAGGGTATAATGAAGTAAAAATCACAATAGAAACGATCCGGAGGCTTTCACTTTCATGAGTACTGATCGGAAGAATATCATCGAATTAAGCAAATACAAGCTGCGCGGGCTCGGCATCTACCGAAATCTGCTGTCGGACCCCGTTATCGCAGCATACGGGTCCCTGCTGGATATGGCGGCGAAGCAGCCTCCGGTTGCAGCGGATTGCTTCATTGACCATTATTCGGAGTTTTTCTTCCTCCTTTCCCGGACCGATAAAAGGACAGACCTGGCCCACTACATACTGGACCGGATTTTGTTGGATGAAAACACGTTTACCGCCTCCGCCGCCAGGAAAGGCGAGGAGATGGATACCATAATAAAATCCGCCGCGTTATCGGATATTCGGGCGCTCCGGGCGGCTGTGTCCCTATCGTCCTCCGATCTGAAAAGCGGTTTTATGGATCAAAATACGGAAATTTTGCGCTGCCAGGCTGTAATAAGCAGTTTGCCGGAATGGACCATCCTTTCGGACGGCCCGGATGCAGCGGGTAATTCAAATATAGCGAACAGTTCAAATTCAGCGAGCGCTTCCCGTGCAGCGGACGCGTCATATGTAGGAGAACAAACGCCCCTGCAATCCGTCCCCTCTGAATCATTGCCGCTTCATGCGCTCCGGCAGCTCTGGCTCCGGGATGAATCCTGCGAAAGGTTCCTGGAAGAGCTGATGGCGTACCACTTGGCCAACGGCTCGGGCATATTCGCAAGAAAGTATGCCTTCACCTGGCAGCCGGATAATTCCGGAATGCCCGATTCTTTTGCCCCCGTCCGGAATCCCGATCCCGTGAGGCTTTCCGACCTGATCGCCTACGAATCGGAGCGGGAGGAGGTCCTGCGCAATACCGAACAGTTCCTGGAAGGCTTTGAAGCCAACAATGTGCTTCTGTACGGAGACCGGGGCACCGGCAAATCCTCCACGGTGAAAGCCCTGCTGAACGAATATTGCCGCCGGGGACTCCGGATGGTGGAGGTTCCGAAGCACCTGCTGACGGATTTCCCCGAAATCATCGGCCAGCTTTCGGATAAGCCGTATAAATTCATCCTGTTTGTGGACGATTTGTCCTTCGAGGACAGCGAAGGCAGCTATACCGCGCTCAAAGCGGTCATTGAAGGCGGTCTTGAGCTCCGGCCTAAAAACATCCTGATCTATGCGACTTCCAACCGGAAACACCTTATTCGCGAAAAATTCAGCGACAGGCTCGGCCTCCAGTATGGCAGCCAGGAGGATGAAATCCGGGCGGGCGACACGATCCAGGAAAAGCTTTCCCTGTCCGACCGCTTCGGGATTACGGTGGTTTTCGCATCGCCGGATAAAAAGCGCTTTCTCGAGATCGTAGACCAGCTGGCACAAAAAAAGGGCCTCGTTCTGGACCCCGAAACCCTTCACAAAGAAGCGCTGAAATGGGAGCTGTGGTATAACGGCCGCTCCCCGAGAACCGCGCAGCAGTTTATCAACTACATCGTCGGCGGGAGCGGCAATGGCACGGAATAGAGCCCTATTGCCCCGTTTTTTTCATGTTTTGCAGCTTTATTTTCTGATAGGTTCTCACATACATGCCGAAGGCGAACAAAGCAGCCAAAACGGCTATAAGGAAGAAGAACTGATTGAACGGGATACCGAACAGGATCTTCTGGCGAAAGGGCGTATCGAAAATCAGCATCACGATAGCAAAGTAGAATACGACCGTAGCCATCTTTCCGTACCAATTAGCCGACACCACGTAATGATCCTGCTTGTACAGCACCAGAGCGCCTATTCCCATGAAAATCTCTTTTGCAAGAATAATCGCAAGCAATTCCACGGGGATGAGCCTGATATTCGGATGCAGCGTCAGAATGAACAGAGCCGTCAGCTGCATGAGCTTATCCGCCATGGGGTCCGCGATCTTCCCAAATGAGGTGACAAGATTGTATTTCCTTGCAATGAAGCCGTCAAGGACGTCCGTAATGCCGCCTGCCAGAAACAGTCCGACGGCAACGGCAAAATGTCCCGTACACAAAAAATACGCGAATACCGGTATCAGCAGGAAACGCAATGCAGTAAGGATGTTCGGAACGTTCACCAACTCACCACCCTGGTTATAATATACTATAGTTTACCATATCGTGATAAATATGTGCAATGACTACAAGCTCAGTTTGATGCTTTTTCAATCAAACCGTAAATATCCGGCCTGTATTTTTTGAGATTTACCGGCTTCAACTCCGCGTTTGTCCAGACGTGAAGCGTTTCACCCTCGGTTATGGGCCGGTCATTGCCGGCCTTATATACGTCATAATGAAACAGCAGCCTGGTGCCGGTATATTCTTTTATATAAGTCTTTATCAGGATTTCATCTTCATATCGGGCAAAGCCCTTGAAGTTGCATTTCAATTCAAGCAGAGGCAGCTTTGCGCCTTCCTCTTCCATCCTGGAATACGGCATCCCCAGAGACCGGATATATTCCGTTCTTCCGGCCTCAAACCATACGGCGTAGTTGGAATGATGGACTACCCCCATCTGGTCTGTTTCCGCATACCGGACCGTTAATTGGAGTTGTGAAATGTACATGGAATACCCCTTAAAAATAGTAAGCCCGTGCCTTGATTCACGGGTTTCATTTTAATATTCTGCTTGTCCTTTTTCTCTTTAAAAACCCTTTTCGATGATTACGCTGTGGGCTTCTTCTACTTCCGCCTCCGGCACGAGAACTTCAAAATAGTTGTCGTTGTTATCGGGATTTTTGCTGATCGGCCTCAATTTGACGAGAATTCCTTCATTTGTGAGAAGTTCCTGCAATTTTGTTGCAATATCCTTGCTTTGAGCCATATATACAACAGTCCACATTTTTACACGCCCCTTTTCGGACTATTCACCTGAAATAATTTCACCATGGCGGCACAGTATTTTCGATTTCCCTCTCACCTTGATCGCAGATGTATCTTCCGTAAACTGGGCTAACAGAACCTCCCCCTTGTCTAGCTTTTCGGTATGATGGAATTTGGTATCCCTGCCTCTGGTAAGACCGATCACATTGACTCCGTTTTCTTCCGCTTTGATTACGACATATTCTCCAAGTATCTTATCCAGTTCCCAATCCAATAAAACCACCTCGCAATTACTATATATTATTTCATTCTAAAAATCAACACAATTTGTCCAAGGAAGCCCCCGGGGCCTGTGGTTCAGCGATCCGGGCGGAATTCTCCCCGCTCGTCCGTTTTTTACCGTAACTGACATTTTCCTTTCCGTACCGGCTGTAAAGCTCATTCAGCAATATTTCACCCGCCTGCGCCTTATATTCTCCGAGATTCATTTTGGAAATATTTCCTTTTTCATCCGTGCGGCAAAACTGGACCGGCATATCTCCGCTAAAGTATTTCAACAGGGAAAGGGTCGCTTTCAATTCCTTGCTGTCCGGCTCCTGCTCCGTCAGGATATAAAGCTTCTGCGGAGCCGGCGTTCCCGCATTCAGGCTCTCTTCTCCGCCGTTTCCGTTCCCATTTCCGCGCTTCGAATTTTCGTAACCCGTTTTCCCATTTTCGTAACCCATTTTGCCGTTGCCTTGATCCGTTCTGCCGTTGCCGTTTCCGTTCCTTCCCGGCCCATTTTCCCTGCTTGCGCCGCCCTCCCCCTTGCGGATCGGCCGGACGGACTCGCAGACGATCTTGGGCTGTTCCTCTTCCTTGATACTGATCCTCCCCTCGATAAAAACCACATTTTCATTGGCCAGCAGCGCCCCATACCGGTTCAGGGTCGTCGGGAATACGATGACCTCCATGCTGCCGTACAAATCCTCCAGCGTTATAAAAGCCATAAGATTGTTGCTCTTGGTAGTCTTGGTCTTTTTTCCGGCGATTATTCCTCCGACGGTAACCAGCATTCCGTCAAAAAGGCCTTTCCCTTCCGGCATCCTGCCGTTTTCCACGACGCCCTCCCCTTCCCCGGGGCTGTCGCCGAGATCGGAGCTGTTTATGGTCGCCTGCGCCAGGATTTCCTGCTCGAATTCCTTCAGCGGATGCCCGGATACATACAGGCCCAGCATTTCCTTTTCCATTGCCAGGAGCGTCTTCGGCGGAAATTCGTTCATCTTTGGGTAATTCTCCTCCGGCTTCATCGGACGGGCCTCCCCCGGTAGTTCAAAAAGGGACAGCTGCCCTTCCAGCTTGCTTTTCCGGTTTTGCTGAACGCTTTCAAGCAGTTTCTCATAGACCGCCGTGAGCCTGGAACGGAATACGCCGAGAGAATCGAAGGCTCCGCACTTGATCAGGCTTTCCACGCACCGCTTGTTGAGGTCGCCGCCGCCGATCCGCTCGCAGAAATCCCCGAAGCTTTTAAACGGACCGTTCGCGGATCTTTCCGCAATGAGCTCGCCGACTGCGCTTTCCCCCACGTTCTTGACGGCGGCCATGCCGAAGCGAATTTTCCCGTTCACGACGGTAAACCGGACATCGCTTTCATTGACATCCGGCGGCAGGACCTCGATGCCCATCTGCTTGCATTCGTGAACATAGCCGGAAACCTTGTCGCTGCTTCCGAGAAAGCTGTTCAGGGACGCCGCCATGAACTCCACCGGATAATAGTGCTTCAGCCATGCCGTCTGATAAGCGACGACCGCATAGGCGGCGGCGTGGGACTTGTTAAAGGCGTAGCTTGCGAAGTCCATCATCTGGTCGAAGATCCGGTTGGCGGTCTTTTCGTCCACGCCGTTCCGGATAGCACCGTTCACCTGTACCCTGCCCTCGTCGTCCACAATACCGTATATGAAATTCTGGCGTTCCTTCTGCATGACTTCGTGCTTCTTTTTGGACATCGCGCGCCGCACCAGGTCGGACCGCCCATAGGAATATCCTCCCAGCTCCCGGACGATCTGCATGACCTGTTCCTGGTACACCATACAGCCGTAGGTTACGTCAAGGATTTTTTCCAGCATCGGATGCTCATATTCCACCTCGCCGGGGAAATTCTTGTTCCGGATGTATTTGGGGATGGAATCCATGGGCCCCGGCCGGTACAGGGAGATTCCGGCGATGATGTCCTCCAGCGACGCGGGCTGCAGTTCCTTCATAAACTGGGTCATGCCGCCGCTTTCCAACTGGAATATGCCGGAGGTCTTGCCGCTGCCGATCATTTTATAGACTTCGGCGTCCTCCATGTCGATTTTTTCCATGTCGATCCGGAGGCCGTGATCCTTGTAAATGAGATTTACCGCGTCCCGTATGACAGTCAGCGTCCGGAGGCCGAGAAAGTCCATCTTCAGCAGGCCCAGTTCCTCCAGCAGGCCCATGGTGAACTGGGTCGTAACGCTGTCGTCGTTTTTCTGAAGGGGAACATATTCGGTAATGGGATCCTTGGAGATCACGACGCCGGCCGCGTGGGTGCTCGCATGGCGCGGCATTCCCTCCAGGAGCCTGGCGGTGTCGATCAGCTCTTTCGTCCTTTCCTCGTCCTCATATTTCAACTTCAATTCGGGATTGAGCTCCAGGGCCTTGTCAATATTCATGCCGAGCTGGAACGGAATCATTTTGGCGATGAGATCGACGTCGCCGTAGGGAATATCAAGGGCTCGTCCCACATCCCGGATGGCCGCCCTCGCCGCCATGGTACCGAAGGTGATGATCTGGGCGACCCGGTCCTTTCCGTATTTGCGGACAACATAGTCGATGACCTCCTGCCGTCTTTCATAGCAGAAATCGATATCGATATCCGGCATCGTAATGCGCTCCGGGTTCAGGAACCGCTCGAACAGCAGGTTGTACTTCAGGGGATCGATGCCTGTTATGCCCAGGCAGTAGGCCGCAATGCTCCCTGCCGCCGATCCTCTTCCCGGTCCCACCATGATGCCGTTATCCCTGGCATATTTGATAAAATCCCAGACAATGAGGAAATAATCCACATACCCCATCTGTCGGATGACCTGGAGCTCATATTCCAGCCTTTCCAGGTAGACCGGATCGGAAGCGGCTTCCGCCGGCAGCCTGCCAAGTCCTTCCACGCAAAGGCTGTGCAGGTATTCGAAGGGCTCCCTGTCTTCCGGCACTCGGAATTCCGGCAGATGCAGCTGGTTGAATACCAGCTCGACATTGCAGCTTTCCGCAATTTTTACCGTGTTTTCAAGCGCTTCCGGTATGTTTTTAAAGGCGGAGGACATTTCTTCGACGGATTTGATATAAAAATCGTCGGTACTGAATTTCATTCTGTCCTCGTCGGTGATTTTCTTGCCGGTCTGGATGCAGAGCAGCACCTCGTGGGCCTTTGCGTCCTCCCGCCTGAGATAGTGCGCGTCGTTGGTGGCCACAAGGGGAATTCCCGTTTCCTTTGACAGTTTGATCAAACTTTGATTGACCAGGTTCTGTTCTTCGATTCCGTTATTCTGCAGTTCCAGATAAAAAAAGCCCTGGCCGAAAATTTCATTGAATTCCAACGCCTTTTTCCTGGCTTTGGCGTAATCCCCCTCCAGGATCGCGGCAGGTACGTCGCCCGAGAGACAGGCGCTCAGCGCCGTTATTCCGCCGGCGTAGCGGCGCAGCACCTCCATGTCGATCCTCGGCTTGTAGTAAAAGCCTTCCGTGAACCCGGCCGAAACGATTTTCATCAGGTTCCGGTAGCCTTCCATGGTCCTGGCCAGAAGGACGAGATGGCCCTGGTCCGCATCGATTCCGGGCTGCTTGTCGAGGCGGCTTCGCTTCGCCGTATAAACCTCGCATCCGAGGATCGGCTTTACATCGTTTTTGACGCAGGCTTTATAAAAATCCACGACGCCGTACATCACGCCGTGATCGGTGATCGCCAGGCTCTTCATCCCCAGCTCCTTCGTGCGGGCGACGAGATCCGGTATTCGGTTTGCACCGTCCAGCAGGCTGTATTCGGTATGGACATGCAGATGGACAAAATCAGGGGTTGATGCGGGTAAAACGGCCATGTCGGATCCTCCGGTCATAATATTGGCGCGGCATTGGCGCGGAATAGCTCCCCGCACCGCCACGGAACGCCGCCTTCAAGGCATAACGCCGTGCTGCCGTCGGATACTTCCTGCGGAAGTATGTCTTCTTTCATTATAACTCACAAGCATCCACAATGAAAATATTGGTTTGTTCCGACAGGTCAATTTCTTTTAGGATGGCGTGTCTCTTCATTTTCTCGTCATAGATGATACGAACGACAGGCCTGGTAGGAAGATTCTTGTTGTGGCGTACGACAAGCGCCCGCTCCCGGGTATTGAGCAGCACCCCCGTACCGGCAGGATAAATGGTAACGTACTTGACGAAGTTTTCAATGACTCTCGGGTCAAAATGATTGGCCCCAAGGGAGGTAATATATTCATAAACTTCATTGGGCTTCAGCTTTTTCCGGTATACGCGGTCCGAGGTAAGCGCGTCGTAAACGTCAGCAACCGCCACGATCCTGGCGCACAGCTGGATGTTCTCATTTTTCAGTTGGAGGGGATAGCCGCTTCCGTCAAACCGTTCATGGTGGCCGAAAGCGATATAGGCCGACACGAGACTGACTTTTTCACTTTTCTTCAGGATTTCATACCCGAAAATGGTGTGTTTCTTGATTTCTTCAAATTCATCCACCGTCAGCTGGGAAGGTTTTTTCAGTATCTCCTGGGGGATGCAGAGCTTGCCGATGTCGTGGAGCATGGCTCCCACGCCGAGTTCCCTGAGCCTGGAGATGTCAAAGCCCAGGCCGATCCCGGTGATCAGCGACAGGATGCATACGTTTACGGAATGTTCAAAAGTATAATCGTCCACCGATTTTATTTCAGAAAGGTTATATAAAATATCATCATTTCCCAAAAGTTCGTCAATAATTCCATTTACTATTTTTTTGACATTTTCGACATCCACCGAGGAGGTGAAATTGTAATTCTGCATGGTCCGCTTCGCCAGGACGACCGCCTCGCTGCGGGTCTGGTCCTGGACCACGTCCTTTACCTGGACGCCTTCCGACAGGTCATCCTCGAGATATACTTCAGACACGCCATGTTTTCTCAGCTTTTCTATGAAGGGTTCCTTGAGTTCCACGCCTTTTGTAAGCAAAACGCCGCCATCGGAATTAAAAATTGTACGGGCCAGTTTTACGCCAAACTGTATTGAGTCGATGTTAACCCTGCGCATCATATCCTCCAAGGACTTGTCATTGGTAACAACATTAGTAATTCGACATGGAATGATAAATTCCTTCCTTATTTTTCAGAAAACCATTCAAATTTTTTACATTATAAAACAAATCTTTTGGCCGCGCGCTTTTGCATTCCCGGCTTCCTCGGGCAATAAATGTATTCAATGTGTATTTATGGTAATATATGTTTGTTAAAAGGAGGAAAAGCGCATGCTGAAAAGTAACACGACCGACTTGCCGGGCTTTGTTGTTTCGCCCCGCTTGTCGTCCCTTACAAGGAAATTTACCGTAATTGCGGAGAATGTAAGAGCCATAAGGCTATTTTCCGAAGATACGATTTACAAGCATTATATTTTAACGGAATATATGCCTGTATTATATAGGAAGCATACGGCGGAAGCACATGCAAGCTGTGTTTTCTGCAACCATCTGGTATATTCCGGCTGCCACAGGCAGTGCCTGAAGTGCAGCATGGGCAAATATTCCGAATGCAAGCCCCTGCTGCCGGGCCTGCTGAACTGTGATTCCATCTACCCCTATAATGGGGACCAGCTGAGGCTCCCATGGTACTATTCCGAAACCTGCGCCTGCTTCAGCAGGCTCCCGGAGGAGAATTATTTCAGGAATTTGCAGCTGGCTTTCAGTTCTGCGGCAATATACAACTTTGAAGTTCTGGAAGGGCTGGAAAAGGGCCTGTTGTCAGGCGAGAAGCCATGCCATATCTGTGCGTCCACCGATTACGGCATTTATAAAAAATGTTACGGGCAGGGAGATTATCATGCCTGCTCCCCCTGCCGCAAAATAGCCGATGAACTGGGAGCATTTTATAAAAACCGGAATCCGGCCGGCGACGCTAATCCAGAAGCCGCTTTATCCTTGCTATAACCTTTTCTTTTATGCTTTCGAGCTTTTGTTGCGCCTTTTCCAGGGTCGGTTCCGATACGCCGTAATAAATCTTGATTTTGGGTTCCGTCCCCGAAGGCCTTATGCAGAACCAGGAACCGTCTTCCAGCTCATAATACAGCACATTGGAGACGGGAAGGTCCAGGGCGGCCTTTTTTCCAGTGCCGGTAAGGAAGGTTTCCCCGGTTTGATAGTCCCGGACCGCCGCTACCCTGCAGCCGCCGAAATCGCCCGATTTCTCACCCCGGAGGGCATCCATGGCACAATTGATCTTTTCCACGCCCTCCTTGCCTTCCAGGGTAAAGGAGGTGATTCCCTCGATAAAATAGCCATACTTTCTGAATAGCTCCTGCAACCCTTCATAGAGGGACATCCCACGGCTCTTGTAATAGGCCGCCATCTCTCCGATAAGCATGCTGGCCACCACGGCATCCTTGTCCCGCGCAAAGGTCCCCGCGAGATAGCCGTAGCTCTCTTCAAACCCGAAGAGGTATTTTTTTCGGCCTGTTTCATCCAGTTCCTTGATCTTTTCGCCGATGAATTTGAAGCCCGTGAGAACCTCGATCAGTTCCACGCCGTAGTATTCGGCAATCTTTCTGGACAATTCGCTGGTTACGATGGTTTTAACGGCAAATCCGTTGGAAGGAAGGCTTCCCACCGCTTTTTTCTGTGAAAGGATGTATTCCAGCAGCAGACAGCCCGTCTGGTTTCCGGTCAGGACCATGTATTCCCCGGAGGAGCTCCTTACCACAACGCCGACCCTGTCGCTGTCGGGGTCCGTCCCGATGATCAGATCCACATCCTCTTTTGCGGCAAGCTCAATCGCCAGTTTGAAAGCGTCCCTTTCCTCCGGGTTCGGGGATTTGACCGTGCTGAATTCGGAATCGGGCTGTTCCTGCTCGGGAACCACCAGAACGTTTGTAAAGCCGATTTCTCTCAATATCCTTCTGACAGGCTTATTCCCGGACCCATGCAGCGGCGTGTACACGATTTTCATGGAGCCGGCGGTTTTTGAAAGCACCGGGGGATTCACCACGAGCGTCTTCAAGCTGCTGATATAGGCGTCGTCCACTTCTTTGCCGATCTTAACGATCAGGCCTTTTGCTATCGCCTCGGCCTGGGGCATGGGTACGATCTTTGTTATGTCCGCGATGCCGTTTATTTCATTGAGAACGGCTTCCGATCCTTCCAGGGGAAGCTGCCCTCCATCCTCTCCGTAGACCTTGTAGCCGTTGTACTGCTTCGGGTTATGGCTGGCCGTCACCACAATCCCGGCGGCGGCCTTCAGGTACCGCACGGCGAACGAAAGCTCCGGCGTGGGACGAAGCTCGTCAAAAAGCCAGGCCTTGATGCCGTTGGCAGCAAACACCCCCGCCGCTTCCGCGGAGAACTCCGGCGACATGCGCCTGCAATCGTAGGCGATGGCAATGCCGCGTTCCCGGGCATCCGGCAGGTTTTTCAGCAAATAGTTGGCCAGTCCCTGGGACGCCTTCCGCACGGTGTAGAGGTTCATCCGGTTGGTGCCCGCCCCGATGATGCCGCGCAGCCCTCCGGTGCCGAACTCCATGTCCCTGTAGAAGCGCTCTTCGATTTCCGCCGGATTGTCCTTTATCTGTTCCAGTTCTTTTTTCGTCGCATCGTCAAAGTAATTGCTCTTCAGCCAAAATTCATAAATCGTCCTGCTGCTCATTTCCATCCTCCCGATTTCATTCGCCCTGTCCTGTTTTTACCACATATTTTATCATATATTCATCAAAACGCAAAACTTACAGAAGCAACATTTCAGCTTGACGAAAAAAGGGAAATAAGCGAAAATTGTATTAGGATTCAATCGCAGAAGCAAGCGACCCATAAGGATGAAGGGGCCGAATTATGGAAGAAGTTTTAAGGGAACTGAAAGCTATGGAAGGCCGGATGAACGGCAGGATGGATTCCATGGAAGATCGTCTGAACGGCAAAATCGAAAAGCTGGCGGAAGACACCACGATTAGATTTAATCAAGTCTTTGCTGCTGTTAAACAGACAAATGCGGAAGTGAAGGAAGTAAAGTCGGAAGTAAAGAAAGTGCAGGCCGACGTGGAATTTATCAAATCCGCTATAAAAGTCGCCTATGACGATATCGGGGAGCTTCAAAAAACAGTGAACAAATAAAAGCACCCCGAAAGGTGCTTTTATGTTCCAAATGCTTCATATTCTTATAGATTACAATATAATGCAGATCAGCCCGCCGCTTCCCTCGTTGATGATCCTCTGCAGCGTCTCCTGCAGCTTCAGCTGGGCATCCTCCGGCATTCTGTTCAGCTTGTTGTGCAGGCCCTCGCTGACCAGCTCGTGCAGCGATTTGCCGAAGATGTTCGACTGCCAGATCTTGCCCGGCTCGCTTTCAAATTCCTTCAGAAGATAATTGACCAGCTCCTCCGACTGTTTCTCCGTTCCGACCAGCGGAGCGATCTCCGTCTCGATGTCGGCCCGGATCATGTGGATGGACGGCGCGCTGGCTCTCAGCTTCACGCCGAACCGATTGCCCTGCTTGATGATTTCCGGTTCGTCAAGGGTCATTTCGCCCATCTGCGGTGTGACGACGCCATAGCCCTTCACCCGCACCTCATGCAGTGCGAATTCCACTCTCTCGTATTCTCTTTTGATATCCGCAAGACTCCGGATCAGGCTGATCAAACGGTGCTCCCCTTCGATCCGGATGCCGGTGGCGTCGGTCAGGACTTTGTAGAACAGGTCTTCCGGCGTTTCGATCTCCAGCAGCATGTTTCCGACGCCGGCGTTGATTTCCGATATGCCGGCCTTCCGGATGAAATCATACCCGGCAAACGCGGCAATGGTGTCCTTTGCTTCGCGTATTTTCTGAACGCCCTTGAAAGTATCGCGAATCGCCTGCATCATATCGACCCGGAGCCAGTGGTCCTGTTCCAGGGTTTCCACCCATCTGGGAATGTTGATTCCGATTTCGCAGACCGGGAATTCATAAAGGATGCGTTCCATGATGCCTGCCATGTCTTCATTGCGCATCTGCGCGCAGTTGACGCTGATGACCGGGACCTCGTATTTCCCCTCCAGTTCGACCCGGAGCCTTTCCGTTTCGGCGTCCGCCGGGTGGACCGAGTTGAGTACGATGACAAAGGGCTTGTTGATCTCCTTAAGCTCGCCGATAACCCGTCTTTCCGCCTCGATGTAGTCCTCCCGCCCAATGTCCGTTATGCTCCCGTCCGTCGTGACGACGATTCCGATGGTGGAATGGTCGTTGATGACCTTCTTCGTTCCGAGCTCCGCCGCCTGCTCGAACGGGATCTGGTAGTCGAACCATGGTGTGGAAACCATCCTGGGGGAGTTGTTTTCCAGATACCCCAGCGCGCCTTTGACCAGATAGCCCACGCAGTCCACCAGCCTTACCTTCAGCTTCAGCGTTTCATCCAGGGTGATTTCAACCGCCTCGTTGGGAACAAACTTCGGTTCGGTCGTCATGATCGTACGGCCGGTAGCACTTTGCGGAAGTTCATCCTTGGCCCTTTCACGGCTGTACACGTTTTCTATGTTCGGTATGACGAGTAAATCCATGAATCTTTTTATGAGCGTTGACTTCCCTGTCCTTACAGGTCCCACGACCCCTATATAAATATCTCCCTGCGTCCTCTCAGCGATCTGCTGATATATGCTGTATTTTTCCACCCGCTAACCCCCCTTAAGCTATAAGCAAAGCATAATACGAACTGTTTCGAGCATCAATTGAAAGAGGGCACCCGCAAAATACAGCCTGTGTGTCCTCTTTTCCGATTCACATTATAAATATATGTCCGTAATGGGCTAATATTACAAAAAAAGAAGTTGGAAGGCCGGATTCGGCCGATGGAGCTATTTAGGCGCAATGAAATAATAGTTTCCCGTATGATCTCCGGTAAAAATCGAAGAACCGCCGATATTTTACCGGAAAAACGGGAAGGAATTATTTCATCGCGCCTTATTTCACAAAAACCTTCAGAGCCTTTTGCAGGAATTGAATCTCAACAGGGAGATTCCTCCACTTTTCACCGTCCACGCTGAGGGAAAAACCCCGGTCTCCCTCGATCACGCAGTTTTTCGTCCTTAGCCACACCACGTTCCGGTCGTTGACAAAATCATTGTTCAGCAGCTTGAAGAGCAGCCCGGCAATTTCAATATGAAGGCAGTTTTTCAGCAGGAGGATGTCCATAAACCCATCGGACAGATCGGCCTCATGAACCAGGTTGTAAAAGCCGGCGGCATGTCTCCCGTTCAAGACCAGGAAAAGCCAGAACTCATCCTCGACAATTTCGTTGTCGGTGGTGAGCTTCAGGTGCACGGGCTTTATGTTGTTGAACTCGGCCAGGCCGTTGATGTAATAGGCCAGCGCTCCGAAATTCCTTTTCAGCTCGCTGTTGGTGTTGTAGGAAACATCCACCAGATTCCCTCCGGCGCAGGTATTAAGGCAGTACTTTTCCCCATTGAGCAGCCCTGCGTCGATCTGGGCCACATTACCGTCCAGGATGATGTCCATGCATTTTTTGATGTCGGAGGGAATGTTCAGGCTTCTGGCAAAATCGTTGCAGGTGCCCGCGGGAATGATGCCCATGGGGATGTCAATGCCGGACTTCAGCAAAACGGAAGCCAGCATGTTCACCGTGCCGTCGCCGCCCGAAACAACCGTATAGCTGTAATCCCCCTCTTCCAGGAGAACCCTCAGCTTTTCTTCGCAATCTCCTTCCACGCGGTAGGGAACCGCAAGCATTCCTTTTTCCATAAACCGCCCGATGAGGTAGTCCAGCTTCTTCGGTACGTTTCTGTTCCCGGAAAGGGGATTGTATATCAGCAAGGCTTTTTTCATAGGGTACGTTCCTCCATATCTTCTTTCATTTTACTTCATCCTGAAATCAATTACAACCGTGCCGGCTTCCCCTGAAATGGAATTTCCTTCATGGAATACGGTGATTCCGTCCACAATCGCCGCCGCGATTTCGTTTGTAAGCCTTCCCTGCCGGAATTCCTCCACGGCCTCCCCAAGGACCCGGCCTATGTCCGCGCCGGCGGAAGCCGCCGCCTCCGCATCGCGCAGCTGCGCCTCCAGAATCCGCAGCCGTTCTTCCAGAACGCTGTTCATTCTGTCGAAATGCTGCGCCGATATCCGGCCCTCCAGCCTATCCGCATACAGCATATCCTGCTGTCTGCGGCAGGCTGAAAGCCTTCTTCGGGCCCATTCCGGGCCGGCGGCACCGATCCCGCGGCAGTCCCAGGCTCCGCCTGCAAAGCCGCGCCCGGCCGCCGCAACCCACCGCTCCAACTCCTTCAGGCAGTCCTCCGAAGCAAACAGCCCGACAAGCTCTTCGCAAACAATTGTGGCAATTTCGTCTTCATATATAAAATGACTTGTGCAAGCCTTTTTCCCATATCTGCAATAATTTCCGCAGACATACGCGATACCGCCCGCCGCCTTCCGGGCATACAGGGCGCTGCCGCAGTCCCCGCACCGGATAAGGCCGCGGAACACGTGGATAACCTCTTTGTGCGGGGTTCCGCCGCTTCTTCCGCCGTTTCCCCTGCCCTCCCGCTTTTTCTGGACTTCCTGGAACACTTCTTCCGGGACAATGGCTTCATGAGTATCCTCGGTCACCACCCACGCCTCCCTGGGAAGCCGCCTGGTCTTCTTGCTTTTGAAGCTCACCCTTTCACTGACGCCCTGCACCGTATCCCCAATATATACGGAAGAAACAAGGATTCTTCTTACGGCGATCTTGTTCCAGCCGCCGCCGCCCGGGGAAGGGTGGCCGTCTTCATTCAAACGCGCCGCGATTGCCGCGTAGCCGAGGCCCGACAGATAAAGGCGGTAGATGCTGCGGACCGTTTCCGCCTGAAAATCGTCAATAAACAGCCGGTTGCCCTTCCCCTCCAGCTTCCGGTATCCAAAGGGAGCATGCCCCACATACTCCCCCCTTTGTATCTTGAAACGCAGGCTGGAGCGTATTTTCCGCGATATATCCCGGACATACCGCTCGTTTGCCCACGTCTCGATCCCCACGAGATCGTCGCCCAGCCGGCTGTCATAGCGGCCGTCGCTGCTCAGCACCCGGACGCCGTATTCTTCAAGGAAATCCAGGAATTGCAGCGTTTTAGCATTGTTTCGTCCAAGACGGGACAGGTCCTTCACCAGCAGCAGGTCGATCCTTCCGGTCAGCACATCCTCCCGGAGCCTTTCGATTCCCGCCCTCTCGAAGCCGGAACCGGATACGTTGTCGTCCTCATATATGCTGCATACCTGCCCCAGCCCGTGCCTGCACGCATAATCGACCAAAAGCTCCCTTTGGGTCTCTATCGTTTCATGCTTTTCCCCATAATCATCCCTGCTCTCCCTTACGTAAATCCCTATTCTGTCCGCGACCTGCGCTTTCATAGGATGAAATGCCCCTTTCCCTCCTGCCAAGCAGGATCCTCAGAAGCCTGTACCGTGCTTCCGCATCGGAAAGCCCACCGGTACGGTTTTTTACAAATTTCCACCTTCCCGTTCGTCTCCATGCCATTGTGACCGCTCCCCACACTGCGTTACTACTAATATATTTCAAAAAATTTGTCCGATATGAGCGTCCCATATGTTTATTCGGGCCTGAAAGTTGTATAATAAGGGCTGAAGGGAGGTTGACAGATATGTCGCGAGAGATACCGCAAAAACTTGTGTCTTTTTTGAAAACCGCGCTTGAGGACGTGGACGACGGCTATGAGTACGCTTCGGAGCTGAACCGGATCCTGAATTCCGACGATTGCCAGTCTGTGCTCTCTCCCAAGGAAATAGACGCCTTGAGGGAATACTCCGAAAACGTAAAAAAAGTCGGAGAAATCAACCATTACACAAAGGAAAGAATCCTGGAGATCGAACGGGAGCATTTTGGCACCCGCGGAATCCCCGGCTACCTGAAAGTGGACCACGGCAATCCCGAAAAGCCCGTATGGCCCTTCTAGGGCTCAGCTCCCGGGTGCGTCGGGCCCCTTCCCGCCTGAACGCCTCATAGACGGCAAGGGGAGTCCTGCCTGCCGGCAGAACTCCCCCTCACAGTTCTCTGCTTGAAAATAACCGTCTCTTTTACGCTTACCTGAAAAGTTGTCATTCTTTCCGGCTTGCTGTAAAAAACAGTAGTTCTTTTCAGCTTGCTGTAAAAAACAGCAGTTCTTTCCGCCTTGTCGTAAAAAGCAATAGCTTTTTACGCCTTCCTTACTGAAAAAAGCTGTCAAGGCCGACGATCCCCCACCTGCATTGCAGGGTTTTCCCGTTGAGCGCTTTGTCCAGGATGGATTCGTGCATGTTCAGGGATGCCGCAAACGCCTCTTTGTCCAGCTTGACCACCGTTCTGCCGTCTTTGAAGTATTCCTTTTCACAAGCCAGCAGCTTCAACGCGATATCATAGATGATGTTCTTCCGCTGTTCCAGGCATTTGATCAGCCAGCCGGCGCTTTTCACCTGTTCATGGCAGAGCTCGCCGCTCTCCCGGTCCACAAAATGGGCTATTCCCGACGTAAAGCTTTCGGATATGCAGATGTCCGGCATCACTTCTTCATTCACGTACGCCTGCAGCCCGTCGTTCGTTTCCCGGATGATAATGTCCGGCGATACCGTGCCGGGCGCCTCCTGATGATAAAATTCGCGTCCGGGCCTGGGTTCAAGCCCCTTCACCCGGTTGAAGATGCACCGTACCCGCTCCGGAGAAAGCCCCGTCTCTTCCGATATGGAGGCAATATCCCCCGCGGCGATTTTATGCAGATATTTTTCAACTACCCGCACGGCGTCCTCGTCCGGTTCATCCAGCTGTTTCAACTGCAACAGCAGGCACTCCTTCAGGCTTCTCGCACAAACCCCCGGCGGATCAAAGGACTGGAGGAGCTCAAGCACTGCCGCCACCTTGGCGGAAGGGACATTGAAAAACGCCGAAACCTCCGGGAGTTCGACTTTCAAATAGCCGCTGTCATCCGTATTGTCAATGAGATATTCTCCGATCATGAGAGCTGTTTTGTCCAGATGCATCGTATTAAGCTGTATCAGAAGGTGCTGTTTGAGTGAGAGGCTGTCTCCCGGCTCCTCCAATGGAGGCTCCGTTTCCTCCTCGCCGCTGTCCCGCAGGGTTTTGAGCTCCGCTTCCTCTTCCAGGGCCGGATTGGTTTCAAGCTGGTCTTCTATATAGTCGTACAATTCCCGGGAATCCATGGAGAGGATGTCAAGGGCAAGTTTCAGCTGGGGTATCCGAAGAAGCTTTTGCGAACGTACAAGGTTGAAATCCAAGTTGAAGTCCAAGCAGGCTTCACCTCGCAATCGGGTTCTATAATATTATATATATAGCCTCCGAAGGCGCTTTATACTGCGGACAAAGCCAATTCCGGGCAGGACGGGGTGGCAGCGGGACGGAACAAGCAGACAGGTACATTGTCCCCCTGCCCTGTCTCACGGGCGTCAATACGGAATGTTGAAATATTTCATGATGACAACTGTGGCAATATAAAACAGCATCATCAGGATGTAAAGCACGACGACCAGAATAATCGGCCAGTGGGTGAATATCGCCTTTATGTCGTCCCGCGTCCTGCTGATCGGCGGGACCATTTCCGCCCTGCCCTCCGTGACCTTTTTAAACAGGATCAGCAAAGCGGCGGTGAGCACCAGTCCGGCAAAGCCCCATATCAAAACCTGCTGCAGCTCCGGCCAGGAAATCGTCATATACTCCTGTTGAGGCTGATTCCGATAAAAATATTGCAGTATTTCCGCTATGGTGTTATTGAGGAAATGAGCCAGCATCCCTGCAAAGATGGAATTGGTCCGGATGACGTAATACCCGATGATCAATCCCAGGAATACGGGGCCCAGGAAGTTTGTTATGTCGAAATGGAAAAGGCCGAAAAGGATGGCCACGAATACTACCGCCTTGTAGGAGCCGCGTCTCTCATAGGCTCTGAGCAGGAAGCCCCTGTGCATGATCTCTTCGCATATCGCGGGAGTGACCGCAATAATCAGTATGCCGATTGCCAGCTCCGGCAGGTTTTGGGGGACCGGAATCTCCTGGGCAGGCAATTTGCCGATGAATTGCAGGAAATAAACCAGGACATTGTTCAGCATGGAGGCCACAAAATAAGCGGGAACCGACAGTGCCGCCACCACCAGCAGGGGAACCAGCCCGGGGTTGTTGAACCGGAAGGCCTCCCTTATATTGATCTTCTTCACAAAGCAGTAAATCAGCACCGGACCCAGGATCATCACAAACTCGTTTACCAGCACAAATCCGTATACATAGTCGTATATCTTCTGTCCCAGCACCAGGCCAAGAACCAGTTGATAAGCGATAAAGATGGCGGTAAAAACCAGAAATACTTTATTGGCTCCCGTCAGCGTCAGTTTTCTATTCATAACGTCTTCCTTTCCAGTAATAAAAATGCCGTAGTTTTTTATCCTGTATTCGATTTTATTCGATTATTTTCTTTTCCGTAACCACCATGTCCACCGGAATATCGCGTTCCGAAGCCGGAATGGCTTCCACAAGCTGGAGCTCAAATGCCGCGGCTACTTTCAGGCAGTCTTTCCTCAGTTTATGCAAAAACCGGTCGTAATAACCCGCCCCGTAACCGATCCTGTTTTTTCTCCGGTCAAAGGCAACGCCGGGGATCACCGCCAGGTCGATCTCTTCCGGCGCAAGCCGTTCCGCCGTGGCGGCCTCCGGCTCCGGAATCCCCTTGAAGCCGGGTTTGGCGTCCGTAACGGCTTTTATCCGATACACTGCCAGGTCGTATGCCGGCCCATGCTCCGCGCCGGTCCCTTCAACCTTCGGCAGCGCCACTCCCTTGCCGTCCTCCAGGCACCGGGCGATAAAATCGCCTGTCATAACTTCATTTTTATAATCCATATAGACGAGGACCACTTTTGCTCCCTTATACCGGTCCAGGCCGCAGATCCTGTTGAAAATCGCCGTGCTGCTCCTGTAAAGCTCTTCCGGTTTCACGGATTTCCTCCGGTCCAGTATTCTTTTACGAATTTCCTCCTTGGATTCCATCGGCAGCTCAACCTCCCAGCAAAACAGCCTTCAGCGGCTGCAATACGTAAGTGGACAGGATAAAAAGGAACAACAGGACACCGGCAGTCGCACCAAAAGTTGCGGCATACAGGGGACCGGTCCGGAGCCGCTTCATCCTTTTCAGGATCGTATAGCAAAGCCTGGCAAGCAGAAACAACAGCCCCACAACAAAAATCAGGCCGGCGGCCACATACGGAACAAGCCCCTTCAGCAAAAGGACGCACAACGCCAGTAAAAAGGCATAAACCGGGATCAGCTCCGCCAGGTTCCTCAGAACCTGTTTCTCATTGGCGCCATACACATCGAAATGGGCGGCGGGCACAAGGAAAAACGGGATCGGAAGGCCGAACAGCGCTCCGGTAAACAGCCTTGCCGTATTAGTGGTGCGGATGATCCCGGTATAGGACAGCAGGCCGTCCAAAACCATCGGCAGCATAAGGGCGCACATGAAAACTGCCGCTGCGGTGTGAGGCGGCTTTTGCGCCCCCAGCCTCCGCATCAGCAGCAAAAAAAGCATTGCCGTAAAGATACCGGCATAAATGCCGGTATCCCTTGCACAGACCGGCAGCACCGTGCCGCCGGCGTAAAGCGACCGTTCGGGCAGTTGGTGGCAAATCAGCGATCCGGCCAGATTGAAAAAGTCCTCCACAAAGCGCATTGTCAATAATTAAACTGGTTCGAAAACGCAAGTATAAAAACAAAACAGCCGATGCAGGAGATTACGAACATGATCAGCGACGCAACCAGCAGCGCCACGCCGAAGGACTTCCTGTCGCTGTCGCCTTCGGAATTCATAAAGACGATGGCGGCGATAATGCCGGCAAGCTGGCCGATCCCCGGCACAACGGCAAACAGCGTGGCAAGGAATACCTTCATGCCATTGCTCAGCGGCTCCCTTATTCCGCCGTAATTATAGCCCGGCGTGTATCCGCCGTTTCCATACGGCTTGTAGGCGTTGGGCGCCTGGGGCGCATTCATGGGCCGGTAGCCCGGATTGGCGGCCGGCGGAGTCATCCCTGCGGATTCCGGATTCTCCTGCTGCTCTGCTCCCTGCTGTGCTCCGTTTTCTATTTGTCCGGACTGCTGCTCCGCGTCCTGTCCGGTTTCACCGCCTTCGGGCCTTGTTTCGGGCACATCCAACCGGAAGCTGTCGTCGAAGGTAACCTCGAGGATGCTTCCGCAATACGGACAGCGTCCTGCCCTGGCCGGAATGGTTTCACCGCAGAAGCCGCATTTTTTTTGCATATTGTCTGAATTCAAAAACACACCTCCCTGTCCAGTGTCTATAAATAAATAGTATTCGCTGAACACTTAAAAAATCCTTTTTCTTATTTTACCAAAAAATGATTCTCCCGTAAATTCGCCGCAAAAATTGCCGTATTATTCGGGGAACAGCATATTGTCGACATATTTTCCCGTAAAGCTGGGGGACGCCGACAGCTCTATATATCTTACCTTCTGCCGGATTTGTCCGGCCACCTCCAGCATCTGCCCGGATAAAAGGCATTCCGACGCACCTGTTCCTGAGGCGTTGCCGATTGCCTGTATCCGTCCTTCATAGCCTGCCGGAAGCAATCCGGTTTTCAATGCGCTCCGGATGTTGATGCTGCTGCCGAAGCCTCCGGCCAGATGGATCCGGGATACCGCCCGGTTTTCCAGGCCGGCCAGCTCCACAAGCGTGTCGATTCCCGCCGCAATTGCGGCCTTGGCGTTCTGGAGCTCCCGTATATCCTTTTGTGTAATGACGATTTGCGCCGGCGCGCCGTTTTCTCCTTCGGCAACCAGCCGGAACGCCCGCATGCCGTCCACCTGGACAATCCGGCCCGCATATTCCGCCCCCAGTTCGGCGGCTTCGTCCTCGTCCAGCAGTCTCCCCGTCTCATCCATCAAGCCGGCTTCCAGCAAAGCGGCAACCGCGTCGATGATCCCGGACCCGCAAATGCCCACCGGGCTCTCGTTTCCGATGGTGGTATAACGGAAATCCGGGGCCTGTCCCACCGTGTCGATCGCCCCTTTCACACCGCCTACGCCGTTGCGGATATTGGCGCCTTCAAAAGCAGGCCCCGCAGCCGTTGCGCAGGCAGTCATCCACTCCCTGCAGCCGAGGGCGATTTCTCCGTTTGTGCCGATGTCCACCAGCAGAGCGGGCTCCTCCGCCTCATACATGCCGCTGGACAGGATGGCCGCTACGGTATCGGCGCCCACGTAGGCGGATACGCAGGGCAGGACGACGCCCGCCCCGTTTTGGTTCATCCGGAGCTTCAGGTCCTTCGGACTAAACTGCAGCATGCCGGCCGTTACGGGTATGAAAGGCGCAGCGGCCATGGCGGCGGCATTCAGCCCAAGCATCAGGTGGGTCATTGTCGTATTGCCTGCAAAAGTGGCTATATAGATCTCTTCATTTTTAGTGCCGGAGGCCCGGGCCAGCCTGTCCAACAAATCGCCGATGCAGTCCGTTATCAGCCTCTGCATGGCCGGTCCGGCCTCTTTCGACTGCATGGTATGGGATATTCTCGATATGACGTCGGCGCCGAATTCCCGCTGGGGATTGAGCATCGAGGCAACTGCGGTACATTCGCCCGTATTCAGGTCGTACAAATAAGCGGCTACTGTTGTGGTTCCTATGTCAAAGGCGGCCCCGAACAGCCTGCCCGTCGTATCCCCCGGTTCTACCGCGATCAGCCGGCCGCCGATTGCCGCCAGCGTTACCTTGAAGCCGGAGTTTCTCAAAATGTCCGGAAGCTCCTGCAGCAAAGAAGGCTCATACGAGGTGAGGCTGATCCGTGAGGCGGCGAATACTCTTTCCAGATCCGGCAGTTGATCTTCCAGCGTCGGCGTGGACATTTCCACATACTGCTTTGTAACGGCGGGATCAAGAGAAATGCTGCGTTTGATTCCTTCCGTGAGAATCGCCGCCTCTTTCGAGGCAGATCCCTCCGGATATACGTCCAGATCGGATATCACACGGGTCAGGCAGGAAAGCCGGTAGCCGTTCCTTATTCTTTCCGTCCCCACCAGGGTTTTTTCCTTTTCGGAAGGAACTTCCGCCGCTCCGGCCATCCGAACCGCGCATTTCCCGCAGGTCCCCTTGCCGCCGCACGGCGTATCCGGCAATATTCCGTTCTGCCGGAGCAGGCCCAGTAAAACGGCTCCGCTTTCCGCCCGGACCGTCTTTAAACCGTCTTTTGCGTGAATCTTTACCGTATGCGTCATGTTTCCCCTCCCAAAGGTTTGTATTGTTCGATTTCCGCATCGCCGAAGGTCCCCATCCGGTCATAGGCGGCGAAGGCGGCGTCGATGATGTGAAAGGCCACCGCCGCGCCGGAGCCCTCTCCCAGCCGCATTCCGAGGCGGAGCAGCGGCTCCAGGCCCAACGCCTCCAGCAGCGCATTGCTGCCGGGCTCGGCCGAGCCATGGGACGCAATCAGGAAATCCCGGATCACCGGCTTCAACCTCACGGCAACCAGGGCCGCAGCGGAAGCAATAAACCCGTCGATCAGGATCGGCACCCTGCACGCGGCCGCTCCGATATAGCAGCCTGCAAGGCCAGCGATATCCAGACCGCCGACCTTGGCCAGGACGTCGATGGGATCGGAGAGATCCGGCTTGTTGATGGCAATGGCCCGTTTAATCACTTCTATTTTATTCTCCAGTCCCCGGTCGGATAAGCCGGAGCCTCTTCCGACCAGCGGTTCCAGGGGTCTTCCGGTCAAAACCGCCGTTATGGCGCTGCTGGTCGTGGTATTGCCGATTCCCATTTCACCCGTGCCCAGCAAATTGTACCCCTTCCGGCTCAGGTCCGTCACGATTTCGATGCCGGTTTCCACGGCCTTTACGGCTTCTTCCCGCGTCATCGCCGGACCTGAGGCGATATTGCCGGTCCCCATGCGGATTTTCCGGTCCAGGATGCCCTCCGCGTCCAGCCGGGCATCCACCCCGATATCCACAACGGTGATATCCGCTCCGGCATGCCGACTGAGCACATTCACTCCGGTTATGCCCTTCATGAAGTTCTGGGTTACGGAAGCCGTAACGGACTTGGGACAAGAACTGACCCCTTCTTCGACGACCCCGTTGTCGGCGCACAGGATGACGATTGCCTTTTTATCCGCCCTGGGGCGCGCGTTTCCGGTAATCCCGGCGATCTGCCGTACGAGGTCCTCCAGCCTGCCAAGGCTGCCAAGGGGCTTTGTAAGGCTGTCAAGGCGCGCCTGGGCCTGTCTTTGCGCCTCCGGGTCGAGTCCTTCGATTTGTTCCAGCGTTTTTGTCAAAAGCATTTCCATTCTCCGTTTTTACACAAATATAAGGATAAGATAAATTTATCATATCCTTATTATGAAATATATCAATTTTTTATGTAATATAAACGCGTTGTGCTGGTTGACTTTAATGAGATAAAAAAGTCCCTGCTGTTCAAGCAGGGCTTCTATAAGTTCTCTATTCCTGGTTCTGGTCCTCCGGGATTTCCGGGGCGACCGCATCGTCCTGTTTTCTGCCGCATTTGTAGCAGTATTCCATTTCGATGTCCAGTTCCATGCCGCAGTTGGGGCAAGCCTTGATATTTCTGAGCTCCAGGATCTTTTCCCGCATTTCGTCGATGGTGGCAATGATTTCGTCGATTTTGACGCAGTACTCCAGGATCTTGTCCCCGACGCTTTTTCCCTCCGTATAGTCCTCATAC
>JAEYOP010000065.1 GCA_023411575.1 Bacillota bacterium | reverse complement strand
GGTCTATTTCTGTTTCCATTATATCCTTTTCCCGTAGAAAAGAAAACGCACAAGCCTCCAAAAATGGAGTTTACTTGTGCATTTTTTCTTGAATTTATCCGGTAGAATTTACTTTTTCAATCAACGTTGCAATTTGAGCAATTAGGGTATGCTCAATGAAACAGTGTGTTCGCAGCTATTTTTGAAGGGGTACTCTAGCCGATTGACTTGTCTGTACTCATTTTATATAATGTATAAAACGCTTCAACCCCAGGCAAATTATGATGAAAAATCCAATTAGGAACAAGCGAAAAATAACTTCCGGTAAATCTTCCGGCAAAAATCGTAGAACCGCCGATCTTTTGCCAGAAGAACCGGAACTAATTTTTCGGTTGTTCCTTGGAAGGCTGGCGGACCGGCCGGATTTTCATCCCGTGCCGCCTGCCGGTTGGCCGAAGGGTACGGCGGCAAACCCGCTGTGCCGGAAGATGGAGGTTTGCATGAAGGTAACGAAGGAAACCATCGAGCATGTAGCGGGCCTTGCGCGTCTGAATATTTCGGAAGCGGAAAAGGAAAAGCTTACTTTCGAGATGGAACAAATCATCTCCTACGTGGACAAGCTCAACGAGTTGGACACTAGGGACATCAAGCCGATGGAGCATGTCATCCCGATTCAAAACGTATTGCGGGAGGACTGGGTCACGGGCTCCTATGACAGGGAAAAACTGCTTGCAAGCGCGCCTTCGCAGGATAACGGCTGCTATAAGGTGCCGAAGGTGGTAGAGTAGGAGGACTCTTTTAATGAAGCTGTATCAAAGGACTGCGCACGAACTGTCGGATTTGCTGCGCAGCAGGAAGCTGGGCGTCGTGGAACTGACCCGGACCTTTCTGGACAGGATCGATGAAATAGATTCCAAAGTCGGAAGCTATATAACCGTTTCGCGCGACGAAGCGTTGAAATCGGCTGAAAAACTGCAGGAGGAATTCGACAGGGGCGCCGAGCTGCCTCCGCTTGCCGGGATTCCTGCAGCTATAAAGGACAACATGTGTACGGAAGGAATTCCGACCACCTGCGCGTCGAAAATACTGGGCAATTTTGTGCCACCGTACAATGCCACCGTTGTGGAGAAGCTCCGCGAGCAGAAAACGGTGCTGCTGGGCAAGCTGAACATGGATGAGTTTGCGATGGGAGGCTCAACGGAAAATTCCCATTTCAAGCAGACCAGAAATCCGTGGAACACGGAGCGGGTGCCCGGCGGTTCCAGCGGCGGTTCCGCGGCGGCGGTCGCCGGCGGGGAGGCGGTGTTTGCGCTGGGCTCCGATACGGGCGGCTCCATAAGACAGCCGGCGGCATTCTGCGGAGTTGTCGGCATGAAGCCTACATATGGGGCTGTTTCAAGGTATGGACTCGTTGCTTTCGCCTCCTCTCTCGACCAAATCGGACCGCTGGCGAAAGATGTTACGGACTGCGCCCTCGTATTGAACGCCATAACGGGGCATGACAGCATGGATTCGACTTCCGCGCCGGTGAAGCATCCCGACTACACGAAAGCCCTGATCAATGATGTGAAGGGCATGAAAATAGGCATTCCGAAGGAATACATCGGCGAAGGCATCAGCGACGAGGTAAAGAAGGCGGTGCTGGAAGCCGCGGACGTATTCAGGAAGCTGGGCGCGACCTGCGAGGAATTTTCCCTTCCTATCACGGAATACGCCATTCCGGCCTACTATCTGGTCTCCTCCGCGGAAGCCAGCTCGAACCTTGCCCGGTACGACGGGATCAAATACGGCTACAGGGCGGAGAAATTCACGGATCTGCTGGATTTGTACAAGCAGACCCGCAGCGAAGGCTTCGGGCCGGAGGTCAAGAGGAGGATCATGCTGGGCACCTATGCATTAAGCTCGGGTTATTACGACGCCTACTACAAAAAGGCGCTGCAGGTCCGTACCTTGATCCGGAACGGCTTTGACGAGGCGTTCTCTAAATTTGATCTGGTACTTGGACCGACCGCCCCGACGACGGCCTACAAAATCGGTGAAAAAGTCGATGATCCGCTGGCGATGTATCTCGGAGACATTTATACGGTATCCGTCAATATTGCCGGACTTCCGGGGCTCGTTCTGCCGTGCGGCTTTGATCCGGACGGCATGCCGGTGGGACTCCAGCTGATCGGCAAAGCCTTTGACGAAAGTACGCTGCTCCGGGCGGGATATACCTTTGAGCAGAATACGGGGTATCATCTGGACCGGCCGGCAATCTGAGGGAGCATGAGGTGCAGGGCGTCGTATGAGGGCGCGGAGAGCACTTTTGGAGGGAATCGATATGGATTATGAAATCGTAATGGGTCTGGAGGTTCATGCGGAGCTTTCGACCAGATCAAAAATATATTGCGGCTGTTCCACGGAATTCGGCGGAGAGCCGAATACGCACTGCTGCCCGATCTGCACGGGAATGCCCGGCGTGCTGCCGGTCTTGAACAAAAGCGTGGTGGAGTACGCGGTAAAGGCCGGGCTTGCAATGAATTGCACCATTTCCCAATTCAGCAAGCAGGACCGGAAAAATTACTTCTATCCCGATCTGCCGAAGGCATACCAGGTATCTCAGTTCGATCTGCCGCTTTGCGTGGGCGGCTATGTGGAAATCGATGTGGGCGGCGTGCGCAAGAAGATTGGCATCACACGGATCCACATAGAGGAGGATGCCGGAAAACTCATACATGACGAGTGGGATACCGGCACCCTGGTGGACTACAACCGCTGCGGCGTTCCGCTGATCGAAATCGTTTCGGAGCCGGACATGCGGTCGCCGGAGGAGGCAAAGGCGTTTGTGGAAAGCATCAAAGCGATCCTGGAATACCTGGATGTTTGCGACTGCAAGATGCAGGAGGGGTCCCTCCGGGCAGATGTAAACCTGTCCGTACGGCCTGTCGGCAGTACAACCTTCGGGACGAGGACGGAAATGAAAAACCTGAACTCCTTCCGTGCCATCCAGCGCGCCGCCGAAAATGAAGCCAAACGGCAGATTGCGGAAATCGAGGATGGCGGGAAGATCATGCAGGAAACCAGACGATGGGATGACAACAAGGGCTCCAGCTATGCCATGAGAAGCAAGGAGGAGGCCCACGACTACCGCTATTTCCCGGAACCGGACCTGGTGCCCGTTGTCGTGGATGACGAATGGCTGAGCCGGATCAAGGCGTCCCTGCCGGAGCTTCCGGCGGCAAGAAAGGCCAGGTATATCGAACAGTTCGGACTTCCGGAGTATGATGCGGGTCTGCTGACCTCTTCGAAGCACCTGGCGGATTTCTTTGAGGAGGCCGTGAAGGAAAGCTCCAATGTCAAGGCCGTCAGCAACTGGATCATGGGCGATATGATGAGGATATTGAAGGAGCGGGAAGCGGAGGCGGATGCCGTTCCATTCCCGGGGCAATATCTGGCGCAGCTGGTTTCCCTGATCGACAAGGGGACGATCAGCGGAACGATTGCCCGGAAGGTCTTTGAGAAAATGTTCGAGACCGGCAGGGAGCCGGGGATCATCGTCAAGGAGGAGGGCCTTGAAGTCGTCAGCGATGAAGGCGCCCTGACCGCTACCGTGAAGAAGATCGTGGACGCCAACCCGCAATCCGTCGCGGATTACAAGAGCGGGAAGGAAAAGGCGTTCGGCTTCCTGGTGGGCCAGGCGATGCGCGAGATGAAGGGCAAGGCTGATCCGCAGACCATTAACAGGCTGTTGAAAGAGGAGTTGGCCAGCCGGTAAGGCTGATGAATATCTGAGACCAGGGGACAAAGGGACAAATGCAATGTCCCTTTTTCACGCCCCCTTTTTTACGGATTGGTATTGTTTTTTATCAATCGTATCTTGTATACAATAAACGTTTTGTATATAATATAGAAGGCCGGGAAATGCTTGATATAAGCAGATGTTAGGACCTGGTGATAATACGTTCCGTAGTAGAAATTTTGAATTTGGACAAAATGATACTGTCCTTGTTCATTAAATATGAAAGGGGTCTTGTAATGAATTTTCTCGAACAAATCAGCGAACGTGCCAAAAAAGACGTCAAAACGATCGTACTACCCGAAAGCTCGGATATCAGAACCTTGACGGCGGCTGCAATGGTGCAGGAAAAAGGGCTGGCGAACATAGTCCTTGTCGGCAGGGAAAGCGAGATCAAAAAGCTGGCAGGGGATCTGGACATTTCCAGGGCAAGAATCGTTGATCCGGAAACCTCGCCCAAATTTGAAGAATATGCAAACGCATTTTATGAAATGAGGAAGGCCAAGGGCGTAACCCTCGAAAAGGCCAGGGAAATCGTAAAGGACGAATTGTACTGGGGCGTCATGATGGTTAAGATGGGCGAGGCCGACGGCATGGTATCCGGCGCCGTCCATTCCACCGCGGATACGCTGAGGCCGGCCCTCCAGATCCTGAAGACGGCGCCCGGAACAAAGCTGGTTTCCGCATTTTTCGTGATGGTCGTGCCGGATTGCGAATACGGCAGCAATGGGACCTTCATTTACGCGGACAGCGGTCTTGTTGAAAATCCCAATGCGGATGAACTGTCGGAGATCGCGATCGCATCGGCCAAATCCTTTAAAAGCCTTGTTCAGGATGAGCCCAATGTCGCTCTTCTTTCCTACTCCACTTATGGAAGCGCAAAAAGCGAGCTGACACAGAAAGTGGTAGAGGCCACAAGGCTTGCAAAAGAGAAGGCTCCCGACCTTGTGCTGGACGGAGAACTCCAGGCGGACGCGGCTCTGGTTCCTTCCGTCGGCGCATCCAAGGCAAAGGGCAGCCCGGTTGCCGGCAAGGCAAACGTATTGGTATTCCCGGACCTCAACTGCGGAAACATCGCTTATAAGCTGACCCAGAGGCTGGCAAAGGCCGAGGCCTACGGACCTATCACACAGGGGATCGCAAGGCCGGTCAACGATCTGTCCAGGGGCTGCAGCGCGGAGGATATCGTAGGGGTTGTAGCAATTACCGCTGTTCAGGCGCAGAATGTATAAAGGGGTAAAGAATAAATGAAAATTCTAGTTATCAACACAGGAAGCTCATCACTCAAATATCAGCTGATCGACATGCAGAACGAATCCGTACTCGCAAAGGGCCTTTGCGACCGGATCGGCATTGAGAATTCCTACATCAAGCATACGAAGACCGGAATGGAACCGGTCATGATCGAAAAGGACATGCCGGACCATAAATCGGCCATCAAGGAGGTCATCAAAGCGCTGACCGACGAGAAGGTGGGCGTTATAAAGGATATGTCGGAAATTTCCGCGGTCGGACACCGTGTTGTGCACGGCGGGGAAAAGTTCAGCGAATCCGTTATTATTGACGACAAGGTCATGCAGGCGATCAAGGATTGCATTGAAATCGCCCCGCTGCACAATCCTCCGAATATAACGGGTATTGAGGCATGCCAGGCCATCATGCCCGGAACGCCGATGGTAGCCGTTTTTGATACCGCCTTCCATCAGACCCTTCCCCAGTATGCCTATCTTTACGCACTGCCTTATGAAATCTATCAGAAGTACGGCGTTCGGAAATACGGTTTCCACGGCACCTCCCACAAATACGTTGCGGAGAGGGCGGCCGTCATGCTCGGAAGACCGCTGGAAGAGCTGAAGCTGATTTCCTGCCATCTTGGCAACGGAGCCAGCGTTTGCGCCATTAAAAACGGCAAATCCGTCGAGACCAGCATGGGCTTCACCCCGCTGGCCGGACTTGCCATGGGCACCCGCAGCGGAACCATCGATCCGGCGATCGTTAAAACCCTGATGGAAAAAGAACACATGAGCATGAAGGAAGTGGACAACTACCTGAACAAAAAGTCCGGCGTACTCGGAATCTCCGGCGTAAGCAGCGACTTCAGGGATATCCATGAAGCGGCGGACGCCGGAAATGAGCGGGCGCAGCTGGCGATCGACATCTTCTGCTACAGATGCAAGAAGTATATCGGGGAATACGCCGCCGTCATCAACGGGATCGACGCAGTCATCTTTACAGCGGGAATCGGTGAGAACAACAGCATCGTGAGAAAAGGGGTCCTGAGCAACATGGAGTACCTCGGCATCAAGATCGACTGGGAGAAGAACGAGGTCAGGGGGAAGGAAATGGACATCAGCACCCCGGACGCTAAGGTCAGGACCCTTGTTATTCCGACCAACGAGGAGCTTGCTATCGCCAGGGAGACGCTTAAATTAACGGCAAAATAATTTACTATTTTGCAGCGGGATGGCAAAATAAATTGCCTTGACAATACTGGCATTAGTTAGTATAATATCATTTGTCGCGGATTTAAGGGGTATTGCTATGAAGGTTGATGTATCCGACATTATAAGGATTAACGGGGCTTCCATGGAGGTTGACTTCGAGGAGGCGCCATCGGAAAGGGAGCCTGCGGAGGGCTACCGGCTTGAGGGGACGTTATCCTTTAAAGGGACATTGACCAATACGAACGGTATCCTGCAGCTCGACGGGCGTCTGAAGGGCGCATACAGCAGTGAGTGCTACCGCTGTCTCAGAGAAGTAAAAAAGGACATCAATCTGAAGATAAATGAAAATTTTATCAACAGTGGGGAAGCGGAACGGACGGAGGACATGTATCCTTTCGAAGGAAAGGTGCTGGAGCTTGGCAAGGCGCTCAAGGACAACATTATTTTAAACCTTCCGATGAAGCAGTTGTGTTCCAAGGATTGCAAGGGGCTATGCAGCAGGTGCGGCGCAAACCTCAATGAAACGCAGTGCGGCTGCTGCGAAAATGAAATTGACCCGCGCATGGAAGGTCTGGGAAAGTACTTCGAATAATTGTGATATACGCTTTTTATCAGGGAGGTGTTGAATATGGCAAATCCAAAACGCAAATGGTCCAAGGCCAGAACGGGTAAAAGAAGGTCTCAGTGGAAATTGTCACAGCCGGGCTTGATTAGCTGCCCACAGTGTCATACATTGAAGGTTCCCCACGTAGTTTGCAAGGAATGCGGATACTACGATGGCAAGGAAGTTGTTAAGGAAGCTGCAAAGTAGGAATATGAATGCTATATGGAATAAATGCTATATAGACGAAAGAGGCTGTCTGCAAAGGCAGTCTTTTTGTGTGTTGAAGGTGCACGAGAAGGAAAGCAGGTGATGCCGGTGAAGTCCAGAAAACCCATAGTCATACAAGCTGTTCTTCCGGACAGCGCGGCACAGGAGGCCGGAATCGAGCCCGGCGATCTGCTGCTGTCCATCAACGGACAGAAAATACAGGATGTATTCGACTACCGGTTCCTGACGGCAGACAGCAATCTTTTGGTGGAAGTAGAAAAAAGGGACGGGGAAATCTGGGAGATCGAGATCGATAAGGACGAATACGAAGACCTGGGGCTCGAATTCGAAGACCCGTTGATCTCCGAAGCGAAAAGCTGCACGAACAAATGCGTTTTCTGCTTCATCGACCAGCTTCCGAAAGGGATGCGCAGTACGGTCTATTTCAAGGACGACGATTCCCGGCTGTCCTTTCTGACCGGCAATTATATTACCTTGACGAACCTGGATTCCAACGAACTGGAGCGGGTTATCCGCTACCATATGTCTCCCGTCAATGTATCGGTGCATACGACCAATCCCCAGCTCCGGAAGACCATGCTGGGCAACCGGTTTGCCGGCGATGTGCTGAACAGGCTCAGGACCCTTGTGGACGGCGGAATTGCGGTAAATGCCCAGATTGTTCTGTGCAGGGGGCTCAATGACGGCAAAGAGCTGGACAGGACCCTCGAAGACCTTTCGCCCCTTTATCCGGGTTTGGCAAGCATATCCGTAGTGCCGGTGGGCCTGACCAAATGGAGGGAAGGACTTTATGAACTGAAGCCCTTCGACGAGCAGGCCTCCGCCGAAGTTCTGAAGCAGGTCGGCGGCTGGCAGAAAAAGCTTTTGAAGGAGCTGGACACGCGGCTGGTTTATCTGGCGGATGAGTTTTACATAAAGGCGGGGGTTGACCTGCCTGCATATGAGGAATACGAGGATTTTCCCCAGATCGAGAACGGCGTTGGCCTCATGTCCATGTTTATCCAGGAGTTCCGGACTTATACGGGAAAACACGGGAAAAAGCTGGACAACCATTGCGCCAGGCTTATGCCAGGGCGCAGGGTCAGCATTGCGACAGGGATGTGCGCCTATCCGTTTATAAAACAAATGGCGCAGGAGCTGGAAAAACGGTATAATAATCTAAAGGTGGAAGTATATCCGATAAAAAATGACTTTTTTGGAGAGAATGTCACTGTAACCGGGCTTCTGACGGGCTGTGACATCGCATCGCAGTTGGAGGGGCGGGAACTTGGAAGCGAGCTTCTCCTGTCCCGGAGCATGCTCAAATCCGGGGAAGAACTGTTTTTGGACGATTATACGGTAGAAGGGCTTTGCAGCAAGCTTGGCACGAAGATAACCATTGTGGAAAACGATGGGGAGGACTTTGCGAAAAAGCTGCTTGGAATGAAATAAGAAGCATGGGGCGATCCGGCATCCGGATTGCATGAATTTAGCGAGGTGGAATAATTGGCAAAACCGGTAGTAGCAGTCGTAGGCAGGCCGAATGTAGGGAAGTCCACATTTTTCAACTACCTTTGCGGCAGAAGGATATCCATCGTAGAGGATACGCCGGGGGTGACGCGGGACAGGATCTATGCCGAGGCCGAATGGCGGAATCGGAAATTTACCCTGATCGATACGGGGGGCATCGAGCCCTACGCGGAGGACAAGATCCTGCAGCAGATGAGAAGGCAGGCGGAAGTCGCCGTTGAGATGGCGGATGTCATCGTGTTCATGGTCGATGCAAAGGGCGGCATGACGGCTTCCGACAAGGAAATCGCCACAATGCTCCGGAAATCCAGGAAACCGGTGATTCTGGTGGCCAACAAGGTGGACCGGGTAGGGGAGCCTCCGGCAGAGATGTATGAATTCTATAATCTCGCCATCGGCGACGTGATGCCCGTATCCTCCCTTCACGGCCTTGGCATGGGCGATCTGCTGGATGAAATCTTCCAGTATTTCCCCGACGAGGACAAGGAAGAGTATGATGACGATACCATCAAGGTGGCCGTCATCGGCAAGCCCAATTCGGGGAAATCCTCCCTGATCAACAAGATGGTGGGCGAGGAGCGGGTGATTGTCAGCGACATCCCGGGGACCACCAGGGATGCCATCGATACGCTGGTGGAAAATGGCGAAGACAAGTACGTGTTTATCGATACGGCGGGTATCCGCAGGCAGAGCAGGATTACGGAGAATATCGAGAAATACAGCGCCCTGCGTTCCTGGTCCGCGATCGAGCGGGCGGACGTTTGCGTCATCATGATCGACGCGCAGGACGGGGTAACGGAACAGGATACGAAGATCGCCGGTTATGCCCACGAACAGGGGAAGGCGTCCGTTGTCGTTGTCAACAAGTGGGATCTGGTGGAAAAGGAAACGGGCACGCTGGAGGAATACCGCAAAACCGTACAGGAAAAGCTTGGCTTCATGCAATATGCGCCGATCCTTTTCGTGTCGGTAAAGACGGGACAGAGAGTCCACAAGCTGCTGGAACTCGTGAAATTCGTATATGGCCAGGCGACCCTCCGCATCTCCACGGGAATGCTGAACGATCTGCTCAACGAAGCGACTGCGATGGTGCAGCCGCCGTCCGACAAGGGGAAGAGGCTGAAATTGTATTACGGCACCCAGTCTGCGGTCAAGCCGCCGACGTTTGTCATTTTCGTGAATAATATGGAACTGTTTCATTATTCCTATGAACGATATATCGAGAATCAGCTGCGCAGGAGTTACGGCTTTGAGGGCACGCCGATCCGGTTCATTCACAGGGAAAGGGATGAAGATAAATAATCAAAAATCGGGGGAATCGAAAATGGTTGTCAGATTGATTTTAGGAGTTCTTGCCGGCTATTTGCTGGGCAGCCTCAACAGCTCGCTGATCGTGGGGAAGTTCTATGGAGTGGACGTCCGGCAGCATGGCAGCGGTAATGCGGGCACGACGAATACGCTGAGGACCCTTGGCAAAAAAGCTGCTTTGTTTGTTCTTCTGGGAGATCTGCTGAAAGGTATTCTTGCCTATTTCGCGGGGTACCTTGTTTACGGCGGGCAATTGGGAGGAGTTGTGGCAGGAACGGCTGCGGTTATCGGACATGTGTGGCCTGTGTTTTTCGGGTTCAAGGGCGGCAAGGGCGTTCTGACGTCGCTGGCCGTGCTGATGCTGATCGACTGGCAGATTGCTCTGGGCATGCTGGGCATTTTTATCCTCCTTCTTCTCATTTCCAGGTACGTTTCGCTGGGATCGATCGTTGCCGCCTTTCTGTTTCCCACAACGGCGATCGCCCTGGGCAGAAACGCAGAAACGATTATCTGTTCCACGATCATAGCGATTTTGATTATTTTCAAGCACCATACCAACATTAAGCGGCTTTTCAGCGGAACGGAATCAAAGTTTTCCTTCCATAAGAAACAGGCTTGATGGCCGCAATACAATTCATATAATCGGGAGGAAGCAAATGGGTATCAATATTTCCGTGATTGGCGCAGGGAGCATGGGAACTGCCGTTTCCATCCTGCTGGCCGGCAATGGGCACAATGTGAAGATGTGGTCGGTTTTCAAGGAAGAGGTCGATATGATCAATACGCTCCGGGAGCAAAAGGACAAGCTGCCCGGCGCGCTTGTGCCGCCAAACGTGGTATGTACCGCCGACCTGGCGGAGGCGGTTGCCTTTTCGGACGTACTCGTTATGGTCATTCCCTCGCAGACAATAAGAGAGAATATAAAGAAGATAGAGGCTCTTGTTAAAAAACCGAAAACTATATGCTGCTTTTCCAAAGGGCTGGAGAAGGGCTCAGGCTACCGCATGTCGGAGGTCGTTCTGCAGGAAATGCCCGAGGCCGTAATGGTCGCCATGTCGGGCCCGTGCCATGCGGAGGAGCTGTCAAAAGGCATTCCGACCGCCTATGTGGCAGCTTCCGAAAACAGGACCGCCGCGGAGTTGGTCCAGGATATTTTCATGTCCCCGCGCTTCCGGGTTTATACCAGTCCCGACATCACCGGGGTGGAGCTCGGCGGGGCGGTAAAGAACGTAATCGCTTTGTGCGCCGGTATTTCCGACGGGTTGGGCTATGGCGACAATACGAAGGCGGCGCTGATGACCAGGGGCATCACGGAAATATCCAGGCTCGGCAGCGCTGTGGGCGCCAAGCTGCAGACATTTTCAGGGCTTGCCGGCATCGGAGATCTTATCGTCACCTGCACCAGTATGCACAGCAGGAACAGGCGGGCCGGCATACTGATCGGGCAGGGCAGGCCGGTGAACCAGGCGCTGGAGGAAGTGAAAATGGTTGTGGAAGGCTACTACACCACAGAGCCTGTATACAGGCTTGCACAGAAACTGGGCGTCAGCATGCCGATCACGACGGAAGCCTATGAAATCCTGTTCAACGAGAAGGACCCGGCCCGCGCCGTATTCGACCTCATGGGCAGGAACAAGACCCACGAGTTGGAGAAGGAAGATCTGGAGGATATCTGGTAGGCAGGGGAAGTCACAGGATGGTATCTGGTAAGCAAAAGAAGAAGCTGCCGGAAGGATATCCCGCAAAAGAGGATGCAGGAGCGGCTGTCAACCGAGAAAATCGGAAGATAGCCGCTCTAATTTTTAACAATTCGCAGGAGCTTGACATAATATGGTGTATACCTGAATCAATAGGGGGTATAACCATGTATGAAGGCTATTATATGCGGGATACGGTATCGCCGCAGGTAGGTCCCACACAAACACCGCAAGCTATGCCTTATATAGCCAATTTTAATGCGGCTTACGCCGTGATTGTGCCGGGAACGGATTATCCGTCGATCGCCGGATATGTCACTTTCGTTGACGTTCCCGGGGGCGTCCGGGTCTGTGCGGACATTATGGGGCTTCCGCCTTACAAGCCGGCGTCGGGAAGCAGGCAGCCGGTGGGTCCCTTCGGGTTCCACGTGCATGAGCACGGAAATTGTGATATGGGGAGTGCCGCACACTCCTTTGAGGCCAGCGGAGGACATTGGAATCCCACAGACCAGCCCCATGGGAACCATGCGGGAGATTTTCCGGTGCTGATGGCGGGCAACAATGGCAGGGCTATTATGTGCTTTATTACGGACCGGTTCCGGGCGGCCGATGTCATCGGCAAAGCCGTAATCATCCACGAAAACCCGGACGACTACCGGACGCAGCCAGCGGGAAATTCGGGCAAGCGGATCGCCTGCGGCGTGATCCGGCCATGGACCGCATTCCCGGCCACGCCCTATATGCAGTAAAAGCAGAGATGAATTCGGCCGCGGTCAGATAACTGGTGCAGCAAAGCCAGAGCCCGAGTGCCGCGGCCATATACTGCCGCAGCAAAACCAGAGTTTTCAGCGCATATTGTGCCGCAGCAGTAGTCCGGGTATCTAGGGCAGGTCCTCGAACAAAGTTCCCACGTCCGCTTTCAACCCTTCGAAATGCAGGGACTGGATGGCCTCGCCTTCTTTGTAGACCTCCATTTTGTCTATCTGGAGTTCCTTGAAGGCGAAAAGGGTAACCCTGCGGTTTTCGGTATCGACGATCCAGTATTCCGAAACACCGGAGGTCATAAAGCTATTCAGTTTATATACCATGTCCCTTGTCCGCGTGCTCTGGGAGAGGATCTCCAGGGTGAGGGTAGGAGTTCCCATATACCGTCTGCTCTCTGTAATGTTGTTTTCCTGGTCGCAGATAACGATCAGGTCGGGCTGCAGTACGTCCGGGTCCCGGATGTCCTTTTTCCGAAAATGGACGTCAAAGGGCGCGATGATCGGTTTGCATTTCTTCCCCTTGAAAAAGTCCTTGAACAATACGTGCAGATTGCCCAAAACGGTCTGATGATCAATGTCCGGGGCGCTCATAATATGGATTTCGCCATTCAGGAACTCCATCCGGGCGTTGCTCTTTGAATAGATTTCCATGAATTCTTCGTAGGAAACGGTCTTTTTGTCATAATCGTAGTTCACCGCGTTTTCCTTGACGGTAAAATACTTTTCGATGTCGGAAACATAAGGGACCAGCCTGGCTACCCGTAAGTTGTTTTTGGTGACGATCACCTCTCCGTTTTCTTCCGTGACATGCTTCAGGTATTGCCCGAAGCCGTTTTTCATTTCGCTTGCGGTTGCAAACATAAAATCACCTCCGATAAAATTGTACATCAGAATGTACAAAGAAGTCAATGGATGGGCAATAGATTGGACGGATAAATGGACAATAGAATGTCCAATATTTTAGTATATACTTGAATCCTTTCGGAGATGGAGGAGCGGAAAGCCGACTATCGCTCATCTGCTCACCGGTGAGTAAGGGCGGAAGCTTACCTTACGGCAAAACACTAGGGGTTGAACGGTATTTGTTCATCAACTGCTTGAAGATTTCGGCAGAGGTCGGGGGAGTATAGGTAATTGCATTGGCGCCGGCCTCAATGGTCTGGAGGATGCTTTCTTCGGTAGGTCCTCCGGTAGCTATCACAGGGACATGGGGGAATTCCTCCCGGATCCTGCGGACAATGGAAGGGGTCCTGAAGGCCCCGGAGACGTTAAATATGGTGGTGCCGGCTTCGAGCCGCTTTTTGAAGTCGGTGTCTTCGGATACGACGGTAACGACGACGGGAATGTCGATTTTTTCGTGCAGGCGGAAAATGATCTCATTGGAAGTCGGAGCATTTACCACAACGCCTATGGCCCCCTGGAATTCCGCGTCCATCGCCAGATTCACGACCCTTTTTCCGGTGGTCGTACCGCCTCCGACCCCGCAGAAAACAGGAATGTCCGACGCGTTGATGATGGAGTGGGTGATTATGGGCTGAGGAGTGAAAGGGTAGACGGCAATGACCGCATTGGCGTTGCAATTCTTGATGATCGCCACATCCGTCGTAAAGACGAGGGACTTGATCAGCTTCCCGAAAATCCGGATACCGCTTACCTGGTCAATGACTGCGGGAACCTTTACCATATGCTTCCTCAGATTTCCTTCTATTTCCGGAATAAAACGTTCCATACCGGCATATCCCTCCCTTTACGGCATATCTTAAAAAACGCATCCCCTGGATATTAATTGTATAGCAATGTCCAGGGGATGGTCAATGTCAGGAAATTGTTTTTGGCAGCTTTGACAGTTTGTAATCGTCGTAATTCCCGGGGCTGCTGCGGATTCCGGCTCCTTCGAAGGAGATGATCCGGCTGGATACCTTATTGATAAAGAACCTGTCGTGGGATATGAACAGCAGTGTGCCTTTAAAATCCTCCAGGGCATTCTCCAGCGCTTCTATGGACTCAATGTCCAAATGGTTTGTAGGCTCGTCCAGGATCAGCACATTTGTTTCTTCGTACAGCAGCATGGCCAGCTTCAGCCGGACCCGCTCGCCCCCGGACAATTGCCGGACCCTGCGGTATGCCGCCTTGCCGAAAAACATATACTTTGCGAGATATTCGCGGGCCTTTCCTTCAAGGATGTACCGGTCTTCCCGAAAACAATCGACTACGGTTGCTTCTTCGTTTTTGAAAGCGATGGTCTGGGGGAGATAGGCAATTTTCACGTTTGCGCCGAATACCGCACTGCCGCCGTCCGCTTCCATCTCTCCGAGAAGAATTTTTACAAAAGTGCTTTTGCCGCAGCCGTTGGGGCCGATCAGGGCAATTCTCTCGCCCAGGGTGACGGACAACGCGGCATTCCGGAAAAGAACCCGTCCGCCGAAGCTTTTCGTCAGAGAGGTCACCTTTAATACATTGTTTCCGGACCGGTCGGCGTCCTTGAAGCGGATTTGGATCGTCTGCTTTTCAAAGACCGGTTTTTTGATCCGCTGGATTTTATCCAGCTTGATCTGCATACTGACGGCCCTCCTGAAAAATTTGTTGTTGTCGGAGCTCATGGCCCAGTCCCGCAGGTCCCGGATCGTTCTTTCCATGGAGCCGACCTTTTTGCACTGCTCCTTGTAACGCTCGTATTCCAGGAGCATGTTTTCCTCTTTTTGCCGTACATAGTCGGAATAGTTTCCGGAGTAAGTTTCGCATTGCTTGTTTTCCACTTCGATGATTTTGGTCGCGACGCGATCCAGGAAATAGCGGTCGTGGGAAACGATGATTACAATTCCCCTGCGGCTGCGCAAATGACCTTCGAGCCATTCGGCGGCTTCCAGGTCCAGGTGGTTCGTAGGTTCGTCCAGCAGAAGGATATCAGGATTTTCTAGAAGGATTTTTCCCAGCAGGACGGAGGTTTTCTCGCCGCCGCTGAGGAGATTGAAGTCCTTTTCCAGAAATTCCTCGTCGAATTTCAAGCCGGTGCATACCTTGCCGAATTTTTCTTCCCGGTCATATCCGCCTTTGGCCTCAAAGCCTTGCTGTAGCCGACTGTACTGCTTCAGCGCAGCATCCAGGGAATCTCCCTGAAGCTGTCCCATTTTAGCTTCAAGAGAAGCCATTCTCTCTTCCATCCGGTATAATTCCTCAAACGCAAGCTTAAGAACATCGGCTGCTGTAAAACCGTCCGGGAAGCGGGGCAACTGGTCCAGATAACCGACCGTCGTTCCGGAGGGGTAGGAAATCCGGCTTTTCCCCTCGCATATTTTCCGGTAGTCCACGTCCATGGGTTCAATACCAGCCAGCAGCTTCAGGATCGTGCTCTTGCCGCTCCCGTTTCCGCCCACCATGCCGGCCCGGTCGCCTTCGTACAGCTTGAAGCCTGCGTCAAAAAGCACCAGATTGTCTCCAAAATATTTCCTTATATTGTACATTGTCAATTCCAGCATAAATAAAATCTCCTCCAAAACAAAATCTTGGGGCATCGAGCCCCGTCGCTAGTGCAATTTGCCTGTGCAAAATGCACCGTATTTGGGGCAAGATGGCAAAAAAATAAAGGCCGCAAGAAGGGGAATGCTTCTTACGGCCTCTGAATATTCGGCAATAAAGGGGGGAGGGCGGCAAAAAAGATCCGCACATCCCTTTCTTGTTTTCCATTTTTCATAAAGCAAGCTGCCTTCCAATTGCTATTTCCTCGAGAGTACGGCAAACAAAACCGAACTGCTGCAAGGCAGTCGGGACTCTCAAGAACTCATTCAATTTATAAGAATTGAATTTAGCAATTAGCCGGTGTCATACTTTACTCCTTTTCCTGAACCAAAACTAGGTACATTTTATAATGAGAACGCGTTGCTGTAAAAATAAAAATTGATTATAAAAAAATTCCCGTCACAGTTTATTGACAAGCTCTCCGTTCTCAAGAAACAGGGTGTCCCCGACGATCGTGCTTACGGAGGGCCAGTTGGAGGACAGGAGCGGACAATAAAAGGATTCTGGAAAACCTGGAGCGGATGGACAAGTTGGCTGGAATCTACGGCTTTGACCTGATCATCCGGACGCCCGTCATACCCGGCTTCAATGATACGCCGGAGGAAATCGGGCGTATTGCGGAATTTGTTTCGGGCAACTGCAAAAACTACAGGGGAATGGAGCTGCTGCCCTACCACCGGCTGGGAAGGGGCAAGTATACCAGCCTGGGACTGGAATATGCCCTCGCGGACCTGGAAGTGCCGTCCGAAGAAAGGATGATGGAATTCAACCGGATTCTGGACGGATTCGGGATTCCCATCTACCGGTTTTGATTTTTTGTGGCGCAAAACGCGCCTTCAAAAGCATTGCCGCCCTCAAAAACGCTTTTGGTACAATGAAAATATGGTATAATAAATTGTGTGGTGCGAGCTGTGAAACAACGAGCGAAAGGTCAATGTTTCCACTTGGAGACAGAGGAAACGCTGTATCCATTTGTAAGCTGTTAATATATAGCAGGGAAAACCCTGCCAGGTAAAGCCTAACCAGC
>JAEYOP010000021.1 GCA_023411575.1 Bacillota bacterium | reverse complement strand
AATATAGAACAATCAAAGCTGGAGCCACTCATGCCGTGGTCAAGAACACTTCCGGCTGATTGTTACAGTAAGCGTCGCAAATAAGCGGCGCTTAAAATTTATTAGGAGCGTATGATTTGACGCTTACATTAAAGGAACTCCAGATACCGAAGCAAGAAATGAGAGTTATTACTGACGTATTTACTGTCTTAGATCGTATTAAAGATAGATATCGTATAGTGATTGTATCAAATCACTATACGTGGCTAATTGAGAGTCTAAATAACTTGAAATTAGCACCATATTTTGAAGCAATAATTATCTCTGAAAGTGTTGGGGTAGCAAAACCAGACATTCGTATCATGCAGATTTTGCTGGATAAACTGAAATTAGAGGCAGAAAGTTGTCTTTACGTAGGAGATCAACCAATGGACGTATTATGTTCGAAAGAGATTGGTATGGATTGTGCTTGGATCGCTGATAAGGAGGATATTTTACCTGAGTTAATTCCATATCAAGAAGACTTTAGAATTAGTAGGATAAGTGACTTACTAAATATACTATTATAGTTCTTTTCTATCCAATTACTGCTCAACGGCGAACTTCGGTAGAACAAGCTGTTCGGCACGACAAATAAAAAAGAGAACCTAAGGGTTCTCTTTACATAAAATTCACTGTTCCACCTAAATTATCCAATTGATATTGTTTGATATTGTTATGCTCAGATAGTACACTTGCTATATCGTGGTAACTGACACCTTTAGGTAATTCCAGAGTATAGCTATCGGTGTATGTACGGGAATCATTTTCATAATGTACACTAAAATCTGAACGTCTTATTTTGATCTTATGTTCTGTAAAGTAGTTTTGAATAAATTCTTTCGTTTCTATATGGCAATATTCTATCTCAATTCGCGCAACAGATGGCAAAAAAGTTGCCGATAATTTATGAAATTTTTTCAATACAGTTAATGTAAATAATAAGAAGATGCTTCCTATGATTGCAATCCAATAATATCCCATACCGATAGAAAGGCCTACGACTGCAGTGACCCATAATGACGCAGCTGTTGTTAGGCCGTGAACAGTATTTTTGGATTTTCCTATAGTACCTGCTCCGATGAAGCCAATGCCACCAATCACTTGGCAGATCAGACGTGCGGGATCGGAACGAATAATACCAGAAAGTTCAGGATAGGAAAGAGACGTTTGTAATGCCTCAAACATGATTTGCTTCTGAATCATTGCTATAATGGTCGCACCTACGCATACCAGAATATGCGTGCGTAGTCCAGCAGGGCGACTTTTATTTTCACGCTCCCAACCAATTATGCTTCCAAAAAAAGTAGCTATTAATAGACGTATAGATATTTCGCTAAGTGTTAAGCCCATAGAATCCTCCAGTAATTAAATACTTATATAATATTTTCAAATAATACTAAAAAAATACATACACAACTCCAATAAGATTGGAAGTATAAACTAGAAAAAATATATATAATTCTTAATATATTAATCTTGTCTCGAAAGTTTAATAAATCAAATTTAATAGACAGTATTCCGAAACATAATATATTAATGATAGTTATAAATGGTAAGCTATGTATGTTTGAAATAAATAAGTCGGCTGCTCCACAAAGCAGCAACGTAATAAAGATTAATGATGTATTAGCACATATTATCCCTATCAAGCCAAACTCATATTTACCGTATCTTAAAATTTTATTATAGTGGGAGCAAATGAATCCCAAGTTCACATTGTCTGTTTGGTGTGGTAATGAAAAATGATCCTCAAAATACTTTTGAGAACCGGGGAATATTTTAAGTAGATTATATTTTTGTATATCAAATATGAAGCCTAATACATTATTCTGTCGCACTATCAACATTCACCTCCTCGATTAATATATAGTATTACAATTAATTATAAAATCAAATTATTAATTTGATGATGATTATAAGTTTTCGTTATATAGATTATCTTTATGCCATACAAAACACAGTTAAGCCATTGTATTTTATTAAGTAATGTTTCAAGTGATCTAGGATATGTACGACTCAAATCCGGTACATAGAATCGATAAGTATGGAAGTTAAAAATAATATAAAAGGACATAAAACCTAGGATTTACTTTATGATTTACACATTAGATAATAATATTATTAGAACTGGTACTAAAAGAAAGTATAAAGAATAATCACTAAAATAATGGAATATAACTCTGTCGAAATCATAGATATTTAGAATAATCTATATTTCACCATGCTTCTTGAAATTCATAAGGCTAAGTTATTATGCTATAAAAATTATTTATAACTACATGAAAAAAATAAAGACCAGTCTCTGAAAAATGACTGGTCTTTAAGTGTTTTAGATACCCGATAAGAGCTAATCTAATTGCTGTTTCTAAAGGTTTTCATCATGAAGTATAATACTTTAACACCTTATTATATTCCTTCATAATGCTTTGCAAAATATCTATATGCTTAAAGTCATTGTGATATAGAATATTTATTTCTCGCATCATACCAAGATTCTCGATAGGCAATACAGTGATCTTTCCCTTCTTTATTTCATTAAGACAAACGCTTCGTGAAAGAATAGATACACCAATATCACGTCGTATAAGATCTTTAATAGTTGCAATATTGTCGACTTCTAAAATTACATTGAAATCATTAAGTGTCATGTTATTACTCTCTAAGTGAGCGGTAAAGAGATTTCTTGTTCCGGATGACGGTCTACGAAGAATTAAGGGTTGTTTCTTAATCTCATCTATGGTAACCATAGTTTTTTTAGCTAATGGGTTATTATTTGAGACCACTAACATTAATGAATCTGTATCTAGCAGTAGAGAATTTATACTGGTATCTTGAATTCTCCCCTCAACAACGGCTAAATCAATTTCATAGTTTTTAAGCATATCATATAGATTACTTATAGAATCGGAAATAATCGCTATACTTGTTCCTGGATTTTTAACACTGTATCTACCTAACACTTCAGCTACAGCGTTGCTTTCAGCAGTATGGGTAATGCCAACCGTAAGTCTCCTGACTTGGCGCTGTTCATCCAAAAGACTTTGTTTCATTCTCTCATATAATGCAATATTTCTTCTAGCATACTTAATGACAATATTTCCTTCATTGGTCGGTTTTATCTCGTTTCCAACACGATTTAAAATCTTTACACCTAGTTCCTTTTCTAGTTGCTTTATGTGCTGAGTTACTGCTGGCTGGGTCAAAGAAAGCTGTTCTGCTGCACGTGTGTAACTATTTAATTCGATCACTGTTAATAAAGTATATAGTTTAATATCAATCATATTAACCGCTCCTTAATATAAATATATAAATAATCATTATGATATGAAGAATTCTTATAAATTTTGATTATGATTTGTAATTATAACATAATGCTAAAAAGGAGACAAGGCTGATGTCTAGTAATAAGAAATCGTTGACGTAGTTATAGAAACTGCCCCATATAATGCTTTCCAAGTTAAGTTTGAAGTTTATTAGTTGTTATAGTAAAATCATGTGAAAGGGTTCAAAGAATCAGTGACTACAATTTGATTAGGTCAAGTGCATTTTCGAACCTAGAATTATCCTCTTTGTTAAAGACCTATGAGATAAGTCATATAGAGGTCGTGTATTGATCCTAGACCAAACTTATGGTGAGGGGTTTAATGCGGGTGGTCATTTAGATGCAGGTCAGCTTGTTGAAATAATAGATAGACTCAGGATTATGGGTACTATAACAGATGAAACGCATATATATGCTAGCCATATTTCACATGAGGGCAATGATACTCATAAAAATATGCAGATTATAGCAGAAAAACACAAATATAATACTGCATATGACGGATTGATACTTAATTTCTAATTAACATAGTATTTGATCTTGATAAACTGAGATTATAGGCAAGTAGTTATGGACGTATTATGTTCGAAAGAGATTGGTATTCCATATCCGAACAAATCGGTATTTTGGGAGCAATGAGTAAAGAGATTGCAATATCAGCAAAGGAAGGAGATGAACTATCTCAAAGTAATAAAAGAACTATGGACATGGCAACCGCTAGTATGGAAAACGAGAGACCCTTATATCGGCTGAAAAGGTTGATATGAGGGTCTCTCGTTGTGTAATAATCAATATACCTACACGCGTACATGTTATTTATTATTGATGTTTATATCTTTATGTGTAATAATATTAACTAAATATAGAAAATATTTACTGGATAATTTATGAATTAAAGTCCCGTTCTAATATGATGATAGACATGCATTGGGGTGACGTTGTTGAAGACAATAGTTTTGGTAAGCACGAATTTATACACTCATTGTACACATATCAGCATGACGATTATTGCTCGCTCAGATTATTAGTGTATTGCAGAGAGAAAACTGCCATTGAGTGCCAAATCACGAAGGGAGGGTAATTACATGAAAAGGACTGCTACAAGGGCAGATGTAGCAAGAGCATCGGGGGTGTCGGTTGCTTCTGTAAGTCGTGCAGTAAATAATTCGGGTTACATCAAAAAAGAGACTAAGGAGCGAATATTGGAGGTGGCAAGAAACTTGGGTTATAACCCTAACCCGATCGCATTGTCGTTGCAAAGTCAAAAGACAAGGCAACTCATTCTCTATCAAAACGATATAATTGCATCCTACAATCTTCAGTTTTTCAATGGTGCAACAAGGGCTGCTTATAAACGGGGTTATTCAATATTTCTTGACATTAATTGTGACTTCGATAAGATAAGGAGACATTTGGTTGATGGCGTTATGTTTTCTTTGGAGGCTTTAGCTGAAAATTATATCAACACAGTTGGATTAAATTATCGTTTACCAGTAGTCGTTACCTCAAATGATGCAAGCTTCTCATTTGCTCATCCTGTACATAAAGTTCTTATCGATAATCATAAGGTAGTCAATATGGGAATTGATTACCTTATGAAAAAAGGGCATCGAAGAATTGGAATAGTATTACAGGATAGAGGAAAGAACAGCGAAATACGGTATCGGATATGGAAAGCACGTATGGAGCAGAATAAACGGGATTTCGGAATCAATATGAACTTAGAGGAACTAGTTATACGAGCGGAAATTGGTGCTTCTGACAATATGCGTATTGGTCACCTTGACCCGACACTCATATTACAATCCTCAGATGACAATTATGCAAGTTATTCATCCTTTAGCATCGGTAAAAGAGCGGCGGAGAAGTACTTGAAAAGTAAAAACCCAGCAACTGCGTTCTTGTGCTTTAACGATGACATAGCATATGGTTTTATCAGAGGTGTGGAAAGGAGTGGTCTGTGTGTACCCGAGGACATTTCAGTTATGGGCATAGATGGTATATACTTACGGGAATGGCTAGAAAAAAAGATTACAACAGTATCGATCGATCCGGAAAACCTCGGCACTCTTACCACTGATGTTATGATAGATATTTTGGAGGACAAAAATCCAAAGTATATGAATTGGACTTCTCCCAGAATTCTTGAGGGCGAAACAGTCAAAGATATCACTGTAAATTGGCATTCGTATCAGAATTGAATAGATTTGCTTATTTGTTCTATTTGTTTCTTCAAATGAGAACAACACCACTGGATTATGACAATATTCACAATCATTGAAATGTGTACCTGCGTACATATTTCTGATGTTTGACAATATTGCCTAAAAAAGTTAATATAATCATATAATCTATGTACATAAATTATATGTGTTACAAATCAAGGGAATCAATAATATGTGGAGGGAAATTTATGAAGATTAAGAAAATTTTCGCAATCGTTATGGTTCTTGTAGTAATGCTGAGCATGGTAGGATGTAAAAAGGAAACTAGCACCATGACTGAGCCGACTAAGGCTCCGAGCTCCGAAGCTAATGCAACGACTGCACCGGCACCTGATGCATCGACACCTGATGCTTCGGCACCTGCTACAACAGATCCGCTTGGAGATCCATCTGGCATACTTACACCCGACAAGGACACAACACTTTCTGTATGGTTAATGACAGCAGAGCAGGCACCTGCACCTGATAACAAGATTACTAAATTGCTCAAAGAAAAATTGGGTGTAACAATAAATTATGAAATAGTTACTCCGGATAATGCCGACCAGAAAATCGGTGTTATGTTGGCAGGTGGAGAATATCCCGACCTGATTGGTACAACAGACTTAAAATTGCGTCTTCTGGAAGGTGGCGCATTGATTAAATTGGATGACTTCCTTGCAACAGGAAATTATCCAAATCTTAAAACACACGTAGATCCATATATTAAGAAAATGAGTTATAACGGTTCAGAGGTAGAACCAGGACTATACATATTCCCGAACTACAATCGTTTCTATGGCAACATCACCGGTGGTATACACTGGGGTACAGCATTCTGGATTCAGAAGGCAGTTCTTGCAGATGCCGGTTACCCGGATCTTGAAAGCATTACCATTGAAGGATATTTTAAGTTAATCGAGGATTACATGAAGAAATATCCGGAGATAAATGGTCAGAAAACTGCAGGCTTTGCGGTTCTTGCCTCCACTGGACGTGAATGGGGTATGACGAACCCTCCTAACTTCCTTGCAGGTAATCCTAACAACGGTGGCGTTGTGGTTGATAGCAATAATGTTGCAACAATCTATGGTGACAAACAGATTGCACACGACTGGTTCAAGATTTTGAATGAACAGTATGCAAAGGGTATAATAGATCCCGAATCCTTTACTCAGAATTTTGACCAATACACTGCAAAAATTGCAACAGGTGTCGTACTTGGTATGCATGACCAGTACTGGAACTTCAATACGGCTACACAGTCTTTACAAGGTGCTGGTATGGACGAAAGGACCTATGCCCCTGTTATGTTAACATACGAAGGTGCTGAACCATATTATGCAGATCGTGATGTTATGAATACGAACCAGGGCTTTGGTGTATCAGTATCCAGTCAACAGCCTGAGGCTGCACTCAGATTCCTAGATTTGATGCTGAGCGAGCCTTGGCAGAAGGTTTTGTCATGGGGTATTGAAGGAGAAGATTATGAAGTTGACAGCAACGGCATGTTCTATCGTACAGAGCAGCAACGAATCAATTTCAAAGATTTGACATGGCGTGCAAGCAACCGTTTGAATGCATTACTTGACTTATTGCCGAAGCACAATGGACAGTTCTCAGACGGTAATGCCTACAGTCCGGATGACCAACCTTCCGAGTTCTACGAGACATTATCTGAATATGATAAGGCTTTCATGAAATCTTATAATAAGAAGACATGGCGTGAATTCGTAAATAGCCCGCCGGATAACGCAGTATATTATCCATGTTGGAATATCACACTGAATGACGAAGCAAATGAGGTTAACCAACAGCTTACTGATGCGTCAGTACAGTATCTGCCAAAAGCCATTACAGGTTCGGTAGCTGAATTCGAAAGCAACTGGGCTAAATACGTTGATGCAGTAAGTAAAATAAATGTAAAGGTTTATGAAGATGCCATAAATGCAGGCATTCAGGAGCGTATTGAGCTCTGGAAATAAAGGCTAACATGTAGGACTGTGGGGGGTCAATGGCCCCCCACATTATATGGGAGGTACCAGGTTGAATAAAAAAAGGAAAAAAAGTATGTGGGTTACCCTAGGTAACCAGAAAGCCTTGCTTATCATGAGTGTACCGTTACTCTTATATCAGATTTTGTTCAAGTATGTACCGATATACGGTTGGGCTATGGCATTCCAGAAATTTAAACCGGGCCGCAGTATATGGGAACAGAAATGGATTGGATTTGAGAATTTTAATAAGTTATTTACGGGCGTTATGGGAGAGCGCTTCATAAGGGACATTATAAATACATTGGGGCAAAGCATACTTACATTGCTCCTTGGTACGGTATTTGCGATTATCCTGTCATTGATGATGAACGAGGTAAGGAACGGAGCGTTTAAGCGAGTTATTCAAAATATTACATATATGCCACACTTTCTTAGTTGGATTATAGTGGCGGGTATTGTTTCGGTTGCACTCTCTGCACCAAGCTCCGGTGGATTTATCAACTCAGTACTTATGGCATTGCATATTATTAAAGAGCCAATACAGTTTCTATCGAAACCTGAATATTTTTGGGCAATTGCTGCTCTCAGTCATCTGTGGAAAGAATTGGGCTGGAATACTATCTTGTATTTAGCAGCTATGACTGCCATAGACCCGACACTTTACGAAGCTGCGGAAATGGATGGCGCAGGTCGTTTCAGGAAAATATGGAACATTACGCTTCCGTCCATTCGGCCAACGATTGTCATACTATTGATTATGTCTACGGGTTATATTTTGGAGGCAGGATTTGAAATTCCATATTTCTTAGGTAACGGTCTGGTAGTTGAAAAATCAGAAACAATTGATGTATTTGTTATGCGCTATGGCTATCAGATGGGAAATTACAGTATGGCTGTTGTGGCGGGTATGTTTAAGACAATTGTAGGCATCATTATCGTTGGGTCGGTCAACTATATAGCTGGGCGGCTTGGCGAAGAAACACTGGTATAAGGAGGCGTGTGAGTGAAGAATAAGAGGTGGAAACCAGGGAACGTTATATTCACAATAATAAATACAGGCATCCTAATATTATTATGTGTAATTATGATATATCCGTTGCTAAACACATTAGCGATTTCCTTTAATGACGGAATGGACGCGGTAAGAGGCGGAATTACTATATGGCCGAGAGTGTTCACACTAAAGAATTATGATATAGTCTTTCATATGTACACAATTTATGATGCATTTATTATTAGCGTTACAAAGACATTTGTTATTGTAGTCACGAATATCTTCTTTACATCTTTGTTGGCTTATGCACTTAGTCGAGATGAGTATGCTTTAAGAAAACCAATTACGGTTATATTTGTGCTGACAATGTACTTTAATGCCGGTCTTATACCGAATTATTTATTGATAAAAGATTTAAATATGATAAATACATTTCAGGCTTACTGGGTACCGAATATCATCAGTGCGTTCAACCTCATCGTCATACGAACATATATGAAGTCAATCCCTGATTCACTTTCGGAGTCGGCTGAAATGGATGGAGCGGGACATTTTTGCATATGGTGGCGTATCATTATGCCACTTTGTAAGCCAACTCTTGCGGTTATTGCACTTTTCGTAGCAGTAGGCAGCTGGAATAGTTGGATGGATACGCTTCTGTATAACTCCGGTGTACAAAAGCTGTCCACACTTCAATACGAGTTACAGAAATTACTGGCAAGCGCAATGAGCGCTGGAACAAATCAAGGTGGTATGGCAGGCGCACAGGCTATAGCCGGTCAAGGTGGTTCGGTAACGACGCCAATGGCTTTACGTGCGGCGATTACAATTGTGGCTTCTGTACCAATTTTATGTGTATATCCGTTCTTGCAAAGGTACTTTGTTACTGGTTTGACGATTGGTAGTGTAAAAGAATAATTTACATATAAAATAATTTGCATATAATGGGGGCAGTATTAATTGAGGTCGTGGTTTAGACTATATTGAATATCAGAGAAGAATAATTATTAGCACTCTATCCTGTAAAAGTGATAGGGTGTTTTTTTTATAAGAAAAATTGTGCAAATTTTCATACAATTAAAAACCTTAGTCTTATGGATTAGTGATTTTTATTCACTTTGGGATATACGTAATAAGACATTGACAAACTAACAATAGTTAGTTAAAATAATACTAACAATTGTTAGTTGATTTTACGAGAGGAAATTTATGGAGACAAAGGAGCTAATACTTAATAAATCCCTTAAGCTGTTTTCCGACAGAGGCTATGAAGGGGTTACTATGCGTGATATTGCTGCTGAAGTTGGGATCAAAGCAGCATCAATTTATAATCATTTCAAGGGAAAAGAAGATATATTTTGTTGCTTACTAGAAGAAATGGCAAGACGGTATGAACAGATGAGAGAAAGGATGAAAATACCTAATGGTGACGTGAATAGTGTGGCTAAATCCTATGAAGGAATATCAGAGACGGATTTGTTAATGATTGCGAGAAGTCTGTTTCTATATTTTATCAATGATGAATTTGCAGCACCCTTTCGACGTATGGTAACGACTGAGCAATACAGACATTCTGTAGCCGGCGAAGCCTTTCAAAAAATGTTTATTCGTGATGTACTAGAGTATGAAACCTCTATTTTTACTTATTTAGTAGATCAAAAAAAATTTGTGGATTGTGATCCGCAGGTTGCTGCTCTACAGTTCTATTCTCCCATTTATCTATTATTATCAAGGTATGATTTGAATAATGATGGTCTGGAGGAAGCATTGCAATTACTGGATGCTCATGTGAAGCAATTCTCATCTCTTTATACTAATAAAAGGATAGTCAAGAATAAGTAAAAGAATTATAAGGAGTTAATATATCATTCTGAAAGACAGGAAAGGGATGAATATGGTTAAATATTTATTATTGGTACTTGTGGTAGTATTATTACTCTTTTTTCTTATACGGTTTATTCGATGTAAGATAGCCACGAAAAAAGGGTATGAAAGGCTTGAAGCGTATAATGCGATTACAGCAACACTTAGCTATGGAGCTATGACATATGTTGACGTTGGTAAGGGCGAGACAATTTTATCCATACACGGAATTTTCGGAGGATATGACCAAGCATTTGATACATGTAAGGACATGGCAGAAAACTATAGAATAATTGCACCCTCAAGATTTGGTTATTTAGGGAGTGATATATTAGGGGATGGAACTCCGAAAGAACAGGCAAAAGCTTATGTGGAGCTGCTGGATAGGCTTGGAGTTGATAAGGTATATGTAATTGCAACGTCAGCAGGTGGAACGGTCGCTATACGATTCGCATTGGATTATCCGGAACGAACAAAAGGATTAATCTTATATTGTTCGGCGATGCCTTTGCCGAACAAAATAGATAAGGTTGCGAGATATCAGGGTCCGCCTGAATTATTGACCAATAATTTTGGAATGTGGTTACTTAGTCCGTTGTTTGAAGTATTTATGGGAATTACTTCCGATACCATTTATAGTATGCTTCCAATTAATGAACGAAGGATCGGTGTAAGGATTGATGCAGCCCTAACAAATCCTGATATGGCCAGAAATTATGATGAATATGCTATTGAAACGCTTCAAATACCTACGCTGATTTTGCATGCAAAGGATGATAAGATGGCAAGTTATGAAAGCGTTGTAAGAGTATGTGATCGATTTCCAAATTGTACTTTTCATGCATTTGAAGAGGGGGGACATCTGATGAAAGGGAATGAAGCGGAGATAAAAAGAGCACTTGCTGACTTTATGTGTTAATATGCAATTATACAGAAGTTACTGTTATACATAATTTGTACATAAACGGTAAGCAAATAAAAGCACATTTATCTGATCCTAAATAGAAGGATAGTATTGCTATTGCTTGAGAAATCATAAAGAAGTAGTATAATTAAGTATGAGCTTTAATTATCATCTAAAATATAGGTAACAATAAAGAAAACAGTGTAGAAGAGGAGTATTATATGAAAAATCAAGATATTATTAATGAAAAGACAAAAGAACTTTTAAATACCCATTGTTATGCTGGTCTTAAAACAGTAGCTAATGAATGGCTTGAAGCGGTAGGAAAAGAGGGCGAAAAGGAAGCCGGTAAAAAGTATGTAGAGGTACTAGAGGATTCTATTGTGGATATCGATACGGTAATTAATCTATTTAGTAGCGAGATGGGGATTGAAAAATTCGGAGCTGAGATGGTATCACAGATAGCCTCTCACGCAAAAGACATTAAGGCCAAGGGAGCTGTTTGGTGTGATTGTCCGGCTTGTACTGCAGCCATGGAAGTATTGAAATACAAAGAAGATTTATTGGCATAATAACGACATATAACCTTCCTGGACCTATCGAAGTGCAGAGAAGATGTGAGTGTAATTATTCTGTGAAATCCCTTGAGTTAAGTTAAATATCAGGTAAGTGATTCAAAACATGGCGTATATAAAAAAGAATTCCAGTGTGGTACAATTTAACCACTATCGGAATTCTTTTTTTAATCTCTTATTCAACCTGCACTCTTGGGGCAAATCTTTAGACCATGGT
>JAEYOP010000061.1 GCA_023411575.1 Bacillota bacterium | reverse complement strand
GTACAATTTCATCAAAGCTTAAGATCTCACTATGCGGTATAAATGTAACGCCGCTTCGGGGCATGCAATAGCGGCAACGCAAATTACACCTGTCGGTAACCGAAAGGCGCAAATAATTCAGCTTTCGGCCATGTCCGTCAATCATGCGGCGTATCCTCACGGTAATATGGCCCGCTTTTGCCGCCCTGCTTTTCTAAAAGGCGTATACCGGCTATCTCCATGCCCTTGTCCAGCGCCTTGCACATGTCATAAATGGTCAGCAGCGCAATACTTGCACCGCATAACGCCTCCATTTCTACGCCCGTTTTACTCTGTGTCTGCACGGTGCATGTAACGGAAATGGTACGCGCCGCATCGTCTAACATAAAATCGACACTGGCTTTTTCGGTCAGCAGCGGGTGGCATAATGGAATGAGGTGCGGCGTTTGCTTAACCGCCATAATACCGGCCAGACGCGCCACGCCCAGCACATCGCCCTTTTGCACCGTTCCTGCGCAAACCGCGCTGAAGGCCGCCTCATTCATATGGATGCGCCCGCCTGCTACGGCGATGCGCAGTGTCGATGCCTTTTCCGATACATCCACCATTACGGCATGGCCGCACGGGTCAAAATGGTTTGATTGCTCTGCCATGTGCTTGCCTCCTTTTGCGGTTTATTCCCCGAGCAGAAAAATATCTTGCGGTGACACACACAACACATCCGGCAGGGTTTGCACGCCGCCCTGCTTTGCATATTTCCACCAAATGCGGCCCGTATCGCCGCTTGCACCGGCGTTTTGAAACAACACATTTATTTCAAACGGGTCTTCAATTACTTCAACCGGCTTTACCGCAATGACATTTTGCGCATTGGTGGTTTGCGAAGGCACAAAGCTGTGCGCCCTTATGCCCACGTAGGCTGTTTTATCGGAAATCGCTTCTTCTACGGTGAACAGAACGTCCCAGTCCAGCGCGTGTACCCGGTGTTCCGACACCTTTTTGGCGCGCGATATGTTTTTGCAGCCGGTCAGGCGCGCGGTAGCAAAATCTTTTGGCCGTGCAAACATGTCACGGGTACCGCCCAAACAACGCACGCGGCCGTTTTCCAGCACCATAAGCCCGGGGCACAGTTTATACACCTCATCGCGGTTGTGCGTTACCATTACGGCGTCTCCGCGGTAGCTTTTTAGTAATTTCATCATATCAATTTGCAGCGATTCTTTCAAGTAAGCGTCCAGTGCCGAGAACGGTTCATCCAGCAAAAGCACATCCGGCTCATACGCCAGAATACGCGCCAGCGCGACACGCTGCTGCTGCCCGCCCGAAAGCTGCGAGGGGTACCGCCCGCCAAGCCCCGTTAATTCAAAACGCGCCAGCAAATCTCCCACGACAGCGGCTTTTTCGTGCCGATTCTTTTTCTCCAGCGCACAGGCAATATTTTGCGAAACCGTCATGTTGGGAAAAAGCGCATAGCTTTGGAACAGGTAACCGATATTGCGCTTTTGCGGTTTCAGGTTAATTTTTTTCTTTGAATCAAACAGCACCCGCCCGTTTGTAATGATATGCCCTTCATCCGGGGTTTCAATCCCGGCGATGCATTTGAGCGTCATGCTTTTGCCGCTGCCGGAAGCGCCCAAGATCCCCAGCGGCCCGGCCTCGGATGTGAAGCTTACGTCCAGCGTAAAGCCGCGGAAGCGTTTTTTAATGGCTACATCAAGGCTCAATGCTTCGCCCCCTTGCCGCGGTACCGCCGCTCTTTTAGTGTGAAAAAGTTCATGCCCACCACCACAAGGAAGGAAATACCCACAAGGATGCCCACATATTCATAGGCGCTTTCCATATTGCCGCCCGCCACAGCCGAATAGACGGCCAGCGGCAGGGTGCGCGTTTTACCGGCAATATTGCCCGCGATCATGGCAGTGGCGCCAAACTCGCCCAGTCCGCGCGCAAAGGCCAAAATGCCGCCGGCTGCAATACCCGGCAAGGCCAGCGGCATAATGATTCGACAAAAGATTTTCCATTCAGGCATACCGATGGTGCGGGCAGCCTGTACCATCGTTTCGTCCACCTGCTCAAACGCGCCGCGTGCGCTGCGATACATCAGCGGAAAAGAGATAACCACCGCTGCCAGAACGGTGGCGCTCCAGCTAAACACAATCTTCACACTGAAAAAATGCAGCAACAGTGCGCCGATCGGGCGCTTCACACCAAAGATGTAGAGCAGAAAAAAGCCTGCTACCGTTGGCGGCAACACCAGCGGAAGCGTGCATATTCCGTCCACAATCAGCTTGAGCGCGGCGCTGCGGAGCGACACCACCCACCACGCCATCAAAACACCCAAAAAGAATGTGATGACAATGGACACCGACGCCGTTTTCAGCGATATTAAGATAGCGGAAACATCCATACCTTGGCCTCCTAAAAACCCCTATACGGCGGGCCTACAAACCGCAAGCCCGCCGACAAAGTGCTTTTTGCTAGATATTTGATTTAAAGCCGTTTTCCACAAACACGGCGATGGCTTGGGGGCTTTGCAGGAAGGCCATAAACAGCTTCGCCGCCTCGCGCTGGGGCGCTTGGGCCAGAATACCCACCGGGTAGACCACCTTTTTTTCTAAGCTGCCTTCGGGCGCAGCCGCCAAGATTTTCACCTTGTCGGGCATTTGGGCGGCGTCGGTGGCGTACACAATGCCCACATCGGCGCTGCCTTCCGCCACCTGATTCAAAACCTCGGTCACATTGGTGCCAAGGCTCACTTTGCTTTGAATGGCATCCCACACGCCAAGGCTTGTAAGCGATTCCTGCGCGTACTGGCCGGCCGGTACGCTTTTCGGGTCGCCAAGCGCGATGGTTTCGGCTTCGCCAATTTTATCAAATGAATCGATGGCGGTGTCGGAGCCGGCGGGGGCAATCAGCACAATTTCATTTTCCAAAAGCTTCACCACGGTGCCTTCGTCCATCATGCCGGATTCCACAAGGGCGGTCATCTGTTTGGTTGCCGCGCTGAAAAAGAGATCCGCCGCAAGGCCCTCTTCAATTTGGGTTTGCAGCTTGCCGGAGGAATCGTAGGTGCCTTCCACTGTAATCCACGGGTGCTGCGCGTTGAACATGGGAATCAGCGTGCGGGTGAAGCTGTCTTCCAGACTGGCGGCCGCGGCCAGCATAATAGTTACTGCTTCGTGCTGTTCTTCGCCGGAGGCTTCTTGCGGTGCGCTGGAAACAGGAGCTGCGCTGCCGGCACCGCCGCCGCAACCGGCCAGCGTTAGGGTAATAACGGATAAAGCCATCAGAACCGATACAATCTTTTTCATGTTTTTCTCCTTGTATGTCGTGATCTATCAAACACTTTGACCGTGCTTAATGCCGTTTACCCGTGACAGCTTACACGCCGCTGCCAAACGCGCAGTTTGGGAATATGCAGACCTCGCACCCAAGACAGAGTCCGCCGTGTCCGAGCGCCGCGAGGTCCTCGGCGGTAACTGGAATGTTTGCCATGATGCGCGGCAAAATTAAATCGAAGATGGTGCGTTTTGCATACATCACACAGCCGGGCAAGCCCATTACAGGAACCCCCGACGCGGTGTACGCCAGCATGAACATGGCCCCCGGCAACACGGGCGCGCCATAGCTTACCACGGAATGAGCGGCATTTTTAATGGCCAGCGGCGTTCTGTCGTCGGGGTCAACGCTCATGCCGCCGGAGCACAACACCAAGTCGGCGCCCTGCCGCACAAAATTTGTGATGGCCTCCGTTATGGCGTCCGTATCGTCGCCTAAAAGCACGTGCCCCATCTCCCCGGCGCCGTATTCCGCTATTTTTTCGCGCAAGACCGGCGTAAAGGTGTCTTGTATCAGGCCTTTGTAAACCTCGCTGCCGGTCGTGATAATGCCCACTTTTTTAGGAACATACGGGTAAAGCGCCAGCAAGGGCGCAGCGCCTGCCGCCTGCTTGGCTTTTTGCATCTTTTCTTCGGTGATCAGCAGCGGAATGATGCGCGTACCGGCCAGAATATCGCCCTTTTTCACCGGGGAATGCGTGCGCCGGGTGGCTATCATCATTTCGCCAAGGCGGTTCACCTTTTTAAGCCGCTCCACATCCACGCAGAAAAAGCCGTCCGCATCGGCTTTTACCTCAATTTTGCCCTCTTTCACCTCACTGGGCTTCATATGCGGTCCCGCGCACAGGGCGTAGAGAATTTCCGCCGCGTCGTTTTCATGCAGCATGCCGGGGTGGTTTTCCCACACATATAAATGCTCTTTTCCCAGTGTCAGCAGCGCCGGGATGTCTTCCTGAGCCACAACATGCCCCTTGCGAAAGGCCGTGCCTTTGCTGACACCGCGCACTATACGGGTGATATC
>JAEYOP010000022.1 GCA_023411575.1 Bacillota bacterium | reverse complement strand
GGCAAGTGGAATTTAGTTTTTCAACTAGGTTCCAGTTGCCCCTTTTGCATGCAAATTTTTCGGTTCTTATGGTCTATTTCTGTTTCCATTATATCCTTTTCCCGTAGAAAAGAAAACGCACAAGCCTCCAAAAATGGAGTTTACTTGTGCATTTTTTCTTGAATTTATCCGGTAGAATTTACTTTTTCAATCAACGACATTTTGTCCAGCGGTTATAATCAATGTAAATAACCTGTTGTGCAAGCCGCTCTTATGAGTGGTTTGAAACATTTGAGCAACGAATAAAATCGGCTGGCACAACAGGGTAATTTAAGATGTTGGAGGCGATTTTCATGATTCGCAACGAAAATGAAATGGTCCGGGAGATAAAGAACCAGATGCGCGGCGGCAAAGGCAGCGTCGAGCTCACCCACATTTTCATGAAGGAAGAACTGACCGGGAAAGCGCGTCTTGTCGCTCGAATCACGATTAACCCGGGCTGCTCCATCGGGGTGCACGAGCATGCGGGAGAAGAAGAGATTTTTTACATCCTGGAAGGCAAGGGGATTGTGAACGACAACGGAACCGTCCGGGAAGTAAATCCGGGAGACGCGGTCCTCACAGGCAACGGAGCCTCCCACTCCATAGAATGCAGTGGAGATACGCCCCTTAAGCTGGTTGCCGTAATACTGGTTTATTGATATTAATATTGGCATTGTATGAAAAAGCAGGAACAAAAACCTCTTTGGAAGCGTCTTCAATATGCTGGCAAAGGGGTTTTTCAATGAGCGGAGGGACGTTTATGAATGCAAAAAAAGGGCAAATGCCTTTCTTAATGCTTTTTGTTGTTGGAATGATTATGGTCGTTGCAGTGGCCTGTGCACATACGGAAACAGCGGGACCGCTCCAGGAGGCTTCCACCGCGGGCACAGACGGAATTTCGTCAATAGACAAAATTTCTCCAACGGATAAAACTTCGGAAACGGACACCGCTTCAAGTATAGAAAAGATCCCGCCGACGGAGGAGCCGCTTTTGCAGGAGCTTGAAAGTGCGCTGCCTTCCGGAAGTACTGTTACGGCCTCATACAGCGACGATTATGATAAAGACAGCAAGCTTGAGTTATTTGCCCTTGTCAACATGGAACAGGAAAGCAGCATCGAGGGCTCTTTTGCCGGTCAGGTGTGGTATGCCGACGAATCCGGCGCCAGGAAGCTTTTCGACGGAAACATCTACTCCGATACCGCCGCCATTTGGGATGTCGGCAAGCAGAAGTTGTTTTACGCCGAAGAGGGCTATGGAGGAAGCGGTTCCCTTTCCCACGTCTGGTCCGTGCGGGGAGGCGCCCCTTATGAGTTGGGGCATGCGGGCGAAGGTCTGGAATACGCGGGAGATTTGCAATTTTATACCTATCCGGGAGCCTTCGACTTGTTGCCCGACGGGACGGGCCACACCTGGAAACGGTATTATCTGCACTTCGACGAAGAAACGGGAATGTTTAAGGAATACGGCGGCATCCCCATAAGCGAGGCGAATTTGCTCAAATTGAAAGGCGCTCCCGGGATTTTGAAAGAAATAACGGATCACGGCTATAAAATAACGGACATCTTTTATCGTGCGAATGGCATTATCAATATCAATTATCAAACGAAGGAGTATAACCTGAACATTACCCTGACCGTCCGGGACGGAGCAGTTGCGACAGAGGGGACCAATTCAATCGAGAAGCCGGATCTGGACGGGGGCGGTTCCTATAAGGCGGCGATTTTCGAGGACATTGCAGCTTATCCCGATTCGTTTCCCTACTGATCGGTGATTCAGTTCAGCGGCATCGTGCGGCAAGCCTCTCCAGGCCGCCGCCGGAAAGCTCCGCCGGGCACAGGCCCGGTATGGTCGGAAGAAGGTATTTCAGTTCATCCGACAGGCTCTTTTGCTTCAACAAAAGCTGTTCGTATTCCCGGAAACCGTTCCCGGCGCGGGCAAGGCTGACCGCCTTTATTTCAAGCTGCTGCTCCAGGTTGACAAGCTGTTCTTTTATGAACCGGTTGTTTATGGCGAGACTGGAAATTTCCCCGTTCAGCCTCTCTATCGTTTTGTAAAGCGCCTTTTTTCTGCTGTGGAACCGGATAGGATAGGTGATCTTCCCCATTTCCCGTTCGTCCTTGGAGAATGCGTACCATGCATTGATAGCGGCGGTCATTTCGCCGTGAAGCTCTTTGATCCGATCCATATTCCTCTGGTAATCGTTCAAAACCGATTCCAATTCCGGCTGCTTTTCCTGGAAGGCCTCTTCATAAAAGGCGCAGGAGCCCTTTTCCACTTCGGCCGCGGTGCAGTCCAGCAGGCGGCTCAGCTCAGCCAGCTCGGATACCAGGATCAGAGCCAGTTCTCTTCTTCTGCTCCGATTCGGATTTTCCATCCCTTCATTCACCCTTCCTTCTTCTCTTTCAGATATTTGGCGGAAACCCAGCCGGTCCGGCCGTCTGTCGCTTCGACAAAGTACCAGAGCGTTCCTGACCCATCCTTCTGCGATTGGGACAGAAACAGCACCGTCGTTCCGTATTCCAGCGGAACCGCACCGACTCTGGAAGAGCCCGCGTCAGGGGCTTCCCGCATATTCAGTCCCTTTTTCGCCGTAACAAGATACGGTTTTCCGTCGGCTGCAAAGGCATTTCCGTTCAGGCCTGCCGGTATTTCCGAATTATCCGCATACTCGCCCTGCCCATATTTCCCTTGGTATTCGTCCATACCGGTAAACTGGTTCAGCCGGAGCAGCCCGATGGTGGAATAATACTTTGCCTTTTGAAGGACGAGTTGGGGAATGTTTCGCAGGTCGTAAGAGAAGTATTTGTAGGAAAAGGCCCTACCGTATTCCGTGTAGGCCAGCACCAGATAGGCCGCGACAATGAAGCACAGCACCGCCAGTTTGTTCCTTCGCACGAACCGGAACGGGGCAAAAAGAAAGTACAGCATTTGAAAACCTCCCTTCTTTAGCAGGGATAGCAGATCGAGCTTTCCATACAATTCCCTTCTCCAATACCGGTAATCCCCGGAGGCGGCCCTGTCCAGCCGCAGACCGTATTCCGAAGCCCGAAGGCCGTATTCCGCAGGCTGCCGATTATATTCCGAGGCCCGCCGTTTGTATTCCGGAACCCGCTGTTCCTCCCGCCGGGCCTTTCTTTCCCGCTTTCTCGCCGGGATTTCGAACGTTTCGGCTGCTTTTTTGATCCTTGCTTCCTTGTGAACGGCCCGATTTTGTTTTATCTTTTTGAATAATCCTACAGTCCCTTTCCCCAGAAGAACAGGAAGAGCAAGAACGAAGACAGCCGCCGTTTTAAAGCCGGAGGAAGCGGATTTTGAAAGCGTTGCGGCAAAAAACGAGAACCATTGTTTGAAATCAAAGGCTGTTTCAAAAACAGCGTCTCTGCCGGTCAAGGGTTCTTCACTTCCCAATTTGAGATCGGCGTAGGATTCGCTGGAGGAAAAATCGAACCGTACGGCGGTCCGTCGGTCCTCCGTTGCGATTGGAAAAAGGTCCTCATAAGACTCGCTGCCATCAAATTGGTCCAGATATTTGTTGTAGAGAAAAAAATCGGAGGCCCTTTTGCCGGTGAGCTTTTTCAGGACCCACGCGGCCAGAAATTTGTTTTCGTCCGATTCCGCAGGATTGTCGAGGAGCTCCGCCAGCTTGTAGGAGGATTCTTTTGCAGAAAGCTTGAGAAGACGTAGGATTGCAAGTCTCCGGATGTATTCGTCCGGATTGCCCAGGTAATAGTCCAGTTCCTTGAGCGTCCCGAGCTTTTGGATCGTTCTTTCCGTTTCCCGTTCCATGCGGTACCATTCCGGCAACGCAGAAAGGCTGAATTCCGAAGCCGCCAACGACATTTCACTCCCCATAACCGTACAGATTGATATATGTCCACATAGATATAATAACACTGTACCGGCTTGAGATATGTAGGGATTCTATCCCGGTTGGCCTAGGCATCCGGTTTCATTTTGGGAATGGTAAGATAGTTCTATTCAGCCTTTTGTCCGGCTTTTTATTCGTCTTTTTGCTCGTCTTTTTCCAGAAGCTTTCTGTCCTCTTTGGACAAAGTAAGCTGTTCGAAGAGATCCGGTCTTCTTTCCCGCGTTCTTTTCAACGCTTGAAGCCTTCTCCATTTGCTTATATTGGAATGATGTCCTGACAATAGGATGTCAGGAACCTTTTTGTCCATAAAGTCGTAAGGACGGGTATACTGGGGGTATTCCAGAACGCCGTCCTTGTGGGATTCCTCCGCATAAGAGTCCTCATTGGTCAGAACACCCGGAATGGACCTGCTGATGGCGTCTATCAGCACCATGGCGGGCAATTCGCCTCCCGTAAGCACATAATCGCCGATGGAGATTTCTTCGTCCACAAGCTCCTCGAGGATTCTTTCATCCACCCCTTCATAATGGCCGCAGAGCAGAAGGATATGCTTGTGCTCCGCAAGCCTTTCCACCAGTTGCTGGTCCAGCTTTTTTCCCTGTGGGCTCATGTATATGAAATGTGGCTTGTAATCCAGCTTTTCGACAATGGACTGATAGGCGTCATAAATGGGCTGTGCAAGCATGACCAGGCCGTTGCCGCCGCCATAGGGATAATCGTCCGTTTTTTTATGCTTGTCCTTTGAGAAATCCCTTATGTTGTGAGCCGTGACCGATAAAAGACCGGCCTCCTGCGCGCGCCCGATGATGCTGCTGCCCAGGACCGTATCGAAAAGCTCCGGGAAAATGGTCAATACGTCAAACTTCATCGTCAAACAATCCTTTCGGAATCGTTACATCGATTCGCTTCTGTTCGGGTAAAACTGAATTCACGACGCTTTTCAGCGCTGGGATCAACAGTTCCCGGCCCTCCTTGTTTTTTATCACATAGACATCATTGCTGCCGGTTTGCAGCACATCTACCAGGATTCCCAGCAGTGCTCCCTTTTCGTCAAACACCTCGGATTCCAGGATATCGCAGATGAAAAAGGAATCCTTGGGCAGCTTGACCGCATTTTTCCGGTCTATCACCAGAAAACAGTCTTTAACGGCCTCCGCCGCCTCCATTGTATCAATGTCCGAAAGCTTCAGGATAACGGAGCCCTTGGTATATTTTACGCCTTTGATGGCATGCTCTGCCAGCGCGTTGTCCTTTTCCAAAAATACTTTTTTGAGAGCTTCAAACCGGCGCGGATCATCCGTAAGCGGAATCACCCGCACTTCTCCCCTCACGCCGTGTGTGTTGACAATTTTGCCTATCTGAAGATATTCCACCATATTCTTTTCCCCATTCCAAATCCATAAACTGCACCGCTTGATTTTCAAAGCGGGCTGACGCGCCGCCTCATTATAAAAATCCCGGGGATTCCTGTCCCCGGGATTTTTAACACCGGGGTAACCGTTTGCTACCCCACCCGATTATTGTACGATCTCTACGGAAACCCTCACGTTTTCCTTGATGGCTGCCGCCTTGACAACAGTTCGGATCGCTTTTGCGATTCTTCCCTGCTTTCCTATAACCTTCCCCATATCCTCCTTGGAAACTCTAAGTTCCAGGATGATGCCGTTTTCGCTTTCCACTTCGTTGACGCTGACTTCGTCAGGATAATCAACCAGCGAGCGGGCAATGGTTTCGAGAAGTTCCTTCATAATGATTTACCTCCCGGGATTCACCTATTGAAACCCTGTTCCGAACAACGTCCTACTGGAGGACTCCGGACTTCTTCAACAATGATTTCACCGTATCTGTAGGCTGAGCACCGTTCTTGATCCACTGCGCGGCCTTTTCACCGTCGATCTTCACCTCTATGGGGTTGGCCAGCGGATTGTAAGTACCGATTTCTTCGATAAACCTTCCGTCACGGGGATATCTGGAATCCGCCACGACAACCCTGTAGAAAGGATTCTTCTTGGCGCCGATTCTCTTCAGTCTGATTTTAACTGCCATTCTTTTCACCTCCTCTCACATCTGGTGCAATGAAATAATTCGTTCCCGTTTTTCCGGTAAAATATCGGCGGTTCTTCGGTTTTTACCGAAAACCATACGGGAAGTTCTTATTTCATTGCGCCTAAATGCAAAAATAAAATCAAATTTTATCAAAACGGCAGTTTCATTTTTCCAAGACCCTTGCCGCCTCTTTTTCCTGCTTCCGTCATCATTTTCATCAGCTTCTTCATTTCCTCAAATTCCTTCAGAAGCCGGTTCACTTCCTGGATCGTCGTACCGCTGCCGGCCGCGATCCTCTTCCTCCTGCTTCCGTTCAGGATGGAGGGGTCGTTTCGTTCCTTGGCCGTCATGGATTTGATGATGGCCTCCACGTGGGCCATCTTTTTTTCATCCATTTCCACGTTCTGCATGGCTTTCGCGTTCATGCCCGGGATCATGCCGAGGACCTGGTTCAGGGGCCCCATTTTCTTCACCTGCTGCATCTGGTCCAGGAAGTCGTCCAGGGTGAATTGCTGGGACCGGAGCTTTCGTTCCATCTCGGCGGCCTTCTTTTCGTCGAAGGCTTCCTGGGCTTTCTCGATCAGGCTGAGTACATCGCCCATGCCAAGGATTCTGGAGGCCATCCGGTCCGGGTAGAAAGGCTCGATGTCGCTGAGCTTTTCGCCGATGCAGGCAAATTTGATCGGCTTTCCGGTCACCGCCTTGACGGATAACGCGGCGCCGCCCCTTGTATCGCCGTCCAGCTTGGTCAGGATCAGGCCGTCGACTCCCAGCTTCTGGTTGAAGCTTTCGGCGACGTTCACCGCGTCCTGGCCCGTCATGGAGTCGACCACCAGCAGGATTTCCTGGGGATGAACCGCCGCTTTGATGTTTTCCAGTTCCTCCATGAGTTCTTCGTTTATATGAAGACGGCCGGCCGTATCGATTATGACAAGATCATAGAGCTTTGATTTCGCGTGCTCCAGTGCTTCCTTGGCGATCTGCACGGGATTCGTATTGCCTTCCAGGGCAAATACGGGAATATTGAGCTGGCCTCCCACCACCTGAAGCTGCTTTACGGCGGCGGGCCTGTAAACGTCGCACGCCACAAGCAGAGGATTTTTACCCTGCTTTCTCATCAAGCTTCCCAGCTTGCCGGAAGTAGTGGTTTTACCGGCGCCCTGCAGGCCGACCATCATGTAAACCGTCGGCGGCTTGTTGGCAATCGTCACCTTGGCGGGCACCTTGCCCATCAGGTCGATCAATTCCTCGTGCACGATCTTTATGACCTGCTGGCCCGGAGTAAGGCTTTCGAGGACATCCTGGCCTACGGCCCGTTCGGATACCCTGCCGATGAAGTCCTTGACCACCTTGAAATTGACATCCGCTTCCAGAAGCGCAAGCTTTATCTCGCGCATCATATCCTTGACGTCCTTGTCCGTTACCCTGCCCTTGCCCCGGAATTTGTTTATCGTGTCCTGCAGCTTGCCGGACAGTCCTTCAAATAGTGCCATATGTTAATCCTCCAGTATGCTTCTCACCGTCTGCCTTGCTTTTTCAAGCCTTTCCACATCCTGCTCCGCCAGAGAGGACGCCTCAATTCCCTCCAGCCATTCCAGGATTTCCGAAGCTTTTTCCTTCTGCCGGTTGAAACGGCCCACCAGTCCGAGCTTCTGCTCCATCTCATACAAGGCGGCCTTGCCGCGCTTTATATTATCATACACTCCCTGCCTGCTGATATTCAACTCCTCGGCGATCTCGCCAAGAGAATAATCGTTGTTGTAATGCAGGTCCAGGATCTCATATTGTCTTTTTGTCACCATCTGCCCGTAAAAGTCGAGCAGCAGGCCGATCATATAAATCTCATCCATCACGCAATAAGGTGTAAAGTATTTTTACTTTACACCTTATTGTAAAGGATGGCGCATCGATTGTCAAGGAGGGATTTCGGCTGCTGCCTGCAGGGCGGTTTCATGCTTTTTGACAATCCCTAGTCCTTCGAAAAAGAAATCTCACGGATCTCCAGGTCAATATTTTTCAGCGGATATTCGGCTACGAAAGCTATACTTACTATATCCTTTCCGGTATAGGGAAAGTCACTTCCCCACCTCTGTTTGAAGCCGGACAAAGGGATTTTATATAACTTGCCTTTTGCCTCGGCCGTAAAGGACGTCTGATGAAAGTCGCTATTCCCTTTGTCCCTTAAAAGGCTTGATTCCAGGTTGATCCTGTAAGCTCCCTTTCCCCGGGCATAAAAATTCAAGTATTTGTATTTTGAAATATCCGTCGGAAGGTTATTGGCATTCAGCGCCTTGAAAACCCCACACCAACCATCCTTGCCTACCTTCCCGGTCAGCTTCAGATTGCCCCACAAGGAGCAGGAATCTTTCGCTTCGGCTTTTTTAACCTCTTCAAATAGCTCCATGCTGATTTCCGAATTTTCATTTTTAAAGCTGGACCAGGTACTGCTGTTTGCCGCATACAGGATATCTTTGAAGCCGTCGTTTTCGATATACACCGATAAGTCCAGCAGAACCGAATCCAAATCGATTTTTATGGTATTAACCCCTCGTTTGATTTTGAATTTCCGATTGAACGGATGGATTTTTTCTTTGTCCCAGGGTTTTCTGTAGGAGCCTTCAAAATTAACAACACGTTCCTCCTCCAACCAGCTTGCAACCTCTACTGTGATTCCGGTCGATGTAAATACGGCGTTTTTGAAGTAAACCGTGGGGGACGCCTGCTGGGTGGTGTTAAGGAAATCAAGCTTCCAGCCCTTTAACGAATGGAAGGTCTCGAGAATTGTTTTCAGCATTTTGTAACTCAACACGGAATCGGAGGACCATATTTGAAAATTATAGACGGCATCGCACTTCGGAATAGTGTACCCTTCGGTCAGCCAGTGGGAGTCCACTGAAATGGTCCTTGTTTCTTCATTGATAAATACCGTAAAGGTTATTGCTTCCGAGAGCGCCTCTCCGTTGACAAAGCAGCTGTACCAATACCAGGTTTGTGCATCCGCTCCGCTCACTATATTTTTAAAATTCACCTGCGAACAGGTCTCAAGAGTGCTTCCATGACATCGCGAACAGATTTGCAGCTGGTGATTATATAATTCATTCACGGTTTTGACTGCAAAGACGGTAACCCGGTTTATGCCGTCCTTTTTGTAATCCGCAGAATAGCTTTCGACGGCGTTTGATTTGACATCAGACGGTCCGGGCGGGATGAAAATATCCGCCTTCAAGCCTTCGAAGGTCCTGGGGAGAATACCCTTAAGGTTTATCTCCACAGCATTTGACATGCCGCTGTCCGCATTGGCAAACGTACAACTGATAAAGGTGAACAGGATTATTCCGATCATTACTATTTTTAAATATTTGTTCATTAAGGTCCCCTCCCTCTCCTTATTTTAAACGCAGGAAGAGCGTAAGCTCTTCCTGCGTTAATCACAAAACGCCTCATAATAACTCGGAGTCACGTTCTTTACGGGGAAGGATTCCGTTCCGCCGCTACTGCCGCCAGGCGTAGGAGTAGGATGATTAGAAAAACCGTTGTGAGCATCAATCGCATCCTGGAGGCTGTCTATTTCCTCTTCCGCTCTTGTCTGATTTGCTTGCGTATTATCTGAAGTCTGCACAGAAGTCGAAGTTTGTGTAGCTGTGGGCGTAGGGGTAGGCGTTGGTGCAGCCGCAGATGCAGCTGTTGCAATTCCATTAGCAGGAGAAGACACCTCCGTTCCGGTAACGGTCTTGCTTATCGTGTCATCGAAGTAATATACAGTGTGATCAGCAGCTTCCATTTTGTATTTTGCCGGCTGGTATTCAACCAGTCCAACGAAGGACTTATTGGGAGCAACAAAATCGCCTTTGTCCTTCATGAAAGTCCCCTGATAGACTGTACCCTTATAAATAAGGATATTTCCGGATGCATCCCTTCTGTAACTGAATTTGTCGATCACGCTGTTTTGCTTCACGTCTCCTTTTACCGACCCGGCTGCCGAACACTCCGCCGTATTCATGAGCAACACCGAAGCGAACATAATTGCCATGGCCATTGTAAGGATTGCTTTCCTGAACATATGAACACCTCCATTTTTTTATTGCACCGGCCGGTGATGATTTCATGATAGCCGCCTGGCAACGGAAAAGGATAAAATTTAAGCAGCATTTTATTAAAATTTAAAAAAGTTTTATAAAATGCAACTAAAACGCAGCTAAAATGTTGTATAATTATTTATAAATTGTAAATTATTATACTATTTTTGAGGGGAGGTCAAGTATGTTTGGACATAGAATGAACAACACATTAAATACCGGCAGCATTAAAACCAACAGGATGTGGGGAAAGGTTTTCAGAAAGATGGCGGAAGAATTGGAATATGATCCTGATAAACAAAACACGCATAATTATTTTTCCGAACAGATGACTTTACATGGGTATGATGTTACACCCATGGCAATAAGGAATTGGTTCAAAGAGAATAACAATCCTAATCCGGATGCCCTGAAATATATCGTGGAAACAATGATCGCCCTCTATAATGAAAAAAAGAAAGCCGGAAAATTAAATGGAAATGATTTCGAGAAAGCGATTATAAACCTGTATTTTACGTTGGCGCGTTACAATATAAATATCTTTAGCGGTAAGAATAAAATTTCCGATTTTATAGATTTTTCACTTAAGGAAGCTTATGAGCTCGATAAACTCGGAGAAAATGACAAAGCGACTGAAAATGAAAACAACAAAAAAAATTTATTTTTAAAAATAAGTAAAGTTGCCAAATACGTACTGGTTCCCTTAGCATGCGTTGCGATAATCTCATCTGCTGCTTTGTTTATTTACACGCGTCTACAAAATCCCGTTACAGCGGTCAATCAGTTTGACGGGAGTACGATTAAAGTTTTAAAAGGCGATACCCTTCTTGAATGGAAAACGGAAACAGGAGAAGCGGGATTTGCCGCACCTGGCGAAGGACCTGTCAATATAGACGATATTCAGCTTAAAAATGAGAATTCTCAAAGTGTATTGAGTGCAAATGTAAAAGAACGGGCAATTATGTCCCAGAATATTGCTTATAATTCAATCCTAAATGAAGAGGCGTCTCATTATTCCCATACCGTGGAGTATCGTTTCAGATTATCCGGAATACCCTCCGGCGGTTCTGATCGCAGTGAAAATGGCCAGGCAGTCGGAGGCAGCCTTATTATAAACGATGATCCGGACAGGCTGAGTTATGTCATCACCTTCCAATGGGTAGTAAATCCTTTATCCGAGGATTACGGCGCGATCCAAACGTGGGCCGGCGATAACTGGGAAAAGGCAGGATATTTACAGCCTGATAACAAATGGCATGAAGTATTTCTAAAAATGGATATAAAAAATAACATTGCTACTCTAATGATCGACAACGTGATTTATCCCACTGGTATTACAAGATCAACGAAAAAGGATACCCCGGAAAAAACAGGAGCCAGAGCTCAGGTCGATATAATCAGCACTTACCCGGACAATGGGAAAGAAAACAAATTTGATGTCTGCTTCAAGGATTGGGTCTGGATATGGCGCGGTCAGGCTGACACAACCGCAGAGAGTGCCCGCTTTACCAACATTAACGACTGGGATGAAGTAGAAAAAGAGATGACCGTTACCGGTTCCTATCCGCAAGAAATGAAAGAAGACCTTTGGATTTTCGTGAAACCTTACGCGGGAAAATATTACCCGCAATCACAGGATAATCAGAGCGTAAGAAAGTCCGGCGGAATATTCGAAGTCAGGCTGGGGATAGGTCAGGACGGAGAACAGGGTAAAGTGTTCGATATCATCCTTGCTTCCGCAACAAAAGAAATCAGCAGTCAAATAACTGGTGATCTGGCTAAAGGCAACTATGCCGGTATGGATAATCTCCAACCCGGCATTAAAGTTCTGAAGACCGTCCGGGTTATCCGAAAAAGATAAGGGGCGCTGAGGGGTACACTAACAATCCTTAATAGCCGCTTTGACGCTTGGAATTACCAGTTCACAAAAGTACTGCTCCATCTGTACGGGCGTGTACTGCATTTTGTTGTCAAGCCACCATTTCAGTAAAAAAATAAGGGTGCTGCATATATAGTTCGATAAAATCGGTATCGGTACGGCAGTTTGCTTGCCCTTCTTCAGCAGTTCGCTTATAAATTTTTCAAATTTTTTGTTCAGGTGCTCCTGGATCTTATCAACAAACAGGTCCGCGCTCTTTCCCCTGATAAGCGCTTTCACCAGCGGGCTGTTCTCCTGTATATGCTTGAACAGACCGGCCACCGGAATCATTCCAGGATGGTCCGGATCATCCGACATATGTGGAATATACAGGCTGAGAGACTGGATCATTTGTTCAATACTGCTTTTGAGCAGTTCATCCTTCGTGATAAAATGGGAATAAAAAGTCGAACGCCCAACGTTCGCACGGTCAATGATATCCTGAACGGTAATCCTGTCATATTGCCTCTCCTTCATCAAGGAAACAAGCGCCTCCTGCAATATCTGACGAGTCCTTACCACTCTCCTGTCCAGCACGTTATCCGGCATATCTTCCCTCTTTTCCGCACAATTTTGCGTTTTTGTCCGTTATTGTACAAACGGACTGTTTTGTCGCTTTACCGGTAAAACCGGTAGGGATTATACTAAAACCATACACAGTGTTCAGTAATGAATAAATTATACAGCAACAGTACTTGAAAGGAAAGAGCATTTTAGGATTCGGAGGATTTGTATGCAAGCAACTATTTGTGTGGAGAATGCCGTGAAAGAATATGAACTCGGAGAAAAGGGGTTCGTGGCTTTGAAGGGGGTAAATCTGACTATCGGTAAAGGTGAATTCCTTGCGGTTGTCGGCAGGTCGGGCAGTGGAAAATCAACCCTTCTGAATTTGCTGGGCGGCATAGACAGGCCAACCTCAGGGAAAATTACCGTAAACGGCAATGAGCTCGGCAGTATGGGAGAAAACCGGCTCAGCCGTTTCAGGGGCGAAAACATAGGCTTTGTCTTTCAGTTTTTTCAATTGATGCCCACCCTGACTGTCTTTGAAAACGTCAGGATGCCCATGGATTTCCTGGGTAAGGTCCCTGCTTCCAAAAGGAAAGAACGAACGGAAATGCTTTTGTCCAAAGTTGGACTTTTAAAGCATGCCGGCAAATTGCCTTCCGCCCTGTCAGGCGGAGAGCAGCAAAGGGTGGCCATCGCAAGGGCGCTTTCAAACGATCCGGGAATCCTCCTGGCGGACGAACCCACAGGCAACCTGGACACCCAGACCGCAGACGATGTATTCAAGCTTCTGGAAAGCCTTTCATACGAAGGTAAAAACGTTGTTATGGTCACTCATAATGACGAACTGGCTGAAAAGTGCAGGAGGATAGTCCGTATACAGGACGGAATGATTATTGAGGATGTCCTCACAGGCAAGGTCAGGGGGAATGAAAATGAACACAGGGATTAAGAAAATGCTGCGTGACCTGACTCTGTACAAGGGAAGGACCTTACTTGCCCTGATCGGTATCCTTATAGGGATAACCTCAGTAGGGGCAGTACTGTCGGCATATTCCATATTAGATCGGGAAATGAACAAGAGCTTCATGGACACAAACCCCGCATCCATGGTAATATACGCATCAAACCTGGATGACAATGCAGCCCGGCTGATAAGCCGATCCTTCAACAACCTGGATATTGAATTCCGTAAAACCGTCCAAGCCAGAATTAGCAGGGGTGACGGTACTTATGGAACGATTTATTTGAGGGCGATACCGGATTTCGGAAACAGGAAGGTGGATACCTTCTCCCTTGAAAAAGGCCGTTTCCCGGAAACTTCCTCCGAAATGGCCATTGAAAAAGACTGTCTTAAAATCCTTCCGAATATCGGTCAGGGAGTTGGTATAAACGTACAGGTAAAACTTCCCGGCGGACTTGAAAAGGATATGCGGCTTAGCGGAGTAGTGCATGCTCCGGGGTTATCCCCTGCTTCTATGGAGAACTGCTCCTATGCTTTCTTAAGCCTGGCTGGCCTGAAAAATCTCGGTTATACCGGATGGTACGATGAAATCCGCATTGTGAGTAATAATGACAGGTTTGACCGTGTAAAAATGAAAAACCTGTCACAGGATATATCCGCACTCCTCAATAAAAACGGGTACCCGGTAAGCCGGGTGGATGTCCCTGTTCCAGGAAAGCATCCCCATGCCGGCCAGCTTTCATCCCTGCTGTTCCTGCTCCAGGCCTTCGCCTTGATTTCTCTGCTGGCTGCATGCCTCATTATCATAAACCTTATGAATTTCATCATGTCCAGGCAAACCAGGCAGATCGCTGTAATGAAGACGGTCGGGGCCCGCACGTACCAGATCGCTCTTCCTTATCTGTTATATGTATTCATCATCAGCATAACCGCGCTGGTGATAAGCTTTCCGCTGTCACTTGAAGCCGGCCGCGGTTATTCGAACTTTGCGGCAGGTATTTTGAACTTCAAGATTTCCAGCTACCGGACCCCATTCTGGGTGTTTCTTATACAGGCCCTGGCAGCTATCCTGGTTCCACTGGCTTCAACAGCATACCCCGTATGCAGGAATTGCAAGATAAAAGTCAAAGAGGGCTTGTTTGAAGGAACAAAAAGCATGGCTCCGAGGGAGAAAAAAATCATGCACTTGAAAAAGCTGCCTGTTTTTTTCAATACAAGGCTCCTGCTCTCTTTCAACAACCTTTTCAGGAAAAAGGCAAGGACGCTTATTGCAATACTTGCGCTTCTGACGGGCGGGGTGTTGTATATGACCTCCCAGAATATCGTTGCCTCCATTGGAAAAACCGTCGATACCTGCATGCAGGAGTTCCGCTGGGACTACAGCGTGATGCTGTCCGGAAATTACACCATTGACCGGCTCGATAAAACCCTTCTCAAGATCGACGGTCTAAACGGTTACGAGGTATGGCGGGAATGTACGGCATTCCTTGCGGAAGACGGCAATGCCAATTCGGTAAACTGCCAACTACACATCGTTCCGGAGAAATCCGGTATGGTTGTATCAACCATATTAGACAGTCTTGACGCAATGAAAGACAAGAATACAATTGTTGTAAACAACGGGCTTGCCAAGGAAGAAGGATGGATAAAAGCCGGTATGACGGTGAAAGCGATCATTAACGGAAAGTCGGCAAACCTGGTTGTCGAAAAAATCGTGAACGAGGTTCCCGCGGTGCCGATGGCCTATATGGGTGCCGAGACCTTTGAATGGCTTTTCGGAGGCAAAACAGGCCAGATGATCCTTGCGACTGCAGGCACAAAGGATATATTGGAACAAAGCAAGATAACAAAAGCAATGGAAGCCAGTTTTAAGGCGGACAGCGTAGAAATTATCGAAAACCGGAACATCTATGTCCTGCGTGAGTCATTTGTTGACCACCTCTTTATAATTGTAACCTTCCTTACTGCAATGTCCATGCTTGCGGTCATTGTCGGAGGAGTGGGCATCGGAACGGCTATAGGGATAAATATTTCCGAACGCAAAAGGGAGATCGGCGTACTCAGAGCAGTTGGGGCAAACGGGCATCAGCTTGTTGCAATGGTATTGGTCGAGGTGTCCTTTATGGGAATAATCAGCTGGATCGTCGGAACCGTGCTATCCTATCCCCTTTCAAAATGGGTCGGCAACTACTTCGGACAGATCTTCTTGGGCATGGACCTTCAAAACGCCATGTCCTTGCCAGGCTCGATCCAATGGCTGGTCCTATCGGCCATAGTATCTATTGCCGCCGGATTCCTTCCCGCATGGAATGCATCGTCTTTGTCTTTGCGTGAAATGCTTGCATACGAGTAAGGGGGTGATTGAATGGGTAAAAATAAGGTACATAAGGGCATAAAAACAGGAGTCATCATACTCATAGGCCTTATTGTATTAGCAGTATTGTTGCATCATATAGTGAATTATCTTGTACCGTTTGTAGCTCACCTGCATAATAAAGCTGGCTCGTATTAAGCTTAAAACGAAATAGGCTTAATAGAACCCGCAAAGGACTTCATGCAGTATGTCTCGTTCGGCTCGTCATAAGCTTTTGCGCCATAATGTCATACCGCTGTAGCCGCGGTCGAAGCCAAGCTCCTGCAATTTGTCGTACAGGGGGGAATCTTCGATCTTGATGGTTTCGCCGTTTTCCGTTTCCCTCCAGTACTCCGTAAACAGGTTTTTCCGGCCGGTCCAGAGCATGCGCGACTGATAGGCGGTTACAAAGCTTGCGGCCGCTTTCTCCAGGACGCTCCGGTCCGGATCGACGGGCTGGAATACGGAGCCGTATTCCTTTACCAGCAAAACTGGCCTGCCGTTCCGGAATACGGCAGCCAGGCCATGATGCCTCGGAATTTTGATCCCCGAACCGGAGGAAACCGCGTTTGCGAGGATATCCTTATAGGGATTGGCGGGGTCGCAGCTGCAAAGGGTTATGTATTGTTCCTCCTGTTGCGGGGAATCCTGCAGCCGGATCAGCTCGATGTCCTTGTCTCTGGCAAACTGGATTCCAGAAAGGCCTGACACGTAGAAGCCCCGTTTGATCCCGCTTATAAATTCGTTGTTTTTGAGCCAGGTATACATCTCCGACCACCTGTAAAAGCCCTTTTCACAGTCTGCAATGTTTTTTGAAACAAGGCCGTACCGGTCGAGCAGCTCATGAATGTATTCCCGTATCGACTGTCCCTGCTTTACAGGGATACACCCTTTCGTCCGATACCATCTTCCCATGTTGGGGGTGGTGTTGTACTTCAGCCAGGGCGAGTTTTTCTTTTCCAGGTCCATATAATACCGGGCGACGGAAAAGGAATCATTCGTTACGATACCGTTCCATACGAGCCTTTCCAGCTTGGCAAGCAGCTCGGACGGCGGTAAGACCAGATGCTTTGACAGTTCCTTCAGAAAACTTGCGCCCCGGGCGTCCAAAAACTCCAGAATCCTTCTTTCGATCTCATCCAGTGTGAATTCCGCCCTGCTATCTTCCCCAGTATCTTCTTCCATTTCAGCCCCCTCGCCCTCCTCCCCGGAAACCGTGAAAAACGCCGCCTCTCTTGCGTTTTTCACAGTCCGGCCGGCCCAGCGGATCAAGCCGGTCGAGCAGAGGTAGTCGAGGGTTTTCGCATCATATCCGGGAATCCTGGAAGGCAGGATGAAGTCCTCCCACCAGGCTACGGGATAATACCGGCCTTTCAGGGTATCCAGCACCTCCGCCAGCTTTTCGTCCGGAGGAAGCACATGATCAGTCAGCTTGTGACGGTGAAACAGGAAGGAACAATACACTTCCGGTGCTTTTGGCTCAATGTCGCTTCTTGCAAGGAGAACCGTTTTCTTTCGGATTCGGTCGTAAACCTTCCGGTGGCAATAGATCGTTTCGTCCTCCGACGGACTCTCCTTCAGCTTGAGGACCTCTCCTGAAGCGATCAGGGAGGATAAGGCGTCGCGGATGAGATTGCTCCGAATAGAAAACCGTTTTTTGATATCCTCTATGGTAAACGGCCCCGTAAACAGGACATATCTGCGAATGATCCGGACTGCCGCGTCCAGCGCTTTCGGGGCGAGCTCAAAGACATAGCTGCTGAGGAGATCGACGGCTCTGGCTTCGGTCTCCCAGCCTGGAAGGCCCGTTTTCAGCATTCCCTGCTCCGCATCCTTCCCCGCCGCAGCGCAATATGCCGGATAATCCTCGGCAGCCACCCAGAAATCCTCCGGGCTTTCATTGATTTTCATTCGAACGATTCTTCGCTGGATTTCCAGTTGTTCCAGGTAACCCGCCAGCGTTGCGCTGTCAACCTCTTTGAAGGCATCCGACGAGTACGGCTCTGCCTTCAATTCTCCGAAGGAATACAAAAAATAGTACAATTCATCCGCGTTCGCAAGCTTCCGGTTGAATTTGTACCCTTCCAGTTCCTTTTCAATGGCTTCCACTGCTCTTGGATCGATCAGTTCGTATTCCCCGTTGACCCCAGCGGCCAACTGGATGAACTCCCTGTCGTTTACCAGCAGTTGATTCCTTCGCTCCGCCACGGGAAGGTCGTAAGCATATTGATAGGACTGCCAGAAGTTGAAAATCAACTCGGCGGAAAAAGGAGACGGTTTTTCCGAATAGACGTCCAGCACCTTTATCCGGCCAGCCCGGACGGAATCCACCAGTTCGTAAAGACTTTTGATGTCAAAGATGTCGTTCATACATTCCCGGTAGGTTTCCACCACGGTCGGGTGGTCCGGCCTGTTCAGGACCGACTCCGCCACTTCCGCACACCGGAGCCTTTGTATCCACAGCGGCGTTCTTTTACCGAAGCCGTTCATATCCACCAGCAGCGACCGGATCAGGTTATACCGCAGGTTGATATTAAAAAGCGGCGCTTTCGGCAGGAGTTCAAACACCTCGTCTTCCAGGCTTTCGCGGTCCAGGAGGGAAAGAATGTTGGAAAGCTTTCCGGTATATCCGTACAGATGAAACAAAATTCCATCATTATTATAAATGTATTCCATCCGGCAGTTGATCCGCCGCGAGAGCTTGGCGTGCAGCAGGACCGCCAGCGGCGCATGGATCTGCCCTCCGAAGGGCGAATGGACGATGATCCGCCTGTCCCCCGTCTCATCGCTGAAATGCTCGCAAATAATCCGTTTGGCGCCGGGCAGATGCCCTGTTACGCTCAACTGGTCCCCAACGTAGCAGCGGAGATTTTCCGCCGCCGTCCGGTCCAGTCCGCTTTCGTCGGACAGGGTCCCGAAAAACTCCTTCTTCCGGCACGCTTCCTCCAGCTTGTCCAAAAACTCGCCGCGCTTTTTCCCCGTCTCATAGGTCCGGAGGACCTGATCCCCCATCCAGAAGGGAATTTTGGCCCCGGAAGCGTTGGAAGGGCTTACAATGACGCGGTCCTTCTCGATCCTCTCCAGCTTCCATACCGTACTGCCGAGAAAAAAGCGCTCTCCCAGACGGCTCTCAAATACGAATTCCTCCTGCAGCTCCCCCAGCTTGATGCCGGAATCCTGCAGATAAACCGGATAATTTCCTTTGTCCGTTATGGTCCCGCCGTTCATCAGGCACATCCGCCGCCCAAGGGGCGTACTCCGCACCTTACCCGTACCTCTGTCGTACAAAATCCTCGGCTTGACGGAGCCGGGCGCATCTTCAGGAGAAGGATCCGAGAGCATCAGCAGAACCTCTTCAAATTGCTTTCTCGGTAGCTCCCGGAAGGGATAGGAGCGACGAACGGTTTCAAAGATCTCCGAAGCGGGCTGTTCTCCTTCGCAGGCAATGGAGGTAATCTGCTGGGCCAGGATATCCAGCGCGTTTTGCGGGACCTTGATGTTTTCCACCTCGTACCGCTTTGCCTGCCAGGACACAAATGACGAATCCAGCAGGTCCCCCCTGGTTTTCGGAATGATGACGCCCTTGCTTCTGGCGTCCAGCCTGTGGCCGGACCGGCCGATCCGCTGGAGGGTCTGGGATACGGACCCCGGCGCGCTGACCTGCACCACCAGGTCGATCCCTCCGATATCGATCCCCAACTCCAGGGAGGAGGTGGCCACCAGACAGGTGATCTCCCCCGACTTCAATTGGCGCTCCAGGTCCTGGCGCACTTCCTTCGATATGCTGCCGTGATGCGTCCGTACGAACGGTTCTCCTGCCAGATTGTTCAACCCGGCCGCCACCAGCTCCGCAACCCTTCGGTTATTGACAAAAATCAATGTGGAATGATGCGCCTTGATCAGGGCCAAAAGCTCGGAATAAATCGCCGGCCAGATCGTATTCTCCGGCAGCACCTTCATATCCCTTACCGGAAGGCTGACGGAGAGGTCGAAATTCCTTCTCCGGTCACAGTTGATGATTTCAATGCTTCTGTCGTTCCCGGCAAGAAACTGCGCCGCTTCTTCCAGCGGATTGATCGTCGCCGTCAAGCCTATCCGTTTCAACGGTTTTCCAGCCAGGCGTTCCAGCCTTTCAACGGTCACCGCCAGATGGACGCCCCGCTTGTTTGCGCAGATGGAATGGATTTCGTCCACGATCAGGTACTCCACCTGTGAAAAGAGACTTCGGTAAGATTCGGATGTCAACATAATGTAAAGGGATTCCGGCGTGGTAATCAGGATATCCGGCGGATATCTCAGCATTCTGGCCCTGTCCTTCTGCGGGGTATCCCCCGTCCTGACCGCAACCTCGATATCGGGCAGCGTAAGGCCCAGGGACTCGGCACGATGCCGGATTCCCATGATGGGCAGCTCCAGATTCCTGTAGATGTCGTTATTGAGAGCTTTTAAAGGCGATATATAGACTATTTTGATGCCCGTATTCCGCGTTCCGGGTATTTTATCGGTGTACAGCCAGTCAAGGCATTTCAGGAATGCGGAAAAGGTTTTGCCCGAGCCGGTGGGCGCGCAGATCAGTACATTCCTGCCGGCGGCTATTTCCGGCCAGCCTTTTTGCTGGGGCTCGCTGGGCTCCCCGACGCTCTCCAGGAACCATTCCTTTATAAGGGGATTGAAGCTGTCCAGACATTCCACGCCGTCCATTTTTTACTCCTCGCATCCCATCCGTTTGCCGGCTGCATACCCTTTTGTCCGTTCCGGTCAGGTACATTTTACCAAACATGCGTTCGCCTGTAAAGAGGCTGCCGCAAAAAAAAGAAATCCCGGAGGAATGATCCCCCGGGATTTCTTTATTTCAGCCCTTCGATCAGTTTTCCCAATTCGTCGAGTTGCTGCTTCAATTCATCATACTTGCTCAGGATCTGGTCCACCTTCTCCCGGTCAAGACCGTTTTGTCCGTTTTCGCCGCCCGTGACGTTTTCATTCCCGGCGGTTCCTTCCGGCGGTTTGGTCCCTCCCTGGCCTGCCGGAGGCGTCACCGCCGTCCCGGAGAACAGATCCGCCAGCGCCTTGTCCAGGTTGGCTCCTATACCGTACATGAATTCATCGCCGCTTTGATAACCTACGACGATTTCCTTAACCTCCGGCGAGGCGGAGGTGTTATTTGCCTTCAGGTAGATCGGCTCAACATACAGGATGCTGTTCTCGATGGGGATAACCAGCAGGTTTCCCTTGTAAACGTCCGAGCCGCTCTGGCCCCAGAGGGTCATATCCTCAGAGATCTGGTCGATTTGGTTGATTTTCACCTCGACTTGGTTCGGACCGAGAATGTTCTGGTTCTTGGGGAAGTTGAACAGGATCAGCTCCCCGTAATGCTCGGAGGAGTTCCGCACCGCCAGCCAGGACACCATGTTGTGCTTCTGGGTGCCAAAGGGCGTAAAGGGCCTCATCAGGATCAGCTCCGCCTTTTCGCCCAATTCCTCCGGCAGCCGGATCATGTTGTAGTAGGGGTCGATTTCCTGGAGTTCGTCCGAGTTGCGGTTGACCGGATGCTTTGCGATATCCCACAAATCCTGCTTGGAGTAGAAATCGTTGACCTTGTCGGGCAGGATGTGGTACTTTTTGAGCATTTCCGTCTGGATCTTGAAAAGCAACTCCGGATAACGGGTATGGCCGGCGATCTCCGCCGGAAGCTCCCTGCTGCTGAAAGCGTTCGGATAGATTTTGGCAAGGGTTTGAATGATCGGGTCCGTCCTGTCGATGATGAAGCATTCCAATTTGCCGTCATAAGCGTCGATGACGATTTTGACGGAATTCCGGATGTAATTGACGCCCCTGTAAGACTGGGCATTGGGGAAGCGGTCCGACGTCGTGTAGGCGTCCAGCACCCATTTCAGCCTGCCGTCGGCAGTCGGGATAATATACGGATCATCGTCGATCGACAGGAAAGGAAGCGCCTTTTGGGCCCGTTTGACGATCTGCCGGTTGAGCAGAAGGTCCGCATTGCTGGTATATCCGGAAATCAACATCTTGAAATCGCTGTATTTCAGAGAAAACAGGACCTTATTCAGGAAATTCAGGCGTATTCCGCCCTTCCCCTCGTAAACGGTGGACCTGCCGCCGTCGTAGGTGATTTCGTCCAGGTCCTTTCCCTGGGTGATTACATGGTCTTCCGTGAGCTCCCCGTAATAAATCTCCGGCCTTCCTATTTTAAGCGACGGATCAACGCATTTGTTGTCCAGGCCGCTCATGATAAAATCCACCTGGCCCTTGGAAGTGATCTTGTTTATGGGGTTTATCACAATCCCGTAGCCATGGGTGTACCGGTAGGTCGTATTGAGGTACGTCTTGTCCGGCAGCTTGTTTTTGTCGATTTCCCGGGCCGTTATGAATACCGGGGTTTCTTTCCCGTTGATTTCGTAGTTGATGATGTCGCCGTCGGAAAACGAATAGAACGCCGTATTGCTCTGGAGTTGGACATTGCTGGCCAAGGTCGATTTGATGTCCACGATCCGGACGTTGCTCATGGTGTCCTGGTTTCGCTTTAAAATGTCGGGCGTCAGCTCTTGCGTATCGGTGAAATTATAGGTTTTGATCTTGTCCAGCCCATACGCCTTCCGTGTTTCGGTTATATTATTGGCAATATATTTTTTTTCATATTCCAGCACATTGGGTGTAACAAGGATCGACTGGGTGAACATGGCAACCCCGGTTACTACCAGCCAGACCGCAGGATAAACCGCAAACGATATGGCCGCCTGCTTCAGCTTGCCCTTTCGGATGAGAAATAGGGCTGCAATCGTTGCCGCAATCACGATGAAAGGGGCGACGGTGTAATATTTCATCCAGATGTTCACGTCCACATAGCTGGCGCCGATATATCCCTCGCCGGACCCGTACTCGACGGCGCCATACAGGATTTCCTGTTTTACCAATCCGTACGCGGAGGCTTTTACCAGGAAAAAGAGGGCCACATTGATCAGGTTGTGGGTGATGATGCTTTTGATTTTCAGATCGCTCGTGCTCAGGCTGCCGGAGGTATTTGCCATCAGCAGTCCGATATAATAAATGATCGTATAGGCAATCAGGAATATGCACAGCGTGGAGGCAAAGCTGTATAACGCCGAATATAAAGGCCTTTCAAAGATATAGTAGCCTGTGTCCCTGCCGAATATGGGATCCGCCGTATGGAACAGGGTTCCGTTCAAAAAATAGAGAATTTTTTCATAAAACATTTCTTTGAAGAGCAACGCGCCAAGGAATGCAACAACAAGGGCCACAAGGATATTTGGGACCTTCTGCTGGGGGAGGTCCAATTTCTTGTTGTGCGCATTGATGTTTCTCTTGATGAAGCCGTTTGTAACGGCAATAATGGCAAAGATGATGAGAAATCCGGCCGCGAAGGAAACCGCTTTGGCGACAAGGTTTGTAAGATATACGCTGGAAAACTGTCCTGTCTGCCCGATTTCGTCCAGTTGAATGATTTCCAGGTAAATGCCGGTGCCGAAAGCAATGGCGGCAATAACGGCAATCAAGCAAATGAGGGGCGCTATCAGCTTTTTCATGCCCTTCTTGGTCTTTTCCTGATAATAATCATATACCATCTCGCATCCTCCATCTATTTTTTACATTCTGTCTTACAAATAGTACCCGTCCGGCGGCCAGATAAAACAAGGGATTGGCCCGCCGTTCCGGTTCAGGTCACGCCGACCCGGCTTAAGAGAACAGCGCCTCGACAAAATCCCTTGAATCAAAGGGCTGCAGGTCGTCCAGCTTCTCGCCCACCCCGATCAGCTTCACCGGAATATCCAGTTCGGACTTGATGGCGATGACGATACCGCCTTTTGCTGTGCCGTCCAGCTTCGTCAGGACAATTCCTGAAATATCGGCCACCTCGCTGAAGGTCTTTGCCTGGTTTACGGCGTTCTGCCCGGTGGTAGCGTCGAGCACCAACAGGTTCTCCCGTTTCGCCCCCGGCATTTCCCTATCTATTATACGGGAAACTTTCTTTAATTCCTCCATAAGATTCTTTTTTGTATGAAGCCGACCGGCCGTATCGCAGATCAGCACGTCCGCCTTGCGGGCTTTTGCCGCCTGCAGGGCGTCGTAAATAACCGCCGCCGGGTCCGAGCCCTCTCCCTGCTTGATCAACTCGACGCCGACCCGGTCCGCCCAGATCTGGAGCTGATCGATGGCGGCCGCCCGAAAGGTATCGGCCGCCGCAAGCATGACCTTCTTGCCGTCGCTTTTCAGCAGATTGGCGATTTTGCCGATGGAGGTGGTCTTCCCCACCCCGTTTACGCCGATGATGGTAATAATCGCGGGACCCGGCTCGATGTCCAGTGCCGTCGTTTCCGCCCCCATGATTTCGACCAGTTCTTCCTTGAGGAGGCTTTTCACCTTCTGGGGATCGACTACTTTGCCCTCCCGCACCTTCTTTTTCACACCCTCGATAACGCGCAGAGCCGTATCGACGCCCAGATCCGATGTGATCAGCACTTCCTCCAGTTCGTCGAAAAGCTCGTCGTCCACCTTTCCGAAGCTCACCAGCACCTGGTCTATTTTTTCCGTTATGCCCTTCCTCGTTTTCGAAAGGCCCTCCTTCAACTTATCAAAAAATCCCATTTCCTTACCCCACCTTTTCTCCCAATTTCATGGATACGATCCTGGATACGCCATGCTCCTGCATCGTTACGCCGTACAGCATGTCGGAGCCTTCCATGGTTCCCTTCCTGTGCGTTACCATAACGAACTGCGTCTGAGCCGAGTAGCGCCTCAAGTAATCCGCAAAACGGTATACGTTGGCGTCATCGAGCGCCGCCTCTATTTCGTCGAGCACGCAGAAGGGCGACGGCTTCAGCCGCAATATGGCAAAGAGCAGCGCAATCGCCGTAAATGCGCGCTCGCCGCCTGAAAGCAGCATCATGTTCTGCAGCTTCTTCCCCGGCGGCTGCACCTCGATCTCAATGCCGCTTTCCAGGACGTTTTCCTGGTCGGCCAGCATCAGATTGGCGCGGCCTCCGCTGAAGAGTTCCTTGAACACGATGTTGAAATTTTCATTGATCAGCTTGAACTGCTCCAGGAACTGCTTCTTCATGATCGAGGTCATTTCCTGGACAACCCTCAGCAGCTTCTCCCTGGCCTGCTCCATGTCGTTGCGCTGGGCCGACATGAATTCAAAACGCTCCTTCGATTTGATGTATTCCTCGATGGAAGCCACATTAACCGGTCCCAGGTCTTTGATGGCGTTCTTCAACTCGTTGATTTTCTTCTGGGCCTGGGCCAGGCTGCCGATATCTCTTTTCGGCTGGGAATCGCCGGATTTCTCGTTGGAGAATTCCGTCTTGCCGGATTCCTGTGCACCGTATTTCGCCTTTACGTATTCCAACGCGCTGGAGTATGTAAGCTCGTATTCGTTCCACATTCTGTCCTGCAAAGCTTCCATTTCCGTTTCCAGCTTCGCCTTTTTGACCTCGACCCTCGAAAATTCCTCCTGGAGCAGGAGAATGTTCTTGTTGGCGTCGTTGATCTTATTCACGATGTCATAGAGGTCTTCCTCGAGGAGCTTTCTTTCTTCTGTAAGCCTGTCCAATTCGAAGGTCTTGCCGGCCTTCTCCTCCTCATGCCTGCGGATGACCGCGTTCAAGCCTTCGTTCAGCTCCCGCAGGTGACTGATCTCCTCCAGCGCTTTGGCCTTCTCGGCGCCCTTCCGGGAAATCCCCTTCGTCAGGGAATCCTTTTCCCCCGCAAGCCTTTCCGTTGTTTCCCTGACCGTATCCATGCTTTCCTTTATGGAATTGACGGAAATCTTGAAATCCGTAATATCCGTGTGCAATGCGTCCCGGACCGCCTGGTCCTCCTTGTGCTTGTCCTGGTGGCCGGCAATCGTCGCCTTGGCGTCGCTGATTTCTTGCTCGATCGCTCCAAGCTCCTGCTGGTACTTTTCAAGCTCCTTCGAAATTTCAGCAAGCTGCCTGTCCAGCTGCTCCCGCTCCTGCTTGAGCATATCCGTTCTGGCGGTGATCCGTTTCATGTTTTCCTCGACCTGCGCCAGATGGCTTTCGTCCCTTATTTTAACCAGTTCGTTGTTTTTCATATCATTTTCAATGGAAGCGAGCTCCGAATTGATCTGCGCAATGTCCTCCGCAAGGAGGCGAATATCCTTCTCCAGGGCGGCATCCGCCGATTTCAGGGCTTGCAGCTCGTTTTCCAGATCGGTGATCTCCCTGCTCCGGCTCAGGATATTGGGGCCCCTGTTCTCCAGGCTTCCGCCGGACATGGAGCCTCCGGTGCTGAGGATGTCGCCCTCCAGCGTCACGATCCGGAAGGAATAGCCGAAGCTCCGGGCCATCTTTATGGCATTGTCCAGGTTGTCCGCCACGACGACCCTGCCCAGCAGGCTTTCCATGATGCCGGCATATTTCGGATCATATTGAACAAGGCCGGAGGCCACGCCGCAAAAGCCCTGGCTTGCGGAGATACGTCCCAGCATGGAGGCATCGAAGGTTTTTCCGTTCACGGAGCTGATGGGCAGGAAGGTGGCACGCCCCAGCTTGTTCGTTTTCAGGTATTCGATCGCCTTTTTGGCGGCTTCCTCGGTTTGGGTGACAATGTTCTGAAGGGCGCTGCCAAGCGTCATTTCAATTGCCGCCTCGTATTTCCGGTCCACCTTGAGCAACTGGGCCAGCGCGCCATGGATCCCCTTGCCGAATTCGGCGGATTCACGGCACTCCTGGAGGATCTGCCGCACGCTCCGGTTGTAGCCCTCCAGATTCTGTTCCATTTCCCGCAGGGTTTTTACCCGGGAGGATTTGAACTGGATGTCGGATTTGAGCTTGCTCTGCCGGATTCTCATCTCCTCCAGCATTTTGTCGGATTCGCCTCGCTCCTTTAAAAGCTCCTGCTGCTTCGCCTTCTGCTTGCGAATCTCCTCCGACGCGTGCCGGATGCTTTCGGTCAGGTCTTCCTTTTTCATGCGTTCCCGGTCGTTTTCCACCGTGTGCTGATATACTTCGTGATCTATGGATTTCTGCCTTTTGTGCATATTCTCCATATGGGTCTTTACATTGCTAATCTGCAGCTTTTTGTCCGACTGGATGTCCATTTTGTCCATGACGCCGGTCTTGAGCTGTTCGATATACCGCTCGTTTTCATCCAGGGTCTTGAGCAGTTCGTCCATCTGCTTTTCATATTCCTCGAGCTTGGAGGTATAATCCCGCAGTTGCCTCTCAAGGTACTTTAATTTATCCTGCTTCCCGGCCTCTTCCTTGCCGATGCCGGACAGCTTCGCCTGAAGCTCGGCTGTTTCGGCGTCCAGCCTGCCGATGTTCAGCTCCAGGTTGGCCATTTTTTCGTTATTCAGCTTGATATCCGAATTGCAGCGTTCCAGATGGCCGTCCATCTCGTAGAACTGCTGCCGGACGGTTTCCAGCTTTTCGTCGAAGGACTTCAGCAGATCCGTCTTCTGACGGTTGGAGCCCGTGATCTCCTCCAGCTTCGCATTCTCCGCCTCCACATTGTCCTTGACGGTTTTATACTGTTCCTCCAGGTCCTTGAGCTTCTCCTTGAACTTGTCCATGCTGTCCAGATACACCTGGACGTCCAGCTCTTTCAGGCTTTCACGCAGATCGAGATACCGGCGCGCCGTTTCGGACTGCTCTTTTAGCGGCCCCAATTGGGACTCCAGTTCGGTAAGAATATCATTGATGCGCTCCAGGTTCTGCCTGGTCAATTCCAGCTTTTTCTCCGCATCCAGCTTGCGTACCTTGTATTTCATGATTCCCGAGGCTTCTTCGAAAATGTGCCTCCGGTCCTCGGAACGGGTGCTCAGGATTTCGTCCACCCTACCCTGTCCGATAACGGAATAGCCGTCCCTCCCGATGCCGGTATCGAGGAACAGCTCCGTGATATCCTTAAGCCTGCAGGCCGATTTGTTGATCAGGTATTCGCTTTCTCCGGAACGGAATATTCTGCGGGTGACAGTTACTTCCGCGTATGCGATGGGAAGCGCCCCGTCAGAATTGTCGATGGTGATGGAAACTTCCGCAAAGCCCAGGGGCTTCCGGTGTTCGGTGCCGGCAAAAATGACGTCCTCCATCTTGCTCCCGCGGAGCGTTTTGATGCTTTGCTCGCCAAGAACCCAGCGGATGGCGTCGGCAATATTGCTCTTGCCGCTGCCGTTGGGACCCACTACGGACGTGATGCCGCTGTTGAAGTCCAGGACGATTTTATCGGCAAAGGATTTGAATCCCTGTATATCCAAGCGCTTTAAGTACAAACGGAACCCCCCATAATCAGTTATCGGCAAGGATGCATTTTCACCCTATATTCTAACACAACCTGGAACTTATTCAACCTTTATTCAATGTAAACTTATTTCCCAGGGAGTCCTCCGACAGAACCCGGATGAGACGGATTCCGAACCGCTGCTTCAGGTATTCCACGTTGCTTCGCTTCTGGCCGGTCACATTTGAAATATTAGAGCTGCCGGTACGGATGATCAATTCCTTTGTGCCGACAAGTCCCTGTGCCGCGATTTCCGTTTCCAGCTTCAGAAGAATCCGCCTGGATTCCACAAGCTGGCGAAATGCAGGATGCATCGGTCCTGCGGCAACCTCAGACTCCGGGCCGCTACGGATGCTTTCCGTGGGCTGAAGTCCTATCCGTATGACGTTGATCCCGTTGGATTCATAGATTTCAAGCAGCTCCGCGCACAGGCCGACGGCCTCGTCCAGGGTTTGCGGCCGGTATAGGCCTTCGTTGTAGAGCCTTTCCAGCTCTGTTCCCTTGATCACCAGCACCGGATAAATCCGCACCATCTCTGGAGAGAGAGAAACCACTTCTTTTGCGGTTTCCAGGCATTTTTCCCTGCTATCTCCCGGAAGGCCGGTCATCGTCTGTATCCCCAGCCGGAACCCTTTTTCCCGAATGAGTGCCGCCGCTTTGCGGACGCAGGAGGCGTCATGCCCCCGGCTGCTTGCGTTCAATACGCTCTCGTCCAGGCTCTGAACCCCGAGCTCAATGGTCTTTACGCCGTATTTCTTCAAAAGGTCGAGAATTTCATCCTCAATATGGTCGGGCCTGGTGGAAAGGCGGATTTCGGATACCCTGCCATCCGCCAGATAAGGCGACGCCGCTTTTAAAAAGCTTTCTTGCGCCGTCTTGTCGATTGCGGTAAAGCTCCCGCCGTAAAAAGCGACCTCCACCGCAGAACCGGGTCGGATCGTCGCCAGATGGGCCTCTATGATCTGCGGCACTTTTTCCGCCGTCATTTCTTCCAACTGCCCGCTGATTTTTTTCTGATTGCAGAAAATACAGTCATGGGGACACCCTTTATGGGGAACGAAGATAGGAATGATTATTGGTCTTTCCGCCATCTATTTCACCTGCAGCTTGCCCAGGGCGACTCTGGCGGCGTTCTGCTCCGCCTCTTTCTTGCTTCGGCCCTCGCCGCTGCCCATGATCTGCTCGCCGACGGAAATTTGGGAGACAAACAGCTTGTTGTGATCAGGCCCCTTTTCATCCGTGATCCGGTAAGTGATCTTCTGGTCGCCCGCTTTTTGAACGATTTCCTGGAGCTGGGTCTTATAGTCTACAAAGACCTCGCTGCTGCCCGCGTCGCTGAATAATTCGCTCATATTCCTGTGAATAAAGGCGGAAGCCTCTTTCAGCCCGCCGTCCAGGTAGATTGCGCCGATCAGCGCTTCAAACGCGTCGGACAGGATGGAAATCCGCGATCTTCCTCCCGTAATTTCCTCTCCCCTGCCCAGGAGAATGTGCTTCCCTAGGTTGATTTTCGCAGCGCACTTCAGCAGGGAGCCTTCGCAAACGATGGAGGCTCGTAATTTGGTCATTTCACCTTCCGGCAGGGCCGGAAAATGTTTATAAATATATTCGCTGGTCACAACGTTCAAAACCGCGTCGCCCAGAAATTCCAGCCGCTCGTTGCTGCTAAGCCCTTCATTTCGCTTTTCGTTGGCATAAGAGCTGTGCGTAAGGGCCAGCATCAGATTCCCCTTGTCCCGGAAGGTGTATCCCGCAACCGCCTCCAGCTCTAGAAGGCTTAATGAATTTTCTTCTATGGCGTTTCGTTTCATTTTTATCACTCCAGTTCGCCGCAAGCCTGCAAGATGGCACTATGCCGCATAATCCAAAAGGCGGGAGTATCCCCCGCCTTTTATATTATAGCCCGTATATCAAATAACTTCCAGCAATTTTTTGCTTGTTCCTACTCGTATTTTTTCAGGACGATGGCGGCGTTGTGTCCCCCAAAGCCGAGGGCGTTGGAAAGGGCGTATTTGATCTCCGCTTTCCTGCCGACATTCGGCACATAATCCAGGTCGCATTCCGGATCGGGATTGTGCAGGTTGATGGTCGGCGGCAGGAAGCCGTCCTTGAGCGCTAGGGCGGTTATGACCGCCTCGATGGCGCCGGCGGCGCCGAGCAGATGGCCCGTCATGGACTTGGTCGAGCTGACGGCCAGCTTATATGCGTGTTCGCCGAAGACGGCCTTGATGACGTTGGTCTCGCCGGGATCGTTCAAGGGCGTTGATGTTCCGTGGGCGTTGATGTAACCGACGTCTTCCGGCTTTATTCCGGCATCTCGGACGGCGTTCTGCATGGAGCGGATGCCGCCGATGCCTTCCGGATGTGGAGCTGTAATATGATGGGCGTCACAGGTGCATCCATACCCGACGATTTCGCCGAGGATCACCGCGCCGCGCTTTTTGGCGTGCTCCAGCTCTTCCAGCACCAGGATTCCCGCGCCCTCGCCCATGATAAAGCCGTCGCGGTCCCTGTCGAAGGGCCTGCATGCGGTAGCCGGATCAGGATTGGTGGAGAGGGCCTTGTTGGAGCAGAAGCCTGCGAAGGAAAGAGGCGTGATGGCGGACTCGGCTCCTCCGGTCACCATGACGTCGGCATCTCCGTACTGGATTACCCGGAAAGCGTCTCCGATGGCGTTGTTGCCGGATGCGCATGCAGTGACGACGCATTCATTGAAGCCCTGCAGGTTATATTCTATGGCAATCCTGCCCGCAGCCATGTTGGCAATCATGGACGTGATAAAGAAGGGGCTTACCCTTCCGACGCCTTTGTTCAGCAGCGTACTGTGCTGATCCTCCAGGGTCTGGATGCCGCCGATGCCGGAACCGACAATACAGCCGGCCCGGAAGCTGTCTTCCTCTTCCATTTTGAGTCCGGACATTTCAATCGCCATCTTTGCGGCCGCCAGTGCATACTGGGTAAAAACATCCATTCTCTTTGCTTCTTTTTTATCGATATAATCCGTCGGTTCAAAATTCTTTATTTCCGCAGCGACCTTTGCATCATAAAGCTCCGTATCGAATTTCGTCAAAAGGCTGATGCCCGATTTTCCTTCCTTTATTGCATTCCAGAAGCTTTCTACTCCAAATCCCAGTGAATGGACTACGCCCATACCGGTTATAACGACCCGTCTATTCATTCAATAACCTCCCTGCAGACTGATTTTTGTTAATAATTAATACTACGCATAAAACGATTCATGCAAATAAGTGAATAAAAATGGATGAGTAAAAAGAGTAATTTATATAAATTCAATCAGAATGATTCAATAAGATTGCTGCCTGTGCTGCACATAAAAAAAGTCCCTTTGTCGGGACTTTTTTTATGTGTTGTTTTTAATGTAGTCCACGGCATCACCTACGGATGCGATTTTTTCAGCTTCGCTATCAGGAATTTCAATATCGAATTCCTCTTCGAGAGCCATTATCAATTCAACGATATCAAGTGAATCAGCACCCAAATCGTCTATGAAAGAAGATTCCATGGTAACTTCATCTTCTTCAACGCCCAATTGCTCGACTATAATTTTCTTTACCTTTTCGAAAACCATACATTCACCTCCTCCCAAAGGGGGTAATTAATTATAATAATTTCCTGCAAAAGATATTCCTGTCAAGCAGGCATCTTTTACATAAAGATATTATTACATAACAAGCCCGCCGTCAATATCTATTACCTGAGCTGTAACGTAGGAAGCGTCATCCGAAGCAAGAAATGCTACAACATTTGCCACATCTTCCGGTGTCCCGAACCTTCCGAGCGGTATGTTTTCCAGATATTTCTTCTTCACTTCCTCCGGCAGCACTTCCGTCATTTTGCTTTGGATCATGCCGGGCGCCACTGCGTTACAGGTAATGCCCCTGGACGCAAATTCCTTTGCCGTCGTTTTGGTCAGGCCGATCAGTCCGGCTTTCGAAGCGGAATAGTTGGCCTGGCCGTTGTTGCCGTATCTTCCGGCAACGGAGGCGATGTTGACGATCCGGCCGCACTTCTGCTTGATCATTTGCTTTCCGGCAAGCTTGGTGCAGAGGAATGCGCCCTTCAGATTGATATCGAGCACCATATCCCAGTCCTCTTCCGACATCATCGCCATGGGTTTATCCCTGGTAATACCGGCGTTGTTGACCAGGATGTCCAGTCTTCCAAAAGCCTCGACTGCAGCGGTAACCATGGCTTTTACATCCTCTGCGTTCCGCACGTCTCCTCTTGTAACAATCACCTTATATCCGGCGTTTTTGAATTCCTCCGCCGTAGCGTCCAGGGATTCGGAGCCCGCAATATCATTCAGCACGATATTGGCGCCGAGTGAAGCAAGCTTCAGTGCGATGGCTTTTCCAAGTCCTCTTGCCGATCCCGTTACTAAAGCAGTTTTCCCTTCCAATTGCATTCTATGTGTCCCCCTCCTGTTCCGGAAAATTACGGATTGGCCCTATGGACCGAATAAATCCAATAGACCGGCCCGTTCCAATTTTCCTGACTTTTACGCTCCTATACCCTCCAGCGTCTTCCCCAGCGAATCCAGATCTTCTATGTTGAATGTCCTGGCTTCCTTGCTTATTTTCTTTACAAAGACGCTCAGGACTTTACCAGGGCCTATTTCAACAAACGTATCCACGCCGTCCTCCAACATCCGTTTGACCGAATCCTCCCACAGGACCGGACTGCTTACCTGCCGGATCAGCAGTTCCTTTGCTTCTTCCGCCGATTTCACGATCCCGGCCGTCGTATTGGCAACCAGAGGGATCTGGATTTCGCCCAGTTGAACATTCTGAAGCTCCGCCGCAAGTTTTTCCCCGGCCGGTTTCAGCATGCTGCAGTGGAACGGTGCGCTGACGGCAAGCAGGATAGCGCGCTTGGCGCCTTTTGCCGTACAAAGCTCCATTGCCTTTTCCACCGCCTTGATTTCCCCTGCGATGGAGATCTGACCAGGGCAATTGAAATTCGCCGGTTCGACGATTCCGACTGCGGAAGCCTCCTTGCAGCATTCTACCACATCTTCGGCGGAAAGGCCGAGAATGGCCGCCATTGTGCCCAAGCCCAGCGGAACGGCTTCCTGCATGTACTTTCCTCTTTTCCGGACGAGGGATACGGCGGTTTTAAAGTTCATCGTGCCGGACGCCACATGGGCCGAATATTCCCCAAGACTGAGCCCTGCGGTATAATCGGGCCTTATGCCTCTTTCCAGCAGCGGCTGAAGACAGGCTACACTTGCCGTAACAATAGCCGGCTGTGTATTTTCCGTGATTTTCAGCGTTTCTTCCTCCCCTTCGAACACCAGCTTCTCCATGTCGAAGCCCAGGGCCTCGGAGGCCTGTTCAAAGATGATCCGCGCCGATTTGTATTCTTCCGCGATCTGTTTTCCCATGCCTATATACTGGGCGCCCTGCCCAGGAAAAAGGAATGCTGTCTTGCCCATATGTTCCCTCCTATTTTTTCCGCCCTACTTGCTCCACCGGATGATGGCGGACCCCCAGGTAAGGCCGCCGCCGAATCCGACCAATACAAGGTTGTCGCCCTTTTGCAGGCATTTCTCCCGGTATGCGTCGGCCATGGCGACCGGTATGGATGCGGATGAGATGTTTCCGAATTTCTTGATGGTGGTGTAAACTTTTTCAAATGCGACGCCAAGCCTTTTTGCCGCGCTTTCCAGTATTCTCATATTAGCCTGGTGCGGAATGATGTACTTGATGTCCTCTATTTTCAGTTCGGCTTCCTTCAATATCTTTTCGGATGCCGCCGGCATTACTTTTACGGCGAATTTGAATATTTCCGTACCATCCTGCCAGATGGCATTCTTTTTTTGATATTCTTTTCTTCTTTCCACATCCTCTTCCGGCATGTACAGACAAGGAATGGTGATTTTTGTCCCATTTTTTCCGTCCGCTCCGATATAGGTGGAAAGAATGCCGTAGCCTTCTTCCACTTTTCCGAGAACGACCGCACCGGCGCCATCTCCGAAAAGAACACAGGTTTTCCGTTCCGTCCAGTCGGTTACCCTGGACATGGCTTCGCTGCCTACCAGTAAAACATGCTTGTAATAACCGTTTTCGACAAACTGCTGCGCCACCGTCAGGGCGTAGATAAAGCCTGAACAAGCGGCTCCCAGGTCAAAAGCCGATGCGTTGACGGCGCCTATTTCTTTTTGAATCATGCAGGAAGTGGTTGGGGTGAGATAATCCGGTGTGGAAGTGGAAACAATGATCAGATCGATATCCTCCGGGGAAAGACCGGAATCCTTGATTGCCTGGCTTGCAGCTTCCGCCGCCATCGAGTAGATGGGTTTGCCGTCCTCCAGGATTCTTCTCTCGGAAATTCCGGTCCGTTGGGTGATCCAGTCGTCCGAGGTTTCAACCATTTTTTCAAGGTCGGAGTTGGTCAAAGTTTTTTCGGGGACGTAGCTTCCGATTCCTAAAATTCCAACGCTTACGCTCTTTTTTTTCAACATCGTTAACCTCCATATTTTCTACCTTTGCCTTGATCTGTTCAAAAACAGAGCTGCTGGCGAGATTATACGCTTTCAAAATGACGTTTTTTATTGCCTTATCATTTGAATTTCCGTGGCTTTTTACTACAATTCCGTTCACGCCTAGGATCGGTGCGCCGCCGTCCTCGGACGGATCCATCATTTTCTTGAATGCAAGCATATCCCTCATCACAAATAGCATGGACAGCTTGGAGAAGATCGTACGCTTAAACATCCCTCTCAGGAAGGTTCCGAAGAACTTGCCGGTGCCTTCCAGGAATTTGAGAAGCACATTGCCTATGTAACCGTCGCAGACAGCGATATCCACATTTCCTTCCGGAATGTCCTTGCCCTCGATATTCCCGACAAAATGGACATCGGAGGAAGACAGCATAGTATAAGCCTGCTTTAATACTTCAGTGCCTTTTTTCGCTTCGGTCCCCATATTCACAAGTCCGACTCTGGGATTTTCCTTTTTGAAATACCCTTTCATGTATATGGATCCGATTATTCCGAACTGCAGGTAATTAATCGGTTTACAGGTGGTATTCAGTCCTGCGTCGATCAGGAGGCATTTTCCTGATTTCGTGGGCACCATCGCCCCCAGCGCCGGCCGGTCGATGCCCTTGAGCCTTCCAAGGATCAGCAGGGCGCCTGTCAGTAAAGCTCCGGTGCTTCCGGCCGATAAGAACACATCTCCTTTTTTTTCTTTCAGCATATTGAAGCCGACCACCATGGAAGAATTCTTTTTGCTTTTGATCGCCCTGGTCGGCGTGTCCTCGTTGGTTATGATTTCCTGGGCATGGATCACTTCGATTCTTGGGCTTTTGAACTTTCTGGACTCCAGAATCCGGTTGATCTTTTCCGAATCTCCTATCAGTGTGATGTCAAAACCTTCCTGGAACTTTACTGCATCTATGCTTCCGTTTACTACCGCTTCCGGTGCGTGGTCCCCACCCATGGCATCAACCAATATTTTCAACGCCTAGTCACTCCATATCTTTTAATATTAATGAATCTATTTATCATTAATATTAAAATACTATTTTCCTTGAGATTTTTCAAGGGAAACCAGTATGAATTTACCTCTGAACATCTCCTGCTGTTTCTCGTAAATCTTAACCCAGACAATATAATTGCTTCCCTTTACCCTTTTGACTTCAGCTTTTGCCACAAGTTTGCAGCCTGCATAGACGGGAGTCTTATACTTTATGTTCGCAACGCCCACCAGCGCGACCTGTGCGTCGATGACGGCAATGGCCAGGGATTCGGCCAGCGAATAAATGAAGTGCCCCCGTATGATTTTTGTTTTTTCAAAGGCCATGGAATCGTCGGTTTCGAGTATGGAGACCGCATTGCCGCCCAGGGTGATATCAATAAGCTCCCCTACAATTTCTTTGCTGTGCAGGGACTTGACCTTGCTGTAATTTGTCTCGGCTACGTTCTTTATTCTCTCTCTGAGCTCGGGAATCCCCATTTCCAATCTGTCCAGCCGGATAGTAGGCACGCTAACGGAAAACAAGTCAGAAAGCTCCTCATCCGTCAGGAAGGGATCCTGCTTGATTTTGTCCGATAAGACTTTCTGCCTTTCCTTTTTTACCAGGGACGACCTGCTCATGCTGTCCTACACCACCTGTTTCTTTCCGTCTGATTTTTCCGTTTCTTTCTGTTCGCTTCTTAATTATTACCTGGTGCTATGTTCTAATGATAAAAGTATATTATATATTTTATCCGGTTGCAACTATTTCCGAAAATTTTTGTGAAAAAAATAGTAAAAAAATAGTAAAGCCCCGGCAGCGTTCTGTTGTCGAGGCCTTCCAAAGCTTTATTTTCCGCTGTGGATCTAAAATATATGCGGTCTATTTGCTGGAATTGAGCACATGCAGGTTCTTTTTGATATAGTCGTACAAGGAATATACCGTGAAGATGACAGCCAGAAGCATGGCGTAATCATCAAACTGGAAGCTGGAAAAAAGGCTGATGGGAAAATTCTTGAGCAAGGCGGCGACGATTGCGATATCCTGGACCACCGTCTTCAGCTTGCCGAGCTTGCTCGCCGCAATTACAATTCCTTCGCCCGCGGCCACCAGCCGGAGTCCGGTAACGATAAATTCCCTGGCAATGATCAGCATAGCCGCCCACACATTGACATCCCCGCTTTGCACCAGGCACATGAGCGCCGCCGTGACAAGGAGCTTATCCGCAATCGGGTCCAGAAACTTGCCGAAATTCGTTACAAGATTGTTCTTTCTGGCAATATAGCCGTCAACCGCATCCGTGCTGGAGGCTATGATGAATATACCGGCCGCTATGTAACTTCCGTAGGCTAGGATAAATTTGTTGTAGGCCACCATCCCGGAATGCATGAACTGAAAAATGCCCGCATTTATGATGACTTCCGGAATTGGTATTATAAACAGCATCAATATCGGAATAAAGCAGATTCTTGACAAGGTGATCTTATTGGGCAGATTCATTTTTAACCTCTCCTGTTAAATCATATTGGTCGCTGTTTAATATCTCCACCGTAACCATGCTGCCCGTTTCAAGCGGTTCCGCGCTGGTGAAATAAATCAGGCCGTCGATTTCCGGCGCCTCTGCATAGCTCCTGCCGTAATAAAAAATACCGTCCTCGGCAACCCCTTCTACCAGGACTTTATATTCTTTATGAAGCCGGTTGGAATTTTTTTCAGCAGATATTTTTTGCTGCAGCTTCATCAGTCTGGCGTGCCTCGACCTTTTCAGCCGTACGGGCACCTGGTCCTTCATGAGAGCCGCAGGCGTGTCTTCTTCTTTAGAATACATAAATACACCAAGTCTGTCAAATCCAACTTTCCCGACAAAAGAGGCAAGCTTTTCAAAATCCTCCTCCGTCTCGCCGGGGAAGCCGACAATCAGCGAAGTCCGGAGCACCAGAGCCGGAATCCGTCTTCTCAGTTCCTCCAGCAGCTTTTCAATGTCGCGGCCGTTTCCCCGCCGCGCCATTTTTTTCAGTACCGGATCACTGATATGCTGGATCGGGATATCCAGGTATTTGCAGACCTTTTCGTTGGTCGCGATCTCCTCGGCCAGACGGTCGTCTATCTCCTCGGGATAACAATATAACAGGCGTATCCATTCTATCCCGCCGATTTCGCTCAATTCGCGGACCAGTTCGACGAGTTGCCTTTCCCCATACAAGTCCGTTCCGTACCGGGTCGTATCCTGGGCGACCAGGACCAGCTCCTTCACTCCGGCCGCGGCCAGCTTTGAAGCTTCCCTCAGGATCTCTTCCTTTTTCCTGCTGCGGAAGCGTCCGCGCAGCGAAGGGATGATGCAATAAGTGCAGCAATTGTCGCACCCTTCCGCGATCTTCAGATAAGCAAAGCCTTTACCGGTGGAAAGAACCCTTTCCCCCTCCAGATAATCGATGGCATCAAGAGACCCGTAGATTGCCGGATGGCATCCCTCATAGGCCTTGTTGATCACCGATGCGATCTCGGAATAGCTTCCGGTGCCGAGGACCGCATCCACCTCCGGTATTTCATCTAGAATCATCTGTTTGTATCGCTGTGCAAGACACCCCGTTACAATCAGCAATTCGCAGTTCTGTTTCTTGTAAGCGGCCATTTCGATAATCGCATTGATGGATTCCTGCTTTGCGCTTTCGATGAAACCGCAGGTATTGACAATAATGATCCGGGCTTCCGAGCTGTCGGCGACGATTTCGTACCCGCAGCCCTTCAGGGCTCCAAGCATCAGCTCGCTGTCCACCAGGTTCTTAGGGCAGCCAAGCGACACCAGCCCGATTTTTTTACTCAATGTATGCAACTCCCCATGCTATTCCGATTCGATTCCGCTGGTGCGGATACCTATATAAATATACACCTTTGCAGCCATATACTCAAGTCTTTCCACTCGTGATAATATTACGGCAACTCAACCGTTTCCATCTCCTCAGGTGTCCTGTCCGGCTTGGCCGCAGCTGCGCAAGCTTCCGCCTGCCGGCCGGCATCCCGGCACAGCGCGTTCCAAAGAGTGCGCAGCTTTGCCGCCCCCTCGCTCACTTGTGCGGAAGCGCTGAATAAAAGGCTGTATTCGGCCTCCCCGTGCCAGAGCTGTGCAAACAAATCAAGCTGTTTTTCAATTGGACCCGTATACGGCGCATGTACAGGGGCTCCGGCTTTTTCGTCCACAATCAGCGTCCGATTGTACAGCGTTTGCTCCGGCAGCGGCACATTGCTTTCCTTTCCGCCGGCCAGCATTTCCCATGCCTTTTCCATCTGTTCAAGCTTTTCCTGCGTTGCGGCAGCTCCCATCCCCGGTAAGCGTTGCAGCAGCAGGCCGCCGTTTTCATAAACATATTTTATGTGCATTTCGCATTTTCCCAGCGTAGTGCCGGTCATAAAAAAAGTCAGAAACGCATATCCTGTGGCCGGAATATTCTCTGCCGGGTGCAGCTCCTCCTGCGGAACGGCAACTACGGGAGCATACGACTGCGGGGAAGGATTTGTAACCGCGGGCCTCGCGACTGTGGCTGGCGTAGCTGCGACTCCTGCCGGTCCTTGGGCAGCGGCCGCAGAGCTTTTTGTATTGCCAAGGCCGAAATGGATCTGTTTCCGGGTGATCAGCCACGAAAGGAGGACCTGCAGCAGTCCGCTGGTCATCGTTACGGTATATCCCGATACGACTTTTCCATTCAACGGGATGGAAAGCAAGCTGGCTGCCAGCATGACGTACAGGCCCGCCGGTGTTTTATTCAATAAAAAGGCCGAACCAAGTATCATTGCCCCTGAAATAAGCAATATGAATAACCCGACGCCGGCCAACCTGGCATTCGAAATGGTCTGCAAATTGGCAACCGCCGCAGCCGAATTCACTATAATGCAAAAAATGATCCATCCCTTGGCGAATCCCTTCAAGGTGTCTTTGGGCTTTGAAGCAGCCGCATAATTTACCTGCGGAGTATATGCCGCCTGATAGGGCGCGGCTTGCACCGGCGTCCGGGACTGCGGCATAGCCGGCCGGGCCGGGTCCGCAGCAGGCTGCTGAGGCTGTGAAACCGCCGCCTGCTGGACCGAGGACACGGGCGATATGGCCCTTGGCGCCGCCTGCGGTGTTACGTGCTGCTGTACTGCATCCTGGGTTGCTGCCTGCGTGGCCGCGTGCTGCGGCGCCGAATAGGCCGGGGACTCAAAAAGAGAGATGCAGTCGCTGCAAACCGCCGAAAACTGGGATGTATCCTGCGCTTTCATCTTCTGGACATATTCTCTGCCGCTCATACCGAACGCGCCGGCCAGCATTTCCACCCTATCCAGGTACTGCGGCGAGGCGTAAAAAATAGTGTTTGGGACTTTGTAGGCCATCTCGTACGTTCATACTTTCCCCTCCAAAAGCTTTCTATTTGCTTTTTGCCCGAAGTGCCTTTGCCGTATTATCTACAGCACACAATATATATACAATATTTTTACAGGAATGTGGTGGAATAAATGTTGAATTTTTGTGAATACTGCTCCAGACGCATTCAATTGCTGCGCATCCATAAAGCTCAAACAGGATGCAATTGAATATATTACGAAAAAATTGAAAAAGCCGGCATCAGAAGATAGGGCTTTATGCATCAGGACGATATCTATTTAGTCACCCGGCCCTTTTAAACATCCGCGTTCAGATTTCTTTTTGCCAGTCGAATGGCTTCCTTCTGTTTTTGAATGTCCATATTCACTACCGCGTCAATCAATTCTTTCAGCGCGGTTTCAATGCTGTCCAGCCGTTTTTGCTTCTCAAGGAACAACCGCTGCAGGCGTTCGGCATCTTCCATTCCGCTCACTTGACAGATTAATCCGTCCTTATAATATACAGTTGCCCCCATAATCGACGGCTCAAAACGAATTTCATTCATTTTGCCGACCCCCGTTCTTTATTCAGATAGTCTATCTTTCATTATAGATTTTTTACGTACCTGATCTCATTTAAGTTTTTTCCCAATGAGAGCTCTTTTTTGGTTCCCTCAAATAGAAAGCCAAATTTCTCATAAAACTTCCTGGCGTTTGTATTCCCCTCTAAAACCCAAAGAGTGGCTCTGTTATATCCCTCGGCCTTTAAACTGGAGATGCCGTATAACAGCAGCTCCGCCCCAATTCCTTGTCTCCAGAATGCAGGGTGCAAATAAATACCCCATATTTCTCCATACGTTTCATCTACATCTTCATCTCTGCATTTCCCAAGGCACATGAAACCAGCCACTTTATCCTCTACCAACGCAACAATATTCCTTTCACTTCCTTGTGATATTGCGTCAATAAATCGGTCTTCACTCCTGTCAGCTGACATCTTGTCAAGAAAAGAATCCGGAACAACGCCTTTATAAGCAGCTTTCCAAGATTCAACATGTATATGCCCCAGGTCATGACAATCATCTACTCTTGCTGGTCTTATTTCTATATTCATAGTGGGTACCTCAAATATATAATTATACCTGGCGACCGGAGTCCGGACGTATTTGGCGGATGGTATGTTATATAACGCCTTGACAGTCGTATTGTCGGTGAGTTGAAGGCATAGACCCTTCTCCGTGCGATGTTCATCACCAAGGATGCTGCGTGCATTTACAGCACCCATAAAGGCGAACCGACGTGACGTTCTATAGAAACTTTTATTCTAGAGTCAAGGCCAGAGTGACTTCAAAAAGCTAAAAGTGGAATTGGTAAGACAAACCATATTTATTACCGTCTTTTGAATTCGATCTGCTTTGCAATTGTTTCAACATCCATATTCCCAAGCCATTCATGGCGTTCTTTTGTATAATCACCATGCCCGGAATCAAATTGACGCATGAACTCAGCCATTCCTACAGGACCAAGTTTTTCTGTCAGGGCCTCAATTCCCATCTTCCTTATGTTATATAAGTCTTTTACGGTATTATTCATCTTCATCCACCTCCATGAACCAATTTAAGGGATTAGCAACAGCCATACCCGGATTTAACCGTATTGCCGCATTCAACAATTTTTTGTCCGTAGTCAGAAAAACATCTGCTTTTGTATATTCTGCCGATGCCAAATGCAAACTATCAAAAGCCTTGATTCCAGTGGCTTGAAACTCAACTGCACGTTTTATAATAATATCATTCAACATAATCTTATCTGATGCCAATTTGTAAAGCTCGTTAACCTTGCTCTTTTTCCATATATCCAGCATGCTATCAATTTCGGCATCAAGCACCTCACTTGATATTAACTGCCATTTCCCTGAAAGACAATAAGATAAAATAGCGAGTATAGCATCACTTTCAATTCGTATTTTATCCTGCGTTTGATCATCAAACGGTCTGTTCAGACAACATGCGTCCATATAAATTCTCATAAGTAATCCTTCTTCCTACATCCTTATTATATGACAAAAACGGGAAGTCATCAATCCACAACGCAGAACGTCCATGTTTCACCCCTACTACATCGCCCAGATTACCATTTCTACTATTTCGTGTTATAACTATTTCCCGACTTTGTTTGAAATGCAAACGTAGTCTTAACGTTTCTTTCTCATAACGATTGATTGGAAATGGTATTTGCCCTCCGTCTCTATCGTTTGGAAATCAACGATATCAAAATGCTCTTTTACGATCCTCAAAATAGCGTCATCCGTATAAAAAGAGAAAAACCTTTTTGGTGTATAAACATCGTTTTCCCATACGCCTTCCTGGTCAATACCTCCGTATACTCCCATGAAGAACAGACCCGACGTGTTTAATACAGAGTCAATTTCACGTAAAACAAAATCAAGTTTTTCCTTTTCAACGTGAAGTAAACAATTCATGGCCCATATCGCATCAAACCCCTTGCCTAAGCTTGATATATTGAAAAAATCAAGTTCGTAAGCCTCTATCCCTTTTTCATTGCAAAGCATAACCATTGCATTAGAAAGATCAACTGCTATAACTTGAAAGCCATTATCCATAAAGAATCTGCTATCTCTACCATGGCCAGCCCCTATCTCCAGCAGCGTTTTTTTGTCCTCACCCTTCAATAAATTCAAAAAGTCCTGTCTTGGCTTGACCTTCCATTCTTGCATTTCATTCTTTTCTCTTTCAAAAGCGTGATTATTATAAGTTTCTCTAAGACTGCTTTTAATGTCGTCTTGCATTACAGCCTCCTTATTAAGCTAAGTCGAATAATTGCTCTTTCAATCGCTCCTTCGAATAAAAAACTTCAGGCTGCTCTGATCGTTCTGCATTCCTGAAGTCTATGGGTTTAATTTATTTTATGTTTTACTCGAGCACCTGTCCTGAAATATTCCGCACCGCTTCTTGGATCGTGTCGTGGGAAAAACCTCTATGCATCAGGAACATATACGCTTTTTTCAGAACCTTTTCATCGGACAGATCGTATTTCCCGAATTTCCGTTTCAACAGGTTTTCCGCTACGGCCGAATCCTCAACGTTCCAATCCTCCAGCACCTCGTCGATGATTTCGCTTTCGATGCCCTTTAATAAAAGCTCCTGCTTGATCCGTTTTTTGGACATGGGTTTGAGCTTGCTTCTGTCAAAGATGTACTTCTGGGCATAAAGCTTGTTGTTGATATATCCGATTGCCTTCAGTTCGCTGACGACCCTTTCCGCACACTCGCTTCCGAAGCCTTCCTCGTGGAGCTTCTGCAGGACTTCCTTCTCCGTGTGGATCTTCATGGAAAGATAATTCACGGCAAGGGATTTTGCCTCCCGGAAGTTCAGCGTATTGCGGATATAATCGATTTTTTCCTCGTCCAGCTCGGGATGCTCGTACAGGTTCAGCGAGATGTAGTCCTCTTCGGAGATGGTGAACGAGAACCTGCCATCTACATATACCGAAAGCCTGTCCTTGTTTCTTTTGCTTTTTTCCGCCGATGTGATTTTCAACTTTTCACCACCCCCGTTTTCTCTATTTTTGCATTATCTCTATCTTATCAAGTTGTTTACTCCATGTCCAGTTCGGCTTCGTCCTCTTCCTCGGTGTCCGCAACGGACTTGGCCGAATTGGCGAAGGTCTGGCTGTAATTCTCCCGGATTTTCTTTTCGATTTCCTTTGTCATCTCCGGATTTTCTTTCAGGTACTGCTTCACATTCTCCCTGCCCTGGCCGATCCTCTGGCCGTTATAGGAGAACCAGGCCCCGCTCTTGTTCACGATATCCTGGCTGACGCCCACGTCAAGGATGCTTCCTTCCCTGGAAATCCCCTCGCCATATATAATGTCGAACTCCGCTTCTTTAAACGGTGGAGCCACTTTATTCTTGACGATCTTCACCCGGGTCCTGTTTCCGATCACTTCCGTTCCCTGCTTCAGGGATTCGATCCTTCTGACGTCGAGGCGAACGGAGGCATAGAATTTCAATGCGCGGCCGCCGGGGGTCGTTTCCGGGTTGCCGAACATGACTCCGACCTTTTCCCTCAACTGGTTTATGAAGATGGAGGTGGTTTTGGATTTGCTGATGACGCCGGCCAGCTTTCTCAGCGCTTGCGACATGAGCCTCGCCTGCAGTCCGACGTGGGCGTCTCCCATTTCGCCGTCTATTTCGGCCTTGGGCACAAGGGCGGCTACCGAGTCTACAACGATGACGTCGATGGCGCCGCTGCGTACAAGGGCTTCGGCTATTTCAAGGGCCTGCTCGCCCGTATCCGGCTGGGAAACGATCAGGTTGTCGATGTCGACGCCGAGCTTCTTTGCGTAGACGGGGTCCAGTGCGTGCTCCGCATCGATGAATGCGGCGTCTCCGCCCGCCTTTTGCGCCTCTGCGATGATGTGCAGCGCCACGGTGGTCTTACCGGAGGATTCCGGCCCGAAGACCTCGACGATTCTTCCCCTCGGAACGCCGCCGACTCCCAGTGCAATGTCCAATCCTATCGCTCCGGTGGGAATGGTCTCGATATTCATGTGCAAATTCTCGCCAAGCTTCATTACCGCACCTTTTCCAAACTGCTTCTCAATCTGGCCAAGTGCCATTTCCAGCGCTTTCTTCTTCTCCATCATCTCAGGCAGACCTCCTAATATGTAAATAGCGAACATTTGTTCTAAAACAGATTATATATCATTTCTACAAAAGAGTCAAGCTCAAAATAACATAATTTTACATTTTATCAACAAAACCTGAAATAACTGTCATTCTGCTGTTCTATGCGACCTTCCGCCCCAATTTCCGTTTTATTATGCGAAAGAAATATAGGGCATCTTCCGATTTTATCAGCAGCATGACGGCAAAATAAACGGCGCCGCCGGCAATAATTTCTGCCAGCAGATAAACCAGCTGGGACATCTTGGTGTTCAGTACAGGCTGTACCTGCTCGAACAGGATCAGGACCATCGCCATCGCCGCGGATGAAACAAGGGCTTTGCCGATAAATTTCATAAACTTCCCCAGTTGAAGCCCCCCTTCCACCTTTCTGTTCATGATAACCAGCAGCAAGATCGAGTTGATCGCGCTGATCAGGGAGTAGGATAGCGCCATGCCTGCAGCGCCCAGCTTCGTCCCGTAAGTAAAAACCGTACCGAACAGCAGATTCATCAGAATCGAGCCAACGCCGGCCAAAAGGGGCGTTTTGGTATCTTGCCGCGCATAATAGGCCCTGTTCATGATGGCGACGATGGACTGGGTAATCATGGCGAGGGAAAAACAGGCCAGGATCGCCGCGACCACCGGGACGTTCTCCTCCGTAAACCGTCCTCCCCATTTGAAGATCGCCCGGACCACCGGCTCCCTCAGGAGGATGAAGCCTGCAGCGGAAGGAATCGAAAGGAACAGGACCGAGGTCAGGGATTTCAGCAGAAGGCTCTTGTACTGATCCAGCGCTCCCGCCGCGTGTTTTCCGGACAATGTCGGCAGCATGGCCGTCCCGATGCCCATTGCAAAGATTCCGTAGGGCAGCTGCCAGGCTGTATTGGCGTTCCGGAACGCCGCAAGCGTCCCTTCCAGGACGGACAGGCTTACAAATGCGGTGGAAATGATCACATTGACCTGGGTAATGGAGGAAGACAGCAGGGACGGCACGGCCTGCCGGAACAGCCCCTGGAACCCGGGGTCCCTCAATCGCAATACGGGCTTGTAGAATTTGAACTTTTTCAATGAAAAAGAAAGCTGCACGAGAAAATAAACCAGGGCACTGGCCGCTACACCAACAGCCACCTTAATCATGCTTTCCGGGTTCGTATCCGCGAAAAGGTAAATGCTCAGGGCGCAGCCGATATTGTAGATGGAAGGCCCATACGCTGCGGCGGCGAATTTTTTATAGGAATTCAAAACGCCGTTGCAGATGCCGGCAAGCATTATAAAGGAAACCGACGGAAAAAGAATCCTCGTCAGCGTAATAGCAAGCTCCTTCGTTTGAGGGCTTTTGTCCGCAAAGCCCGGCGCCACCAGGGGAATGACGAGCGGCGCAAAAATTACGCCCAGGGTGCACAAAACCGCCATTCCGATGAAAACGGCGTTGATAAACGAACTGGCCGCCTTCCACCCTTCCTTTTCCTCTCCCCTTTCCAGCTTGCCGGAGAGGAACGGCACAAGGGCCGCCGATATCGTCCCGCCCACAAGAAGCATATAGATCAGGTCGGGGACGGTAAAGGCCGCCACGTAGGCGTCCTGCACCCACGACAGCCCCACCTTCCAGGAAAGCATGGTTTCCCGGATGAAGCCCGTTAATCTGCTCAGCACCATGGAGGACATCACCACGATGGCTGCGGCGGCCATGCGGCCGCCCTTTGAATTATCCAAATCCAATCCTCCCCGGAGTTCAGCCCTTCAGCAGATGTCTTCTGATCATATCGAATACATGCAGCGAGGTCACGTGGCGGATCCGGTTCCGGTTTCCCCACAGATCCAGCTTTTTCACTTCCACGCCGTCCTTGTGGGCCAGTGCGGCAAACACCAGTCCCACCGGCTTTTCCGGCGACCCGCCGTCCGGGCCGGCAATTCCGGTAACGGCGATGCCCAGGTCCGTGGAGGAAACCTTCCGGATGCCTTCCGCCATTTCGGCGGCGGTCTGTGCGCTGACCGCACCGTATCGGTCCAGGGTCTCCTGCCGGACCCCCAGCTCCTCCACCTTGGAACGGTTGCTGTACGTAACGATCGCCCTGTCAAATACGGCGGATATGCCCGGGATTTCCGTAAGCATCTCCGCCAGCAGTCCGCCTGTGCAGGACTCCGCCAGGGCTATGGTGGTCCTCCGGTCGAGAAGCAGCTGCGCGGCCACTTCCTCAAGATTCTTGTTTTCATTGCTGTATACGGCGTCGCCAAGCCTTTTGCGGATTTCATTTTCCACAGGCGTGATGAGGTCTTCCTCTTTGCTGTCCGTGGAATACCGCGCGGTGATCCGCAGGGTCACCTCTCCGTCCTTCGCATACGGCGCAATGGTCGGGTTGGTCTGGGCGTCGATCAGGTCGATCAGCATATCCTCCATGGCCGACTCGCCGATGCCGAATATCCTCAGGAACCTCGATTCCAGCCGATACTCGGATTTCGCGGCAAAATACGGCAGAACGGTTTCGTCAAACATGGGCTTCATTTCCGACGGCGGTCCCGGCAGCATGACAATGATTTTGCCGCCTTCCTCGATAATACAGCCGGGGGCCGTACCGTTTTTGTTCCGGATGATCGTGCAGCCTTCCGGCAGATACGCCTGCTTCACGTTGTTCTGCGTCATTTTCCGGTTGAACCGGCTGAAAAACGACCTCATCTTGTCCAGGCTTTCCTGGTCCAGCACCAGTTTCCGGTTTACAGCCGCCGCGACGGTTTCCTTGGTCAGATCGTCCTGGGTCGGTCCCAGCCCTCCCGTCATGATCACGACGTCGGACCGGGAAAGCGCCAGGCTCAGGCATTGCTTCAGCCTTTCCGGATTATCCCCCACAACATCGTGATAATAGACGCCGATCCCCACGTCGGGCAGCTTTTTGGATATATATTGAGCGTTCGTATTGGCAATCTGGCCCATGAGCAGTTCGGTTCCAACCGCCAGGATTTCCGCTTTCATTTCCCGTCATCTCCTATCTTTCCACCTTTTTTCATCCTACCTATTATATCAAGAATGACCGCATAGCAAAAGTCGTTCTTTTCGTTTTATTTCAAAACCTCTTTTGCGTGGTATAATATAGAACAAGCGAAAATAATTTCCGATCCTTTCCGGTGAAGCGTCCGGCAAAAATCGCAAAGCCGCGGGGCTTTTGCCGAAAGAATCGGATAAAATGACAGGGGGATGAATTTATGAACAACAGCCAGATAAGAAAAATAACCATTGTCGGCGCCGGCTTCGTAGGCTCGACAACAGCATATACGCTCCTGATCAGCGGTCTGGTGTCCGAGCTGGTGCTGATCGACCGCAACGAGGAAAAGGCGGACGGTGAAATCATGGACATGAATCACGGAATGCAGTTCGTCCGCCCCGTCCGGATGGTGCACGGCAGTTACGCCGACTGCGCCGGCTCCGACATCATCATCATCACCGCCGGCGCAAACCAGAAGCCGGGAGAAACGCGGCTCGACCTGCTGAACAGGAATACGGCCATCTTTAAGGATATCATCGAAAAAATCAAGGAATACAACACGGACTGCATCCTGCTGGTCGTAACCAATCCGGTGGATATCCTAACCTACGTCACCTGGAAAATTTCCGGCTTTCCGAAAAACAAGGTCATCGGTTCGGGCACCGTCCTGGACACGGCCCGCTTCCGGTACCTGCTCGGGGATCACGTGGGCATCGACCCGCGCAACGTGCACGCCTATATCATCGGAGAGCACGGGGACACGGAGGTTGCCGCCTGGAGCCTGACCAACATCGCCGGCATCCCGATGGACACCTATTGCGACAATTGCAACCAGTGCGAAGGACAGCTCTCCAAGTTCGAAATCTATAATGACGTCCGGAACGCCGCCTATGAAATCATCAAAAGGAAAGGCGCCACCTATTATGCCGTTGCGCTGGCGGTCCGGAGGATCGTGGAAGCCATTGTCCGCAACGAGAGCTCCATCCTTACCGTTTCGAGCCTGCTGGAAGGAAACTACGGAGTAAGCGACGTCTGCCTCAGCCTGCCTACGGTCGTAAACGCAAACGGAATCGAACGGGTTCTGGATCTTCCTCTCAGCGAAGAGGAAACCGTCCTGTTCCGCAAATCAGCAGAGTCGATGAAGGACGCCATAAGCAGCCTGGATTTATAGCAAGCTGGGGTAATTTAACGCGATGCGCCAGTTGGTCCTTATGAGCAACTCTGGTGTTTAAAACTTAAGAGCCTGTAAATTCAGCCCTAGCTCAAAATCAAACGCACCTCGCCTGTGGGCCATAGCTACTCGAGCAGGACGGTGATTTTGCTTGGACTTGCTCGGATTAACAGGCTCTAAAAGCTTTAAACACATGAGCTATTCATAAGGACCAACTGGCGCATCGCGTTAAATAATAAAAAAAGACGTCAATTGACCGGAATTTTTCTACTTCATTCTCCCACCCTCTTATTATAAGATTAGTCTATGATTGGTCTATAATTTTATAGGATTCGAGGTATGCGGGTTATGAATGATTCAGTCAAAATACTGAAAAACATTATCGACAACGTTGAAAATGTCATCGTAGGAAAACGAAATGCGATTGAACTGGCCGTCATCTCCCTGATCTGCAACGGCCATGTCCTGATCGAGGATGTCCCCGGCGTCGGCAAGACAAGCCTGGTATCGGCTCTGGCAAAGTCCATCAACGCCTCCTTCCGCCGGATTCAGTTCACCCCCGACGTACTGCCCTCCGATATTACGGGCTTCTCCATGTACAACCAGAAGAATTCCGAATTCGAATACCGTCCCGGCGCCATCATGAGCCAGATCATCCTGGCGGACGAAATCAACCGTACTTCCCCCAAAACCCAGGCCAGCCTGCTGGAAGTCATGGAAGAATGCCAGGTAACCGTTGACGGTGTAACATACAAGATGCCAAGGCCCTTCATGGTACTGGCCACCCAGAACCCAGTCGAATACCTCGGCACCTATCCTCTTCCCGAAGCGCAGATTGACCGTTTCTTCATGAAAATTTCCATCGGCTATCCCACCAACTCGGAAGAAAGCTACATCCTGTCCAAATTCCAGTTTTCAAATCCGCTGGAAAAGCTTCTTCCCGTTGCGGAGAGCAGCGATATCATCGCCCTCCAGGAGGAAATCAAAAATGTCCATGTGGATGTTACTCTGGGCAACTACATCGTGGACATCGTCAGCCAGACCAGAAAGCATCCCGACGTCACGCTCGGCTCCAGCCCCAGGGGTTCTCTTTCCCTCTTCCGCGCCTCCCAGGCCTGGGCTTTTTACAACGAACGGGATTACGTGCTGCCCGACGACATCAAAAAGATGGTCCTCCCCGTGCTGTCCCACCGCCTCATGCTCAAGCAGGAAGCAAAGCTGAAGAAGATCAACCCTGAAGAGATATTGAATTCCATTGTTTCAAGAATCAATGTTCCGGTGGTGAGTCCCCATGAAGCAAAGTAGGATCCTTTACGCGTGCCTGCTCTTTGCGGCGCTTTCATACGCCTACTTCAACGGCGGCAAGTTGCCCTACGTACTGCTGTATACCATGATATTGATGCCCATGGTATCTCTGCTGTATACCCTTGTGGTATACCTGCGCTTCAAGTTCGGCCAGGAACTCGACAAGAAATTTGTTACAAAGGGCGACAAGGTGAACTTCATTTTCAGCATCAATAATGAGGACTTTTTTATCTACCCTTATATCAAAGTGTTTTTTCACGGCGCCAAGACCATCTTTGAGAACCAGTTCCAGGTGAAGAATTTTTCTCTCTCCCCTTTCTGCGGGAAAAATTATGCCTTTGAACTGCAGTGCAATTACCGCGGAAATTACGAAATCGGCATTCATTCCATTGAAATCGAGGATTTTTTCGGTTTGTTCCGGTTCCGGTACAATATTTACGAGCCAAAGTTCGTGACCGTTTACCCCAAAATCATCTATCTCGACCATTTCCGGCTGAAGACGGATTTCCTGTCGGAGTCCCATTCCATGCTCAATACCAGCAGCGAAGACATGGCGACCATCAGCGATGTCCGGAAGTACGCCTATGGGGACAGCCTGAAGCGCATCCACTGGAAGCTGACCGCCAAGTCCCGGGACGTCATGGTGAAAAAGTACCAGAGCACCTCGGAAACCAGCATCCTGATGCTTCTCGACCTCCGCGCCAACCCGTACAGTCCGGGAGAAAACATCATCCTGGAGGACAAGGTGATCGAATCCGTCGTGGCGGTCTTGTATTACTGCCTGCAGAACTGGATCCCCGTCAACCTGGTGTTTTTCAGCGGGAAGATGGTAAGCTTCCAGGCCAGGAACCACCTGATGTTCAATGAAATTTTCGAAGTGCTGGCGAAGGTGAAGTTCAACGAAACCGTGCCGGTAAACGACCTTCTGGAGATCTACTCCAGCAATCTTTTATCCAAGACCAACATCCTGGTGTTCACCTCGAATCTGGATTACGAGCTCTACGATAAAATTTACGCCACGGCAAATTCCGGCTATGACGTGGGCCTTGTCTATACCTCCGCCGAAAAGCTGACGGGAACGAAAGACCAGGATGCGGACACTATCCTGTCCTTCCTTCCCGAAATCGACGTAAGCAGCTATAAAATCAACATAGACGACAATATAAAGGAAATCCTGGAGTGCTAGGAGAAGGAGGGTATCATGACTGTCAAAAACATCCTTGAAAAAATTCCGGATATTATCCTGGCCCAGCTTGCGGCATTCAGCCTGGTATATGGCCTCACCTCCTCCCTGGTCCTGACCTATCCGGCCCTGAAGATTTTCTTGTGGACCATGCTCGCCGTTCTGGTCCTGTTCGCCCTTTTTTACAACAGGCGGACTTCTATTGCCGGCTATTCGCTGATCGGCGTCACGGTCTTCGTAATGCTGTGCTACCTCTTGTTTGGAGTGGGCATACGAAAAGCTTTTGTTTTCGTGGACGACTATTTTTACTGGCTCGGGGATTTCATACAATATCCCGATATTCCCGATCCTCTTTTTCAAAACATTACGGTAGCCGTATTATGTATTTTAATATCCGTTTTTGCGTATATCTTCATTCTCCGCAAATTCTTGTTTCTGGTGATCACCATAGCCGGTATGGGACTGTTTACCATCCAATGGTCCTTCCAGATCACCTCAAGCCTGGTCCCGTTTTATCTCTATCTGCTTGTTGTACTGGTATCCTACCTGAAGCATATCTATCTTCAGAAATCCGCAAAGGCGGCGGAGGAATTTGCAAAGCCCTCGGCAATAGCCGTTTGGAGTCTCCCCGTCTGTATCATAATCATCGCGCTCGCCTCCAGCATCTATGCAAGCAGCAAGCCCATCGAATGGAAATGGCTGGACAAGAAAATTTTCTCCATCTACAACTACTTCAGCCGGAATCTGGATTATGAAGCCTTCGACTATTTCTCCCTGACGGCCTCCTCCGGCTTCGGCGACCGGAACAATATCCTGGGCGGAAGGGTGCGGCTCGACCGGACAAATGTGCTGCAGGTCAAATCCGGCGGGCATGTTTACCTGAGAGGGGCCATCCAGGATACCTATACCGGTTCCCAATGGACCGGAAGCGTGGGAAAGAAGACTCCACTGGGCAAAAAGTACGATCCCCTCTACGAGGATACCTCCGAAATGCTGGAAGGGATGAAAATACTGACCGGAGACAACGATTTTCTGGATAAATACTTTACCGAAAGCGAACTCTCGGTCACCTACCTGAACCTGAAAACCAAATCCCTTTTCCTGCCGGAAAAAGCAAACAGCTTCTCCCCCAAGACAATAAACCTCGGAGTTTATTCCGATAATCTCGGGTCGATTTCGGTGGGCCAGAGGATCTCAAAGGGCTTTAATTACAAAGTAAAATCCTATACGGCGGACCTGGGCGCCGATGAATTTGCCGCCGCCCTGCGGCAGAGCAAACGGGGATTGTACAGCGACTACCTTCTGAAAAAAGATTTTCAAGCTTATTATCAGGCGGTCGGTATAGAGGGGCTTGACGGAAACACGACCGACCAGGCGGTCAATCAGGCCGGCGCGGTTGGGATAATCGGTTCCGGAACAGGCCCGGCCATCTCCATAAAAATTGCCCAGGTTACCGACGGAGCCATTATTGTCAGCTCCGCTCCTGTGACCGGTTCGGCCATAGATATGGACCTGATTGCCGCCGCAGCAAGCTCTTCGTCTCTGTCTGAAGTCCAGTTGGCCTCCGGCATTGAGACTCCGAAACCGGTGGAATACAACACGGTGAAAGCACTTAAGCAAAAAAGCGAAAAAATTTATAATGAGTATCTGCAGGTTCCGAATAACTTGCCGCAGCGTGTAAAGGATCTGGCCGTATCTCTCGTATCTAGAGCCGATACGGATTATGACAAGGCGAAGGCCATCGAACAGTATTTGTCGAAAAACTACCCCTATAACCTGGATGTCCGGTCCACGCCGCGGAACAGGGACTTCGTGGATTATTTCCTCTTTGACCTCAAACAGGGCTACTGCTCGTACTACGCGTCCGCCATGGCCGTTCTGGCAAGGTGCGTCGGCCTTCCCGCCCGGTATGTGGAAGGCTACATGCTGCCGCCCGAACCGACGAAGAACGACTCCACCACTTACATTGTAACCAACATGCAGGCCCACGCTTGGGTGGAAATATACTTCGAAGGCTACGGCTGGCTTCCCTTTGAGCCAACCTCCCCCTTCAGCGCCAGCTTTTATTCTTCGTCGAAATCCGATGCCGTGTACGCCGGCTCCGACAATTACGCCTATTACGACTATATGGAAATGATCAAACGATATTCGCGGGACCGCGACCCCGGTAATCTGCCCGGTGTGGACATTACAGAGGAAAAAGCACCGGTTGGGCTGATCATACTCATTACTTTCGGTTCCATTCTTCTCATATTCCTTCTGCTGCTCTTGTTCAACGGTACGCGGAACCGGTTCCGGCTGTACAAGATGATGAACCTGCCTTCAAAGGATTGCGTTGTCCGGTTCTACGGCTATTTTGAAGGCGTTCTGTCCCTGCTCGGCCTTGGTCTGGTTCCTGCGGAAACTCCCCTGCAGTATTCCGAGCGGATCGATTCCACCCTGTTTTTCAGTCCCGTGCGGTTTAAGGTGATTACGGATATTTTCATAAAGGCAAGGTACAGCCTGAAGGAAACAAATGAAAAGGAAAAACAGCTTTACTGCGACTTTCACCGGGGCTTTCTCGATGAAGTCAAGATCAGCATGGGCAAGTCAAAGTACTTTTTGTTCAAGTATATCCTGGGCCGGTTCTAGGGCCACAAGACTCACAAAAAGCCTGTTCCGCAGTCTATGACGTGCCGAACAGGCTTTTCCTTTTATTGCAAGCTTATAATTTTATTACAGCTTGTAAACCTGGCTTGAGGAAAGAACGCTGATTCCCTTGTCTTGGAGCACCTTGGCCGCCTTTTCGGGGCCTTCCACCCGGAGGATGACCAGAGCCTCGTCTTCCTTTTTGCTTACAAAAGCATACATATACTCGATGCCGATCCCCTCACGGTCCAGTATGTCCAGCGCCGCCGCCAGCCCGCCGGGCTTATCCTCCACTCCGATGGCGATGACTTCCGTACAGCTGACCATGAACCCGTTTTCCTTCAGGATCCGTTCCGCTTTCTCCGGCTTGTTCACAATAAGACGGAGTATGCCGAAATCGGTGGTGTCCGCAATGGAGAGCGCACTAATATCGATATCGTTTTCCCCAAGTGTTTTGGTCACCTCGGCCAGTCTCCCCGACTTGTTTTCAAGGAAAATGGATATTTGCTTTACCAACATGAACCCGACCTCCTTTTCATATTATCCGCTTGTCAATGACTCTTTTTGCCTTGCCTTCGCTTCTCTGGATCGTTTTGGGCTCCACCAGCCTTACCTTCGCACTGATTCCCAGCGTATTTTCAATTTCCTTCTTGATGAGCCGTTCCAGGTCCTCGATCTTTTTCACTTCGTCGGAGAACATGGTCTGGGTCATTTCCACCTGTACTTCCAGTATATCCAGATTGTCTATCCGGTCAACAATAAGCAGATAATGGGGCGCCGTTTCGCCCAGCTCCAGCAGCACGCTTTCGATCTGGGACGGGAAAACATTGACGCCGCGTATGATCAGCATGTCGTCCGTACGTCCTGACACCTTGCTCATGCGGACAAGAGTCCTGCCGCAGTCGCACTTGCCGTATTCCAGGGAGGAAATGTCACGCGTCCGGTAACGCAGCAGCGGCAAGCCCTCCTTTGTAACCGTGGTAAATACCAGCTCTCCCTTTGATCCCGGAGGCAGTACTTCCTCCGTGTCGGGGTTGATGATCTCCGGTATGAAATGGTCCTCCTGAACATGCAGCCCGCACTTGCAAGGACATTCCGTCGCAACGCCGGGGCCGATGACCTCGCTGAGTCCATAGATATCGATCGCCAGGATTCCCAGGCGCTGTTCGATTTCATCCCGCATCTTTGCAGACCAGGGCTCCGCCCCGAACACGCCCGCCTTCAGCTTCAGGTCGCCTTTCTTTATACCCGCCTCCTCCAACTCCTCCGCCATGTAAAGGGCGTAAGACGGAGTGCAGGCCAACAGAGTCGTGCCGAAATCCTTCATGATCTGAAGCTGCAATTTGGTATTTCCGCCTGAAATCGGGATAACGGAAGCGCCTACCCGCTCCGCGCCGTAATGCGCTCCGAGGCCGCCCGTAAACAGGCCGTAGCCGTACGCCACTTGGATGATGGAATCCTTTGTCGCGCCTGCGCTGCTAAGGGTTCTTGCCATTACTTCCGCCCATGTATCGATGTCCTTGCGTGTGTAGCCTACGACGGTTTTTCTGCCTGTAGTGCCGGAAGATGCGTGGATTCGAATGATTTCGCTCATCGGTACCGCAAACATCCCGTAGGGATATGTATCCCTCAGGTCCTGCTTGTAGGTGAAAGGCAGCTTGGAAAGGTCCTCGATCCCTTTTATGTCCCCCGGCTCGACTCCCTTTTTCTGCATCTTTTCCCGGTAAAACGGCACATTGTGGTAAATCCTTTTTACCGTATTGACCAGCCTCTCACTCTGGAGCTTGTTCATTTCCTCCCTGGGCATGCATTCGCATGTCTGGTTCCAGTAACTCATTTGATGAGACCTCCCTCGACTTTATACTAAGCCCATCTATTCCCCCGCGGGAATAGCTTTCAGGGATTGCGGGCACCCTCCCGCCCCACGCAAAAGCAAACAGGCTGAAAATCAGATTATCCTTGAAACGGTTTCCTATCCGTTGTATCCGGCGTCAAACGCTTTTAAATTAATCTCCAGCAGCTTCTTCGGAATAACTTCCTCCATCGCCTGCCGCCATACGTCCTTGCCGATCTGCGTGGTTTTCGCCATCAGCCCGATCAGGACGACGTTTACTGCCCTGATGCTCCCGCATTCCTTCGCTATGTTCAGGGCGTCGATGGCCTGCAGGTTTATTCCGCTGGCCTTCATCCTTTCCAGGATGCTTTCAGGGTATTTCGCCTTGCCGATGATGACGGGCATCGGATTGATCTCCTGATCGTTCACCACCAGCGTCCCGCCGGCTTTTAAATAGTCGATCCAGCGGAGGGCCTCCAGCTTTTCGAAGGCGATAATGATATCGGCCTCGCCTTTTTCAATCAGGGGCGAGTAAACTTTTTCGCCCATCTTCACATAGGTGACGACGCTGCCGCCCCTCTGGGACATTCCGTGCACTTCGGAAACCTTGACGTCGTTCCCGTTCTTCAGGGCCACGTTCCCCAGTATCCTGCTGGCCAGAAGCGTTCCCTGACCTCCTACGCCTACAATCATTATATTCAGATTACTCATTTCCATCACCGGCCTTCTCAATAGCATTAAAGCTGCATACCTTCGAGCAAAGCTTGCATCCGACACAAAGCGCGCTGTTGATCACGATCCGGTCCCCCTTGTCGACAATGGCGGGACAGCCGATCTTCATGCACATCCTGCACTTTTTGCATTTCTCCGTAATGACCTGCGGCCCCTCGAAGCGAACGCTCTTGAGCAATGCGCAGGGCCTCTGGGAGATGATGACGGACGGTTCGTCCGCCTGGGTTTCTTCCGCGACTACCTTCTCAAACTCCTTGATATCGAAGGGATCGGCGATTCTCACCCGCTCTATGCCGACCGCCCTGGCCAGCAATTCGAGGTTGACCTGCCGGGTGGGCTCGCCCTTGATGGTGAAGCCCGTCGTCGGATTGTGCTGGTGGCCGGTCATGCCGGTAATGGAATTGTCCAGGATGATAACGGTGGAGCAGCCTTTGTTGTAAACAATATCGATCAGGCCCGTAATGCCGGAATGGATGAAGGTGGAGTCCCCGAGGATGGCAACGGTCTTTTTCCCGAATTCCCTGCCTCTCGCCTTTTCCATGCCGTGGGCCATGCCGATGCTCGCGCCCATGCACACGCACGCATCCATGGATTCCGTGGGCGAAAGCGCCCCAAGGGTATAACAGCCGATATCGCCGCTTACGGTGAGCTTCAGCTTCTTCAGCACGTGGAACATTCCCCTGTGCGGGCAGCCCGGGCACATGACCGGAGGCCTCATGGGAGACTGATTGTCGATATCGTAGTGCTTGCTTCCGGTGATCCCGAACAGCTTCTCCTTCAGGAGTGATGTAGAGTATTCCCCGGTTACGGGCAGCACATCCTTGCCGATTACCCGGATGCCGAGCTTCCGGACCTGGTTTTCGAAGAAGGGTTCGAGTTCTTCAATAATATAGAGCTTGCCGACTTTGGAGGCAAAATCCGAAATAAGTTTGTCCGGAAGAGGATAAACCATCCCGAGCTTAAGGTAGGAAACCTCGCCAAAAGCTTCCTTTGCATACTGGTAGGAGATGCCGGAGGTGATTACGCCGACCTCTGTGCTTCCCCATTCCACCGAATTCAATCCGGTCTCTTCTGCAAAGTTCTTGAGGGCAGCCATCCTTTTTTCGACTTCAAGATGCCTTCCCCTTGCCATGGCCGGCATCATAACATACTTTCCGGGATTCTTGACATAGGGCTTCAATTCATAGCCGCACCGCTCGCCGGTTTCCACCACGCTCTGGGAATGGGCGATCCTGGTGGTAAGCCGGACCATGACCGGGCAGTCGTACTTTTCGCTGATTTCAAAAGCTTCTTTGACATACTCCAGGCACTCCTGGCTGTTGGCCGGCTCCAGCATGGGCACCTTCGACGAACGGGCGTAGAACCTGGAATCCTGCTCGTTCTGGGAGCTGTGCATGCCCGGATCGTCCGCCACCATGACCACAAGCCCGCCGTTGACGCCGGTATAGGAAACGGTAAACAGCGGGTCCGCGGCCACGTTCAAGCCCACGTGCTTCATGGAGCAGATGGCCCTGGCGCCTGCAATGGAAGCGCCGATGGCGACCTCCAGCGACACCTTTTCATTGGGCGACCATTCGCTGTATATTTCATCGTATTTTGCGATATTCTCCGTAATTTCCGTACTGGGCGTCCCGGGGTATGCCGCCGCAACAGTAACTCCGGCTTCGTAAGCGCCCCTGGCCACCGCCTCGTTGCCAAGCATCAGTTTTTTCATACATTCTCTCCTTGGAGTGATTCATTTCTTCTATTTTAAACTGTTATGCGGTTTTTGTAAATTGAAAAAACAAAGAGGGCCGAAGCCCTCTTTTTGAATCCGAGCGATGCCTGCCGCAAACTAATGGAGCACATTCAGCAGGATTACGACAAAAATCGAAGTCACCGTGGTCAGGATCAGGGAGAACACAAAGGCGATCCGAATGACCTGGTTTTCTTCCCCGAGCTTGTCAATGGACGCCGCCGCATTCTGCAGCTTCGCCGGCGAAATAACACTGGCAAGGCCGCCGCCGAAAGCAAGACCGGCTGTTACAATGATCAGGCCCATCAGTCCGAGGTTCAGGTTCGTCGCCGTCGTCATGACGTATTTGCCGAACATGGCAATGGTGGAAGCTTCGCTGCCCGTGATGAATCCGCCGAACAAGCCGATATAGGAAACGATGGCTCCGTATGCGTTCTGGAAGAACTGGGAGGAGTAATCGGCCAGCACCTTGACCATACTTGCCGTTACGGGCTTTCCTTCCGCCATGCTGAAGCCGGACATGTTCATGACTTCACCGATGGCAAAGAAGATCGCCGCGGAGAAAACGGGCCTTGGAGCCCTTTTCCACCAGACCTTGAGGGTGTCCTTGATTTCAGACGCCTTCGGGCGGATAAAGATCATGGAAAGCAGGATACTGACAAAGATCCAGGTATAGGCATTCCACAGGGCCCTGGTGAGAATGGGCTTGCCATCCGCCGACAATCCGGCGATGGGCAGGGTCATTGTCTTGTAAAGGTAATCGAAGATCTCCTTCGGAAGGTTCAATATAAGGATCACACCGATCAGCAGCAGCCAGGGCGACAGGGCCTTGAGGAGGGAATATTTCTTCTCGTACGCCCTTTCTTCGTCCGTCAGCTTGCTTTTGTCGATGATCTTTTTGCCGGTGAGCTTGAGATAAAGCGCCATTGCAATGATAACCGCAAGACCGCACAGAAGACCTGTTATGGTCACAAGGTTGTCAACCCGGTTTGTAAAGTATGCTACTATGCCGATAACAACGCCGGTAATGAGGCACGGCAGCCAACCTTCCTTGATTGCCTTCCCCTTGCCGACGATCCAAAGCATCGCGAAACCGATCATGGTAGAGACGATGGGAAGGAACATAAAGAAGACGCTTCCAGCCTGGGAAAGGGTGATTTCATGGCCCTTGCCGAGGAACCCGTTGGCGACGTCGACGAAGACGACGATGGGCGCGCCCAGGAGCGCGTAGGTACAAAGGGAATCGTATCCGATCGCGGGGAGGGCGATGGCCACGTAGGTGGAATAGCCCATGGCGATGAGGATGGGAGGAAGCAGCGATACCGGGGTGGCGCCCACCGATACCATCAGGGTGCCGAAGCCGATGTTGATCAGCATGATCTGTACGGCCCTGTTGTCACTGGCAATGGTTTTGATAAAGATAATAATTCTCTTGAGTGCGCCGGTTTTCTCCATATAGGCCATCTGCAGCAACGAGGTGGCTACTATGAGGGATACCGCAAAGGACTTGATCAAGCCTGCGATCGTTGACCGGAAAACAACTTCGAAACTGGTTTGGAAAAAGAGCAGAGCAATTACCGAAATGACCAACCATCCTGCGATTCCACTGATATCGGCCGGTTTTTTCCAGATGATCAGCATGCACAAAATAAGTGCAATCGGAACCAACGTCAATAAAAGTGACCAAACTGACATACATCCTACCATCCTTCATTATATTTGAAAAGCCTTTCCCTTCCGGGGATGCCGGCCCTTCATACTGTTCCCGCCGGGCCTTTCGCGGCCCGGGTCCGTACTGCCCGTTCTGCATGTTTTTTCTTTTTGAAATCCCTACATTTCTTTTATAGCATAAGAAAGCATAAAAAGAAAGAAGTTTTTCAACTTCTTTCTCAAAATAATCTGTTCTTTTACCGTATTATGTCCACTATATCCTTTTCAAACTTCATAAGCTTGGCCCGGAGCAGTTCGATTTCCACGTCGTCCTTCTGGTTCTTCAGGTCGCTCCTCACGATCTCGGACGCTTCATCCAGCTCATCCCGCAGCTTTTCAAGCAGATCCAGTATTTCAAGCCGCCGGAAGCTGTATTCTTCTTTTTCCTGGACCGCCGGCTGCTTTTTCTCCGTTCCGAAAACGGTCGTCTTGCTGATCAGATAGGCTTCCCCGCGCTCCGGGATGATGGTTTCGATTCCCATTTCCTCCTGGATGGCAGTGGCGAATTCCGTCATCGCAGGCTCTTCGCCGTGAATGATGAAGACCTTCCCCGGTTTTCTGCCAAAGGCGTTCATCCAGCCGAGGAGGCCGTCCTTGTCGGCATGGCCGGAAAATCCTTCGATCATTTCGATCTGGGCGTTCACGGTAATTTCCTCACCGAAAATCTTGACCTTTTTCGCCCCGTCCACAAGCCTTCTGCCAAGCGTTCCCACCGCCTGGTAGCCGACGAATACGACGCTGCATTCCTTCCTCCAGAGATTGTGCTTCAGGTGGTGCTTGATCCTTCCCGCATCGCACATTCCGCTGGCTGAAATGATGATCATGCTTTCCTTCATATCGTTCAGCGCCCGGGATTCGTCGGAGCTCTGGGTAAAGCGCAGGCCCGGGAAATCCAGGGGATTGTCCCCATTTTGGATGTAAACCCTTGCCTCTTCGTCAAAGCAATCGAGATTGTTCCGGAAAACCTTGGTAGCGGACACCGCCAGCGGGCTATCCACATAAACCGGTATTTCCATCAATCTGCCAAGCTTGCTGCCAAGCTTCTCCCGCTGCTTGTTCAGTTCGTAGATGATCTCCTGGGTCCTGCCGACGGCAAAGGACGGTATTACTACATTTCCGCCCCTTTCCATCGTCGTATTGATGATATCGACAAACCGTTCGACCTTGTTGTTCGACGTCGCATGCAGCCGGTTTCCGTATGTCGATTCGATGAACAGGTAATCGGCGCTGTCCACGATGCTGGGGTCCCGCATAATGGGAATGTTTTTGTTTCCGAGGTCGCCGGAGAAAACCAGCTTGGTTTCCTCTCCGTTTTCCGTGATCCAGACCTCCACGATGGCCGAACCCAGGATGTGTCCCGCGTCGTTGAACCGAATCTTTATCGCATCGGTTATCTTGATAACCTCATCATACTTCCCGCTTGTAAAAAGCCTTATACAATCCGTGGCATCCTGGAAGGTATACAATGGCTTGACAGGAGGCAGGCCCGCCCTGCCCCGCTTGCGGTTGATCCATTCGTTTTCAAACTCCTGGATGTGTCCGCTGTCGGGCAGCATCAGCGCACAAAGCTCCACCGTCGCCTTGGTTGCATAGATTTTCGACTGGAAGCCGTCGTTGTACAGCTTGGGGATGCGTCCGCTGTGGTCGATGTGCGCGTGGGTAAGGATCATGAAATCCAGATTGGCCGGGTTAAAGGGAAAGGGCTCCTGGTTCAGGGCTTCGTCCGTCGAACCGCCCTGGAACATGCCGCAGTCCACAAGGAATTTTGTATTGCCGGTCTCTATAAGGTAGCATGAACCCGTTACGGTCTTTGCCGCGCCTAAAAACGTCACTTTCATTCCATCACCTCGCAAGATTAATGATACATGATATTCGACATGCTGTTGTACTTTCCCTTTAAAATACCTTTAAAATACAGCGATTTTTGTTGGACTCAAACCTTGACTTCAAAATCTTTATGATTTATACTAGTCCTTGTCCGTTTTCGGACCTTTGACCAATATGCCCAGATAGCTCAGTTGGTAGAGCAGAGGACTGAAAATCCTCGTGTCGCTGGTTCAATTCCGGCTCTGGGCACCAGCCCTCAATCCCAAAAGGATTGAGACAAATTTCACAGGAAGATGCGGAGGGGTTCCCGAGCGGCCAAAGGGGGCAGACTGTAAATCTGTTGTCAGTGACTTCGATGGTTCAAATCCATCCCCCTCCACCACAAATACTTAAAAGCCCTTGCGCAGCAAGGGCTTTCAGTATTTCTAGTATGAATTTTCCATCGTTTTTCTATTCTTCCATATTGTTGATGAATAATCCGAGCATGGCCGCGCCAACCACGATTCCGGCGCTGCCCAACTGGGCGATCTTGAATTCGGGCTTCTCCACGTCCTGGGTATACATACCCTTCCAGACAATGTTCCGGAGCGGCTTTAAAAAGGCTTCCCCCAGTTTGCTGATCTCTCCGGCGATGATGATCGCATTGGGCATCAGCATGTTAATAATATTGATCAGGCCTTCCGCAAGGTAATGGAGATACCGGTCTATGACCTCTATTGCAACCGCGTCTCCCTGCTTCGCCGCCTCAAATACGTTGAAAACGGGGCCGCATGCGCCCTCCTTCGGCGCCAGAGTATTGATAAGCGATTCCGGATGCTGCTGCGCCGCTTCGGCGATCTGCTGGAGAAAAGCCGTCCCCGACGCATAGGCCTCCCAGCAGCCCTTTCTTCCGCAGCTGCATTCCTTCCCTCCCATGGCGATGCACATGTGGCCCAGCTCCGCCCCGGCGAAGTTGAAGCCGCTGTAGATTTCATTATTGATGATGATGCCGCCGCCGATTCCATTCCCGATCCGGACCAGCACCGAGAAGTCGATATCCTCGGCCGCTCCTACCACGCTTTCGGCCAAAGCCGCACAGTTTGCGTCGTTGTCAACGTAGACCGGAATCTTGAAATGCTTCTGCAATTCTTCGCGAACCGGCAGATTGATCAGGTTCATGGTGTAATTCCTTACGATCGTACCCTTGTCCTTGTTCGGAATACCGGGAAAGCCGACGCCGATGTATTTCACGCTCCGGATGTCGATTGCTTCCTCTTCCAGCATGCTGCGGATCAATTCAGCGATTTCATTAAACTGCTCTTCATAAGGTCTGTCCAGATTGGTCGGACAGGATGCTTTTCTCAGCAGCTTTCCGTTTTTGTCCGTCACCCCCGCCACAATCTGCTTTACGCCAAATTCCACTCCCACATAAAATTTCATTGATTCACACTCTCCCGATCACATTCTGCAAAAAAAATAAACTACGTTTGAACAGTAGTTTGTATCAATTTCCGTACAGTGTTGCATTAATTAATTATAATACCGAAAGGATAAATTAAAAACCGCCAAATAGCTTGAAATAGTCAAATAATCCGGAGAATTCGGCCGGAATAATGATTTATCAATCTGTTTTTTTATTCGAGCTTTTTTTACCCGGTTCGATCTCTTCTTTTCTCACGATCTTAAAGTCCAGGAGGTCCAAAAGGAACATAAAAATCGGTATTCCTATGATTAACCCCCATATTCCCATAAAATGCTCCGACAGAATCAGGACCAGGAAGGTGAAAAACACCGGCAATTCCGTTTTTACAGACATAAGCTTGGGGTTCAGGAAGTAGCTTTCGACAGCATGGATGAACAGGATCATGACAAGCACATAAACAATATAAATAAAGCTGCCGATGTTAAAAGCAATTATAGATAGGGGGACAAGGGAAATGGCCACGCCGGCAACCGGGATCAGGCTCAGTACGAAGATCATGAAGCCCAGGCCGATCAACTGCGGAAAACCCAGGATCGACAGGCCGATGATGGACAGGACCGTATTGCAGAGCGCAATAAGGATTTGCGCCTGAATGACTTTGCCGAAGGAATTCATCAGCTTGTTTCCGAAGAACTGCAATTCGTTGAAAAAGCTCGAGATCTTGCTTTCCCGGAATCCCTGCACAAAGCGCACTACCCTTTCCTTTTCCAGGATGAAAAACAGGCTGAGGATAAGGGAAAGAAGGATGTACAGGCCCACCTGCCCGATGTCCCCGGCCAGCGCGAACAGATAGGAGGATTTGCCTCCGATGTATTTGGCGATATCGATGGAATTCAACTGCTCCAACAAAAAGTCCATAACCGGATTTCCGTACTGCTTCCCCTTTTGGGCTATCACAAACGCCACCACATCGTTCAGGATGTGGATGATCTGCTTTATAGCTATTGGGATGTACTTGTAAACCACCAATACCAGCAGGGCAATAAAGCCCGAATATAAAATCAGGGTGATAATCGCCCGACTTATCTTCAGCTTGGTGATTCGCTGAATGATTTTCTGGAAGAATTTCTGGAGGTTGTACATCAAATAGGTAAATAAAAACGTCAGGAGCAGAAGGTTCAGCATGTCCTTGAGCAGGTACAGCAAAAGGATTACAACGGACAAGGTAAGTATCTTTTTCATTATCGGTTTGTTCAACAGGGCAATTATATATTCCATTCTCGGCCTTTCCCTTTCAGTGGGTCTTGTATAATAGTACGGGAGAATCGGCAAAACGTCTGCAAACGTTTCCGGTTCTGTCTTTTCTTTATAGATTGTTTACAATTTGTTTGAATGCCAATCCGCGTTCTTCAAAATTTTTAAACAGGTCAAAGCTTGCGCTTGCCGGTGACAAAATGATTATATCATTTTCTGCCGCAGAATCCAATGCCGTTTTCACTGCTTCTTCAAGGGAGGCGCAATGAAACACGGGGATTGTAAGGTCAACGCCCCTTCTGCGGCATTCCTCCACAAGGGCGTTCTCGATCAGAGCGGCGGTCTGGCCTATCAGTACAAGACATTTTACCCTGTCGGCAAGGGTTTCCCCCATTCCGTCGTAGGGTATATGCTTGTCGTAGCCGCCCGCTATCAAAATGACCTTCTCCCGGAAGGAATTCACACTGGCAATGGTCCTGGACGGACTGGAACCGATGGAGTCATTATAGAAATGAACGCCGTTCAGGTCCCGGACATGCTCGATCCGATGCTCGACGCCCCTGAAGCTTGCCGCAACCTCCCTGACGGCGTCGGAATTTACAAAGTCCCTTGTCGCGGCCGCCGCGGCAAGATAATTTTCAATATTATGTACGCCGGGAAGCAAAATTTCCGCACTTCGGACAATTCCGTCCTCCTTCCCGTCTCTCCTCGATACCAGCCATTCCCCTGAAAGAAATACCCCTTCCCCCAGTTCGGACTTTCTGCTGAAAAAAACGGTTCTGCCCGGTGCTTCCTTCGCAAAGCCTCGTGTTGTGGAATTGTCAAAATTAAGGATCACCGTGTCCGTTTGTAATTGATGAAGGAATATGTTTTTCTTCGCCTGGATGTATTCCTCCATGGATTTGTGGACATCCAGGTGATTGGGCGAAATATTGGTAAGAACGGCGGTATGGATCCGGTTATGCATGGTATGCAGCTGAAAGCTGCTCAGCTCCAGGATCGCCATGTCGTCCCCGTCGATTTCTTCGATCCTGTCCAGCAAAGGGGTTCCTATATTCCCTCCCAACCAGCATCTGTAGCCGCTCCGGCTCAGGATATGGTAAATCAGGGTGCTGGTGGTGGTCTTCCCATCGCTGCCGGTCACTCCGAAAAGCCTTGCGGGACAAAGGGAGCAGAAAACTTCCATTTCGGAGGTGACCACGGCTCCCGCCGCCTTCTCCCGGAGCAGTTCCGGCAGGTCGTACCGTATTTGTGGTGTTTTGAAAATGAGATCGAAGCCATGAAGCGCGTCCAGGTAATTTTCTCCCAGACGGTACTGTACGTCCAGCCCCTGCAGCTGCTGCTTCGCCCATTCCAGGGCTGCTTCGTCCGATCGGTCGAATGCGGTCACTTTGGCGCCAAGGCCGCAAAGGTATTTTACAAGCGGTGTGTTGCTGATCCCCAATCCCAGGACCGCGATGTTCTGACGAATGATTTCTCTTTTGAACTGATCGAGGTTGTCAAACAATAGAATTCCTCCCCAATGAGGGACAACCGAAAAATCAGTTCCGGTTCTTTCCGACAAGAGATCGACGGTTTTACGATTTTTGCCGGAAGAGTTACCGGAAGCTATTTTTTCGGTTGTCCCCAGCACAAAAAAAAGAACATAGTAATTTTATTATTTTCCACTTGCAATTATACCGGTTTTCTAGTAGAATAAGTATTGCCTTACGAAACGCGGGAATGGCGGAATTGGCAGACGCGCTAGTTTCAGGTACTAGAGCTCGCAAGGGTGTGCAGGTTCAAGTCCTGTTTCCCGCACCAGAATAAAGCTCCAAGTGAAAACTTGGGGCTTCATTTTTTTAGCTATCAGCGCCGATGCTCCGGCATAAATCACGCTTATGTCATGCCCCTGATCCTTTATGGCTTGGTACTACTTTTTGTATGTTACTGTAGTTTTCTTCCCTGCAAGCTTGCCGATCCTGTAGAACAAATGTCCAATCATCCGTTTGTAGAAAGGCACGGAAACGGCGTTGTCGTACACGCTATGCTTCCGCTGCTCATCCAACCAGTGTACGCCATCATGGGTTTCATATTCCGTGCCCTTCGCGTAATGCAAGGACATGCCCCGGAACAAATTGTAGGGAATGAGCACCGCCGCGGATGGGCTGTGCAGCCTTCGGGAAGCAACGTCCCTGCGAAACGCGTCGGTGACCTTTTTCAGCTTCGCCTTCGTTTTTTCGGTAATCCTGTAATCGTTCCAGCTAAAGGTCACCACGCTGAACGGATAGCAGCGGTTGAAGCCAATCCCTTTCAGAAAGGACACGATGCTCCTTGCCGCCGCTCGTCCCCCGACGCCGCCGACGGTGGTGATCACCATTGCCTTGCTTTTAAAAAAGTGAGGCCGGTGCAGCATGAAGCAGAGATGGTCAAACACATTTTTCAGAAGGGCGGTTTCCCGCATATTGAAGGCAGAAGAGGCGACAATGACGCCGTCCGCCTCCTCTATGGCCTGAATGAGCGTTCCCATTCCCGCGCTGTGGGGGCACCTTTCGTGCCCAAGGCGGAAGCAGGCGCTGCAGCCCAGGCAAAATGGCAGCCCTTCATCTATGAGATGAATTTCATGGAAGCTCGCCGCATCCTCCGCCTGAAGAAACGCCTTCGCCTGCTGTACCACCTTCCATGTATTACCGTTTTTATTGGGACTTCCGTTCAGAATCAAATACTTCATACCGATGCAACCCTTTCTATCAGCCGGTCGATAAAGCTGTCCCGTTGTGTCTTGTCATAGAAGTCGATGCCAAGGCAGTCCATTAAAATGTCTTTGCGCAAAAAGGCGCCCTGCAGGGCAGCAGTGATAATAAACGCCCTTTCCCTATCCTCGTCCGTCATTTGTCCGTCCGACAGCCTGCGGCCAAAGCCCGTGACTGTCTTCATGGTATTGTCCATAACGCCCGGGCTTTTGAAATCCCCCAGGATCGATACGCGGGATATCTGCCGGTTGTCCATTAAAAAGTCCATTACCTGCTTCGCAACGTGTTTTGTGATCTCCAGCGGATTTTGGCTTTCACCGGATGCGGGCCGGAACGACTGAATCACGCCGGCAATGATGGTCTGGACGCAGACCTCCAAAAGCTTCTCCTTCGACTGGAAGTAATGGTTGACCAGACCCACGCCGATGCCCGCCCGCTCCGCAATTTTGCGGATGGATATGTTCTCCGTATCCCCGTTTGTCTCCAGAATAAGGGCGATCGTCTGCTGGATAATGCGCTCCTTGGTTTTTTCCGATTTCATTGGCATCCCCCATAAAATTGAACATCGTTCAATTTTATGATAATAAAAAAGGAAGCTCTTGTCAAGAGCCCGCACGTGTAGTAAATTTATATGTAGTGGGGAGTTTGAGCTTATGGATGATTTCACGAAGATAGATATGGAGGAAGCCCTCCGGGCCATAGCTTCAATGATTGAGCGGAGTGAGAAAGCACATGGAAAATTTGCACAAGGTACTTCCCAGTACACGTTGCAAAAGAACAGGATCAAAGCGCTTTATGTAGCCTCGTCATTAATATCAAATGAATTAGCAGAAAGTGATGTAGCAGATAAACTTACAAAAGAAGATTTGGAAAAAGCACTTGCCCCAATAGCTTCACTGATTAGCAAGAGTGAGAAAGCCCAGGGAAAATTAACCCAGGGCACCTGGCAGCATACGATGCTCAAGGGCAATCTCAAAGCGCTATATATAGCTTCGCCGTTATTAACGAAGGCATTGCGCGAGATAAATGTCAGAAAAGAACAGACAGAATAATCCACTTCGGCGATAAGCGGGAGTGGTAGCGGTTTTGTATTTTTGAACTCCCGTCCGCATTTAGGGCATCGCCACATAGTGCATTCGCCTCGCTCTCTATTTTCATTCCTTCTCCTGCGGGTGCGGATCGACCAGCTTCGCCCGCTTGAGCTTTTCGCTGCCGAAGCGGGACCGGATGGAATCCATCGCCCGTTCGAGCTTCTCTTCTCGCTTGCTGGCATCCGGCAGCTCCTCGCTCAAATCAAAAATGGAAATCTGCTCCGGCGCCTCCTCCTCAATATTGCCCAAACCGATGCCAAGGAGCCGGATCGGCCTGCGCCTGTCCCAATGCTCCTCCAGCAGGGCCGAACCGGTCCTGTAGATATCCATGGTCAGGAAGGTCGGCGTGACCGCCTTCTGTCTTGTGATTGTCTTGAAATCGTCATACCGGATGACGATGGATACGGTCTTTCCCTTGAAATCGTACCGTCTCGCCTCCTCGCCCACTTCTTCGGCAAGGCGCAGCAAAACGGCCCTGGCCCCTTCCAGTTCCGTGATATTCCGGGCAAGGGTGGTGGAACGGCTGATGGATCTTGATTCGTGCTTCGGGACCGGCGTCACGGGAGAGTCGTCCCGTCCGTTGGACAGCCGCAGAAGCTCGTCCCCGTATTTCCCGAAGTTCGAACGCAGCACCTTGATATCGGTTGCCGCTATATCTCCGATCGTAAGGATGCCCAACTCGTTCAGGCGCTTTTCCGTCTGTTTGCCGATCCCGTACATTTCCCGCACCTTTAACGGCCACAGCTTCGTTGGGACATCCTTTTCCCACAGCTCGGTGATCCCGAGGGGCTTTTTCAATTCGGAGCCCATCTTGGCCAGGAATTTATTTTCGGAAATGCCAATGGAGCACCACAGGTCCAGCTCGTTCCGGATATCGTCCATAATTCTTCGGGCGATCTGGTCCGGTTTGCCAAACAGGGCTTCGCAGCCCGTCAGATCCAGCCAGGCCTCATCGATGCTGTTTTGCTGGAGGATCGGCGCGTAGCGGGAAAGGATCTCCATGACCTCCCTGGACTTCCGGTCGTAGAGGCCGTGGGTGGGCGGGACAAGCACAAGGCGAGGGCAAAGCCTTTTCGCCTCATGGACCAGCATGGTGGTTTTAACGCCAAAGGCCCTGGCGTCATAATTGGCGGCGAGAATAATGCCCGTACGGCTTTTCGGATCGCCCGCGACTGCGGCGGGACGACCCTTCAGCTCCGGGTTCCTGGACATTTCGCAGCTGATAAAAAAGGCGTTCATATCTACAAGAAAGATGACTCTTCTCATAGAGCGTTCCATTTTTACAGCTCCCCGTCCTTCAGATAGAAAAAGGTTTTAATCGAATTGAAGTTATATCTGGAAGCCATGATAATCTGTTCCGTACTGCCCAGGAACAGAATCCCGTCTTTTTTAAGCGCCTTGTTGAAATTGACATAGATCTGGGATTTGGCCTCCTCCGTGAAATAGATCAGGACATTCCTGCAGACGATCAAGTCGCAGGCCGGCGGATAAGGATCCTTCAGCATATTGTGATGAATGAACTCCACCCGGTTTTTCACGTCGTTGTTGATGGTATAGACGCTTCCCTCTTTTTTGAAGTATTTGTCCAGATAGGCCTTCGGCAGCTTCTCGACGCTTTTTTCCGAGTATGCTCCCGCTTTCGCCTTCCGTACGGCCTCCTTGTCAATATCGCTTGCGATGATTTGAATATCATGCAGCGGAATGAATTCATTCAGAACCATGACCAGGGTGTACGGCTCGTCGCCGGTAGAGCATGCAGCGCTCCATATTTTCAGCTTCTGGGACCTCTTGAGCAGCAGCGGGAAAATGTCCTTTTTCAGGACCTCCCATTGCTCGGGATTCCGGTAGAATTCGGAAACGTTGATGGTCAAGTAGTTGATGAACTCATTGTAAAGGGTCTGATTGGTTTTCAAAACCTTTACGTAGTCTTCATAAAGCTCGTACCCGTTCTTTCGGATCAGCGAGTCTATTCTCCGCTTCATCTGCTTTTCCTTGTACAGGCTGAGATTGATATCGGTCAGCTTGTATATTTCGGTCTTAAAGCCCTCATAATCCATGACGTAACCCTCCTTTACCCAAGGGAATTGAAAAAATGCAAGACCAGAAGCCCTGCATTTTCCCAATTCAAAAGAATCTCTGTTGAATTATTGATTTTCCTCGCTGATGGCCTCTCCAATGGTGTTGCTCAGTTCTTCCGTATGCCCGGTTGCCGTTTCATCCGCAGCGGCAGCGTCAGTAACCGCTTCCGCCTGCTCCGGCTCCTCATGCTTCGGATCGATGGGATTGACATCCTTTATGCTCAGGCTGATCTTTTTGGTCTCCGTATTGACTTCCATGACCCTGGCTTCGACTTCCTGCCCGATTTGCAGAACGTCGCCGGGCTTTGCGATTCGGACATTGGAAATCTGCGAAATGTGGACCAGACCGTCCAGGCCCTTTTCCAGTTCGACAAAAGCGCCGAAGGGAACAAGCCGAACCACCTCGCCTTTCACCACATCGCCGACCTTGTACTTCTCCGCGGCCTTGAACCAGGGATTATCCTCCGCTTTTTTGAGGCCGAGGGAAATCCTCTTTTTGTCCCGGTCAAATTCCAATACGGTTACTTCCACTTTATCGCCAACCTTCAAGACTTCGGAAGGATGCTTCACCTTGGTCCAGGAAAGCTCGGACACATGCACGAGGCCGTCTATTCCGCCAATATCCACAAAGGCTCCGAAATCCATCAGGCTCTTTACGACGCCGTTATACTTCTTGCCGATTTCCACGCCGCCCCAGAATTCGCCTTCGTTCTGGGCTCTCTGTTCCGCTAGGATCACCCTCTGCGAACCGACGATCTTTCTCTTCTGCTTGTTGAACTCCACGATCCGGACCGTTACGGTCTGCCTCAGATATTCTCCGAGATCCTTGACGTATCTTTCCGCAATCTGGGAGGCCGGGATGAATACCCTTACGCCCTTTACATTGGCAACAATGCCGCCGTTTGTGATTTCCACCACTTTTCCGGTTACGGGGGTCTTGTTTTCATAGGCTTCCTCAATAGAGTCGATGCTCTTCATGGAATCGACCTTTTTCTTGGAAAGCATGACGTTTCCTTCGCCGTCATTGACTCTCACGACGAACACTTCAATTTCGTCGCCGATCTTGATGCTGGCCTCCGGCCTGAAATCAGGGTCGTCGGTGTATTCGTCCACCGGAATGATTCCGTCGGATTTGTACCCGAGGTCCACATAAATTTCGGCGTTGTTGAAGCCGATGATCCTGCCTTTGACGGTTTCACCGCTCCGGAGAGTCACCATGGAACTCTCGAAGGCTTCTTTGAAGCTCAGCTCGTTCTCCTGTTTATTTAATTCATCCATTTTCCCAATAACCTCCTTGATTATGCGTTCCGGTGTAGATGCTCCTGCTGTAATCCCCAGCGTGCTGATTTTTTGTATATTGATCGGCGGCAAATCACCGTACGTCTCCATTATATAGGTTTGCTCGCAATACTTTCTGCAAATCTCGTAGAGCTTTTGGGTATTGGAGCTGTTCCTGCTGCCAATGACCAGCATGACGTCCGATACCCCGGCGATTCTCGCGGCTTCTTCCTGTCTGCTGGTGGTCGCATTACATATTGTATCAAATTTTATTAGGTTTTTGCATTTTTCTTTTAATTTATTATAAATCCCGTCCCATTTCTCTCTGGTCAGCGTCGTCTGCGCCACCAGACAGCAGGGCGAATCCGTCTGCGGAAACCCGTCCACGTCCGCCGGATCGTTTGCTATATACGCCTTGTTCCCGCACCAGCCGTTTATTCCGATGATTTCCGGGTGCTTGGCGTCTCCGGCGATAAATATGGTATACCCTTCATTATACTTCTCTCTTACCAGCTTATGGATCTTTTTTACGTAAGGGCAGGTCGCATCGATGATTTCAATATCCTTCTCCGCAAGTCCTTCATATATATCGGGTGTTATCCCGTGCGCCCTTATAACAACTTTCGCATTTCTTTCCGTTTCACTTATATCGGATATTACGCCGACGCCCCTTGCCTTCAGGTCGTTCACAACCTGCTCGTTATGGATGATCGGTCCAAGGGTGCATATCTTTTCCGAAGGCCGGTCCAATAAATTATATACCATTTTTACGGCGTTGTTAACACCAAAACAAAAACCCGCCGTTTCGGCAACCACTATTTTCACAGGGGTCCTCCCGCAAGAGAATATACTCGTTTAATGATATCCCGGCTGAACTCCGCCCAGTCTTCCTTCGTGTACTTGCCGTCCTGCTTGCTTTCTATCCTGAAGGGATCGCCATATATCACCCTCATCTTGCTGAAGATCCTGTAATTGCCCTGAATGTATGCCGGAATAACAGGCACTCCGGCATTCGCCGCGATCATGGCGGCGCCGGGCTTGATCCGGGCCGTTTCGATCTTGCTGGGATCGATTCGCGTACCGTGGGGAAAGATTCCGACGATTTTGCCCTCCTCCAGAAGCTTGTAGGCAATCTTGATGGAACCTACATCTCCGGTTCCCCTTTTTACGGAAAAGGCCCCGAGGCTTTTCAGCAAAGCCGCCGCCAGCGGATTCCGGAAAAGCTCCTCCTTGCCCATCCAATAGATCCAGCGTTTGAGCCGGAACCCGAAGAAAAACATATCCAGTATGGTATTGTGGTTGGCGCAAAACAAGGCCGGCCCGCTTGCCGGAACCTTCTCCCTGTTCACCACTTCCACCCGGAAAAAAAGCTTGAATATGATATTCGTCAAGACGTAGGCAAATCCTTTCATGCTTTTTCCCCATTCCATTGTTTTCCGACGTGGGCCAGGATTTTGTCGGCAACCTGCTGCGGACTCAAATCCGTCGTATCGATTTCAATGGCGTCCTGCGCCCTGGAAAGGGGCGCGAATGCCCTGGAGCTGTCGTTTTTGTCGCGGTAGGCGATATCGTCCCGGACCTCTTCGTAGGACGGACAGTCCGCATCCTTTGCGCGCAGCTCCTCATAGCGCCTCCTTGCTCTTTCGTCAAGAGAAGCGACGAGGAAAAACTTGAACTTCGAATCCGGCAGCACATAGGTGCCGATATCCCTTCCGTCCATGACCACGTCGTTCCGGCCGGCAATTTCCCGCTGGAGCTCCACCATCCGGATGCGCACCGCCGGAATCACGGCCACGTTGGACGCGCCTATGGAAACCTCGGGCGTACGGATCTGGTCCGAAACATCCGCCCCGTCCAGGTAGATCCTCTGCTCGTTATCCTTGTATTCTATTTTGATATCAATGCTTTCCACCAGACTTGCAAGACCCTCTGCGTCCTTGGTATCCATTCCTGACCGGATGGCCTTCAACGCAACGGTTCGGTACATTGCTCCCGTATCCAGATAAACAATTCCCATGATTTTGGAAATGCTTTTTGCAACTGTGCTTTTTCCTGCTCCCGCAGGGCCATCGATCGCGATGTTGATCCTGGACAAAAAATTATCCCCCAGTCTGTCGGTTCTCTTCAAAAAGATCGGGCCGTAATTGCCTCGCAGCTTTCAAATACACAAATTTCAGTTCCCTGCTCCTCTTTTCCGTCCGGATATGCATCATCACCCGGATGCATTTGCGCAGGCTCCCCGGCACATCAATCTCGTAAGTGCACATCAGGGCCGTTTCCGTCCAGCCCATCCTCCTGGCCGCGACTGCGGGAAAGGCCGCGTTCAGATCCGTCGTAACGGAGAAAATAACGCTTATGATATCCTCAGTCTCTATGCCGTTCTGCTCCAGCATTGCCTTCAATAATTCAGAGGTGGCTTCCAGGATCTCCTGCTCCGTGTTTTCGTCCACCGTTGTTGCCCCTCTGATCGCATTTACCATCCGAACTATTCACCCCATTCTGCCATGCTTCCATCCTTCAATACTGCGTACCAATACTGCTCTTTGTTGCGGTCTTCCGTTCTGCTTTTACAATCTTCCGTTCTGCGAAGTCCTTCCTTGGGAACCGTCATACTACCCTGTGTCCCACTCCGATGGCAACCTCGTTCAGATGCAGCAGGCCTATGCCAAAGAAAATGGACACGCTTATATGGTCCTTGTACCTTGCAATGCCGATCTTCCCGCCGACGTTCAGTCCCAGGGCCTTCGGCATGATCTGCGAGAGGGCTTCCCTCGTCGCGCCGGCGACGGCGCCTTCCTCAACGTGGCTGTCGTTGATGACGCCCTCGCGTTTGGAGGAAACGACGGCACGTTCAATAATCTTCATCACGGAGTTTATGAACTCTCCGCCATAATCCACCGCGGCAGTATGTATGCCGCTTCTGGCGTAGTCAGCCTGCAGGTGCTTCTCTTCCTGCCTGTCGGAAGTAAGAGCTATCCGTATCGCAGCAGCCGCGATATCCCTGCTGCCGTATTCCCTGGCGTTTTCCGTCATAATTCGTCCTCTCAAAATTCTTTTACTATTATATCGGATTTATGGCATTTGTACAATATGCAACCTATTTTACCAGGGCTACCGTATTGATTCCATCCGTTACCTTCATCGTCCTGCCCAGAAGGCCCGCGATATTGCTGCTGACCGCGCTTACCTGCACATCGGCTTCCACAAGCACATAGCTTGCATCCAGCTCCACCACGTCCCCCTTCTTGAGCTCGAGAAGGACGGAATTTTCATCAAAGGCGGCGCGCTTCTCCCCGTTCACCAGTACCTCAAGGTCGGGGCAGCTATCGATATTCAGCAGCTTCATTTCCATTTTGCACGGCGTATAGAAATACGCCTCCTCCTGCAGGACTTCCCCTTCCAGTTCCTTTTCCCCGGAAATCGCCGATTTGACAGCCGGGTCCAGCATTGCCGCCTGTACCGCCACCAAAAGAACCAGCGCCGCCACGGCCGCCCTGGAAATAAGCCATCCCAGCCGTTCCGGGAACTTTTTCCCGGTCCGTTCCTTCCCTTCTTTTGTTTCCTGATTCAATACTACCTTCATGAACTTTGTCCCCTAGGGCTCGTTAAAACATACTGTTTTAGCCGACCCTTACTTAACAGTGCAGCCCTGCCATACAGCCGGTGGAAAAAGCAATCGTCAGATTGAAGCCGCCCGTATAGGCATCCACATCTATGACCTCCCCTGCAAAATACAGTCCCTTTATTTTTTTGGATTCCATGGTCGATGGGTTGATTTCGTCCGTACGGACCCCCCCGGCGGTGACGATGGCCTCCGCTATCGGCCTGGAGCCGGTTATTTCAAGCGGAAATGCCTTCAGCAGCCGGACAAGGCTCCTTCTCTCCTCTTTGGTGATCTGGTTCACCGGCTTGTCCTCCGGGATCCGGGACAGCATTATCATAACCGGGATCAGCTTTTGCGGCAGCAATTCGTCCAGGCTGTTTTTGAACTGCTTCCTGGAGAATTTTTCGAAATCCCGCTGCAGCCTGGCATCCAGCGTTTCCTCGTCGAGGGCCGGTTTCAGGTCGATGGTCAGCAAGACATCCTTGTAGCCGTATTTCAGGATATGCCGGCTGCCGCTCAGGATCACCGGGCCGGAAACGCCGAAGTGCGTAAACAGCATCTCCCCGAAATCCGTATAGATTTTGCGGCCTTTCCGGTCTGAAATGGTAATGGAGATGTTTTTCAGCGACAGGCCCTGGAGCTCGGTGACCCATTTCTCGGCTACAACCAGCGGAATAAGCGAAGGCTTCAGCTCCGTCACCTGATGGCCGAGCCTCCTGGCCATTTCATATCCGTCGCCCGTTGATCCGGTGCCCGGGTAGGAGGCGCCCCCCGTCGCAAGGATGACGCTGTCGCATTCCAGCACAGTACCGTCTTTCAGCCTTACGCCTGTTACAACTCCGTCCCGCGTCTCGATCCGATCCACTGCCGAGTTCAGCCGGGTTTTTGCGCCGCGCTCCGCCGCGAAGCGCTGGAGGACCGTTACGACCTCCTTTGCCGAATCGGAGACGGGAAATACCCTGCCGCCCCTCTCCACCTTCGTTTCAAGCCCTTCCGCATGGAGCAGCTCGAGCAGGTCGGTATTGGAAAAGGTATAAAAAGAGGAATACAAAAAATTCCCGTTGCCGGGAATATTGTTGATCAGCCCTTCCATATCCGTATTGTTGGTGATGTTGCACCTTCCCTTGCCGGATATCAGCAGCTTCTTTCCCACGCGGTCGTTCTTTTCCAGAAGCAGCACGTCCAGCCCCCGTTCCGCCGCCTTGCCGGCGGCCATGAGCCCCGCCGCGCCTGCGCCGATGATGATGACTTTCCTGCTCAATAGTCCACCTTCCTGTACGGTTCGATATTATCGTACTTTTCGTACACCTGATACTCGTCCCAGATCGTCTCCAGCCTCTCAAAGGTATTGTAGACACTTTCCTTTTTTCTCATACCTATTGCCACAATCAGGGCGTTGATCACGCTGAGGGGGGCAACCAGGGAGTCCACGAAGGACGCCATGTCGCTCCTGGCCGTGATACAGTGATCCGCACAGCCGGCCAGCGGGGAATCCATGCTGTCCGTGATGGCAATCACCTTGGCGCCCTGGCTCTTTACAAACTGCATGGCCTTTGTAGTCCTCTTGGAATACCGGGGGAAGCTGATTCCGATCACCACGTCCCCTTCGGAGGCCCTGAGGATCTGCTCGAACATTTCACTGACGCTGGTCGTGTGGACCAACCGGACATTATCAAAAATCAAATTGAAATAAAAACCCAGGAAACTTGCAAGGGGCGCCGAGCTTCTGACGCCGAGGATGTAAATCTTTTTGGCGTTCAGGATGCACTCGACGATCTCGTTGAAGCTGCCCTGGTCGATGTCCTCCATCGTCAGCTTGAGCTTTTCCATATCGGACTGGAGCACGCTTTTCAGTATGTTGTCTTCACTTATTCTCTTGGAGGATACCTCTATTCTCTGCACTGCGGTGAGCTTGCTCTTTATCAGCTCCTGAAGGACCTTCTGCAGCTTCGGATAGCCGTCGTACCCCAGCTCTATCGCAAAGCGGACAACGGTGGATTCACTGACGCCGACCACCTCGCCGAGCCTGGCGGCGGTCATGAAAGCGGCTTTTTCATAATGGCTTATGATATAATTTGCGATGAGCTTTTGGCCCTTGCTCATGTCCTGCATCTTTTCCTGGATTCTCTTTATCATATCATGGCTTTTGGTTTCCATACAAACCTCCATATCCCGATTGATCCGTCTGCCGGCCTGCCCGGACGAACCGGCGCGCTGGCACCGATTTTCCGGTTGTGCCTAACCTAATATTACATTTTTGCAGGATAAAAATCAAGTCCCTGCAATTTTCAGGTCCGCCTGAAATTGTAGGGACCTGCAATTTTAGGTTTGCAGGGACTTGCATTTTTAGATTTGGGGACAGGTTATCCCTTTTTCACTTCTTCCAGAGAACTTCGGGATCGATGTGCCGGATATCCGGGGAACCGGTACGGGCCATTGCCCCGGCAAGTTCGCTGTTCATCGCCTCGATCCTTTTTTTGACGCCCTCGGCGCCTTCCCGGACAAGATCGGAGATCACGGCGCGGCCGACGGAAACTGCCGTAGCGCCCAAAGCCAGCGCCTTGAACGCGTCAAAGCCTCGGTTGATGCCACAATCGACAAAAATTGGCATCCGGCCGCCGATTACTTCCACGATTTTAGGCAATACCATAAGAGGCGGAATGGCATAATCACTGATCCCGTGGTGATGGGAGACAACAATCCCTTTTACACCGGCCTCGAGACACTTTTCCGCATCCTTTGTGCTGAGCACCCCTTTGACAATAAAGGGCAGCCTGGTCGCCCGGACATATTTCTTTAAATCGTCCAGGGTCTTCGCATTCATGGCATAGCCCTGGACATTGTCATACTGCCCTGTTCTGGCAAAGCTGTGGTCGATGTCCATACCGACGGCCAGCGCACCGCATTTCTCCGCATGCCGGACCTGACTGTAAATAAGCTCCTCGTCCGCATAGGGCTTGATAATTTTAATGGTCCTTGCTCCCGTAGCCGTTATGGCCTCCAGTTCCGCGTCGTCCCCCATGCCGGCCCACATCACCGCGCCTGCGGCAAAAGCACCCTTTGCCGTTTCCACCATTCCGTTTTTGCATTCCTTGTAGAACTTGTCCAGGTGGGATAACGCCGCGGTCATGACCGGCGTGCTGAACTTCTCGCCATAAAGCTCCAGTGTCGTATTCGGAATAACCGAATCAATGTATCGCGTCTCAATCAGCAAGGAATCGAAATACTCCCGGGTAATTCGATTGGAGTCCCCCGCGGCAAAATTTTTTTCGTCCGTTTCCATCTTTCTGTTCCTCCCCCGCTTATGCCCTGTTCTTCTGGTTCTTCTTGCCTTTTTGTCCTATCCTAAACATCGTAGTACAACCGGCTGCTTTTGTCAATTTTCCCTCGCTGTGTATCAATTCAAGCCTTTCGTCAAATCCTATCAGTTAACGCGTTGTGCTGGTCAAGCAGTACAACAGGGCAAATTGCGGAGGCATGCATGCTCCAGATTGACGACGCAGGAAGCGGAAGCTTTGTCGGAGGAACCTGTATCGGTATTTACAAGCCGGAAACCAACGAATACTGTTTTGATATCATTCCGGTGGAACTATATAACAAAGAGAATTTCAAGAAGAAGCTGTACCTGGATGAGGTCGTCCGGATCGCCTCGTCGGCGATCAGAGCCCTCGCTCCCGGAAAGGATGAAACGATTGAAATCTGCCGGGGCTATATGTTCGAAAGGTTGAAAAGCTGGCTGGCGGACAGCGGCTACACCTGGTACTGCACGCAAATTACGGGACGCATCCAGGAAGTCGTCGAGAAGAACTTCGAATTGTACGCCCAAAGGCTGGGATTGCCCTGGCAATACATCCAATATACCCGTTACCCCTTCCACTTTCACAAATTGCTTAAGTGGGTCTACGCGGATTACGACAACCGGATCGGAAAATGCAAGGTAGGATGGCAAAGCTGGCAGAAGCTTGAGGGCGTGAAGCCGGAGGTATCCTACGGAAGCATGAATTCAGGGGCGTTCAACTGCCTCAAATGCGGCAGGCGGATAAAACCCGGCAGCCCGGTAAAAATCCTGAAATACGTCAGCAATAAGGAAAATTACGTATACCTGCACCGGAACTGCTGATAGCAAAAGCTCAAAAAGCATCGAAAGAAAAAAAGAGACACGCAAGCGCATGTCCCCTTTGCTTCCACTTCAATAATTTCCTTATCCTGGTCTATCCCGGTTTATCCTGGACTCCGGCGGTCTATACCGGATGAATCCGGTCCTTGAAATCCACCAGAGTACTGTCTATCTTGTATTTCTCGGCCTGACGCTGTTTGAAGAAATTCTCCGAAACCTGCGGGAACAGTGCATAGGACAATACGTCTTCGTCCTGCTCAATGTACTCTCCGACCTGTTTCCGTATATTGTCCAACTCCGGCTGGATCAAATCGGCAGGCCTGCAGGTGATCTGTCCCTCTTCGCCGAGGATCTTCTTTTTGATCTCCTCCGAGATGGGGCCCGGCGTCCTTCCGTATTCCCCCTTGACCAGCGCTTTGGACTCCTTCGGAACCATCTTGTAGCGCTCGCCGGCAATAACATTCATAACCGCCTGAGTTCCGACAATCTGGCTGGTCGGCGTGACAAGGGGCGGATACCCGAAGTCTTCCCTTACTCTCGGCACTTCCCGGAGCACTTCCTCATACTTGTCGGACTTTCCCGCCTGCTTGAGCTGGGATACCAGGTTGGAAAGCATTCCGCCCGGAACCTGGTAAATCAACGCGTTTACATCTACGCCCATCATCTTGACGTCCAGGAGGCCGGATTCCACATACTTCTCCTTGATCGGCCGGAAATATTCCGCAATCTCGCTGAGCAGCGAAAGATCCAACCCCGTATCGAACTCGGTCCCCTTCAGGGACGCCACCAGCGGCTCCGTCGGAGGCTGGGAGGTGCCCATGGCCATGGGGGAGATCGCACAATCGACTACATCGACGCCGGCCTCAATGGCCTTTATGTAGGTCATGGAAGCGACACCGCTCGTATAATGGGTATGTAACTGGATCGGCACCTTGATATATTCCTTCAGGGCTTTCACCAGTTCATAGGCCGAATAGGGCAGCAGAAGCCCGGCCATGTCCTTGATGCAGATGCTGTCCGCACCCATTTCCACAAGCGTCCTGGCATCCTTTACGAAAAGCTCCAGGCTGTGGACCGGACTCATGGTATAGCTGAAGCAGCCCTGTGCATGGCCGCCTTCCTTCTTGCAGGCCTTGATCGCTTCCTCGATGTTGCGCACATCGTTCAGCGCGTCGAAAATCCGGATGACATTAATTCCGTTGGCAATGGACTTCCGGACGAAATATTCCACCACATCGTCCGCATAATGCTTGTAGCCTAAAAGGTTCTGCCCTCTCAGCAGCATCTGCAGGGGCGTCTTCTTCGCCACTCTTTTGATCTTGCGGAGCCTTTCCCACGGGTCTTCATTCAAAAACCTCAGACAGGAGTCAAAGGTCGCACCGCCCCAGCATTCCAGGGAATTATAGCCGATGCTGTCGAGTTTTTCGACGATCGGCAGCATGTCGTCCGTCTTCATCCTGGTTGCTATGAGGGACTGGTGGGCATCCCGAAGTACCGTTTCTGTTATTTTAACCCTGCGCATCATCCAATCCTCCTCAATTCAAGGATGCAAGCAAATCGCCCGCACTCACGGAAGCACCCTTTGAAACGTTGATCGTCGCCACGGTTCCATCCGACGGCGCAACAAGTTCGTTTTCCATTTTCATAGCTTCCAGGATCAGAAGCACCTGACCCCTTTTCACCTTGTCCCCGACGTTTGCGACGACCTTGAGAATCGTTCCGGGCATGGGCGCCGTGATCTTGACCGCTCCGGCGGGGCCGTTTGCCGCCGCCTTCGCAGGCGCAGCCGGCGCCGGTGCGGCGGGTGCAGCCGGGGCCGCCACGGGAGCGGTCGCCACAGGAGCTGCGGCGTAAACGGCCGGTGCGGAAACAACGCCGTCCCTTACTTCTTCCACTTCTACTTCATACTGGTTTCCATTGACCTTTATCAAAAACTTCTTCATGAATTTTATCCTCCCGACGTCTCATTCTATAAATCTCCGGATTATGCGTTCAAGTTGCGGCTGAGCCTTTCCAGTCTTCCTGCGGTATTCCATGCAGGAGAGTTCTGGGGCACCTGCCTCATGGACCGCACGACCAGCCGGTATCCCGGCCTGGTTTCCATTGCGGCGACCGCAGCCGCTATCACCGCAAGTATTTCCTCGCTTACTGCTTCATTCCGATACTCTTCCATGCTGCGCCTCCCTGTTACAGTGGTATGTTGCCGTGTTTCTTCGCCGGCCTGTTTTCCCGCTTGCCCGCCAGCATTTCAAGGGCGTTGATCAGCCTGCTCCGCGTTGTGGCGGGGTCGATTACGTCATCGACATAGCCTCTTGACGCCGCGATATAGGGGGTCGAGAATTTGTTCCGGTATTCCTCGATTTTCTGTTCTCTTGCCGCAATAGCATCTTCGGCCGCGGCGATCTCTTTCCTGAAAATAATGTTGGCCGCGCCGTCGGGACCCATTACCGCGATCTCGGCACTGGGCCATGCAAATACCATATCTGCGCCCAGATGCTTGCTGTTCATGGCAATATAAGCGCCGCCGTAGGCTTTCCGGACTATGACGTTGATCTTGGGCACCGTCGCTTCGGAGAAAGCGTAAAGCAGCTTCGCGCCATGCCTTATAACGCCGCTGTACTCCTGTCCCGTACCGGGCAGATAGCCCGCCGTATCGGTAAAGGAAACGAGCGGAATATTGAAGGAATCGCAGAACCGGATGAACCGGGCCGCTTTGTCCGCCGAATTCACATCCAGCACGCCGGCCATGACATTCGGCTGGTTTGCCACGATCCCCACGGTCTTGCCGTTCAGCCTTCCGAAGCCCACCACGATGTTCTTGGCGAAATGCTGCTGGATTTCCATGAAATCTCCGTTGTCCAGTACTTTGACGATGATGTCCAGAATGTTGTAGGGCTTGTTGGAGATGTCCGGAATCAGCTCCAGGAGGCTTTCGTCGATCCGGTTCAGATCGTCGTCCGTCCTCAGGGCGGGCGAATCCGTCAGATTGTTGTCGGGCAGGAAGCCCACCAGCCTCCGGATCTCCTTCAGGCATTCCTCCTCATTGCCGCTCCTGAAATGGGCCACGCCGCTTTTCGCATTGTGGACCTCGGCGCCGCCGAGGGTCTCAAAGGTGACATCCTCGCCCGTGACCGACTTGATGACCTGGGGGCCGGTTATGAACATGTAGCTGGTCTTTTCCACCATGAACACGAAATCCGTGATCGCGGGGGAATAAACCGCGCCGCCGGCACAGGGTCCCATAATGACCGAAATCTGCGGGATTACGCCGGAAGCCAGCGTATTCCGGTAGAAAATATCGCCGTAGCCGCTCAGGGCGTCGATGCCTTCTTCGATCCTGGCTCCGCCCGAATCGTTGATGCTGATGAAGGGCGCTCCCATTTTCATGGCCATGTCCATGACCTTGGTGATCTTTCTCGCATGCGCTTCGCCCAGGGACCCGCCGATGACGGTAAAGTCCTGCGAGGATACGAACACGGGTCTTCCGTCAATGCTTCCGTAGCCCGTCACCACACCGTCGCCGGGAACCTTCTTTTTCTGCATGTCGAAGTCGATCGCCCTGGTTTCCACAAACGCATCGATTTCTACAAAGGAATTGCTGTCGAAGAGCTTCTCCAGCCTCTCCCTGGCCGAAAGCTTGCCGGACTCGTGCTGCTTCGCGATTTTGTCCGCTCCGCCGCCGGCCTCGATTTTCTCTTTCCGCACGTGTAGGTCGTTGATTTTCTCAATTGTTCCCATGAGTCTTGCACCTCATTCAAAGATTTGTAAAGCTAAACTATTTGAATATAATATTATTACCTGGTACTAATTATACGAGAATTATATAATATTTTCCTGCCCATTGCAATACAAAAAAGGTAAAATACCACCCTGCCCCACAATCCGGCCGGAATCAGAACAGCTTTTCAATGCACAGAAGGATCGGCGGGCAATTGATCTGGTTGACGAATTCCGTGGCGGAAACCGTAAACCGCTTGCAGTCAATGGTGCGGATATATTCCATCACCTGCTCCTTTTCCCCGAAGCCGCTGTCGCCTCCGTAATACACGACAACGGTTATTATGCCGTTCACCTTTATAAGCTCCATCGCGCTTTCCAGCGCTTGGACGGTCGTATTTCCCGTGGTGCCGATGTTGTGGTCGCCGCCTGGCAGATAGCCCAGATTGAACATGATCGCCGAAACCTCGCCCTTCACATGCCGGGCCATGTTTTCATGGCCTTCGCAAAGGAGCACCGCTCTTTCGGCCAGTCCCGCGGCGTTGAGCTTTTCCAGGGTCCGGTCCAACGCGGCCTGCTGGATGTCAAAGGAATACACCCGCCCCTCCGGGCCGGCCAGACCGGCAAGGAACACCGTGTCGCCCCCGTTTCCCGCCGTTGCGTCTATAACGGTATCACCCGGCTTAACTGTCCTTTCCGCGATATCATGGGATTGATGAAGTGAATTTTTGATGACGCATTTTTCAATGGCTCTGTTCATCGTCCCTTCCTCCCGCTTTACTCTTCCGCAGGCATGCCGGCGGTCCTTTTCAGCTTGTCCACCTCTTTCTTGCGGAGGTATCTCCACTTCCCCTCCTCGATTCCTTCAATCACCAGCGGCCCTATTGCGACCCTTTTCAGGCGCAGAACAGGATATCCCAGCGTCTCGAACATCTTCCGGACCTGCCTGTTCTTCCCCTCGTGGATCGTGATTTCCACCGTGGATTCCTGCCTGCCCGGCTCTTTCCTGCCGGAATCCCTGCTGCCGGGTTCTTTTTTGCCGGGTTCCTTTTTGCCGGGTTCTTTCCTTCCCGCCTCTTTTCGTACCGGTTCTTTCCTGCCCGCATCGATGATCTGCACCCGGGCAGGGGCAGTCTTATAATCTTCTATCTCCACTCCGGTCTGGAGTGCATCTATGTCTTCCTCCTTCAGAGTACCCATGAGCAGGGCACGATAGACCTTTGGGACCTCGTGCTTGGGATGGGTCAGCTTGTTGGCCAGCTCCCCGTCGTTTGTCAGCAGCAGAAGACCGGAAGTGTCATAATCCAGCCTTCCCACGGGGTATACCCTTTCCGGCACCGTACCCACCAGATCCAGGACGGTTTTTCGCGAAAACTGGTCTTTTGCCGTCGAAATATAGCCCACCGGCTTATTCAGCAGTATGTAAACCTTCCTCTGCTCCTGCCGTATTAAACGTCCGTCCACCTTAATGCTTTCGTCTCCGGTTACCTTCGTTCCCAGGGCCGTTACAATCTGGCCGTTTACTTCCACTTTCCCCTGTTCGATCAGTTCCTCGCATTTGCGCCTGGACGCGACTCCGGCCTCCGCGAGGTATTTTTGCAGCCTTACTTCGGACATGCTTTTGTTTCCTTTCCGTTCCGTTGACCATCCGGTCATTATTACCTATACAATACCATTCCTTCAGCAAAAAAGCCACAGGTATCCCCTGTGAAACACGAATCCTCAAGGGGGATTTCCTGTGGCTGTCCGCCTCCTGTAAACCCGGCATCCGGCCGTACTTCTAGCGCATTTCCGGCGGCCGCCTGTTCAACTCTCTTCCGTTTCCGCTTTGCTTTCCTTTCGTACCGATACCTTTCTCTTGAAGATTTCTTCCATCTTGCAGATCAGATCCGGAACCAGGTCCAGCACCTTATCCACCGAAGAATTGATGTTCACGGGCAAAAGCCGGATCTGGCCGTTTCCCACCACCATGAAGCCCACGGGATTAATGCTGACGCCTGCGCCGCTGCCGCCTGCAAACGGAAACTTTCCGGGTTTTCCAGCCTCGTCTTCCTTCTCTCTTCCCCGGTCTTCATTCTCGCTGTCTTCGGCGACAGAGCTGTATTCGCCGCCTCCGGCCGCAAAACCGAACGCAACCTTTGAAATCGGGATAATCACCGTGCCGTCGGGCGATTGCACCGCGTCGCCCACAATCGTATTCACATCCACCATTTCCTTGATACTTTCCATGGCGGTTGTCATCAATCCTTCTATCGGATGCTGCTCAGCCACTCACTTCACCACCTATCGTTTTTTTGGATTTCATTTTTAGGAGATAGTTCGCCTGGTATATTTTTATCAACACCACTATAATATGGACTAATCGGACATGAAATATGCAGTGGACGTCGGCCTCGAAAATTCTTTTGTCGAAGCAGGGAACGATGGTGATCTTCTTCTGAAAAAGTTTGAAAAAACGGGCGGCATAGGTCATCGCTATCCCGGCCGCCGCCCACAAAAGCCCGCACAGGACTCCCGTCCGGGCCGCGTCGCCGGTCCCCTGCCTCAGCTTTACGCTGAGCTCCGTCCGGATGTTTTTTTTGTTCAAATAGGCACGAAGCTCTTCGATCAGGTCTTTATGGTCTTCCAGATAGGTTTTTACACTGACTAGTTTCCGGTAGAGGTCCAGCGGCGTCGATTTGCCGCTTTTTGCTTCCCCGGTCCGGCTCTCGCCGCCCTGTCCCTTTACAAGCCGGAACCGGACCTTGCCGTTTTCCTTTTTCACCAGCGGAATATCATACCGGTAACGAAAAACGCCGTCCAGGGTATAGAAGGAAATCACGATCCATTCGCCGCGCTCGTTGCGTATATAGTCCAGCGCCGCTTTCAGATCGATCCAGTACAACACCGTATAAAAGGCAAGAAAAAGAAAAAAAACAACCATATAAAGCATACAGTTATTTTTTCCAAAATTGTTTTTTTCATTCCGTTCCGCCCATACCGTCTATTCCGCCGCCTGCTGGCCTTCGGCAGGCTGCTCCTCCGTCGGAAGCATGGCTTCCAGTTCGATCACCGGCAGGTCCCGCGTCGATTTGAAGCCGAAGCTTCTCAGGAACTCCTCCGTCGTTTCGTAGAGCATCGGCTTACCCGGCGTGTCCATCCTGCCGGCCTCCCGGATCAGGTTCCGCTCCAGCAGCCTGGAAACCGCGCTGTCCGAATTGACGCCGCGGATCATTTCGATCCGCGTTCGGGTGACGGGCTGGTTGTATGCAATGATGGATAGAGTCTCAAAGGCGGCCTGGGAAAGCGCCTGCTTCTGCCTGGGCTCCACAATCCTGCAGATGTATTGGTAATGCTCCGGTCTGGAGCAAAGCTGATAAGCGCCGTCCAGCTCCCGAAGCAGAATGCCCCTTTTGGAATTCTGAAGCGCAACCGCCATATTGCTCAAAATAAGACGGGTGGTCTTCTTATCGATTTCCAGTATTTCCGCGATTTTCTCCAGCGAAAGCGGGTCGCCCGCCGAAAAAAGCAGTCCCTCGATCACTGCCTCTATTTCTTTTATTTCCATGAATGCCTCTCCTGCACGGAACTTGTCCGAAGTCTCCCGCCTACGCCATGTTGTCGATATGCTCCTGATCAAACTGGATCAGTTCGGCGGTGTGCTCCGCCTTATGGATGTAGATTTCGTCAAATTGCTTCCGCTGCTCCAGCCTTACCTTCTTGAGCTTCGACAGCTCAAGGATCGCCATAAAGCCGGTAATAACATCCGTCACCGACCGCTGCTTCAGCGAGAACAGCTCCGAAAACCGAATCCGGCTCTTCCTCAGCAGTTCCCGGATGATTTCCCTCATCTTGCTTCGCAGGGATACCTTCTCATGCTGGATGATCCGGTTCATCCCGCTTACATTGGGATTCATCTTTTTTCTGTTCTTCTCCAGGAGCTCGCTATAGATCCTTTGCAGCTCCGCCGGCACCAGTTCCAGCGTTTCTTCCTTCCTGGTGATCGGGATGATCTCGGGGAGCTTGTAATATACCTTTGTCCACTCGTTTTCCCTCTGCCGCAGGCGAGCCGCAAATTCCTTGAATTTCCGGTATTCCAGCAGCCGCAGGACCAGCTCCTCCCTCGGGTCCGTTTCCTCCGGCTGCTCCTCCTTTTTGGCCGGAAGCAGCATCCTGGATTTGATGTGGAGCAGGGTCGCCGCCATGACCAGGAATTCGCTCGCTACCTCCAGATCCAGCTCCTGCATGGCGAAAAGGTACTCCATATATTGGTCCGTCACAATATTTATGGGTATGTCGTAGATACTGAACTGATTCTTTTCAATTAAGTGGAAAAGCAGATCAAACGGTCCTTCGAAATTTTCAATTTTGATTTTGCAGGCGTTTGTCAATACGCTTTCCAAAGTCCGTCCGGCCTCCTACAAGCAAATTCCGGGAAGCGCCGCGCCTCCCTCCGACAAGTCGGTCCCGTCCTACTCCCAGTCGATCTTCATCGCCTTGCGGACTTCCTCCATGGTCTGTTGCGCGGTTTTCCTCGCCTTTTCGTTGCCGTTCCGGATCACCTCGCGGATGTAGCCGGGCTTCTGGAGCAATTCCTGGCGTCTTTCATAGATCGGCGTAAGGGTCTCTCCCATCCGGGCGGCCAGGTTCTTCTTGCACTGCACGCAGCCGATTCCGCCGGCTTTGCAGAGGCGTTCCGTCTCCTGGACCGTATCCTCGCTGAACACCTTGTGGAACGCAAATACCGTGCAAACCTCCGGATGCCCCGGGTCGTCCTTCTTGATCCGGGCCGGGTCGGTCAGCATGGACATGACTTTTTTACGGACCGTTTCCGGATCGTCCGACAGGGCTATGGTATTGCCGTAGCTTTTGCTCATCTTCCTGCCGTCCGTGCCCGGAAGCACCTTGGCCTTTGTAAGCACCGCAGCGGGCTCGGGGAACACCTCTTCGAACAGAAAATTGAAACGCCTGGCCATCTCCCGGGTCAGTTCGACATGCGGAACCTGGTCTTCCCCGACCGGAACCGCATCCGCCTTGTATATCAGGATATCCGCCGCCTGGAGGCACGGATAGCCCAGAAAGCCGTAGGTCGCTATATTCTTCTCCTTCAACTGGGACAACTGGTCCTTGTAGGTCGGACACCGGTACAGCCAGGAAAGAGGGGTGGACATGGAAAACAGCAAATGCAGCTCTGCGTGCTCCTTTACGGAAGACTGCAGGAATATGGTGCATTTCTCGGGGTCCAGTCCCGCGCTCAGGAAGTCGATGATGATATTGTCGATATTGTCCTTTATATTGGAAGTATCCTCATAGCCGGTCGTCAGCGCATGCCAGTCGGCTATGAAAAAATAACAGTTATATTCATGCTGCAGCTTCGTCCAATTTTCAAGCGCTCCGAAATAATTGCCCAGATGCAGCGCACCGGTGGGCCTCATTCCGCTGAGCATTGTTTTCTTCTCCATTGTGCTTCACTCTCCAACGTATTTTTCGTGATTTGAGGCATCGTTAAAATATATTTTAGCCGGGCCTTTGATCAATCTCTATTGTAAATATTGAACCAATTGCTGTCAATAAAATGTTGCCCCTACGCGACCAGATTCAGCAGCGGCGTTCCGATTAACATGAAAACCCATTGGACCGCCGACCTGAAAGGTCTCATAATTATTGAAAGAATTGCGGGATTGATAAGCATAATAGCCAAAAAAGCCAAACCAACATAATTCTCATAACGCATCAATTTAAAATATAGATTGGCTGGCAGTATTGCGGTTAATATCTTTGATCCGTCCAAGGGTGGAATGGGAAGGATATTAAATACGGCAAGTCCGATATTAATCATATAAAAATACATGCATATATAAAAAACAATTATTTCAAAAGGATATCCTGTTATTCTGATATTTTGATAATCTAAAAAAACGCCTTCGGAAGATATACCGTTTTTCATTGCAATATAAGCCATGGGAAATGAAAATATCAACGCAATCAATAAGTTTGACACAGGTCCCGCGAGACTGACAAGAACAGTACCGCGTTTGTGATTTTTATAGTAAGACGGATCAATGGGCACAGGTTTCGCCCAGCCGAAGCCTAAGCCGCTTTTCAAAGCTATCAAGAGCATAAGCGTTCCCAATGGATCAAGATGCTTCAAAGGATTCATGGTCAATCTGCCTAGATGTTTAGCTGTTGGATCACCAAGCTTATATGAAACATAAGCATGTGCAAGTTCATGAAAGCTCAGTGATATAATTATTGCAGGTACAGCCAATATATACATCAGTATTATTTCTATCATTAAATTTATCCTCCGGTTATGGGCACAACTGTTGTTTTATCTTCCCTTTATTATACCAAACAAAAAATAAAACGTCTGTAAACACAGACGTTTTTAACACTTTGTTCACAAAGCTCCGTTCCGAAAACCGGCCTGGGGAACGGGTTTCACACAAGCCGGCCCAGGATGAACCATTCCTGCAGCATTCTCAGGAACAGCCTCAGGAACGACGCCTTCTGCACGTCGTTGGAAGCAACCAGATCCGCCGTGCCCACTTCATTTCCCGAAATCATGTAAATGATTTCCCCTATTTTCTGCCCTTTGGCCACCGGGGCGGTCAAGTTCTCCGCCAGCTTGAGCTTTCTTTCAATTTTGCCCTTCTCGCCCTTTTTCAGCAGCAGCTTGACATCCTGCTTGTATACTGCGTTTATTTGCGGTTGAAGGCCCTTTTTGACCTCTACCGGCTGAGCCTCTTCCCCCTTGCTGTTCACAAGAGTGGTCTCAAAGTTTGCGAATCCGTAGTCCAGGAGTTTCCTGGCTTCGGCAAACCTGGTATTGGAATCCGGCTCGCCCAGCACGACGGCGATCAGCTGCTGTCCGTTCCGGACGGCCGAAGCCGACAGGCAGTGTCCTGCGACATCCGTATAACCTGTTTTCAAGCCCACCGTACCCTCATAGTAGTGTACAAGCTTATTGGTATTATCCAGGGCGACAGGCTTTTTGCCCGGTGTGTTTTCACGGAACTTTGCCTGCCAGGTGGTGGTGTATTTGGTGATGTCGGGATGGTTGAGCAGCAGCTCTCTGGACATAAGGGCAATATCATAGGCGCTGCTGTAGTGGCCGTTGTCGGTCAGACCGGAGCAGTCCAGGAAATGGGTGTTTTTCATTCCGAGTTCCTGGGCCCGGTCGTTCATCATGCTCACGAAGGCTTCCTCGCTGCCCGCGACGGCTTCCGCCAGGGCGACGGTCGCATCATTGGCGGAACGGATCGCAACCGCCTGGAGAAGCTCATGCACGGTGAAGATTTCCCCCGGCTCGAGCCATACCTGGGAACCGCCCATCCGGTAGGAATGGTCGCTTACCGTTACCTTCGTATCATAGGTCAGTTTGCCGGAGTCGACGGCTTCCATAATAAGCAGCATCGACATAACCTTGGTTACGCTGGCCAGCGGCAGCTTTTCATTGCTGTTCTTTTCCTGCAGGACGACGCCTGAATTGCAGTCGATCAATACGGCGCCCTTGGCCTTCAACTCCGTTACGGAGGTTTTATTCATGATTTTCATGACCGTCGCGGCATCGTACTCCGTATTGTCCGTCGCCGCATTGGAAACCGGCAAGCAGAAAAATGCAACCAGAAACAGGATCGCAAGCCAAACCGACAAAGCCTTTTTCAGCATATCAAACACCCCTTGCAAGCACTCTTTTCCCTTTTATAATAAGATTATGCCGCAAAAAGGCAGGATATTCTGTGAACCGGAGATATTGCCCGTCTCTACTTTATTTCACCGTAAAAGCTCCGCGCTCCGAAATCGGCCTTCGAATCAAATATTTCCGACAAGGTCTGCGCCAGATCGGCAAAGGTATGCCTCGTGCCGAGATCGACGCCCTGCCTTATTTTTTTGCCGTACGCCAGCAGCGGCACGTATTCCCGGGAATGGTCGGTGCTGGAGGTCGTCGGGTCGCAGCCGTGATCCGCCGTAATCAGCAGGATGTCTTCCTCGGCCATTGCGGAAAGCAGCTCCGGCAGCCGGACGTCGAACTCGGAAAGGGCGTTGGCATACCCTTCCGGGTTGTTTCGGTGGCCGTACAGCATGTCGAAATCGACGAGATTGGTGAAAAGCAGCCCGTCAAACCGCTGCTTCATATATTCCAGCGTCTTGTCCACCCCATCCATGTTGTTGTGGATATGCACGGACTCGGATATTCCCTTCCCGGCAAAAATATCCACGATTTTTCCAACAGCTTTTACTTGCATGCCCTGCTCGATGATGTATTCCAGGATGGTTTTCCGGACCGGTTCCAGGGAAAAGTCATGCCGCCGGTCGGTCCGGGTGAAATTGCCCTCCGTGCCGATAAAGGGCCTTGCGATGACTCGGCCTACCGCATAGGGCCCGGTCAGTATTTCCCGCGCTTTCCGGCATATTTCATACAGCCTTTCAACCGGGATGACTTCCTCATGGGCGGCTATCTGGAAAACGCTGTCCGCAGAAGTATAAATGATGGGATATCCGGTGGCAACATGCTGCTGCCCCAGCTGTTTGATGATTTCCGTGCCGGATGCGGCAAAATTGCCCAGGGTTTTGGTTCCGATGGCTTCTTCAAAGCGTTTGACCACCTCCTCCGGAAAACCGTCCGGGAAAAGCGGAAAGGGCTTGTCCAGGATGATTCCGGCCATTTCCCAGTGTCCCGTTGTCGTATCTTTTCCGGCCGAGCGCTCCGCCATTTTACCGAAGCAGGCCGTCGGCCCCTCTGCCGCCTGGTATCCCTTCATGCCGGTAATATTGCCAAGTCCCATTTTCTCCAGGTTCGGCAGGGAAAATCCCCTGATCGCCGCCGCTATGTTGCCCAGCGTATTGCTGCCCGTGTCCCCGTAGTTTGCCGCATCCGGAAGCTCTCCCATTCCGACGCTGTCCAGAACGACCAGAATCACTCTTTTCATACAATAAGCTCCTTATTCCGCATTCTATATAGTTGTAAACAATGCTATCGGTATAAACAAATTGTACCATTTTACGGCGGATTCAAACAAATAAAAAAAGTAAAAATCAAAAAACCCGCGATACTGGTGGACCGCGGGCTTTCCGTTCCTATGCACGGCCTGCTTCAGGCACGTTTCTTTTAAGCTCTGGGATGGGTCTTTTTATAGATATCCTTGATTTTGTTCTTGGCAATATGGGCGTAGATCTGGGTGGATGAAATGTCGGAATGGCCGAGCATTTCCTGTATGGACCGCAGGTCCGCGCCGTTTTCCAGCAGATGCGCGGCAAAGGAATGCCTCAGGGTATGGGGCGTAATGTCCTTGTTTATCTTCGCCTGGTTTTTATACTGCTTGATGATCTTCCAGAAGCCCTGCCTTGTGAGCCTTCCGCCGTTGATGTTGACAAACAGCGCCTTTTCGTCGTTTTTCTGGATGAGGAGCGACCTGGATTTTCCCAGATACTCCTTCAGCGCGGCGATAGCCATCGAACCAATCGGTATCATCCTCTCGCGGTTTCCCTTGTTGCAGCGGATGTACGCCATTTCGAGATTGAGATCCTGCAGATCCAACTGGATCAGTTCGGAAACCCGGATGCCCGTAGCGTACAGCAGCTCCAGCATCGCCTTGTCGCGGAACCCTTTCAGGTCCACGCACTGGGGCTGGTCCAGCAGCAGCTCCACCTCCTCGGTGGAAAGAATCTGCGGCAGCTTCTTTTCGACTTTGGGCGATACCAGCTCGGAGGTCGGATCGTGATCGATGATCTTGTTCTTGGCTATGTACTGGTAAAAGGACCGGATCGACGCCAGGTTGCGGGAAATGGTTGAAGTCGCCCGTCCCTTCTTCTGCAGATATAACAGGTATGCAATGACTGTCGTTTTATTTGTGTTTGAAATGTTCTGCAGGTTGATTTCCTGCAAATAGGTAAAATACTGCTCTATGTCGCGCCGGTAGGACTGCAGCGTATTCAGCGAGAGTCTTTTATCCCTTTCCAGAAAATTAACAAACTTTTGAACCAAAACTTCCATTAAAATTTCCCCTCTTATATGAATTGTAATAATACCCGGATTTTAACCACTTTCCAATTGATTGTATTATATTTTTTGGCAATAATAAACTCATTATTTCTAAATTTACAAATTTACTAATGTTATTATTTCTATTTTAAACTAATTTTTGAATTTGGCAATAATTATTTATTTATGTAAATATTATATACTAATTTTAGACATTTATACTTGAATTTAATAATTTTTGAATATTTTATTTCAGGAGGCCCGGCGCAATGACCCTTACCAATACAGGCGTCACATAGGCGTCCAGGATGATGCCCACCAGGATGATGCCGCTGAAGAACGACGCGACAAAGCAATAGGAAAGGAAGGATCTCTTCAGATTATCCCGGATATTGTCCTGGTCGGATTTGTTTTTCGCCAGCCGCATGGAAAAATTGATGCCGTTGACGCCGATTGCAATAAGGCAGGGAATGAGAATGATTTCCTTCGGCAGGATCGTAAAGACGGTGAAGATGATCCCCTTCACGCCCAGCATTCCGATGATGAAGCCCGATGTAAAGCCCGTTATAAATCCCCGGGCTATAATGAGGATGAAAATGAACGGAATGCCGATGATGGTAACGCCCAGGCCCCATAGGATCAATACCAGCTTCAGGTTTTGCAGGAAAGATGTCGAAAACAGCTCGCTGCTGTTCATGTTCTGGTTGTTCAGCAACTGGAGGAATCCCTGGAGATAATTTGAAAGGTCGTCCCGCTGCATGGAGCTCAATCCGTTTACCGTGAAGGCCCCCGCGGAAATTCCCACTACGAAGGCCATCAGCAGGAAAATGAAAGCATTCCGGTTTTTTGACACATGCTCCCCGATCACTGTCCAGACTTTTTTCAGCAAAGCATTTCCTCCCCATAACTCTTTGTCCATTCCATTGTATGTCCGAAGCCAAAAAAAAATTACAATATCGCCGATCTCCGGCAATATTGCAATTTCTGCATTCCGGGACCCTTATTTATAGCGGATGTCCAGCTTTCCGTCCATAATCCGTTCCGCCATCAGGATGCCGATAATGCTTTTGGCATCCGTTATTTCCCCTTTCAGGATCATGTCCACCAGCTGGCTTACGGGGTATTTTTCCGTTGAAAGGAATTCGTCCTCATCGGCGCAGTTCTCGCCTTCCTTCAACCCCGTGGCCGAATAGAGATGGAGCACTTCGTTTGAAAACCCGGGAGTGCTGTGGATGCTGACCAGGTGCGTAATCCGGTCCGCCGTCAGGCCTGTTTCTTCTTTCAGCTCCCGCTCGGCGCATATCCGAGGATCCTCGCCATGGTCCAGCTTTCCTGCGGGAATTTCCAGGGAAACCGCGTCAATGGCCTTTCTATATTGCCGGACCATATAAATTTCACCTTTTTCGTTCAGCGGGACAACCGCCGACGCGCCGGGATGAAGAACCAGGTCCCGGGTGGCCTGCCTGCCGTCCGGCAGCGTTACGGTGACATGTTCGACATCTATAATGTTTCCTTTGTAGATATGCTTGCTGGATACCGTCTTTTCTTCGTAGTTCATATTCTGTCTACTCTCCTTGCTCTGAGGCGTCCTGTTTGTCGTTCTGTTTATCGTCCTTTTTGTCCGAATGTTTTTTTATTTCGCCGGTGGCAAGCTTATCGCAGCGGTTGTTGTATTCGTTGTCGCTGTGGCCCTTCACCTTTATCCAGGTGATCTTATGGGTATGACACAGGGAATCAAGCTGTTCCCACAAATCCCTGTTCTTCACTTCATCCTTGCTGCTGTTTCGCCAGCCGTTCCGCTTCCAGCCCGTAATCCAATCGTTTTGAAAAGCGTTCACCAGATAGGAACTGTCGCTGTACAGCTCTACCTCGCAGGGGAACTTCAGGGCATTCAATCCTTCGATGGCAGCCTGCAGCTCCATCCGATTGTTGGTGGTATGCTCCTCGTAGCCCGAGATCTCCTTTTCCCTGCCCTCAAACAGCAGGACCGCGCCCCAGCCTCCCCGGCCCGGATTCCCGGAACACGCGCCGTCCGTATAAAGCTGTACTCTTTTCATCGCTTTCTGCATTCATTTACCTGCCTTCGGCGGCGCGTCCGATTTCCAGCGCCCTCCTCGTACATTCCTGCATCGCGTTCATGATCAAATACCGGAAGCCGTTTTTCTCCAGTGCCTGCACCGCGTCGATGGTTGTTCCGGCGGGAGAACAAACCTGGTCCTTGAGATCCGCAGGATGAAGGCCGGTATCCAGCACCATTTTTGCGGAGCCCAATACCGCCTGCGCCGCAAGCTTGTAGGAAAGCTTCCTGGGAAGCCCCGCCTGCACCGCTCCGTCCGCCATCGCTTCAATCATGATGAAGACATAGGCGGGACTGCTGCCGGTCAAAGCGATCACCTCGCTCATCAGCCGTTCTTCCAGTTCCTCCACCTTTCCGGAGCCGGCAAAAAGGCTCTTTGCCGCCGCCTTCTCCTCCTCGCTCAGGTTATCGCCGAAACAGATGAGGGTCATGCCTTCCCCGACCAGCACGGGCAGGTTCGGCATCGTTCGGACCACTTTCCGGTCCTCGCCGATTCCCGCCTTCAAGGTCTTTGTCGTAACGCCTGCCGCAATGGAAACCAGGACCTTGTCCGGTCCAAACTCCTCGCGGATCTCTTCGAGGACCGGCTTTACAAAAGCCGGCTTGATCGCCAGCATGATGTAGTCGCAATTGCGTACAAGCTCCCGGTTGTCTTTCGCAACACGGACGCCGGTCTCCTTCGACAGGGCCTCGGCTTTGCTGCGGTCCACATCGAAAATATATATGTCTTCAGGTGTCGCAACGCCTGAATGAACCACTCCTTTGATCAGGGGCGTACCTATATTCCCCGTACCGATCATCCCTACTTTTATTCCCATACTGCATTTCTCCATTCCCATGTTTGCTTTATTTTTCTAATATGATAACACATCTATTCTGCGAAGTAAATTTGAAGCAATATTTTAGCCATTTCCATTGACACGGCCTTGCAGCTTAATGTAAAATAAGAAAGTCCCATTTGGGGACAGCAGGAAATCATTTATAGGGGAGTAGCGCAATTGGTAGAGTAGCGGTCTCCAAAACCGTCGGCTGCAGGTTCGATCCCTGTCTCCCCTGCCAGAAGTACCAGAGCTTTCGAGCTTTGGTGCTTTTTTATTGTTCAGAAAAACGCCACTTATTATCGTTCACACATTATGTCACCCTTTCATAGTATATAGTGAAATGTTAATGTAGTACTTGTTTGGAGGCTTATATTATGGAAAATGATAGAGGATTCGGATTTGGTTTCGGCTCTTGGTGGATATGGATTGTCATTATAATAATTATTGTATGCTGCTGCGGAGGCTTCGGCGGCTTTGGCGGCGGCTGCAATAAGAACTGCTAGAATTTTATAAACCGTAGGCATCGGGTGAGGCAGACAGCAGATTAAGCTGTCTGCCTTTGCTTATGATAAAAAGTTTTGAAAACATTTACTCCGCCCGAAATTCTTTCATAAATTGTTTTGTCCTTTGGATGACATCTTCGCTGCCAACAATAAAGATGGTATCTCCTTTTTCAAAACCTCCGTAGGGGCCTGGGGAAAGTACAAGCGAGTCGTTTCTCTTTATTGCGATGATGGTTGCGCCTGTATTCTGCCAGAATTTAGTTTCCGTTACGGTCCGGCCGATAAGCTGGGAATCGTCGTCTATTTCAATCTCAAGGGGCGTAAGGACATTCAAATTTTTTAGACGGTCCGAATAATCTACAATCGCATCTATTTTTTCATTGATAGAGCTTTCGATTTCCTTCATTTGAGCAAGCAGCGACTTCACCTCGTTCTTGAGGGAGCGAATGGTGTCCTTGTTCTGAAATTTCTTGACAAAGGAATATGCGCTGTCCAAAGAGGATATATGGATGCCGCTGCCTTGCATTGGCACAACTACTTGCATATCTTCCAAGAGGTTAATAGCCCGCCGGATGGTTTCCGGCGAAACATTGTATTCGCTGGCCAATGTTGACCGGCCAAAAATTTTGTCGCCCACTTTGAATTCGCCGTTGCATATTCTGCCGGCAACATCTAAAGCTATGTTCATATATCTTGGATTATCGATTTTTTGGCCCATATGGAATCCCCTCGGAGCTTTCAGATTTGAATATTATTATAGCATGATTCCGCAGGGATTTCTATTTGTTTCAAAAACAGGCGTCTCAATAAACTGAGACGCCTGTGCCGCGACTTTGAATACCTGTTTTGATTATCCATTTTGTTATTTTTCTATTAGTCCCACAGAAACAAGGAAATCATGGGCGACCGTTTCCGCTTTCATCCCCTCGTCATCGACTTTGGCGTTCAATTCCTGCATGGCCTGCTCGTTGATTTTTCCTGCAAGCTTATTGAGAGCTGTTTCAATTTCGGGATATTTGTCCAGCGTGTCCTGACGAACAATAGGCAGACAATCGTAGGGCGGGAAGAATTCCAAGTCGTCTTTCAGTATTTTCAGGTTAAATACTTTAATTTGGCCATCGGTCGCATAGGCATCGACTACATCAACCTCTCCACCTGCCAGAGAACGGTACATGATACCGTGATCCATGCCCTTGACGTTCTTAAAGTTCATGCTGTAGGTTGATTGAAGTCCAGGATATCCGTCCGGCCGGTCTTTAAATTCAAACTCACACCCTAATGTCAATTCACCGGCGACTTTGGCTAAATCGCCGAAAGTATCAAGGTTATATTTCTGCGCGGTCTCTTGAGTTACCGCAAGCGTATAGGTATTGTTAAAACCAAGTGAATCCAGCGCCTTCAGCTTATCCTCCTGCACAAGTTCCTTTGCCTTGTCCAGGGTTTCCAGGGAAGTTCCCGTAGCTTCCTGATAATAATTGGCGACTATGGTTCCGGTATAGTCGGGATACATTTGGATATCATTGTTTTCCAATGCGGTCCACGCGACATTTGAACCTCCGAGATTGACTTTCCGGACAACTGTCAAATCCGTGTCGGCCTCCACTAAGTCAGCCATCATGTGAGCTATTATGATGTTTTCAGTAAAGTTTTTTGAACCAACGGTGATAGTACCCTTGCTGTCGCTTGTGTTCCCTCCGCACCCATAGAGGGTAAACACCAACACGGCGGCCAAACCTGCAAGCAAAGCTTTCTTTTTCATGGTGAATCTCCCTTCTTAAATAATTTATTGGTCAAACCTTTAACCCCCTTGGGGTAGTGATCTTTTCAAGACGTCCGAGCAGCCAGTCAAAAAGAAGAGCCAACAGCGCCGCAGGAAAAGCTCCGATTAACACTAATGCGTCAATGTTTCTTGAGATACCGAGGAAAATGAAATCTCCAAGACCGCCTGCGCCTATAAAGGCTGCCAGCGTGGCGGTGCCTACGTTAATTACAGTAGCCGTCCGTATCCCTGCCATCATTACACTGAGAGCAAGCGGCAGCTGAACCTTAAAGAGAATCTGAAAATTTGTCATTCCCATTCCTTTTGCCGCTTCCAAGGTTGCTTTATCCACATCCTTGATCCCTGTAAAAGTATTGCGAATGATAGGCAGAAGTGAATAGAGAAATAAAGCAGCCACCGCAGTTTTAATTCCAATACCGAACAGAGGTATCATAAATCCCAACAACGCAAGGCTTGGAACTGTTTGCAGGATGCCTGCAACACCAAGAATCGGAGCCGCAAGCGGCTTTATTCTCGTGATAAGAATACCAAGAGGAACACCGACCGCGATAGCAATCAGCATGGAAATAAAGACGAGCTGAATATGCTGCAGCAGTGCTTGAAGCAAATCAGGCCATCGCATATTAAGCTGGTATAGCATCTGCGTCCATATGGACTCATTTCTCAAGCTTAATCCCTCCCCTCTTCAGACCATTGATTGGCAAAAAAGCTCAATAACGAGCCTCGTGTAACAACACCAATAATCCTTTTGTCTCCATCCACTACAGGAACGATCCCGTAAGATGCCTTGGCAATCATTTTTAATGCATCCTTCGCTGTTGCTGAACTTTCAAGAACCGTTTTCATTGGCTGCATAATTTCTGATATCGTTTGAACATTTTCCTTGCTGGATTGAAGCTCGTAGCCGGATACAATGCCAAGCAATCTTCCGTTCTCATCCGCTATAATCAATGTGTCGGTCTTGCGCTGGCGCATAAAATCTATAGCCACGATTGGCGTTCTGGATGGCAGGGTTAACGCCGGGTTATTACGCATTATGTCGGTTACGGGAATGTACTCAGGATTTTGATAGATCCGCTGCTTCCCGATAAATTCCTCAACAAAACCGTGAGCAGGATTCCTAAGTAATTGTTCGGGCGTGTCCAACTGTAAAAGCTCACCTTCCTTCATTACGGCAATTCTGTCACCCAATTTGAGCGCCTCGTCCATGTCGTGCGTTACAAAAACGATTGTTTTATGCATCTCAGACTGAATGCGGAGCAGTTCATCCTGGAGCTGCTCACGGGTAATCGGATCCAAAGCGCCAAAAGGCTCATCCATTAAAATAACATCAGGGTTTGCCGCCAGAGCCCTGGCTACGCCGACTCGCTGCTGCTGACCGCCGGAAAGCTCGCGCGGGTAACGTTTGGCAAATACATCCGGATTTAACCCGACAGTGTTCATCAGTATCTGAACACGTTCTTTTATTTCCGGTTCTCTCCATTTATTCAGTTTAGGAATCAACGCAATATTTTCTTCTATAGTGTAATGCGGAAACAGTCCGATTTGCTGTATCACATAGCCTATTTTACGGCGCAGTAAAACAGGATCGAGGTTATCGATATCCTTCCCGTCTATGGTTATCTTTCCTTGCGAATGTGCAATAAGACGGTTAATCATTTTCATCGTCGTCGTTTTTCCACATCCGCTTGGGCCGATGAACACCACTAACTCACCGTTCTTTATTTCGAAATCAAGGGATTTTACGACTTCCGGACCGTCACCATATTTTTTACTGACGTTCTCAAACCTGATCATACATTTTTTCACCCCTTCCGCTGAAAAGTATAACACAAATATTAGATAGTAGCAACCTATACGGTTTCGAAAGTTGTCACTTTTGCTTGGGACAGATCGGCAAAGGCACTGTAGGGAAAATGCCGTGGAAAGGGCCGGATGGGAAATTTAATCCGGGAAATGCCTGTTGAAACAACGAATCGAGCAAAAGAATCTTGCTGAATTACCCGGGTTTTAGTCAATCGAGAATCAGCGAATTAGTAAAGTGTGAAAGTTGTCAAACGTCATCACTGGAAAAAGTATGTAAAGGACTTGGCCTTACAATGTCTGATTTTTTCTCTGGCGTTTTTGCGGTTGAACAGCGAAGCATTCTTCTCGATATAGTGAAAGAAATTGGTCTTGAGTACCTAATAATAGTAAAAAAAATGAAAGAAGAAAATATTTCAGTTGAACAGTTCTCCTTTGCTTTTTTTAGCTAAAAAATATTGGGATCAAAGGGGGCACACCTATTACCCCGCCTTTCGAGGTTCGGCATTTTTATTTCACAAGCTGGCGCCGGCACTGGCTCTCACTCGGAATCTGCTAAAAACCAAACCTATTAATACAATTATGCAAATTACTGCAAAAGAGTCGGAGATATAGGGATACAGGGTAAAACACCCATTTAATGGTATTTGCGCGCGAATAACCCAGTTGCTTGACGTGAAGTGATTCATTTGAGCTAAAATTCGCCCCTTGCTATCGCTTGCAAAGGATAATCCGTCTGCCGTTTGCCGGATGACGGACATGCCGTTTTCGATCCCTCTGAAATACGCATTCGCACTGTGCAAAGGTGTTATCTCTTTCCAATCCGCCGCCGGTGAAAATAAAATATCTGTTTTAAGCCTTCCCGCTTGCCTTAAAACACCAGGGAAATCAGCATCCCAGCAAATTACACCGCTCCAGTTTCCATATTGAGTCTTTACTGAAGGTACTGTTTTCTCTCCCTCAACGATATCATCAAACATTGCTCCGCCAAATTTTATGTGTCTTAGTATGATTTCACCGTCAGGGCTATATATTTCAAGCTTGTTTAAAGCTTTTTCCCCCAAGTTCTCAGCAAGGATGTTCGGGGAAGTCACGATATAGATACCCAACTCCTTTGCCGTTTTGGAAATCGCTTCTTTATATCTATTTTCATCAACGGAAAGCGCAAGAGGAGAAATTTCAGCCCAAACAACGGCTTTGGAGCCGGATAACGCTTCCTTCCTGGTAGTATCGATTAATTTGGCAAAGATTTTATCGCATAAGTGCTGAAAGCTTTTTGTATCCTTCCGTACATTACCCCATTTTCCCTTTACCTCATCGGACCGCAGGTCATAGGCGCTGATGCCGCTTACTTGAACGGTTGCGGCAGATTCGGGAAGCAGAAGCCTTACAGCCCCATAGCTCATTACTAGTATAAAAACTATTCCATACCATAAAATATATTTTTTTACGCTCGCTATTTCTTTTTCCTCTATTATGGTTGCAATAACTGATGAAAACCATGCTACAAGAAAGGTAACGCCATATATGCCTGTAATTGATACGATCTGGATCAGTGGCAAAAATCCCATTTGCGTATATGCAATGCTGCCCGTACTGCCTAATGGACTCAAGGAAACGTAGACAAACTCAACTGCAACATAGGAAAGCGGAAATACTATAGTCTTAAGAACACCCTTTGACCGCACAAATACGGATCTATCCAGAAGGTATGGAACGGAAAGCAAAAAGCCAAGGGCAAACGGAAGATAAAACAATGGGTTGGCAGGATTTTGAGAGCTGAATTTCCAAAAAGAAATCAGGCTGCACACCCCTAAAACAAACGAATTCACCAGATATCCCACTGCAGGCTTTTGTTTTCTGGTAAATAGCAAAAGAAAAATCGGAGCGATCCATACCGCAGGGGCAAAAGCATACCTTCCATTTGAAAAAGCAAAAAATAGGACTCCTAGTAACAAAGTTATGATTGATACTGTATTTTTTTCATCTAACCGTGTCGTATTATTTTTCAATTAATACCTCTAATACCTCAAATTAGTGCTTTTGGATGTAGCCCTTTACCCGGACGATTTTATCCCACTGGGTTTTCTGGACTATACACTCTTCAAGCGTTATTTTCCCTTCGTCTTCCAGCTCTTTGAAGATTCTTACGTACTCGTCGCATAATTCATCGGAAAAAGGAGTTATGGCTTTGACAAAATGGTTGTTTACTACGGCTGAATTGACAAGATCGTTGTAAACCATGCTTTTATTCATACTCATACATCAACCACCCCACCTTTATTGTATGCCCTTTGTATTTATTTTGAAACATAAAAGGCACATTTGCTTTAAAAGGCAAATGGGGCTTCGATCTATTGTACGGTGCAGCTTCCGACCTTTGTCTTTTCACTTCCCTTGAAGTCCAACACGTCAAAATGCTTTAAAACCGGATTAAAGGTGCTGTCCACGGAAAAATACAGATCGATCTCGCCGATCATATCGACCGTCGCCAGCCCGAATACCGGAAGGGGGACCTTGATCTCCCAGGCTCCGCCGCTCCCCTTTGCGAGGGCCATCCTGGAATCCTCGCCTATGTCCACCGACACCGGTTCGATCCAGGCGCGCAGCACATAATCGTCCATAACTTCCTCGGAAGGCGGCCCGCCGTTTTCTCCTTCAATGGTGAAATCGGCGGAAAAGTGATACTTATCGTTGACCAGGCTCAGCTTGTTCCCATTTTGGTGGGTGAAGCGGAAACTATCGATAAAATCAGTCATTTCGCTGTTGTTCATGAAGGAATAACTGACATCCTTCTTGTAGCTGTAGAGATAATAGTTGGAGTATGCAAAAGAAGCACCGTTATCGGGAATGATGATGAAAATATCCCTGGCTCCGTCCCCGTCGAGATCTTCGAACTGCATGCCGTTCAGGACGCCCGACGTTCCGGCGGGTTTTTCCCACCAGAAGACCTGCCGGGCTTCTTTGTCTTCGGAAGCCCCGGAACGGATCACCAGCATGCCTTTAAGCCGGTCCGGATTTTCGGAATCGCCTTTAATGGTGACCTGTACTGCTTTCACCTGCTCGTTGAGGCCATCGTTATCCAGATCGATGCTGGCGCTTTGCAGCAATTGCTCCCCGGCGCCATCCGGGTTTTCATCCTTGCCGGAGGCGGACGGCTCGGATGCTGCCGTGTCCTGGGGAATCGATCCGGTAGTCTCCTGCCCGCTTTGATCCCCCGTGTTGTTTTGCTCAGCCGCCGTACCGCTTTGTGCAGTTTCCGGCGCCACCGGCGTCCCGCTCTTTGAGCCGGATGAGCCGCATGCCGAAAACAAAGTCAAAAGAATGATGGCTATAAAAGCCAGAATACCGCGCTTTATTGGAACTCCCCCCTGTCAAACCCTCACATGCTGTCCGTGTATATCGTTGCATCATTGCATCATTATACCGTCGCATTGTTATATGCTCGCAGCATTATATCGTTCGGACTGCCAGCAACGAATTTCTTTCACCATCATACCATTTCCGCGGCTGTTTTTCCAATCAGGTTTTGAAAAATAGCATATAGCAGGGCATTATTGCCGCCGCAATGCTCAAAATAGCCAACAGCACCGAACCTGTCCTGTTTTTGTTTTTCCAGTTCCACCACGCATAGCTTAAAGTATGGAACATCATCCATACCACAAGCAATACGACAATTATTCCGATTATGACCGACATCGGCTATCCTCCCGCGGTTCCTTTTATCGTCTGGATCATAAGTCCCGTACGCCGGATTTTCAGATCGACCTGCACATTGAATTTCGTATTCCGGTACCGGTCGAACCATTTATAGTTTTCCCAGTCCTGCCACGTCAGGAATTTGCCCTTCACATATCTTCCAAAGCCGCAGATGTCCGAATCGAATTCCTCCGTGGTTCTTTTCAGGAAAGCGATGACTTCCTCCCGGATGGAGGCTTCAAGGGTCTGTTCGATGAGCTCCGGCATATCTTCGTAGCTCTGTCCGCTCTGGATCGCTGTAAAGTCCCCCTCCAGATTGAGCCTGACCGTTGCAACCACATGGTCTCCCTGCATCTCGATCTCTATTTTGGGCTGCTTGCGCTGCATCACATTCATAATGATCTTCCGGTCCTCTGCCAGCGGATCTGTAATGGTCCAGTAGGAGTATTTGTAATCGCCCGTGATCAGATGGTATGTTACCGATTCCGCGCCGTTTGCGTGGCCCACCATTTTCCCGCCCTTGAATACGGCCATTCCCATCACTTCGTTTTTCTGTTTCGCCACGATGGGGATATTTCCCGCCTCGTATTTTCCTTCCACGCCTTTGGTTGCGGTACCCTGCAAGCCTGCGTCGTTCAGGTCGGACGAGCTTTCATATTTGCTGACGTCGGACAGGATAGCCACGGGCTGCCTATAATCCGATTCATTCTCGTAATAAAAATCATTCAGCCGGGTGCTGGGATAAAAGGCCGTAAACTTCTTGCCCAGCAACAGCTCGTAATATTTCGACGGATTGCTCTCCAGGGTCGGCTTGACGTTTTTCAGGTACTCTTCGGCCGGGCAGTTGGAAACGACCAGAAAGATGTCCGGCCTGAATTCCCTTCCCCGCTCGATGCCGTGGAGATACCGGTTTATGTCGGTTTCCGCCAGCTTTTTGGAGATGACGATGGTTTTTATATGGGATATGTTTATTTCCTTGCTGATGGTATTGTTTATCAGGTTAAGGCCCGAATACAGGGACGGCGTATCTATGGTTATAATGGATCCGCTCTCGTCCTGGCCGCCGCTTTTGCCGCCGCCTCCCCCGCCTCCTTCCCCCCCGCCTATTTCGAGAGGGGCGGCCAGTTGCACGGTGAGCCGCAGGGTGTCCGCCTGCCCCACGTCGAGGCCGATTGCCAGAGGATAGGCCAGTTCGTCGATCTCCCGTTTGTCATAACAGCCGGATAGGGGCAAAGCCATCGACAGGATCAGGAGAACCGCCAAAAATCCGTGTGCCGTGTTCCGCCGTTTCATTCTTCCTCGCCCTCCTTTTGACAGCCTCCCTTTTGATCGCTTTCCTTTTGAGCCTTCTTCCGCATATTCGCAAGGAGCAGGATGATCCCTGTGAATACAAAGGTGATCAGCCAGGCGCTCCCACTAAAAAACCACATGTTCATTTTCACTACCGCGACCAGGTTCGGCGGCAGAAAAGCGGAGCTGAATACCAGCACGCCGAAGGGCAGGATCAGCGGCCGTATATATTTCAGCCCGGCGGTCTTTGCAAACGCGTAGAGCATGAAGTAAAAAACGGCCGTCAGGTAGAGAAAGGCCGCCATGGCCCATATAAAAATGAAAATCGCCTCGATCCGCTGGAAAAACCTTCCTAGATGGATCAGCCTCGCAAGCTGAAAGATGGGCAGGATTTGCTCCAGGTTGCTCGGATACGGGAAAACCAGGAGGTAAACCAGGGTGCCGATGACGAGAAAAAAGGAACTGAAGCCGATGGCAGCATATCCTGCCGTCCTGACGTTCTTATAACTTTTCAGGAATGGAGGAAGCAAAAACAGGATAATAAGCTCCCCGAATACGGAGATCTTGAAAAAGCCTTTGGCGAAGATATTGTACGCTCCATTTCCCAGTACCGGCAGAAGGTTGGTACTATCCATCTGAGGCGCCGCGCCCAGCAGGATGATGATATAGCCTGCCGCTATCACGGGCACGATGATCGCATGATACCGGACGATGGGCTCCATTCCGAGATAACTGCCCGCTACGATCCCGATAATGAAAATGATCATAATATAGCTGATCGGGGAAATCGGCAGAGATACCACCTTCATATCCTCCGAGAATTCTCTCAGCACGGTGGAGGAAAGATAAAAAAGGGTTCCTGTGATAACCAGTCCGCAAACGATTCGAAGCGGGCTGCCTCCCGCGATCCCGGCAATGTCGATCAGGTCCTTTCCTTCAAATCTTTTTGTCCCTTTAATAAGAAGCAGGAACAGGACCAGAGTGAGAACGCTGATGTACAGCGTCAGCATCCAGCCGGCCGTACCGGCTTCCCCCGCGATCATCCTGGGAAAATACAGAAAGAGCTTGGTGCATATTAAATTGATCAGCAGCGTCACCGCTTCCCATCTTCCGAAAGAAATGCCGCCTTTTTTCTCCATTTTCAAGCGATCCACTCGTTACCGTCCTTTTTGTCCGTTCTTCCAACCCATACTGTATTTTTCCTGCTTGAAGATGCTCTGCGTATTCAAATAATCTGGCCTGTGCTCCTGCTTCCACTCGGGCGCCCTGAAAATCACATCCCGGACCTTGTCGGAGGTCTTGGGCCCCATCGGCGCCATAAAGGGAACGCCGAAGGATTTCAGGCTCGCCGACCAAAGCCCAAGGAGGAACAAGCCGGCGGTAACACCCAGGAACCCGGCAACAGCGCCAAGCAGGATAAACGCAAAGCGCATGATCCGTATGGAATAGCCGAGGGAATAATTCGGGATGCCGAAAGAGCCGATGCCCGTCACCGCGACGATAATAATCAGGATCGGACTGACGATATTGGCAGCAACCGCCGCCTGCCCCAGGATCAGCGCCCCGATGATGCCAAGGGTCGGGCCGATGGGGCCGGGGACCCTTATTCCGGCTTCCCGGATCAGTTCGAAGGAAAGCTCCATCAAGATCAGCTCCACCACGGACGGAAAGGGCACCTTTTCCCGGGAGGCCTCAATCGCCAGCAGCAGATCCGTCGGGATCATTTCCTGGTGGTAGTTCGTTACGGCAAGATAGATTCCCGGCAGCAGCAGGGCTACAAAAAGCGCCATCAGGCGGATGAACCGGAGCAGATTGGCGTATGGAAAGCGGATATAAGTATCCTCCGCCGAATGCATCAGCTCATATGCGGTCGTCGGCACGACCAGCACATTGGGCGAGCCGCTGACAATAATGGCGACCCTGCCGTTTGCCAGCATGGCCGAAACATAATCCGGCCTTTCGGTGGAAAGGATCTGGGGAGAGGGAAAGAGGGAGCTGTCCTCGATCAATTGCTCCAATGCCCCGGAATCCAGCATGTAATCCACTTTGATGTTGTCGAGCCTGCGCTTGACCTCGTCCACGAGCCTTTCGTTCACGATGTCCTTAATATAGAGGATGGAGCAGGGCGTCTTGCTGATCGTCCCCACAAGCACATCCTCCACAATCAGGTCCTCGTCCTTCAGGCGTTTGCGTATTTGCGCGCTGTTGGTCCTCAAAAGCTCGTTGAAGGCTTCCTGGGGACCCCGGATCACGATTTCGTTGTTGGGCTTCTCAATGCCCCGGTGCTCCCAGCCTTTCACATCCGCTGAAAAGGCCGCGCCGACCCCGTCGGCAAACAGGGCGCAGCCGCCGAAATTGATCTCGTCCACCACATTCCGGTAGCCCTGCTCGATCTTGAGCTGGCAGTGCGGGAGAAGCTGGCGGGCGATATAATCCTCCAGGTTGCCCGCTTCGTTCATTTCCAAGCCGGACATTACCATCAGGGGCTCCAGGATATGGCTGTTGATCACGGAACGGTCGGTCATCCCGTCAAAGAAAAGGATAAAGGCATGGACGGGCTTCCCTCTGTAATTGATGTCGAATTCGCGGATAAAAAGATCCCCGTTTAATGGAACGCTGTAGACCTTTTTCATATGTTCCATGTTTTCGACGATCCGGTCGCTGATCCGGTCCGGGCGCTCCGGTTCCTTTTCCTGCTCCGCCTCTTTCTCCTCCATCTCCCGTTCCACCCGCCCGGAGCTCTTCTTCCCGCCGGCGCCTCCATCCTTCGCGCTGCTTTCCTTCAATATAAACTGCTCGCTTTTTTCAGGTTCTTCGAACAGAATCCATTTTTCCAGGAATCGTTTGTCTAGTCGCAATCCCGGCCTCCTCCCGAAGCTTAAAGCTTGATGTTGCCAACTTTCCCGTTGCCTAGCCGGACAAGGTAGACCTCCCATTTCCGGCTTCCCAGCAGCATTGCGAAATCCCTGCTGAGGACCGAGAAGTCGAAACGGTATTTCCCTTTAATAGCGCTTCCGCTGTCCATCGCAACGGTATATCCGAGGCCCTTGATGTAAAAAACCGTCCCAAAAGGCCAGTAGCTTCCGTCCACCGCCACGGAAATCCCCGGGATGATGGCCCGGCCGGATTTCGTGATTCCCCTGTCGTTACCGCACTCTTCCTTGCTTGGCGTATAAGCCGTCCCAAGGAATTTACCGAGGTACTTCCCTCTTTGGAGCGCCGTTCTGGGCTGCAAGCCTTCAAAGAGGTCGTAATTCTGCGGCTTGATGCCGATGGACGCCGCCATTTTCAAAGAATTCTGCAAGGCCACGTTATCGTCCACCAGGCTTTTGTTCTGCTTGTTCAAGGCACTGTTCTGCCTTTTCAGTTCGTCCAGCGTTTTATTCAAATCGTCGCTGCCTCGGGACGCCTTCTCATAGCTTTCCTTCAGCTTCCGGTTCTCCTCCGCCAGCTTCTCCATTTGCTCCGCCAGCAGGCTGTCCGAGTCCGCGAGCTTTTGTTTTTTCAGCTTCTCTTCGTCCAGCAGGACGTAGGCGTTATTCAGACTGTTTTTCAGGTTGTTGATGGAATCGATCAGATAATAATTGTTTGCGCACAGGAGAACCACTATGACAAACAGGACGGCAACCGCCCAACTGAAACTGTGTTCCTTTTCCCTTACCGGTTTATGAATGTTTTCGTTTTCCTGAGGTTGAAGGCGATCCGCCGGTTCAAACCCCGCCATGAAAAAACCACCTTTCCATAATATGGTCTTTTATATTATCATCTATTTTTGGACCCCTTATTCATCTGGTTATTTTTACAAAAGGCCAGCCATGCACCATTTTCAACGGAAAAAGTACTATAAACGGAGAGGGTGATCCCGGAATGAACGGTATGAATTTCTTTCAATCCATTTCACCGGTCGGGCTTTTTTTTATCGCCGTTATCGTCGGTTTGCTCCTGGTAGCGGAATTGGATTATGACGAATTGAACGTACTGGGGAATTTGTTTATCGGCCTGGGAGGGTTGCTGGTCCTGGTGGCCACACAGGGGTCATACCTGCAAGGCCTGGAGGATGCCAGCTCCCGCGAGGATTTGCTGAAAAAGGAGCTGGAACTGCTGCATCGCAAAACCTTGTGACAGGCTGAGGCCGCGCATAAATAAAAAACCTGCAGGGAGGATATCAATCGTCCATATCCGTCTCTGCAGGTCCTATTCTTTTTTCTCCCGGAAATCCTCCGTTTGCTAAACCTTGAATTTCTCCATCTGCACAATCAGGTTTGCAGCCAGATCATTCAGCTGCTTCGACATACCGTCCAGCTGTTCGATGGAAGCAAGCTGTTCCTCCGTGGAGGCCGAAACCTCTTGCGAGGAAGCCGATACCTGCTCGGATACGGCCGATATGTTCTCCATGCTGGCGATGACCTTTTCCTTGAAGGAATCCATGTCCTTGATCATTCCGCCCACCTTGCTGATGTTTTCCCCCAGCGTTCTGGTGGTCTCATTGATCCTCTCAAAGGCCTGGGCGGTCTGTCCTACCATGTCGCTCTGCTCCTTGATGCTGGTCTCCGCCTGCATGACCAGGTCGGTGGAGCTTTGAGTCTGCTTGAAAATTTCTTCAATGTGCTTCTGGATATCGCGGGTATGGTTGTTGGACTGCTCCGCCAGCTTCCGGATTTCCTCGGCAACCACTGCGAAGCCCTTTCCCGCATCCCCGGCCCTGGCGGCTTCGATGGCCGCGTTCAGCGCCAGCAGGTTCGTCTGGTCGGCAATGCTGCCGAGAACCTTCGTAATGACGTTTATGTTCTTGACGAACTTGTTGAGCTGGGCGATTTCCGTCACAACCTTCGAAGTGATTTCATTGGTCCGCGCCGATTTCTCGTTGAGGTTTCCAATGATACGGATGCCGATATCGGAAAGCTCCCTCATGGAATCCGAATCGGATTCCATGACCTTCGTCTTTTCCACGGCGGAGGTGATCCGGTCGGCCAACTGGGACACGTTTTTCACGCTGTCCTCGATTTCCGCCGCCTGGTTGGAGGAGCCGGTGGCCACCTCCACGATGGCCCGCGCGATCTCGGAGGAAACCTGGCTGGATTCCGACGAGATGAGGGCCATTTTCCCCGAAGATGCAACGACCTCCTGTGCGGCCTGCTTGTTCTGTACTACCAGCCCCCGGATTCGGACCAGCATGTTGTTGAAATGCTCCACCAGCTTGCCTATTTCATCCCTTCGCTTCATTCCCAGCGATACGGTAAGGTCCCCTTCCTCCGCCCGCAGCATGACGCCCATGATGGATTTCATCGAAAGCGTCAGCCCCAGGGAGAAGATAAATCCGACTACGACGGCAATGATCGCAAAAACAAGGCCGAACAGAATCGTCGTCTTCATGATCTGGGAGGCTCCGGCCACGATGGCGGAATTGGGAGCGATGGTGATGGCGGTCAGCTCCGTGGCCTCCGATTTGTGGTAGGAGACGAGGTACTTGACGCCGTTATCCGTGGTGTAAAAAACGCCTTCATCCGCGGTTTCCAGCCTTTTTTGAACATCCTTGACAAATTGCCTGCCTATCAGTTTTTCATTTTCCGAATATCCGTCCACGGAGAGAACCCTTCCGTAGGGGGTCAGCAAGTAGGAGGAATCCTTCTTTCCAAGATTGATGCTTTCCAGGATGTCCTGTACGGGAGCGTAGTTCACATCGACGATGATGATGCCGGTAGGCTTGCCTGCAATTGTACTTTTATACAGTCGGACCATGGACAATGCATATCCGGTACTGCCATCCCGCCGCAACCCCTCGTCACAATCAATCCACAGGGAGCTTCCGTCCGCCTCGCTTACTTTTTTATACCAATCCGTAACAAATACTTTTTCCATGTCCTCCGGCGGGGTCAGATTGCCCAGCACGAAACCCGAATTATAGATCAGCTTGCAATCCATGCCGGTAATAGCGGTGTTGATGCTGCTCAGCGCGTTCGACGCCTCCTGCTGCGCCGTCAGCCTGTCGTAATCGTCCGTGGCGTCATTCATGTTGGACAATTTCTGAACCGCGGAATTTGCAATCAGCTGAATCGAAATATTTTTCGCCTTGTCCAGAAACACGTCAAAATAGCTTGACGTTTGCATTGTGGCGTTCTTGACGCTTTCTTCGGCGCTGACCGTCAGATTTTTCGACGCGGTCTTTGTCGAAATGAACCCGATGGTGGTCAGGGGAATGATGATGAGCAGGAGAAACATCGCCACCAGTTTCGACAGTATGCTTCTTGTGGTCGTCAGATCCGCCACAACGGACTTGAAGTCGGTCTGTCCTTTCCCGCCCGCTCTGGGCGCGCCGGCCGGCTCCTCGGCATTGCTTTTTCTTCCTAAATGCTTGATCTTTTCCAGTAATTCCAGCCTACTGATTTTTTTGGACATAATTCCTCCAAACAAGCTGTATTTTGGCGTTTCAGGATATATTTCAATTATACCATGAAATTTGGAATCCGGACATTTATTTTGAAGAAAAACAAGCACAAAATGCCAGAATGTCGCCTGTTTCGAGCTTATATCCCCGACTGTCTGACCCATACGGTCATTTCGCCCTCGCCGCGGTTGTTCCAGGCGTAATAGGGCACTGCCGTGAAGCGGACGGGAATCTTTTGAAACTCCAGCTCCCTGTATAATTCGCCGTCGTATTTTGCTGCATCCCGCCGGAAGGCATTCCCTTTTAGGAGAACAACGCCGTCCAGCAATTTTTTATCGTATTCCGCGGTGAAGCCCGGATCTTCCTCCAGCACCAGATCCGCAAGCTTGTCCGAATTGTCGGCTTCTTCCAGGCAATAGACCACCGGCCCCCTCATAATAGCCACCTTTCCCGCGTTCGCCCTCAATTCGGGATGGGCCTGGACCCTTCTTACAGGCATGGGGAGCTGAAGCTCAATGCTGCTTCCGTTTTTCCATATCCTCGTCAGCTTAAGGTATCCCCTGACGATCTTTCCGGACAGCCCGACGGTCTCCCCGTCCACTTTCACCTCCGCTTGTGCGCACCACGCGGGAATTCTCAGGGCCATCGTGAATTCCTTTTCGGCTTCCGTTTCCACCGTTATTTTCACCTGTCCGTCCCAGGGGTAATTGGTCTCCTGGCTTACGGCGATCCGATTTCCGCCCAGCCGGATGTCCGCCCTGTTTTTCAGGTACAAATGGGTATAGACGGTACTTTCTCTCGTCGAATAAACATATTCCCCCAGGGAAGCGATCAGCCTGGCCAGATTGGGCGGGCAGCAGGCGCAGTTGAACCAGCTTTGCCTTGTGGTGGTCACGTCCTGTTTGTCATGCCGCACTTTGCACGAAGCCGGCCAAACCTCCAGCGGATTTACATAAAAATACTTCCTTCCGTCCAGGGACATTCCGCTTAAAATGCCATTGTACAGGGCCTGCTCCAGAATGTCGCCGTAGTTTCCGTCCATCCCGAGGCGCTGCATGCTCCGGGCCCAGAACGCGAGGCCGACGGCGGCGCAGGTCTCCGTGTAGCAGGTATCGTTGGGCAGGTCGTAGTCAAAGGTAAAATCCTCCCCATATCCCTGGGAGCCCAGTCCGCCCGTGACATACATCTGCTTCCTTGTGACATCCTCCCAGAGCGTTCTGCACGCATCCGCCAGGGAATCGTCCCCGGTCTCCGCCGCTACGTCAGCCATGCCCGTATACATATAGACCGCTCTTACAGCATGGCCCACCGCCGTTTTTTGCTCCCTTACCGGAAGATGGGACTGCCTGTAGGGATAGGAATACTCGCCGAATACTCCCTTGTCTCCCCCTTCGCCCCGCTCTTCCGCCTCAAGGTCGAAGTAGAACGGTTTTTTGCCCCGTTCGTCAATAAAGTACTTGCTGAGCTTCAGATATTTTTCATTTCCTGTTGCTCTATACAGCCTGACCAATGCCAGTTCGATCTCCTGGTGTCCCGGATAACCGCGCTTTTTCCCCTCTTCCGGGCCGTATACGCTGTCGATGTGGTCCGCAAAGGCGCATACGATTTCCAGCAGGCGTCTCTTTCCGGTCGCGTCGTAATAGGCGACGGCGGCTTCGATCATATGTCCGGCGCAATACAGTTCGTGTTTTTCCCGCTCGTTGGTCCACCTTTTATCAAGCCCCGTGATCGTATAATAGGTATTCAGGTACCCGTCCGGCTGCTGCGCCTTCCCGATCAGCTCGATAAGCTCATCCGCCCGGGCCTCCAGCTCGCCGTTCGGATGGGTGGCAAGGCTGTAGGCAACCGTTTCCAGCCATTTCGCCACGTCGCTGTCCTGCCAGACCCGCCCGTAGAATTCTCCCTCCGACAGGCCCGCCGCAATCCGGAAGTTTTCGATTGCGTGGCTTGGCTCCGCGCCGGGAATGAGGTCGTTCAGCGCATTCCACTGATAGGGGATCGCCTGCTCCCGGACCAGCCTCCTGTACTTTCCCCAGAATTCGTCCCGGATGGTCACATTTTTCAGAGCCACCGGCTCTGAAACACAAAATTGATTCATTTTTTCATCCTCCATAAGATCCATAAAATCGGTCGTCCCGGTGCCGCCTGGACGGAGTCATCCCTTAGGAATGGCCGAATCATCCCTTAATGCCGCTTGTTACGACTCCCTCGACAAAGTATCGCTGCCCCAGCATATACACCACCAGGATGGGCGCCAGCGCAAAAACCGAAGCCGCCATCAGCAGGTCGAACTGCGTATTGAACATTCCCCGGAAGGACGAAAGGCCAAGCTGTACGGTGAACTTTTTGGAGTCGTTTATGTAAATCAGCGGTTTCAGGAAGTCATTGTAATAGGACTGGAAGGTAAGAATAACCACCGCTGATACGACGGGCCGCGATACCGGCACGAATATCTTGTACCAGATCTTGATCCGGTTGCAGCCGTCAATCACCGCGGCATCCTCCAGGTCCTGGGGAATGGTCATGAAAAACTGCCTCATGAGGAAGGTCTGCATGGCAAAGCCGAAGAACTGGGGCAGAATGATCGGGAAAAAGGAGTTCATCAACCCCAGGTTTCGGAAAATCATAAACTGGGGGATCATGGTCACGGCGTCCGGAACCATCATGGACGTAAGATAGATCATGAAAATGACCTCCCGGTACCGGAACCGGATCCTGGAAAACCCGAAGCCCGCCAGGGACGAGACGACCAGGGTGAAAAATGTTCCCGGGATGACGCAGATCATGGAATTCAGGAACATTCTCCCGAAGTTCAGGCCGCCGGCGTTCCATGCCTTTTCATAGTTGCTGAAAAGCCATTGCTGCGGAAACAGCGTCGGCGGAAAATGCAGGATTTCCCCCCTGCTTTTGAAGGAGGACAGGAGCATCCAGATAAACGGGATCAGGTCGATCACCGCCAGGAGGATCAGCAGGGAATACGAAACAATAAGGGAAGCTTTAATTCCGTTTCTTTTCATTTGAGCGCCTCCCTTACATATCGTACTGGACTTTTTTGCCCAGTACGGTGCTTTGCAGGATCGTTACCGCCAATATCACAAGGGTCATGACAAAGGACATGGCGCTGCCGTACCCCATCCGGCCGAAGCTATAGGCGTTCTGGTACAGATAGAAGGCCATGGTATAGGTGGAATATCCGGGTCCGCCCTTCGTCATGACGTAAATCTCGCCGAATACCTGGAACGCATAGATGATCGACATCACCATGACGTAATACATGGCGGGGGTGATCAGGGGCAGCTTAATATAGAATACCTTCTGCAGCGGCTTGATCCCGTCCAGGTCCGCCGCCTCGTAGAGCGCTCTTGGTATGCCGTTCAGCCCCGCCAGGAAAATGATCATATTGTAGCCGGCCATTTTCCATGTGGTCATGAAGGCGATGCTGAATATGGCAAGATGAGGATTGGTCAGCCAGCCGATCTTCGGTATCCCGAAAAAAGACAACACATAGTTAATCAGGCCGAATTCCGGATTGTACAGCCAGACGAACAGCAGCGCGACCACCAGAAGCGGGCTGACCACCGGAAGGTAGAAAATGGTTCTCAGCGCCTGTATCCCTTTTAGCGGCAGCTCGGCCGCCAGGGCAAGGATGAAGGATAAGGTAATGGAAAGCGGGATGTACACAATGACCCACTTGAAGGTATTCAACATGCTGATCTGAAAGGTCTGATCCGTGAAGAGGGTTATATAATTATCAAAGCCGATCCAGCTGGGCTTTGATATAATATTCCAATCCATAAAGCTGATCGCAACGGAAGCAATGATGGGATAGACCATAAAAGCCAGAAATCCGAACATCGCGGGCGCAATGAACAGATAGCCCTCGATGTTGTCTCTTCTTTTTATGCTGCTGCCTGCCGACATGATTTTTTCCTCCTTTATGATTCCGACGGCACTAAGCCTTATTTATACCAAAATATAAGAAGGAGGCCAGCTCCTTCTTATATTTCGTAAAGCACCGGCGTGCGAAAATTACTTGAAGACATCGGCATTCGCCTGTTTGTCGATGTTGGCGGCCGCCTCTTCTACGGTGATTTCACCATTGAGGGTCCTATCCAGTTCTGCCGTTATAATGGATTTGTACTTGCTCCATTGACCGGTTGCAGCCGCGTTATACTGCACATCGGACTCGATATAGGAAGCGGTTGCCTTGAACGGTGCAATGGACGGGGGTTCGCTCGCCATCTTGGGATCATCCATATAGCTTTTGTATACCGGCATTGCAAGACCGTTTGCCATCGTGACATACTGTCCGTCCTTGCTGAGGATGTACCGGATCAGGCCGACAGCCGCCTCCATGTTCTTGCAGTTCTTGCTGACCGCCAGTGTGCCGGAAATAACAGGGTTGATGCGTGTGGTTCCCTTGGGCATTTCCACAGCGGACCATTTGAAAGGCACATCCGTCCGGAACGCGGGTACCGCCCATCTGCCGGAAGGATACATGGCGATCTTTCCCGTGAGGAATAACTGGTCCGACGCGCCGCCCATGGAGTTGACCGTCGCGGGAGAGGGAGCGGATTTGTCGTCTATGATCTGTCTCATAACCTTCAGACCTTTTACGACGTTTTCATCGCTGAAGTTGGATTTTCCGTCCTTGAACCACTTACCGCCGTAATTGCCGCCGAACACCATCCAGAAAGCCCAGTAGTTGTCCACTTCCGCGCCGAACTGCACTACCTGGTTGTTCTTCGTAATCGTCAGCTTTTTGGCGATGTCGATATAGTCCTGCATGGTCCAGTCCGAAGTCGGCAGCGGAACGCCTGCGGCCGTGAAGAGATCTTCATTCAGGTACATCACGATCGGTTCCCAGTCCTTGGGGATCGAATAGGTCTTGCCGTTGAACTGTCCGTATTTTATCAGGCCCTCAACCATATCGGCCGTCAGCTCCGGATATTTTTCGATCCACGGGTCCAGTTCCGCACAGGCGTCCGAAGAAGCGAAGGGCACGACGTCCGCCTGAAGGAGCCAGAACACGTCGGGAGCCGTATTTCCGGCGATCATAGTCTGAAGTTTGGTATTGTAGTCATCCGGAGTATAAATGTAGTTTACTTTTACTTTCGGGTTTTTTGCCATAAAGTCGTTCAAAACCGTGTCGTAAATTTGCTTTTCGGATGGTTCGCCCCAGGTCATGTAGCTGATATCGCCGCTAAGTTCGACAGCTTCCGGGGCGTTTTCCGCCGCCGCCGTCTCCGCAACCTGATTCTGCTCCGCCGGCGCAGCCGTTTCCTCCGGTACGGCGGTTTTGGTTCCGCAGCCGGTTAATCCGATGGTAAAGGTGAAAGCAACAACAAGCAAAATAACCAGTACTCTTTTCATTTCTGACCCTCCTAATTTTTTATAATTGACCGATTGGTAAGATTCGCGACTGGACGGAACACCCTCCCTTCCGCTTTATAGTAAATTAATCTTTTTACAATTAATTTCATCCTTGTGAATTACTTGCCCTAAAAATGAAGTATCCTTGAAATTATCTAATATCCGTTGGTAAACGTTTATTTTATGAATTGGATCAGCTCTGAAATTCACGCTGTCGGGAGATTTTTTTTATTCTAGTTTGATTATAATTTAATATAAGTAAACCTTCTATATAATATATTGCCAATTTGTTATATTATCTTGTGCTTGATTGTGATAGAATATTGTAGTAGAACTTTTTCTTTACGGAGGAAATACGTCTTATGGAAGTATTGGAAAAGAACCCCCGCAAATTTAAGGAAACCAACCTGTTCACGGGCTGCGGCTTCAAGTTCAAGGCGATTGAAGTGGTCCACCTTCAGCATTCCATTCTGAAGCTGCATTGGCATGATTATCTGGAGTTGCTTTTTTTTGTTGAAGGACAGGCTACCATCAATATCGGTTCCGCCTCCTATGAGGTCAGTTCCGGCGACATCCTGTTCGTAAACTGCGGTCAGCTCCATTCCGGATACTCCCAAAGCGGCTCCCTTGTCCGGTATTATGCTGTTGTAATAGATCCGTCGGTATTTGCCAATGAAGTGAACGATTCCTACTATAAAAAATTCATTCATCCCTATTTTGAAGGGAAAAGAATGTTTCATGTCAAGCCGGACCGGATGAGCCCGTATTACCGGAAACTGAAAACCAATGTAAAGAACATCATCCGGGAGTTTAAAGACAGCCGGCTCGGTTTCGAGCTCAAAATCAAGGTCGGCCTGTACTCGCTGATCGTCGATTACATCCGAAGCTACTTCCCCATGGATTCCGCAGAGACCGGCACGGAGGATACAGTCCGCGAAGCCGGAAGCATCCGGAATCTCCTGTCCTATATATACCTGGTCTGCCCCAGGAAAATGACCGTTGCGGAGGCCGCCGACTATGTCCAGCTGAGTCCGTTCTATTTCTGCAAAATGTTCAAAAAAATCACCAACCAGACCTTCATTGAATTTTTAAACAAATATAAAATCAGCAGGGCGGAAGAATTTCTCCTGTACACCAACGATTCCATATCGGATATCGCCAATGAGCTCGGCTTCTGCAATACCAACTATTTCGACAAGGTGTTCCGCAGCGTCAACGGCTGCTCTCCCTCCGCTTTCCGGAAGCAGACCGGCAAGCTGAATCCGGAGGGCTCGCTGTAAAGCCCATGCCTTTTTGCGGACGCTCGTCCATTAAGTTCCACTAAATTATGAATTTCGTATTGCTATTTTTGTCCTCCTGTATTATTATGTAAGTATGGGATTAATCGTTTAACTTGCTCCATACGACTTTCTTTTTGATCACAGCTTTGCTGCCTTCATGCCACAAAGAAGCATTTCCCGGCCTGGGACAAATAAATACCGGCTTTGGAAAGGAGGTGCGGTGCGGAACCATCGGCGACTGGGGCTACCCGCTGCCTTTCAATGAATTCTTCCGGCATTGTAAGCGGCCTGAACGACTTCTCCATAACCACCTGGGTCAAGGCCGGCGATACGGACACCTGGTCCAGGGTATTCGATTTTGGTACCGGAACGACAAAATACATGTTCCTGACCGTCAACGCCGGTTCCTACCCGAGGTACGCCATTACCGCCAGCGGCTACAGCGCCGAAATAAAGGTCAACGGAACGGCGGCGTTCACCACCGGAGCATGGCACCACGTCGCCATAACACAGTCGGGTAATACGGCAACGCTCTATATTGACGGCGCCGCCGCCGCGACCAATACCGGGGCGACCTTGAATCCGTCCGGCCTGGGCGCCACAACCCAGAACTATATAGGCAAATCCCAATTTTCGTCCGATCCTTATTTGAACGGCTCGGTCGATGATTTCAGGATTTACAGCCAGGCCCTCTCCGCGGCGGAGATCAGTGCAATATACGCGGAATAATCCGGTATATAAAAAGCAGTGTCGCCGTCCGGAATGTACCGGAC
>JAEYOP010000062.1 GCA_023411575.1 Bacillota bacterium | reverse complement strand
CCTATGGATATATTAGAGGAATAGATCGCACTATTTACCAGCCAAGTCATATTAATATGGATGGGAAAGATGTGGTAATAGAAGCTATTAAACATATAGAAACTTTTAAGGATACCAATCAGTATTTGTGGCTAGGTTTTATGGATATACATGATGCTGGTTCGGAGGAACATAGGAGTATATTGCAACAAACCCAAATGGGCTTGGAATTTAGAAAATACCTTAAAGAAGAAAAGAAAAAATCTGTTTATGAATCTTATTCGGAAACAAGAATCGCTAGATATAGAGAATCAATAAAAGAATTAGATTTATACCTAGGAATACTTTTTCATTATATAGAAACTCATTTTGAGGAAGATAATGTTATTGTTTCACTTATGTCAGATCATGGACAAGCATATTTAGTTAAAGAAGAAGATTGCTTATTGCAAGAGGAACGAACAAGAGTACCCATGTTATTTAAAGGTTATAAAAAAGGAATATGCGAAGAATATACTGAAATTACAGATTATTTACCTATATTACTTGATGCTGCACAAATAAAGGATCCTTTGAGTAAGGAAAGGGATGGAAGTCTTCCAAGATTCTGTGGTGGAGCAGAGAGAGGATATTCATATGCTGAGGAGATTTATCCTGGAAACCCCTATGAAGCATTTATTAGAACCAAAGATTATGATGTAAGTTTTATTACAAAAGAAAGAGTATTACAAGATGGTAGAATTCCCTTTAATATTAATTATGTTATGACTATAAAAGATAAAAAGGGAGCTATTATAGAAGATGAAGGTATATATGAACATTTTTATAATATAATTAAAGAACATGTAAAAAAGAATAGATTATATGAATAAGAAAGGGAAAATAATGAGGCGAGAATTGTTAGAGAAGTTATTAGAACTGACAAAGAGGCAAGAGCAGAGTATTATGCAATCAGAAATAGACGAAGTTATTAATCTACTTGAAGAGAAGCAAAGGGTAATGGATGAAATAGATGAACTTAATAAGCGGGAACATAAGGAGTTGAGTGATGAAGAAAAGGCTATTCTAGCAAGCATACAAGAGTTAGATGAGAAGAATAGGAAACAATTTAATTTAGAACTTGAGAATACTAAAGAAGAATTACGTAAAATGCGTCAGTTTAAACAAAGAGACGATTACTATACGAATCCCTATTCTCAGACTCAAGAGGAAGGATTGTTTATTGATAAAAAATAAGGAGAGGGTTATGGAGAAAGTTTTCATTATAGCAGAAGCAGGTGTTAATCATAATGGAGATTTAGCACTAGCAAAGAGGCTAGTAGATGTTGCTAGTGAGGCTAAGGTAGATGCTATCAAGTTTCAAACCTTTAAAAGCGAAGAATTGGTCTCTAATCATGCTCAAAAAGCACCATATCAAAAGCAAGTGACTAACAAGGATGAAACGCAGTTAGAGATGCTAAAAAGGTTAGAGTTAAGGGAAGAGGATTATAAGGAATTAATAAGTTATTGTGTTCAAAAGAAAATATTATTTTTATCTACGCCATTTGATTTGCCGAGCATAAGATTTCTTGAAGAAGTAGGCATGGAGATTTATAAGATTCCATCAGGGGAAATAACAAATTTACCTTATTTACGAGAAATAGGACGCCTTCGGAAAAAAATTATTCTTTCTACTGGTATGAGTACAATTGACGAAATAAATCAATGTATTGAAGTACTCTATAACCAAGGTAGTAAAGACATCACACTTCTACATTGTAATACTGAATATCCTACACCTATGAAGGATGTTAATTTAAATGCAATGCTTACTCTAAGGAACAAATTCCAATTACAAGTGGGATATTCAGACCATACGCTAGGAATAGAAGTACCTATTGCTGCAGTAGCATTAGGAGCTAAAGTAATAGAAAAGCATATTACTTTAGATAAAACAATGGAAGGACCAGATCACAAAGCAAGTATAGAACCACAAGAATTAAAGGATATGGTAGTAGCCATTAGAAATATTGAAATGGCATTAGGAAATGGGGAGAAAGTTCCGTCCTCTTCAGAAACAAAGAATATAGCAGTGGCTAGAAAAAGTATTGTAGCTGCAAGACCTATTAATCTAGGAGAAAGATTAACGGAGGAGAATTTAAATGTAAAAAGACCCGGTAATGGAATAAGCCCTATGAAATGGGATGAAGTGATAGGAAGGAAAGCCCTAAGAAATTATGAAAAGGATGAGCTGATTGAAGATGAATAAAATTGCAGTAGTAACTGGTACAAGGTCAGAATATGGCTTGCTACAACCTTTGATTGATAAAATACACAAGGATACTACCCTAGAATTATGCCTAATAGTAACAGGCATGCACCTTTCACCGGAATTTGGACATACTTATAAGCAAATAGAAGCAGATGGTTATCCTATAGCAGAAAAGATTGAGATGCTCTTAAGCTCTGATACAAGTATCGGAGTGACTAAATCAATGGGATTAGGGTTGATTAGTTTTGCAGAAGTGTACGATAGAACCAAACCAGAATTAGTGATACTTTTAGGTGACCGATATGAAACCTTTGTAGCAGCGACTGCGGCAACTATAGCCAATATTCATATAGCACATTTGCATGGGGGAGAACTCACTGAAGGTGCATTTGATGAAGCTTTCAGGCATTCTATTACTAAGATGAGCTATTTACATTTTACTAGTACAGAAGTATATAGAAAACGTGTGATACAATTAGGAGAAAATCCTGAACGGGTATATAATGTTGGAGCATTAGGGGTAGAGAATATAAAGAATATACCTTTATTGACAAAAGAAAGCCTTGAGGAATCTATAGAGTTTCCTATAGAACCTAAATTGGCAATAGTAACTTTTCATCCAGTTACATTAGAAAAGCAAAGTGCAGGAAGGCAGTTTAAAGAATTATTGATGGCACTAGATGAATTCCCCGATGTGAAATTAATTTTTACTAAAGCTAATGCAGATACAGAGGGAAGGCAAATTAATAAGTTAAT
>JAEYOP010000053.1 GCA_023411575.1 Bacillota bacterium | reverse complement strand
TCGCTCTTCATAACACTCGTACCAGGCAGCTTGGCTTCGAAGCATGAAACAGGATGCTCAACAAGCAGCCCCTGCCGTTTCTTACAGCAAGCGCCTTCGCAGATCGCTTCGAAGTCACCGTCGACCCGCACGATACTTCGCCTATTCCGCCTTTTGCGCCCTATGCGCTTATCTGCCCGGCCGTTCCTAAACCACCAGATGGCCCTTCTTTTCCGCAAGGGTAATCCTGGCTTCCAGTCCGGAATTGAACTGCAGACAGTCGGTCTCTATTCCATCGCTGAAAATCACTCCGTTTTCGGGCATTTGCGACAGGATCGCCAGGGGATTGCTCCTGGTGATCTTTCCGAATACCAGATCCGTTTTGGTCGTTTTGCTTGGAAACGGTTCCCGGACGGAGAAATACAGATACTCGGCATTCCAGCCCATCGGCTTTTGCCGCGTCTTCGGCGGCTTTCCGCCCGAACGGACCGGATCGACCGCTCCGGGATGACCCGGAATGCCGGCTTCCGCCGTTATGCCGGTCATGATCCCTTCCGCCCCGGCCATGACGCTCTTCATCCATCCGGTGGACCCCAACCCGGTCGAAATGATGATTCCGCTGGAGGAATGGGCCTCCTGGCTTTTCCCGAGCCGTATCCGATATCTTGAGGATACATGGGTTTTTTGACCGACAAACAAGTCGTTTACCGCATACAGCGTCTGCCCGTCGTTCATTTCCGCTTTCGCCATGGTAACTTCCTTTACGGGCCTTTTCATCTTAAATACGTCCTGCATCACCAGTCTCAAATCAGAGACTTTAAACGGCAGCAATACGCCATCCCATCGCGCGGGATCGGGATTGACACCGATCAGCAGTTGATCCGTCAGATATTTCAAGGTATTTGCGACCAGCCCGTCCTGCCCCACAGCCACCACGACATCGCTCTTTCCAAACAGGAAGTTGGGCACATATTCCCTGTCAACCACCTGAACCCTGCCAAGCTGCTCCAATTCGCCCTGCGCATCGGAAACCGCCTTCTTATATTGCTCGTTCTCCTGCAAATAATCGGAAAAATCACTGCCCAGATGCTCAATATAAAACTGGGCCTGAGCTATGGTATTATACCTGGAAATCAACTCTTCGAGGCGTGTTTTCCGTTTTACAAGTATGATCTTGTTCTCCGTTAATCGTTCCATTCGCGACAAGCTCCCTGAACCATCCCGTTATTCATCTGCCCGGCCCTGCCCGGCCCGGCGCCTTACCGGCGTTACTTTTTCGCGTTGATCACTTCCTGCAGCAAATCCGGTGAAATGTTCAACTGGCCGATCTTTCCGGCATTTCCCGCAAGCTCCTGGAAGGCCATCGCAATCAGTTTACCCGGCTGCATTCCGATATTGGCAAGCGATTGAATGACACTGGGATTAATTCCTTCCAGCGACTTCATGACGGCCGAAAGCTCGTATGCTTTTGCGTCCGCTTCCGCCTTGGAATTTTGCACGGTCAGTTCTATGAGGTCTTTTCTTTTTTCCTCCATACCGGTTTCGAAATTAAGCTGTTCTTCCTTCAACTGGTTCTGCTTCTGCTGTACCGCTCTTTCAGCCTCCAACTGCGTTTCGCGCACCTGCTTCTTTTTATTCTCAATTGCTATTTCCGTATTGAATTCATTTTCCTTAACGCGGCGCTCCTGCTCGATCGATGCGTTCCGCCTTTCATAGATGGCCTCGTCCGCCTTTTTCAAGATTTGCTCCCTTGCCTGGGCTTCCAGGGCCCTTGCCGTTTCCTTGTTCGGTAAAATCGCCAGAATGGACAGGCCCAGGATTTCAATGCCCAGCAGGCTGATCTCTTCGTTTTGCCGGATCTCGTTCAATATCCTCTGCGCCAGAACCTCGCTCGATTTGATGGCATCTTTCAGCAGCAGCCCTTCCAGTGTTTTTTTGGTCAGAACCCGGACGATATTGATCACCCGCTGGGGCAGCTTCTGCGGATCATCCGACGCATAGCCCTTCCCCTTCATATCAAGGGTATAGTTCAAAAGACCAGCCAGCTTTTTCTGATCCACCACCCGGAATGTGATTTGTCCCTGGACCGTCACAGTCTGGAAATCAGAGGTAACCTCCTCGAATATGAACGGCGAATCCACACTGCCCACCGGAATTGCCACAATCGAGGTCGACGGGGCAAAATAATAAAACGACAGCCCTGCTCCCTCTTTGACAATAGCTCCGTTCCGGTACCTTAATACGTAATCGCTGGGCTGAAACTTGATAAACCGAAAGCCAAACATAGGAAAGCCCCCCCTTTATAAATCCTTCGAATATTTGCATGCCTCCGTACGGCAAATCCGTACATAATTCATAATAGCAATACTGATATAAGTTTACAAGCGTTGCAATTTTTACATGCCCATAAAAAGGTACGGCCGGCCGGCGCTCCTGCGTATGATCATTTGACGCGCGGCGGATTTCTTTGATATGATGGTTTCGTAGGATGAAGCATGCAGCGCGGAGAACAGGGGAAGCATGAAAAGAAATAGAAAAAAATCAGGTTGGAGGACCTTTCTGACAATCATCGGAGCGCTTGCGGCAGTCGGGCTTGCAGCCTGGTTTCTTTTGCCCGGCCTGTCGAGGCCTTATGATTTCGGCGTAAAAAGCTCGGAGGCCTCTTATGAGAGCGCCGTTCAGAAGCTCGGCATATCCGGAAAGGCGCCGGCAAGCCCTGAGGCCGGAGCCGCAGCGGAGCAGAAGGGGGCGGTCGCGCCGCAGGCTGTCCGGGTGGAACTGAGCAGCGAGGAGGTTACGTCGCTGCTCGACAAAAGCAGCATGCGCGGGAAGGCTCTGAAAAATATTCAGGTACGGATTAATCCCAATGATACGTTGGACACGTCGGGCACAGCCGACACAGATTACCTCTTCGACACGGTGCTCAAGGGCAGGTATACCCGGGAGGAAGCGGCAAAAGCAATGCCGATGCTGGGAGTGCTGCCGGATCAAATCCATTTCAGCTGCAACTTTGATTTTACCGTCCGGGACAACAAAACCCAATTCCTCCATATCAACAGGCTAAACTTAATGGGCTTTCCCGTTCCGGAGTCCCTGGCGGGGGCAGATAAAGCGGAACCTTTCGCGGAGCAACTGCTGGACGAATATCTGCAGTCCCTGGCGGAGGTCTCGGGAACGAGCTATGATCTGGTCCGGGCCAGCGGCGGCGTACTGGAACTGGAAGGGAAATTCCGGAAATAAAGCTGCCGGCCATTTCATGCGGATGGCTCCTCCTGCCGGGAGGCGGCCCTGACCACGGCCATCTGTCTCCATTTTTGCGAATACCAGCGCCTCAGCACGATCAGTCCCCTGAACCACTCGTCCGCGGCGGAGGCCAGCCATATCCCCACCAGGCCGAAATGCAGGTGAAGCCCCATAAACCAGCTGAGCGGAACACCGATCCCCCACATGGATAGAATGGCTATTCCCGTGGGATACCGGACGTCCCCCGTTCCCCGGAGGGAATTGACCACGATGTGATTCAAGGGCCTCCCGGTTTCCCACAGCAAGTCCAGAATCAATATTGTGGAACCGACCCGAAGGATGGCGGGATCTTTGGTAAAAAGCATCAATACCGGCTTTCTCGCAAGAATGAGGGCCAGGGTCAGGGCCGCGTTGATCACAACCGCAATCCGCAGGCTTTTCAGGCATAATTTTCGGGCCTGCTCCGCCTCCCCCGCGCCGATCATATGGCCGATCCGGATCTGGGTAGCCAGTCCCAGGGAAAGACTCAGAACGCTGATGAAGACAGTGACGGTCTGGATGTAGACCCTGGTCATTACCGCCGTTGAACCAAGGCTGGTCGTCATCCCGGTAAGGATGACCTGCGTGATGGAATAGGAAATATATTCACCGGCCGCCGGAGCGCCGATTTTTACAATATCCGCAAGTATTTTGCCCCGGAGCTGGAATTTCCCCGTTCTACCGAAGCCGAGCCCGACTTTTTTCACCAGAACGAAGGAAACCGCCAGAACGCCGGCCAGGTTGCAAATTACTACCGTTATCGCTATGCCGGCCACTCCGAAGGCGGGCATTCCAAAGGGCCGGAATACGACCAGGGCGTTTCCCAGGACATTCAGGATGTTCATGCCGAAGGCGACAAACATGGGGTACTTTGTAAAGCCATAGCATCGGAGGATGGCCGACATGGTGGAAATCAGCGCCTGGCAGAAGACCGCTCCGCCAACGATGGCGATATATTGGCGGGCCTCCTTCATCAAATCCTCCGGAGTGCCCATAAGCCGCAAAATATTTCCGGACAGCGCACTCAGCAATACGCTCATAAGAATGCCGAAGACGAAGTTGGCCGCAATAGCGGCTTTGGACACGCGGGCGGCCTGCTCCTTTTCCCCGGCCCCCAGGGACTGGTTGACAATAATCGCCGTGCCCAGTCCGACCACGTTGAATACGTTCATCAGCATTGCGATGATCTGGTTGGCGATTCCCACCGCACCCACCGCTGCATCGGAATACCGGCTGAGCATGAAAACATTTACGTTTCCGATCAGCATCCGGAGAAAGGTTTCTATGAAAAGGGGCCATGCAAGCCGGAATAATGTCATCCGTCCATCTTTGGGCATTTTTTTGCGGTCCTTTGGTTTTCATCCGTGAAAATCGATCCTCTCTCAATTATACGGCAACTGCTTCGGGGAATGAAATAAAGCATCTTGCTAGAAACATGTACAAAATTGCTGTTATCACCCCTTCCCCCTGGCCCTTCGACCCCTTCCGGCAGGCAGGGCGATCCCCGGCAAATGGCGGGTTTCCAGGAAAACCTGAACAAAACCCACCTTCCCCTGGGTGAAATTACAGATTTCTTCTCCGGCAAACTATTGCTAAAATGAATATAGAACCAGGAAATACAGCATGAAACGTACTACTACCCGGAGGCACATTCATGAAAAAACGACTGATCCGACTCGTATCTGTTACCCTGATCCTTTTTTCCATTTTTTCCATTGCATCGTCCGGCGTTTTCGCCGCGACAAGCAAGCCCATTTTGAAGGAGGGGATGCGCAGCAACGCAGTAAAAACCCTTCAGACCAACCTGAAGAAATTAGGCTTCTTTTCCGCCGCTCCAACCGGGTATTACGGCGACGCCACCGTATCGGCCGTAAAGAAGTTCCAGAAAAAATACAAAATACCGACTACCGGTGTCGTTTCCACCCTGACCTATAATAAACTGGACGCCTTGCTGAAACCGGCCGCGGCAAAAAAGACGCCGGCAAAAACCACCCCGGTGAAAAGTACGGCGGCGAAAAAGCCCGCCGGCTTGAAAGCAGGCTCTTCGGGCAAGGAAGTATTGCAGCTCCAGAAGGATCTTGTCCGCCTGGGATATATGAAGGTTTCCCCAACAGGTCAATTCGGCTCCATAACGGAGGGCGCGCTGACCCAATTTCAGAAATATTACGGCCTGGATCCCAATGGCATTGCGAGCTCCGGCACGCTTTCCGTCATAAGCAGGCTGCTGGGCAAGGAAGACTCCTCCAGGGGAGATGTGGACCGGGAGGACGCAAGCGAAGCGGCCGGGCCCGGTGCGGACGCAAAGGTTTCCGTTGTGCCGCTCTATAAGGTCGGAAAGCAATGGATCCCGGGTATACCGCAAACCCCGTTCCTGCAAGGAGTCGGCAAATATGAAGGCGTTGTCCTCCACTTTACGGCGAATATGACAGATACGGCGCAGACAGAGGCCGATCACGAAAAGGTCCATTGGCGCAAAGCCTTTGTGCACGAGTTCATCGACCCAAGGGAAATCATTCAGGTGTCCAATCCGGAATACAAAGCCTGGGGGGCCGGAGAAAAGGCCAACGACCGGTTCATCCATCTCGAGCTGTGCCATGCGGACACCCGGAGCGACTTCGACGCGTCTTTCAGCATGATCACCCAGAGAGCTGCCGAATATCTCTACGGCCGCCAGCTTGGAGTAACCCCCGCAAAAGCGGACGGTTCCGGGACGCTCTGGGCGCACGCCGATGTTTCGAAGTATCTGGGCGATACAAACCACGTCGATCCGATCGCATACCTGGCAAGTTGGGGCGTAAGCTGGAACGATGTGATCCGGATCGTCACCGAAAAATACAATGCCCTGGCGTCCGGAAAGACGCCGGACACAAAGACGGACGCCGCTCCGGCTGCTCCGGCCGGAACCACTCCGACCCTGAATCCTCCGGCGGAAAATCCCCCGATAGAAAATCCCCCGGCCGAAAACCCTCCCGCTGAAAATGCTCCGGTGGGAAATACCGGGACAGATAATGGAGCCACAGAAGGAGTAAATAGTCCGGCTGACAGCACCTCCACCGGTACTGCAACCAATGGCACTTCAACCGATGGTACTGCAACCAGCGGCACTGCAACGGATAGTACGACTACCCCAAATACCAACCCGTAACGAATGGCTTCAACTTGGAAGCTCCAGTGCCTGCTGCGGATCGAAGTCATCAGTGTCCATGTACCGGAGCAGGCTATACAAAAGTTGCTTCATTTCAGGCTTATCCGGATGGGCCAGCAGGTCGCTTCCGCATACGAGCAGCTTGCCGGCGCCGCATCTGGCCTCAAATAGCAATCCCAGCCTGTGATTCCTTTCAAAATTGTCAATCACCTGGACAATCGGCCGCAGCGCCGCCGGCGCGCCGTCGAGAATGAAGGACCGGGAGTTCATGACAATATGCCACCATTGCCAGTCGCTGTGAAAATCGCTGGGGAATTCGCTTAAGGCTTTATGACCGCAGTCGCACAACAAGCCGAGGGTACCGGGTGCCGTCTCCTTGCCGGCATTTTCGCAGATGGACCGGAACATGGGATAACACCAGAAATCCGGGGCAAAAAAGCCTTCCACGCTTCTTGAGCCGATGCCCTTTGAAACAAATCCCGCATCCATCCAATCCGGCACCAGCAGGACCTTTCCCCCCATGTCGAGATATTTTTCCGCCTCTCCCATCCGCCGGCAAATATGGAGACTCTCCGGGACGGTTTGCTCCACATTGGCTGGATAGACCCAGATGGAATAGCGGTTTTTGATATCCGTTCCTCTTAGTTTCAGTTCGAAAGTCAGCTTTTCCGGGGCACATGCGCCGGCCAATCCGATCCGGACGCTTCCTGCCGATGCCACTCCTCCCTGCTCAACCTTTCCAAGCGATAATACACCTTGCCCGTATACCATGTTTTTACCGGAAAGAAGCCATTCCACCATTACCTGTTCCAGATCCCCGGCACCGTAATGCGCCATTTTGATTTCCGCCGTAAACTCCTCCTCCGCATAGTAGGTATACCTATCGAAACAGGCAAGCAAAACGGTATCGGAACAGAATCCCCTCCATTCCTCCGGGGTGATAAAACCTTTGGAATCCATAAAGGCATCCAGGATTCCCACCAGGGCGGTGCCCTGCCCCGGAAAGTCCTGCAGATCCAGCAGTTGTATCCCGCCAAAGCCGGGTGTCCTTAGTGCGGCCTCTATCTCCTCTTTATAACATAACACGGCCAGCTTGCCCGAAGCCTTGAAGAAATCATCCGCCTGGTCCAGCATCCCTGCGCTGCGCAGGCGCTCGCGGAAGATCTCAAAATGGTACGGCTTTAAGACGCCGGTGTACTTTTCGATTTCCTCGAAATTGGGAAAGGACTGGTACTGGCCGATTTCATGTCCGACCACGGGTACGGGTACCCCGGCAATGCTGCCGCTGTATTCCTTTACCGTAGAGGGCGGGCCAGCCTGTATATGTCCCAGTGGTTTATCCGCATGAGAAAACGAACCGCGCACCATGGCATCTCCCTGCGCCGTCCGCATGGTCACCCAGAAATCCGCCGCCTCCGACAGGGAAGGGTCCCAGAAAAAGCTGTTGGAGCCTTCTGCATACAAATGTCGTCCGTCCTCCCGTTTCAGCTCTCCGATCAGCGCCGACATTGCCTTTCTGCTGCCGCCCAGCTCATTTCCAAGGGAAAAGAGGACAAAAGACGGGTGATTCCCATAGGTCCTGAGGATACGGCGCGCTTCCTTTCCAATGTACGCGGCCTTTTCCGCGTCGTAATCCGCATCGTCCGGGTCCCTGTAAGGCTCCCAGTAAGGCAGCTCTACTTCAAGACAGATACCCTCCCGGTCCGCTGCAATAAAGCACGCCTCCGGCGGGCAGCAGGTGTGGAACCGGTAATGGTTGATCCCATAGGCTTTGGCGATTTTGAAAACCCCGGTCCAGCTTTCCGCATCCATGGGCGCATACCCGGTCAGCGGAAACACGCAGGCGTCGTGCTTCCCCCTCAGGAAGACCGTCCGCCCATTAATGGAAAACTGCGTTCCGCATACAGCGAATTCCCTCATTCCAAAAGGGATTTCTTTCTTGTCCTCGTATGCATACGTCCCATTATTTACCTCCAGCAAAACCGACAATTTGCATGCGGTCGGCGAAATCTCGTCCCATAACGGGAATCCGGGGCCTAAGAGGTATTCAACCGAAAGCCCTGTCATCCCGCTTTCATCAAGCTTGACGGAATAGCTTGCCGCCTGTGTCGAAACCTCTTCATTCCCGCAGACGGCAGAGGCGGAAAGGGTCAGACGTCCGGGAAGCTCTTCTCCGCATCCGTTTTTTATGCAGAGTTTAAGCAGAATGGACATCTTATTGACATCCGGGTATGCCTGGACATCCTCAAGCCTCACAGGCTCGCGGGCCTCCAGTTCCATCCTTCCCAATATGCCGTTCCAGTTCGTCTGCGTATCGGGAGAAGTCTGATGGCCTCCGGAGATCGGAAGGCCGGAATGATCCACCAGGACCGTCAAGGTGTGGACTCCGGGTGTCAGGCTGGTGCCCAGCTCATACAGATGAGGGGCGCAGATGCTGTCCTGCCTGCCGAAATAGATCGCGTCGACCCAAACATGACTGATCCGGGTCCTCTCCAGGAACAGGGAAACCTGCTTGCCTCTCCAGTCCTCCCGGATAACGACCTTCCTCTGGTACCAGGCAAACCCGGAAAAGGAATATACTCTTGTCAGCCGTTCGGTTTCCCGCTCGGAGCATAAATCCCCCTTTCCGTTCTCGTCCGTTGTGCCCGGAAGCAGGATCGTATCCCCCAGACTGCGATTGAAATACTGTTTTTCCATCCCGATCTTTTCCGGGTCCAAAGCAAATTCCCATTCCCCGGCCAGTGAAATACAGCGCGTCTCCTGATTTTCCATTCGATTGTCCCCCATACTTTCCGTCGCCTGAAGGCGTTTTTCATATGCCGCTCTTACACTTAAATACCATGTCTTCTATAACTATATCGGTACATGGACAATCCCATACTGCATTCCGGCACAGTACGGGATTGTCCACACTTCTATCGGTAACCTGTCTTATAGGAGAAACTGCTGTAAAAGAAGCCGCTATAAAATCAATATTCTGCGTTGCTCTTCAGATATTTCTCATACTCGGTATTCCATTCGCCCATCATATCGGTCCAGTGAGCACGCTTTTCCAACTGATCCCGGAACTTGTTCCAGGTGCTTTCGAACTCGGCGTCGCTCTTTGCCATGATCAACCGCGCACGGTATTCGATATAAATCGCGTTAAGCGTCGGCAGGTATTTTTCAATAACGCCGCCCGTCGGCGCCGCTACGGCATCATAGGAATGCATGGTCCGGACGATATTGTGGGTATTGGAAATTTCAGAAGTATACTTTGTGGCAAAGCCCATTCCCACCGGCTGGTCGTCGCCGATTTTATTCGTCCACCAGGGATACCACTGCTTGCTGTATGTGCTGATTGCCCATAGCTGGGGAGTGAGTTTGTCCACGCGGGCCTGATCGCCGGAATTTCTCTCCGTGCCGTATTCCTTGGTGAAATCCCACTCTCCGAGCGGCGCCCCCGTCCAATTCCAGTTGACTCCTACGGGGCCTTCGTTCACTTCCTGCTGGCGGGCGGGAGTGGCCTCCTGACACCAGTCGAGGAACTTCAGGACGGAATCCGTCACCTTCGAATCCTTGCTGATAAAGATGGCGCTTGCCGGATAGGGATTTACATACTGGAAGGAGCCGGGTGCGCCGACGCCGGAAACAGCCGGATTCTGAATGGGCTTGAAGTACCATACGGGGCTGGACGCGTCGTTCAGCTTGGCCCAGGAGTTGTTCAGCTCCGCTTTCCAGATGGTGCCGGCGATCATTCCGTACCGTCCGGCATTGACCTTTTCCTTGTACCGTTCCACCTTCTGGGTCGGCACTTCCACGTCGATCAGACCGTCCCGGTACATTTTGTTGATCCAGGCATATGCCGTTTTGAAATTGGGGTCGTCGTACGCAAATACATAATTGCTGCCGTCTTTCTTGATGCCCGGCATTTTGCTGTAGCCGCGGGCCGTCTCGACGCCGAAGGTGCTCAGGATGATGTTTTCTTCATCATTGAGCGTATTGCCTTCGTTGATGAAAAAGCCCAGGGGGATGATGGCTTTTCCCGTGCCGTCCTTCAGCTGGGAAACCGCCTTCATATATTTTTCAAGGCCTTCGATGGTGGAAAGGTCGTCCAGGGTCATTCCGACCTGCTGGACCAGGTCCTCTCTCGGCCACCAGGATTCCGCCACCCAGCCGGGCCACGGATCGTCCAGTTCCTGCGCATACCAGCCCGGAACATACCAGGACTTTCCGTCCGTGGTCTTGCAGAAGTCGATCACTTTTTGCGGGATCTTCGCCAGGTTGGGATATTTGTCCGCCATTCCGAAGTACTGGGATACTTCCTGGACCTGCCCGGACTTGATAAAGGCGTTTACCGCCACGTCATCCTTGTAGATGATCGACATGTCCTCCAGCGAACCGCTGTTCAGCTTGAGGTTGAGAGCGGTCATCAGGTCGCCCTGCCTGGATGAAATTTTGAAATCAAAGCCGAGTTTTTCCTTGAACAGCTTCTGTACCTCCGTAATTTCAGGGCTTTTCTTTTCGTCCGTGCCGATCCATACGGTAAACTGCGGATTTACCGTTACCTCCTCCGCGGCAGCCGTCGGCTGGGCCTCCGTTGCCTGGGACGATTCCGCCGCCGTCCCCGCCGGCTGGGTGGCGGCGGTTCCCTTTTCTTCCTGGGCCGCACCGCAGCCCGACAGAACCGCCGACATGCTGCCCACAACAAAGATGAGCGCCAGTACGAGGACAAAACTTCTTTTCATCTTTCCTGCCATTCGATTCACTCCTTTAATATAGATTGGGTCCTTTTTGATGGAGAGTATATATTCAGGCTTTGCGCCGTAAATATTCCGTCCCGGTCGTCCGCCGGCCGCGTCAACCCTTTATGGCCCCCACGAGCATTCCCTTGACGAAGTATTTCTGAAGGAATGGGTACACGCATAAAATAGGGAGCGTTCCGCACATGACCGCCGCCATTTTCACGGAGGTCACCGTCATGGTGCTCAACTGGGTCTGCCTGGCGGCCGCTTCCTGGATGACCGCGTTATCGCCGGTAAGGACATTCAGGCTGTCCGCCGACAAAATCCGCTGCAAATAGGTCTGAATGGGAATCAGCCGGATGTTGTCCACGAAAAACGCCCCGGAGAACCAGTCGTTCCAGTGGCCTACGGCGGTGAAAAGGCTCAGGGCGGCGAGGGTGGGCATGGACAGGGGCAGCACGATCCGGAAAAAGATCTGCATATGGCTTGCACCGTCTATATATGCCGATTCCTTCAGGCTTTCAGGCAAATCCATGAAAAACTTGCGCATGACAAACATATTGAAGATGACGAAGGCTCCCGGTATCACGTAAACCCAGAAGGTATTTACCAGAGCGAGCCGCCTGAGCTGCAGATAGTAGGGGATCAGGCCGCCGTTGAACACCATCGGGATGATGATGAACGTCATAAGGATCTTTTTGTACGGCAGGTTCCGGAAGGAGAGCCCATAGGCGGCCAGCGCCGTGACCAAAATGCTGATGGCGGTGCCGATTACGGTCCTTCCGATGGAAACGATGTAAGCATCCCGCATCAGCTCGTTATTTAAAACAAATTCGTAATTGAAGAGGGTAAATTTCCGGGGATACAGCCAGATGCCGCCGTTCATCGAATCCATTCCCTCATTGAACGAAAGCACAAGCATGTAGAATATGGGGTATAGCGTGGTAATTCCCAATAACAGAAGAAACATTGTATTAACTGCTCCGAATGCTTTTTCACCGTTTCCTTTTTGAATCGCCATTGTTCAAAATCCTTTCCTGTCATTCGACCGCGGCGGCGGAGTGCCGTTCCGTTACCAGAGACCTTCGCCGTTCAGGGTCTTTGCGAGCTTGTTCGTTGCGAAGATCAGGACGAAACCGATCACGGAGGAGAGCAGCCCCACCGCGGCGGCCGAGCTGTAGTAGCCCTGCTGCAGGCCCGTCCGGAGTACATAAGTGTCCAGTACGTCCGATACGACCATGTTCGCCCCGTTCATCAGGGGATAAATCTGATCGTATCCGGCATTCAAGAGGCTCGGAATATTGAGGATCAGCAATAATACCATCGTGGGAACCAGGCACGGCAGGGTGATGTATTTCAACTGCGCCAGCTTGCCTGCCCCTTCCATGTAGGCCGCTTCATACATTTCCGAATCGATGGAGGCGATGGCGGCCAGGTAGATGATCGAATTCCAGCCTACCTCCTTCCAGACGGAGGTGATCACGATAATCGGCCTGAACCAGGAGGGCTCTCCCATGAAAAAGACCTGCTGTCCGCCCAGCGCCAGAAGGATTTGATTCACCAGGGCGTCCGGCGCAAGGAAGGCGTCGATCAGGTAAGCGATCACGATCCAGGAAACAAAATGGGGGAGATAGCTTATGGTTTGAATCATTTTCTTGTATCCGAGATGGCCTATCTCATTCAACATCAGGGCCAGAATAACCGGAACAAAGAAATTGAACAGGAATTTCAGCAGGGTAATCGCCAGGGTGTTCCAGACAACCCTCCAGAATTCCGGATCGCTGAGGAAGGAAAAGTTTTCAAAGCCAACCCACGGACTGGTCCAGACGGTCCCGCCGAGCTGAAAATCCCGGAACGCGATCTGGAGTCCCGTAATCGGAATATAGTTGAACAATAGAAGGAAGATCATGCCCGGTAAAATCATGCCGTACTGCCAGCGGAACTGGATGATATTGTATAAAAAACCGCCCCTGGCAATGCGTCTTTCTGTCATTCGCTGTGTCTGCACTTGTTTCACCTCGTGCTTTATTTTATAGGAATAAAAAAATTCCAACAATATAACAACTGTTGGAATCCTGCCACTCTGATTTGTTTTTTCCTTCCGGCTCAAGAATCCGGAGAGGTATATTTGCGATATTCCGCCGGAGTGCACCCCACCGCTTTTTTGAATTGATTCGCAAAATAGGAGGGATTCTGGTAGCCCACCCGCTGGGCGATGTCCAGCACCTTAAGGCCCTGCAGCAGCAAGTCCTTTGCCTTTTCGATCCGCAGTCTGTTGACATACTCCGTGATGGTCTCCCCCATTTCCTTCTTGAACAATACGCTAAGATAGCTGGAATTCATATGGACAATCTCGGAGAGCTCCTTTACGGTGGTATCTTCCTCCAGATGTCCGGCGATGTACCGGGCGGCCTGTTCGATCACCCTGCTCTTTCTCTGGGTCCGGTATTCTTCGAATGCTTTATAGTACGCGGCCAGGATTTCCAGGGTCATGTCCCGGACCTCTTCGACGGAAATACAGCCCAGAATCGCCCTGCAGCAATCCGTATAGGGCCTGGCCATCTGAAAGCCCGTCAACTCGGATTTCCTGGACAATTCACTGAGCACGCCGAGGCTGAAGGCCTGTACAAAATCCAGGGTGACCCTTTTCCCGAGGAGGAACTGCCGGAAGGCTTCCGATACCATCCCGATAACCTTTTCCCGGTCCGCCTCGCCGACCGATTCCGACACTTTCAGGCTGATCTGCGGAATGCTGAAGTCCGGCTCCGGCTCATAACGCCGGATGTTTTCCAGCCAGATCACCTGTCCTCTCTCCTCGGCCAGTCCGGCGCCGAGATAGTGAACGCATTCGTTATACAGCCTGTAGACCTCTTTCCAGTCCGTCTCCCGCCCGCTGACGCAAATCGTTGCCGACGCTCCCCGTTCCTCCCCGACGGACTTTTTTATAAGTTCGAACCGGGTGCCGAGCTCTTCGGTGTCCTCTTGCCCTTCAGCGTCTTCCTGCCACCCGCCGTCCTCCCGCGCCTCTTCGGATTTTTTCAGCAGCAGCGCCGCCACCCGTTTCAGCCCCAGCTTGACAATCACCGTGGAATAATCCGCAAATGCGGTTTCCATCATGTTCATCATCCTGTAAATAAGCGTCGAGCCCATCTCCGGCTCTTTTTCCGCAAGGGCGCCGCCGACATCGACGGACAGGACGGCCAGCCGGAAATGGAACCCTTCCGAAGGAAGATCGAGCAATTCCGCCTTCTGGGCGAGCCTTCCCCCTTCCCAGGCATCCTCCAGCAGTTCCTCCAGAAATCGTTCGCGGGCGATCCTAAGGCTGCCGTTCAGCTTTTTTTTTAATTTCAGGTCCGCTTCGGCCAACTGCCGGGACAAAAGGATTTCATCCCGGAATTTCTGCAGCCACTGCTCCACCTCTTCGATTTTCAACGGCTTCAGCAAATACGCCCGGGCTCCCGCTTCCACGGCGGAACGCGCAAACTCGAACTCGTCATATCCGCTGATGATCAGGACCAGGAGCTCCGGGTACCGGGTCCTCATTTCCTTTACCAGCTCGATCCCGTCCATTCCCGGCATGCACACGTCGGCGATGAGCACGTCGATCCGCTGATTCTGCGTCAGATACAAGGCCTCCTCGGCATCCTCCGCCAGCAGCGGCGGATCATATCCCACCCCTTTCCAATGGACGTGTTTCATCAAACCCAGCCGATGTCCGGGCTCGTCATCTGCAATAAGCACTTTAAGCATTGTCGTTTCCCTCCTTCAGCCGCGGCGGCTCCGAACACGTCGGAATTACAATGGTTACAGTGGTGCCCTCTCCCCATTTGCTATCCAGGAACAGCCTGCCCCGGTCCCCAAAATACAGTCTCAGCCGCTGCCCGATATTCACCAGTCCATACCCGTTCGATTCCCTCTTGCTCGTCTCGCTCAGCAGTCTCTCCACATCGTTTTCCGGTATTCCGATTCCGTTATCCCGTATACGGAAAAGAACCTCTTCCCCTTCCCGGGCAACCGATATATCAAGCGTGCCGCGCCCTCTTTTTGCGACCATTCCATGCATGTAGCTGTTTTCCACCACAGGCTGGAGAGTCAGCTTGATCGTGTACAGCTCCAGCGCCGACGGGTCAATATCCCACTGAACGCTTACATTGTTCATATACCGGAATTGCTGTATTTCGATGTACGCTTTGACATGGTCGATCTCATCCCGGATCCGGAGAATGCTGTTTCCCTTATTGAGGGAGAGGCGGTAGAAAACCGTCATGGCATCCACCAGCCTGCGCAGTTCTTCATCCTCGCAGTCCAGCGCCCTCCATCGGATGATGCCCAGGGTATTGTACAGGAAGTGGGGATTGATTTGCGCCTGGAGCGCCTTAAGAGCCTCTTCCCGCTCTCGCGTCCTCACCAGCGCGATTTCGTCGGTCAGGTCCCCAAGGCGTCCGGCCATGATGTTGAACCGTTCCTCCAGGTCCCCCAGTTCATCCGCGTAGCCTTCCGGAACGGCCACGTTGAATTTCCCCTTGGTGACGGCCCCCATCTTGTTTTCAAGGCTTTTCAGCCGGGAGACCACATTGTTGATCACGCCCAGGATGAGGAAAGCGGACAGCAGGACCAGGCTGAGGGTGATGACGATCATCCAGAAGGAAAGCAGCCGGGTCCTGTTTTCCAGCTTCTCCAGGGGAATCGCGGCAACCACCCGCCAGTCGGAGGCCACCATCCTGGAGACTATGATATCCCGGCTCCCCTCAAATTCCATGACTGTGTTCATATTGGCATCCTCTTCCGCAATGCCGCTCAAAGAAGTCTGCTCCGCATTCTTGCCGATAAACGCCTGGTCGGAGGAGGAAAAGATGATCCCCTTGTCGTTCATCAGGAATACGTCCCCCTGTCCGTGAAACGCGCTGGACAAAAGGTTCTCAAAAACCGGTCCGCTGCGGATGGAGAGAATGATCGCCCCCGACATGCTGTCGCTCTCCAGCCAGTTGATTTTTCTGGACAGGGTCAGGTTGATGGAACCGTTTCCGCGGTCCGTATACACGTCCCAGATCATCGGCTCCGTCGTATGCCGCATGCTTTCATACCAGCTGTCCTCCGTCCCATCCGTAAGGCTTCTGCCTCCGGGCTTCCAAAGAAACCCGCCGTCTTCCACCAGCGTATCGTTATCATGATAGATTCGGAAATACTGGACGCCGGGCAGGGTATCCCGGACGGTTCCGAAGGACCGGTCGATATAGTTAACGGTCTCCCATTGGGAATATATATCCGTATAATTCTGACTCAGGCGGGTGGCCAGTTCGCCATCCATGGCCGTACGCGTCACAAGCAGTTCATAGGTGAGCTTGCGGAACTCCACATTCTTTACCACCTGATCCACCGCTTCGTTGACGGAAACGCTATAGTCGGATTTGAGGAAATTGAACATGATCCTCTCGGCGACGACTCCCAGAAGGATCACGGGAATAACCACCACAAAAAGATAGAGCAGCAGAACCTTTTTCCGCAGGTTCAGCCTGTTCAGAAATCGGCTGGCAAAATGTTCAAAGCGCTTTTTCAGTCCTGCCGGCAACGGCCTCACTCCAATCCATCAGGCAAAGAATGGTATCGCACACCAGCATTATACTATAATTGCGGAATCCGTCAAAGCAGATAAAACACCAGCAGGTATATGCTCGATATCGCGACGGTCAGCAGCATGACCGGAAAAGCCGTTGCAAAATATTTGCCGAAGGTAATTTTGTGCCCATGCTCCTCCGCCATCCCGACGGCAATGACATTGGCGCTGGCCCCGATGATCGTGCCGTTGCCGCCGAGGCATGCCCCGAGGGACAGGGCCCACCATACGGGTCCCAGATTCATGCCAGAAAGCGCACCCATATCCTTGATCAGCGGAATCATCGTCGCGACAAAGGGAATATTGTCTATAAACGCGGACGCGATAGCCGATACCCAGAGGATCGCCATCGTCGCCAGGAGCAGGTTCCCCTGGGTCAGGTCCAGTACTCCCCGGGCCAGCATTTCGATAACGCCCGATTCCTGGATGCCCCCCACCATGATAAACAAGCCGGCAAAGAAGAAAATGGTTTTCCATTCCACCTCCCGGAAGATCTTCTCCGTTTTTACGCCCGAAACCAGCAGAAGGAGGACTGCGCCGCAGATGGCGACCGTCGACGATTCCATATGCAGCGTCCCGTGCAGAACGAATCCGAGGATGGTTGCCCCAAGCACCGCCAGGCATTTTATCAAAAGCCGTTTATCCTTGATCGCCTCATATTCGTTCATTTGCAATACTTTTTCTTTGTTCTCCGGCTTTGTGACCAGCTTCTTGCGGTATTTCAAAACAAAGATGTAGGTCGTCAGAAAAAGCAGGGGTAAGGCAATCGCTCCGACATTTTTCAAGAAATCCAGAAAGCTGAAGCCGACGGCGCTCCCGATCATAATGTTGGGCGGGTCCCCGATGAGGGTGGCGGTACCGCCCACATTGGAGGCAAACACCTCCGACAGGATAAAGGGAACGGGATTCAGGTGAAGATCCACCGCGATGCTCAAGGTCAGCGGCAGGATAAGCAGAATGGTCGTCACATTGTCCAGCAGCCCGGAAAGCAAGCCTGTAATAATGGAGAGCAGGATAAGGATTTTCACCGGCTCCCCCTTTGCGATCTTCACCGTCTTGATTGCCAGGTATTCAAACAGGCCGGACCTCTTTGTGACCATCACGATGACCATCATGCTGATCAAAAGGGCAATCGTATTATAGTCAATCTCCAGGAACGCCTGCTCCTGGCTGAGGACCCGGAGCAGCACCATCAGGGAGGCCCCTGAAAGGGCGACCACCGTCCTGTCCAGCTTGTCTATGATGATAAGAATATACGCTGCGACAAAAATTACGCCTGATGCTGCCATGAACCATGTCTGTTGATCCATCCGGAGTGCTCCCTTTTTTATCTTAATTATAACATTATAACTTAACCTGTTGTGCTAGTCGTCTTTATTCCTTGTCCGGCCTGTTCCGGCTCCTCCCGGAAATTCCTGCTCCAATAATACTGCATCCTCAAAAAATCTTCCAGTTTCTGCTCGCCTTCGGGCGACGGCTTTTCAGTCAGCACCCCCGCCTCTTTATAGCGCCCTGTGCTGTGTACCACGTCCATAGCCGATTTCAGATCGTCGGATGCTTTCATGAACTCATTGCCCTTATAGCCCGCCAGCTTGAAAAACTCGTTCATCAGAAAATAGGGGCCTATTCTGGGGCCTTTGCCCTTCAGCTCGTTGCCGAGGGTTGCTTTGGCGCTGTCATTCCCCCAGATGATATATGGGGTGTCGTAGTAGTTGTAAAAACCGTTTTCCGTACCGAGATCGAAATCGATCCCCAGCATCCTGTAAACGCTCTTGTTATCTCCCATCCATGGATTGTGGTCCCCAAACAGGATCAGGACCACCGGCTCCTTTTCCGACCTGAAGTAATCGACAAACTGCTTCAACTCCTGGATCGTACTGTTTATGCCGTCGAAGTAGTTGTTCATGATATTGACGTCTTCTTCGGGATAACCCTGGTTCACGACATATTGTACATCTGTTTTCTTCTCGGTGGAATAGGGTCCGTGATTCTGGTAGGTCACATTAAAGCTGAAATAAGGCTTCGACATCGCTTTATTGGCTTCATACAGCTTTATGATCTGCGGCAGCAGAACCTTGTCCCGGGCGATATAGCCTTTCGCCAGCTTGGCGTACATGTTTTCGAAAAAGTAATAGTGCTGGAACCCGAGATACAGATTGACGTTCTGCCGGTTGTAAAACCAGCCGTAGCATGGGTGGCTGCCTTCGACGGTATAGCCCTGCTCCGCGAAATAGCGGACGTAGGAATTGACATTGCCCCTGTAATTCCGAAGGGTCGTATACCCGGTCAGGAAGCTTCTTTCCGTGTCTTCCGTGCCGCCCGCGAAAATATTGGTCACCAGCTCGCCGGCATACGATTCGGCCTCAAGCTGATGGAGGAAGCCGTATACGTCCGTGTTAAACCGGATCTGCGGGAATTTGGAGAAATCGTTGAACGCTTCAAACTGTATCGCAATAACATTGACCTTTTTATCCCCGGGGATATCGGAGTAGCCATAGGATAAAAGCTTTTCCCCTGCTTCCTTTTCCTTGTATCCTTCCGGCGTCTCATCCATCATTGCCTTTATGCTGTGCAGAAAAGGATACAGAAAGCCTTTTGAAATATAAACCTGGGTAGCGGACCATTTGTTTATCAGATCCTCGTTCTTTATCGAATTATACAAGCCGACATTCATATAGACACGGCTAAAAAGGTAAATGCCCAGGGCCGCAAGCAAAAGCAGGCCCGACAGCCGGAGCCGGATCGAGCGGATCCTGGCCCTTGCCAGGAAAAACGCAAAGAGGGTGCCCGCTATGCAGGCAAGAAGCACGCAGATGATTTTCCAGTCCAGCCGCAGGTTATACCGGCCCGCCATAGTGACCGATTCGGAAAACAGGCACAAATCCGCGGCCATAAGCGGATCGTTCCGAAAAAGCAGCTTGAAATAATCAATCCACGTCAGGAGCAGCAGCACGACGGAGGCAGCCAGAAAGCCGGCCCAGACCCGGTTGAACACGAAATACAGGAAAAAGATCAGGAATACCGCCGGAAAAAGATTCAGGAAAAGCAAATACGGTACGCTGAAATAGGAAAAAAACATCGGAAGCTTGAAATTTCCGGCGCCGAAGTACAGGCTCACCAGCCCGAGGCCGATTCCCATCGCCAGCAGCAGGAAAAAAGTATACGCGCCGGAAAGCCATTTATAAAATAACCCTTTTGAGGTGTTTTCCTCCCCCGATCCGGAAACAAAAAGCCGCAGAGAATCTCTGCGGCCGTCATGAAACAGGCGTTGCCCTAAAGCCATTTGCATCATCTTCTCTTTCTACGCTTGCGAGATTAGCTGACGGGTTCGGGCCGAAAGCTGGCCCTGCCTGGAAGGTCTCCAGGGTTCACCCCTTATAGTGGTTCTCCCGCTCCTTTGGATTCAGCGCGATTTTACTCAGTATACCATAATTATTTTATTAATGGCAATAGAATCCATTTCTTTCCGTATGCCTTCCGCCTCATTGCCGCAATTACAGGCTCTTTTAGACGTTCCGCATGCAGCCGGCCGCTTGATCCGATGCTAAAAAACCAGTTCCAGGCGCTGCAGCCTGGTCTTCATTTCCTTTATGATCTCTTCCTCCTCCTTTTCCGTCCCTGCTTCAAAAGTAACCGAGAATCTCAGCCAGGCGCCCGCGTCATCCCACGGCACCACCGATATCAGGGCCTGCTCGATGAAATAGGTGGAAACCTCCTCCGCATTCCGGAATACTTTGCCGTCCCTGGCGCCCTTGGGGCACTTCACGTAACAGTAGAAGGACCCTTTCGGTTTTTTCGCGTCAAAGCCCGTCTCCCGCAAGGCCTTTACAAGAAGGTCAAAGCGCCTGGAATATTTGGCCTTGCTGCGCTCCGTTATTTCGGGGTGGCGCATGGCATGGATGCCCGCCTTCTGGATCGCCCGGAACTGCCCCGAATCCGTATTGCCCTTTATCTTTCCGTATGCCCGGATCACCTTGCTGTTCCCGGCCAGGAAAGCTATCCTCCAGCCGGTCATGCTGAACGCCTTGGAGAGGGAATGGACCTCCACGCCCACCTCCTTTGCCCCGTCTACGGATAAAAAGCTCAGGGGCTTTTCCCCGCCATAGGTCAGCGCCCCATAGGCCGCATCCGAAACGACAACGATCCGGTGCCGGAAAGCAAATTCCACCAGCCTTTTGTAAAAGTCCTCCGTAGCGACTTGTCCCGTCGGATTATTCGGATAATTGATGTAAATCAGCTTGGCCTTTTCCAGAATATGCTCCGGGACGGTGGACAGGTCGGGGTAGAAGCGGTTCTCTTCCAAAAGCGGCAGCTTGTATACTTCTCCGCCAAGGTATTCCGTCCATACGGACAGGATCGGATACCCCGGAACCGTTGCCAGCGTCACGTCGCCGGGATTGATAAAGCAGGAAGGCAGCAGCGCCAGAATCTGCTTTGAGCCGATCCCGTGCATTATTTCGCATGCGGGATCGATATCTTGCACGTCATAGACCTGTTTGAGATAACCGGCGGCCGCTTCGCAGAATTCCGGAATGCCGTTGTCCGCATAGTACCTGTTTTCCGCTTTGCCGGCTTCGCTCCGCAAGATATCGGTTATTTCGGGAAAGGCCGCCGTATCGGGCTCTCCGATTCCCATATCGATCAATTGCACGCCGGGGTGAAGCTTTTCCGCCCGCGCTTTTGCTTCCTTAATGACGGCAAACTTGTAGGTACCGGTGTCCTTGTCCGACCTCCGCTCGCCCAGCCGTTTCGAAATCAGTTCCGCTATGTAGTCCATTGCGTTCCTCCCCTTATTTAGTGTTCCTAATTAGAAATACTATAAACCGAAACACATCTTCTGTCAATACCTGACCCGTTTGAGCGATTCCGTTTGAATCGTCCCGGCCTATGGATGGCAAATATTCGAACGGTCTGGTACAATGGAAGAAGCCGGCCGGGCTGACTGAGCTGCCCGGGTAAACTCCGGCGATTTGCACCGATACTGATACTATGCCGAACGGAGAATACTCCATGATCTATCCGAATATTGTTGAAGGCCGTTTCCTCTCCCGTCCCAACCGTTTCATCGCCAATGTAATGGTCAACGGCCGGGCCGAAAGGGCTCATGTGAAAAATACGGGCCGATGCAGGGAACTGCTGCTGGAAAACGCTGTGGTCTACCTGCAAAAGCACGACGACCCAAACCGCAGTACCGGCTGGTCCCTGATCGGGGTCGAAAAGGGGAACCAAATCGTCAATATCGATTCACAGGCGCCGAACAGGGTGATCCACGAGTGGCTTCTCGCGGGCGGCCTTGGCGGGATCGGCGACATCCTGGCCATCCGCCCCGAATTTACCTATGGGGATTCCAGGATTGACTTCCTGGTTGAAACAACAGAGGAAAAAATCTTGATGGAAGTGAAGGGCGTCACGCTGGAGGAAGATGGGGTGGCGATGTTCCCGGACGCTCCCACGGAGCGCGGAATCAAGCACCTCCTGGAGCTTTGCAAAAGCCTGAAGGACGGCTACCGTCCGGTCGTCGCATTTGTCCTGCAGATGACCGGAATCCGGTATTTTACCCCCAATGTGAGAACGCACAAGGCATTCGCCGACGCCTTGTGCGTTGCCCAAAAGGAAGGAGTCCGGGTCCTCGCCCTGGATTGCGACGTGGGCAGGGACTCCCTGGCGATCAAAAGCCGGGTCGATGTAAGGCTGAATGCGGGCGGATCATAATCCGCCTGCTCATCATCCGCCCAAGGATCTGGAAATCGGTCTGGGGGCGCATTCGTCGCAGACCCCGTAGCATTTCACCCGGATCTCCTGGATCTTGAATTTGTATTTGCTGTGGATTTCCTGGATCGGGTCCCGTGCGAACAGGTTTTCCGCAACATGGAACATCTTTCCGCAATGCGCGCAGATCATGTGGAGGCGGATACAGCCTTCGTCCTCCGCGGAAAGCTCATATTTGTTAAACTCGTCCTTTTTGACCGAGCCCGTAATCACGCCCAGTTCGTCCAGAATCTGAATCGTCCGGTACACGGTCGCTATGCCCAGCGTAGGATCCTTTTGATGGGCGTTCTCCCATATTTCCTTCGGGCTGAGGTGCTTCCCCCTGTTTTCCAGCATGACGTTCCAAACCAACTGGCGCTGTTCCGTAAACCGGTACCCTTTTTCTTTCAGCAACACCGCTATATTCTTCACCTTGCCGACCTCCGCAACGATTGGTTCCCGCGGGCCTGTTACAGCGACCAGCCGCCGGCTTCCGCCTGGATTGTCCACAGCTTCCTGTAAAGACCCTTTTTATCCATCAATTCTTCATGGGTGCCCTGTTCCGCAACCCTGCCCTCCTCCATCACGATGATGTTGTCGGCGTCCCGAACCGTTTTCAGGCGGTGGGCAATCACGATGACCGTCCGGCCGGCGATCAGGCCGCCGATGGCTTTCTGCACCTCCACCTCGTTTTCCGGGTCCAGGGAGGCGGTGGCTTCATCCAGGAGCACGACCGGGGCGTTCTTCAGCAGGGCCCTTGCAATGGAGATCCGCTGCTTTTCGCCGCCGGAAAGGGTGCAGCCGCCTTCTCCGACCATCGTGTCGAAGCCCTTGGGAAGGGCCATGATAAAGTCATAGCAGCAGGCCTTTTTCGCCGCGGCGATCATTTCCTCCTCTGTCGCATCCTCCCTTCCGAAACGGATATTGTTTCCGATGGTGTCCTGGAACAGGTAGACATCCTGGAAGACCATGGACATTTTTTTCATCAGCTTTTCCGGTTCCAGTCCGGCTTCTTCCAGCCCGCCAAAGAGGACTTTTCCGCTGCGGGGATCGTAAAACCTGGCGCAGAGCTTCAATACCGTACTCTTGCCGCTGCCGGAGGGACCCACCAGGGCAGTCAGGGTCCCCTGCTTCATCGTGATGGACACATCGTGGAGCACTTCTTTGTCGCCGTACCCGAAGGATACATTTTCAAAAACGATGTCGGTGCTTCCGTTCGGCTCTTTTGTCCCGTCCATCTCAGGCTCCTTCATCAGGCGCAGGATGCGTTCGCCCGCAAGCTCGTCGTAGCGGAGCTCCGCAAACTTCATCAGGGAGGACGTAAGGGGGTCGTAGACCCGCGAACCGATTACGAGGAACATCACAAAGGTCAGAAGGTCGAGCTTGCCGCCCGTAAAGAGATAAGCGCCCGCCAGCACCATCAGGGTGAGCCCGGAGCGGATCAGCGTAATGGACAGCAGCATGACGGGGCCTGAAAGGGCTTCGAAGCGGATGCTTTCCTTCATCTGCCTAGTGAACGCCGCCTCCATGCGTTCGAATTTTTCGCCCACCATATTGTAGGCTTTCATGACACGGATTCCCAGCAGGTATTCCTGAAGCCGGTTGCCCGCGTCGAGCTTGGCCTTCATCTGCCTGCCCGCCATGCGCTTGTTGGTTTTCGTGGTGAGCCACAGGACAAGGACGGCCACCGGCAGGGCGATGAACATGGCCATCGACATCCTCCAGTCGATAAAGAGCAGCGAAACAAAGGCCAACACGGGCATAAGCAGCGCACCGAACAGCTGCGGCACGATGTGGGACACCGCCGTTTCCACCAGCGTAAAATCCCCCATCATCATATTGGCCAGGTCGCCGGGGTTGCGGCTCGTTATGAAGCCCAGGGGGAGCTTCCGCAAATGCTCGGCCAGGCTTGCCCTCCCGGTGGCGGAGATCTCGTAGGCGTCCCGGTAGCTGCTGTTGTAAGTCGGTTTTTCCGCGAAAAACATCACGATCATATAGGCAAAAAGAATCCCGATGATCATCCACAGCCTGGGTACGTCAAGACCGGCTTCCGGGTCCGCAAACGAATTGAAAATGATCCGTACCGCCTCAATGGAAAGCATGAACGGAACGATGTTCACAAGGTTGGACAGAAGGGTGAAGCCGATGGGTTTGATTAATTTTCCGGGCTGTCCGACGGTTATATTGTCCAGAATTTTCATGCTCTTGTACCTCCCACCCGCAATGTCCATTGATGCGCGCTGGAATAGGCTTCCCACATGCGCTTGTAAAGGCCGTCCGCCGCGGTCAGCTCGGCATGAACGCCGATTTGCCTGATCCTGCCGTTTTCCAGCACGACGATCCGGTTGGCGTTCTTGATGGAGGACAGCCGGTGGGCGATCATGATCACCGTTTTATCGCGGATCAACTCCTTTAAGGCAAGCTGCATCTTGTATTCGTTTTCCGGGTCCGCAAAAGCGGTGGCTTCATCCAATACCAGGATGGGAGCGTTTTTCAGGATCGCCCTCGCGACCGAGACCCTTTGCTCCTCGCCGCCGGACAGGAATACGCCGCCCTCGCCGATCAGGGTATGGTATCCGTCCGGCAGGCGTTCGATAAATTCGTGGCACTGGGCCGCTTTCGCCGCGGCGTAAACCTGTTCGTCCGTGGCATTGGGATTGCCGACCTTGATGTTTTCAAACAGGGTGTCGTAGAACAAGAAGGTGTCCTGGAAAACAAAGGAGACGGTATTCATCAGCTCTTCCGTCGGAATATCCTTGATATTCACGCCCCCGATCCGGATTTCTCCCTCCGTCACGTCCCAGAACCGCGGAATCAGGTTGGCCACGGTGGATTTCCCTCCGCCCGACGGGCCGACAAGGGCCGTGATCTCTCCGGCCCTGGCGGTAAAGCTGATGCCGGACAACGCTTCCACTCTGGTGGCCTCGTCCTTGTTATCATAAGAAAAGCTGACGTTTTCAAAGGTGACGTCGTGCCCTTTCGGTTTTTTAGGAGAATCCGGCTCCCTGACCGGCTCCTGGCTGTATATTCGGTCCAGGCGGCTGACGCCCTCGAAAATCTCCCTTGTTCCGGAGGCCAGCATGGTCAGCTTGTATAGCGGCGCCGAAGCACCCGGAACCATGATGATAAAGAACAGGTAAACAAGGGCGAGGGCCATGTTGTCCGGCTCGCGGCTCAGCATCAAAAGCCCTACGGGAAGGACAAAAGTCAGGAAGGAATTAAGGACGACGGTGAAGATGGCCATGCCGTTTTCAAACTTGTCGCAAAAGCTCATCGCCAGGTCCCTGTATTCGTAAAGGTCCTTGTTGAACCGCCGGAAGGAATGGACTGTCTGCCCGAAAATCTTGACAACCGGAATTCCCCGCACATACTGGACCGCCGACGCGTGAATCCTTTCCAGGGCGTCGAAATACGCCTTTGTCGATCCCTGCGCCCCCTTCCCGAACATCATGGAGGCCTGCATGCCCGTGCTGATGGCGAACGCCCCCACCACCGCAAGGGTCATCCAGCCGTTGAACTGGAAAAAGAGGGCGAACATGACGACCACCGTGGCGGCCACATTGACAAGGTCGGGAATGGTATGGGCCACAAACAGCTCCACTCGGTCCACGTCCTGCTCCAGGTTCTTTTTGATCGCGCCGGTGGCCGTGCTGTTCAAAAAGCCCAGGGGCAGCTTGCCGATGTGCCGGGCCAGCCCCATTTTAAGGCCGTACAGGATCCGAAAGGCCGCTATATGTGAAAAAATGATGGAAACATAAAGCAGCAGCAGGCCTGCGATGAGCCCTCCGAAGGCGATCCAGCCCCACTGCGTCATAAAGCCTCTGTCCACTGAGGCAAGATCACCGGCATTGCGGATCAGCTCCCCCAGGATCTGATAAATTGATAAAAATGGAACCAGCATGAAGGCGGCGCTGATGGCCGACAACAACCCCGACAGGACCAGCAGGCCCTTTTTCTCGCCGGCGATTTCGAAAAGCCGGGATAAGCCTGTCTTTTTCTTCCCCTTCTGTTCCATGAAATTTCTCCTTTCTTCTATAGAGCCTGATTGCCGCTATAGAACCTGATTGTTTCTCTCAAACCTTGTAATGAAAAAATCCGCCAGCTTTTTTTCTCCGGCGCTGTCAAGGGAGTACTCGTCCCGCACTTCGCCGCCGTGCAGATGGACGATATGGGTGCAGCACTCCAGGATCAGCTCGAGATCGTGGGTAATGATAAATTGGGTCTTTCCCATGTCCCTCAACCGCCGGAGCAGCTCCGCCACCTTTCCCATATGGCGCAGGTCAAGGCCGCTGGTGGGCTCGTCAAACACAATAATATCCCGTTCCGAGGCAACGGCGCTTGCGATCGCCAGCCGCTGCTTCTGCCCTCCGGAGAGGGCCATGGGGTGGAATTCCGTGAAATCGTGCAAATCAAGGCTCTTCAGAATGTGCTCCGCCTTCGTCCCGCATTCCTCTTCCATGCTCAGAAGCACCTCATCCAGCACGCTTTCGGTAAAAAGCTGGTGGTTTACATCCTGCATCACCATGTAGCAGCGCTTCAGCCGGCCTTTTCTTCCGTAGGCCGCGCCGCCCCAGTCCACGGTCCCGCGGCCTTTTTTTTCAAGGCCGCAGAGGCAGCGGGCAAAGGTGGATTTTCCGGCTCCGTTGCAGCCGATCACCGCAATGATGCCGTCCTTCGGAACGCTCAGGGAGCCGATCTGCAGGGCGTGGGCCCCTTTTCCGTAAGAAAAGGCGAAATCCTTCAGGAGGAGCTTCCGGTCCGGGCAGGTCCCGTCCGCTTTTTTAGCGGATCGATTCAAATCACAGGGCCGCAGCCCCATTTCCGCGAGGGCGGCGGCATCCATCTGCCGAAGCTGCTCCCATGTGAATTCATCCCGGATGCGGCCGTCCTTCAAATAGATCACGCGGTCCGCGATCCCGTGGAGGAAAAATAGTCTGTGCTCCGCGATCACAACGGTTTTGCCCTTCTTCTTCCAGGCCGTCAGCAATCCCCGGAGCTCCCAGGTCGCATCGGCATCCAGGTTGGAGGACGGTTCGTCCAGCACGAAGATCTCCGGATAGGCCGCCGCTACGGAGGCGCAGGCGATTTTCTGCTTTTCGCCGCCGGAGAGCTTGAAAATATTGCGGCCCATCAGGGACTGGATTTTCATCTCCGAAACCGTTTCCGCAATGCGCCTTTCGATCTCCTCCGGCGGGAGGCCCTTGTTTTCGCACCCGAAGGCCAGCTCGCTGGTGGTATCCACATTGAAAAACTGGGAACGGGGATTCTGGAACACCGAGCCCACCAGCTCCGCCGTTTCATACAGGGGAAGCCTGTCAACGGCCCTGCCGTCTATCCGCACCTCCCCGGAAAGCTCTCCCTCGTAATAATTCGGTATCAGGCCGTTTATAAGCCTGGTCAGCGTTGTTTTCCCGCAGCCCGATTCGCCGCAGAGGAGGACGGTCTCGCCCCGCCGGATCGTGAGATCCACGTCTTTCAATCCCCCGGAGGCCCCCGTGCCTTTGTATGTAAAGTTCACCTTTTTCAACTCGATCATCGTCAGGACTCCTTCATCGAAAGAACATGCCGGCCCAGCAGAAAAGGACGGCGCCGAACAGGGCAAAATCAGCTGCGCCGAATCCTATCCTGCAGATGTTCGTCCTTTTAACCGGACTTCCCAGCCCCCTGGTAAGCGCCGCGGCCGAAAGCTCCTCCCCCGTTTTGACGGCGGACATCAGCAGCGGTACAAGCCGGTATTCCAGCAGGGCCACCGGGTTTTTCACCCCTCCCCCGGGGCCGATCCCCCGCATTCTCATCGCGTCGCCGATCGCGCCGGATTCTTCCCGGATGGTCGGAAAAAAGCGGAACATGACCGAAAACGGGATCACGATGCACCGGGGAACCCGCATCCGTTCCATCGAAGCGATGAATTCGCTGACCGTCGTGGTCGATACCAGGTAGCTTCCCATGGCAACGCTGGGCAGGAAACGGGTGAAAATCCCTATGACGGCGGCGGCGACAAAGCCAGCCAGTCCCCCGGCCAGCGGCAGGACAAAGCACTCCGCCAGATAGGCCGCCAGATAAAAGGCCGCGAATTTGAGCGCCGGTTTCCATCTCCCCGCAAGCCCGAACAGCAAAAGAGGAAGCAGGGACAGGGTGGGGCGCACGACATCCATGGTCCCCCCGGAGCCTCCGGTAATCAGGATGCTCCCGGAGGTGAATACCAGAAGAAGCTTGGTCCGGGGGTCCAGGGCCCATTTGCTTTTTGGCCGCACGCACAGCAGCGCTTCCGCCGTCATTACACAATCCCCGCCTTCTGAAAGTGCTTTTTCAGCGTCGCCTTGCCGAGAAGCGCGCCGATAAAGCCTCCCAGCGCGCTAAGCACAGCCATCAGATAAAAGGTCCACATGGGCGTATAGGATAGCAGGGCGTCCACATATTCCTGTCCGTATACGGGTATCATTTGCGTAAAATACGCGTCCCTGGCAAAATACAGCGGGAACATCATGCCCATCAGCCAGACGCTGAATACGGTGTACGCCAGAATCGTTCTTTTCGAGCTTCTATAGCGGCCGGACTTTAAGATCAGATCCGCCAGGAGACCGAAAACCACCCCTGAAACGACGGGCTGCCAGGACATGCCTGTCAATAGCATAAGCACCCCGCATATAAATCCCGTGATGGTGATCATGCCGAAATGTTTCACCCTGGTCAGGTAAAGCATGAAGGGAATTCCCGACGCAAGGGGACACAGAAAAGGGATCACCAGCATAAAAAAAGGAATATAGCCCGTCATCCCGCATAGAAAGAACACCACAAAATAGATTGCCGTAAAAATCCCGATGTTGATGAGATCTTTTACCTGTAATTTGTTGCTATTCATACAATAGAACCCCTCCTCAAATAAATAATAATCGGATATCCTTATGAAGGCTGTGACCCTCCGATCTACCAGGTTAGTTTAGACTAACCAGTAGTTTTAAAAATCCCCTTGCTCGTCGGGTCTACCTTTCTTTCTATTCCAAAAAGACACACCTATCCCCCTTCAGCGCTTTATGCACCCTTTTCGGCTATCCCGGCTTCGGCGCCGGCCGCCTGCGGTTCATAAAACGCCTCGAAAACAGGCCAGTTTTCCAGGACCACCGCCGTAACGGCGGGATCGTACATAATGCCCGAATTCCGCTCGATTTCCATCCTGCACTGCGCGGCGGTCATCGCTTTGCGGTAATTGCGGTCGCTCAGCATGGCGTCGATGGAATCCGCCACCGCGATGATCCGGGAGCCCAGGGGGATGCTTCCGGCGGCGAGGCCGGAAGGATACCCCTTCCCGTCCCACCGCTCATGGTGATGCCGGACGATGAACGCAACCTCGCCGAACCCGGAAACCTTTTTGAGGATTTGAAAGCCGGTTTCGGAGTGGTTCTTCATCAGGATCCATTCCTCGTCCGTCAGGACGGAGGCCTTTAACAGGACGGAATCCGGGACCCCGATTTTTCCGATATCGTGCACATGGGCGGCGATATGGATCATTTCCGTTTCCTCTTCCGAAAACCCCATGTTCCGGCAGATCAACTGCGCTATGTCGCTTACCCGCTCGGTATGCCTGGCCGTATATGGATCGCGGGCGTCCATGGCGGCTACGATCCCCTCAATCAAATCATGATAGATGACGAAAGCATTTCTCATTTGTAGTCATAACCTCGTCTACTCCTTGTGGCACACGGAAGAGCTGGGGCAGCTGCCGCAGCCGCACCCGCAGCCGTCGGCCTTTCCGCTTCTTCTCTTTTTGATCAGGCCTGCCGAGATCCATAGGACAAGAGCCAGCAGCACGGCGCTGATTATTATGGTAGCAAGATTTTCAGTAATAAAAGCAATCATGGATACGTTCTCCTTTCTCCACTACACCCTTGCCCTGGCAGAGACGCCGGAACCAAGGGAAATCTCTTCCTTATTCCGCCGGAACAGCAAATATACGAATACGCACACCAGGGCCAGAGCCACCGCCGTTCCGATCCCAAAACCCTTTCCGGTAACCAGGCTCCCGATCTGATAGATGCAAAGGGAAACGGTATAGGCGAAGGTCGTCTGATAGCCGATGGCAAACCACGTCCATTTGGCGTTGTTCATTTCCCGCGAGATTGCGCCGATCGCTGCAAAGCAGGGCGCGCAGAGCAGGTTGAATACCAAGAAGGAATAGGCTGCCAGGACCGTAAAGCTGCTGGCCAGGGTTCCCCATATCTCCGTGCCGTCCTCGGCCACTTCCGCAAAGCCATACAGCACGCCGAAGGTGCCGACCACGTTTTCCTTTGCCACAAGGCCGGTGATGGCGGCCACGGCGGCCTGCCAGTTGCCCCAGCCGAGGGGCGCAAAGATCGGGGCGATGGCGCCGCCGAGAACGGAGAGGAATCCGTCGCTTAAATCTTCAACCATACCGAATCTTCCGTCCACGATGCCGAAATTGGAAGTAAACCAGACAAACAGGGTCGAGAGCAGAATAATGGTGCCCGCCTTCCGGATGAAGGACCAGCCGCGCTCCCACATGCTTCTGAGCACATTGCCGACCGTAGGCCAGTGATAGGCGGGAAGCTCCATGACAAACGGCGCGGGGTCGCCTGCAAACATCCGGGTCTTTTTCAGGATAATGCCGGAGGTGATGATGGCGGCAATCCCGACGAAGTAAGCGCTGGGGGCCACCCACCAGGCGCCGTTGAACAGGGCGCCGGCGATCAGGGCAATGATCGGCAGCTTTGCCCCGCAGGGAATGAAGGTGGTGGTCATAATGGTCATTTTCCGGTCCCGGTCATTTTCAATGGTACGGGAGGCCATGACGCCCGGAACACCGCAGCCGGTGCCGATGAGCATGGGGATGAAGGACTTTCCGGACAGTCCGAATTTACGGAAAATCCGGTCCATAATGAAGGCGATCCGAGTCATATAGCCGCAGGCTTCCAGGAAAGCCAGGAAGGCAAACAGCACCAGCATCTGCGGCACAAAACCGAGCACGGCGCCGACGCCTCCTATAATACCGTCCAGGATCAAGCCCTGCAGCCAGCCGGCCGTTCCGACGGAAACCAGGAAGCCTTCCACCGCCGGAGGAACGATTTCACCGAACAGCACGTCGTTGGTCCAGTCGGTTACCCATGTGCCCACCGTTGTGACGGACACGTAATAGACAATGAACATGACCAGCGCAAAGATCGGCAGCGCCAGCCAGCGATTCGTTACAACCTTGTCGATTTTATCGGAAGCGGACAGCTTCCCTTTGTTTTTCTTATGGCAGCAGCCTTTGATGATCGATGCAATATAGAGATAGCGCTCATTGGTGATGATGCTTTCCGCATCGTCGTCCATTTCCTCTTCGCAGCTTGCGATATCCCCCTCGATATGGGCCTTTACCGAATCGGTAAGTTTCAACTGCTCCAGGACCTTGGCGTCCCGCTCAAAGATCTTGATGGCGAACCAGCGCTGCCGGCTTTCCTCGACCATGCCCTGCGTCGCTTCTTCAATATGGGCAATGGCATGCTCGACGCTTCCGGAAAACGAATGCTGCGGAACCATAGGGACGCCGCCTTTTGCAAGGCTTACCGCCTTTTCAGCCGCCTCCGAGATGCCGGTCCCCTTGAGGGCGGAAATCTCCATGACAGGGCAGCCCAGTTCCTTGGAAAGACGGTCTATATAGATCTTGTCGCCGCTTTTGTCGACCACGTCCATCATGTTGACCGCCACCACCATGGGAATGCCCAGCTCCGTAAGCTGTGTGGTAAGGTACAGGTTGCGTTCCAGATTGGTGCCGTCAACAATGTTCAGGATGGCATCGGGGCGCTCCGTTATAAGATAGTTTCTCGCTACGACTTCTTCCAATGTATAAGGGGAAAGGGAATAAATCCCCGGCAGGTCCATGATAATAACGTCCTTGTGGTTTTTCAGCTTCCCTTCCTTTTTTTCGACAGTAACGCCGGGCCAGTTTCCGACAAACTGGTTGGAACCGGTCAGCGCGTTGAAAAGCGTTGTCTTGCCGCTGTTTGGATTCCCGGCAAGCGCTATTTTGATCGCCATGGCTTCATCATCCTCCTTCAAATTTCTCCGGTATAGAACAGGTGTGTAATGAGATTCATTATCATGGTTAGTATAAACTAACCTTTGGTCTGAAAAAACGCGGGAATGCCGTTTTCCAGCCCCCGCATTATTGTACCGATATCATTTCCGCATCCGCCTTGCGCAGGGACAGCTCATAACCGCGTACCGTCACCTCTATGGGATCGCCCAGCGGCGCGACCTTGCGCACATAGACTTCCGTCCCCTTTGTGATCCCCATGTCCATGATCCTGCGTTTCACGGCTCCGGTACCGTCAATTTTCAATACCGTAACCGTCTGCCCGCACGGGACCTCTTTTAGTGTCTGCATATCCTACAACTCCCTTTCAAATGGCTTGCACCATAATTTTATTTGCCATTTCGCGGCTTACGGCGACCCTGGAATCCTTGACATTGACAATGACGTTCCCGCCGATCTCGGTAATCACGGTAACGGCGCCGCCGACCACAAACCCGAGGTTTTCAAGGAACTGCCTTGTTTCGGGCCTGCCGCCGATTTTTCGGATGAGGGTTTCTTCCCCCGTTTGAGCCATTGTTAAAGGCATCATGATCCCCCCTTCCTCTGCTTTAAGTTAGTTTATTCTAACCAAATTAAGGTTAGCATAAACTAACTGGATTGTCAATAAGCATTATCACAAATTCAAGCCTGCTTTTCCGTTTGATTTCCGTTCCGTCCTATGATATCCTATTGGTATTCTATGGCTGTATATTACGGACGGGAGGGGATGATCGCCATGAGAATGCAGGAATCCGCGGAGATGTATCTTGAAACGATTCTTGTCCTGAGTCAGAGAAATCCGCAGGTCCGATCCATCGATATCGTGGCTGAACTGGAATACAAAAAGTCCAGCGTCAGCGTTGCCATGAAAAACCTGCGGGAAAACGGATATGTCATAATGGACGACGACGGATTCATCACGCTGACCGAAAAGGGAAGAAAAATTGCAGAATCCATGCTGGAACGTCATACGCTCTTCTCCAGCTGGCTGATCCGCCTGGGTGTGGATAAAGCCATCGCCCTCGAAGATGCTTGCCGAATAGAGCATGTGATCAGCCCGGAGAGCTTTGAAGCAATTAAAAGGCATGTGATGGGGTCCGGACAGCTGTAACGTTCTGTGACGCCCTGTGACGCTTTATGCATAAAACCGCAAAACAACTACGGCATGTGCGATAGGATACCGCCCACACCGTAGTTGTTCCATGTTACGCCGTCAATGCCCGTCCCAGCGACCGGCATGCTTCCTCCGCCTCCGCGTCCGGCGCCTCGTTGCAGATGACGCAATCGCAGCCCAGAACGGCGCCGGCCTTACGGCAGTCTTCCTCCCAGTTCCGCATCCATTCCCCGTCCCCCCAGCCGTAGGAGCCGAACAGGGCGATCTTTTTGCCGTTCAGCTTGGACCTGCAATCGGAAAACAGGGGTTCGAATTCGCTCTCCTCCAGCTCCTCCGCTCCCATGGAAGGGCAGCCGAAGGCAACCGCGTCAAAGGCGTCCATCCGGTCCTTCGAAAACTCGCCCGCCGTAAAGACGGCCACCTCGGCGCCCTCCGCCCTGGCTCCCTCGGCGGCGCATACCGCCATCTTTTCTGTATTTCCCGTCCCGCTCCAATATACAATCGCGACCTTGCCCATAAAAAAATCCCTCTTTCCTTATAATTTGTCTATCATTATGCCGCTACTGTGAGCCGCGTTATAGAATAGCCTTTTGCAAATAATTTCGAATAGACGTCCGCGCACTTTTTATACCGCGCAAAAAGGATCGCCGCTGCGCATTCATTGCCGTATACCTTCCAGCAGCCCACGCATTTGCATTCCTTCCCGTTGTTTTTAATAAAACCGGCCACATCCTCCAGGGGATACCCCAGAAACAATCCGATTTCATGGGGAAAGCCCACCTGGCCCGCAAGTCTTTCTTTCAGCCTCGAGAGGGCATACTCCACCGAAACTCCGGTATAGCCGTATTCTTCAAGGAGCTGAACCACTCCGCCGTTCTGCAGGTCGGCAGCCAGCTTTTTCGGCCGGTATGCCAGAATCAGCGCACTCGTTTCCCGGATGCGCAGCGCTTCAATATAAATCCCCCTGCCGTTCAGCTTTTGGTTGGCATGGTCTAGCTGCGCCGCAATGTCCTCTACGGAAGTGAACCCGTAATTAAAGAGGTTGGCTGTCTTTAACCCCGCCAATGTCGGGGAGCAATGAAGAATCAATAATTGTTCAAGCCGTTCAAGCATTTCCGCCGTCTCCTTTCGTATAGAACAATGCCGATATGGTCATTTCTGCCTGCGAGTGCCGCGAGCAGGCACGCGTCGGAATTCCTTTGGTTAGTTTAAACTAACCATTTGGCAAAATAAAAGGCTCTTGCTTACCGTATTTTGGTTAGTCATAACTAACCAAAAGTAGAATACCAAAATCCTGCACTATTGTCAATAAAAAAACCATCCCCCTTAATTTCCGTATTGCTCATACACATAAGGCAGAATTGCCCATGTAACATCGTCGGCAGCAATGGTATCTGTGTGGAATTTAGGCTTTAGCCCTTGACATAACTCATGCGCCTTATCGCAAGGATTCTTATTACAACTCTGGCATTTATCAACGCCATTTTCCGCCGCGCATTTCAATGAATCGCAGTGAAAGCCTTTATCTAATCCCCCTGTATGACAGCCATCACAAAGCTTCATATCATCGCCCCAATACCCCCCATCGCCTACGCCCCCCGCGTATACACGGATCAGCCGCTCTTTCAGCTCCGCCCGGAACTCCTCGCTGATTGTTCCGCCGTTATAATGCACACACAAATCACAACGGTGCCCGCAGCTGGCATAGACCGCCTGCTCTTTCGGAAACGGCTTTCGGTTAGGCTTTTTCTTAATCAAAACAAGCTGCTTGACCGCTTCAAGCATATGTAAATCGGCAACGGAAATAAACATCCATTTGCCGTCATGGTATGTTTTGCTGTTATCGTAAATTTCCTGGATCTTCTGCGGAAATTCATTGCGCCGCGCCTCAAACAATTCACGCTCCGCTTTTCCGAAAATAACGAGAAAATCATAACGGTCTTCGCGTATGTAGATCGTCAGCACCGTTTTCCCGCCTTTGCGGAATTTCAATTCCTCTTTGCCGTCGCCCACTTCATCCAAGACATACTTTCCTCGCATAAAGCGCATAGTTTCCTCGCTGACCTTTTGCAGTTCCGCTTTTTCGCTCATGGTCGTACCCCCTATCAGCCCATTAAGGGCGTCCTTCACCAACCGGGTTTGAAAAAGAGTTGGGCATACGCATCTATATTTTCCATTCCCCATTAGAAAAATTTTCTGCAAATCCGCACGACTTCGTCTATGCAATCCGCCGCCTCGCGAAATTTTGTGGCGATATTTGCGCGTTTTTCCCTGTCACGAAAAGCGTCCCGTGAATAGTTGTTTAGTCCGCCGCCAAGTTCTTCGAGTTCTTTCCATATACCGCTTTTACACCAGCCGCTTGAGCCACTCTCCTCGCCTAATTTATAGTATTGCTCCGCTATTAGAGCGTTCATATCCGCATATTGAGGATCAATTTGCGCGAGCCTGTTTATGATGGATGCATAAGGCGCGTCGTTTACATTGTTCGCCCACGCAATCGTCGCAAGATTGCAGATATAAACCCTGTAATGATGCCATGCGTCGATTTCGCTGTCATACCGCCCCGCTTCAATATCATCCGCCCAAGCACGGTATGCCGAGGCTCCGAAGAATACTCCGTTTCGCTCGGGCAGCGTCAGCCAGTACGGTATTTTCATAACTGCATTTCGGCAAATATCGGCCAATGCAATATCACGTTTCTTCTCTCCCGCAAAGACCCAATCCTGTGGAATAAACTCCATTGCGTCGAGCTTATCATATAGTGCAGCGTCAGCTTTTCTGCTGAACAGCGATGCCTTCTCATAATCCTCCTGTCCGACATATAGGTAATGGGTCAGGGAATCGATAAAAAAGTCTGGTGCATTTGAAGTGCTTATCGCAATGACAGGTATCCCACGGTCGATATAGCCCATCAGCTGTTGAACATACATCGTTTTTTCCGCGTTGAGCTGTTCGGCGGTGACATAGGTGTGTCCATACCCGATTGCGTCGAATACATAGCCGATATACTCTGTTCCCGCGAGATATCCTGATACGCAGTATTCGCAGGTAGTTGCTGTATCGTTTTTGCTGTAGACGGGAGTATAGCCGTTGCCGGTGATCCCCGTGATAATCCAGTAATCGAGCTTTTGATTCTCGCTGAGCTTTTCCATGAGAAATTCCATACAGTTGTCGAACGCGAAGTTTTTTCCCTCATTCGTGAAGTTCTTTCCCATGCCATAACTGAAAAGGTCACTGATATTGGGAAGATTGTTACTCCGTTTTATTTTCATTGCAGATACTCTCCTTTTATTCATATTGTATCACATAAAATATGACAATGATTTATACTGTACAACCGGAGAAAATACTTATTAAATACTATACATCGGGCCTTTTCGACAGGTACGTATAAATAGCAGAATTCATGCGCGTGTTTATCAGGGTTATAGTAGTCGCAATATTCAAATATTGGCCCGAAAGGTATTTTTACCTGGAAATGTCGGAAATGCAAGACAGTGAAGTTGTCAACCACTTCGTTTATTCTTGTAAGTTCCAAAATCAGCACCTCACAAATAGATTATACAAGTTGACGCAGGGTCAATGTCAATGGGAGATGGGAGGAATCAACAAAAAAATCGGCGAACAACGACAAAGGCAGACAGCTTGATCTGCTGTCTGCCCCGCTAAACCACCCACGGTGCACATTATGCCCGTATTAACACGGGCATAAACCCCGGATTTTTGTTGACCAATTAATAGTTTTCCTTGCGGACTTCGAAAAAACTCCTGGGATGTGCGCAAACCGGGCAAAGCTCGGGCGCCTTCTTCCCCATGACGAGATGTCCGCAGTTGCGGCATTCCCACATGGTTTCGTCCGCCTTTTCGAATACCTTCTGCATTTCCACGTTTTTCAGCAGTGCGCGGTATCTTTCTTCGTGCGCCCTCTCAATCTTTGCGACCATCCTGAACTGCGCGGCCAGAGCGGTGAAGCCTTCTTCCTGCGCATCCTTTGCAAAGCCCTCGTACATATCGGTCCATTCATAGTTTTCGCCTTCAGCCGCATGCAGCAGATTGGCCGCCGTGTCGCCAAGCTCGCCCAGGGCCTTGAACCAGAGCTTCGCATGCTCCTTTTCGTTATTTGCCGTGGCTTCGAATATGGCTGCGATCTGCTCATATCCCTCTTTTTTCGCAACAGAAGCGAAATAGGTGTATTTGTTCCTTGCCTGGGATTCGCCGGCAAACGCTGCCGCCAGATTTTTCTCCGTTTTGGTTCCCTTGATGTTCATAACACTCTCTCCTTTTTTATATTCATTATTTGATAAATTGAACGCAACTGGAGCATTCGAATTTCCCTATTGGGTTCCTTTCTTCTTGCATTTTTCACAAATATACCTTACGTTCAGGTCGTATCCGAGAATGGCGATCCCGGTTTGCTTTTCCAGGTACTCCTTCAGGTTGGAAACGGATATGTCCGACAACTCTCCGCACTCCTGGCAGATAATGTGCTCGTGGGGATGCAGGGTGATGTCGTATCGGTCCGGCGCATTGAACATGCTGACCCGTTTGATTTCTCCGGCCTCCGTCATCAGGCCCAGGTTCCGATAAACCGTTCCTACCGCAATGGAAGGTTGAATTTGCTTGGCTTTCATAAAGATTTTTTCTGCCGTCATATGTTCACTGGACGACATCAGGATATCCAGGATCAATTTTCGATGCTTTGACATCACTTTGCCTCCGGATTAGGAATAAGAATCATTCCTAATACATTGTATGCAAAATGGATTGCTTTGTCAAGAGAATCCATAATAAAATATAAAACTTTTTTATTCCCTTCCGAACGGATAAGAAAAATGGGAAGAATCGGGGCTCTTCCCATTGAATTTTGCTATTGGCATAATAATGAAAAATTTGCTCTCGGCAATACGTCTTGCGCGACCGCAGAACCTCCGCCTGCTGCCAAGCTGTCTAGAGCAGGCCCAGGGCCGCGATGAATATCATGATGGTTCCCACGGCGAGCCTGTAATAGGCAAACGGTTTCAGGGAATGCTTCCCGAGGAAGGATAAAAACCGGCCTACTACCAGGAAGGCTACCGCAAAGGAGGCGATAAATCCGACGGCAAGCGCCAGTCCTTCCGTTGCGGTCATAGCACCCACTCCTTTTACGAGAGAATACCCAGTGGCGGCAAACATGGTAGGAATCGCCAGGAAAAAGGAGAACTCGGCAGCCGCCTTCGCCGACAGCCCGACCATCAGGCCGCCCAGGATGGTGGAGGCGGACCTGGACATTCCGGGGAACAGGGACAGGCATTGGGCCAGCCCGATCAAGAAGGATTTTTTTGCCCCGACCTTGAGCATGTCATTGTATTTTGCCGTTCGAACGAGCTTTTCCACCACCAGGATCAGCAGCGCGCCGACAATCATGGCAATGGCAACGGTGAGGGGAGAAAAAAGATATTGTTCCACAAAATCATTCGTCAGCAATCCCAAAACCGCGGAAGGCACGAAGGCGATCAGCATCCACAGCCAGAGCCGGAACCCCCACTGGCCCGGCTTCAAATTCTTCAGGGATTCCAGAATCCGCTTCCAGTAGAAGACGACCACCGCCAGGATCGCTCCCAGCTGAATGACGATCTCGAACGTAACGGCAAAAGGCCCGGTGAAATCCAGAAAATGGCCGAATACAATCAAATGCCCCGTGGAGGAGATCGGCAGAAACTCCGTAATCCCTTCCACAATGCCAAGAATAATTGCCTTTAAAATCAGGTCCATATGTAGTCCCCCGTTGATTTCTTCTTTATATATGGTTATATGGTTACCATTATAACAGATTGTCCTCTCGTATCAAGCAGGAGTTGCCTGGCCGGCCCGCGCTTTCAGCAGGAAGCTCTCCAGAGAATCCCATACGGGTGTGGGAATACCGGCTTTCCGCTTCATTTCGTCGAAGGCGTCGCTCAGGGCCAGCATCTCTTCTGTGGCGGACATGGCGTGGTCACTGATGGCGAGCCGCCCAAGGGGTGTAACCGTAATCTGTATTTTGTATTTTCGAATGCTTTATCCATAAGGCTTCTCCAGGCCAGCCCTCCCTCTAAATCCCCGAGCACCATGCGTCCGCCTGCCCGCACGCAAATCACCCTGCCGTTTTCCCGTCTTCCGCCGGTGGGCTGAAAACCGAAGGCGACCTGCTTTTTCACCGTACTGTTTTGTTCCAGTTCCTTTTTTATAGCGGCAGGGTCCGCATTGTTGCCGACAAAAACAATATTTCGGCTCTCGTTGGCCGACAGGACCGGCAGTACCGCCGGCAGCTGGGTATATTGCATTACGACAAAAATCAGTTCATAGACATCGCCCGGCAGGAGTGCGTCGATTACTCCGACTTTGTCGACGGCCGTTTTGAACTGGGCATAATGCCGTATGACAAGCCCGTTTTCCTTCATTTCTCCATTTCTCCCTTTTTCTCTCTATGGAATTCCGAAGCAGCGGATCAGAAAAGGCTTGACAAATAGTCAGTACTGAGTAATAATATAGTCAGTACTGACTAATAGAAAGGAGGGATTTCTATCATCCCTTTATACATACTGGGCTTGCTCCAGCGCTTCGGGCCACAGCACGGATACAGCATAAGGAAAATCATTGCGGAGCAGCTGTCGGATTTTACGCAGATCAAGCTGCCGACCATTTACTATCATCTCGAGAAAATGGAAGCGGACGGGCTGCTGGCCTCCAGCAGCGAAAAACCGGACAGCAGGCCGGAGAAAACCGTCTATTCCGTCACGGAAAAAGGGTTGGCGGCATTCCGGGGCATGCTGGAAAAGCTGCTGGAATTCGAATACAGGCCCGCGTTTCCTTCCGATGCGGTGTTCTACTTCTCCGAGCACCTGGAGGGAGCGGAAATAGCAAGCCGCCTGGAGCAGCATATCCTCCGGCTGGAGAAAGCGCTTGCAACCATCCGGGAGCATAAAGCGGCCACCCTGCAGTTCATTCCGGAGGACGCAAAAGCGGCGGCCCGCATCATTTTCAGTCACCACGAGCATCATTACAGGGCGGAGCTCGACTGGGCCACCGAAGCCCTGACTCAATTGAAGCAGGAGGAAAGTTGAAATGACGAGACCAAGAATAATCGAAACCAATGAGGGCATCCAGGGAGAGCTTACCGTGGAGATCTTCGACCGGTTTGCCCGAAATATGCGGGACAAGGGCTGGAACAACGTCGATACCTTCCTGAAGACGGGAATCGAATCCGGCAGCGTTCTGGAAATCGGCCCCGGGCCGGGGTACATCGGGCTGGAATGGCTGAAGAAGGCGCCCGGTTCCAGGCTTACGGGCTGTGAGATCAGTACGGAGATGATCAAAATGGCTGAGAAAAACGCACGGGAGTACGGTTTCGAATCCGCTGTCCGGTACGTGCAGGGCAACTGCATGAACATGCCGTTTCCCGACGGAGAATTCGACGCGGTGATATCCAACGGGTCCTTGCACGAATGGGAAAACCCGGTCGCCGTTTTCAACGAGATCCACCGGGTCCTGAAACCGGGTGGCCGGTACTGTATAACCGATATGAGGCGCAACACAAACCCGCTCCTGAAGTGGATGATCTATTTCTCCACCCGGCCCAGGGAAATCCGGCCCGGCTTCCTCAGCTCCCTTAATGCCTCCTACACGGCGGAAGAGCTGACGGAGCTGCTGGACCGGTCCGCACTGAAAATCCGAACCGTCCGAAACGAGTTTTTCGGGCTGTGCGTATCCGGCGAAAAACCTCGTGCGGGCGCCTGATCAATGTGCCCCCCGCATACCGGCCTGTCCTGTCCGGCTTCACGGCCGCCGGGGTGTTTTTTCCGCTTCGCGGAATGATATACTGGAGGCAGATAAAACAGCACTGTTTTACCAATCGGGAGAAGGAGCGGGTACAATGACTTTTGAGAACAAGGGAAGAGAAAATACGGGAAATGCAGTAACGCTGGCGATCCGAACGGCGAAGGAAAGGAATATCCGGTACATCGTGATATCCTCCAATTCCGGCGAATCCGCGCTTTTGCTTGCCGGCTCCGGGCTCGACGCGGTTTGCGTCACCCATGTGAACGGCTTTGTGAAAAAGGGCGAAAACGAAATGGCCCAGGAAATGCGTCAAAGGCTTATAAGCGAAGGGATCGCCGTTCTGACCACCACCCATGTGCTCAGCGGGGCGGAACGGGGTCTCAGCAAAAAGTTCGGCGGCATCCATCCGGTGGAAATGATCGCTCAAACGCTCCGCATGTTCGGGCAGGGGACCAAGGTCTGCGTGGAATGCTCCGTCATGGCCCTGGACGCCGGTTTGATTCCCTACGGCGAGCCGATCGTCGCCCTGGGCGGCACCGGAAGGGGCATCGACACGGTACTTATCCTGAAGCCGGAGCATGCAAGCAGCATTCTCGATAGCCAGATCCACGAAATCATTTGCAAGCCTTACAATGTGTAAACTATAAGACTGGCATACGGGCGTGATACCAGGGAAAGGGGCTATCTTTAAAATGAGATAGCCTCTTTCCGCGTTGAAATCCGGGCAAGCTTTTTTTAGCTTTCTGTGGTATGAATGACATGTCACAAAACAGTTTCCTTATTTGTTATATGGGTGATATAAAAAAGAAAGGAGGCGACATGGTGTTTTCAATAGAAACCGCTGTCCAAAATGTGAAAAGTGGCAGGACAGAAGAATTTGAAAGCATAATTGAACATTTTCAGCAGCCGTTGTTCCGCTACTGCTATCATATGCTGGGGAATATCCACGAGGCGGAAGATGCGGTGCAGGAATCCTTTTTATCCGCATATGAAAAAATCGGGTGCTTTCAGTCTTCGTTATCCTTTTCCGCATGGTTGTATAAAATCACATATCATCACTGCATCAATCGGATTAACCGGAGGAATCGGATTCGCTTCATTCCTTTTTTAGAGAGGCCTGAGACAGGAGATCACGGGCTGGAATCGGATCTGGAAGGAAATGAGCTTGGGAAAACACTGGCAAAGGCCCTGGAAAGAATTTCTCCTTCGGAACGAAGCGTACTGATCCTCCGGGCACTTGAAGAGAAATCCTTTGAAGAAATCGGCAATGCCCTCGGCATCAAGCCTGCCGCTGCGCGAAAACGCTATGAGAGGGCCAGAAAAAAGGCAAAAACGATTTTAGCCGGGAAGCAAGGAGGTATTTTCAATGAAGGATTACAAACTGACTGATGAAGATCTGAGGAACTCATTTACTGGCATCCGTTTACCCGATATCGATGTTACGAAAAGCGTCATGCAGAGGATCAACAGGAAACAGGAAAGAGAGAGCCGGTTCAGATGGCGGAACCCGGTTATAGGCATTGTTCTTTCCATCGCTCTGCTTCTGACTGCGGGCTTTTCGGCAATAAAAGTCTGGGATCTGGCCGGGCCCGGCGGTTTATCCTATCAATACGAGCTTCTTGATAAGAGAGATCCGCTTCCCCCGGAAGAGGTCTACCTTACACAATACAAGAGTCTGGAACCCGGAAAAGCGCTTGCAATCATGAAGACAAAAAACAATGATAAAAATGCAATACACTTGCTCCCGAAACAAATAGGGGGCTTAAGCCTAGAGGAGCTTACCCGGGCGGTAGGAGAAAAATTCAGGGAACCCTCCGTTATTCCCCCGGGATATGTCTTCCGGGAAGGCGCCTTTGATTATAAAATGGACGAATCCTACAGAGAGGAAATGATTAAGGAAAGCAGGAATACCGATAAGGACTACCTGATAAAAGTTGTCGAACCGTTGCAAGTGATATCGCATTATGACATCATTTATAAGAACGATAACAAAACAATCATGGTTTCTGCATTTTTCAACTATCCAATTAAAAATATACAGGATATCGAGAAAGATCACAAAGCAACCAAAGTAACCATAAAAGATTTCGAGGCAATCTATGTGGAGCACGATGGGTTCAGCGACGTTGCATGGCTGGAAAAGCAAGACGGCAGTACGACCTATTATTTAGTCCGGTCGAACAGCCTATATGATAATGTGAAAGAGGATTTGGTCAAGTTGTGCGAAAGCATGAAATAATTTGTGGCAGAGGGACGGGGCCGTGACAGTATCCCCGTCCCTCTGCCACCCTCGTTAATCGACAAGAATCTTGAACACCACGGGCTTATCGCTTTTCACCGATTTCGTTCTCAGGATCAGCGCTTCCTCCGTCCGCGTCCACTCCGGTTTTTCTTCAAAGCCCAGTACGGAGACGTCTTTCAGGATTCCGTGGAAATGGGGCAGCTTTGACGCATTTTTGTCCCCGAGGGAACTGATCTTTACAACGCCATCCTCCGGGTACTTCAATACGGCTGCGTAAATGCTGCCGCCCTTTGCCGTAAACCGGATGTCCCCGGCGGTAAACGTCTTTGCCGCGGCATCCGTAAACTGGCCTTCCTCCACCTTCGTCGGCCCTTCTCCGGCAACGCGCCAGACGTGGCTGTCATAAATCGCTTCCCCGTTCGCTTTCATCCATTCCCCGATTTCCGTCAGGACGGCCCGGTCCTCTTCCGAGATCGTTCCGTCGGATTTGGGTCCGACATTCAGAAGCAGGCAGCCGTTTTTGCTCACAATATCCACAAGGTCGCACAGGATTTCCCGGGCGGTCTTGAATTCATTATTCCGCGTATAGCACCAGGAATTCCGGGCAATGGCCGTATCGGTCTGCCAGAAATAGGGCTTCTGGTCGGCAAACTGGCCCCGCTCGATATCGACGGCGGCGCAGCCGAACATGAATGCGTCGTGCTTGTAGTTGATCACGGCCTCCGTTCCCCACTCGGAGGCACGGTTGTAATAATAGGCGGCGAATTTTTTCAACCAGGGCTTCACCGCGCTGTGCTGGATCCACCAGTCAAAGTAGACGAGCTTCGGGCGATAGCGGTCCACGACTTCACAGGTGCGCAGCAGCCAGTCCTCCATGAACTCCCGGGTCGGTGCCGGGCTGCTGAAGAGGTCGTGATGGTCGGCTTCCGGCATGGAAGGCCAGTATAGATCGCCGCAGACCAGCGGCTCCTTGATATCGCTGTCGAATTCCTTCCCGTGGCCCAGGAAGAACCAGTGCTCCACCCGGTGGGACGATGCTCCGAGGGTAAGACCCCTCTTTTCAAAGGCCTCTTTCAGCTCCCCCAGCACGTCCCGTTCCGGTCCCATCTCCGCCGCATTGTAACGGGACAATTCGCTTTTGTACATCTGGAACCCGTCATGATGCTCGGCAACCGGCACGACATACCGGGCGCCGGCGGCTTCAAACAGTTCCGCCCACTCGTCCGCCTTGAAGTTCTCCGCCCCGAACATCGGGATGAAATCCTTGTAGCCGAACTCCTTGTGGGGTCCGTATGTGGCAATATGGTGCTCGTATTCCGGCGTCCCCTGTATGTACATGTTCCTCGGGTACCATTCGTTGCCGAAAGCCGGGACCGAGTAGACGCCCCAGTGGATGAAGATGCCGAATTTTGCGTTCCGGTACCAGTCCGGCACCTTGAATTGGGAAAGAGACTCCCAGTTATCCTTATATTTCCCTTCCCGGATCACCCGGTCGATTTCCTTTAAATAGGCCTGTCTGTCCATCGTATTCTACCTCCAAGTCGAATTCTTTCCGTTCCATTACTGGTCCATTACCGGTTTTCAAGCAATGCAGCCTCACACAACCTCATGGTATCACAATCCCACGGCTTTATCAGTTGACAATTCGGTCAAATTAATATACAATCCGGACATTATGATTGAGTTTAACATGCTGGATTTTGCGGGGATCGACTTTCCCTTCTGGATCAATAAGGGAATCCATACCGGAGCTTTTGCTCCCCACACCCACAACTTCATCGAGCTGGAGATCATCACCGGCGGCCATGCCGATCATATCGTGGACGGCAGGACCTATCGCATCTCCAGAGGGGATGTCCTCGTAATCATGCCTTCTTTTGTCCACGAGCTCCGGAATGTGCATGAACTGGAGCACTACAACCTGAAGTTCGACCTGGAAAAGCTGATCCTGCTGGAAAAGGACATCGAAAAGCTGTCCGGCTTCCAGGCGCTGTTCCTACTTCAGCCGCTGCAGAAATACCAGCATGATTATACCAGTTACATGACCCTGAAGGACGAACAGCTTGCCTGTGCGGAAATGCTGTGCGAATTGCTTGATTCCGAGTGGAAGGGGAAAAAGGACGGCTACCGTTGGGTGGTTCTGTCGTATTTTCTGGCCCTTGTCACCTATCTTTCAAGAAATTTCTCTACGGCCGTTGCCGGCAGTTCGCCGAAAATCCAGGAAATCGTCAATACGACCGCCTACATCCATGAGAACCTCACGGAAAAGATCACCCTGTCGATGCTGTCTTCGATGGCCTGCCTTTCGCAAAGGCAATATACCCGGGTTTTCCGGGAGGTTTACGGCATATCGCCCATCGAATATGTCATCAACTGCCGTTTGACGCTGGCCTGCAGAAAGATGAAAAACACGCGGAAGCCGATCTCGGAAGTCTGCACCTCCTGCGGCTTCGGCGATAAAATTTCCTTTTCCCGCCTGTTCAAAAGGCGGTACGGCATCACGCCCGGCGAGTACAGGAAAAAAGTGCAGACCGCTTAGAAAAATCTTGTTGGAAACAGAGGATGAGAAATGGATCGGAAAAGATATCTTGAAGGGCTGGCCTTCGGGGCCTCGGCATTCGTTTTATGGGGACTGCTCCCCCTCTACTGGAAAATGGTAAGCGCCATCAGTCCGTTCCAGATCTTTGCCCAGCGCGTGGTGTGGTCCTTTCTTTTCGTCTGCCTCCTGCTGGCCGCAAGGAAAAACTGGGCGGAATTTGCGGACATCCTCAAAGACCGGCGAGAATGGCTCCGCATAGCAGGTCCCGCACTGCTTATTGCCATGAACTGGTGTACATACATCTGGGCGGTAAACAACGGATACGTCATTGAAGCCAGCCTGGGCTACTATATCAACCCGTTGATCCTGACCTTCCTCGGCTGGGTTTTCTTCAAGGAAAGACTGAATCCGCTGCAAAAGGTCAGCATTGCATTTGCCGCGGCAGGGGTGGGGATCAAAACCGTCCTGTACGGCAGATTCCCCCTTGTGGCAATTGTGCTGGCGGTCAGCTTCGCCCTGTACGGTCTCCTGAAGAAGAAATCCCGGCTGAATTCCGTTTCCGGCTTGGGCTTTGAGACCCTGGTCATCGGGATCCCCTCTCTCCTTTACCTGGTTTTCCACGAAGCAAGGGGCTCGGGAATCACCGGGAACCTGCCCTGGACCTTCTGGCTCCTGATCGCTTTAAGCGGCGCGATAACGGCCGTTCCCCTTATCTTTTACGCGGAAGGCACAAAGCGGCTGCCGCTGACCATTATCGGCTTTCTGCAATATCTCTCTCCCACCATCCAGCTGTTTTTGGGAATCTTTGTTTTCCGGGAGCACTTCGATTCCGCCTCCCTGCTTGCCTTTTCCCCCATATGGGCCGGCGTCGTGCTGTTCACCTATTCCCAGTATGCGATGCTGCGCGGCGGAGAGTACGGTCCCGGCCATGCCGCGGCCGCCGATGAGAGCCTGCCCCGCTGCGATGTGAAATAACAGATTCCCCAAACACTGCCAGCTGCAAAAATCGGAATAGCCGGCGCTTTGAAAGGCGGGCGCTTTCTGCTCAGCGGCGAATCCAACGGAGGAGATCCCCGGATTTGCCGGAATGAATCCATGCGCCCAGGTGATTGGCGTCCCATGCAAAGACCTTTTGCAGTTCCTCCAGCCCTTCCTCCTCCATTCCAAGGCCGATGTAACCCAGTCCCTTCAGGTAGAACCCCTCGGACATACTCCGCTTCTTCCGGTTGTTTTCGAACGGAGGCGCCGTGGGGACTCCGGTGGCAAAAAAGCCGTAGGTTCCGGCCCTTTCCATAAGGGAATCGCCTTCCGCGATCAAGCTTTCAAAAGCCTTATGGGCCTCTTCTTCCATGCCAAGCCTGCGGAATGCAAGTCCTTTATAGAAAACAGCGTCACTCATCCAGCCATGGTACCCGGATGCGATTTTATACTGCCGGAGGGCTTCTTCCGCCCGGCCCGCCGCTTCCGCCGCCATCCCTGCGTAAAAGTCAAGCTGCGGCGTTCCCATAGCGTGATGCCTGCCTTCATGGTAATATTCGGGCAGCGCCGCCGCATTCCGGATCTCTTCCAGGGTTTGCCCGGCTTCACCCGCTTTGAGTTTTTCCAGGCCCAGCAGGATATGAACCCAGTCGTGAATCCGCACGAGCTTTCCTTCCCCGCCTTCATAGATATCATATACATGATCCCCAAGCTTTTGCGCCGCCTCTGCAAACCTGCCCTTTTGAAGCAGGAGGACGAGCATTTCGGTATACAGGTCGTTCCTTTCCTGCACAAGAGAGTCTCTTCCTTCAAGCAATGCAAGCCGCTCCTCTACGGAAACCTCATTAGAATTCTTGTATAGCTGCAAAAGCTCATATAATAGTCTGGAATCGCGGTCATTCAACTGGAAAGCCTTTTCCATGAAGGTCCTGGCCCTCATGGGATCTTTCTTCTTGTCGAAATAGGCGAGGGCAAGATTCCGGTGCACGATGGCAAAGTCCCCGTCCAGTTTCCGGGCCTTTTCCCAGTTTTCGACCGCTTCCTCCGCCCTTCCCTTGTCGTACATCAGGTTCCCCAGGTAGTAGAAGGCTCTTGCGCCCCATGGATTCAGCTTCCCGGCCGCTTCCAGGACCCCTATGGCTTCCAGACGGCTTGGGAAGCAATAATCGGTGGGCATCTGTTCTCCCATTCTGAAATACTCCGCCGCTTTTTCCCTGTTTCCGCGCTGAAGGCTGAGATCGCCCAGATGGTAATACGCCATCGGGGAAGCCTTGCCCGACTTACAGCTCTCCAGATAGGTTTCAAGCACAAAGTCCGCTTCGTTCAGCATTCCCGCATCGGCGTACTCTATGGCAATATCTATGTATGCCTCCGCCTTCCCCAGCAGCGTATCGCTTATAAGGCGCAGGCTGTCCGAAGCCTCTTTTTCCTTTCCCAGGTCCTTTGCGGCAAAATAGACTTCGAATCCGGCCCAATAGTCCAGCCGGTCGAGTTCCCGGGTAGCACAGGCCAGCGCAAGGGCATCCTCCGGCTTTTGCCTTTTCCGCAGGATGGCGGCCTTCAGGTCCCTGCTCCGGATGCATTCCACATTCGTCTCCAGGGCACGGTTGATGTGATCCCAGGCTTTTTCGAAATCGCCGCCGCGGCAGTCCAGCCCGGCCAGCATCTGATAGGCCGCCGATTTCCAGGCATAATTCCAGGCGGCTTTATAGAATGCGTCGTAGGCTTCCTCGAATTTCCCGAGATATTTGCGGGAAACGCCGAGATGGAACAATGCTTCCCCGTCATACGGGTTCGTATTTCTCGACATCAATCTTTCCTTCGCCTTCAGGAAGCAGCTTTCGGCACTCTCAAATTTTCCTTTTTTCAAGTGCAGCAGCCCCAGGGCGTTATTGCACCGGATATCTCCCGGATCCCTTTTCAACGCTTCGGCAAAATAGTCTTCCGCCTCCAGAGAATGGTGCCTGTACTGCTCGATATGCAGACCGTGGAGGTAAAGCTCTTCCTTTTCCCGAATCTCCTTCGGCTCAGGCGAAGGCTTCCTGGCTTCCGGTATTCCTGCCGGCCCGGTTTTGAGCGGACGGTACTCCGCCAGCTTTCTGCCCCCGGAGGTAAAGATCGCCGTCCATACCTGATGCTCCTCAATGCCTGCCGGCTTTGGACAGGAAGTAAGGAAAGGCGTGGCGGGATCGATGTCAATCCTTTTTTCCAACAGGGTTTCCTCCCCGGCCTTTAAAACAACGGAAGCCTGTTCAAACCGCCCGGTGGCGTGATAGCCCGACACAATGCCGGAATCACCGATCTCCAGGCTGACTGCCGCATCTTCCGTGGCATTGCGGACGATCCCGATTTTCCGGACAGGATACCAGCACTGTTCAAAGGTCCTGGTCTCGTTAGGCTGCATCCAGGAAAAATCCGGCTGGTTGTCCGTATAGACGCCGGTCATCAATTCCACATAGTGGCCGTCGTTGTCGGTCAGGTTCTTCCTCCACCCTTCCGCAAACTCGCTGTTGCCCCACGTAAACAGCTTTTTGCCGGGGGCGATGTGGTGGTCCGCCACATGGACCACGCCCGCTTCCCGGCCCATGTCGTAGCCCTCGATAAAATCATACCCGCTGGTTCCGTCCATGACCATGAAGGAACCGCCTTCCATATGGTTTTTGAACCAGGACCCGTCCACGCCGTCCTTGAAATCGTTGCCCGCATATATGCCCTTCAGGATCGGCCAGCCGGAAACGAAGGCCCTGTCGTGAAAAGCTACATGGCCGACATCGGGCGGGAAGATGATCCGGTAGTCTTCATTGACGTGCACGCCCAGATTTGCCCACCACATGAATTGCTGAGGAAAGCACGTCCTGTTGTACGCCCTGACCTTGACTTTTACATAGGATCGGTCCGGGTAGACCGTCACCCCCATCATGGACTTTGTCCGGTAAAGGGGCTCCACTTCTCCGACCCAGACGGTCCTGCTGCCGTCGGCGTTCTCTTCCAGCGCTGTTTCCAGCGGCATAAAGGTCGTCGGCCTGTGGTGCTGGGGCCAGTTGAACTCGATGCCGCCGCTGATCCATGGCCCCGCGATGCCGATCAGCGCGGGCTTGATCACCCTGTTGTGGTAAATGAAATGGTAATCGTTGGTTTTGTCCAGCCCCATATGGATCCGGCCGCCGATTTCGGGAAGGACCATTATTTTGATGTACCGGTTCTCCAAAGTAACCGAATCGTATGCCTTGTCCGTCTTTTCATGGCGCAGGCGGTCCGTAAGCGGCAGGGGATAGATTCTCCCGCTTGCCCCCTGGTATGCCCGCTTTTCGTAAAAAACCGGATTCCTATCCGCCGGATAGGGAACGTAAGTGGGGATGGAAACCGGCTTCCGTTTCATTTCGACTTTAGCTCCGCTCGTATCCTGCATGATGATTTCCCTTTCCTGTGGCCTGTGACATCCCGAATGCATATGAATTCAGATGGTCAGACCGTTATTTCTTTCCGATCACTTGGTTGGTATGACAAGGAGCCTGCAATTTCCTTCCCAGACGTCAAACCGGGCAAAATACAGGTTCCCCCGGGAATCCTTTATATTGCCGCCGCAGTAAATCCCATCGCCAAGGCTCATCAGCCTGGTCACTTTTTTGCTTTCTGTGTCATACTGGTACAGGTTTCCGTTCCTGGTGGACGGAATGGCATACAGCTTCTTTTCGTCGTTGGATAAGGTGATGCTGTAAAAATTGGTATTCAAATTCCCCGCCTTCACTTCTTCCTCCGTAAGGAAATGGGTCAGGTACTCCGTTTTCCCCGTTTCGGTATGGAGCACGTAAAGCTCGCCATTGCAGGTGCTGATATAGATCAAGCTGCCGTCTCCGGTCTCCGCTCTTCCGTTCCAGAAGCCGCCCTTGAACTTGTTCTCCGTCATGCCCATTTTGTCCGTTTTAATATCATATTCCCACATGTTGAATTCCTGGTCGCGGAATCTGGCGTCCTCCGTCCCGCGGTAGGTATAGATCTTCCCGTATTTCGTCACGAGGATTTCCCTGCTGAGCGGATTGCCAAGCTTCCACGGGATTCCTTTTACGACCTTTTCCACTTTATTGCTGTCGAGGCTGATGAGCACAATGTCGCTATGGGGATGAGTAAGGCCGACCAGCAGATTGCGCTCCGGCATATAATTCAGGGCCACGATCCCCTGGTTTTTCACCACGACTCCGTCGGGCATCGCTGCGCTTATGTCTTCCAGCTTGTCGGCCTGGATGTCATATGCGTATAAATGGGCGCCCCGGTAGCTGGGAAGGTCTTCTATGCCCTCCTTGAAGTCGTGGAATCCCTGGGATCCGATATAGATTTTGCCGTTAGCAAAAATCATGCGCGTGTGGCCCTTGGGAATCTGCTCTCCGTCATGCAGGTTTCCCGCCTTTTCGGAGGCGTCCATCAGGGTGCCCAGGAATTTTCTTTCCCCGGTGGCCCGGTCGTACCGGAATACCGCAAAGTCTTCCAGTCCGTTGTCCCTCTTGCAGGTCCATCCTATGTACACCCTTTCCTTATCGTCCATCCCCATGGCGTCCCAGCTCTGCGACAGCCTCACATAAGAAGGCTTGATGTCGTCAAAGGCGATATACTCCGGGCTTGCCAGGTTTGCAGCACTGTTCGTCCCTGCCGGACCCGGTGCATTTTGAGCAAAGCCGCAACCGATCAGACTGACCGCCAGCAGGCAGGCAAGAAGGAGTGCCGCAACTGCGGTAATTTTTCTGCGACCCATATGTTTTCCTCCCATCAAGCTTTGATACCGGTGGTGGAAATCCCCTCCACCAGATAGGACTGGGCAAAGGCAAACGCGATAATGACCGGAACCAGGAGCAGGATCGCCGCCGCGTCCACCAGGCTGTCCAACTGGACGTTCGGGCTGCCCTCGATGGAATAGGACACTCCGAACAGCGCGGTGGAAAGAGGCCACTTATCCATATGCAGGTACATAAAGGGCGTCATAAAATCCGACCACACCCAGAAAAAGTCCTGGAAAGTCACGATGACAATGACGGGAACCGCCAGCGGGATGAAGATCCGGACCAGCATGACGATAAAGGAGCAGCCGTCTATCCTCGCCGCCTCCTCCAACTCCTTGGGAATGCCGGCAAAGAACTGCCTGTACAGGAAGATGTATACCGCGTTGCCGCCGATGGCTCCGATGGTCCAGATCCAGAACGTATTGGTCAGCCCAATCCTCGTATACATCAGGTACTGGGGGATTTGCGTCGCAACCTGGGGCAGGATCAGCGTGGAAAGGACCAGCATGAAGATGAAGGATTTTCCGGGCGCTTTCAGCCGCGCGAACGCAAAGCCGATGATCAGGTTGAAAATAAAGCAGGGGATCGCATCGAAAAGAATCAGCAGCAGGGAATTCTTCAACTGGTCGAAAAAGGGGATCAGCGTCACCGCCAGCTTGTAATTGCTGAGGTTGAAACCCTGGGGAATCATGCTCGGCGTGTCATACAGCCCTTTCAGCGAGTTGACAAGGGTATAGTAGAAAGGCGCGACAAACGCAACGCTCAATAGTATGGCAACCGTATAAAGAAAAATTTTGTAAATTTGTTTTTTTGCTGTATGATTCATGACCTTCCGCCCCCCTCCTGGTCTACTTCATAATGCACCCAATTCCGGCTCGTGCGCAGAACAAGCAGCGTCAGGCCCACGACGACAATGAACAGAACCCATATCAATGCCAGGCCGTACCCGAACCGCTGCTTTGCAAAAATCTGCTGGTATATGTGCACGACATACAGATAGTTCGGTTTCAGCGGGACTCCGAGAATGCCGCTTCCGCCGCTGACGCCGGCCGGAGTGATCAACACGGGCTGCGCGTATATCTGCATGGCGCCGATGATGCCCATCAGCAGATTGTACAGGTTTACCGGGGTGATCAATGGAAGAGTGATCCGGACGAACTGGGAAAAGGATTTTGCCCCGTCGATCTCCGCGGCCTCGTACAGCTCCCTCGGCACGTTTTTAATGGCGGCTATGGAGATCAGCAGCCCGGTGCCAAGCCCCCATATCATCATGAAAATCAGCGACGCCGTCACCCATTCGTAGCCCAGCCAGTTGACCGTGATCCCGAACTGGCCCAGGATCTGGTTGAAAAACCCGAAATTCTTGTTGTAAAGCTGCAGCCACATCATGCCGCCTGCCACCGCCGGAACGATGGACGGGATATAGTAAACCGTGCGGAAAAAGCCCACGCCTTTGATATTTCTTGTCAGCAGCAAGGCAACCAGATTGATCGCGATCATCTGGAGCGGCACATATACAATGGCGATCAGGACAGTCCGCCCCGCGGAATACAAAACCTCCTGATCCTGCAATATGCGGGCGTAATTTTTAAAATTCACAAAACGCAGGTGGTCCCAATTAAAGCCGGTGGCGTTCGTAAAGCTGATGTACATGGCATAGACCATCGGAAAGATTTTTAACAAAACAAAGGACAAGATAAATGGAGAAACCAGAACATAGAATAAAACCGCTTCTCTTGATTTCAAAGAGATTTTTTTCAAAAAACCCACCCTCCCCTGTCCGTAATAAAACAGGTGGTTTTAAGGCCACCTGCTTTGTTACGGAAAATCGGTTCACATTATTATTCGACGCCGGCTACATCCATTCCGTCGGCAATGATGGAGGAAATATCCGTATCGATCTGCTTGACCGCGTCATCCAGCGTCGCCTTGTCGTAAATGACCGGATCGAGATATTTGGTCAGGATCGGGTCGGTGGACGTCTCGGGAGCAAATTTGTTCATTTTGATCAGGGACAGGTCCGCCAGGGCCACTTCCTTGTCGTTCACGGCGTTCACCGCCTTGTCGAAATCCGTTGCCGCGGGGATCATGGACATTTTCGACTTGAAGGAGGGAAGTCCCCATCCGCTGGAGGCCCTTTCGTCCGCCGGTTTCCCTGCGAAGTAGTACTCCATGAATTTCCATACGGCGTCCGGGTTCTTCGTTTTGGAATATACGACCGCTCCGGTGCCGCCTGTAACCGCAGGCATTACCTTTCCGCCGTCCCAGATGGGCGAAGGCAGCATGGCAAAGTCGCCCATCCGGTCTTTTATCTTGTCATTTGTGCGGATCATTCCTCCATACCAGTAGCCCGTCTGGTAGATGGCGATCTTGTCATCCATGAAATCGGCTCCGCCCCATCCGTCGCTCAGCGGATTGATCGAGCTGGGGATACAGCCTTCCTTCCTCAGGTCCACATAGTATTGCAGCATGCTCTTCGCTTCGGGCGAGGAGAAGCTGGACGTCTTCATGTCGGCGGACCAGAGGGATTTGCCTATGGAGGCGAGATTGATGGCGATGGCATCCGTATTGACGGTCGGTACGTAACCGAATACCGTTATTTTGCCGTTTTCCTTCTTGGTCAGCTTCTTTGCCAGATCAGCAAGCTCGGAAGCGGTAAGGGCCTTGTCTGCCGACGGGATCTCCACGCCGGCGTCCCGGAAGATTTTCTTATTGATCCACAGCGTGGTATCAATGCTCCAATCCTTGGCAAAGCCGTATACCGGACCGCTTCCCTGGTTTTGCCCGTCAAACTGGTACAGCGCCTGGACAGCGGTAAAATCATCCTTTTTGATCACTGTGCTCTTATCCAGGTAGGAATCCAGCGGAAGGCACAATTCCCTGGTTACCAGTGTCGGCACCGCGCTGATGCCGGTCGTGCGGATGACGTCCACCGGATTGCCCGCCGCCAGCATGGCCATCAGCTTGGTATTGTCGGCGGTAACGATCTCCACCTTCAGATTGGGGTTTTCCTTCTCGAATTCCGCGATCTGTTCTTTCGACAGCTCGTTGGTTTGAATGGTCGTTTTTATTGTAAATGGGGAATTGTCCGGAGTTGTCGCAGCCACATCCGCGGCCCCGGCGGAAGCATCCTCCGCGTCGCTTGCGGAAACCGAAGCCTCCTGACCCGAGGTGGCCGGCGCCGATCCGCAGCCGGACATTGTGAGCGCCAGCAGCATAATTAAAGCCAAAAGCATAGTAATACTACGTTTCATCATTTTTACCCCCTGATATGTATGTTGGATTACGGCCGCAAATCCATCTTAGTATAAGAATACGGCAGGAACAATATATCATTTTTCATATTTCTTCACTTTTTTTAGCCAGTTGCAAAAATCTCTACTGGCTTTATTTAACAGGTGCTATAATGGTTGTAGTTATAAAGCTGGTTTGCCGGCCTCGGCGCAAAGGGCATCACAGGCTTTCGGGGGGGAAGGATTTGTATAAGATTCTGATTGTGGATGACGAATTGAGCATTATCAACGGACTGCTGAGCTTCGACTGGAACGCCATGGGCATAGAGCTGGCCGGAACCTGTAAAAACGGCCTGCTGGCGCTCCAATGGCTCGAAACGAACCCCGTCGATATCGTTCTGACCGATATCAAAATGCCCATCATGGACGGCATCGAACTCCTAAACCGGATCAGCCGGCTCTACCCCTTTATCAGCGTAGTCATTCTTTCCGGCTACGATGATTACAGCTTCATCCGGGAAAGCTTAAAGAACGGCGTTTTCGATTACCTGCTGAAGCCGGTCCAGCCGGAAGAGCTGGAAAGCGTCATGTGCGGCTTGACCGAGAATATCGACCGGAACCGGCAGCAGCAGATGAAAATCAAAATACTTGAGAAAAAGGCCCGGTTTTCCACCAAATACTTCCGGCAGGATTTCCTGAAACAGCTCCTGGCTTCTCCCATGACCGACAGCGCCATCGAGGAGGGCTGTACCTACGGAGAGCTGTCCTTTGAGTCGGGCTTGTACACCGTATGCCTCTTCCGGCTTGACGCCCTGGATTCAAAGCATTTTAGCCAACTGCCGGACCGGGAGCTCATCCTCTTCGCTTTTGAAAACATCTTCCGTGAATTATGCGACAACGAGGAACTGGGCTATTCCTTCGTGGATCCCCAAACCGGCGACTGCTACGTCCTGTTCACCCATGCCGGCCTCCAGAGCGGCGAAACGGAATTCATGAAAACCATCGCCGCCTTCAAGGACTCCCTTTACAGGATCGACGGCCTGATCCGCTCCACCGTCTCCTGCGGAATCGGAACGGCATGCCGCAGCGTCAGGGACATCCACAGCTCGGCGCGGAACGCAAAAGCCGCCCTGAAGGGCAGGAAAGGAACGGATTGCATCATCCGTTACGACGAAGCGGCATTCTCCCCGGAAGAAACCGAAGCATGCCCGCCGGCGCCGGCTTCGCAGCCTTCACCCGCCTCCGCCAATATCGATATCAATTCAAAGAAACACCTTCTGAAAGAGGCCGTCAACTATATCAACACCCATTACATGCAATCCGTCACTTTGAATGAAGTGGCCGAGCACATCTATATCAACCCGGTCTATCTCAGCAACATTTTCAAGGAGGTTATCGGGGTCAATTTTATCCATTATCTTACGAACCTCCGGATCGAAGAGGCGAAAAAGCTTTTGCAGAACCCGGCGTACAAGGTGTCGGAAGTGGGAGAATGCGTCGGCTATGAAAACCCCGGATATTTTTCAAAAGTATTCAAAAAGTATACTTCCTTTACGCCTTACGAATACCGCTGCAAGTACCAGGAGGAAACATGAAGATCAAAAAGCTCCGCAACCGCATCACCTTTCTGGCCTTCCTGCTGATCCCCGTCACCTGCTGCCTGCTTATCGGGGCCGCACTGGCAAACCGCTTCGAAATATCCGAAAAGGTGCAGAAAAACTATGACGCTCAGCAGTTCCAATCCTTGTACAGCTCTGCGAACGCGCTGATGAACGATATGAAGATATTGAGCTCCGTGCTGATCAACACGGATTACTGCAGCTACATCTCCTCGTACTGGAACCTCCGGGATGAAAAGGAGGCAAATGAGGCCGGGGAATTGCTGAACAGCAGGATAAACCAGCTCGGCCTGTCTCCGAAGCTGGTAAAATCCATCTATATGCTGGGCAGCAATGAAAACCAGCGCTGCTTCGCCAAAAAGGTAGGAGACACCGCCTGGCGCATCCGGGAGGTTCCCTATTATTATGATTTTGTCTATACGGTCCAGGACAGGATCCTTTTCGATTTTCTTTTCTCCGACAGCACAAACCCGGTTTATCTGAAACCCGGAAGCCTCCGGGAAGAGCTTCCGGACCACGGCAGCCTTTTGTACGAAAGGGCGAAGGACCGTCTCAGCGGACTGGCCGACGTGCTGGAGGGCAGCATCATCATTTCCAACTCCTTTACCGCCAAATACAATCCCAACAACAGCAATATGGGCGTCATCATAATCATAATGAATCCGGGCTTTCTGGAGGAGTACCTGCCGGAGGGCAATCCGCGGGGAGAGCGGGTGACGCTTCTGGACCGGGACAACCGGGTGATCTGGACAAACCTGGAGGGCGCCGGCCCGGACTCCTTTTCCGGCCTGAGGGCGGCAGAGGGCCAGTCCGATTCGACGATCTCCGACGTGAAATATTCCAGCCGGTACAAGCTTTTTGCCAACGGCAAGTTCAAGCTGGTCTATTCCGTCCCGGTAAGCAGGATGGACGCGGATACCGTCGAATTCCTCCTGCATTTCGCCATGTTTTCCCTGGCAACCCTGGCCCTGTCCTTCCTGTTGGTTTTTTACCTGTCCAGCCGGATCTCCAAACCATTTAAAAAGCTGGCAGGCATGATAAAGCAGCAGGTAAAGGCGAACGCACTGGCGGAAATCGCTCCTAAGACCATCACCAACAGCATTTTCAGCGAAAATCCCATGCGAAAGCAGATCTTCGCCGCCTTTTTGCTGCCCTTGATCATTTCTATCGCCGCTACCGCTTCCTTCACCATAAAGTACAATTACCAGTATGCTCAGGACATGCTGAACCGGAACGCCGCAATGGCCTCCTCCAACATGTACCAAAAAATGAGCAACCTGTTGTCCTCCTATTATCTAGACAGTGAACTGACGCCTTACTATGAAATCGAAAAAATACTAAAGAGCGGCACCTCCGCGGACCTTTCCAAGAAGGATATTGAAACCGTACTGGTCACCCAGCCGCTGAACCTGACCTATTTTGCCAATGTCGTCCTCCTCGATTCCTCGGGGAACGTGAAATACCAGTCCATCTTTCCGAACAATCCCCAGCTCCTGGACGTGCCCGCCACCCATATCAAGGACCATTTCGAGCCCCAGAAGAGCGATATTTTCTGGGAGTACATCCCGAGCGATGTGTTCAACCAGCCGGCCACCGCCATCATCCGGAAAATCTACGACATCAAGGATGCGAACAATCCGAAAAAAAAGCCCCTGGGCTATATGGAAATGTTTTTGCACGGGAATCCCTTCCAGTCGGTCAGCTCCGGTTCGGATATGGACTTTCTGATCCTGAAGGACGACAAAAGCATCATCTACAGCAGCAACACGGACAAGGCCAACGCCTACCGGGACCTGGCCATGTCCCTTTCCAACGGCGGTCCGGCGGCGGGCACGAGCTGTTCCGGCATGATCGACAATACCAAGTATTTGCTGTCCTTCGGCACCTTTCCCCAAAAGGACTGGAAGGTGGTCATCTTTCAGAAGTTCAACGAAATCGACACCATCGGCCGGCAGTTGATCTCCGGCACCCTTGTCACGGCCTGCATCGTCGCCGCACTGGCCTTCCTGCTGTCCCTGGGCCTTGCCAGGCTGATCGCCAAGCCCGTGGATCTGATCAAGAACAATATGAAGGAAGTGGGCAAGGGCGATTTCAGTGACCCCAACATCTCCAGCGGCTATGACGAAATCGGCGAGCTGATTCATGCGTACAACCGGATGGTCAAACAGATCAACGTCCTCATCCAGGAAAACCTGAACCAGAAAACCGTCGAGCACGAGCTGATCGTCCTCAAGACCCAGTCCGAACTGAACATGCTGCAGCAGCAGATAAATCCCCATTTCCTGTACAATTCCCTGGAGATGATCAATATGCAGGCGATGGCGTCCAACGACAAAAAGATCAGCATCATGGCCACGGCGTTATCCAAGCTGTTCCGGTACACCACCAACTGCTCCAACATGACCGTCCCCCTGGAAAAGGAGATCGACCACGCCCGGAATTATGTCACCATACAGCAGCTGCGGTTCGGGGACAAATTCAACTGCCGCTGGAACATCGAACCCTCCATCCGGCAGGAAAAGATCATCAAATTCATCTTCCAGCCCATTATTGAAAACTCCATCAATCACGGGCTGTACAACATTACCTCCGGCGGGCTCCTGGAAATCACGGCCCGGCGGGAGCAGGAGCGGCTGTACCTGGAGGTCCGGGACAACGGCACGGGCCTGAAGCCCGCCGATCTGGAACGGGTGCGGGAATCCCTCCGGAACAGCATCGTTGAGGACAGCAAATACGAGCAGGACGGCGCCAGGGACAAAAGCAACGGCATCGCCCTGAAGAACGTCTATAAAAGGCTGCATTTGTATTATCACGGGAAAGCCGACATGGTGATAGAAGGCGAATATATGCAGGGGACAAAGGTAATCATTACGATCCCGCTGGAAAACATTCAGCCGTAACGCCCCCGTTTTCAGTCCTCCGCAGCAGCTTGAGGATATCGCCGCATTCGTAGGCGACATAGGCGGGCTTTGAAGCTTCGAGGGCTTCCCGGCCGTCCAGCCCCCAGGTCACCGCCAGTATGTCTACTGCAGATTTCCGGCAGGCCTCGATGTCCCGCAGTTCGTCTCCGACGTATAGGACCTCGCCCCTGGAGAGCGCATTTCGTTTCAGGTATCGCCGGATCACTTTATCCTTCCCGAAAAGCTTTGCGGAGGTATGGATGCTCTGAAAGCAGTCAATTCCGTGGCGTTTCAGGCAGCCGATCACATTGTCGGCAAGATTGGAGGAGAGAATGGACAAAACATATCCGGATTTGCGAAGTCCGTCCAGTACCTCCTCCATTCCGTCGAAAATTCGGATTTCGTCCAGGTATGCCCAGACCTGCCGGTTGAAATCGGTCTGCACCTTTCCCAGCCGTATGGTCCTGTAGAATGGGATTTTTAGTATTTTCAGCCTTTGCTTGACCGGAAGGCTGCTGAGCTGCCGATAGGTCTCCATGTCCAGCCTGCTGAACCCGTACTTGTCCGCCAGGCTGTTGAACACCTTGAGCATAACCGTCCCGGAATCGGCCAGCGTCCCGTCAAAGTCAAAGATGATGTGCTTATATTGTTTCTGCATCCAGTGCGCCCCTTGGGAACAAGCGAAAAATAATTTCCGGTGTTCCTTAATGATTTACAAATAGGATAGCATATTGTGCGGAGAACTTCCACGAAATCCGGGAAATCCGACGATTATTTCAGCCGCCCTTCCCACTTTATCCCTCCGTCAGCATGTAATAATCCGCTTTCAGGCAGCCGCCGCTTTCGCCGGACCGGTTGACAATAAACAGCCCGTCCTTTACTCCGACCCATCTGCCCGGCGTCATGACGACGGATTCCCCCACCGGCTCCAGCCTCGCCTCGTCCTCTCCGTATAAGAAGCTGACTCTTCCGTCCGCTTCCACCACCATTTTGAAAATTACCACGGGAGAACCGATCTCCGCCAGTACGGTCTTCCCTTCGCCCTTCTGCCACTGGCCGGTGATCTGGACCAGAAGGCGGCCCTTCGGCGTCTTTTCCACCGCCAGCGCCGTGTAAACCCCGCCCAGCGAGATCATCCCCGCTATATCGCCCGGCTGCAATTCATCTATGTGCAATTTCACCGCAGCGGCGAAAGAAGGAGCGCTCCACTTTTGCAGCAGCAGATTGGGCACATCGCAGAGAGGGCTTTCATCGTGCCTGGAATAAAGGGTTAACTGCTTTTGTTCTTTGGAAAGGCTGTACCATTCCTTCTTGTAGTTGGCGTTCCACTGCCATTGCAGGCCCAGCCGCTCCCCGTCGAAGGCGTCGCTGTCCTCCGGCGCGCAGATCGGATACGTTCCTCCGACCTCCGGCTTTGTCCAGGACAGGACCGGCGTTCCGAAGCCTTCTCCCGAGTCCTCCCCGATGACCGGCCAGTCCTTTTCCCACTTCATCGGCTGAAGATGGACGATCCTGCCCGCATTCCCCACATCCTGGAAATGAATAAACCAGTCCTGCCCCGTCTGCGTCGTCACCCAACCGCCCTGGTGCGGGCCGTTGACAGCCGTATCCCCCTGGAGTAAGACGATTTTCTCTTCGTAGGGGCCGTATATGTCCCTGGACCGCAGAACCGTCTGCCAGCCCGCCTTGACCCCTCCCGCGGGCGCAAAGATGTAATACCAGCCGTTCCTTTTATAGAGCTTGGGGCCTTCGATGGTGGGCTGCGTGTCATGGCCGTCGAATACGTCCCTTCCCTCCCCGGCCAGGCCGGTTCCGTCCGCTTTCATCGGGCTGATCCGAAGGATGCTCTTGAAGCCGCACCGGCTTTTCGCAAAACCGTTCACCAGGTAGGCTTTGCCGTCCTCGTCCCAGAACGGGCAGGGATCGATCCAGCCCTTTCCGGCCAGGACCGTAACGGGGTCGGACCACTTCCCGAAGGGGTCCTTGGCGGAGCACATGAAAATCCCTTCGTCCGGCATGGGAAAGAATACATAATACCTGCCGGCATGGTGCCGGATGCTCGGGGCCCAAACGCCGCAGCCGTGCCGGGGCCTGTCATACTCCGGGAACGGGATCGTATCGACAATATAATTTACCACCTTCCAGTTCACCAGATCCATGGAGTGGAGGAGGGGAATGGCCGGCGTATTGCAGAAGCTGGAGGCGACCATGAAAAAGCCCCGGTCCGTGCGGATCACATCCGGGTCGGAATAATCCGTATACAGGATCGGATTTTTGTATGTACCGTCTCCCTGATCCACGACCCACGCGTATTTATTCGTTGCATCCGTTTTATTCATTGCACCCATATTATTCATTGCAGAAGCTCCTTTTGCATCTATATTTTTTATTCTTTCAGGAGTTCTTCCATCTGCTGTTTCGTTTCGGAGGACAGGGCGTCCTTCAGATAATTGCGGCCTGCCGGCTGCTTCTCCCGGTAATCCTGGAGAGCTCTGTCGCCGGCCCTTTCCATTTCCTCCTTCAGCTCCCTGGCGGACAAAACGGCACAGCCCGACCCCCGGATGATGATCTGCTGCAGGCCGTCCGATGTTGCAACCGTGATATCGTATTTCTCCTGGTTGTCGTGGGCGAATTTTTCGATGAAATGGTCCGCCGTTTGCGCCTCCCGGGTATACACCACATGGATGTTCCCATAGTCGAACAGTTCCTCCTGGTGCCCCTGGACGCGGTAGGCGTCAAAGACGGCGATGATCCGGCATTTTCGAATACCCCGGTATTCGTCGAGAGCATCGAGCAGCCTTAATCGTGCGCCATCCATGTTATCTTCCGCAAACCCCTTCAGATCGGGCCACGCAAAGATCACGTTATAGCCGTCTACCAGAAGGTACTCTTCCCTGGCTTCCTTTCCTTTGCCTGCTGATTTGCCTACATAGACCGGCTGGGTGTAATACTTCCCGGCAGCGGTTTTTCGCTTGCGCCAGATTGACTTTTTTCCCTGGTTGGCATAAAAGGTCTGCTGGAAGATCCGGTCCACCTCCTCCGGATCGAGCCAGTCCCCGTCCGTGTAAGAAGCCTTGTTTTCAACCGCTTCCGCCGGGAAGTCCTCCTTTTGCCGGAAGCAGCTTTCCACATGCATATGGGCCTTGACTTCATCCCAATTCACCAGAAAGCTCGTGCCGTTTGCACAAAACACCGAACCGGTCGGATTCCATGTGTCCCGTTCCGAATCGTATCCGATTCTTTCCACGACCTCGGCCGTATTATGGCAGGGTTCATACCCCTTGAGGCTGCAAAAAAGCCTGCCATAGCCCCTGGTATAGGCCGTCACCTCTTTCTGGTAATTTCGCATGGTCACCACAGGAGCACTTCCGGCCAGGACTGCCGTTTCGCCTTCTATGTGCAGAATCCGGCTTGTCCCGGACATTTTCTCAATATCGGTCATCGCCCGCCCTACCATTTTTTCAGGCAGTTCCAACTGAAAGGCGTAGTACGGCTCCAGCAATATGGATTCCGCCTCCTTCAGGCCCTGTCGCACGGCGCGGTAGGTAGCCTCCCGGAAGTCGCCGCCTTCCGTATGCTTATTGTGCGCCCGGCCCGACACCAGGGTAATCGTCATATCCGTAATGGCCGACCCGGTGAGGACCCCTTTATGGACCTTTTCCTCCAGGTGGGTCAGGATAAGGTTCTTCCAGCTTTTGCCCAGAACATCGTCGCTGCAATCCGCTTTAAACCGCAGGCCGCTTCCCCGCTCCCCCGGCTCCAGCAGCAGGTGGACCTCCGCATAATGGCGCAGGGGCTCGAAATGCCCCACCCCTTCTACAGCATTCGCAATCGTCTCCTTGTACACGATCCGGCCCGAATCGAAGGACACCTCGATGCCAAACCGGCTTTGGATCAGGCTTTGCAGAATTTCCACCTGCACCTCGCCCATGATTCGGACCTGGATTTCCTGGAGCGTCTCGTCCCAGACGATATGAAGCTCCGGATCCTCTTCCTCGATCTGACGCAGCTTCGGAAGCATCATTCTCGGGTCGCAGCCTTCGGGAAGGATCACGCGATAGGACAACACCGGCTCCAATACCGGGGCATTTGACGCTTCTTCCGCCCCCAGGCCCTCTCCCGGCCTTGTCTGGCTTAATCCCGTTACCGCGCAGACGGAACCTGCCTCCGCCTCATTTGCCGCTTCGAATTTTGCACCCGAATAGAACCGGATCTGATTGACCTTCTCTTCCCAGACGCCATTGGTCAAAATGTCTCTTACCTTGAGCCTTCCGCCGGTGATTTTCATATGGGTAAGGCGGTTCCCCTGCTCGTCCCTGCCGATCTTGTATATTTTAGCCCCGAATTCCTCCGGATAGGAAGGGCTCCCGGCATATTGGACAATCCCCTGCAGGAATGCCTCCACCCCTTCCAGCTTTAAGGCCGAGCCGAAAAAGCACGGAAACACCTTTCGCTCCCGGATCGCCTCCCGGACCGGCGGGATTTCCACACGACCCGTCTTCAGGTAAACTTCCATCAAACTTTCATCACACATGGCCAACTGGTCGTAATAGTCCTCTGTCCCGGCTTGTCCGAATTCAATGCAGCCGTCGCCCAGCTGTCTTTTTAAATCCTTTATGATTTTTTCCTTATCCGTGCCGCCCTGGTCCATTTTATTGACGAATAAAAAAACGGGTATCCGGTATAGCTCCAGCAAACGCCACAGGGTTTTCGTATGTCCCTGCACGCCATCCGCCCCGCTTACGACTAAAATGGCATAATCCAGCACCTGAAGCGTCCGCTCCATTTCAGTGGAAAAGTCCACATGGCCCGGGGTATCCAGCAAGGTGATCCGGGTATCGTCCACTTCCAATACGGCCTGCTTGGAGAAGATCGTAATCCCTCTCGCCCGCTCCAGCTCAAAGTTATCCAGAAAGGCGTCCTTATTGTCCACCCTTCCCAATTTTCGAATTTTACCGTTCAAATAAAGAAAGCTCTCCGACAGGGTGGTCTTCCCTGCATCCACATGGGCCAATATTCCAATGACCAGCTTTTTCATAATCCATTCTGAATCCTTCGCCGTTGATAAATATATCATACCAGCAAGTTCGGAAACTGACAAACTGCAATATTGCGGACGGTCAGCAAAAAAAGCGGACGGCGGGGCTTCATTTAAGCCGTTGACTGATCTGAAAAAAATCCTTCCACGGGTCCGTGCCGCCGATTCGCAGTAAGGCATCCGCCATATCGACGCCGTCAGGAGCCACTGTATCAAGCTCTTTCCATGCGATGGGCATGGACACGGGAGCCCCCTGCCTCGCCCTTATGGAATAGGGAGCGATGCTTGTGGCGCCTCTGCCGTTCCGGATCCAATCGATGAATATCCTGTTCTTCCTCTGTTTCTTCCGGACATTGCTGGTATAGCGGTCGGGCCACTTCTGTTCCAGGATTTCGGCGATATGCCTGGCAAAATCGTAGAACGGTTCCCATCCCACGGATGGTTTCAGCGGAACGACCACGTGGTACCCTTTGCCTCCGCTGGTCTTCAGGAACGAGACCAGGGAAAGCTGGTCAAGGAGGGCCTTGACGTCTTTCACGCTCTGGCGCACTTTTTCCAGATCCATTCCTTCGTCCGGATCGAGGTCGAATACCATCAGATCCGGCTTTTCCAGATCGTCTGCGCGGCTTCCCCAGGTATGGAATTCCAGTGTGCCCATCTGTGCTTCCGATAGAAGGCCGGAAGGATTTTCGATATAGAAGTACTCTTCCTTTTCCCCGTTATTGCTCGTGACCGGCATTGTGGCGACTCCCTCGCGGTCCGGGCCGGGATGCTTTTTATAGAAGCAGGCCTCGGATATTCCCTTGGGACAGCGCACGATGCTGAGAATCCTGCCTCCCACATACGGCATCATGCGCTCCGATACCTTTGCGTAATATTGGACCACATCTCCTTTCTTGATCTCAGGGTGTTCAAATATCACCTTCTGCGGATTGGTGACCCGGATGCCTTCGATGAGAATGCTTTTGCCGGCCGGCTGCTGCTCTTCCTGTTTGTCCCCCTGCCGCTCCTCTTGTCTTTTCTCCCCTGACGGTGTCCCGCCCTCCGGTTCCTCCGCCTTGACGTCCAGGCTTTCCCGCTTTATCTCCCCGGGGGCCTTATCCGTCCGCAGCCCCTTGAAGCTCGCCTGCCTCAGCAGATTGTCTTCTGTCCATTCCGCGAACTGGATTTCCGCAACCAGCACCGGTTCAAGCCAGATTATTTTTTCGTTCTTCCTCGGCTCCGGCGCCTGTTTGAAAGCAGGCTCCTCCCTTTTCACCTCCGCGAACTTTTCCTCAAGCTCTTTCATGCTCTGCACGGTCAGGCCCGTTCCGGCGCGTCCGGCGTAGATCAGCTCCTTCTCCTCATAGACGCCGAGAAGGAGCGAGCTTACCCCGCTTGTTTTTTTATCCGAAAGGGTATACCCTCCAATGACGAATTCCTGCCTTGTGCCGCATTTCAGCTTGACCCAGTCGCCGTTCCGCGTTCCGCTGTATACGGAATCCGCCTTTTTCCCGATTATTCCCTCCAGCTTCGACTCGCAGGCCGCGAGGAGGCCGGCTTTTCCATTTCCCCGGATATGCTTGCTGTAATAAAGGTTTTCGGGCGAATCCCCCATAAGCGCCTCCAGCCTTTCCTTCCGGTCGGTCAGGGGACGCCTTCTCAGATCCTCCCCCTCCAGCGCCAGAAGGTCAAAGACGATATAGGTAAGCTTTTTGCCTCCCCGATCTTTCATATAGCTTTGCAACGCCTGGAAATCCGTCCTGCCTTCCCCATCCGAGATCACCATTTCTCCGTCCAGGACCATGGCCCTGCCGCCGGCCCAATCGACGAGGGAATACGCTACATCCTGGAACTGCTTCGTATAGTCCTTGCCGTTTCTGGTCAGGAGCCGGGCGCTCCCGCCCTCCAGATACGCCAGAATCCGGTAGCCGTCGTATTTCAGTTCATACAGCCAGTCGTCGCCTCCGGGGACCGTGCGAACGGATTGGGCAAGCTGCACGCCGGTTTGGTCAAAGGGATTCCTCGCGGTCCTTATCTTCACGTCCTCCCCGCTTTCAATCTCCGCCATAGAGCGTCCCGTCCTGATACTGGTGGTAAACCCGGAAATCCCGTCCTCCGCTCTGGCGTAATCGTCCTTTTCTTTTAATAAAAGCCAGTTGTTCCCGGTCTCTCCCGCTTTCGCCCTGATTCGGATCAAAGCCCATTTTCCCTTCAGTCTTCTTCCTTTCAGGACAAACTTGAGCGAACCCGTACGGAGTCCTTCCTCCACGTCCGCCTGCGGTTCCCAGAAGCCTTCGTCCCAGAGCATCACTACTCCGCCGCCGTACTCCCCCTTGGGAATAGTCCCCTCAAAGTTCCTGTATTCCAGGGGGTGATCCTCCACCTGCATGGCGAGCCTTTTGTCCCGGGTATTATAGGAAGGTCCTTTGGGCACCGCCCAGCTTAAAAGGGTCCCGTCCCATTCGAGGCGGAAGTCGAAGTGATCCCTGCGGGCTATATGGTGCTGGATGACAAATTTCAGGCGCTCCTCCGGCTTCTCCGGCTTTCCCTCCGGTTCTCCGGTCTTTTCAAAATTCCTTTTCCGGTTGTATTCCTTCAATTCGTCCGCCATTTCGTATTCCTCTATAGACTCAGTCTTAGATAAAAACTTTCGGGGTGGTGCATGATGTTATTGTTTAGGTTTTGAAACTTTGATAAGAATTATAAAGGTCAAATATTTCATTAAAACCCTCTGAATCGCCATGCTTTCGTAAAAACCTTCCCTCAAACACATCCAATGAAAATAAAATTACAAATGAAACAGGCTTGTTTCATTTTCTTTCACTAAATCCATTGCTGTGCATCCATTATTATCTTTCAAGCTCTTATCAGCTTTATAGTCAATTAATACTTTTACATTATCCAGCCTGCCAAAGTATGCGGCCCTCATCAAGGCAGATTCTCCCTTGGCATTTTGATAATTCACTTCAGCACCCTTTTAGAGTAAATACTCCAAAATATGTTTACTTCCGCAACCGGCAGCAGTTATCAGCGGAGTATCACTTATATCACTATTTGCATTTACTCCGTTTCCTATTAAAAATTTAAGCGTTTCAAGCTTTATCCCATAGGTACTTATTGCTGTAGTATAATCAAACCCTTTGCATCTATATCCTATGTATTTTTTCAATTCTTTTGGATCGCCAGATTTTAATGCATATATAAATAAGCAATCATCAATACTTTTATCAGATTTATATCCGTTGTCCAGTAACAGTTTCCCGTCCATACGATCCTGGTAAAGCGGGTATTCTCGTTATGGTAGACCCTCTCAAAGCCGGTAAGTTTCTAGCCCTGTCCAGTCATTTGCTTGGACCATTTGATCCCTTTACTTGATACAAAGATTGCTCCGGCATCCCAACGGCAATCAGCGTATTGTGCCCGCAGGCTACTGAATTCAAAGAAAGTCCGCCCGGAATGGACCTGAAACCTGTATCCGGTATTCTCTAATCGTTAATCTTTATTCCGTTTTTACTATATGCCGGGCAAAATACCGTATCATTTACAATATTCAGATATCCCGTATTGGCATTGCTTATTTTCATGTTGCCGCTTCCGTCTTTCCTGACCCTGTATAAGCCGGTATGATCGTCATCGGCGCTGGTATAATAGATCCAATCGCCTGAGATATTGATGGTCGATACAGGCCCGTCGAGAATACTAGTCCTTTCAGTGCCATCAGTCCTTATCCTGTATATTCCTCTCTCGTCCGATATGGAATAATAAATCCAGTCACCATCAGCAATAATATCACGAAGATACGTTCTGTCATTACACAATTTCGTCGATTGTCCCGACTTGATATTGATTTTGTAAAGCTTGTGGCCGTCATGCCCGTTGTTGTAGTAAATCCAGTCATCTGTCACACAATAATCGCTGAAATAGGTATCAAGCAGCTTTTGTTGATTTGTCCCGTCAATCCCGATCCTGCAAAGGCCTCCCGTAAAATTGGCATCATTGTAGTACACCCAGTCTCCGACCAAACTCATGTCAACAGCGAATTCGGAATTGGCAACTATTGTTTTATTGCTCCCATCCGTTTTTATCTTATAGACAACTATATGAAAATCCGTATCCTTTTCATCCTGGGCGCAATAATAGATCCATCCGTCCATTACATTGATAAAACTCACCTCGTCGTCGGAAATTTTCACATTGCCCGAGCCATCCTTTTTAATCCCGTAAAGCTTCCCCTCGTCTTCGACATTATAATAGTAGATCCAATCCCCTTCTTCAGCCTTATAGCCTCGATTATTAATGTTTCCCGGAGTATTTCCTCGTCTTGAAGAGATGAACGGTTCAGCGGATTTCAATGTCCCTGCATTTTTACCATCTGTTCCGATTTTGAGGATCGAGCCCTGGACATCCATGTAATATACCCACTTGATTGCAGCCCCGATCAAACTCTTTACACCGGTACACAGGACGCTGTTTCCCGAACCGTTTATCCCGATCCTGTTGACAGTCAGGCTGTCATTGGGACTCTGGACGGCATAATATATTGTTCCGCCGGCAATACTGAAATCGCTTGCTTTGTATGCAGTCAGTTTCAATCTGCCGGATCCGTCCGTTTTGACTTTATATATGAGCCTGTCTGAGTTGTTGATGTAATATGCCCATTGTCCGGAAACCCGCAGTGACCCTGCCCTATCCCTGCATATTGCAGTTTTCCCTTTCCCGTCAAGGGAGCATTTATAAATACAGTCAGCTGTCTTGCTTCCGAAATACAGGTTTTTCGCATCACAGGAGACAAAATCAGCATTGCCGGTGCCGTCAACAGCCATTATTCTGCTGCCGTCCGTATTTACGGAATAGACCTGTGATTTATCCAGGTATATGATTTTTTCGCTTGCAAGGTTCAAAGAGGATATATTGCTTCCGGTTGACAATATGGTCCAGGAAGAGCCATCCAGCTTCATACTGCAGAGATTCGAAACGGTCTGAAGAAAACCGCCGCTGCTGGTGCTGAAATAGATCCTTCCGTTCGACAGGATAAAGCTTGTCACATTTCCATTGTATAAAACACTGGAATCGTTCGTACCGGTCTTTACCCTTATAAGCTTGCCGCCTGCGGTTGTATCTATATAGTACAGGAAGCCGTCAAATTCGGATACGCTTACCCCATGCAGTGCGTCTCCCGTCATAGCCGGAACGGACGCATCCTTCCGTCCTGCAATAATCTCGGCCGGGTTTGGCTGGAATTTTGGCCTGTCCATGCCCAGCAGAAAATTCGAGTTGTCTCCCCAGCCCCACAGGGTACCGTCATTCCGTATGGCCATTGAATAGGACACACCGGCGGAAACAGCCTTCCATTTGTCGCTTCCGATTTTAACGGGCATTGTCCTCTCAGTCCTCGAACCGTCTCCAACCTCCCCGCATTCGTTCAAACCGAAGCTCCATAGTGAATTGTCCTCTTTTAATGCAAGCACCTGTCCCCCGTTGCTTGACACACACTTCCAATCCGTGCTGCTGCCGGTTTTCTGTGGAATAATACTAATACCGGCCGCTATGGATTTAAACCTCAAGTCCCACTTCCACAGGCTGCGGTTCTTTTTAATTGCGGCAGCGTAGTAATAACCGGCCGAAATTCCTGTCCAATCATTGCCATTCCCGATTTGTACAAAATTTTCGCCTTCCTCGCGGCCAACCTTGCCATATGTGCTGATACCCCATTCCCAAAGCGTTCCGTCCCTCTTCAGAGCCAGGGCATACATCCTTCCGCCGCATATACACCCCATCGATACGGCAGACCAGTCGCTGTCGTTACCTACCATGACGGGAGACAAAATCTCCTTTTTCTGTATGCCTGTATCGCCGAACAAGTCGCCGTTAACATCAGTTCCCCAAATCCATAACGTTCCGTCGTCCTTAAGCCCCATGGCCATAGTTCCCGCAGCTGAAATATCTTTCCAATTGCTGCTGTCACCAATCTGTTTCGGCACCATCCATACATTTTTCGAGCCGATTCCGATTTGGCCGTAAATATTGTACCCCCACCCCCATAACGTCCCATCCTTTTTTAGGGTATAGGATGAATAGACTGCCGAAAAAGCCTTATACCAGTCGTTATCCGTTCCTATCCTCACAGGTCTTTCAACATGACGTATATCCAGGGCTGCACCGCTTTCTCCAATAAAGTTGTACCCCCAGGCCCACAGGGATCCGTCGGCTTTAATTGCCAGCGTATGATGACTACCGGCCGATATGGAAGCCCAATCGCCGCCCGCATTGACCGGAGCCGGCTTTTGTTTGAGCATTGACAACCCGCGGCCGAGTTCCCCATATCTGTTGTAGCCCCATGTACGCAAGGAGCCGTCCGTTTTAAGGGCAGCGGCAAAATCATTCCCGCAATCTGCCAGGGACCAGTCACTGTCCTGCCCTATTTGAACAGGATCTGAAAAAGCCATGTCCTCCGACTCGTTGATGGTGTCTGCGCCATTATCCTTCCCCCAGGTCCAGAGGGTCCCGTCTTCTTTGACCGCAACCGTGAAACAGGATGCGGAAAAGGACCTCCAGGCCGAACCGCCTTTTACCTTGGCAGGCACGGTCAAATCACGTCCCGATGTATCATACCCGAACTTCCAAAGGCTCATGTCCTTTTTCTGGGCCAGAGAGTAGCTCTGTCCCGCCGATATGCCCACCCAGTCTTTCCCGTCTCCCACCTGGATGGGTAATTGAACATAATCTTTCTTTCCGATACCAAGCTGACCGTTGGATCCATAACCCCAGGACCAAAGCGTGCCGTCCTTTTTTATTGCAAGTGCGTGGTTGTAGCCGAGCGAAAAATATTTCCACTCGCCGGGCCCGCCAATTTGCCTCCATAAACAATTGTAAGAGGAAAAATCGCCGCACTCCCACATGTTGCCCTTGCTGTCCAATATAAGCGAGTTATTCCGGCCTGCCTCAACTTCGCTCCAATTTCCGCTTTTTATCCTGCATGGCTTCACTGCGCAGGAAACGGACTTAATACCCAACTGGCCAGATGAATTGCTGCCCCAGGCCCAAACGCTGCCATCCTTTTTTATGCCAAGCGAATGGTCAAATCCGGCAGACACCTTGATCCAGTCGGAGTCCCAGCCTATTTGCACGGGTTTTTCCCTGTCGGTTCTGGTACCGTCACCCAACTGGCCGTATTGGTTGTTCCCCCATCCCCAAAGCGTTCCATCCGACTTGACCGCAAGGCAATAATTCCCGCCCGCCGAAAAATCAACAACGACAGGAATGTTTTGGCTCATAGCCGGCGTAACAGTTCCGGCAGCTGAAAACAAAAACAGGCAAGCAACCAAAATGGATAGTATTTTATTTAATTTCAATTTCATTCGGAACCTCCTCACATAACAGTAATAAATGTGTTATTGCATCTGAGTAGTTTTTATTAAAATTGTAGATAACTCCCATGTTTTTCATTATAACATGCCGCTCAATTCTGTCAGTTAATTGAAGTTTCTGAATTAATTAGTAGTATTATATTAAAATTTACTGATGGAGAATATCCTAAACGTATACTGACAGCAGGCAAGCATGTTCCATAGTTACTTCGCCAATGTCATTATAATTATTGACATGAATGACCGCCAAACCATAATCCATATCTTCATCAGCTATATTTAAAGTGTTTTGTCTACCTCGACTTTGCCCCCAAAAATCAATTCAAATAAAGGATATCCCCGGTGTAAAATCTTTTTCAAAAGAAACAACAGTTATCCTCATCCTTACGCAACCGCTATGGATATTAGCGGAGAAAAAGAATATATTCAACAGCCTTTTACAAATCCTTGAGTCTTGCCGGGTTGATCCGCCTGTTTGACATAATTCGAGCCAGGTATCTTGCTACCTCTGCAATTGCACTCTCTTCTATTTTCGTTGCTTCATTAAAATATCCCAGTGCCTCCGGTATATATTTTATATCCTCTTCATACCTGCCGGTCACCGGAATGCAGCCAATTTGCTTGTATATGCAGGCTAATTTTCCATACTGACTGGCAGCCAGACTCAGAGCAGGAATTTCTTTTGCAACTTCACTCATATATGTACCGATTTCCTTTTTCGCGTTGATATAAGCATCCAGAATGTAGTAAGCTCCACTTTGACTGAACTCCCCGCTGCGGAGCGCATTAACCAGGTAACGGTATGCATTTTTACCCTGGCCATATTCAGAATCATCCTCGTCGCCGTAATTCCATTCATTTACTGCAATCTCCAGCGATTCTCTGTATATGTTACGTACATCCTTTTCTATTTTCTCCCCGACAATCTGAAAAAACCAGCTTCCTTCATCAACCATACCAATATTGTCATATAGAATAACTTCATCTTCTTGGCTGCTGTGCCTGAAGAAGAACACTCGGTCACAATCACTGTAGCCGGTAATCAGGGAATAACTCGACTCCGAAAGCCCCCAGGCTATAACCGCTTTACCCTCATCAATAGACTGCCGTATTTTTTTAATCATATTTCTCTGATACAAAGGAAATGTCGTATCAAGTGGAGAGCCTGTAAATATTTCACTATAAATCCCCAGTATATTTGCAGCCCTCCAGTTGTCATAACTCCAGTTATACATATCCAGCGAACTAGGGAGCAATTTTTTATGGATGATAAACTTGAATGCCATCCCTGTCATACCTGAAAGCATATCTTTCGGCAAATCAAACAGTTTCGCGGCTGTCAACAATGCATGCAGACAATCAATGTAAGACCGGGACTCACGCGATATATTAATGTTTTCAAGTATATTCTTCCTCATTTTCCCGCCCCCAGGTTCAAACTATACCTCAGCTTATTGCAAACCCGATAATACCTGCCAGTATAAAGGCAATGCCTGCCATACCTGTTAAGGAATAAACCAGCCGACCTCTTTCCTGCAACCTGAAAATTACATAAGGTGCAACAATACCGGAAGGCAGTGATATGAACATCATGATCAGAGGTGCATTATCCACTCCTACCGATGATGAAATATAAGCTACAGGAAAGTACAGTATCACCCCGGGAACAATAATTGAAGCTGTCATGAGTAAGTTTTGAATTATGCCTGATTTGATATTTTTCAGACAAATAAGACATCCTTGAACTGCCAGCGCAAAAATAAACGGCCAGACAAATATATAACTGAGACCTTTTATGAAAAAGCAGGTTAGCAGAACAGGTATGCACCACATCAGCAGCACTCCGGAGAACAAATCCGTAAAAGATTTTTTGTTCAGTGCCCGGAAGAAAAGATATGACATTATGGCAAAAGTGAAAATAGCAAAACCGACATAGCATATATTTGTATATTCTGAGCCGCGCACAAATTTTTCAAACATGTAATCAAGATCTATACGTGACTTAAAGAGCAGTCTGGCCAGATTGACTATTATGAATGTGAAAACCCCGGAAATCAGAACACCTGAAGGAAAAATCGCCAGGCCCCTGCACATACCACTTATTGTCAGCTTCTTTGCCTTAAAACCTATAATCAGGATGGCAGCATATGCCAGAATACCAAATAATGCAAGCGGAATAATCCATCTTTCTCCATATATCACCTGAACACCTTTAAAAATCGGAAAGAATATGTTATCGCTCTTTGCTTTTATTGCAGTACCCAAATCGTTCATATTTCCGAATACCCTGCAAAAAGCAAGTGCATAATTCCCCTGCTGCTGCAGGGTGCCGATACTGAAGTCACGTATATTGTCTTTTTCAGTATGAATCCTTTCTTTATGCATAGAAACAAGAAAATTCAAATAGCTGACTCCTGTTTTTTCTAGCACTCTCATATCAGTCCCTGAGGGGAAAAATTTTGACAGCTCAACCAATGATGAAAACGCCGCACTTTCTGAAGTCTCTTTAAACAGATATCCGGTGATATGTTCGTTACCGCTGCTTGTTTCAGTCAATGCAGCAGGCCCTGTAGTTCCGCCTGCATCGAAATTGGCTATTACGGCTATTTTACCGAGCAAAGCTTTATTGTCCTCGACAAATGCCTGCGCGCCCAAGAGTCCCGGCTCTTCTCCATCAGTAAACAAAAGTAATATATCATTTTTAAGAGGCTGTCCAGCCGTTATCGCTCTTGCTGTTTCAAGCAATGTAACTACACCTGATCCGTCATCCATTGCTCCGGGGCCGGTAATCATAGTATCATAATGTGCAACCAGCATTACTGAGCTGCCTTCACCATTTGTCCCTTTAATACGGCAAATTATATTATTAACATTTAAGGTCCCCCATCTATTGACTTCAAAAAAGATCTTCTCCTGAACTGATGCCTCCAAACCAAAATCGCCCAGTGATTTTATTATGTACTCTCTTACATCTTCATTCATACTTGTTCCGGTGTAATGCGTATCCTTGGCAATAATCTCAAGATGCTTATACGCTCTCTCCGCTGAAAATTCCGACGCCGACGAATCCGCAGGCTGAACATGCGGAAGCGTGATCTGAAAAACTGCAGACATCAGTGCAAACACAATAGTAATAAGAATTATTATTAAGCCAGATTTCCTGAAAACCCCTTTATCCGATTCCATATGACACCCCCTTCTCTTTTTATGTTTTACATTTTTTTCTGTTATAAGTAATTGTATAATAAATGGTATGACACATAATGCCATACCATTTATTATTGTTCTGTTTTCTCGATTACCCTCATGCATCGGCTTCTGACTTTTCCTTTTAGCCAGTGTGGAGATATTATTCTTGTCCAGACCGGCGAAACAATCAGATCCATGATGAATTGCTTTGTGTCATGAAACTCTATCTCATAATTTTTATCATCAACCCATATTACTTTTCTTCCCATAAAAGAAGTTAACTCCCTCCCCGACTCCAGCTCCAGAAGAGCTTTAAACGGTTTTTTTCTCAAAAAGGGGTTATATTCCTCCGGTTTATAATCTTTACTTACTGCAAACTGCTGATTTGAATTGATTATTTCAATTACTCTTTCTAGTCTTAAAACACGTATTTCTCCATATTCTTCACAGAAGGCGGCAATATAATCGTCATCTGCTTTCCCAAAAATGTCATACGGGTGAATAACCAGATTTCTAAACCGGTAAGCCGGATCATTATATATTATAAATGCCTTTTTTCGTCCATCAATACATTCTTTCAATTTATGGAACAGCGTCAAATATTCTTCACCTAAATCAAAGAAAGGGATTGCTTCATTTTGTCTTGTCTTTTCAGAAAGGTTTCTGAAAATTCTTGAAACCCTCAGATTATTAGCCGTCCCGTCGTAATTCTCATATTTGTATGCAAGGAAGCCAAGAGCTTTCTTTTCTTCTGCCGTAATTATCATATTAGGCAAAATGAATGTTATATCCTCATACATAAACCCCCTTTTTACAGCAACATATTTAAGAGGAGCATTTAATGTATTCCTTAAATATTCTATATCCCTGTTAGCCTGTCTTAAAGAAATTTCAAAGCGTTCAGCCAGAGCTCTGCAGCTGGGATATTTCTGCTGTCTGATTTCTCTGTCAAACCACATTATCCGGTGTATATTCGACATGTTTTCACTCCATTTCTATTCTGATTATACCATGAATCCCTGCAGCCAAACAGCCGAGACGATGCCACCACTGCTGCTTCACCTTGAAAAGGGGAAATGCCGGGCTTTCGTCCATTGCCTTCAGGATTCCACCGTACAGTTCCTTTGGCGTCAGACCGGCGCTGCACAGGTAAATGATCTGGTATTCCGTTGCCGGCAGAGTGCTTGCCAACACCCGCAGCAGTGTGGATTTCCCACTTCCGACTTCACCCGTCAGTACTCCCAGTGTGCTTGTTTCCACTGCGTGCAGCAGCCCGGAATAGGCTTCTTGCTGTGTAATGCTCATGAACTCCGGCTTCTGCGGGTAGTGATCAAAAGGATTCCTCATGGCTGACCCCCTGACGGCAGGTGAGCTCTTCGGCAGACCATGCATCTCCGATGGCACCTGCTGCCATTGCTGCTTCCATCGCGCCAATGTACGCAGATGAAATGACCCATATACCGGATTCCCGTTTTTGATGTCGCTGAATACCACCTTCTCCTGAACTTGAAGGCTGGCTTGCTGCCATTTGTACAGGAAATGGGGAATCAGACTAAACACCTTGCCGCAGGCAACACAACGGAACCTCTGAACAAAGAATGGGATCCGGCACCAGCGGTGGCAGAGGAAAATCTTTTTACGGCAGTAGGAACCGTGTTGGTGAAAACGTCCCTGAGCTTTGCAATGTCTGCATCTCAATGGACGTACAGAATACGGAAGTTTTCCGGTGAAAAAATACTCGAAAAGGGTCTTGCCTGAAAGCTGAAAATGCATTATGCTGAAACTGCATGAAAGCTGAAACTTGGCGTGAATGCAGTACTCGAGCGTCCAAACTCTTCGTGCATTCCGCCAACTTTCATGCCCCTTTCAGCTTAGCCTACAGGAACCGCCAGCGTTTGTGAAGAGTTTCCGCTATGATTTGTGAATGAATTATGCCATTATTACCGTCATTTCATCTGACCGTGGACATAATGTTCAATCGTGTTAATTTTAAAATATATTTTATGCTTTAAACTTCTTTCTGCAAATCCTCAAGTTGCTCCATTAACGCCGGAACCTCTTTTTGAGATAAATTCCAGACAAGCTCCATTCTTAATTCGCCATACCCGTGTGCTACGATATTTCTAAGGTCAACGATCTTTCTCCACTGGATATCCTTGTACTCCGTCCGCAACTCTCTCGTTAGAGCGTTAGCATGCTCACCTATGTTAAGAAGTGACATAGCTGTTGCCTTCTGATAAACATCATTTTCAAGGATCCCTTTTTACCAACTTCATTAGTATACCGTATAATATCTTTACATTCGGACATGATCTTTTTCAGCAATTGAATATCCCTATGCTCCATATATCCTTACCTTCTTGTCAATGGTTAAGTAGCTGTTTTCCTTTAAAGGGCCGGCAACCACATCTACCTTGGTGTTCAATTTTTCCTGAATATCAAGCTTAAGCCCTGACATATCAAATAAACTTGCAACCTTCTCATCAAAGTATACAAGCAAATCCACGTCAGAATCCTCTGTACTCTCTCCATTTGCAAATGAGCCAAACAAGTCGATGCTAATCACCGGATACGCAGGCGCAACCTGAACCACCACATCTCTTATATCTGTGATTGTCACGTCATATCACCTCTTAAAAGCCTCAAACATACTTTAAGGCAATAATTCAATCTCTGATTTTATTATACCCAAAAACCTAATCACAGTCAAAAATGAATTTGCTCGAAAGGGTTTTATTGCAGTATTGCAGCCCTATTAACGATTACAGAACCAAAAGTTGTAATCATCAACCAGTTGATAGTTTTTACTCTCCTTCTCAGCCGGTTCCAGGAGACAAATAGGAAATGAATACTGCTTTCTGCCCATTCTTGCTTTCACGATAATACCATGTAAATCATCAGAGCCCTCAATGGTTGTAACCTTAATAATATCTCCTGCTTTCAACGGACCCGGGTCATCCACAATTTCAGCTTCAAAAGGAAACTGAAGGTGCTCTTCAAGGTAATTTTGCCAAGCTTCCTCAATTTCCATGCCATCCTCGCCACCGTAGTTCCTTACAAATTCATCAACCCTTCGTTCCTGTTCTTCATAGAGCTTTTCAGCACGCTTCATCTCAATGGAACGCAGATTATCCGGGGATGCTTTCACATACTCAATTTCAATCCCGGGGACAAGAAGTTTCAACAGCTTCTTAAACTGACTGATATCGGTCTCTTTCTTTTCCCTTTTTAGCCTTATCACCCCTTCATCGGTCTTCAGATTTATGAGCGCTTTTACGTTTTTTGTGCAAGTAACTCCTTTGATGCAGCTCCATTCGACAAAGAGGCTGTCACTGCTCAGACCAGTAAAGATGAGCAAACCCTTTTCATAAAGCTTTACTTTTGCATTTATCAGTACCATATCCAGCGACGGGTGCTCTCCGAGATAATCAAATTCAAAAGCCCCAAGCTCTTTTCCGTATTCACTTTTTATGACTTCAAACATCCTGTATTCCCTTTCTTGTACAACCCCTTTTTGAACCCTTTTCTATATTCTAACACTTCTTCATATTTATTAACAACGACTTCCATTGTCGGTCAAAAGCTTTCGTAATATGAGGCTTGTATGAAACATATCCCCATTGTACCGTATGATACCTACTCATGGATGTTGTTGTTCCATTTTTCAAGGCATACTTGACCTGATAGGTAAAAAGTTCCTGAGATATAGGCTCCCTGACAATATATTGAGCAAGTCTCTCAATGGCAGCATCAAGCTGGTATAGGGTTATCCAAAGAAACGCCTGCCTTAAGATATTCAGACAGATGGCAGGAAGGACAGAAATGTCGCCGTTTACAGGAAAATGGCAAAATATATTCATGCTTGCAGTTTCCGCAATCGAGATATTTGTAGAAGGCTTGTATTTAGTATCCCAAACACGCTCTAATTGTTCAAAGTTAGCCTCAACTAAGCGGTAGTATTTATTCTTTCGAGGAGTTCTTGGCGTGTATTTATGATATTATCTATCCGAATATTTGTTCTTACGGGATGCTACTATTTAAATGGTAAATCAAGGGGATTATTAAATGCTGATTGAAGAGCTGAGATAAGCCAAATGTTGAGACTAAAAATCATTGCTGCCATGGAGCAAAGCTATTAATATAAACCGCAACGACTTTATTGTTCTCCTAAATAATATTTACAGTCCCGAAAATATTATAAAGTCTTGGGTAACCCAAGAGTCAATAGGTAATTGCGAATATTATATAAAAACACTTCGCAACAGCGTATCCCGCATACATCGATATTAACGCTAACCCTTGACTTTACAGAATTCAATAACCTTGCAAAAAGGTTTGACAAATCATTCAATCCTTCAAAGGATTTGCCGGAATAAAATCCCCGCCCCGGCCGCGTCGATATAATCCAGTTCCTTGATACTACGGAGCACGTACTCAGCCGCCAGCGACAAAGCTCCGTTATCGGCATAGAGCTGTGCGAGGCGCAGCAGCACCTCCCTGGTATCCACGTAATTGAGCGCGTGCAGCATTTGCTCGAACAGCTCGAAGCGACGGCACTTGAGGAGCAGGTCCAGTACGTTGAGCATTGCCGTCAGCTCCGCTTTTCCCTTATTGGGGTAATGCGGGTCCTCCTGGGGCAGGCGGAGGAAAATATTTTTCATAAGCGCAGCCGCCGCATGTTCGCTTGGGCTGCAGCAGGATCGGACATGTGCCAGCGCCCGGTCCAGCAGTTCCGTGTCGTTTTGCATCAGCCCGGCGGCGAAAAGCATCCTCGCGCTCATGGGCCGGATGCCGCGCAGCACCTTTTCGGTCGGTTCCGCCCTTTCGCATGCCGCCTCCAGAAGCGGCAGGGCGCCGTCAAACTGCTGCCGGTAAAACAAAGCGCGCCCTTTTACATAGGCAAGCTCCGACTCGCGGCCGTCGGTATCCGTCAGTCCGCAGAGGGCTTCAAGGGCCTGCTCGCAAAGCCCTTCCTCCACAAGGATATCCGCGCCCAAAAGCGCGTTGGGCGCGTACCTGGGGTTGGCAAAGCAGGAGAAAAGCTTTCTGTAGACTTCCTCTTTGTCCCCGTACAATTTGTTGAGGGCCTCGCCCAGGCGATAGAGCGCCGCATATAGGTTCTGTTTGTGCGAAAGCGCCAGATCATAATATTTCATGGCCCGTCCGTAGTCTTCCAGCTCGCGGTACAGTTCGCCCAACTGATAGGCCGCGCGGAATGTGCCGCAGCCGGGCAAAAACTCCAGGAGCATGGGGGGCGTCCCCATTTTCAGACAGGTCTCAAAGCTCTCTATGGCGAGGGTATACCGCTTGCACCTGTGCAGGATATCCGCGCGGAGATAGGCGTAGTCCGTGCAGCCGGGATATTCCCTGAGCCCCTCCTCAATGGCGCTCAGGGCTTTTTCGTGCTCGCCCAGGTTCTCATGGCAGCTTATGATCCGAAAGAACAGGTGGGGCACAAACGCGAGGCGCCGGTTTTTAAGATTGCCGAGGGCCTTTTCATAGTATTGCAGCGCGGTTCCGTATTCTCTCATGGACAGATATTCATTGCCCATATTGAACAGGGTGAAGGGCTCGTCGGGATTCTTCCCGAGCTGCCTTTCGAGGATGGGGATATTGCGTCTGCGCTTCTGCTTTTCAACGACCGCCTCGTCGAGGTAGCCGTAATGATGCACGATGACGTCCAGTGCCGTAAAACGGGCGGAGATCTTTTCACACTCGTCGGAAACCACCTGCTCGTGAATTTCCCCCTTAAAGCGGTATTTCCCGTTGTTCCGCAAAAGCCTTAAGGCGCTGTGCAGGCTGTAACAGTCGGGTGTAAAGCTGCCGGTGTAGTTGCGTACCCGCAAATGGGCCCCGTCCAGCGTGGTAGTCTCCACGAACTGGACGATGGCCCCGAAGCTGCTTTTATCCAACGCTTCATCGGCATCAAGCCAGAGAAGCCAGCCGCCTTCCGCCTTGCTCATGGCAAAATTGCGCGCGTTGGCGAAGCTGCCGTCCCACGGGAAGGTGTAGACCTTGGCGCCAAGATGGCGGGCCAGCTCAGCGGTGTTATCCGCGGAACCCGTGTCCACAAGCACGATCTCGTCTGCCAGCCCCTGGGCGCTTTGTATGCACCGGCCAATGTTTTTTTCTTCATCCTTCGCGATCACGCAAAGACATACGGACGCTTTTCTATCCATATAGTTCCTCCACCATTACATCTGACCGATATAGTACGCAGAAAAAGTGGCTCCGCCCCCCGCGTTATAGAGAAGTCTCGCATACCGGCCATATTTGCTGATGGCAATAATAAGCTTTTCTCCCGCCGGAACGGGGAGGTCGTCGTTGTCCGTGTCGAAAGCATAGAAACTGTCGGCTGACGTAGGGCTGACCTGCAGGGAGACTGTAAACGGATTCGCTCCCGTATTGTAGACGAAAAACGAACCGGTGGTGATCTCCGAAATATCCGTATCGTCAAACACAACGCCGGTGCCCGTGACATTGCTGAGGGCGGTGTTCGTCTCGGCGATTTCATGCCCTGTGATGCCGACGCCGCCTGCTACGGTGAGGGAGGTATTTGTGATTTCCACCTGGCCCTCTATTGTGAGCGTCGTGTTTGTAATCTCTACCTGACCCTCAACCGTGAGGGAAGTGTTCGTGATTTCCACCGAGGCCGTACCTGTAAGCGTAACTTCCCCGCTGACGGTCAGCGTTGTGTTCGTAATCTCTACCTGGCCTGCAACCGTGAGGGAAGTGTTCGTGATTTCCACCGAGGCCGTACCTGTAAGCGTAACTTCCCCGCTGACGGTCAACGTTGTGTTCGTAATCTCCACTTCGCCGGCAATGTTGAGCAAAGTATTCGTAATTTCCACTTCACCGCCAACGGTTAGTGTTGGATTGGTGATAAGCGTACGCAATTGGCTTGAAACGGTATTGAATACCAGATTATTCATCGATGATTCTCCCTTTCCGACTAAAAAATTGATGTCATCCGGCGCTTCCGTCCATGGCAGGCGGTCAGACCGGATACTGGAAATAGCAATAGTTCTGCATCTGGGCCCATATGCGGACAGCGCCGGTCTCGACACTGCGCGCGACTACTCTCATATATTTGGAGAAAATATACGGCACCAGGTACCCTGTCTTTCCGGCGACAAGCTCGAGCTTCTGCGGATCGTCTACAAAATCCAGTCCGTTTGGACTGTTTTGCAGGGAAACGGTGACGGGAGCTTCTCCGACGTTTTTTGCAAACACGGTGATAGCGCGGGCGTTATTCGTAGGAAAAAAGTTCGAAAAGCTTTCGCCTGTGGTGATGGGCAGCAGCTTGACGCATTCCCAGAAATCGCCCTTGAGAACGCTTGCGCCTTCCCCATGGTTCGTGCAGGTCCAGCAGCTATTTGGCTTATAGCGGCCATTGTGCTGGGTATGTGATGCCTTCACCCTCTTCACCTCCCATGAAGGCGCAGTATGCCGGCTCAACGATACGAGCGGCAGATACCACTCTTGCTATAATAGCAGTATATGTATACCTTTCATGACCTGTGAATACTGAGTGTACATAAAATATCCCGCAATTGCGCGTACCGCTGTAACCATCCGGCACGCCGGTTTCATATAATATAAAAAGCGCCGCACAGCAGCGACGCTCCACAGGGAAAAATGCCATGAACATTTTACCTTTCAATACAAAGCCTGTTCATACGGAAATATACGGCACATCATCTTTGGGCGGCCGGATTGCCATGGGCACCGACGCACAAGGCCGTCCGGCATTATACGAAGATGCTGTGCAGACCATTGCCGCGACGGCGTTCGACATCCGCAGCCTCAGCGGCGGGACGGATTCCGCGAACATCACCGCCACGGCCTTTGATATTCGCTCCCTCGACAGCGGCCTGGATTCGATCTTGGCTTCCGCCAATACGTTTTTTGTGACATCGGGCACGGCCACGCTTCTTCTTGGCGGGACTGTCGTGCTGTCGGTGGATACGAGCCCTTATTCAAGCAGTGCGTTCCTCATACGGGCCGACGCCATTTCCCTGCTGACAACCGTGTTCCTGCAGCTCGCGCCCGTCGATACCGCAACCTATTACGTAACCGTGGCGTCGGAGTCCAGTCTTATCCTTGGCGGAAGATACCTGCTCGTTCCCACTATGCCGCTGAGGTACGCACGCATCTTTGCCACCGGCATCGGCTCCCGCTTGACAGCGTATTATGTCGGACAGGTATAAGGGCATAAACCAGAATCGGAGGGGACAAAGAATGAATTTTCTTGTTTTCAATAAAACCGCGGAAAACCTGAAGGCCGCCATATACGGGCATTACAACCAAAATGTCGTGCCGGTCGTCACGGATGCGCAGGGCCGTTTCATCTTCTCCCCCACAAGCCTCATCACCGTCACGGCGACCAATTTTGATATCCGCAGCCTGACCAGCGCCCGCGATACGGTGAACGTCACGGCGACGGACTTCGATATCCGCAGCCTGACCAGCACGCAGGACTCGGTCCTCATCGGCGCCAAGGGCTTTGTGGAAGTACAGGCGACCTTGAGCGTGCCGGCCAATACCACGACCTTCCTGCTCTTTCAGGAAATCGGCGCCTATTCCCAAAACAGTTACTTCCTGCGCAACACCAACACCCTTGGCTCCATTACGGTGACGCTTGAGATCGCCCCGGTCAACAATAACGACTACTATATTCCGTCGGCCTCTATAGGCGTTGGCGCGAGCAGCAATTATCTTGCCGCCGTCGCCACGCTGATGCGGTACGCACGCCTCCGGGTCCAGACCGGCAGCTCGACCATCGGGGTGGACGCCTATTATAATGGACGGGCATGAGACCGGACTGTCTAAATGGTAATTCAACTGTTCAATTGAATGGCGGCCTGCTCCTGCTACGCAGCCTGGCTGCCAGCAGAACGGAAGCAGTGACAATCATGACTGCATATAGGAGCGGATAAACCGCTTTCACTACTAGGGAAGGATAGGACAGCTCCCTGAACGGAAGCACAAGCAACCGCATTGCGCCTGCCCAGATGAAGTAAATTAAAAAGCAAACCCCCACCGGCGGTTTCTTACCAAGATATACCCAAACGGGGAGAATTAGTCCAAGAAGGGCCAAGGCCATTTCGAAAAGCTGGGTGGGATAAACGGGCCGGTGGATCGACCCGATCAACGGGAAAGATTCGCCGAGCACGCCGGCCAGCCCGGATTTCGATGGGAAACGTACACCCACGAAGGAATCCGTTGGTCTGCCGGAGCAGCAGCCGTTGAGATAGCAGCCGATACGCGCGATGGCAAAGGCGAGCCCGGCCGGAAGCACCAGCGCATCCAGCAATTCGTATACCGTTTTCCTGATAAGTCTTGAAAAGGGAATCAAAACCGCCATGGCTCCGAGGATGCCGCCATAGACCGAAAAACCGGCAAGTTTCAATGTCCAGATGCGAAAGTTCTCATCGTACGCGTGAAAATTAACGGCATAATTCCACAAGCGGGCGCCGGTCAGAAAGCCGCAGCCCGAAACGGCAATCAGGAGAACTGCCTGAAGGAAGCCCGCTTTTATCCTCCGCAGCATAAAGATGGCCGTTATGGAGCCCAGCAGCGCCGCCAGCACGGCAAAGAGCTGGTAGGACCCGACTTTAATCATATGTCCCGCCAGCTCCAGGCTGACAACGGGGTGCATCAGGGCGTCTTCGGCGGCAAAGGCTTGCTGCCTGTGATATGCTCATCCATGTAAAAATCCTCCCTGCTCCCTGCAAAAGCGGTTACAGTCCCCTCTACGACAACGCTGTTCTCTTTTCCGTATGCCGCATTCAAGGGGCCGGTCACTGTAAAGGCTTGGTTCGCTGTTTCAGCCGATGCCGCGATATTGTATTCCACATTCAGAACGCCGTCCTTATAGGTAAACGGCAGCGGGGTTTCTCCCCCGTCCTCATCGATAATGGTGAGCGTTCCCTTGTTTTCGGCTGTTTTTTTAATGACGAATTTTCTCGGATAGCTTTGACCCTTCATTTTATCCAACTGCTCGATGATTTTTAGATCACATCCGTTGCCGACGGCGTCAATCTGGTCAAGGCCTGTTTTCCCTTCGTCCTCCGCCGCTTCGGCGGCCGCTTTTGCCTTGGCCTCCTCCCTGAGCCTTTCCGAGATGAATACCTCAGTGAGCTTGATACTGCCGTCGTCATAGGTTCCCACCAGTTCGTCCAGGGTCGGCACTTCAAATTTCACGGTCATCCACTGGAAATCATACCATGCGGCCTCTCCGTCAACGGATTTGTATAGGCTGATTCCAATATAGTTTTCCCCCTTTTGCAGCGGAAAGGTATAGGTAAAATCAGGGGGAGGATTTGCCGGATGGGATATCCTTGCAATCTTGCCGTTTTTATCGGCAAGATAAAGAGTGTAATACATGGAACCGGTATCCTTCAGAATCAGCTTCAAATCCTTGACGGTTGCCGCATATCCGTCTTTGACGTCCACCTCTTTTTCCCCGTCGGGGGTTTGTATTTTGGTGGCGTACTTTACGTTGACCGCCGGGAAATACGCGTCTCCTACGGTCCTTTTGTCCAACTCCTCCCACATGGTTTTCAGACTGTCGTAATTGGTCATGGCCGATTTGCCAAGAAGACTGATCAGATTGTAGTTTACAGCTCTCCCTGCCTCCAGCGCCTGGGCGTTGTCCGCCGAGGAATACCCCTTGAATCTGCCGCCGGATATTTCAATATAGCGGTCCTTCTGTCCCGGCTTGTTCGGATCGGCAACATAAATTTTGTTGCCGTCGATTTTATAAGCGATGATGGCGTGGCAGGAGGTGATTTGTTTTGCCGCGTTGATCCGGTAGATGACGAGCAATTGCGGGGAGCCGGTGAATTTCATCAGCGCGGCCAGTTCATTGAAGGTGGTTTCATTCTTGATACGGAGCGCATCGGCAAATTGAAGGAATGCCCTGCTTTTAAAGGTCGGCCTTGATATTTCGGCCTGAGCGACGGAGGCCAGCCGGTATGCCAGAACGTCATCCTCCTGGAACTTGGGCGTTTTGAATGGAATCTCGGGTTTTTTCCCGAAATTGTCATGAAGCCCGAAAAGGCTGCCGTTTTTTTGCTTTAAATGGTCGTAGTACCAGATGGCGGCAAGGGACTGTCCCGCGCATTGTCCTCCGGGCGCCAGCGCAGAGCCGTAGTTCACGAAGGAAAAGTCATCCGTACCGGGGGTAAAACCCGTATCAATATAAGGCTTTTCTCCAAGAAACGCATTATCAAGCACCCCGACGAGGGTGTCGGAGAAATGCCTGACGCCGTATGTTACAAAATTGCTTCCATAATCAAGCACCGGAATGAACTCAAGGTCGGCGGAATCCGGCTTATAGTAAAATGCCAGAGGGATGCTGTCTTTGGGGACGGTGCATGGGATGGTTACCTTCATCAGGCATTCCGAATAGGCGCCTCCGTTTTCCACATGGATGATGGGCGATATCAGCTTCAGATTCTGGTTATAGCCGTGTGTTTTAATTTCCGATGTGGAAACGGTGAATTGTACCATATCCGTATACGAGCCGGCCGGTACTTCGATTTTCAACCCATCGGCAGGATTCCCCTCCTGTTTAATAGTGATGGTTCCCCCTTTTTCCGACAGGGAGGCTTCCGCAGCAACGACCGGTTCTCCGGCGGCAATGCCGCTGCCGTCTTCGTTTCCGGTGATGGAGATAGCGGGAACGCTGCCGGCGGCAGGACCTGATGCAAAGGGTAATTTATCGGAGAGCCGCGGGACGAATAGAATTGCACAGACAACGGCCAATACGATAACGCCGGCGGATGCTCCCAAAACTGCTGTCAGCCCGTTCCGTTTTTTCTTTTCCGGGTTTGCCTTCCCAGCGCGTGCATTGGGAGTCTCCCCGGCCGCAGGAATGCCCGACGTCTGTGCCGGCGCCTTCCCATCGGCCGGGACTGCCGGTTTTGCGGCTCCCAGCGGTGTTCCGCACTCACTGCAGAATGCCGCATAGTATACCTGCTCTTTTCCGCATTTCGGACAAAACATGATTGCACCTCGCTCTTCTATGTGCTTTTGTATTTGAAGTTTCAAGCTCTTGCTCCGCAGTTTCCGCAGAACCGGACGGCAGGCTGAAGGATGACCGTTATTCCGTAGATCGTCCCGCTCCTGCCGGCAGCATGACAAAGCGCATACACTGCTGGCCGGTCCTACCTTAACTATACCAAAAGGGATTTGGCCGATGAACCGGTTCTGGCCATTTGTCAATGACAAATAAAAGTCAACCGGGTGGCATGAATCGTGCCACTTAACATTGCCCGCCGGAAAGGATTTTGATATAATCCGGATAGAATGGGCGTAGAGGGGGAAGAAACCGCCATGTCATTTTGTGAAAAGCTCAACTTCCTGATGGATGTGACAAAGACTACCAACAGCGCGCTATCTCTCTACATTTCGCTGGACGCATCCTACATCAGCCGGCTTCGCAGCGGCAAGAGGCTGATGCCGAAAAATGAAGAGTGCATCAAGAGCATGGTCGCCTACTTTTCGAGGCACTGCACGGAGGAATACCAGCGTAAAGCATTGTGCGACGCGCTGAATGCCGGCCCGGCGCTGCCGAAGGAAAAGGAACTTGCCGGGCTGATCCTGCAGTGGCTTATGCGGGAAAAGCCCCATGACCGGCAGACCGTTGAAAACTTCCTGGACAAGTTCTCAAATTTCAAGGCCCGGCGGGAGATCCCCGGCGAACAGGCCAACCAGCCGGCGGTGGCTTTCCCTAAAACCGACATGTCGGTCTATTACGGTGTGGAGGGAAAACGTCAGGCTGTTCTTTATTTCCTTTCGGAGGTAGTGGAGTACGAAAAGCCCCAGACCCTGCTGCTGTTCAGCGACGAGGCCACGGACTGGATGACGGGGGACCGCGAATTTGCGGCAAAATGGGCGTCGCTGATGTCCCAAGCCCTTCTGCGGGGCAACCGCATCAAAATCATCCATACCGTCAGCCGGGATCTGGATGAGATGCTGGCCGCCATCGGCCAGTGGATGCCCCTGTATATGTCGGGCTTCATCGAACCCTATTTTTACCCCAAAAAACGGGACGGCATCTTTAAAAGAACGCTCTTCATCGCCCCCAGGACCGGAGCCATCGTCTCCTCCTCCGTCGGAGGCATGTTATCCCGCGCGGCAAATGTCCTGTTCCGCAATACAAAAGTCATCGAGGCCTTTGCGGAGGAGTTCAACGAGTACCTGAGTCTGTGCAGGCCGCTCATGCAGATATTCACACAGAAAAACGAAAAAGCCTATCTGGACGCCCTGATGGACTTTGAAAGGGAGCGGGCGGATACCCTGATCAAAACAGCCTCCCTTTCCCTTCTGACCATGCCCGGAGCCGTCGTATCCTGCATCCTCGACCGGTACGGCAGTCCGCGGAAGGAACAGCTTATGGATTACCACGGCCTGCGTATGGAAAATTTCAAAAAACTCCTGCTGACAAATCGGGCCACGGAGATCATCCGTCTGCCGGATATTTCCGCAGTGACCGGCGGGAATGTGAAGGTGGGCTTTTCGGATATGCTGGGCGATTCCGCGTCGTACTATACGGCAGAGGAATTCATTCTGCACCTTGAGCACATCATCCATTTGCTGGAGGCCTGTGAAAATTTCCGCGTGTGCCTTGTACCCGAGCTGAATGAGGACCGGTACATGGTCTACGCCAAGGAGGATATCGGCACCCTGGTGGCCAAGACCTCCCCTCCCCCCGTTGTGCTTGCCATGAACGAAAACAATATGACCGGCGCCTTCTGGGATTTCCTCAAAAGCATCGTCGGCGAGAAGGCTTATTCCTGCCCGGATAACAAGAGCAACGTCAGGGAAATCCGCGCGTTTATAAAGCGGCTGAAGGAGGAGTCCGCCTGACGCTGTTTGCGGCCCGCGCGCCCTGATTCTTGTTTATAAAATCATGGATCCGCCTATTCACCAATTCAGGTTGATCCTGGTTGGAATTGTGCCCCGCATGCTCCACCATATGGAAAGTAATATTGCTGTCTTCTTTTGCCCAGGGCTCCGCAATCTTGCGGATATTGCCCAATTTATCATCGGCGCCGCAAAGCAGCAGGACCGGCTGCCTGAATCGGTATCCCGCATCTTCGTGGAGACAGCTGCCGATCATATCGATCATGATATCCACAAAAGTTTGCTTGTCCAGCTTGTTAAAGCAGCCGGAGATGTAATCCCGTACGCTGTCTGTATTCGCGCTTGTCTTTGCGCTCTGGCTTATGAGCATTTTCCATGGGCAACAGGCAAACAGGAACCTTGAGGATTTCAGCGTCATTTTTTCGATCCTTGTCAATTTCCCCGTATTTTTGGTGCAGTCGATCAGCACCAGCTTTTCAACCAACTCGGGCGAATAATAGGCGATTTCCTGCGCCAAATTGCCGCCCATCGATTGTCCGATAAGAATTGCCCTGTCTATAGGATACCGCTCATATAGCTTTTTGCAGTCGTCTATCATATCGGCGAACCGGAATCTCTTCCCCGGTTCCAATTTGGACAGGCCATGCCCGCGGGCATCCCATGCGATGATATGATAGGTTGAATCAAATAAACCGAGCTGAGATTCGAACATGGCGTGATCCAGGCCTGCCCCGTGGAAAAATAATATCCATTTGTTTTCGGAACCTTTCCTGTACCAATAATGGATCTCACACCCCAAATTCTGAAAAAACAGATGCTGCATATTTTCCATAAGATCAATCCTTACTCCCCGTTACTCCAGCATAGTATAATTATACCCCAAATTTCTTTCTCTTTAAAGCTAAATTCCCCTTGGTAACCGCGTCGTACCAGCGGGGCGTTGAGCCTAATCAATTGAATCCCGCTCAAGTGATGTATGAACAGGTCAAATCACATGAATGACAAGCTTCGCGGCATACATGCCCTCAGAAACAGCCGTCAATAATACACGTCCTTTTTCGCCGGTCAGTCTGATAACGGTACTGACACACCCGTGATACATATGCATCCAGTTCCTGTCATAGGGCTCGCTTGAGCAGAGATCCCCGTTGTCAACGCCAACGATCTCCGCGGGCCCGTCAACGCTAAAAATGACTTTTGCGCTTTCACGGAACACCGGTGTTCCCTCCATGTCCCTTGCCCGGACGGTGAATAGCTTTTCATAGCCTTCCTGCGCTTTCAGGCTGATGCTTTCAAAATCAAAGTCCAGCCTGACAGCAGGCCCGGCTGTTTTTACTGTGTGTTTACAGACCTCTTTCCCGCCTATAAAACCTTTTACCGTTACTGTCCCAGGCAAATACGGGATAAAGCCCGTGATCAGCCTGTTGGGAAAGGAAGCCGGTTTCTTGAGATAAAACTGCTTTCCGTTCACTTCCAAGGTCACTTCTTCGCAATTTGACGCAATCATATAGGGAACTACCGTTTTATTGAACTGGGGGAAATTCCAGTGACTCGCATATCTCGGGGCATCCCAATGTTCTTTGACTCCTTCATCCTGCAGGGAGTAGTCCATAACTGCAAAGTATACCATCGGCTCCCCGGTCCAGTAGCTTTGATACAGGTATGATATCGGCTTGCGCTCATTATTGGTCCAGAACAGTGAACCCGCCCAGCCTTTGGCGGGATACCCCATGGATTCGCCCAGATAATCAATGCCGGTCCAGATCATTCCGCCAATGACATAATCGTGTCTTTCCACATCTGCCCACGGAGTTTCCTCGCTGAAATTCTGCATTTGGTCCGGATGTCCCCGGAAGAACTGGTAGGTTTCCGTTCCCAAAATCAATTTATCCGGGGTTGCCTTGTGTATTTCGGGATACCATTGCTCCTGATAATTACAGCAGATTACGTCAACAATCTCTGCAATCCTCCGGATTCTTTCCACTCTTTCACCCAGGTCATAAATTTCCGTATCGCTCACTTCATCAACGAACTGTTGAATATCCACCACTTTGGAAGCGTCCACATTGCTCTCATATTTAAAGTGCGGATTCATGGCATAGGAAACAGGGCGTGTATCATCCAGCGTTAAAAGATGCCCTTTCAACATTTTCAATATCTTCAGCATGGAATCCTGCGCCTGGTTTTCAACCTCGTTGCCGACTCCCCACATAAAGATGCAGGGATGGTTCCGGTCTCTTTTCAGCATGCATTCCAGGTCGCGTTTCCATTCCGTGTCAAAATACCTTCCATACGCTCCGCTTGTCCATTTGTCAAACGGTTCCTCATAGACAAGCATTCCCAACTCGTCACAGGTGTCCAGAAGTTCCGAAGCATGGATATGGTGCGCGGCACGAATTGCGTTGCATCCCATTGCCTTGAATTTAATGAGCCTGTCCCTCCAGATTTCCGGTGGAACGGCGATTCCCAGGCATCCTGCCTCCTGGTGGATACAGAATCCTTTCACCTTCGTCATTCTGCCGTTGATAAACATCCCTTTGCCGGCAATCATTTTGATTTCTCTGACACCGATCTTCAATCCATAGGTGTCAACCGCTTTCGTTCCCTCAAAAAGGGCCAGTTCCAAATGGTATAAATGGGGCTGTTCGGGACTCCACAGCTTAACATCCGGTATTTCAACAGTGATTATTCCATTTTCCGATTCCGACGCAACACACCCATTTTCATTTGAAATGCTGGCTTTTATCCGAGCCGGGCTTCCGGTCCATATGGTGACTATGCCCTTATCCCCTTGAATTGCCGTTTTCACTTGGATTTCTTCCGGCTGAAGATGCTTCCTGCTTAATTCAAGAAGTTTAACGGTTCTGTATATTCCCGCCCCGGAATACCACCGGTCTGCCGGGAAAGAGGTGTTGTCCACCTTTACCAGGATCGAATTATCGCCCTCGTGTATGTAATCTGTAATGTCCAGCGTAAATTTTGAATAACCATACTTTTGGCTGCCGGCTTCTTTCCCGTTTACCCATACTGTACTGTTTTCATATACTCCATCAAACTCCAGGTGGTACACACAATCCGGTTTGATCTCCTCAAATGCAAGATTCCGTCTGTACCATCCAACTCCCCATCGGTCCCTGAAGCCTTGCGCTTCCCCTTGCTTCATGTCTCTTTTAATCGGTGCATTGATTGCCCAATCATGAGGAAGATGAACCGGTCTAAAATTTTTATCTACAGGCTCGTTTAATGTAAATTCCCAGTTGTCCATTATTTTTGTTTCAACTCTGCTCATAATCGTCAAACGTCCTTTCCTCGCACCTGCTTTACATTGTAATATTTATATTGTATACTCCTCTTAAGCGCCTATCAATTTGATAATATTAAGCGAAATATTAAAATATTAAGGTGACCTATGTATAGAAGGCTCATACCCGTCATTACGGAATCGGTCCGGGAGCTTCCGTATTATCTTGTGGGTGCGGGAAGCAATTGGGAGCAGGAACATGTTGTACGTCCCAACGGATATTTATATCAGTGGATTCAATGCATCCGGGGAGAAGGAGAATTGCTGACCGACGGCAAAATCTTCCGGGTAAAAGAAGGCACCGCGATGCTCCTGTTTAAAGGAATCCCCCACGAATACTATGCCATAAGCCCTTCCTGGATCGTTGACTGGATTGTTTTCGACGGCCGCCAGGTGGAATACTTTCTAAAACAGATTGCCTGCATTAAAACATCCGGGCTTTTATACCTGTCTAGACCTGATATTTTCCTGTCCGAAATCCAAAGGGCACTGGAAATCGAACAATCGGACCGCGCATTAAAAAGTATCGAATACTCCGGTATCATTTACTCTCTGCTCACAGACATCGTGCAATATGCCTCCACAAACCCCAACAGCTGTTCATCCAGTCAGTATTTCAGGCTTAAGCCCCTGTTCGATTATATTGAGCAGAACTTTAACACGCCCCTGACCCTGGACACCATGGCCGGCATCACCGGGGTTACGCCGCAGCATTTGTGTACCCTGTTCAAAAAAACGACAAATATAAGAATTTTTCAATATATTAATTCCATCCGAATAAAGAAAAGCAAGGAGCTCATGCTGCAGAATCCCCGGATGCAGATAAAGGAGATTGCCCGTCTAGCCGGGTTTGAAGACCTGAACTATTTCTGCTCCGTTTTCAAAAAACTGGAACAAGTGAGCCCCGCTCAATTCAGAAAAATACATAATTGATTGCCGGCAGGTTATCCTCCGTCTTCTTCAGGCGGAAATAGTCAAAGCATGCCGGAACGGTTGATTTGCAGCCGTTCCCCGAAGCATAAATCCCCGCATAGGTTCCGGTAAAACATCTTCCGGCCACCTCACACGCAAGGAACCTTGTAGACGCAGTTGCAAGCTTAACCATTTCATTTTCACAGTATCCATAATAAAAAGTGTACTGCAATTTATCGGCTATAACTTTGATATAAACAGGTCCATCCTCAATCTCCATGCAGGCTGCGATCTGGAAAAAGTCATCGGCCCGTTTTTCCAGGACAAGGCTCATTTTGCCGTTTATCTTCCGCTTGACCAGCTTATAGTAGAATTGATTCGTAATGAACAGGACCAATCCGGCCTCCTCGTTTTCCTTCGCAGGAGAGAACTCAAAAGAGGCGGCTATTTCACATTCAAAGTATTTCTGCCTTCTGGCGATCAATGCAGGCGAGTCCTGATCGCTTATCCCGCATGAATTTCCCCAGAGCGTCATGCAGCTTTCCTTATAGTCCAGACTATAATCCTCCGGATAAGGATTCCGCAGGTAGTTCCAGCAATACTCCAGCTGACGTCCATCAAAATGGTCCGTCTCCACTTCCGCTTTGACTTCAAATGCCGGCAGGCATGGCCCTTCCGCAATCAGGTCGGCGCTTTGACCGTAGTTCACGACAGGCCAGCCATCCCCATCCCACTCCACAGGGGCCAGGAAGGTTTCCCTTCCCAAATGGGACATGTATTTTTGAGCAATCCGGATCCCCAGATGGACCATCCACCAATTGCCATTCCGGTCTTCAACCAGGTCTCCGTGGCCGGTACAATGCACCTCCAGCTTTGTTGACTGCATATTGGTAAGAATGGGGTTTCTGGGGCAGGATTCAAAGGGACCCCAGGGCGATTTGCTTCTTGCTATCGTTACCATGTGGGTAAAAAAGGTTCCGCCTTCCGCAATCATCAGGTAGTAGAAGTCACCGATTTTATACAGGTGCGGAGCTTCCGTCATTTTTCCGCCGGACCCGCCCCAGATGAACTTAATGTCGCTGATCATTTTCCCTGCCTTTATGTCGATTTCAGCTTGAGAAATACCTGGAGTACCGTCCGGGGCAGATTGATTCGTAGTATAATAAACTTTATCCCCGTCAAAGGTCAAGGACGGATCGATTCCGCCAATGGGCAGCCATACCGGTTCGGACCACTCGCCGGCCGGATCGCTGGTATAAACATAGAAATTTCCGTACCCGTTCATGTTAGTGGTAGTCATGTAAAAGGTGCCCTCATGGTACCGGATGGTCGGAGCCCAAATCCCCCCGGAAGGCTTGACGCCTTTCAACGGCAGCTGGGACTCCCGCGTGAGGCAGTGGCCGATTTGCTCCCAATGAATGAGATCCCGGCTGTGAAAGACCGGCACTCCGGGAAAATACTCAAAGGAACTGGTCACCAGATAGAAGTCGTCTCCTGCTCTGCAAATACTGGGGTCCGGATAAAAACCCGGAATAATCGGATTTCTGTATTGCTCCATGGTATCCCTCCGCTCTTCTATTACAGTTGCATCTCCGTGCACATCAGAAGGAATGCTCCGACTCCGTGCAAATCGTTTACCGACACCGGCCTTTCACAATAATGCTTGTAGTCTCCCACTCCCGTTCCAATGCAAACTCCGCCGATCAGGAGGTCCTCCTCTTCCCAGGCAAGACTCCGGATGACTCCCTCATACCCTTTTTTCGCCTTTTCCAGATATTCTCCCGGCAGCAGTCCCTTTCTCACGGCTTTGCAAATCGCTGCCGCATACAGACAACTGCAGGAATTCTCCAGCCAGTTTCCTTCCTGGCCTCCCTTATTGACTACCTGATACCAGCGACCATCTTCCGACTGATACTTGCAGACCGCTATCAGCAGATTCCGCACCAGTTCGCACATGGAATGGTACGCCGGATGGCTGGCCTCGATGAAATCCAGTTCGTCCAGAACGGCCACGGGAACCCATCCGATGGAGCGTCCCCAGAACTCAGGGGACAGCCCGGTAACAGGGTCCGCCCATTCCGCCTTTCCGGAGCAATCCCAGGCATGATACAGCAAGCCTGTTTTTTCGTCCCGGGTCTTTTTCTCCATCAAAAGCGCCTGTTCTATCGCCGATTCCAGGTATTCGGGCTTTTGAAACCGCACGGCGTATTCGGCGCAGATCGGGCCTGCCATGTACAAACCGTCCAGCCACATTTGATGAGGGTAATGATCCTTATGCCAGAAGCCCCCCACTTCATTTTTCGGGGTCTTCAAAACACAGGGCAGCAAGGTATCCAGCGCCTTTTTATATCTCGGATCCCCGGTACGGTCCAGCAAAGGATACAGCAAAATCCCCGGCTGGATATCGTCCAGCTGCCCCGGGTCGAACCAGTGGATCTCCCCATTTTCATCGATGATGGAATCGACCCAGTTTTTTATATAGGTAAAATATCTTTCTTCCGCGCAAATCTGATACGTTTTATACACACCCGACAGGAATACTCCCTGGTGATAGTGGAAATGACCCTTCGGCGGCAGGTCTTCCGCCTTGAACTTTCTCATCATGGTGTCACAGGCCCTTTTGGCATAATCAATCGGTTTCATTGTATCCGGCATTTTCTACTCTCCTATCATGTTTATTTCTCCTAACTTACTAATTCTCCAAACTTATTTTCTTTCCTGCCGTATTTCAATATTCTTCCGGTTTCGATCATTTGTGTTATTTTACAAACAGCAGCATGCACGGCAGAAATATGGCGGCAACTGTAAGGAGGATCACCCCGACCGAGGCCGTCCTGTTTTTCTTTTTCCAGCTGTACATCGCAAAGCTGAACGGATAAAAAGAAGCAAGCAATAAGGGGATCAGAATAAAATATTTCACTCTACTTTTTCCCTTCCGTGGTGATTAGCGGGGAGCTGCTCAGCATGGTTCCGGTGTTTGTTATGGTAAAGCGGACTTCCGTCGTCACTTCCGCGTTTTCATATTGTGCAATCCAATTGTATTTTTCCCAGTCCTGTATGGTGCCGAACTGCCATACGGCAATGCGTCCAAACTGGAATATATCCGCTTTTAAAGCTTTTGTCCTTTTGATCAGCTTATCCAGTTCCTTTTTTATATACTGCTCGGAAGCCTTCTCCAAAACCGGCTTCAGCTGCGGACTTTCATAATGGTTCCGACTTTGTATGGACAGTATGTCGCCTTCCAGTTGAAGTTCCAGATGGATTACGGGCTTGTCCTTTTCGAACCGGACGCGGACTTTCCGGTTTGTTTCATTGATGGATAGAGAGATCAGCAGCCCGGGGCTCTCCGGATCCGGAATGCTGAAGAAGCCTCTTTTAAACGTGCCTGCGCCAAGCATCATAAACCGGGTTTCATCCCCGTTCAGCTCCCCCACCATCTGGCCGCCGTCAAAAATAGCCGTACCAAAGAATTCAATACTGCTTTCCGCTTTTCTTGGAAGCTGCCCGGCAAGGTATTCTCCTCCGGATTTGAATTCCCCTCCCCATTTCTCCCCTTCCTCCTGATAGCTTTTAAAGTCGTTCACCCCTCCCAGTACGGCAATCGGCTGGCGATAGGTGGACTTAAAGCCGTCGTACAGGTCTTCCAGCGTCACATGGGGAAAAAAGCCCGACTTCGAAGGCTCAAGAAAATACAGCTCCTGGGATTTTGAAAGCCGCGTGCCGATGAACGGCTGCAGATCGTTGACAAATTCCTCCGCACTGCCCCTGGATATAATGACGTGGGAGCTGTTTCGGATTTGCCGGAATCTCCGGATGGGGGCCATGAAATCTCCCAATTGGCCGCTGCGCGCCATTTCTTCCGATATGACGATATACTTCATGTGTTCAAAGTTTAACTGCCTTGGAATGCTTGATTCCAGCATATTGATCCCTTCAAAAAACGAAGGGGCGTCAATGCTCACAGCGGTATAGCCGAACTGCTGCCCCGTTTTTTTCTCCGGATCTCCCTGCCCGCCGCCCATGCTGCCCCCGGATTCGCCCTGCATCGTAGGGATCTGGAGGGTAAGCCTCCATTTGTTGGAGATCCCTTCGTCGAGTCCTATTGTCAGGACATTGGACTGCTCGTCGATTTCCTTTGCATCGTAGCAGGAGGTAAGGAGGAGGGCCAATAGCACGCAAAGGAGCCCTGCCGTGATTATTTTACGCATTGCTTGTTTCCCCTCCTTTTTTCCGGAGCATGGATACGAGCAAGGCGGCGGCAGGCGGAAGGAAGAAGCCCGTCCAGCCATATTGCCTTATATTTTGCACATAGCCCATGGCCACCTCCGAAATATCCTTCGGAACCATGGCCAACGCAAAGGTAAGGATGGCCAGGGGGATAATGACAGGCCTGGCGTCCTGTATCCTGAATGTTTTGCAGTAGGTGCTCGCTCCCGCATAGAAGTTGATGGCGACCGAAACAAAGGTGGAAATGTTCCAGACAAACAGGAAGATGGCCTCCAGCCTTTGCAAAAACCGCCCATAATCGATCAGGGCAACCATATGGTACATGGGCGCCGTGATCTCCGCCGCCGAGTAGTAGGGAAAGGTCAGGGTAAACGCCACAAAGGACAGGGAAATAAAAATTCCGGAAAGGGTGATGCTGGAATAGCCCGCCTTTTTTATATGGCTCACTCCCTGCATTGAGCCGGCCACAACAGCAAGGATAATGGCGTCCGCATAAACAGTGCTCCTCTGCATTCCGGTGACGATGGTCCCGCCCAATCCGTACCCCAGGATAGGGGCCAGATGGTGGAGCTTGTATTCCCCGGAGGATAGGGCCAGCACGCTGCCGAAACCGATAAGCAGCATCACCGCGATAAAGGAGGAGAACCTGGCCATGGATTCAAGTCCCAGGATGCTCGCCACGGCGACAAACAGCACTAATATGCTCATCGTATAGGTAATGGGCGTTAAGGGCAATACATATACTTTCATGACTTCGGCGAATTCCCGGAGCATAATGGCCGCATTCAGCGTAAACAGAAGGACAAGCAGGATTAAAAAGGGCAGGGAAATGATTTTCCCGAATACGATCTGGAAAATTTCAATGAGATTTTTCCCCGGGTACCTCTTTAGAAGCAGGTAGATCGGAGTAAAGCCCAACGCGCCAAAAGCAGCCGAGATCAGTGTCATGTACCAGCCGGTCGTTCCCAGGGTTTTGGCAAGCAACCCGGGACTGGTAAAAAATACTCTGTTCGTGATTGCTATGGTGATCAGGCAGGTCGCTTCCCTCACCCCTATTTTCCCTTCCCGTATCATTCCCTGTTTTCTCTCCCCTTTTGCTTGACCCATCCCCTTGAAATTTTGGGTTGCGTTCTCCTGTCGGCCGTCTCCATGGGATCCCCGCGCATTTCCTCTTTCCATATGGGCTGCCTTGCAAACGGCGCTACGTCCGTCGTCTTTACCTTCGGAGCGGAGGGCACCATGTACGGCACTCCAAAGGACTTCATGTTACAGAGGCTGCAGCCCAAAAGGAAAATCCCCGCCGATATTCCATAAAACCCAAGGGTGGCGCCCAAAAAGATAAAGATGAACCGGACAATGCGGATCCCCGATGCAAGGGAATAGCTGGGAATGGTATAATTGCCGAGCCCAGTCACCGCGACAATGATGATGAGGATAGGACTGACGATATTGGCGGCAACGGCCGCCTGTCCCAATATAAGCGCGCCGATAATGCCCAGGGTGGTGCCGATAACGCCCGGTACCCTCACCCCTGCCTCACGGATCAGTTCGAAGGAGATTTCCATGAGCAGTACCTCCAGAACGGTCGGAAACGGTACATTCTCTCTTGCAGATGCGATGGAAGCAAGCAGGTCCGTCGGTATCATAGCCTGGTGATATAGCACAAGAGCGATGTACGCACCGGGGAGAAAGGTCGCCACCAGCAACCCGAACAGTCGGATCAGCCTCAGGATCGAGCCGTATTGCCATCTTGCATTGGTATCCTCCGTTGTGTAAAGCAAACGCCAGAACGTTACGGGAACCGTAATGGCAAAAGGGGTGCCGTCCGCTATGATGACGACCTGCCCCCCCATCAAAAAAGCCGCCGCCCGGTCCGGCCGCTCGGTGTTCAGCACCTGGGGAAGCAGCATGAAAGGCTGGTCCTCAATAAACTGTTCCAGCATGCCGTCCCCCATGATATAATCGGCCTTTATACTTTTGATCCGCCTTTTGACCTCTTTTACCAGCTCGGGGCTGGTAATTCCCTTCAGGTACATAACGGCGCAGGCCAGGTGGTTTGTATCTCCTATGGGAAGCAATTCAGTTGTCAGGTCTTTGTTCCTTATGATTTTCCGGATCAACGTTACGTTGGTGCGCAGATTTTCTGTGAAAGCCTCCTGGGAGCCCCTTATCACCGTTTCCGTCGTGGGCTTGTCCACGTTTCTTTTTTCATAGCCCCTGCTTTCGATGAGCAGGGCCTCCGTGCAGCCATCTATGAAGAGACCTGTCAGCCCGCTGAGGATCCCGGGAATGATCTGCTTTTCGACGTCGGAGGAGATGGTCGCATCATGTACCGAAAGAACATTCTTTACGATGTACCGGATCGGACACCCGTCCCTGGAGGTGATAAAGCGGAAGGGCGCCATAAGCTGGCGGAGAATGAAATTATTGATGATCATCCTGTCCGCCATGCCTTCCACATAAACAATAAAGGCGCTCGTATCGCGATTTACTGTAAATTCCCTTATGATAATGTCCTTATTGGTTGGAAGATTAAATTCATTTCGCAGGATCTGCAGGTTGACCTTCAGTGATCGGTCTACTTTGCCCGTATTAAGCTGGGCGCGGCGGCTGCCGGCGTCCTGATTTTTTGCATTATCCTGCCGGTCAGCGGCGTCCGGTGGAAGCTTTACGCCTTTTGGCGCTTCCCGGTACGGCCTGTCCGCATCGGCATGCTTTTCCTCCCGGTTTTCCGCTCTCCCGGATTTGTCTTCAAGAAGCTCAAAGCCCTCTGTATTCGAAGGCTCCTTGTATGTAAAAATGTTTTTGATGGTATTGAAAGCTCCCGGCATCCTTTTCCATTCCCCATATATTCGTATTATAGCGATTATTGACAAACTATCCTTTCAATAATCACCTGGGAATGAATAAATAAGGCGGAGGCGGATGCCTGCGGGGCCGCCGGGAGAAGCGAAAGAGGCCGGCCTCGTATCACAATTAACCCTTGACGGCCCCCATGGTTATGCCCTTTGTAATCTGTTCGTTCAGGACGAAATAGACAATCAGCGCGGGAACCGTCGTCAACGCCATTACCGCAAATTGCTTCGAATAATCCGACGAGTACTGCCCGGCAAAATTCAGGACGGAAAAGGGAAGGGTCCGGAAATCGTTCTTGGACAAGTAGGTAACCGCCATAATGAATTCATTCCAGCAGTTGAAGAACGTCATGATCGCAACGGTGACCACCGCCGGCTTCGTCATCGGGAAAACGATCCGGAAGATGATGCTGTATACCCCGCAGCCATCCATGATCGCCGACTCCTCAATAGACCGGGGCAGCGTCTTGAGGAAGCCGGACAGCAGGAATATGCCCTGGGGCAGGGAAACCGCCACATAGGGGATGATAAGCCCCTGGTAGGTATCCGTCAGGTGGAGGAACTTGAAGGTGAAGAAATTGGGAAGCAGCGTCGCATGGATGGGGATCATCATCCCAAGCAGCATGATGCCCATGGTGATTCCGCTGAGCTTCCACTTCATCCTTACAAAGGCAAACCCCAGCATCAAGGACAGGACAATGGTTAAAACAATGGTGGAGCCCGTAACGATGACGCTGTTGATTAAAAACCGGCCTACGCTTCCCTGGGTCCAGGCGATCACGTAATTTTCAAACTGCGGAGGGGCAGGCCATTTCAGGATATCCGACACGTAAAAATCGCTGTTGGTCAAAAGGGAAAAATCCAGCAGCCATACGAGCGGGAAGATCTGCACCACCGCAAATAGTGACATGATTGTGACTATAACCGCATTTGCGGCATTTCTGCCGTCAAGCATTTTCTTTTTCATCTGTCCCACCGCCTAATAATCGTCGTTTTCGGTTCGGATGATCTTGTTGAACAAAACCGTAACCAGGACGCAAATCGCGACAAATAATACGGATATGGCGTTTCCATAGCCGAACTCATTGGAATTGAAGGCCTTTATATAAAGATAATTCGCCAGGAACATGGTCCTGTCCCCGGGTCCTCCGTTTGTTGTCAAATACACCGTTTCCATCTGTTTTAACGCCGAAATCATGGCAAGGGTGACATTCACCTTAATGACGGGTGCAAGCAGGGGAATCGTTATCCTGGTATACATGTGAAAGCCGGTGGAGCCGTCGATTTTCGCCGCCTCGTACAGTTCCTCCGATATGCCCTTCAGACCGGAATAGTAAATAAGCATCGCCCAGCCGAAGCCCTGCCAGATGCAAATGACCAGAATGGCCCAGATGGCGATGTTGGGGTCTCCAAGCCACTGCTGCTTTAAAAGGCCGAGTCCGATCATATCGAGCACTTTATTCAGCAGCCCGAAATCCGGATTAAAGATGTTCACCCACATGGAGCAGGTAACCACCACGGATATGATGCTGGGAATGAAATAGGCCGTCCTGAAGAATTTCTCGCTCCTTCCGCCCAGCCGGTCCAGAAAGATGGCAAAGACCATGGACAGCGGATGCTGGACAACAATGAAACCGATCCCGAGCAGGAAGGAATTCAAAAGGGACCGGAAAAAGGTGGGATCGTCCGTAAAGATGTTAATAAAGTTGGTCAGTCCGATGTACACCGGCGAACCTATCCCGGAAAACTCCGTCATTCCGTAATACAAGCTGAGCAGAATGGGCGCAAGGGTTGCAAACAAAAAAACCAAAAGCCCCGGCAGTACGAGTGAAAAAATAATCCATTTGTTGCTATACACTCTATCCATACATTCACCTTTTCCGTAATTGGAAGAAGCGGGGGGCAAAGGGCGACGGGGGGCGGGGATTCCGGTCCCCTGACGCCCCCTTGCCTGTTGCCCCCTGGTCAAATTGCATCCGCTGCTTCTCCATTATGCGTCTATTTGTGCAAAGGTTTGCTTCCGTTTCCTTTTTCGCTGCTTACTTTTTCGCCGCAGCCTTATCCAGCGCCGCCAGGAACTTTGCGGGAGTGATCAGGCCTGCCGCCAGCTGCTGGCACAGGTTTTCGCTGTCCGTCTTGAAGGAGGGCGAGCCCAGGTCGTTCATGGTTACTCCGCTTAAGGAGGTTGCGCTGTTCAGGACCTTGACGATTTCCTTCTGCGCTTCGGTTTCTTTGCCCGTCATATAGGATTCGAATTTCTGGGCAGGCATGCAGACACCCATCTGCCATGCATTCTTGGCCCAGTTGTCCGGCTTGTATATGTAGTTCAGAAGCTTGACCGCGTCCCCTTTCACCTTCGATGCCGCCGCAACCGCGTGGCCGCCGCCGTTCCAGGCCATTTCATCCGTGATCTTCCCTTTTCCGCCGTCCACTGCCGGGAATTTCATCACGCCGATGTTCTTTCTTATATTCTCCGGGATCTGGGTATCGGAAATCATTCCCATTTCCCAGGAGCCCATGTAGTACATGGCGGCCTTTCCCTGGGTGAACAGGTTCTTGCCTGCGCCGTAGTCGGCCGACGTGAAGGAATCCTGGAAGAATTTCGCATCCATCAGGGCTTTAAACTGGTTTGCCGCCTTGATCAGGACCGGGTCCTTGGCAAAAGAGACCTTCTTGTTTACGGCATTGGGGACCAGATTGATATCTCCGCTCAATTTCAGCGCCAGATCGTGGTACAGGATGGCCAGTGTCCATTTGTCCTTGCCGTTTGTTGCACAGGGCGTGATGCCTTTTGCCCTCAGGGTCTTCGAAACGGTGATCAATTGGGACAAGGTGGTGGGAATCTTGATGTTGTTCTTGGCAAATATATCTTTGTTATAGTAAATGACCATTTCGTCCGTATTCCTCGGGAGGCCGTACAGCTTTCCGTTATAGCTGAAGCCGTTCAGGGAGCCCGGGAAGAAGCCGTAGCTGGCATAGTCGCTCGTTTTCAATTCGGCCGCCAGTCCGTTTTTCATTACGGGAACGAAGAAGGAGGGCTGTCCCCATACCATGTACAGGTCCGGAATGGAATTGGAAGCGGTGTATGCTTTGAATTTCTGCTTGTAGGGTTCGTCCTGGAGGGCTTCCAACTCGATCTTGACATTGGGGTTCGCGGATAAATAGCTGTCGATCAGTTTTTGTTCCAGAAGTCCCTGACCCTGGGACCGGTCGGGAAGATTCGAGAAGAACTTGATCGTTACCTTGCCGGTGCTGGTAGTGGCCGCCGAAGCAGGAACAGCGAGAGTCAGCGCTAAAATGACACAGAGTATTACCGCTATTGGCTTTTTCATAGTAGACCTCCTATAAATTTAATTTTGATCCAACTAAATTATAGCAACCCGGAATTTTATTATTAAGGAGGCAAAATATCAAAATGGTTTGAGATTTTATAAACATTCCGTTTTACCGGCGATCCGGGAGAAGAAATAAAGGATTTTTCCGATCCCCCATAGAATAACCCATCCTGGAGTTCTATTGAAGAATGGGGGATAGAAAGCTTGCTGGCCCGATTCTATTATAACCTAAGCATTAAGTATAAGATACTGATATTCTTCTATATCATCATTATTATCATTGCGTTTTCCTTAGGGCTCTATTCGACGAAGACCTCCGAAAAGTTCGTCATGAGTAAAGTGAGCTCCGCCAATTTGAGCGTCGTCAAGCAGATCAACGGCGACCTGGATTTTCTGAAACAGGATATTGAGGACATCTCCACTTACCTGTGCATAGACGATAACGTCCAGGCCCTTTTGCAGAATACAAACGACCCGACTGAGTCCATCGATTCCCTGAAATTTATCATAAATGTGATTGCTGCAAAAAGCTATATCAGCTGCCTCATCCTGTACGGCAACCAAGAAGCCCCCGTCTACTATGAATTTACCGATCTGAGCAATGGAGCCGGCGCCCTGTCCGCCATCAGCCAGAGCCCCGTCTATAAAAAAGCCGTGGCCCTGAACGGCAGCACGCTGTGGTTTTCAATACCGACCCGTGACAATGTTTTCATCCAGAACAACATGTTTCCTAAAATAGGGGTCTGCAGGACGGTCAAGGACTGTGACGACTTTGAAAAAATCGGCTTTCTGCTGATCGGGATCAATGAAGCCGTCCTCCAGGGCCTCAGCGCCAAAGTCATCCAGAATGAAAAGGAAGGGATCCTGATTATCGATGAAAATGGAAACCGGATCTCCCATTCCGGGGCAAACCTTCTAAGTCCCGATTTTAAAAAGCAGAAATTTTATCTGGACGCCCTGTCCAACCAGGAGGGCTACACCCTGGACACCATAAACGGGCAGCAGTACCTTGTCACCTACAGCCAGATGCGGAACGACTGGAGAACCTTTTACGCCGTTCCGGTCTATACGTTAAAAAAGGAAATCAATGCAGTCAAATACTACACCGTCCTCACCGTGATCCTGTGCCTGCTGTTTTCCATGCCTTTGATGATGCTGATCCTGTCCTTCCTGACCGCTCCGATCAACAAGCTCCTGAAATCCATGAAAAGATTCCAGCAGGGCAACTTTGAGGAAAGCGTCGAATTCAAGTACAAGGATGAAATCGGCCAGCTGGGGGAAGGCTACAACAAAATGGTCGTCAACATAAAAGAACTCATAAACAAGGCATACGTTCTCCAGATAAAGGAACGGGAAGCGGAGCTGGACGCCCTCCAGGCCCAGATCAACCCGCACTTTTTGTACAATACCCTGGACACCATCTTCTGGAAGGCCCAGTCGCGCAACCAAAAGGAAATCGGCGACATGGTCTATTCCCTGTCCAAAATTTTCAGGCTGAGTCTGAACAGGGGTAAGGGTTCGACCCCCGTGGCAAGGGAAAAGGAACTGCTCGAGCACTATCTCCTGCTTCAAAAGGGCCGCTTCAAAAACAAGCTGGAGTATGAACTGCACATAGACGAGGACATTGTCCATTTTGTCATCCCGAAACTTATTCTGCAGCCGTTTGTGGAGAACTCCATCCTGCACGCCCTCGAAGGAAAGGAAAACGGCGGGAAGGTGACGGTCTCCGGATGCCTTTCCGGGGAAAAGCTCCATTTCATCATTGAAGACAACGGGATCGGCATGGACGAGACTCAATTGAATAATTTGAATTCTTCCGCTATATCCGGGGGATATGCCATCCGAAATGTCCGGGAAAGGCTGGAGATCCTGTACAAGGACGATTTCAGCCTCGTATTCGCAAGCGCTCCCGGAAAGGGAACCCGCGTGGATATCATAATCCCCGCCGGTATGAACGACGCGCAGGAGGAGGAACAGGAATGATCCGGCTCATGATTGTCGATGATGAAGAAGAAATCCGGCAGGGGATTAAAAACACCATCGAATGGGAAGCCAACGGGGTCCAGATCTGCGACACGGCGGAAAACGGAAAGGAAGCCGTTGAAAAAATCGACCGGCTTCAGCCCGAAATAATCCTGCTGGATATCCGAATGCCCGTAATGAGCGGGTTACAGGTGCTGGAGCATATAAAAGCCTGCCATTATTCCACCAAGTCCATCATTTTGAGCGGCTACGACGATTTTGCCTATGCGCAGTCGGCCCTGAAGAACGGGGCTTCGGATTTTCTTTTAAAGCCCTGCCTCCCCCAGGAGATCCTGGAAACGGTCCTCAAGGTCAAGGCCCTTGTGGAGGAGGAAAAGGGGAAAAAGGAATTGCTGGACGGCTTGAAAACCCGCTTTCATGAGAGTCTCCCGTTCCTCAAGCAAATGTACCTGACAAAGCTTCTTAAGAAAATCCAGAGGCAGAAAGTGGATTTCATCGAGAATTCCGCCCTCTATAAAATCAATCTTGAAAACCGGGATATTTCCGCCGCGCTTATCCGCATCGACGAATTCTCCGCCTTTGCGGCCCAAAACTCCTATGAGGATGCGGAGCTTTACAAATTCGCCATCTGGAATATCGCCGACGAAATCCTGGGGGCAAAGCTGAAATGCGAGATTTTCCAGTTGTATGACGATATCGTCGCGCTTATAAACGGCAGGGACCGCTGCGAGCTGTCCGGGCTGCTGAACGAGGTCAAGGATAATATCCTGAAGCACCTGGGGTTATCCATATCCATCGGTCTTGGGAGCGCCTGCGAAAGCATCGACACGGTATACCTCTCCTATGATGAAGCGGTGAAAGCAATTGATTTCGCCTTTTTCGCCGGTCCCAATTCCATTACCGAGTATGAGGACATCAAAGAATTGATTTCTTACGAATCTGCCTATCCCATTCATGAAGAGACGGAGCTCCTGAATTCCATAAAGTCGGGAAAATCCAGTGAATTGGAAGAAAATATCGAGGCTTTCTTCAAGGGGTTAAGCAGGGCGAATTACTCCAAGGATGTCCTGCTGAAGTCCGGAATGGCTCTGCTGATGTCCATCTATCACCTTGGTATTGAGAAAAGCATTGATCCCGAGGAGGTCTTCGGAAACATGCAAACCACCATCAGCGACTTCCTGAAGCTGAACTCCCTGGCTTCCGTCAAGGCAAAGCTGTATCAATTGGCCTATACCAGCTGCGAAAAGCTGAATAATAAAAAGAGCAGCAACAAAGTCGTCGAGAAAGCATTGCAATTTATCAGCAACAACTACAACAAGGATATCAGCCTTGAAACGGTGGCAAACGAAGTCTTTATCACCCCCAGCTACCTGAGCCTGCTGTTCAAGCAGACCATGGCCGAAAACTTTATCGACTATCTGCACAAGGTAAGGATAGAGAAAGCCTGCGAATTGCTGAAGAACCTCCGTTATAAAACCTACGAGGTAGCGAGTATGGTAGGGTATAACGATGTGAAATATTTCAGTCAGCTGTTCAAGAAATATACTTCCATGACCCCTTCGGAATACAAAAGCTCTTTATGACTTCTGTCTGCACCGAGCCGTTGGCTTTCGAAATTTCAGACTCCAATCCATCCCGATCTCCTCCAGCAAGCGCTTTCGCTCCTCTGTCATCAAGAAATTGGGATTGCCGCGCATCGCCTGCCGCTGTGAGGCAAGCCACATGCCGAGTTTTTCCCCGGTTTCGGTGATATACTCCACGGGGATCTTCAAATGGCCGTGCTCTTCGTAATAGGCTTTCGCCAGCAGGTATTTATTCTGCCATTTGACCGTATAGGGATCCCAGACCATACCGATGAGCTCCAGTCTGTGCTTTTGTTCAGGCGTAAGCTTTCTGCATTTGTCTTTGCCTGTCAGCTTGTCACGCTGTTGTGAGATCCATTCCCCAAGATGGATCCCCTCCGGCGTTACATAATTGGAACAGACCCACAGGTTCCCTTGCCGGAGAAAGTATTCTTCCGCGACATGGAACATTTCTTCCCACCTGGCCCCAAAGACATCCCACTGTACGCCCAGTTCCTCCAGTTTTCGAACAGACTCCTGCCCCAGCTTTTTCATTTTGTAGAGATCTCGCTGGTCTCCGAGCCAGCCTCCCAGCCGTAGTCCGTCCTTCGTAATGTACTGGGCGGGTACATGCAGATTGCCGTGTTTGCGGTAATAGGCCCTGGCCGCCTCCAGACAGCGATCTTGATTGCGCTGCAGCGGGTGCCAGATAACCGCAAGCCGTTCCAGCAGATGGATACGCCTCAGTTCCAGTTGCCCCCGCCGATACTCTTCCCGTTGATTCGCCAGCCAGGCCCCCAGGCCGACCCGGTCCTCCGTACGGTATCCCGCCAGGATCTCCAGGTTTCCATACTGCCGGCTGTATTCTTCCGCCAGGTGGTACATCCGCATCCATTTCTGTTCAAAGGGATCCCACACCATGCCGACCTTCTCCAGCTTTTGAATCTGCAGGGACGTCAATTCGTCATTTCTATATGCCTCCCGCTGCGAATTGATCCAGTTTGCGACGCTGACGCCGGAACTGCTTCGGACGTCCGGCGCGACGGATAAATTCCCATGCCGGCGGTAATAGCCGTAGACCTCTTTGTACATCTGGTTCCACTTTTGGGACACATAATCTTTATAAGAAGCCAGGATCCTGGTACGATCCCGGGCGATATCGCAGTCCGGGGCCGGAAGCTCCAGGTAGTCGAACAATTGCCCGATGCCCTTTTCCAGTGCCTTGTCTCCCATCTCGTTTAGCTGTATGGTCAGGCTGCATTCCGAAACCTCCGGCAGTCCAGGCTCCCGTATCCGTACCAGCCGGATGCCCTGTTCCCGGCAGATGCGCCCTTTTGCTTCATCCTTCTCCGCTTTATCCGCATGCCACACAAACCCGTCGTATTCCACGGCCGCTTTCAGGGAGGGAAGAAAGATATCCAGCTCAACCCCCAGGGGCTGCCATTGGCTGACCTTGTCCGCATCCTCGCAACTCTGTTTCAGGTAATAAAGGAGCACCTTTTCCTGGCAGGAAGTGCGACCGGTCAGGGTGGAGGCGTCCCAGATCATGCCGATGCGGTTGAGCTGCGCCACATGCTCCGGCGTGATGACATTCCGGCCGCCGCCGTGCAATCCGGCCAGCCAGTTTTTGTAACCGCTCCGCTGGGCGGCAATCCACTGCCCCAGCCGCTCCCCTTCCTCGGTGATATAGTTGCAGGGGATGTTTAACAGCTGATGCAGTTGGTAGTATTCCCTGGCATAGCCATACATCCTGTCCCATTTTTCTTCCACGGGCGACCACACCATGCCGATCTGTTCAAGCCGCCGCACCTTCTCGCTGGAGAGACAGCCCCGCTTCCCCCTTTTCGCTCCGCGCTGCGCGTGAATCCATGTCCGTAGGCGGCCTTTCGGGGGATTAAGGTGTCCGTGCTCCTGAAAAAATTTTTCCGCTGCACCGTACCACTCCTCCCATAAGGCTTGCGGGTCAACAGAAGCATCCCATACCATCCCGATTTCCTCCAGCCTTCGAATGCGCTCGCCGGTGAAAAAAGGATTGGTACCGGTGGAATAGTTTTTTCGCTGGGTGCCCAGCCAGTAGCCCAGCTGGTAATCCTCCGAAGCCCCGCGGGTTTTGGAAACGCGCAAATGCCCGTGCTGTCGGTAAAACGCAAGCGCTCGCCGGTACATCGCCTCCCATTCGTTCTCCCGCACCTCCCAGCTCATCCCGATTTTTTCAAGCTTCCGTATCCGCTCGGGCGGAAGCTGTCCCCGCCGATGGTCGGACCGCTGTTTCGACAGCCAGGCTCCCAGTCCCTTGGGGCTCTGCCCGCCCCGCTGTGAAAAAAGGCATAAATTCCCGTGGCTTTGATAATATGCCTTTGCTTGCCCGTACTGCTCTTCCCAGCATTGCTCCAGGGCCTTCCATACCATCCCCAGCTTCTCCAGCTTCTTTTTGCGGTGGGTCAGCAGTGTCCCGGTCCGGTATTTCTGCCGCTGATTGTTTAGCCATAAGCCCAGCTGAACTCCTGCTTCCGTTATATAGTCCGCTGCAGGAAATTTTCCATTGTGATTTGCCAAATAATCTTTTAGAAGATCCAGTTTAACATCCCACGACCCCCGCCGCAGAATCTCCGCCTCCCAGATCATTCCGAGCTTTTCCAGCCGCTCTTTTCGCTCCGGCGCGATTTTATTGCACCTGCGGTCCATGCGCTGCTTGTTGATCCAGCCCCCGAGCTGCCTGCCCTCCGGCGTCACATAGGATTGCGGCACCCTGGCCGTCCCGTATTGCCGGCAATAGCTTTCCAGTTCCCCGCACATGGTTTCCCACGCAGCATTCTTAACATCCCACACCATGCCGATAGACTCCAGTTTTGCGATGCGTTCCCGGGTGAAAAACGGATTGGTTCTTTTATAGTAGTCGGAACGCTGCGTTCCGATCCAGCGTCCCAACCGACGACCGGCGCACATATAGCTATGCGGAATCAGCAGGTGGCCGTGTTCCATGAAATACGCTTCGGCCAGTTGAAAGGAGGCGTCCCAGATTGCGTCCGGATCGCTGTGCTTTGGTTTCGCCATGCTTTTATCTCCATCCTTACGTCCACGTAGTAAGACGTAATAATTTGAGATTTGCCTTCTGTTTTGGAAGATATACCTATTCCCTGCATGGGCATGCCAGCATTCTGAAAACCGGTTATCCTCTCTTCTTCCTATATGCCCCCACCGCATTGACAAGCGCTTCCATGTCAGCCGGGTATACATCGCCGATGTTCCCGAGCCGGAAGGTCGGAAGCTTCGTAAGCTTCCCGGGATAGAGGATGAAGCCGTTCGCCTTCAATTCGTGGTACATTTCGTTAAAATCCAGGTCGCCCAGCTCAAAGGTGGTGATGATATACGATTGGCTTCCCCGGTCCACGATCGGTTTGATCCCAAGCCTTCCAAGGCCGTCCACCAGCACGGAATGATTCTTTTGATACCTTTCCCTGCGCGCTTTCAGCCCCCCCTCCTTTTTGTATTCGTCTATGGCCTGGCGCAGCGCAAGAAGAATATTGGTCGGCGATGTGAAGCGGAATTTCCCGTTCCCCTCGGAGAGACCCTTGTACTGGTCATACAAATCCAGGCTGTGGGACAGGGAACGATTTTCACTCTGCTCCAGAAGCGTCTTTTTGGCGATGACGAAGGACAGGCCCGGAAGTCCCTCGAGGCATTTATTGGCGCTGGAGGCCAGTGCATCGATGTCCAGTCCCGGCATATCGATTTCATAGGCCGCAAAACTGCTCATGGCATCCACCAGGACCTTCTTGCCGTGTTTCCTGGCGGTTTTCACAAGCTCCTCCAGGGGATTGATCACCCCTGTCGTCGTTTCGCAATGCACGGCGACAACCGCTCCAATGTCCGGCGTCTCCGCCAGTTTCTTCTCCAGCTCGGATACCTCTACAGCCTTTGTCTCGTCGAAGAAGAGAGCTTCGAAGACCTTTCCGCTGCTTCGGGCAATTCTCAGCATGCGGTTGCCGTATTCGCCGTTGACCAGAAACAGAATCTTTTCATCTTTCCCGGTCAGGCAATTGATCATGGCCTCCACGGCATAGGAGCCGCTGCCCTGCAAAAGCACCGCGGCGTAGTCGTCATTTGCGGAAATGGCCGTAATATCCTCCATCACGCTTGAGGTGATCGCCTTGTATTCGTCGTCCCATGTGCAGTGATCGGTCAGCATGGCCTGCTTCACCGAGTGTCTGGTCGAAAGCGGGCCGGGGGTCAGGAGCTTGTGCATTGCGCTTTGGGCGAGCTTGCGGTTGATATCGTCCACAACGGAAAGCAGTTCGTCCAGGTCATTGATGATATAATCCGCACCCGCCTCGTAGTAGGCTGCCCGGACCCGCAGCCTTTCCCGCCCGAGCTGTTCTTCGGAGAGGGCCGCCACTTCCCCGCGGCTGAGTCCCAGCTCGGAGGACCCCATAATCACGCCGACCGTCCAGCAGTTCGCGTTTTTCCCCTCCAGGATATCCACCGTCGTGTCCCCGATTTTCACGATCTCCCTCGCGTCGGAAAGGCCAAACCGCTTCATGTTTTCCCATATCATGTAGGGATAAGGCCTGCCTTTGCCGACCTGGTCAGGGGTGACCCAGAAATCGGGGCAATACCCCTGTTCCTGTGCTTTCCGCAGGACGACCTCCATCATTTCGGAGGTGTACCCCGTCGTAGAACCGATTTGGATTCCTCTCCCTCGCAATGCGTTTGCCGTATCCGCCACAAAATCCTTGATGTCGCAGTGCTCCCCAATATTTCCCAGGAGCGTGCTTTCAAAAACCTCATAGGCCTTCCGGATTTTTTCTTCCGGGATTGCACTGCCCGTCCTCTTTGCAATCGCCCGGACGTGCTCCAGCTTCGGCAGGCCCATCGGCTCTCTGGCCATGGAATCCGTAATTCCATGGCCGATGGAAGCGAACCCGTCGATAAAGCCCTTTACAGGGGCAAAGCAGCCATAGTCCACCGTGGTTCCGGCCCAATCAAAAATTACAGCATGTATGCAACTCATTTTCTTTCTCCCTCGCTGTGCAATATTTTTTTATAAAGTGCCAAAGCGGCGTCATATCCGATGGCAACCGGGTTGTTTTTCAGCCGCGTCAGGTTCACGGAACGGGCAAGCACTTCCAGTTGATCCGTTTCAACCCGCCCATATATACCGGGTCCCAGGTCCGCCAGCAGCCCCTCCAGCCACGCGACAACCTCTTCCGCACGGTTCATGCCCGCCGCGGCAGCAATGTCGGCAAACACTGTCTTCAAATACTCCGCTCCCCGCGGATCGACGCATCGGTCCGTGTATTCGAGCATATACCTCCAGACGGCCGGAAGACACATTGCCACGGCGTGGCCGTGAGGGATCCCGTAAAGGGAAGTCAGCTTGTAGCTCATGGCATGGGCGGCTGTGGTCTGGGTGATGTTGATGGCCTGACCTGCCAGATTCGAGGCTTTGAGCATGGCTTCATTGCATTCGTCGATATTGTCCAGATAGCCCTTCCTGTTGCTTACGATCATTTGGACGGCCCGCCTTGACAGCTGCCTGCTGTCATTGGTGGAATTCGCCGACCACCAGGCTTCCACCGCCTGGCAAAAGGCGTCCAGCATGGTGCTTTTTTTCTGATAAGCGGGAAGCGTTCGCAATACGCTCGGCTCCAGTATGACATGGGAGGGGAGGATATCGTCGTTGGTGATCGACTGCTTCTCCCCTTTGTGATATAGAACGGCAAACCGCGTGGATTCACTGCCCGTCCCGGAAGTCGTCGGGATGGCGAGAAGCGGTATCCCGTTTCTTTCATAGGGCTGGTCCAGCAGGCTTTTGCTCTGGTCCATCCTGCAGAACAGCTTGATGCATTTTGCCACGTCCATGGCGCTGCCGCCGCCGACGGAAAGAAGGAAGTCACAGCCGTTTTCATTGAAGGCTCGCACTCCGTTTACCACATCCTCATACAATGGATTGGAACGGAACGAGTCAAATACCGCGTAAGGCACGGGAAGCCTCTTCAGATACCCGCTGATGCTGAGGCCCTCGAAGGATTCGGCGCAAACCAGCAATATTTTCCGGGGGGCGCATTCCTCCAGAATTTCCTGCAGCTTTGCGATCCCGGTCAAAATCTTCTGCATCCCCTCACCCATTTCCATCCTCCCTTTTCAAAGATACTTTGCTGCAAAGGCTTCTATATCGCGGAAATCCGGCAGCCTTTCCCGGAGGGTTTCATCGTCCCAGTCCCACCATCCGGCACGCTCAATCCGCTCGATCAGGCCGTCCGGAAACCGCATTTTGATTTTTTTCGCAGGCACGCCGGCTACGATGGAATAGGGCTCCACATCCTTCGTCACAATGGCCCCGGCTCCAATCACCGCGCCGTTTCCAACCGTCACCCCCGCCATAATCGTGGCATTGTGCCCGATCCAGACATCATGCCCGATGCGGACCCAATCCCGCTTTCTCCACGCGAAAAACGCCTCGTCATCCTCCCCAAAGCCGAACAGGCTGCTTCGATAGGTAAAATGATGCTGCGCAATCCGGGTGAAGGTCGGATGGTTCCCCGGATTGATCCGGACAAAGCTGGCAATGGAGCAAAATTTCCCGATGGTCGCATAATCGATCTGATTGTAGCCCGCGCAGTAGGAGAAATCTCCCACCGTCACATCATGAAGCACGCTGTGGGCCTGGATCTGGGTATATTTCCCCAGGGTCGCGTTCTCCAGAAGCACATCCTCTTCGATGGTCGGATTTATTCCAAGCATACGGCGATGACCCCGCTTTCTTCCGAAATATATTCGCCCGGGCCGACCTTACCCGCCTCATAGGTCCCGTGAAAATCGCTTCCGCCTGTCAAAAACAGGCTGTACTCCCGGGCATACCGTTTGATCACGTCCCGGTCCTCCGGCCGGTTCCCCGGGTGGTTGCATTCGATCCCGCCCAGACCGAAGCACAGCAGGGAAGGGATCAGGGAAAAATTCCGCTGCTGCCCCGGGTGGGCAAGCACCGCTTTTCCTCCGGCTTCCCGGATCACCGTGACCGCGTCGAACACACTGGCGTACTCTATTTCAAAACCGCAAATCCCACCATTTTTAAAGACCGTCCTGTAGAAATCCCCGAACATGTCGGCCACCTGCCGTGTTTTCACAAGGTACTCCATAATATGCTGCTTGTAGATGTACTTGCCGTCCGCTTTGTTCAGGCTGTCCACATCGATGGAATAACCGGCTTCCTTCAATTTTCGGATCTGCTTCAGGCAATTCTCATGCCGGGCTTCCAGGAGCGGCCTTGTCAGCTTTTCCACCCTGGCGGCGTCTTTGATGCCGTATCCCAGGACATGGGCCTTGGTTTTTGTGGCAGGGTCCATGGCGGATATTTCGATCCCCGCAATCACTTTGACCTCGTCGCCCTTGGGCAGCCTGTCAAAATGGGAACAGGTATCGTGGTCCGTAATGGCGATCACATCCAGCCCGGCTTTGGTTGCCTGCTCGACGATCTCCTCCGGCGTACAGCTTCCGTCGGATATGGTAGAGTGAATATGCAAATCCGCTTTCAGCATAGGAACCCTCCTTCCGAGATATTGAAAATCCTGTCGCAAACGCCCTCGATAAACTCGAGGTCGTGGAATATGCCGATCATGCTGGTATCCCTGGATTTGAGCTTTTTCAGCATTTCCTTCACCAGCAGCTTTGTCTTGCTGTCCAGCGAGGCCGTGGGCTCATCCAGCAGCAGCAGGCGCGGGTTCTTGACCATGGAGTGGGCCAGATTCAGCCGCAGCCTTTCCCCGCCGGAAAACGTATTGGGATAGATATCCCAGAGGTTCTCTGGAAGCTTGAAATAGGAAAGCATGTCCTTCGCTTCCTCCTCCGCCCGTTTTCCGTCCGCCCCCATCTCCAGAAGGGCGCTCATGACATGCTCCTTCGCCGTGGTCCTGGGCATGACGTTCAGAAACTGGGATACATAACCGATCTCATATTTGCGCAGATGGAGCATTTCCCGCTCGGAAGCCGTGGCAAGGTCTATCCTCCCGAAGGCTTCGCTGTCATAGAGAATCCTGCCCGTCACAGGCAGGTAGCTGCGGTTGATGCATTTGAGAATGGTGGATTTTCCGGCGCCGGATTGCCCCACAATCCCGATGAACTCCCCTTTGGTCAAGGTAAAGCGGATGTTCTGGCAGGATTTGATTTCTTTTTCCAGGTTGTGCAGATAGAAATTCTTGGAGAGTCCTTCTATTTTTAGTAGTTCCATATCGCCGCCTACTTTCTGTATTCCACCCTGGCCGTGGGTTTCCCGTCCACCAGCACGTGGGTGATCACCGGATATCCGTCCAAAACATCGATAATAAGCAGGTCCGCTCTCTTTCCGACTTCGATGGAGCCGTACCGGTCCTCGATCCTCATCGCCCTGGCGGGATTCAGGGTTGCTCTGTTCACCATTTCATGGAGCGGAACGGCATACCGGTCATGCATGGAGAAGACGCCGTGCAGAATCGCCGGCGGATAGTAGTCCGAGCAGAGAATATCCGCGCAGTCCTCCCGGATGGCCTCCGCCGCCGACATATTTCCCGAGTGGGAACCCCCGAGCAGAATATTCGGAGCGCCGACAACGGTGAAAAAGCCCATATTCCTTGCCGCCCTGGCCGTTTCCAGCATAATGGGAAACTCGCTGATATCCAGGCCCAGCTCCCTGTTCACTTCCAGCTTGGCGACGGTATCGTCATCGTGGGACGCCACGGGGATCCCCTTTTCATGGGCCATGTCCGTAAGCTCCTTCAGTTGTCGGAAGCTGAGGATTTCTTTTTCCCGGTGATAGTGATAAATTTCCTCTATCCCGACGGACGAGATTTCCTTGCCCTGGTATTTGGATATGGTCTTTTCATAGATTTCAAGGCTGCGGTATTGTCCCTGGCCCGGCGTGTGGTCCATAAAGGAGATCTGGTGCACCAGGTTCCGCTCCATCATGGATTTTACAATATCATAGGCTTCCAGGTTGTCGATTTCGATCCGGAGATGAATGCGGTGGCGGATCAGGTGGTTCCGGTCATGGATCCCGCGGATCAGCTCCGAAAGCCTCGCCACGTTTTCCTTCGTCCGCAGGGGCGTCTTTCCGAAAAACTCATCCTTGAACAGGGCCAGGGAATGGTACATGGTCGTAATCCCAAGGTGCAGCAGTTCCCGCTCGCACTCCTTCAGCGCCAGCTCGAAATCCATCTGGGACGTGGGCCTCGGCTGGATAAACTGCTCGATCCGGTCGGAATGGATGTCGATGAATCCCGGAGTAACGTATCTTCCCCGGGCATCGATGATTTCTCCCGCTTCCGCGGCATTCCAGGCATCCCCGGTATTTCGGACATTTCCGGCATCTCCTGTATTTCCGGTATCTCCTGTATTTCCGGTATCTCCTGTATTTCCGGCGTCGTCGGAAATGGCGGAAATCAACCCGTCCTCCAGCCATAGGATTTTATTTTCAATCACACCGGTCGGCGTGACGATTTTTCCGTTTTTTACAGCGATCATTTTGAGTCCTCCTAGATCAGTGAATGGACAAGCTGCTGCGTATAAGCGTGCTGGGGGTCCTCCAGGATCTGGTCCGTCAGTCCGCTTTCCACGATCCGGCCGTCCAGCATCACGACGGTTCGGTCGGCCAGCATGCGGATGACCGCCAGGTCGTGGGACACCAGCAAAATGGAGATCCCGTACCTGGCCTTGATTTTCCGGATGAGATCCAGCACCTTTGCCTGAACGGACAGATCCAGTCCTGTCGTTACCTCGTCCAGCAAAAGCAGGGACGGATTATTGGCCAGCGCCTTAGAAATCTGGACCCGCTGCTGCATCCCGCCGGAAAAGTTCTTCGGCGCTTCCCCCATCCGGGAGGTCAGGATTTCCACCGCCTGCAGCAGCTCCTTCGCCCGCCCCGTCATCTGCGAAGCATTTCTGCTGCCGGCCGCCAGGATTTTTTCCGCAATGTTGGACGCTGCGGAATACTCCATTCGCAGGCCCAAAACCGGGTTCTGGTACACCATGCCCATGAGGTTGTTCTTAATGGTCCGCTTTTCGGCCCCGTTGACGGACCAGATATTTTTTGTCCCGTTCCGGAAATCCTTTAAAAAGGCTTCCCCGCTTGTGGGTTCCAGGTCGAAGTACAGGCTCTTCATCAGGGTGGACTTGCCCGAGCCGCTTTCTCCTACAATGCCAAGCACCTCCCCCGGATATACCTCCAGGGACAGCCCGTTTGCCGCCCAAACCGTACCGCACGACATGCAGCGGTTTTTCTCAAGCAGCTGCCGGCAGGAGGGGCAGCCCGGTCCGTACCGCACCGTCAGATTTTCTATTTTCAATACGGGCGTTTCTTTCAAATGCATCCCCGCACCTCCTGACAGTACGAAGTATCCGAACATTGATAGAATTTTTCCCCGGACGCGCTGTCAAACATTTCGTCCAGATAGGTATTCCCGCTCCCGCAAAGCCGACACTTTTTCCCCTGGAAGCTTTCCTTTTCGAAGGGGATGTCGTCAAACGCAAGCGACACCACATTGGTATGGGGAGGAATGGCATAAATCTTTTTTTCGCGTCCCGCGCCGAAGAGATACAGGCACTCCGCCATATGCATCTTTTCATTGTCAAACTTCGGAATGGGGCTGGGGTTCATGACATACCGGTCTTCCACCATGCAGGGGTATTCCGAGGAAATGGTCACCCTTTTATACCGGACGAGGCTCTCAAAAAGCTGGAGCCAGATGGGCGCATAGTCCTTTTCCGCATGCATTTTCTTCGTCACCTCTTCACTGGCCTCCACGATCCGGAGAGGCTCGGGAATGGGCACCTGCAATACGAGGATCTGATCCTTGTCCAGCGGGATTTCCGGGATACGGTGGCGGGTTTGGATTATGGTCGCTTCCCTTGTCCGGACGGTCGTTTTCACATCCGTGCAAAGTCCTACGAATTTCTTGATATTAACGGCATTCACACTTTCGTCGCTGCCCTGGTCGATGACCTTCAGAACGTCGTCCGGTCCGATGAGGGACAGGGTGAGCTGAATGCCTCCGGTGCCCCAGCCCCTGCCGATGGGAAGCTCCCTGGAGCCGAAGGGAACCTGGTAGCCCGGAATGGCCACCGCCTTCAGGCAGCTTCTCCGGATTTCCCTTTTCGAGCCTTCATCCAGGAAAGCAAAATTATAATTCTTATTCATTCTCCTGCCTCCTTGTCTTTCGCACCGCGTCCAGCTTGGACTGGAAGGTCACATAATGGGGCAGCTTCAGGTGGGACAGGAAGCCGTTCATTTCCAGGCTGTCTCCGTGCATCAGCACGAATTCCTCGTTTTGGGACGGATAGTTTCCCTTGTTCTCCAACTCCCGGTCTATGACAGCCATGGCAATGGCCTTGTTTTCATTTCTTCCGAATACCGCCCCATAACCGACGGCAAGTTTCAATTTGCCCTCGTCGTCCGCCTCGTTCAGGCACTCCACTTCCGTAATCAAAATCTCCCCGATGTACAGGCTGCTGCTGGGATCGAAAAGGTACGGGACCGTAAGCTCCACATAGCCGCATCGAAGCTCTCCCACCGTCGGGTGCACCTGGCCGAATCCCCGGAGGGCGGAATAGGCAAGCCCGGAAAGGAAGCCCGTATCGGCGCGGCTCAGGGTCTGCAGCCGAGCGCTTCGGTCGCAGGGAAATTCCAGCAGGGTTTCCGTGATATCGCAGGGCTTTTTGTCATCGGCCGGGAAGCGATCCACCAGCCCTTCCTTCTTCAGTTCCTCGGATACCCGGGGACAGGAAAGAATCTCTTCCGGCTTTTGCTGGGCAAGCTCCTCCCGGATCGTTCGAACCAATTCGGAGGAATTCTCCCGGTCCATCTCAAAGTTGATCAGCCGGTGCGTATAGTCATAAGTGGCTCCCAGCAGCTGTCCGCCTATGATGTCCTTAAAGGCCGCCGAAATTCTCCTTACCACGCGCATTTCCGCCGCGTCCGCCACCTCGGTGTAATGGTTCCTGGTAAGGGTGGAACGATAGGCGCGAAGCAGAAATACCGCTTCCTCCACACAACCTTCGCATTGCTTCAGGGCCAGCGCCGCATAGGCTTTTGAATAAAAACCCGCCTCGCTCATGACTCTATCCACCAGCAGCGACAATTTATGTTCAATGGCTTCCAGCTCGATGTCTTTCTCCGTTCCGCTCCGGTAATAGCCCAGCAGCCTGATGCTGGCTTCAATGGCTTCCTTTCCTCCGGATACCGCTACATAGGCCATTTTAGTTCACCTTCCTCCGAATTCGCCGTGGGATCGAAAACAAATCCCCGTCTTCCGATACAAAAAGAAAGTCGATTCCCTGTGGATATGCGTATTCCTGGCTATCCCGGATTTCCAGGGCGCTTCTGACAATGTCCGTCACGACTGCCTCTTCCGCCGCTTTCATTCCGGGGCCGAACAGACGGGTGGGATGTTGACGGCTTCCCGTATTCTTCACCAGGAGGGTGGCAGATTTGTGGGGATCCCGGAGCGTTCCGCATTTTGCGCTTCGGATCGCCGTCTCAAGCAGGGCTGTGTCGGTCACGAAGATGTAATCCGCCTCTTCCGTCTGTTCCTGCCTGGAGAGGGTCAGGGATAGGATTTCATCGGAAAGGGCCTGGCTTCCGCAGCTGGAAAAGCTGACTTCATTGTCGAGAAGCGTCACGGCAATGGCAAGCATGGCGGGCTCCTCCCCGTACAGCTTGTCTGCGAACTCCTTTATATTCACCACTCCGGTGGGATTCGACACGGCTTTGAGGATCCGGCGGTAAACCTTCTGTCCATCCAATACTTCATCGAAACTATGCTTTTTTGAAAGAGCTGACATCGCTTGGCGCCTCCTGATCTATGGAATGAAAACGGACCATCGTTTTCAAATGCATTGCGTTTTCCTTCTGTTCCCGTTCCACCTGCGCGTTTTCCAGTTCCACCAGCAGCCCTTCGTCGGGAAACACCCCTTTGTTGCAGGCGGCGTCAAGGATCGCCATATTCAGGGTTTTTTCAAAATCATCTCCCATGGCAACGGCTATTCCCTTGGTCCCGTCAAGTTCCACGACCGCCTCGCAGACCATGACCTCGCCGATATAGAAAAGGCTTTCCCGGACCGGCTCCCGCATTTTGACCATGGCCAGGGTCTTGTTCGGCTCCTTGACCATCACGATGGAATGCCGCCTTTTTATTTTTTCCGCCAGCTCTGCCACCACGCTGCTCTCCGCTTTTGCTAAAATTCTGGACAATCTCTTTTTATCCATCTCGTCGCATCCTCTTTATTGGACTGTGTTCTCTTTATTGGACATTCGCCTTGATTTTGGTGGCCGCCGTTTCCAGCAGAATGACGGCGATCACCACCACATAGGTAAGGTAGCCCATCTCGCGAAGGTCGAAATAGAAGCTTCCCGCCATGAACAGGTTGTACCCGATCCCGCCGGCGCCTGCTGCGGCCCCCATGGCAATCGCGTTTGTGAAATTGATTTCGAAGCGCATGAAGGTCCACGCCAGAAAGTAGGTGATGGAGGAAGGCAGGATGGCCTGGAAGACAATCTGCCAGAAATTCGCCCCGCTTGCCTTCAGTGCTTCAATAATCCCGCTGTCCATTTCTTCAATGGACTCCGCATAGGCCTTGACCAGATACCCCGCGCTGTGGAAGGTAAGGCCGATGACGGCGGCAACGCCCCCGAGGCCGGCGGATACGGCAAAAATGAGCACCCATAAGATGGTCGGCACGGCACGGACGAAAGCCACAAGGCTTTTTACGACGACCGCCGTCCGGGGATTGCCGATGTTCTTGGCGCAGAGCAGCGCGCCGAAGAAAGCGATAATGGCTCCGAACAGGGTGGAAAGGATACCAAGGGAGAAAGTAATCAGAAGCTGGTATAAAATTCCCATTGTCGTATCATAAGTAAGCCTGGGCATAAAGAATACCGTTTTAACGTTGCTCAGGGTACTGCTTACCGCTTCCGCAAAGTTGATATTTTTATAATCAAAGGTCAGAAAGCCATATATGGTCAATCCCAGCAGCGCAAGCACCGTCAGCTTTATGGCAATGCTGCTTCTGCTTTTTGCACCCGTTTTGATTCTGCCGTTTGCCGTCTTGCGGACATGCTTCTGGATTTCAAAGCTGAGGGTTGGATTTGGCAGGACAAATGCCTCGTTTGTCATCATAAAATCACCTTTCTGATATTCGTCGAAATCATCTCGATCGCAATAACCAGGATTACGATGGAAAGGACCACAAGGCCCGCCGACGAGTAATCCAGCCGCTTATAATATAAATCAAACAGATATCCGATTCCCGTACCGGTCAGGATACCGATCAGGGTCGAACTCCGGATGTTGGTTTCAATCATGAAGAGGACCCAGGTTATGATTTCGGAAAGGGAAGACGGAACAATCCCCTGGAACACCGTCTGCATATAGGTGGCGCCGGAAGCGTTCAGCGCCTCGACGCAATCGCTGCTGACCTCGTCTATGGTTTCGATGAAGGTTCGGGTCAGCATGCCGAAGGTCGTGAAAAACAGGGCAAAAAAGCCTGTCAATACATTCTGTCCGAAGGAAAACATCAGGAGGATCGCCCAGACCACGTCGGGAACGTTGCGGAAAAACGCCGCGAAGATTCGGACCGCTCTGGCAATGATGCCGTTTCCCTTTGTCGTTTTCGAGCCCAGCAGGCTGAAAAAGAACGCGCAGACGGCGGAAACCACCGTGACCGCCACGGAGAGAAGCGCGGTTTCTCCCAGTTTTTTCAGTATATTGGGCAGCCGCTCCAGGGATTTGGCATTCGGGATCAGATTGGTGGCAATCCAGACCGTCGCTTTGGGAAAGGACAGGATCCCTTTTACCGGGTCATACTCGGTTATCAAGGCTGCGAAAGTAAATAGCGCAAGAACGCTTATGAAGGTAATGGTGTAGATCCGCCTTCTTTTTACGAAAACTGAAATCTCCCTGCTTTTCTTCCCGCTCATATGGCCAACTCCTCTATGTCGTTGATCAACTGACCTTCCTGGGACTGGTAGATTTCATGGAGTTTTTTGGTGTCCAGCTTGTTCGGCGGTCCGTCGTAGACGATCCGGCCTGCCGTGACGCCGATGATTCTCTTGGAATACTTCAGGGCCACGTCCACCTGATGAAGGTTGACAATGCATGTGATATCCATTGTTGTGTTGATGTCGCTCAGATAATCCATAATGATCTTGGAGGAATTGGGATCGAGGGAGGCGATGGGTTCGTCGCAGAGAATCAGCTTCGGCTGCTGCATCAGGGCCCTTGCGATGCCCACCCGCTGCTTCTGTCCGCCGGAAAGCTCATCGCAGCGCTTGTATGCCTGTTCGGTCAGGCCAAGCTTATCCAGGATCAGAAAAGCCTGTTCCTTTTCCTTCTCCGAATAGATCCCTATGGCTCCGACCAGGGTTGATTTCTGACCAAGCCTGCCATGCAATACGTTTTCGATGACGCTTAAGCGATTTACCAGGTTGTAATGCTGAAAGATCATTCCCATCTTCGTTCGGACCCTCCGCAGTTCTTTTCCCCGGATATGTTTGATATTTTGGCCGTCGAAAATAATATCACCCTGCGATGCATCGACCAATCGATTGATGCATCGCAGAAGGGTTGATTTTCCTGCTCCTGAGGGACCGATGATGGAAACGAACTCCCCTTTTTCGACGGTCAGGGAAATGTCCTCCAGCGCCCTGGTTATGTTGTTGTAGGTTTTGCTTACCTTTTTCAGTTGCAATATAGGCATTCCAATCTCCCCCAATTTCTTCCGGCGCCGTCCTATTTCATCTCGCGAATGGGATTGAACCAGGCGTCTTCTACGAGCACGAAGCGCTCTTTATCCGTCTTCTTGAACATCCCGACCAGTCCGGAATCCTTTTGCACAAAAATCTGGGGATTGCCGGCAATTTCATCGGAAGTGAACAGCTCCTGGAGCTTCTTGACGTCGTCGGGGCTGAGGGTCTTTGAATTGCAGGCGAAGGGTCCGTTGAGGACGGGAGTGGACTGGATGATCACGCACTGCTTACCCTTCAAGGCATCAAAGGGTGCGGATGCGTCGGCTTTCACTTCGTATACTGCGCCGGCTTTGTTCTGATCCCCGGAGACAAGATTCATATAGGCCGCAAGTTCGGTATCGCAGAATGCGGCAATGTCGGCCTTGCCCGTCAGAAGATTCACTGCGGAGCCCTGGTGGGAGCCGCCGAAGAGCACTTCGGAGAAGAACTGGTCCTTTCCGCCCTCAATCAGGTTGTCCGCCGTGATGCTCTTCCATTTGTCCTGTTTGCTGAACAGGGTGATGATCGCATTGGTGGGGACCTTGAAGCCCGAGGTGGAGCTGTTGGAAACAAAGGACATCTTCTTTCCCTGAACATTGTCAATGGCGTATTCCCCATTGATCATGTAATTGCTTTCCTGGCCTTTGTTTACGGCGAACCAGCTGTAGTAAATGGCGTCATCCAGCGTTCCGGAAGCACCGGAGTTCACGAAAAGGGGCTTTACATCCGCACTCCTCTGATTTGCTTCGATGTATCCCTGGGCGCCCATGAAGCAGATCTGGGCCGTACCGCTGGCAAGAGCCTCGATGGCGATGGCATAGTCCGTCGTGAGCTTGTGTTCCACTTCTTTTCCCGTAGCCTGCTTTATCAGCTTCGCAAACTCATCACGAGCCGGCTGATAGTCCGCTGCGGATTCGTTGGGATACCATACGAGGGTGACTTTGTCGGGATAGCTGCTGTCCTTGGCCTGGTCGGTCGCCTGACCGGCTGTCTGGTCCGCCGGCTGGCCGGCCGGCTGATCTGCCGCCTGGGTTTCCGCCGGACTGGAAGTGCTCTGGGTTTCCGCGCCGCACGCCGCCATGGACAACGCCATGACACTGATCATTGCCGCGCTCAGAATCGTCTTGAAAAATGTGCTGATTTTCATTTTCGGTTCTCCTTCACAAAAAATGATTTTATATAGATCCGTTTCACTGACAACCCATTATAATCACAGAATTTATTCCGTCACAAGGCATTTTACATACATTTTACATACATATTACATATGTTATGCTAATGTTATGCCTATAATTTGCACATATATTGCATATATTTTGCTGCGTATAGCGAAAGAACAGAAAAAAGGACATGATCAACGCACCTCAGTGCGGTTGCCACATCCTTTCAAGCCATTGAACGGGATTATACCGGAATTATATTATCATGTATTGTATATGATTTTTACGCCTTCTCCGGCATACCGCTCTGCAATTTCCGGGGATAAGCCGGAATCCGTGATCACGGCGTCGATTTCCCCCAATGGGCAGATGTTCAGGTATGCTATGCGTTCAAACTTGCTGGAGTCGGCCGCGACAATGGCGTGCTCCGACGAGGAGATCATGTTCTGGATGATGGAGATCTCGTTCATCCGGAAGTCGGTAAGGCCTTTCGCGATGGAAAGGGCGTTGACGGAGATCACCGCCAGGTTGATATTGTACTGCAATATGTCGCGCTCGCATTGCTTGCCGTATACGGAATACTCATTGACATCGAAAATCCCGCCAAGAAGAATAATGTTGAACTGCTTGGCCGAAGCCAGTATTTCCACAATGCGCAGATTGTTTGTGATGATGGTCAGCCTGCTGTAGTTCTCCGCAAGGTACCTGGCAATTTCAATATTGGTCGTCCCGCTGTTCAGCGCAATGGTCTGGCCGTCCGATACGTATTTGGGGATATGGCAGGCCAGCTCCCTTTTGGCGTGCAGGTTGTTGATGGTACGACCATCGAAGGCCAGCTGGCTGTTGTCGTTGTTTTTCAGCACGGCGCCCCCGTGGACCTTTTTGATCACATCGTTCTTTTCCAGCCTGTCGATGTCGCGCCTCACCGTATCGATCGAGACGGAATTCAAGCTGCACAAGTCCGAAAGCTTCGCTGCGCCGTTGGTCTTTAAAAAATCTACTATTCGGATCAATCTTTCTTCCTGTAGCATGGTACCCCTCTATTCCCAAAAGTTGAACCCCGTCAATAGAATTTTATCCTAATAAACTGCCGTTTTCAATACCGCCCATTTCCTCTAGGCATTCCGACAGGACGCCATACTGTTCTCGCCTATTGGGGCCTGTAGCCATTTATCGCCTGCTTAAGCGTATCAAGCGGGAGAAATATATCAAAAAAACCCTCTGTCTTGGAAATTTTAAGTCTCAATGAGACTTTTAAGAAACGCTGTTCGGACAAATATGTCAGTATCAACTGCCTATCCGTAACCATCGAGCCCCTCGACCAATCGATCTGTATCACATTATCCCAGGAATTGCTCAGAAAGTCGGTCATTGCTGAAAACTCGCATTTCAAGGCCGTATATTCCAATTCATTAAGCTGCCTGCTTTCGTATATGTCCGGTTCTCCGCCAAGCAGCCGATCGACAATCGCCCCTGCAACACGGTCGGTAATCAATACTAAAACGCTTCCCTGGAATTGCTCAAATGGGTAAAAAAAGCCTATACTATTTGCCATCAGCTCCTCTGAATTCCCATAGAGCTTCTCCGAAACCGAATCCATTTTTATATCGACATCGTCCGGCCCTATGACAAGTATAAACCCTTTAGCCAGATCCTTCGGAGTGTTTTTACAAATGTCGGAAATGAGGGTATCAAGACCGTTTCCCGGTACACTCCTTTCCGGGGCCTCCGGAAACAATGCCGGTTCCATATAGACTTTTATAACAGACGCAAGCTTCCGCACGTGCTGCTCGATAGGCGGATCAAATGCGTCGAGCCATTGCCTCACACTCAGGTAATACTCCATTTCTCCGGTCGGCTCCAGATTCTCAATCCTGAATGGAATAATCGGAATTCCCTTGCTCATAGCCCTTTCCAGTTCCACCGAAACATGCTCGGAAATAACAGCATTATTAGAAAAAACAATAACAAAAACGTTACAGGCCTTTATTGCCTCTATTATGCTTATAGCATACCTTTCACCCGGTCTTATGTCTCTTGGCGCTATCCAGCAGCGGATTCCATCCCGTTCCAGAATGAAACATACCTGATCGGCAACCTCCTTATCCTTACTGGAATATGAGATAAATACGTCATGTCCCATGGCTATTTCTCCTGACGTTTATAACTGGATGTTCTATCCAGTTATAAAATAACACACCCATTTTATACCTGTCAATCAAGATGTTTGGGTCTTGAGTATCACATTACTCCACTAAAGCGTTACGGCTTGCCGACGCTTTTAATGGGTTTCCCGCTTCTTGCAGACGCATGCAGGCCTTTCTTGTCCAGCACTGTCTGGCCTGAAATGATTACATAGGGTATGCCTGACGAGGTGACTGCCGGTGCCGCGGCAGTCGATCTGTCATTTATTTTGAAATAGTCAAAGAGGGTAATATCGGCCACATACCCTTCCCTCAGTCTTCCGCGGCTCTTCATGGCAGGTGCGACCTCTTCCAGGTGTTTTGCGCTGTTGATTGTTAATTTCTGAAGCGCATCCATGAGGGAGAACGCGTCAAGATCCCGCGAATATCGGCCGATTACCCTGGAAAACGTTCCCGAGGCTCTTGGGTGGGAATTTGCCCCTCCCTCCGTATAAACGGCGTCATCGCTGCCGATCATGCAATAATCCTCTTTCAATGCGGCAATGACTTCCTGCTCGTCCATTGCATAGGCGATACAAAGCGCGCCTTTGGATTTGTATTGTGCAAAGGAATTCACCGTAAGACCTCTCTCTTTCGTCGGAATCTGCAGATCGGCGTAAGTAATGTCGAAGCGGCTCTGCCAGTCGCCCCTGAATCTTGCCATATTCAGCCGGGAAGCCCAGGAATCGTAGGGGTATATATCATAGGTTACCTTGTACCCTTCCGATCTGGCTTCGTTTATCATTTGCAGCGCTTCCTCCATGCAGCCGGTTCCGCCGCAGCTGTGCAAATGCATGAAATGTACGGGGGCATCCAGCTCTTTTGCATATCCCAGGATCTCCTTAACGGTATCTATTCCGGTATGCTCCCCCTCTACGCTGGAATAGCGGCCATGGAAATGGGTAGGTATGTTGTACTCCCTGGCCACCTTCATAATTGCCCTTATTTCTTCCGGCGTTGTACCCGGGTAGTATTCCGGGCTGAACGCTACTGCGATGGCCCCTTTTTTAATTTCCTCCCTGGCGCGCTCGGCCATGCGGTTGATCTGGCTTTTGGTCGGTTTGGAGTAATCTCCGATCCCCAGTTCCCTTCGCAGCTTTATTGCAAACAACGCTCCCCCGTAATTGACCAGCGGGGGATTTTTTCCATAGCTTTTGAAAAAGCTTCCGAAATCCGCAGTACATCCGTGCATGGAAAGGCAGGTGGTAACCCCGTCCGTTACCTTGTATTTGGCAGCGGTGGCCGTCATATTAAAGGCCAGCATATCTATGAAGCCCGGGCTGACGACAAGGCCGGTCGCATCGATTTTTTCCTTACCGGAAATAGGTTTTGGGGTTATGACGGAAATTTTATCCTTGGTGATGCCGACATTATAGCCGAATTTTATGGTTTCCGTTTCCGGGTCCATCACAATTCCATTCAAGATAACGGTGTCATAACCGGATGCTTTCACCTCCCGGTTTTCATCGGAATAAAACCAGTCCTCCCCATTGAGCGGTTCCAGCGCGGGGAGCTGCTCCAGTATAGGCACGTTAGAGCCCGACTGCAAAGCGGCTTCATAAAAAGCAAATCCTTCGCCGTCCGATTCCACGATGTAGTTTCTCCCCGTTTCACTGATTTTCCGCTTTTGGCCCGACACAAGATCATAAGCCAATAAGCGGGTGGCATCCTCGCCCTTTTGGGTATAGAAGAAATAGCGGAGGTCTTTGGACGCAAAAAGCAATTCTATCGTTTCCCCCTCGGGAATCCCGATTTCAAAGAGGTCCATATGCTGGGACAAATCTCCTTTGAAATAGGCCACTGATCCGCTCTGCTCCGTTTCTTTTTTAAAGGCTATGTATCCCTTAAAATATCCATTGACAGGCAAGGGATTTTGCAGGATTATATTGCTTCCGGGTATGGCACGTTCCGTATTGAACTTTTTGACTTCATGGGGCGCTGAGATTTCGCTGTTTTTATAATTGGCTTCAAAATGCTTTTGGGCTCCGTTTTCTTCAACAATCGTGTAATAGCATTTATTATTGTTTACGAAGATGGCTTGAAGGTTGGCGGCTGGCGCCGGATGATTTATCCCGGAGGGACTCGTTATACTAGATGGGCTTGTTATAGCCGAGGGACTCGTTGTCTCCGATGGGCTCACTATACTCGAAGGGCTCGTGGTTTCCGGCGAGGCTATTATTCCCGAAGGACTGCTGATTTCAGGAGAATCCGTCGCTACCGCACCTATTGCCCCGTCATTTCCGGTTATGAAATCGTTGGAGGAAAATGAACTGAATGCGTTGATCAGGATCGCTGCAAAGAGGATAAAAATAATCAGAATCTTGTTGTGCAGTTTTTTCATGGAAGCCCTCACAGTTGAGTATTTTATAATTATCTCTAAAAGTCATATTGCCGCATTTAAGTTGTATTATTTTTCAAATTATACTACTGTTCATGAAAGTATTCCATAGAAAAACCCTGAAAAATGATAAAAACTGCGCAAAAAATCTGCATAATAGTTTAATTATTCATCATTCCACTGCCTACTTTGGATATAGCCGGACTCCAGCGACAGCGGAGAGTAAACTTTATGTATTTGTGCCCATTAGTTGATTTTTTGAACAGTCGGCTTAATGTGTACCCCCTGTCAAGGACATTTTGCGAATTGTGCCTTGTTAACAGTGACATCTTTAATGCCCCAAAGCCTCCGCTTCAAATAAAAGAAATTTTATAGTATAATAAGTCAAAACGGATAAAATGCAGGCACATATATGTTTATAGCTGATTTTCATATTCATTCGAATTATTCCAGGGCCACAAGCAAGGACTGCGTACCTGAGCTTCTCGAGCTGTGGGCCCGACGGAAAGGGCTTGACCTGATCGGTACCGGGGATTTCACCCATCCGGCCTGGCGTGAGGAACTGAAGGAGAAGCTTGTCCCTGCGGAGGATGGGCTGTACACGCTAAAAAAGGAGTTTCGCCAGGAGGGTGCCATAGCAAATGCCAATTTCAGCCCCCGTTTCATTCTTTCCAGCGAAATAAGCTCCATCTATAAAAAGAACGGAAAAGTGCGGAAGGTTCATAACGTGATCCTCCTTCCCCGTCTTGAGGATGCCGAAGCCCTGTCGCGCCGCCTGGAAGCCATAGGCAACCTGCATTCCGACGGCAGGCCGATTTTGGGCCTTGACAGCAGGGACCTCCTGCAAATCACCCTCGACGTGTGTCCGGAAGCCATTTTTATCCCCGCCCATATCTGGACGCCCCATTTTTCCGTGTTTGGGGCCTATTCGGGGTTTGACGATATTACGGAGTGCTTTGAGGATTTAACAGACTGTATTTACGCGCTTGAAACCGGGCTTTCCTCGGACCCCTCCATGAACTGGCGTCTTTCCGCGCTGGACCGGTTCACGATGGTTTCAAATTCCGACGCCCATTCCCCGGCCAATCTGGCGAGAGAAGCCAACCTTTTTGATACCGCTCTTTCCTATCCGCATATATCACGGGCGCTTCAGAACCGGGATACCGGGGAGTTTTACGGCACAATCGAATTTTTCCCCGAGGAAGGGAAATATCACTACGACGGTCATAGAGCCTGCAAGGTGTGCATGAAGCCTGTAGATACCCAGGCTGCATCCGGCATCTGTCCTGTGTGCGGCGGCAGAATCACCGTCGGGGTACTGCACCGGGTGGAAGCGCTGGCGGATCGCGACGAAGGGTTTATTCCCCCGGGGGCAAAGCACTTTGAAAGCCTTGTTCCGCTTCACGAAGTGATTGCCGCTTCGCTGGGGCTGACCACCGCCAGCATAAGGGTCCGGGAAAAGTGGGACAATCTGGTGCAGACCCTGGGACCGGAGCTTTTTATCCTTCGCCAGGCGTCTCTTGAGGATATTGAGCATAAGGCGGGAGCCCTGATTGCCGAAGGCATCCGCAGGCTGCGCAGCGGCAAGGTGGAAATTCAGCCGGGCTACGATGGGGAATACGGCAAGATTAAAATCCTGGACAAGCATGAAATCGAACTGCTTTCCGGTCAATTCTCCTTTTTTGCCGGACAGGCAGGCGGAGTCCAATCTGCTTCCAAAGCCGCGCGCCCTCAAAAAGCTTCGATGCAGAAGGCCGCCCCGGTTCCTCCTCCAGCAGAGGCCAGTCCGCCGCAGGTCAAAGGCGCGGACATCCTTCAAAGAACGGCTGTGGACAAGCCTTATGGATTAAATCCGGAGCAATGGGACGCGGTTTCCGCTCAAGAGCCTGCCACCGCTGTGATCGCAGGCCCCGGAACGGGCAAAACAAAGACGCTTGTCAGCCGCATCGCTTATCTTGTTGAAAAATGCGGTGTGTCTCCTTCCTGTATAACCGCGGTCACCTTTACCAATAAGGCGGCCGGAGAAATGCGCGCCCGCCTTGAAAAGCATTTTGGAAACAAAAGCGCTGTGAGGGCCATGACCATCGGCACTTTCCATTCCATCTGCCTGCAAATTTTATCAAAACAAAACGATAAAAATTCTATAACGCTGATCGACGAAGCCGATGCATTGTCCATAGTCAAGGATATTTTGAAGGATCTTTCCCTGAAAAACTCTCCCCGGGATGTCCTGAGAGGGATTTCCTTTATAAAAAACGGCATGCCGCTCCCGGAGGAAAACACGAATGTCCCCTCCGAAGTATATGACTTGTATAATGCACAGCTCAGGCAATACGGCGTTTTGGACTACGACGATATTCTCCTGGATGTGCTCGAGCTTTTTGGGCACAAGGATGCTGACAGTATAGAAAACGAAAGCCTTTCCGCTTCCTTCTCCTATCTTCTGGTCGATGAATTTCAGGATATCAACGCGGTCCAGTATCAGCTCGTCAGGGAGTGGAGCAGGAACAGCGCCGGAATTTTTGTTATCGGCGATCCCGATCAGTCCATCTATGGCTTCAGAGGGTCGGATCCCCGCTGTTTCGACCGGTTTTTCGAAGACTACGCCCAGATCCGCAAAGTCAATCTTACTCATAATTACCGCTCCACCCCGGAAATCATCGACTGTGCCAAATCGGTCATCTCAAAGAAAGGTGCGGATGGCTACCCCTTTGCCCTGGAAGCAAGGAGGGAAAGCGGCTCCAAAGTACGTCTTTTAGAAGCGGAAGATGCTTTTTCGGAGGCGTTGTTTGTGGCCAAGGAAATCAACCGCATGGTCGGGGGCATGGATATGCTCGATTCGCAGTCCTCCTCCGATTCAAAAGGAAAAAAAGCCGGTCCGGGGCAGATAAGAGGCTTTTCCGATATTGCCATACTATATCGTACCAACCGCCAGGCGGATATCCTGGAGCAGTGCCTGCTGCAAGAGAGCATCCCTTATGTAGTTGCCGGCCGGGAGGAGTTTCTTTCCGAGCCGGAGGTCCGCAGAGTAATCGCCTTTTTCCGATTTTTGCTCAATCCGGGAGATCTCATTTCTTTACGGATATGCCTGAAGTATGCGAATATCCAGCCGCCGGACCTTGTTCAAAAGATTCTTGAAAGCTATACCGCAGCCGGGAAAGTCATGTCGGCCCTTGACGACATTCAGAAAAGACTGGACTCTCTTTCCGTCTCCGGCAGCTTCCAGGCTTTGACGGAGCAGTTCCGTAAATATGAACCGCTCGTCCGCAAGGAGAAGCCGTGGAAATTACTTGCCTCCCTGATAAGCGACGGCAGCCTGCCGGGGTCGAAGGATATGGAACTGCTTTTTAATATGTCCGTCATGTATGACAAAATGCCCTCCCTTCTTCACAACCTGGCACTTGGGCGGGAAAGCGACCTGATCCGAAGCGGAGGAAAGAAATATTCTCCCGACGCCGTCTCGCTTATGACCCTGCATGGGGCAAAGGGCCTTGAATTTCCTGTCGTGTTCCTGTGCGGCGCAACGGAAGATTTGATCCCCTTCCGGAACCGGGACGGAAGCTGCAATCTTGACGAAGAAAGACGGCTTTTTTATGTGGGAATGACAAGGGCACAGGATGAACTGGTCCTGATGACCTCCCATGCCCCCTCTATTTTCCTCGCCGGCCTCCCCGCAGAAGCGCTTGTGACGGAGAGTGCTTTTGTACGCAAGCAAACACCTGCATTTGAGCAGCTAAGCTTTTTTGGCACATAAGGAATTTGTATATCAAAGGATATGTCAGGATTATTGAATGTTTACACTGAATCGTATTTATCGCCCAATTACTGCCCAGCCGTTTTTAAGGGACGAAACGTATATCGAGATTCAGCCATGCAAAATGCTACAGCCCTACGTATGCTGCTTTTGGGGTACGCCCGGGCCTTATTCGAATAGTGCCGAAACCGAAATAAAAGATAAACTTGTAATCCCTGACACCTGCATGGATATCATCTTTAACATGGATATGGATAAGAATGAGCTTAGCGATCTATTTGCCGGAATAAGCGATATCTCCTTCGAAGATAAGCCCCAAAGCGTTAAGTCCTCAATGTCCTGTTTTGCCATCCGGTTCTATAGCTGGGCTGTGCCAATGTTCTCCCGCGAGTCCATGCAGGATGCGCTTAACACCTTCTCCAGCGTTGAAGCCTATTTTAAAAATTTCAAACGTGATCTGCAAGACATCTTATTCAGTAATCCGTTCATTACGGACAGAGCAGCGAAAGTGGAAGAATATCTCCTTAAAAAGTTGGATTTGAGCAAACAAAACAGCAATGTAATGAATGCGCTTTATAAAGTGCTCAATTCCAAAGGTACGGCCAATATTGCCGAGCTTGCCCGCTTCACAGCCATTAGCCAAAGGCAGCTCGAAAAACTATTTCTAAAATATGTCGGCGTTTCTCCCAAAAAGCTTTCCGGGCTTGTTCGCTACCAGTATCTCTGGCAGGATATTTTAATGGATAAAAATTTCAATATTCACGACAGCGTTTATAAATACGGCTATACGGACCAATCCCATTTGCTGAACGATTTCAAGAAATATCACCTGCTGACGCCTCTCGATGCAAAAATGTTTGCTTATAAAACAAGATAACGTCGAATTTTTACAATACAATAAAAACAGGCGATGGTATTATATACTAAAGTCTGTGTTATACCCACGAAGGAGGTTTCTACATGTTCAGGTCGATTCTTCAGATCTATGCCAAGGGGAGCGATGAGGCCTTTGAATTTTACAAAAAGGCGTCATTACGCCTTTCGGCGAATTGTTTTTCAGTCCCTGCGGCGTAGAGCTGATCGATAAGTACGGCGTCTGGTGGTGCCTGTTTGTATAATGTCTGTTTGTGTAATGCTTTTATAATGCTTCGAGGTGATATTTATGAAAAAGTTGTTAATGCAGGACTATAAAGAAATTAAATCATGGATGTACCGTAACGCAAGGCCAATCGAGCTGGCAATATGGCAATATTCCTTTGAAAACGGCAGTAAAGAAGCCGTTCTTAACGCTTTGTCCTTTTACCAGAATGATGACGGTGGGTTTGGACATGCTCTTGAAGCAGACAGCTGGAATCCCAATTCTTCCCCCTATACGACGTTAAGGGCAATCAACATTTTAAAAGAAATAGACTTTAACGACAAACAGCATCCGATCCTGCAGGGAATATTTCATTTCCTTGAAAGCGGCGCTTATTGTTCCGAAAACGGCTGGTATTTCAGTATCCCGTCAAATGATGCCTTTGCCCATGCGCCGTGGTGGACATACAATATGGAAGCCAACGCATTCGAAGGAATAGGAGTAACCGCCGGGATCGTCAGCTTCCTGTTCCTGAGTGCCGAAAAAAGTTCGGAACGATTCAGTAAAGCGCTGAAGCTATCCGATAGTCTTATCGAAAAACTGGAGATGGCGGATAAATTGGGAGACATGGGCATTGGAGGGTATTGCATATTACTTGATGCTATAGAACGGGCAGGTCTGGGGTCCCGTTTCGATTGCAAATCCCTTGCGGAAAAAGTCAAAAAGCTTGTACACGCTTCCATAGAACGGGACACCTCCAAATGGGTCCATTATTCCCGAAGGCCTTCGGATTACATTAATTCTCCTGAAAGCATCTTTTATAAGGACAATGAGGATATTGTCCTGAAAGAGCTCGATTATCTAATCGAAACAAGGCCGGAGAAGGGCGTCTGGAATATTACCTGGAGCTGGTTTGAGAACAATGAGAAATATGCAAAGGAATTCGCCATAAGCGAAAACTGGTGGAAAGCGTCCAAAGCGATTGAAACGCTCTTGCAGCTGAAGCGCTTCGGGCGGTTATCTTTCGCTTGAAGCTTTCCATTCGGACGGCGCAGGCTGCAAGGTGCGTTTTTCAAGGAACACTCATTGGTCTGTCGGGTTAAAATGATTGCCTGTCCAGCATACCTTGTTTAGTAACCCTTTATGTATACAAAGCGTATTATGAAATACGGATACGTAAAGGAGGCAGATTGTTTATTATGAATGATTTGGATAACATAGCCAATGAAGAGAGATGCTTTGACGGTTTTAACCCCCATTGCATCGGACCCGAAGGGCCCCAGGGGCCGATAGGGCCGAAAGGAACCACGGGGCCAACCGGTCCGACCGGACCGACTGGACCGACCGGACCGACTGGGCCAACTGCTGCAGGGCCGACTGGACCGACTGGACCGACCGGCGCTGCCAGTACAATACCCGGACCCACCGGACCTACTGGCGCAACGGGCGCTACCGGGGCCACTGGTGCTACCGGAGATCCAGGTGCTACCGGCGCCACCGGTGCTACAGGAGCCACAGGCGCTACTGGTGCCACAGGAGATACAGGTGCTACAGGAGCCACAGGCGCTACTGGGGCCACTGGTGCTACAGGAGATACCGGCGCTACAGGTGCTACTGGCGCTACAGGTGCTACAGGTGCTACAGGTGCTACTGGCGCTACTGGGGCCACTGGTGCTACAGGAGATACTGGTGCCACTGGAGCCACTGGTGCCACTGGAGCCACCGGAGCCACCGGAGCCACCGGAGCCACCGGAGCCACTGGAGCCACTGGTGCTACCGGAGTCACAGGCGCTACCGGAGATACTGGCGCTGCTGGTGCAGGAGCCATTATTCCGTTTTCTTCCGGGCCTATTGCCACGCTTACAACAGTTCTGGGAGGGTTGGCCGGGACTCAGGCTTTGGTCGGCTTCGGAGCAAACACGGCTGCTTTAATCGTAGGAGGTCTCATTGACACAACCGGCCTTATCAATGTCGCCTTTTCAATGCCAAGAGACGGAACAATAACCGCTATAGCCGCTTACTTCAGTGTCGGAGCAGCAGTATCTCTCGTCGGAAGCACGGTTACCATTACTGCGCAGCTTTATAGTTCACCCACACCCGACGATTCGTTCGCACCCGTTGCAGGCGCATTAGCAACTCTTGCTCCTCCTCTCACCGGATTGGTCGCTATAGGTACTACCTCCGATGGACTCACAACCGGACTTTCAATACCCGTAACTTCCGGAACGCGTCTACTGATGGTCTTTTCCGCTGCCGTCACCGCAGGAATCGACATCGCAACAACTATAACCGGATTCGCAAGCGCAGGGGTTGCAATCAGCTAACAACCGAAAAATCCGATCTCAGGGGCATTGGGCCCCGTCGCTGGTGCAACTTGCCTATGCAAAATGCACCGTACTTGAGACAAGATGAAACTACGGCTCGTAATCAAAAAGGGCATTTTCGCGGAAGCGAAAGTGCCCTTTTCAACAACACGGCAATAGCGCAAGCAAAATATCCGGTCAAAAAAAGCAATATTTTCATCAAATAAAGCAAAGTATATGCTTTTATTATACGGTAAAATAGGATTGGGCATGCAGGGAAGGCTGTTTATTTAAAATGAGCGAGGAGAACAATGAGTAAATTTGTATTAACTGCTTTTGCAGACGAAATCGACATGAATTTGAAGACGCAGATGGACGTACTGGATCGGCATGGAATCAAATACATCGAAATGCGCGGAGTCAATGGGAAAAACCTGGTGCAGTACAGCCTGGAGGAAGTGCGGGAAATCAAAAAGCAGCTCGATGCCAGAGGCTTCAAACTATCCGCCCTCGGTTCCCCCCTGGGCAAAATTAAGATTACGGAGGATTTCGGTCCTCACCTGGAGCTTTTCAAGCATGCGATTGAAATTGCCAGAATTATGGAAACCAAATATATCCGGATGTTCAGCTTCTTCCTTCCCATGGGGGAAGAGCCTGCAAAGTACAGGGACGCAGTTATGTCCCGCTGGAGCCGGTTCATCAAGGCGGCGGAAGGCACAGGCCTGACCCTGCTGCACGAGAATGAGAAGGATATCTACGGAGATACGGCCGAACGGTGCCTGGACCTGCTGCAGACTATGAATTGCAGCTATTTGAAAGCGATCTTCGACCCGGCCAATTTTGTCCAATGTGATGTAAAAACCTATCCGGAGGCTTATGAACTGCTGAAGGACCATGTGGTCTATATGCACATAAAGGACGCCGTGTATAGGGACCATCACGTAGTACCCTCCGGCTATGGAGACAGCAAGGTAAAGGAAATCCTCACAGCGCTCTATAACCGCGGGTTTGAGGGTTTTCTCTCCCTGGAGCCCCATCTGGCCAGCTTTGCAGGTTTTTCCGAATTGGAGCCCGCATCGCCTTTGAACAAACTGCCGGAGGGCGGTCCCAAGCAGTTTGCGATAGCTGTGGAGGCACTGAAGAAGATTATTGCCGAAATAGAAGGATAAGGAGTACGAATATGGATAAAGTGCGAATCGGAATTACCGGTCTCGGGAATATGGGAAGAGGCCACGCAAAATATCTGCTAAACAGGGAGATCCCTAATGGGGAATTGACCGCAATCTGCGATGTCAACCCTGCACAGCTGCAATGGGCGAAAGAGAACCTGGACGATAAAATTGCCTTGTTTGACAGCATGGAGGCTATGATTGCATCGGGAACTGTTGACGGAGTATTGGTTGCAACTCCCCACTACGACCACCCCTCTCTGGCGATTAAAGCGCTGGAAATGGGGATGCACGTGCTGGTGGAAAAGCCGGCGGGCGTATATACGAAGCAGGTCCGGGAAATGAATGAAGCGGCGCAAAAGAGCGGCAAAGTATTCGGCATCATGTACAACCAGCGGACCAATCCCCTTTACCAGAAGCTGCGGGATTTGATCCGGTCCGGTGAGCTGGGGGAATTGAAGCGAACCAATTGGATCATTACCAACTGGTACCGTCCCCAAAGCTACTATAATTCCGGCGGGTGGCGCGCCACTTGGGCCGGCGAAGGCGGCGGCGTACTGCTGAACCAGGACCCCCACCAACTGGATTTATGGCAATGGACCTGCGGGATGCCAAAACGCGTGCGTGCTTTCTGTTCTTTTGGAAAGTACCACGACATCGAAGTGGAAGACGACGTAACTGCTTATGTGGAATATGAAAACGGGGCTACCGGCGTATTTGTCACCTGTACGGGGGAAGCCCCCGGAACGAACCGCTTTGAGGTGTCAGGCGATATGGGCAAGATCGTTATAGAAAACGACCAGATGACCTTCTGGCGGAACCGCATATCCGAGCGCAGGTTTAATGCGGAATATACCGGCGGCTTTGGGTCCCCGGAGTACTGGAAATGCGAGATTCCCATACCGGGCGCCGGCGGAACTCAGCATCCCGGCATAACCTCCAACTGGGTCCAGGCGATCCTGAAGGGAACGCCCTTGCTGGCTCCGGGGATCGAAGGAATTAACGGCCTGTCCATTTCCAACGCCATTCATCTGTCCGCATGGACAGACAGTTGGATCGAGCTGCCGCTGGACGAAGACCTTTTCTATGAAAAGCTCCAGGAGAGGATCAGGACTTCCGCCTTTAAAAAGGAAGTCGCGGAAGTAAAAACGCTGGATGTCAGCGGAACACATTAGTCTGCGCTGCTGTGCGCTTCCTTAATGAGCGCTTTTGAAATATACATTACTTTTTAGCCTATTCTTAAGGAGTGTGATGGGAAGTTCCCCCTGGAAATTTCTCTATGTGAAAACGGCAGCAAACGCCGGCTCGAATCACCTCATGCCGTTCTACGTTTGTAAACCCTCATTGCGAATAGATACGCAACAATCAGAATACCCAGGCACCATGCGAGCGCAATCCAAATATCATTACCGACAGGCTGACCTGACAGCAGCGCGCGGATGGCTTCCACTATTGAAGTCACCGGCTGGTTTTCGGCAAAAGCACGGACGACTGGCGGCATCGATTCGGTGGGCACGAACGCCGAGCTGATGAACGGCAGGAAAATAAGCGGGTAAGAAAAGGCGCCTGCGCCGTCCACCGATTTTGCGGACAGTCCGGCAATCGCCGCGATCCATGTCAGGGCCAGCGTAAAAAGCGCCAGGATACCGGCCACGGCGAGCCAGGACAATACTCCTGCCGATGAGCGAAAGCCCATTATGAGCGCTACGAGAATAATGACGACAACCGTAATCGCATTGGATACCAGTGAGGTCAGCACATGCCCCCACAGCGGGGCCGAACGCGCAATCGGCATGGAGTGGAACCGTTCGAAGATGCCCCTTTGCATGTCCATAAACAGGCGGTAAGCCGTATAGGCGATGCCGCTTGCAATCGCAATCAGCAGGATGCCGGGCAGCAGGTAATTCACATAGTTGTCCGTGCCGGTTTGAATCGCGCCGCCCAACACATATACAAACAGCAGCAGCATCGCAATCGGCGTGATGGCGACCGTGATGATGGTGTCCATGCTGCGGAAAATATGGCGCATGGAACGGCCGAGCATGATGCCCATATCGCTGAAAAAGTGTTTCTTTACGGTTTCCATTTATTTTTCCTCCTTCTTGCCGATGATTGTGAGGAATATCTCCTCCAAGGTTGGCTGTTTCTCGACATACTCCACCTTTGCGGGCGGGAACAGTTTCTTCAAATCCTCAAGTGTGCCGTTGGCGATAATCCTGCCCTCATGCAGGATGGCAATCCGATCTGCAAGCTGCTCGGCTTCCTCCAAATACTGCGTGGTCAGGAACACCGTTGTGCCGTTATCGGCAAGTTCCTTGACCGTCTTCCAAACCTCGATGCGACCTTCGGGGTCGAGTCCGGTGGTCGGTTCGTCGAGGAAAATAAGCTGAGGTTTTCCTGCAAGGCTCATGGAGATGTCGAGTCTGCGGCGCATACCGCCCGAATAGGTGGATACCCTGCGGTCGGCGGCCTCGGTCAAGCCGAAGCGTTTCAGGAGATCGTCAGCCACTTGACGCGGATCGGCAAGGTGCCGCAGCCTGGCGATCATAATCAGATTTTCCCGTCCGGTTAATATCTCGTCCACGGCCGCAAACTGCCCGGTGAGGCTGATCGACTGCCGCACGTTGTCGGGCTTTACCGCAACGTCGAAGCCGTTTACAGCAGCGGTTCCGCCATCCTGTTTCAGCAGCGTGGTGAGGATCCTGACAATCGTTGTCTTACCCGCTCCGTTAGAGCCGAGCAACGCAAAAATACTGCCTTTTTCCACCTCGAAATCCACGTCCTTTAGAACATGAAGCTTCTTGTAGGACTTTTGCAGTCCTTTCACCTGGATTGCTTTTTCCATTCCGGTATCCTCCTTTTACTCTGCTTTATCCGTATGCTTTTTTATTGCCTTGTAAACTTCCTGGTCAACCGATTCCTGACAGATGTCAGCGTAAGTTTTTGAATCTTTGATGAGCTCGTCACAGAAAGCCGCTACGTCGCTGCCTGTCACTTCAAGCACGCCTTTCCCCAAGGCCGCGCCTTCCTCAAATAGATCGACAATCCCCGAGAGCAGACCCGTCCCTTCGGTTAGCTCAACAGGGCCAACTTTAAAGAAATATTTTTGAATCTCCTTATAAACAATCTGATAATCTTGCGGGAGCGCTTTGACACGCGCCATGTGCGCCCGCCACTCTTTTTTGCCTTTAATGATATCTTGTATGCTCATTTCATCCTCCTATTTACCTAATTTTTTAGCGATATTATGGTTGAGCTGCTCGCGCCACTTGTCGCGAAAAGACTTTGCCCCTTCCTCGCCGGCCAGCGCTGAACAGAAGCCTTTAATATCGTCACCCAAAACCTCTTGGGCACTCTGACCGTCCGCCGCCGCTTCTTCGAGCAGGCCAAGCACGCCGTCAAGAATTGGCATGAGGTTGCGGCCGGTGAAATCCGAGTGCGGCCAAAGATTGGTATTAATTGCTTCCCATGCCGCTTGATAATCCTCCGGCAGCTTTTTGGCCCGCGATTCAAAATTTTTCATTTCTTTCGTCATGTCACTGCCTGTGATCTTATCCCAAAAGTTCATTCCTTTTCCTCCTTTAACTCGTTCATTTTCGACGCGACAAATTCCCATCTCTCCCAGAACTTCCGCAGTTCCTCGCGCCCCGCGTCGTTGAGTACGAAAAACTTACGCGGCGGTCCCATATCGGACGGCTTTTTTTCTATGTCCACGAGCTTATTTTTCTCAAGCCGCACCAGGATGGTGTAGACCGTTCCATCGACAACGTCCGTGAAGCCGAGGCCGTTCAGTCGCCGTGTGATTTCGTAGCCGTAGGTTTCTTTGCGGCTTATAATTTCAAGGACGCAGCCCTCAAGCACGCCTTTGAGCATTTCCGTTAGGTTTTCCAGCATAATCCCTCCTCGCTATTCTGCATGACTTGTATCCTGTATCACTTATTACCGCTATATAGTATCACGCAATAGCTGATTTGTCAACAACTGTTGTTCAGATTCGCTGCTTGTATCCGTCAAAGGCGTGGTCATGGAAATTGGCGGCGTAATGACACATGGCACTGTTATCGCAACGGAGAAGATCGTCGTAACCATAAAAAGCCCCATTGTCCGCCGATGAAAATCCGGCAGACAATGGGGCTTTGGGTTGGGAGTGCTATATATTTTTTATAATATTTGGTGATTCACCAGTCCGCTTTATGCGCCATTTTACGGATGACCTCCGCCCATTCGGCCGGACGGTTCATAAACGAGGCGTGATGTCCTGGAAATTCGACCATCTCGCAGGAGAGCTTTTCCGCCATGATCCGCGCCGCTTTGGCGTACCATGCGTTCCGCTCCAGCCCGTATCCGCCGCAGCCGATATACACTTTCGTCCCGGCAGCCCTTGCCGTTTCAAAGTCCGGCTCATATCCCGTAACGGGCAGCAGCTCGTTGAGCAGAAGCACATCGGTTGCATCCGCTCTGCTTATTCGGGGAGGTTCATTTTCCAGATTCTCTTTCTTCACAAATATCCTGACCTTTATCGTTGCCCAAAGAATTGGGTAAACAGGCAATTCAACGCCGTAGAAAAACCTCTTCGCTCCGGCCGAAGGACCCTTTTCTTTTGCAAGCTCGTTGCAGGAAACAAAGAAGTCCTTCCACTTTCCGGCTTCCGGCAGCACTGACGGAATTGGAGCCTCGTGAATCACGGCCGCATGGACATGCCCAGGAAAGGCAGTGGCCATATCCAATGCAATGACGGCGCCGCTGCTGTTGCCAACGACAAGGGACTTTGATTCCCCCAGCTCGTTCAGTACGGCCACGGCGTCACGGCTTTGCTGGCGTATGCTGAAATCATTGGGGAAATGTCTTGTACTCCTTGCGTTAGCCCTGCGGTCATAAGTGATCACTTTATAAGCGTCCGCCAAAATGTTCGCTACCGGCAGGTAATCGTCGCCATTTCCGCCTCCCGGCGCGATGAAAAGGATCGGCTTACCGGTCCCGCGAACCTTGTAATAAAGTTCATCGCCCTCGGTGGATACAATCCCTGATTGAATTTTCATATGGAATTCCTCCTGATTCCTTCCCGGATGATTTTGATAACCGCTTCCATCTTCTTTATATAGGCTTCGCTGTCCATCCCGACATCGAAGAACAAATCCTTTGACAGGGTATAGACCATGTCAATCACCAGCGAACTGTCGGCGTCTCCCCTGATAATGCCGCGCTGTTTATCGTGTTCGAACAATTGCAGCACATTCCGCCTTTGATCGCCGGATATCTCGAAAAACTGTCTGACAAAAGGCGCTTTGTCCCTGGACTGCAAAAGGGTTATCTGCACATACTCCGGTTTTTCCTTGTTCAATTCGGCGGTTGCATACACTTTTTCCATAAACAGCGATAGCGCATCCGCGTCCTGTCCGTCTCTGCGCCGAGCTCGCATTATCTCTTCTATTTCTTTAAAAATCTCTGCTATCACATATGCAAACAGGTCCTCTTTCCCGTCAAAATACTGATAAAAGCTGCCCCTTGGAATTTGAGCCCCTTTGACGATACGGTTAATGGAAGCCTCGCTGAACATGTGCGCCGAGAACTCCCTCACGGCGGCGTCAAACACTGCTTTCCGTTTTTGCTCGGGAAGATTGAAAAAAGTATCTTTAGGCATCTCGCACCTCCTAACAAGGACAGTATAACACAGCAAAAACGAAATGACAACCCTGTCATATGACATGGCTGTCATTTCGTTAGAAACTGCAGGCATTCCGATTTTATTCAGCTTCCTTTATAATGTTGAAGTATATTCCCATCCAATAGGGGATCGTGTAAGGCGACGGATCATAAAGGTAGAGCGAATCGTAATTGAAGTTGGAGCTTGAGTCGAACTTTTTCAGAAGGTCCGATTTGTTGCCGGAGTCCGGCTTCCTCACATTGTCGTTCATCTTCATCATTCTTCGCTCATCCAGCGGCAGCGTATAGTTCCACATAGGATTCGAACTGATCGACTCGCTGTCGCCTATATCGCTGAAGAAGTAGTCCTTCCGGTAGATGTTGTTATACGTCTGGGTACCCGTCATGTACTGAGGAACCCGGGTTAACTGCCATACCACCTTTTTTACATCCTCGTCTATCCCTGCTTTGTCGGGCTTGGCGAGCTTCATCAGGAAAGTATAGGCCGGAATCTCGTCCCTCACCATTACCGTATCGTATATCTGCTCATATCCGTTGACCACATGGCTGTAGCTGTCCCTGTAAGAGGCATTGATATCGCTCCTGTGGGCAGTATCGTCCTTTACGTCCTCCAGGATGGGACAACCACCCTGGAGGACGAAATCAAATATACGCAAAATTACGTCGCCATACAAAGGATCCGATATCCTGCCAAGTTCGATGTGATCTGGCAGATCGAAAACGATGCGCTGCCGTGCCAGGTGATTAAGCTTCTGATTCAGCCCCTGATCGAAAACAGCATTTACCACGGCATAAAGGAAAAAGAGGGCAAAAGCCGGATCAAGGTATAAGTTCAGCTCCTGCAGGCGGACCTGCGCATCCGGATAATCGACAACGGCATGGGGGTTCCCCGGGAACGCCTCCCTTCCATCATCGCTAGGCTTGAAAGCGACGAGGCCGTCGATTGCAAGCATATAGGACTTCTAAATACCAATAAGCGGATCAAGTTCGCATATGGGGATTCTTACGGCCTGACCTTCCAGAGCAAGCAGGGCCTCGGCACGATGACCACCCTGCTGCTCCCCGCACAAAAGGGCTAGGCCGAATTCTTCAATCCTTAGGGTTCCTTTTTACCTTGCAGGGATTTCAACATTTTGTTGATCTCGTCGGCATCTTTCTTGTTTAGCTGCCAGCTTATCAAATTGACTGTGAGATAAACGGCAAAGACCGCAAGACCGAACAAGGACGCGTCGGCAAAGCGGTGCAGCAACCCGGCCCAAAGCCCGAAGGCTATCAGCATCGCTTCCAGCACAAGGACATGAAGCGCCTTGCGTATGAGCGTCTGGCGGAATGACAATTCCTTACGGGAGTAGGTTACGAAGGAGGCCAGGAGGCCGACGAATCCAAAAATAAGGGGCGAAAAAAATCCTTCGTAGCCAAACCTTGCCGAAGGGTCGAGGGTCAGCCCCAGGATTGCGATTGCCGCCGTCACGCAGGTCGTGATAATGAAGTAGCGCAGCAGGCATCTTTTTAAAAAAGCCTTAAAGCTCATATGCTTTCACCCAACAATCGTTTTTTCAGTTCCGGTACATACTGGCGGGAAATGATCACTTCCTCGCCGTTGAACAGCCTCGCCGAAAGCCGCCCGTTCAAAATAGGCCGCACGCTGTCAATTTTCATAAGATTGATTACCAGGGATTTTGAGCTCCTGAAAAACCTTCTGTTTTCATATAGCATGGCAAACTCGTACAGCTTGCATTTGAGTTCATACACCTTATTCGCCGTATAGGCAAATACTTTGTTATCAACCGCTTCCACAAAGAAAATATCCTGCAGGGGAATTTGACTTGCCCTTTCGTCAATATATCCCGCAAGTGTAGTACCGGTCGATTTTATAAAGCTGACAATGCTTTTCACATCTTCGTTTACTTCATAGCACTGAATAATTGCCCGTTCTTCCTTATCCGCACTTATCTGCTTAACTACAACTCTCAAGGCGACACCTTCATAACTCCAGCGATAAACAATGCCGATTATCCACGATGTTATTATAGCGTATTCCCGGCGGCGCTTTCAAGCTTTCCATATTTTATGCAAACGGGAGGAGCTCAATATTCCGTTTGCAGATGCAGCGCTCCGGTATCCTTGAGCCTATAGTTGAAAAACTCCAATACGATTTGATTCATCGTCTCAATGCAATACCGGCTGTCCACCTTGCCGGTGCCGAGCATCCGCGCCAGCGCCGGGGAAGAAATCGGAAGATCGGTAAAATTCAGATGTCCTGAACCGCGGATCACCACATCATAAGCTTCTACCGCATGCGCGCCGGCGGACAGATTGCTATAAGCCGTTCCCAATTGGCGGGCTTGCTCATAGTGGCTATCGTTGTACAGGTTCAGCAAGGGAACCGGATAGGGCTCCGCATTCAGAACGGCCTGTCCGTTTTCAAAACCAATCTCTTCGCCAATCATCGTGCCGTCGATTACGATCACCGCTTCCACGTCCGGGCACTCCCTTCCCAGTTGTGCCGCTGCCGCGCCGCCGAGCGAGTGACCGAAAAGCCCGATTTTATCTTTGTTGATGAGCGAACAAACGGATTCAGGGATCTTTCTGTCTGAATTATTCAGGATCTCATCCAGAACGAAATTCATATCCTTTGTACGCAGAGCCAGCCATTCATGGGTTTTATCATAGGTCGTCCGTTTGTCACTGTCATCGTTCGTAATATTAACGACATCCTTGACAAAATTCATATCGACCAGTGTAGCACTTCCATCCGTATGCCGTGCAAGGAAAGCGTGATAGCTGTGGTCGATGCTGCATACCACATACCCATTGCTGGCAAGGTCCTCAAAGGTGGAATGATTGCTGCCGCGATAGCCGAACGCCCCATGCGAGAATACGGTTAGCGGGAAAGTGTCCGTGCCTTCCCCGATCACTGGATACCAAAACTGAATGGTCAGTTTTCTGTTTTCGCCCGTTTTGGAAAAAGGATCGACGCGTGAAGCATCCACAAGGGTGACGCTTGTAGTATCCACCGCGTAAGAACCCGTATGGGCAACCGGCTTAGACTGGGGAAAAAGAATACCGGGCAGGATGCACAGGACAAGCAGGAAACATCCGCTTATGCAGGAAAATACAGCGGTTAGCCCCTTATACTGCTTTTCGGCCTTCGGCCGCTTTAGAAAATACACGGCGCTGAAAATAGCAAGGACGGCGAGCAGGATGAACAGGCATATCCAGCGAAAGCCCCACCAGTAAACGCCCGTAGCCAAAAGCAAGGAAAATGCAACGAAGGCGGTAATCCGCAGGATGTGCTTCACTTTGGTCTGCCGGCGTTTTGTTGTGATTTGGTAAACAGATAATCCAATCTGCGCAATAAGCGCAATGAGCAATGTGATGCTTCCGAGCATAGATTATACTCCCTTTCTGTTTATATCGTCATGGGCAGTATAAACGATCCTCTTTGGCTTCTCAATGGATTTGCAGGTAAGTTGCGTTTTTCCGATGTGAGTTGCATTTTCTCTTTCGGCTTGGCTTGGACATACAAAACGACGGTATGAATCCGTACATTCCAGAAAAATGTTCAGGACTCATACCGTCGTTCCGCTTTTATTGATTACTGGCCGGTAAGCTGGGATTTGGTCTGCTGCACTTCGTCGTCTTTTGCCATGAGAGCGGGCTTATAATACCCTTTATCCTGTGCCATCCGGAACAGCTTATATTGCGATGCCTCATCGTTGCTACGGATCTGCTGAATGGCAGACCGCAGCGTGGGGTTCGCACATTCGGAAATGGTGTTGGTGTAGAATGTCAGATTGCTCTTTACCGAGGAAAGAACATCGTTGACCATTATTTTTTCATTTAGCATTCCTTATTTCCTCCTTTAACTCAAAAAGCTCAATAATTGCTGTCTGGTTTTCATCGCCTCCTGCGCACCACTCTGAAAAAACTGCTTAATTTCAGGATCGGTCGCTTGCTCGGCATAAGCCTGCAATTTCTGGTGGGCGGTTTCATGGGCGCCAATTAAATGACGCAGGTTCTGCAGTTCAGTTTGGTTTAGTTGTGACATACGAAAACTCCTTTTAATTTATTTCCGTATTTAGTATTTCAGAATGGAAACAGAATATTCACAGGGAACAAAATATCCGCAGCCCCTAAAGAAGCAGCCCTGACAGAACCTTGCCCGTGGCAGAGTTTGAATTTCTCATGATTTCATCCGGCGTTCCCTGGGTGATGATTTTACCGCCTTCGCTTCCCCCCTCCGGGCCAAGATCAATTACCCAATCCGATGCCAAAATCATCTCAACATTGTGTTCAATAACAATGACGCTGTTCCCAAGACGCACCAGCCGGTCAAATACGTTTATCAATCTGCCTGCATCATGGGGATGAAGTCCGGTAGTCGGTTCGTCAAAAAGGTACAAAACTTTTCCGCCGGTGTTCCTGGAAAGCTCCTTGGCCAGCTTCAGCCGTTGGGCCTCGCCGCCCGAAAGCGTTGTTGCCGATTGCCCGAGGCTGAGATATCCAAGCCCCACATTCTGAAGCACTTTAAGCTTCGATCTGATATTTTCCTCGTCGGCGAACAGCACCAGTGCTTCGTCAATGCTTAATTCTAAAACCTCCGAGATATTATGCCCCCTGAATTTAATATCCAGAACAGGCTTTTGATACCGCTTCCCCTGGCACACAGGACAAACCATCTCTACATCCGGCAGAAAATGCATTGAAACGGACAGCTTGCCCGTGCCCTGACATTTCTCGCACCTGCCTCCCGCCACATTATAGGAAAAATGTTTGGGCGCAAGGCCGATGGCTTTCGTTTCCGGCAAGGAGGCATATAGGTCCCGTATATCGGTGAAAAGGTCGGTATAGGTTGCAGCATTGGACCGGTTGGAACGCCCGATGGAATGCTGGTTGATGATGATTGCATCATCAAGGTGTTCAAAGCCGGAAATATCAGGACTTTTACTTTTCCCGGACTGATGAAAGTAAGCGTCAACGGCCTCTGCCAGAACGCCGAAGATCAAACTGGACTTGCCGCTGCCTGAAACGCCGCTGACCGCCACAAGCTTTCCAAGGGGAATATCTATGTCGATATTTTTAAGATTGTTTCTATTGGCATTTCTAATGCGTACATAGTTGTTGCCGATTTGGGTCTTTTTTCGCTTAAGTCTATCGACGTTTGTCTGAAGGTATTTCCCCGTAATAGAGGTTTCACAGTTGATCACATCCTGGGCATTGCCGCAGGCAACAATTTGCCCGCCTTGTTTGCCCGCGCCCGGACCGAAATCGATGATATAATCTGCCGCTTTCATCATTTCCACATCATGTTCAATAACGATGACCGTATTGCCCATGTCGCGCAGGCGCCTCAACACTTCGATAATTTTCCCGGTATCCCGTGAGTGCAGGCCCGATGTAGGCTCATCCAGCACGTACAGCACGCCTGTCAAACCACTCCCCAAAATGGAAGCCAGCTTGATGCGCTGCCATTCTCCAGCCGACAGAGCGGACGAAGGCTGATCGAGGCTCAGATATCCGGCTCCCACATCAATAATCCGGTCAATCCTCTGCTTGAGGTCCTCCACTACTTGACGGACAATGCCCAAGGCGTCCGGCGAAACAGAACCGGGGAGCTCTTTCAGCCACTCCCTGACGCCGATAAGAGGCTTGGACAGCAGTTGCTTAATATTAATACCGCCAACCCTGACTTCAAGGGTTTCCGCGCGAAACCGGACGCCTCGGCACACAGGGCATTCCTGCTGGATTAAGAACTTCTCAAGCTTTTGCCTGGCGCTGGCGGAATTGTTTTCCGCATACCGCCGCATGAGATTGGTGATTACCCCTTCAAACCGCCCGGCGGGCACGGTTTTGGGAGGAGCGATAGCTGGAAAGCGTTCTTGGAATTGTCTACTCAGGACGCCATACAGGAGCAGTTCCATTTGGACGTCATTGAATTGACCAATGGGGGTATCAAGGTCTATTTCGAAGCCGTAATGTTTTGCAGCCTGGATCATTGACTCACCATATCTTTCGATATACACCCGATCCCATCCGTGAATGGCAAATTCCCGGATGCTTTTGGATTTATCCAGCAGAAGGTTGACATCCGGTAAATTCACAACACCGATTCCCCGGCAGACGGGGCATGCCCCCTGGGGCTTGTTAAAGGAGAAATGGCTTGCGGTCAGCTCAATAACCTGTTCACCGCAATGAGGGCAAGCAATCCTCTGTTCGTACAGCTCTGTGTCATCCGGTTCCTGGTCGGACATTTCCGTATACACGGCAAAAGTCGTTTCGTCATAGTCCTGGGTAATAATTTTTCTGCAATACCGGCAGGGTCTTTCCCCCAGCTTGGCGTACAATACACGAAGATAGGCGGAAATCTCGGTAATGGTACCCACCGTGGAACGCGGGTTGCTGTTTGTATGGTGCTGATTAATTGAGATAGCAGGAGACAACCCCTCAATGGAATCAACCTTGGGCTTGCCCCCGATATCCATCGTCAGGCCCATGGATTCCATATACTGCCGTTGGCATTCTCTTTGCAGGGTTTCCAGCGCCAGCGTCGATTTCCCGCTGCCGGACAGCCCTGTGAATACAATGAGCTTGTTCTTGGGAATCTGTACGTCTATATTTTTCAGATTGTTTTCTTTTGCGCCTTTGATATGGATGAACATATAATTTGTATCCCTCCTTGTCCTTTATAAGCTACTCCTATGTGCACTAAAAATAGTTATAAATAATATATCATCAAATTTTTTTAGTGGTGGCATACTGGAGGGTTAAGACTGATGTAAAGAAAATCATCCGGACCTATGTTGAACGAGTAAATGTTTACGTGGAGCATGTGAAAGTGTTCCTTGTCGTACATACGAATGGTGGAGTCCCCTATGAAAAGAAATTCACATGATCAGGCCGCAGCGCATATTCCTGTCGCAGCATGCTCCCGATTTGGCCATGTCATCAATAAACTCGTTATATTTCATGTCCTTTACATTCTTTTGTAAAGCTAATGGAAGAGCGGCGATAAAATAGAGCCGTTGCCAAGATACCTAACAGCAACAATGCAGTATTCAAAACAAAGGGCAATATTCTTGAGATATCGCTCAGCAGCCCGCCGATATACCCAAAGGGTACGCTCACCAGCATTACTGTCGTCTGAAGCAAGGCCATAATTCCTGAACGCTCCACGGGGTCAACATGAATCGCGACCAGGGATTCTCTAAGCGTGCCTAAAACAGCTCCACCCAGCGCGTCAAAAACTAAGGAAACCGATAATATTACATATCCCCACACACCGGTGTCTGCAATTGAAATCAGCAATATGCAACCGGTTATGGAACAGAAGAATCCGCCGTACAGCGGCCATTTCAGCTTCGTTTGATTGATCCGTGCGATAATCGTGAAGAAAAGAACAATGGAAAGGATGCTTCGTGCCATCGGAAAGATCGGCAATAATGTATCCGGGATCCCGATGCGGCGGGACGCGATAATCTGCCAGAAGGTCATTCCAATCATCGCTACAATCTCTATCAGGATGCTGATAATGATGGCAAATTTTGTACCCCGTGAAGTCAGAATCTTGCGCAGTGCACTTTTATATCCGGGTATCATCTCACGCCATGACATGTTGCGGGAGGCCTCACGCCTGATTTTCCCAACACCTGTTTCTGTTGAGAACTTATATAGGATTAATAGCTTTGCCGTCATAATAATAAAAGCATTGATATAGAGTATTCGTATCGCCGGCGCCAGTGTCAGCTTTGCTACCAGGATTGAGGATATTGGCGCAAAAAGCGCGGAGAGGTTACCGGCAATGATAACCCAGGAATAGATATGGGTTATTTTATCCCTGGGCGCATCTTCTACCAGCAGGCAATCCCAGGATACTGTGGTGATCTTCATCATCCCGTTAAGCATCGCCGCTACGACAAAGAACCAAAAGCCCTGGCTGAACGCCCATATGAGGCAGGGGAGGCTCCAGGCCAGGAAATCAAATATCACGGTACTCTTTCTGCGCCCCATTTTATCAATGATAACGCCGGATAAAAACGCAAAGATCATCTGGGAAAACATATAAATCGAAGTGACAATCCCCACCTGTAAATCGCTTATCCCAAAAGTAAGCATATATACCGTTGCATACGGTAGACACAGGTTCATGGAAAGCCCCCACATCGGTTCCGTGTAAACACAGGCACGGGGATTGCCGCGCAGCTCGAAAAGGGTTCGCAGCAATGGATGCTTTAGCAAAATATTTTTGATGAATGGATTCCTAATTTTCAACGGCCCCCTCGAAAATACTTTCAATGAAATGCTGGCGATTTCAGCATAATGCATTTTCATCTTTCCGGCAAGACCCTTTCCGGGCATTCAATGTGTTTTTATGTATTGCCGGGTACCCTTACTCAACCATCACCCCATGCAGAACCTCTTTTTTCCCGCCGCAGCCAGGGAGCAGCTCTAGCATAAAGCCCGCTTCCGTCAAGGCTTTTCTTACTGCAACCGATACGGTAAAAGTGGCACAGGAGCCTCCGGTTTTTGTTTTTCCTCCGATCGCCATGAGTAGCTCAGGTCGCCATATGGAAGGATTCTTTTTAGGGCTGTGACCATCCAGGAACCATACATCACATGGTTTTTTCAAAGCCTTCACCATTTCAAGCGCTTCTCCTATCCAAAGATTCAGCTCAAGCGTTCCAAAGGATTGCCGTATCTTCATTGAATGCCAGCCAGCCGCGGTGATATCGATCCTTCGATATGCTTCTACAAGCGTATCAATCTCCGCCCCGACCCGGTCCCTGAATCCATTCAGGATTTGATGTATCCTCTCCGGGCTCATAGGATACAGTTCAACAGAATTGTATTCAATAGAAATATCTTTCAAGCCACTTTCCCTTATGAATTCCATCAGCGATACTACCACACGCCCGGCGCCAAAGCCGGTTTCGCCAATAACGAGCGGGCTTCCCGCTTCTTTTCCCATAACAATCCGATCAATTAGCTGATTGTTCCTGAAATAGATCTGCTGTGATTCGTTCAACGCATTAACCACATCAAAATAGCGATCACCAAACTGTTCATTTACCAGATTCGATGGTATTAACATAGCATTTTCCCTCTTATACTACCTGCCATACTTGTTACCACTTCAGCTTTAACCCATCGGTAGTAATTTCAATTGCTCCCTCTTTCAAAAGCCTTCCGACTGATCTTTTAAAGGCGGCTTTACTTATGTTCAGTTCTGCTTTGATCCGTTCCGGAGAACTGCTGTCATTGAGCTTTAGCGTTCCGCCATTTGATTTCAGCCTCTCCAATACTTTTTGTGCATCCGTTTCTATTTCGTTGTAGGCCTCATTTCTTACGCTCAATTCCAGCTTTCCATCCGGTCTGACCTTCTTAATCCGCACCTCTATCTTGTCGCCTTCCTTAAAACTTCCATATAACTCCTTATTGGGTATCAATCCCTGATATCTATTATCTACCGCAACAAAAGCGCCAAGTTCCTTGCTAATGCTATAGACGGTTCCCTTAACTCTGTCATTCACTTTATAGGGAGATTCGCTGCTTAACAGATTATATATGTTCATCGTTGCACTTAATCTACCGCTGCTATCTATATACAGCGCCACTAAATAAGTGCCCCCTGCTGTAACCGTGCCCACCTGCTCTCTAAAAGGCAGGAATAGATCCTTTTCCAAACCCCAGTCCAGAAAGGCGCCGATTTTTGTAACTTCAACAACCTTTAAAGCAGAAATTTCGCCAATCACCAGTTTTGGCTTTTTCATGGTTGCTATGGTTCTGTCTTCAGAATCTTTATAAACGAACACCTCTATGTCATCACCGATTTTAATACCGGACGGCACCTGATTGTTGGGCAGTAAAATATCCTCCCCGCCTTTATCCGTTCCGGAGTTCAGATACAGCCCGTTCTGACTCTTCCTCATTACCTGGAGTTTTTGTACTTTTCCTAATTCAATCATTTTTTACCTCTTTTAAGTCCATATCTTTTCGTTGAAATTTCATTTTCTACTTTGCTGATTGTGCGGAGCCGCCCTTTGATAGGGGTCTTCTGCAGTTTGCTCAATACCATCTCCCCTTTGTTATTTAAAATTTCTACATAAGTCGAAATATCCTTCACATTGATAATCCCAATATCCTCTGCTGTCATGCCATCCATATTGCATAAAGTACCCACAATGTCCACCGGTCTCATTTTTGTTTTTTTACCGGCATTGATGTGTATTTTCATAATTTCTTTACTGAGCTGCGCGCCCTTTGATTCCTTAATCTCTGTCCTGTTCGTTATTTTCTCGGCAAACTCCCGTTTTGAATCATTCACTTTTTCTTTTTCCGGTCTTTTCCTTATCGGAATCTCCTTGCCAATAAACTGTTGTATCTCCTGTAAAGACCTGTTTTCATTTCTTGATACAAAAGTAATTGCCCTGCCCGCATTCCCGATCCTTCCGGTCCTTCCAATCCGATGAACATAATTTTCACGGTCTTGCGGCACTTCATAATTAATGACAAGCGTAATATTATCAATATCTATTCCTCTGGCCGCCACATCTGTTGCTGCCAGATATCGAAAACGCCCTTTTCTAAAATCCTCCATGACCCGTAATCGATCCCGTTGTTCCATTCCGCCATGAATTTTCTCACAGGGATACCTCAAATTTTCAAGTTCCTCGTAAACCGCATCAACCTGCTGTTTTGTATTACAAAATATCATACAGCTATCTGGGTTTTCTACGATGATGATATCTTTTAACAGATCTATTTTCTCTGTTTGCTCCACATCATATCTTTCCTGCCATATCCTGTCCACCGCCGGATTTTGTTCTTCCACCTCAACTTGTATAGGATGGTTCATATATTTATCGCATAATGCCTTAATATCTGCCGGCATTGTAGCGGACAATAATATCGTTACGTGTTCCCCGGACAAGTTTCTCACGATAGTCTCTATCTGCTCTATGAATCCCATTTGGAGCATTTTATCCGCTTCATCTATTACAAGAAACTTTATATTGGAGGTGTCCAGGGTCTCTCTTTCCATATGATCAATAATTCGCCCTGGTGTGCCAACGACTACATGCGTTTTCTGCTTCAGTTCCTTTTCCTGATGGTAAAAAGGAGACTTCCCGAAAACGGCAGCCGCTTTAATCCTTTTAAATCGGCCTATGTTAAAGACATCTTCCCTGACCTGGATGGCCAGCTCTCTTGTTGGCGTAATCACTAAAGCCTGAGGTTTGTTATCATCCCACTCAATCAATTGACAAATTGGAATGGCAAATGCCGCCGTTTTGCCGCTGCCGGTCTGTGACTTTACAATGATGTCCTTTTTCTCCAATATGGCTGGTATCACCTGCTTCTGGACTTCTGTAGGCTCCTTGTAATTTAATAGGTCAAGGGATCTCAACAGCGCCGCGTCCAATGGAAAATCCTCAAATTTTTCATGAGCCATTTTAGTATCTCTTTCAACCTGATTTTATTTCATTATTGTAACACATATTTCCCCAAACGCGCATTTTAAAAACATGGACCCGGGTCGAGCATTGAAAATTTTAGAGGACAGATATCCGGTATGCTGGAATTGTATTTTGAGAAGCTACCCCGCCGAAACAGTGAAGCGTATGCCGTGGCTTACGCAAAGTATTTCCGTGAGATGATTGGCGGCGGCGCTATGCTCTCTTTCGGTCAAGAGTTTGAACAGGGCTTTGACCTTAAGGTCAAGTTTGTCCCCATGCTCCATCCGGCAGAGAAAGGCAAGCCCATCCTCGCCGAAGAAACGGAATTTTCATATCTCTCTCATTTTCTTTATACGGATTTCTACTGCGGACTGGTTGCGGGGAACATACCCCGCCGCTGCCATAATTGCGGACGATATTTTTTACTGACCAAAGGATACGACACCTGCTACTGCAACAACATCGCGCCGGGTGAAACAGAAAAAACCTGCCGTAAGGTCGAGGCTCACAAAAAGGAAGCTCGTAAGGAAGGGAAAACGCCCGCCCGACTTGAGTATGATAAAATTTACAACCGACTAAAAACCCGCCGCGCACGGGGTAAGCTCTCCGGCGATGAATGGAACGCCGCCGTTGCGCTGGCTTTGGAGTATAAGGACAAAGCGGAAGCCGGTGAGATAACCGACCTTGAGCTTAAGGAGTTTTTCGATAAGATGTAGGCTTGCTTCTCACCATCCACGATACGAACATCGCCCATGTGCGGCTCGGAGGAGGATGGAGACGGCTTTGCCGCCTGGGTCGCCTGTGTTGGTATTGATTAAATTTTTCAATTTGCTATTGACATTTACGCCCTAGTGTACTATCATAATAGTACACTAGTATATTAGTTAGGAGATGGATACGTGATAAGGTATGAACAGAATGCTCCAATCTACATGCAGATCATTCAAAAGGTCAAGGCTGATATCATATCCGGCAAACTGAAGGGAGGAGAAAAAATGCCGTCAGTCAGAGAATTTTCGGAAACCTTCAATGTAAATCCCAATACCGTTCAGCGCGTATTCCTGGAGCTGGAAAGAGAGGGCGTCACCTACTCACAACGTGGTATCGGAACCTTTGTAGCCGAAAACGCCGACCTGGTGATGAATCTGAAATCAACACAGGCCGAAGGATATACTCAAAGATTTGCTGGCGAGATGCTCGAGCTCGGTTTATCAAAAAGGGAAATTTTCGAGTATCTTGAAAAAATATTGGCGGGGGTGATTGAATGAAAATACTTGAAGCGCAAGGAATATATAAGAAATATTTCAAAGAGCAGGCGCTGAGCGGCATAAATATCACTGTTGAAAGCGGCAAAATCGTTGGTTTGCTCGGACCGAACGGCAGCGGCAAGACAACTTTCTTGAAGCTTTTAGCCGGACTTGTCAAGCCAAGTGCCGGAAGCATTAAAATCTGCGGCGAGGAAATCGGTTGGCACTCCAGGGAGCTTGTCGCCTATCTGCCGGATAATGACTACTTATATCCATGGATGAAGATTGCAGATGCAAAAAAAGTATATGCTTCGTTTTTCCGGGACTTTAATTCTGAGAAATTTGACAGTCTCCTCGAATTCATGAAGCTCAAGGAAGAAATGAGCGTGAAAAGCCTGTCCAAGGGTATGGCTGAAAAGCTGGCGCTGGCTTTGACATTGGCCAGAGACGCAAAGCTGGTCATACTGGATGAACCCTTGAACGGAGTTGACCCTAAGGCACGAGAGCAAATACTGAAAGCTATATTGAAGGGCTTTAATTACGAAAGTTCCATCGTGCTTGCCAGCCATCACATTCAGGAAGTGGAGCAAATACTGGATGAGGTGCATTTCCTCGATTCAGGAAACGTGATTCTCTCAGGGAATACGGAAGATATCCGGAATGAAAAAAAAATGAGTCTTGATGAAGTATACAGGGAGGTTTTGTATGTTGACTAATATGTTGAAGTATGAATTCACAAAGCGGTGGAAGGCGTCCAGATATGTGCTGCCGGGTTTCCTGCTGCTACAGCTTGCCTTGCTGGTAAGTTCAGGGTTGTTTTTCTGGAATGGCAATATGGCAAAAGTGTTTACAGAAAAGGACTTTAACTGTCAAAGTGCCGGTGCGCCTTCCATCATAGCGATGCTGATTTATTTTATCGCGGCTGTGCTGATTTGTTTCTTTCCCTTCTTTGAAGGCATGACACGCTTCAGCAAGGATTTGTCCGGCAGGCAGTCTGCGCTGGAACGCATGCTCCCGATAGCCTCCTGGAAAAAAATCGTGTCAAAATTGATCACCGTCCTTTGTAATGACCTTGTTGGAGCGGGTCTGGGGACTCTTTCGGTCATATTGTTCATCCTGTTTGCAAGCCGCTTCGACAATCGTATCGTTGACGGTATCGTGAATACGCTGCAGGCCGCTTTTAAATCGCCTTTACAGCTTATTCTCAGTGTGCTTTACATTCTGTTTTGCTTTCTGTCCTTTACCATGCTGGTTTACTTCAGCATCGCCGTATCAAAGGTATTTTCCCATAAAAGAAAACCTGCCGCTCTCATCGGGATTGCCGTGTTTGCCGCTTTGGTTGCGGTGCTTGCCTCTCTTAATACTCTTATGCTGCAGTTCCCCATCGTCCGGTTCAATCTGCTTGGCGAGGATTCCTTAAGCTCCCTGCTTGTCAGTGTGCTGGTATTTATGGTCACATTGTCCGGAACTGCATGGCTGATGGATAATAAAATTGAGAATTAGAACAGGAGGATATTATTATGCAGATTATACGGAATGGATATACAAGGAGCAGCTTTACGGTAGCTTTGGGCATAGCGCTGTTCTTGCAGGCAATAACGTCTTTAATCAGCGGAACCCTATTTCTTGGCCCTTTTGCCGACAAGAGCGATATTGGAAAGATAATGCTGGACACAGCTCAGAATCAGACGACCGCACATCTTTCCATCTTTCTGGACATTATCACGGCGCTGGTCATCGTTTGGTTGGGCGTCCTGTTTTTCAGCTTGCTGCAAAAAACCAATAAGGTCTGGGCAACGACTGCACTTGCTTTATACATAGTTGAAGCAGGTATGCTTATTATGAGCAAGTTTTTCGGGTATGCCCTGATTCAGACCAGCGCCGCTTATTCCGCAAACAGCAATCAAGCGCTGGAAACAATCGGCCAGGTATTGCTCCAGACGAAGGATTTCGCATATAGTATGCATATGGTACCTTGTGGAGTAGGCGCAGTATTGTTTTACTACCTGTTATATAAAAGTAAGGCCGTTCCCTCATGGCTTTCGCTCTGGGGGTTGATAACGATTATACCGGTGTTGGCAGGTACGCTTATAAAGGCTTACGGCATCGAGGTGCCGTTTGCAGTGATGCTGCCATACGCGCCATTTGAGTTTTTTGCAGGCGTGTTTATTCTTGTAAGAGGCTTATCAGATAAGACGCTTGAGATAGGAGATTAATATTATGAAAAGCATGCAAATATCCGCCAGAGTAGTAGGCATACTATTTATCCTTGGGACGGTTTCAGGTATTTTAAGCTTGAATATGGTATCAACTTTGAATGCTTCGGATTACCTTGTCAAGCTTTCGGAAAATAGAACCAGCGCTGTCTTCGCAGTACTTTCCATCTTGACAATGGGTATTTCTCTTTCAATGATGTCCCTAGTATTATATCCGGTTATAAAAAAATACAATGAAGCATTAGCCCTTGGCGCCGTTATCTTCAGAGGCGCTCTTGAACTGGTAAGTTATCTGGGTATAGCCGCCAGCTGGCTCCTGCTCTTGTCGCTGAGCAAAAGCTATGTATTGGCAGGGAGTCCGACAGCGTCTGAATTTCAATTAATGGGCGATACGTTGAAGAATTTGGCCTTTGTTTGCGGCAGCAAAGGATTGGGTGCTATAGTTTTCAGTATCGGCGCCATAATCATTTATTATGTGTTTTTCAAGACAAGACTGCTTCCCGTATGGCTATCCCTCTGGGGACTGGCTGGAGCCATATTGTATTTCTCCACCCCCATCTTCATGATGTTTGGTCTTGATTACGAATTCCTGCTGTATATTTTAGCTGTGCAGGAAACGGTTATGGCGGTCTGGCTGATTGTGAAAGGATTTAACAAATCTGCAATCAGCTCTATGATAAACGCAAATCAATAAGAAGTAAGAAAATTAGGGAGGAAAATAAACATGGATACAAGTAATATCAATAAAAGAACCGCGCGTACTGCAGGCTTGCTATATCTGCTTATGGCCGTGTTTGGACTGATTGCGGAGTTATTTTTCCGTCAGAAGCTGTTCGTTGCTGCGGATATTGTGGCTACAGCAAATAATATCTTATCAAATACCTTTTTATACCGAATTGGTATCACAAGCGATATCATCATGGCTCTCATCTATTTGCTTACTGCTTTGGCATTGTATAGGCTGCTATCCCCGGTAAATAAGAATATAGCCGCAGCCATGGTCGTTTTTACGACTGCCGGAAGTGTATTGCTCATGTTTAATGTACTGAATGAAATAGCTCCGCTTTACATTTTAAGCGGGAATGATTATATGAGCGCTTTTAATACCAGCCAACAGCAGTCTCTGGCAATGCTCTTTTATAATCTATATCAGCATGGATATATGATAGGTCAGATTTTTTTTGCCCTATGGGTACTTCCCCTTGGAATATTGATTTATAAATCGGGATTTATCCCAAAAGTATTCGGTATTCTGTTTATAATTGAAACAATATTCGGTTTGTTTGCGGTTATAGTACATTTTCTTGTTCCGAATGGAACGCTGGAGACAATCATGATGCTGCCGATGATGATTGCTGAATTCTCATTTGTGCTTTATTTATTGATTCGAGGAATTAATGAATCGAAATTATTGAAGTAAAGCCGGATATTATTGAAAGATATATTTATTAAAGAAAGAGAGGAAAATCTAAAATGACAAATGGTTTGACAAAAAAGCCAACCGAAAGGAAAGATAAAAGGGCGCTTTTTTCAACATTATGGATTTTTTTAACTGTCAATTATATTTTTTGCGATGTTTTCTCTAATATGGAGCCTGGAGCTTTAAAGGAGTTAGTAACGACAGGTGGATTATCAGGTATTCAATTAACTCAGGGATTTTTGTTGTTAGCCGCAATATCCATGGAGATTCCGATGGTTATGATTGTCCTTTCCCGGGTGTTAAAGTATAAAGCGAATCGTTGGGCAAACATCATCATAGGAATTTTAATGACTGTTTATCAAATATCGACAATGAATGTTGGAACTGCGCCTACTCTTCATTATATTTTTTTCAGTACTATAGAAATTGCGTGTAATTTATTGATTGTATGGCTTGCATGGAAATGGATCAACCCTGAAGAGTAAGGCCAACTTATAGCAAGAGATAGGCGTTATCCTTTGCGGGACAACGTCTATCTTTTGCATTTCCGTATCGGCTTGGGGTATGGTTCAACAAGTTTCCCTATTAAACCGTGCCTTTTGGATGGTACTTTTTTGTGTGGTGGAGGCCCTCTCTTGCCTAATTGCCGTGTAACCCAGATTACACTGCATCCATAATCGTTTTCAACAGCTTCGTTTGCCGCCACTTCCCCAATATCACAGGAACCCCTGTTTTGTCCGTAAATACCTTGATTTTGTCAAATGCGTCATCGATCGGTTGTTTGTCATTTTTGTCGGCTCCGCTCCATTTCCAGGTTGCTTTGTCAAGCGCGTGATTGACGGAGTTCGTTCTTTCATCCCATCCCAGAACAAAATCCGGCGGATTAAAATAGAAGTGTACCTGCACAATAAGGCGGCCGTCTTTCGGCATTTCCAAGTATTCGAGATTACCGGCAACTTGTGAGACGCTTCCGATGCTCAAAAATCTTCTTGCGTTATTACCGCCTGTGGCGCGAATGGTTTGTACAAAAAGTTTGTTCAGCGAATTCACGCGGGAAGCACGCTTTTCTATGCCGGTTCCGGCGTCGTCAGCCTCATTCATTTCGTTCGCCGCTTCAAAAATCAACTTATCGCCGTATCCATTGAACCTTATGGCAATTTGTTCCCACATTTTTGAAAAACGGGCATTCACATAGGTTTCATATTCCCCCGACATCCATTCATATGCGGCGTCCAGGATACGTTCAGCCGTACGGAATCATAACCCGCTTTCTGAAGAACATCAACCATTTCAAACGAATCGGTTTTTGCGTTACCCTGATTGATCCAACTATCGTTTTTTGTTACTTTTGCTGCGGGTGCATCGACAATCTTTACTGTTGCATAAAATGTTTTGCTGTGAGTTTTTCGCGCAATGTATAGATATCAGTCTTTTTTGCTGTAGTTTTCGTCATAGCAGCGGCAAGAGAAGGTGTTAATACTGTCATTGCGATAACGATGGATAGCATTACGATGAATAAACGCTTCATAAGAACCTCCTGATTGATACAATCCGAATGTCATTTACCACTGTTTCTCAAACATTTTACATGGTAGCCCCTACGAAATATACCATAACTAGACAAGGTCTTCAAGATTGACATTCCCGAAAACGCACTGCTGAAAGATACTGTTTACACCGTCCGCCGTCCTATTCGCTTCCGTACTTGTTTTGCAGCAATCAAAGCGGTACACCCTGGTTAAGTCAAAAAAGTTGCTTTCGGAGCGGACACAAAACCGCCACTAAATCATGAGAAAGTTGAGTGATATTGTCTGCCAAAGCATCCCGGCAGTTTTTCGTGAACATAATAGATGTAGGTATCATTTTATACTTTTTCTTAACTCTTCCATCAATATGTCATATTGGGATTCTTTATTATCATCCAAAATTAAGTTATTCAAAGCTTTCAATACATCATCTGGAAAATAAAGTTTCACTTTGCAAGATTCACATATCAAAGCATTTTTTATTACTGAATCTTCTGAATTGTGCAAATATGCGCTTGCTAAATCTATAATTTTCAATGATAACGAAGTTTGAATTTTATATAATTCCATTTTCTTAGCATTCTTGTTTTCAAGCCATTTAGAAAAATACCCTCCAACAAATACAGTAATAATTAAAGTTATCAATGCTTGAATTACAGTGTTATTTGTAAAGTCTTTTTCTGAAAGTTTAATAATCAAATCATATATAAGCCATCCTAAAAACGCAAATAAACCCATACCAACAGTTACAGCCACAACCGAATAAATCCAATATCCTTTTTTATTTTCGTTCATAAGCTACCACCTTAAAGTAACGGAAATTTTGTTTCTTTATACCCAAAAAATCTATGAATTGCCGAATTTCTTTGCCTTGGAAGCTAAGTCCTTTTCTATACCGTAAAGGCGTTGGACATCTTTGCTAACGTGTTCTAAATCAGGGAATACAACACTGTGTGTTATCCCGCTGTCATAGAGTTGGTTGAAAATTCTGCGTTTTTTATCCTTTGAATAGTCCGTGACTCTAAAAGCCGGCCACAAAACTTCTATGACCTTTTTGTGTCCCATGTGGTATAAATATGGTTTATCTTCAAGATGAGCATATCCATTTAATAAACCGGGGTTGAGAATCCAAATGCAAGCGTCTCTATCATCAAGTGTGTGATCAGCGGTTGCAAAAAATAGTGCATACAATGGCGAACGTGACCAGTCTAACAAGCGAGTTGGAAATCCATAGTGTTGCATAAGCGTTAGCCAACTCGCGAAGTCAGAAGTATCTGGCTTCGATTCAAAGAATACTGATGCACGGCTCTGAAAGTCGTTATTAATCGCACTTTCAGTTTCAAAGTATTTTCTTTCGTCACCAATAGAAACAAACCGCTGTAATTTCGGTATCAGCTTCCAACTACCATCAGGCTGTTCAATAGAATCTTGGCCGCGAAACCAAAGATGTGGAATTCCGTTTTTATTGTCAAATTCCTGTGCTGAATCTTTTCTTACGTCTTCGATTGCTGCAAGAAAATCTGACAATGATTCTACTTGCAATTCTTCTCTTGCTTTGCCTTGTGGTAATAACGGGAACTCTTTAATGTTATCGTGCATAACATTATACCTCCAAGTTTTCTTTCATAATACCACATGATTCCTTCAAAAGCATCTGCCCGCTCTTGGTGGCAAGCCGCCATGCTTTCAATCCAAAATGTTTTAAGGCTTTCCTTGCCTGCCTCCCCCGAAGTAGTGATCCACTCTTTTCATGAATCCATAATGAAAGAGCACTGATCAAGGGAGATATTCCGTAAGCGCTTAATATAAGGGCGCATAACAATTTGACCGTCCATTTGAGATAATCATCCTAAAATGTCTTTAGACTTTTTCGAGTTTTTCGACTAGTCTAAAGCAACAAAGGAGGCTATCCCAAAATG
>JAEYOP010000049.1 GCA_023411575.1 Bacillota bacterium | reverse complement strand
AGCGAGGGATTTTTCGTCCTTACAAGGCGGAGGAAGGCGCAATAATTGTTTTATTGCAACTGACGACAACGATGTAAGGGCGGAAAATAACCGCTCCAGAACCGGAATTTATGATTCGGTCATTCCTCAATCCTCCAGGAGGCTTCTGCGATGAAAAAGGCGCCCTTGCTTGCCACCGGCATTTTGGTGCTTTCCTTGCTTGTAACCGGATTGTCCGGCTGCGGAAAAAGCGGCTGGAATGATCCTCAGGCTTCGCTTGCCTCCACCGCGGCTGACCGCGGCGAGAGCATCCGTTCCATCCGCGTGGCCACCACCTTCACCGGAGAAGACGCCTACCGGTACGTATGGCAGCAGGTCCTGAAGGATTTCGCGGCGGAGCATCCGGAAATCAAGGTCATTGACGAAGCGACCGGCGCCAGCGGGGATGCGTTCAAAATCAAGATCAACACCGATTTTGCTTCCGGGAACGAACCGGATGTGACCTACGGCTTCAACGGCGTACTCGGAAAACCCCTCGTGGATTCCGGAAAGGTGATCGGCTGGGAAGAGGAACTGGCGGCCGATCCGGCGTGGGCGGCCAACTTCAAGCCGGATATGCTGGAAACCTGCAAATACAAAGGGAAGCTGTATGCGCTCCCCTTTCTGGGCTTTTTTGAAGGCATGTGGGTCAACCGGGACGTCTTTGAACAATGCGGCCTCGAAATTCCCAAAACCTACGAGGACATTCTAAAGTCCATCCCCGTTCTGCGGTCCCATGGCATAGCCCCCATTGCGTGCGCCTTTTCGGACGAACCCCATTACATCATCGAAACCTTTCTCCTGGCCGCAGGCGGCAAAACCGGCCATTCCAATCTTTTCGACCCGAGCTGGTCCAAGGCCCTGGAGTTGATCAAAAAGCTCTATGAGGAAAAGGCCTTTACGCAGGACGCGCTGACCATCCGGCAGGGAACCTGCGCGGAGCTGTTCGCGGACAAAAAGGCGGCAATGTTTATTTCCGGCTCCTGGTCCAGGGGATATATCAAGGATTACGAAAATACCGTCGTCATACCGCTCCCGGCCGTCCCCGGCGGGCAGGCCGATTCGACGGAGATCATCGGCGGGGCCGGCACAGGCTGGTACCTGACCGGCGATCTGAACAAGGAAAAGAACGGAGCCGGCCTGACCTTCATCAAGTATATGACCCAGCCCAAGGTCGTGGCTAAATTTGTCGAGGTGGCCGGAGTGCCCCTGATCAATTGTGAAATCAAAGCCAAGACACCTCTGGATCAAAGCTGCCTGGACCTGATGAACAGGGCTTCCTCCATCAACGGCGCGGTCGGCGACGTATTGGGCCAGGAGGTATTCGGCTCCATATGGCACGGCCTTTCCTCCGTCGTGACGGGCAAGAAAACCGCGGGGCAGGTCCTGGACGACGCCGCAAAGCTCTACTACCGCTGAAATCCGTTCATAAAACCAACCGGCGCAACACCTGATCTCCCCTTCAATTGAATTCGCAACCGCTTCATGGTACAATGGAGGCAATTCGACAGTTATTGATAACGGCCGGCAAAGGCCCGCCATGAGGTAGGTATGGAACCGAAATATACGAATTCCGCAAGATACAAATGCCTTGAGTACCTGAAGAAACATTCCGTTGATTTGTACCTGAGCTATTGCGGCATGGAAGAATGCGATCCGGGCCATGCTTACGGACCGACGAGCCGAACCGAATACCTGCTCCATTATATCCTGAGCGGCAAAGGCATTTTTGAAGCGGACGGAACCACCTATCGTCTTGGAAAGCATGACGCTTTTATCATTTATCCGGAGGAAATCACTTTTTACAAAGCAGATCAGGAGGATCCCTGGACCTATATCTGGATCGGCTTCGGCGGCGTTAAGGCGGAAGCCTGCTTGAGCCATGCTTCTCTCGGGAAAACAAACCGGTCGGAGCATTTCCATTGCGAAAGCCAGCTCGTGGAATGCGTGAAAGGCATGCTTGACGCCAGCAGACTTACCTATGCAAATGATTTAAAGAGGGAAGGATACCTTTTCATGTTCCTTTCCCATCTAATCAATGAAAAACACAGCGCAGGCGAGCAGAGCAATGTGCATGACTATCCGTACCAGGTATATGTGGAGCACGCCCTGGAATTCATAGACCACAATTATGAAAAGGATATCAAAGTAAATGATATCGCAAGCTATATCGGAATCGACCGGAGCTATCTCACCAATATCTTTAAAAAGAGCATGAACGTATCGCCGCAGCAATATCTGGTGAACTATCGCCTGGACAAGGCGCGGAACCTTCTGAAGACAACTTCGCTTCCGGTAAACTCCATTGCGTCGCAGGTTGGTTACCCGGATCCGCTGTCCTTTTCAAAGGTTTTCAAGATGTATTATCAGGTGAGTCCTAAAGCGTACCGTGACCAAAACGATAAACTGGTCCATGCCAGCAGGAAGGGCGAATAAAGCGCTATGGACCGAAAAACAGGCTCCTTCAGGAGCCTGTGCTCTTCAAATAATAGACCGCCGAGGAAAAATCCGCGCCATTGGCGCAGAGGTCCCGGTTTTCCACCACAATTCCGATATTCATAAGTTCATCCCCATAAAACACTTTTTGGCTGTCATTATTGACAATATACTGCCTGCCGCCGTCCAATCCGGCCAGCTTGAATCTCCTCCAGGCGTCGTTCGCACGGTTCAGCAGCTTGTAATAACCCGCTATGGCCTCCGTACGGTCAGCCGACACGACGATCCAGGCTGCCGCGTCCTTTTCAAAAGGACTTGAAAGCCTGTAGAACGCCCCATTGTGGATTAATTCTCTATGGGCTTTATAAAAGGTCACCTGCTCCCTTACCTTTTCTTTTTCCGCTTCCGATAAGAGCGTCAGGTCCAGTTCATACCCGAAAACACCGAAAAATGCAACATTCGCCCTTGTTTCCAGGGGTGTTGTCCTGCCGACCTGCTGGTTCGGAACCGCCGACACATGCGCGCCCATACTGCTGACCGGATAAACCAGGGATGTGCCGTATTGGATCAGAAGCCGCTCCACCGCGTCGGAATTATCGCTGGTCCACGCCTGCGGAGCAAAATACAGAAGGCCCGGATCGAAACGTCCCCCTCCGCTGGAGCACGATTCGAATAGAATATGCGGAAACCTTGCGGTCAGCCGCTCATATAAATCATAAACGCCCAGGATATACTGGTGAAATACCTTTCCCTGCCCTTCCGCGTTCTTGCCCGCAGAATAGCACTCCGTTATATAACGGTTCATATCCCATTTGACATAGGATACCTTAGACGTTCCCAGAACGTTCTCCATAAGGGAATAAATATAATCCACCACTTCTTTCCTTGAGAAGTCCAACACATACTGATTTCGCGTGGGTGAAGCTCTTCTTGCCGGTGTCCGGAGAATCCAGTCCGGGTGCTTCCGATAAAGATCGCTGTCCTTATTGACCATTTCCGGTTCGAACCAGAGCCCAAACTTCATGCCCAGCCCTTCGATCTTTTCCGCAAGTCCGGCGATCCCGCCGGGAAGCTTGTCAAAGTTGGTTACATACCAATCGCCCAACCCGGCTTTATCGTTGTCGCGTTTTCCAAACCAACCGTCGTCGAGGACAAAGAGCTCCATTCCAAGCTCTTTCCCGGCTTTTGCTATGCTTAGAATCTTCTCCTGGGTAAATTTCATTTCCGTCGCTTCCCAGTTGTTGATCAGGACCGGCCTGGCACGATCCCTCCACTCCCCTCTGGCGAGCCTGTTCCGGAATAATTTGTGGAAGGTCTGGCTCATTCCGTTGAGGCCGCTGTCCGAATAAACCAGGACTGCTTCCGGCGTCTGAAAGCTCTCGCCGCATCCCAGCGGCCATTCGAACGTATCCGGGTGGATGCCGAGCATTACTCGGGTCATATTATGGGTATCCACCTCTACCTGCTCCAGGTGGTTTCCGCTGTAAACCAGACTAAATCCATACACCTCACCGCTGAACTCGTTCGCGTCCGGCCTTTTCAGGGCAATGAAAGGATTGTGCTCCGCGCTGCTGATGCCTCGCATACTGTATATTCCCTGAATACCCTGTTCCAGCTTGCGGCATTTTACATGCCTTTCCCTTGCCCAGGCTCCGGACAGCTGAAGCATTTCGAAGTTACCGTCGGGCAGATCGATACTGGCACTCATTGCTCTATTGAGCGCAACAGCCCTGTCGCCTTTGTGAAGAAATGCCGCATTCCTGGCAACGACCGGATAATCCCGGTAGATGGTATAACTTAAAACAATCTCCGTTTGCAGAACAGCATCAAACAGGCGGATTTCCAGAGTATCCGCTTCCTGGTCGGATTCAACGTAAGTCGCGGGAAGACCCGGCAATTTTTTCTTGCCGCTGAAGATCGCATGGCTCTTGTATTCGAAGCAGGATATTTTGCTGCCGTTTTCCTGCTTTATCTCGAAGGCGGGATACCTGAAATCCGTAGTGCCGTAGGATGGATATTCCTGCAGGGTGTGCTGCAGGGAAAAGGTGTAGTCGTTTTCAAATACATAGGCCGCCAGCGGTCTTAATTCTCCCTGCAGGAGATGGGAAAAGGAATCCCGGTCGTGAACCCTTTTACCGAAATAAAGGTTCCCCGGCTGATTATTCCGTAGGATCCGGATAATATAGCTTATATGCTCGTTATAAAGATGAAACTCCCTGCTGTTTTCATGAAAAAGAACCGGCATTATGCCCTCCTGTATATTATTACATTGTCAAACCGGATGTTGTTACGCTCTGCATGAACTGCTTCTGGAACAGGAAATAGATCAGGATCATAGGCCAGACCGCCAAAACGGAAGCTGCCATAAGGATAGGGTATTTCACACTGTACGCACTTTGGATTTTTGCCAGAGCGGAGGCCAACGTAGCCGCATTCGTGCTGGAATTGACAATCAGCGGCCACATAAGGTTTTTGAAAGCGAACAGCGCTGTAAAAATAGCCAATGCCACCAATCCGGACTTCACCAATGGAAACATGATCCGGACAAAAGTCTGTCCGATATTGCATCCGTCGATCTTAGCCGACTGTTCAAGCTCGTTGGGAATTCCTTTGAAAAACTGCCTCAGCAGAAATGTCCCGAAAGCGCTTACAAGCCCCGGAAAGACAAGCGCGAATATGGTATTGCGGGCGCCGAGCCTGTCCACCATCATGTACTGGGGTATGATGAAAATCTGTGTTGGGATCATCATTTGAAACAGCACAAGACCAAAGCAAAAATCCCTTCCGGGAAAATGGAGCCTCGCAAAGGCATAGGCCGCCATGGAGCTGAACACCAGGGCGCAGGCGATATTGATCAGCATCATTGCAAAAGTATTGTAATACAGCCGTAAAAAGTTGCTTTGCCGGATTGCCGCCAGATAGTTTTCCACTCGCAGCTCGGATGGAAAAAAATGAAACGGATTCATTGCCGTTGCTTCCGTTACCGTTTTGAAGGAAGTCAGCAGCATCCAGGCAAAAGGCAGAATCATGACGGCGGAACCAATAATCAAAAATGCATGTATTACTAGGACAAAAAGTTTATCCTTATTCATCCTCCACACCTCCTAATTAGAATAATTGACCCATTTTTTCTGCAGCTTTACCTGAATAACCGTGATGATCGCAATAATGAAAAGGAGCAGCATTGCAACAGCCGACCCGTACCCCTTGTTCAGATACTTGAAGGAATTGTTGTAGAACAGGTAGACCAGGGAAACCGTTTTGTCATAGGACGGGCTGGTGACATCGATCATCATGTAAATAACGTCAAACACTTGCATACACTGAATGACGGAGGTAATCAGAACAAAAAAGATCGTTGAAGAAACCATCGGCAGCGTAATGCGGAAAAAACGGACAACTGCATTCGCCCCATCGATGTCGGAGGCTTCGTAATAGACCTGCGGGATTTCCTGCAGCCCCGCCAGGATCAGCACCATATTATATCCAACTGTGCTCCAGATACCGATTATCGCCACCGATACCATCGCAATTCCAGGGTTATCTATCCAGTTTACGGGCGGAAGCCCGAGCTTTTCCAACATCACATTGATCAGGCCGTAATGATAATTATACAGCCATCTCCATATCATGGTCACCGCGGCAGGCGTTGCCACTACAGGAACATAGTAAATGGCCCGATAGGCATTCTGGCCCTTTATATTGTTATTCAGCATTACCGCTATAACAGCGGATAGGAATACTCCCACCGGCACGACCAGAAGCGTATATTTAATTGTATTAATCACCGCATGCCATACCTGAGTGTCATGAATCAGTTTTTCATAGTTCGCCAGCCCTACAAAAAGGTTTCCCTTTCCGAAATCGCCGCTTTTGAAAAAGCTAAGGTAAAAGGACTGAAATGCGGGAATAATGTTCAGGATTATCAGCCCGAGGATGGTCGGAGCGATCAGGAACCATCCCCAGAACCATTCATTAAGCCTCGCTTTGTTGCGCAAATTGTTCATTTGTTTTTAATCCTCCCCGGCAAAGGCGCCCGGATTCATAATTTATACGGCAACCTGTACAGGCTGCCGTATAAATTGTCCGCTACCCTATGGTCCTCAATCTCCTGTTATTCCTGCGAAAGGCTTTCGTTCATGACGGCCGCCGCGTCCTTGCAAGCCTGTTCGACTGTCTTCTCTCCCGTAAACGCGCCTCTCAGCGCCTCATAGGTCTTGTCTTCCCAAACTCCTGTCGAATTGGAGTATGGTCTGATCTGAGCATACTGCACCATGTCTATAAAACACTTAATATGGAAGGTCTTATTGGAGTTGACCCACGCGTCGGCTGTTCCATTATAAGCCGATATTGCGATGCCCAGTTCCGCCTGTTTCAGCTGGCCTTCCTTGGACCCCAGGTATTCCACCCACTTCCACGCAGCATCCGCATTCTTTGTATTGGGCGAGATTGCATAGCCGAGTCCGTTGAAGATGGACGCCTTGCCGCCGCTCGGGGAAGACGGGAGTACGGCCACATCAAAGTTCTTTGCCATGTATTCGTTGGAGGTAAATCCGGACAGGTTCCAGGAACCGAACAGACCCATTGCGCACAGACCATTCTGTATTGCCTGCGCACGCTCGGCGTCACCGAACATTTGAGGCGACAGTCCTTCCTTGACCAGCTTCACGTAAAATTGCATTGCTTCGATCGTTTTTGGATCGTCGTATCCGGATTTTTTATCCGCGGTGATGACGGTTCCGCCATTCTGATAGATGAAGTTGTAGAAACCTTCCTGATTATGGAGCGGGGCAAGGAAGCCATACTGGGACTTATCCTTCTTGGTCAGCTTCTTGGCGGCGTCATACAGGGTGTCCCAGGTCCAGGTGTCATCCGGATATTTCACGCCGGCCGCGTCAAACATGGTCTTGTTGTACCACAGGCCGATGGTGTCGTAATCCTTCGGTACGGCATATTGCTTGCCGTTGAAGTTGTAAATCTGGACCAGTCCCTTCGGGAAGTTCTCCATCTTGACCGATGGGCTGGAAGCAATTTTATCCGTCAGGTCCATGAGCATTCCATTGGAAGCATAGCGGTAAATATTGTTGGAGTGCATCCAGAACATGTCCGGAAGAGTTCCGGCGGAAGCGGCCGCATCGAGGGCTGTCCAGTAATCGGTCCATCCGTTGACCTGAAGCTCGATCTTGATATTCGGATTCGCCGCGGTAAATTCATCCGCCATCTTCTGGAAACCGATTGCCTGGTTCGAGTCCCAAAGGCCATAGGTGAGCGTAACCGGTTCACTGCTGTCCGTGGCCGCTGCTGTTTCGGCAGCAGGCTCGGTGACAGCCTGTGTCTGTGCCGTTGTTGCCTCAGGCTCGTTCTTTGCAGTGCCGCAGCCTGCCAGGAGCATGGTCAGCAAAACCGCCAATGCCAATCCTGCCGCAAGTATTCTTTTCATGGTATATCCTCCTTTTTTCATGGCGCATGTCCATGTCTTGAGATTATGATATACCAGGCGGCTGCTTTACAGAATGGAACCATGTGATGATAATATAGAAAAATGTGATGGCCTTACTCATAATACAGTCTGAAAACAATGTCCTGGTCGTAATTGCCGAAGCCGGCTCCGAAAATGGTAGCGCCGCCGGCGTGCTTCGCGTTTTCCAGCACCGCTATGCGGAAGGACCACTGCTTCTGACGCAGGTCCAACTGCTCGCAGGTCACGTCGGAAATCCGCTCTCCGTCCATATAGGTGCCGGAATGATTGATCCGGAGGATCTTCAGCAGGCCGAACTGTCCCAGGGACAGGCTCCACCATTCCGGCGTGTAGTTTCCCCTGGCGCCGCCGAAATCGCCGGGACTGGTCCAGTTGCCCACGTGGACTCCGTTGAGGAGGAACGAAATGTCGGAGGGCCAGTTGTTGTTCACGCCGGGCGCCTCCGAGCCGAGCTCCATGGAAATCTCCAGCGCCGCCGGCTCCTGGTTGGACAGCAGGTAATTGGGCACCCTGTATTCTACAAAGCCTTTTGTAAACCAAAGGATTCTGGCATTGACCCGTTCCGGGTCGAGGAAATACCGGGGATCGTCGTAGTACCCGATCAGCTTCTCCGCCGTAGCCAGGCCGCAGGTCGGCGTTACGTCGAAATCGGTGTAATGGCCCACCGGCAGCACGAATTCATGAAACTGGACACTTTTTCGGGCCTTCTGGGGGAATTCGATCTCGATGGACTCCACGTTCAGATGGCATACCTTGAAATTCGAGCGGTTGGACTGAACCCGCTCGGACCAGACCAGCCCCGCCTTTTCCAGCTTCTGCACATGCATGGTGAGAATTGCGCTGCTCAAGCCGAGCTTTTCCGCGATCTCCTTGATGTTCATGGACTTTTCCGCCAGCAGGTGGATGATTTTGATGCGGATATCGCTGGCAAGGGCTTCATAAACGGGTAAATACTTTTCCGAAACAGCTATTTTCATTCCTGTGCTCTCCTTCTTATTAATATAATTATAAATCAGTCCGACGGTTGTGTAAAGAGCGAATAAATCCTGCTAATTCGCGCTATAAAATCTATTTTGATAATTGACTTGCGTCCGGAAAAGCGGTATTATTTTGTTAGTAAATTTATTAACCATTAAATATTTTTATTAACAGGTGGTGCAGAAATGAAAAAAGCAACCCTTTCCATCGGAAAAGATTTTAAAGTCGGCAAAGTGGATAAACGGATTTACGGTTCCTTTGTCGAGCAGTGGGGCCGTTCCGTGTACGGCGGAATATACGAGCCCGGCCATCCGGCCGCCAATGAAAAAGGCTTCCGCCAGGACGTCATCGACCTGGTAAAGGAGCTGCAGGTTCCCATCGTCCGCTATCCGGGAGGCAATTTCCTGTCCGGTTACAATTGGGAGGACGGAATCGGCCCGGTAGCGAGCCGTCCTAAAAGACTTGATCTGGCTTGGGCCTCTGTGGAATCCAACGAAATGGGCACGAACGAATTTGTGGACTGGGCAGGCTACGCGCAGACGGAAGTCATGATGGCCGTAAACCTGGGCACAAGAGGCCCGGATGCCGCCAGAACCCTGGTGGAATACTGCAACCATCCCGGAGGGACCTATTGGAGCGATCTGAGGCGGTCCCACGGGTATGAGAAGCCCCACGGCATCAAAACCTGGTGTCTGGGAAATGAAATGGACGGCCCCTGGCAGATCTGCCGGAAGACGGCGGAAGAATACGGCCGCACGGCATCCGAAACCGCCAAGGTCATGAAATGGGTCGATCCGGCCATAGAGCTGGTCGCCTGCGGCAGCTCAAACAGCGGCATGCCTACCTTCGCCCAGTGGGAGGCGACCATCCTGGAGCACACCTATGAATACGTAGATTACCTCTCCCTGCATACCTACTACAGCAACGATCAAAAGGGCACCGCCAATTTCCTTGCCCGCTCGATGGATATGGATTATTTCATTAAATCCGTCGTTTCCATCTGCGACTACATCAAAGCAAAGACCCGCAGCAAGAAAACCATGAACCTCTCCTTCGACGAGTGGAACGTCTGGTATATGACGGATATTACGCAGGAGATGCGCTGGAAGAGCCATCTGCCCATCAATGAAAACATTTACGACCTGCAGGACGCATTGGTGGTCGGCTGCATGCTGATTACCCTGCTAAAGCACGCGGACCGCGTCAAAATGGCCTGCATGGCCCAACTGGTCAATACCATCGCCCCGATCATGACCGTAACGGGCGGCGGTTCCTGGAGAAACACCATCTTCTATCCCTATCTGCACACTTCGCTGTACGGAAGAGGAGAAGTCCTGCATTCCGTTGTCAAATCCCCGCTATATGACAGTGTGGATTTCTGCGATGTTCCTTACCTGGAAAGCGTAACGGTATTCGACGAGGAGAAGGAAGAGCTCACGATCTTTGCCGTAAACAGGGATCTGGAGGAGCCCCTGCTGGTTGAAACCGACCTCCGCGACTTTGCCGGGTATCAGGTCATCGAACACATCGTTCTGGAAAACGAAGACATCTGCGCGAAAAATACGCTGGAAAATCCGATGAACGTCGTTCCTCACAAGGGTGGAAAAACGGTGGTCGAAGACAACACGGCCAAATCGGTCCTGAACAAACTGTCCTGGAACGTGATCCGGTTGGGCAAAAAATAAAAGACTTCTGATACTATAGGTCTTCTCACTATAAGGCTTCCCACAGGGATCAGGGTATCCCGTGAAAAAGCCGGCCGGTGCGCAAAGCAGCATATTAAAGGCGTACCGGCCGGCTTTTTCTTATCTGGCTTCCGACCCTATTTCACCGGAACGGTATTTTGCCGGCGTCATTTTTTTGTATTCCCGGAAGCTTTTGATAAAGTAACTGATATTGTTGAAGCCAACCTCCAGGGCGATATCGATGATCTTTCGGGAGGGATCCTTCAAAAGCAGCTCCGCCTGGTGGATCCGATATCCTATCAGGTACTCGAAGGGGGTCTTCCCCGACATGGTTTTGAAAAAACGGCAAAAATGATACGGACTCATGTTGATATGGTCCGCCATTTCCCGGATGCCTATTTTTTGGCTGTAATTTTCTTCAATAAAGGCAAGCACGGCTTTAAACTGTGCCAGCCGGGAGTGGGAAGCTTCGGTTTTTACGATCCCGACAGCGGTGAGGCGGTCCTGGGCAATCAGTCCGCCCAGAATGGCGTAAAGGGACGACAGGATGGTTAACGGATAAGCCGGTTTGCGATTGATGTAAGCATCGACGATGTTTCGGACCTGCTGCAGGATTTCCCTGTCCTGCTCCCCTTCCCTGCTCAGCTTTACCGGGAGCCTGTACTGGCCGTTATGAACCGGAACAAGGTATTTGCCCAGGCTGTCCCCTGCTTTGTTGTTGAAAAGCATGGTGAAATCAAACACGACCGCATAGAAAACACAGTTTTGAAAATCCGCCGAGGTGCCGGAGTGGATTGTGCCGCTGTTGATGATCACCGCTTCCCCCTCCCCTATTTCCACCGGAACCGTATCCAGATAGAACGTCGCGCTTCCGGAGGCCAGATACATGATTTCAACCTCGTCGTGCCAATGGCAGAAGAGAATGCTTTCGTCCTGGTTCGGCCGGCTTCTGTAGACGCACAGCGGAAAATCCGCGGACCCGTGGATCGCTCTTTCCTTCAGATTGGCCCGCTCCTGTATCATTGGGGCTCCCTCCGTTTCCTGCCGCTCTTTTATTTTTCAAGCAAGCAACATTTTGTTATTTTATAGCAACATAATATGAGATATTCCGCATTTTACGCAGTATAATCGTATTATCACAAAATTAGCAAAGGAAAGCAACATTTTTATAAGAAAGCGGAGGAAAGACCAATGGGCATATTCTGTCAGGAAGGCAACAAACTCATCTGGCAATATAACGGGGAAAAGCTCGTGATCGAGCCCTGGGGCGCAAACAGCTTCCGGGTGCGTTCGCGGATGATGGGTGATATCATGGACACCGATTTCGCCCTATTGCCGGCCGGCTGCGGCAGCGCGGATATCCGGATCGAAGACGGCAAAGCGGTAATCCGGAACGGAAAAATAGAAGCCGTGATCGAGGAAAATAGCTGGACCAAAAACGGCAGGATCCGTTTTTACAATCAAAAAGGCCGGCTGCTGCTGCAGGAAATCGACCACCATGGCGCGCTGAACCTGCACGCGAGGAAATTCAAGCCCATCATTGGAGGAGATTACAAGCTGACCGTCACTTTTGAGTCCGATGAAACGGAAAAGCTGTACGGCATGGGACAATACCAGCAGGAAATCCTGGATATCAAAAACTGTAACTTTGAGCTATCCCACCGGAATTCCCAGGCGAGCATCCCCTTTGTGCTGTCCAGTCTCGGCTACGGCTTTCTGTGGCACAACCCGGCTATCGGAAGCGCCAGCTTTTGCAAAAACCGGACGGAGTGGCATGCTGAAAGCACCAAGCAGTTGGATTACTGGATCACGGCGGGCGATACGCCTGCGGAAATCGAAGAGGCCTATGCAAGCGTGACCGGAACGGTCCCCATGATGCCGGAGTACGGCCTGGGCTTCTGGCAGTGCAAGCTGCGCTACTACAACCAGGAGCAGCTGCTGGAGGTCGCAAGGGAGTATAAGCGCCGCGGCCTGCCCGTCGACGTGATCGTATGCGATTTCTTCCACTGGCCGAAAATGGGCGATTTCCGCTTCGACGAGGAATTCTTCCCCGACCCGCGGGCCATGGCGGAGGAACTGAAGCAGTTGGGCATGGAGTTGATGGTGTCCGTCTGGCCCCAGATCGACCTGCAAAGCGAAAATTTCAACGAGATGAAGCAAAACGGCCTGCTGGTCAAACCGGAAATGGGCGTCAACATCTGCATGCAGTTCGGCGGGGACAGCGTTTTCTACGACGCCACGAACCCCGCCGCCAGGCGCTATGTCTGGGACAAATGCAGGAAAAACTACTATGACCACGGCATCAAGCTGTTCTGGCTCGACGAGGCGGAACCGGAATACACTGTGTACGATTTCGACAATTACCGGTATTATGCCGGACCGAATGTCCAAGTCGGAAACATTTATCCGCAGCTTTATTCCAGAACTTTTTACGAAGGGATGGAAAACGAAGGACAGCGGGATATCGTCAACCTGGTCCGCTGCGCCTGGGCGGGAAGCCAGCGGTACGGCGCGCTTGTATGGTCGGGAGACATCCATTCCGATTATGCGGATTTCCGGAAGCAGATCTGCGCGGGACTCCATATGGGCCTCTGCGGCATTCCCTGGTGGACGACGGACATCGGCGGCTTCGGCGGCGGCGACCCGGAGGACGAAGGCTTCCGGAAGCTTCTGGTCCGCTGGTTCCAGTACGGCGCCTTCTGTCCGGTCATGCGCCTGCATGGGGACCGCAAGCCGACGACCATGCTTTACGGGAAGAACGGGCGTCCGGCGCTGTTCACCGGAGGCGACAACGAAGTATGGAGCTATGGACAGGAAACCTATGAGATTCTCGTAAAATACATGAAGCTGCGCGAAGCCATGCGCCCGTATACTCGCGAGCTTATGCGCCAGGCTCATGAAAAAGGGACGCCCGTTATGCGGGCCATGTTCTATGAATTCCCGGAGGATCCCGTCTGCTGGACGCTGAAGGATCAATACATGTACGGCGGCGACATCCTTGTCGCGCCGGTAGTGTATGAAGGCGCGTGCAGCAGGGAGGTGTACCTCCCGGAAGGCGCAGCCTGGACCAGCCTGCACGACGGCAAGGTGTATGCCGGCGGAAGGGCTGTGTCGGCGGCGGCGCCGCTGGACGTCATCCCGGCATTTCTGCGGGACGGCAGTCACGCGGAATGGATCGGGATGATCTAGGCGGCCGGCCGCAAAAACCCCCTTGCCGAGCATGTCATCTGCCGGCAAGGGGGCTTTTCTATATGTGCCGAGTTGGAATGCGTTTCTGCCGGGTAGGCTTTGCGTCGAACTACCGATCTCAACCATTTTGCTGACCTCGGCAAAATGGTCTTTAGTCTCGAATCCACTGTTTTGTGGGCGAGAACGTTACGACCAAATCGGTCCCGAGCGGGCTATCCCGGAAGGTGGTTGGCTTTGTTATTTTCGCCGGGCTGCGCCTTGAATTCCTTGGGGCTTTTGCCGAAGTACTTCTTGAAGGCGGTGCTGAAATGGCTGATGTCGTCGTAGCCCGTCTTCTCCGCAATCTCATACATCTTCATATCCGTATTCTGTATCAGGAGACGGGCTTTCTCCATCCGGACCTGGGTTATGTAATCCCAGTAATTGATCCCGATCTCCTTTTTGAAGATCCGGCTGAGCTGGTATTTGCTGATGAAAAATTTTTCCGAAATGCTGTCCAGGGACAAATCCTCGTTGTATTTTTCGTCGATGTGCCTTTTGACCTCCCGGATGATCTCCGTATCGGTCTTGGGCCGGTTGGACCTTATCCGGCCGAGGGCGGAGAAGACATTCTGCGCAAAGGCCAGCTCCAGATCGTCGATATAGTAGTGCTCCGACCAGTAAGCCCGCGGCACGTCCTCGATAAAAATCCCGCCGTCCCTGTATTCTTCCACAAGCCTCAGGTTGATCCGGCTGACCAGGTTCATCAGGGACAGCGCAACCTGCTCCGGCGCCACCGGGTTCCTCCGGAAATAGTCAAAGTAGTTTCCGATGAGTTCAATGCACCGGAATTCCTGAAAGTTCAGCTTTATACTGTCGATAATGTTTTTCTCCAACGCATCCGGAAGCTCCTTTTCCGCCTTCTCGGAAAACAGCTCCGCGGAATACCGGAAAAAGCCCTCCTTCGAATAAAAGGACATTTCCGTCGCTTTCACCGCATGCAGGTACAGCTCCCGCATATGCTCCACCTCTGAGTCCGCCTCGCTGAGGCCCGCAACCAGGCTGTCGCAGCCGTGCGCCGTGCGGAATCCGGCCAATTTTTCCCGGATTACCCCGGCCGCCTGCTCCAATTCCTCTTCCCGGCAAAGCGGCACAAGGGCAAGCAGCTCTCCCTCGTTGGCGGGAAGAGTTCTGCAGGGATGCGCGGAATCGCGTTTCAGCTCATCCTGCAATTGGCCTAGAACATCCGCTTCATTTGAATTTCTACAGAGGAAAGCAATAAGAAAGAACTGTCGAATGTTTCTGTGCTCAAAAGCGGAACAAATCTTTCCGGCGGCTTCCTCCGGCAGCTTAAAGCCGTAAAGCGCTGCGTTCATCGCCTCCTGGACGCATTTCTCCTGCTCCGCCTCGATTTCGCGGATCGCGTTCATAATGATATCGCCCAGCTTCTTGGAATCAATCGGCTTGAGCACATAATCCTTCAAGCCGTATTTCATAGCCTCCCGTGCGTATTCAAACTCATTGTAGGCGCTCAGGATGATGATCCGGACCATCCGCCCGCTGCGTTCCAATTCCCGGATCAATTCAATTCCGTCCATATATGGCATTTTAATGTCCAGGATCATCAAATCGGGCGGAGCCCTCCGGATGAGCTCCAGAGCCTCGTTCCCGTTAAAGGCGTGCCCGACCTGGGCGATCCCCATGGCAGGCCAGTCAAACACGGTATCCAGAAATTTATGCACGGACGACTGGTCGTCCACAATCAGCAGCTTCATTGCCTGTGTCCCCCTTCGAAACGGGCGATGAGCATGTCCACAACCGTATATTCCCCTTTTACGCTGCGAAGGCTTATCCCGTATCGTTCTCCATATTTAAGACGTATTCTCTGATGGACATTCCGAAGGCCGATGTTGGAATCCGCGGCAGAAGGATCATTGATGTGGCGGATCAATTGCTCGAGCCTGGCGGGCCCTATGCCTCCCCCATTGTCCCGGACGGAAATGAGGATTCCCTCCGGGACTATCCTGGCGGATATGAGGATTTCGCCGTTCTCCGGGCACTCCTTGAAGCCGTGGATGATGCAGTTTTCAATGATCGGCTGGAACAGCAGCCTCGGGATTTTGAAATTGTAGACCTCCTCTGAAATGTCGAAGACGGCCTTCAGGTTCCCGTCAAATCTCCTGGAGCAAAGATTGAAATAATTTTCAAGGTATTGAATCTCCTGGGATATATAGACCATTTCTTTTTCCTTGTGGACGGAATACCGGAACAGCTCGCTGAGGGAAAGCACGATCCGGTCGGACTCCTCGATATTGCCGCAGACGATCTCGGTCTGCAGGATTTGCAGCGTATTGTACAGCATGTGGGGATTGATCTGGGCCTGCAGGTTTTCCAGTTCGGCCTCCTTCAGGCTCAGCTTCGAATCGTAGTTTTCCCGGATCAAATTCTTGAGCCGTTCGATCAGTTCCTCGAATTTCCGCCCGATCACATTCAATTCCCAGAACTGATAATCCCCGCTTTTGACAGACAGGTCCTCCAGTCGGACGTTGTCGATGGAATGGATCAATTTCTTGAAGGGCTTGGAGATAAAAAGGACCACGATAAAATAGACGATGACCTGGACCAGCAGGGAGATCATGAAGATCCGGATGATATTGCGCTTCAGCGCCAGGGAATGCTCTTCTATTTCATTGATGGGAATCACCGATATCAGCTTCAGGCCGGCGATCCTGGAAGTATGGTAAACCAGCAGCAGCTTTCCTTCCGGGCCTTCCGTGATAAAACTGCCCTGTTTCCCGTTCAGGATGACGGACCGGTCCTTCAGGCCGAAATCCTCTCCGATCAGGTCGCTGTTCTTATGGGCCAGGATCTTTCCCCGGTCGTCGGTCAGGAAGATATACCCGCTCTTTTCAAAGGTGTTCAGCTTCAGGATGTCATTGAGCTTGCTCAGTTCCAGGTCGCACAGGACCGTACCGAGCTCCGCGCCGCCGGAGGCTTTTACCGGCAGTCCTATGGAAATGGTAAGCCGGTCGCTTTTCCGGTAAATGTTCTCGTTATAATAGTTCTGCAGGTGCAGCCCAAAATTGATAAAAGTGTTGTCCTTTTTTTCGGCATTTTTATACCAGGGCTGTCCCAGGAAGTCATAATCCCACTTCAGGGAATTTTCCGTGGAATTGAAAAAGAACCCGTTGTTTCCGACGATGATCAGGTCGGAAATCAGGGGCTTCAGCCAGTATCCCGCGATGACATTCAAAATTTCCTTTTTGTTCGTATACTTGTCCGCGTCGCTCATGTTCTGGTAGTCCTGGAGACAGGTAAGGATGGTTTTGTTATTGGACAGCATGATCAGGGGCGACTGCACGTCGGCAAGATTGTAGTCCAGATTGGCGATGGCCTGCTCGATGATTTTTTCCGTATAGACGGTGATTTCCCCCGTAAGAATGTTGGAAGAATTATTGGTTGTGAAAAAAACCATTGCTAAAAAGATCACCATATTCACCAGAAGAAAGGTCAGAAAGATCGCGAATATAACGGATTTTTTTTGAATAAACGGCGAAAGGGAGATGGTTTCCTTTATCATATCGCTCCTCTTGTCAGGCAGCATAGTACTGTTGACATAACTATTATAACCCGACCGTACACCCCCCGCAATATAAGAAAATTCAGGGGCGGGCCTTCGCCATGCCCCGTTCTGTCCGGATCCATTTTATGATTCGGTCATCCCTTAATGGCGCCGCTGGTCATGCCTTTTATCAGATATTTCTGCGTAAAGACGTAGAAGAAGAACAGCGGAATCATGATAATGGAGGTGATGGCTAGCCCGAGACCCCATTCTACGGCAAACTGGTCCCTGGTCTTCTGGACCTGCAGGATCAGCGTAGCATTTTTCGGCGAACTCAGGAAAAGATAGGGATTGAGAAAGTCGTTCCACACCCCGAACACATTAAAAATAACGACGGTAGCCACAATAGGCGTCATCAGGGGGAATATCACCTTCCAGAAGGTCGCCCAGACACCGCAGCCGTCAATGGTGGCGGCTTCGAACATATCCTTCGGGATGGTTTTCATATAGCCCATGTATAGATAAACCGCCAGGGAGGAGCCCGCCAGATAAAGGAATATTACGCCATACACCTTGTTGATCAGCTGCGTCTTTATCATGATCTGATACAGGGGAATCAGCAAGGCCTGTCCGGGGATCAGATACCCCATGATCATGATGCCGCCCATAAACTTGTTGAATTTATTGGGATTGTATATGATCGGGTAAGCAGCCATGGCGGCGAATATTACAACGCCGGCAACCGAGATCGACGTAATTTCGATATTATTGAACAAGCTTCTCAGGATGGAAAACCGCTCGAATACCGAAATATAATTTTCAAGCGTGGGGGTAAATAACAACCCGTACGGATGAGCCGAGATTTCCGTCTGTGCCTTCAGCGACGTGGCTACAATGAAGATAAACGGGTATGCCACGGCAACTGCAAAGGGAAGGAGCAATAACGTTTTCAGGTACTTCCATTTATGTCTCATTCAGCTCACCCTCTCTTCCAGCTTCGACATGCCCTGAGTTTCAACCAGCGTAACAACCAGAATCAATACCAGGAATACTACGCCGAGGGAGCAGGCATACCCGATGTTCCCTTCCGTAATGCCCCGGATGATTAAAGCCTGGGTGATCGAAGAGGTGGACCTTGCCGGGCCTCCGCTCGTAAGGGCGAAGGGCAGTTCGAATACTCTGAGTCCGCCGGTCAGCAGAGTCATGATGCTGATCTTCGCAGCCGGCGTCAGCAGCGGCAGCGTGATATATCTTACTCTCTGCACGGTATTGGCCCCGTCTATACGGGCCGATTCATACAGCTCCTCCGGAATGGACTGGAGGTAAGCGAGGTAAATGGTCGCATTCCAGCCGGTGGCCATCCAGACGCACACCAGTATTGTACAAAGCCGTGCCCAGAAGATTTCCGACAAAAACGGAATGGCTTCGATTCCGAAGAGGTTGATCAGAAGCATATTGAGAAAGCCCAGATCATCCGAGGACAACAGATACCGGAATACATATCCGAAAATAAACGCCCCGATACAGGAGGGGAAATAGAACACCGCCCTGTACATATTCCTTCCGGCGAACCGGCTGTCCAGTAAAAGCGCCAGCGGAACGCAGCAAAGAGTGATCAAAATGGTAGTTCCTATCGTATAGATCATTGTATAGCTCAGCGAGTTCGTAACAACTTCATCTGCAAAAAGCTTAGTGTAATTTTCCAGGCCTATAAAATGGTATTCGGGCTTTGTAAACGTTAACCCGGTAAAGCTATAGGCAAAGCTCATAAGCATCGGTAAAATAACAAATGCGAAATAGAAAATAAAAGCCGGTACCAGGAATAGTTGGAATTGAATATTCCGTTTGAGTTTCCCTTTCATCTGATCACCCCTGAAAAAGTATTTGCGTCGGCTGCAGGTATTTTTAAAAGGCACCAACTTCACGTTGATGCCCTTTAAATCCCTGCATTTCATGTAAGTTGCCTATTTGGCGGTATCCAGCGATTTGGCCGCCTCTTCGGGTGTCATTTTGCCAAGAATCATCTTCTGTATGGAATCAAGATACGTTTTCCTGAGGGTTTCCGTATTCTTTTCCCACCAGAACAGCGGCAGGTACTGCTTTCCGCTCACAACAGCCTTAACTGCTACATCTCCCAGATGGGGATCCAGGGGAGTCTGCAAATCCTTCAGGGTTTCGAAATCGCCGAGCACTTCGTTGCAGACCTTGCCGCCCGCTGCGGAGTGAATCCATGAGGTAAACTGAAGAGCGGCATCCTGGACTTCCGTCTTGGAGTAGATGCCATAGGCGGGAATCGGGCCGCCGAAATACCATTTCGGGCCGGGTTCCGTTCCAGGGATGCCCATGATGGCGTAATCGCAGTTCGGGTTCGCTTTTTCGATCTGTGCCGGCGACCAGACGCCGCCGATGTACATGCCGAGCTTATCCTGCGCGAAATCATTGATCTGCTTGTCTTCCGGGATACCGATGGTCTTTGCGGAAACATAGCCGGGTTTTACAAACAAATCATTGTAAATTTTGAACTGTTCGGTCCAGAAATCCGCATTGGTCTTTGTTCCCGCATAAATCTGCTGCTGGTGATCCGGTACTTTTTCAACGACGTTTGCGCCGAATATTCCGGTCAGAAGGTTGCAGGCCGCATCCTGCTGCTGATTGGCAAAGGGCAGGATGCCGATGTCCTGGATCTTCTTCATGTCTTCCGCCAGTTCCGCAAGGGTGTCCGGTTCCTTCTCGATGCCGGCTTTCTTGAATACGGTCTTATTATATACGATGCCGCCTACCCAGTTGCCGCCGGATGCGCCAAGCACCTTGCCGTCGCGGGTATACAGCTGCTTGTTCAGGTCGTTGACATTGGCGATGTACGGCTGGTTTGTAACATCCATGCAATAGCCGCCGTCATACAGGTCCTGGATATTTTCAGGGCAGACATAGAAAACGTCGGGGGCCTGGTTTGTGATCAGCATGGTCTTGAGCTTTTCAAGATACGGCTGCACGGCGGGCGCCATGGAGTATTCTATGGTGATTTTCGGATATGCCTTGTTGAATTCGTCGGTGATGAGCTTCATCCGGTCTTCCGCGACCCAGAGGAATACCTTTACAGTGCCTTCGATCTCTTTTGCCGCGGGTTCTTCCGCTTTTGCTTCTTCCGTGGGGGCCGAGTCTTCCGCCGGAGCCGTTGCGACTGCCGTCCCTTCCGTGGTTCCGGTTTCCGTCTTGGCGCCGCAGCCTGTCAGCAGGGCTGTGAGAGCAAACACGATTATCAATGCGAGGGTCACGAGCTTCAAGCTTTTCTTTTTCATTTTCATTATAAATCCTCCTTCATTTTGTACCGTCCGATTGCAGAACTCTTTCAACCTGAGGAAATCGAAATGAATCTGAATAACTTTTCGCGAAATAGTTATCACACGATAATCAGTATAGCAAACTCCCCATTGCGAGAAAATTTAAAATGTTGCAGATTTATTTAATATTATTGCAATTTGCAAGAAAGGTCCGGGTTCCTAGAGATGGAGGCTGTTTTTGTATTCCAGGGGGTTCTTGCCGTAATACTTCCGGAACATCCCGCTGAAATGCCTGGCATCGTTAAAGCCGACCTGCTCCGCAATTTCGTAGGTCTTCATGTCCGTATTCAGCAATAGCTGCAAAGCCTTTTCCATTCGAAGCCGGGTCAGGAAGTCCTTGAAATTCTCGCCGGTGTGCTTTTTAAAAAAGCTGCTGAAATAGTAGGCGTTCATGCAGGCAATTCCCGCAACCGTATCCAGCGTGATATTTTCCATATAGTGCTTTTCAATATAGTCCTTCACTTTCCGGATGTCGGATGCCCCCGAAGCAACGCCTTTGGACAGGGCCTTTTCATCCAGCATTTTCATGGAGCCGGCATGGGATTTTTGAATCTGGCGGACCCCTTGTACGGTATCCCCTATTCCCACGGTGATTCCGATATGCAGACTGGAGTTGATATGCCGCCTGATTCCTTCCGCGACGGTCTTCGAATGCTCCGCGCCGGTGTCCGGTCCATCGTCCCTCAGAACCGCGCAGATCCGGTCCCCCATATGAAAGACAATGCCACGGTCCCGGCCGATCCAGTGGGCGATCTGATTGAAAACGGAAAACCGGATCAGCCGCATTTCCTGCTCCGACAGGACGTCGTTTTTCTGAATCAGGTCATTGATTCCAATGCTCAGGAAAGTAAAATAGCCGTTTTCACCGTCCATGCCGTACGAGGCGAATATTCTCCGGATATCCTCCGGTACGACCCGGTCCAGCTCGAGCCGGTCCAGGTATTTATCCGCCGCGGCGTCACGGGCCTCCGTCTCCAGAGTGGATAATTTGCTCCGAAGCCGGATGTCCTCCAGTTCCCTGTCCAACGCCGCGATTGCCTTCCGTACGGCGCCTTCCAGGTGGTCCTTGTCAATCGGCTTCAGCAGGTAATCAATGGCACCGAGGGTCACGGCATCCCGGGCATAGTTGAAATCCCTGTAGCCGCTGAGAAAGATGACCTTGGTGTTCAGGCCGTTTTCCCGGATCATTTTCAGGATTTCGATCCCGGAAAGCTCCGGCATGCAGATATCGGAAATGACAATAGACGGCTTGAAGTCGAAAATCATCCGTTCCGCCTGTTTTCCCCCGAAGGCCTCTCCGATGACCTCGATCCCCAGTTGGTTCCAATCGATCAGTTTTTTCAGGCCGCGCACGATCACGGGCTCGTCATCCGCCAGCAGCAGCTTTATCATCCTTATCGTCCACCCCATTCATTACTGGCATTATGAGCTTGACAATGGTCCCCACGTTTTCACGGCTTTTGACATCCAGCCCGTACTCTTCTCCGAAATTCATCTTCAGCCGGTCATATACGTTTTTGATTCCGATGCTTTTCCAGCCCTCCGGCGTCTCCTCCCCCATCTTCCGGCCGGAAAGCAGCCGGTCGATTTTATCCGCCGTCTCCGCCTTCATCCCCGTCCCGTCGTCGTAAACGCACAGCTCCAGCCTTTCCTCCCGGATTTCCCCCGTGATCAGCACCCGTCCGCCGCCCTCCTTGGGGCGGATTCCATGGATCACCGCGTTTTCGACGATGGGCTGCAGCGAAAGCTTCAGAATCTTCAGCTTCAGCAGCTCTTCGGGAATGTTGACCTCCAGCTTGATTCTCCCGTCATACCGCACCTCGATGATTTTAAAGTAATGCCGGATCATGGCTATTTCCTGTTCCAGGGTGACGGTATCGTCGCTGTAGCCTATCATATATTTCAACTGCGCGGACAAGGAATGGATCATGTCGGCCGCCTTGTCATCCCCCGCATCGACCGCGCTCATACGGATCACTTCCAGGGTATTATACAAAAAGTGGGGCCTTATCTGCGTCTTGAGGGCCGTCAGCTCCGCTTCCCTCTGCCGGATCTTGGCCAGATAGGATTTGTCTATATGGCCCTTCAACTCCTGGAGCATGTTGTTGAACCCCGCGCTGAGCTGCCCGACCTCGTCGGAGGATTTCACCTCCACGCTCACGTCCAGGTTTCCGGACTCCACCTTCTTCATCTGGCGGGTGATCCGCTTCAAAGGAAGGGAAAAGCCGTTGGAGAAGATCAGGGAAACGAGGATGAGGCCAGCGATACAGGCAAGGATGATGAAGCTGACAAAATTGCCGATATCCTGGACGTCCTTGAGGATTTCCCGGATATTCACCCGGTAAAGGACAATCCAGTCGCTGTCCTGAACCCTTTCAAAGATATAGTACTCGTCCTCGTCCAGGACATACCCCGAATAATTCAGTTCCCTTATAGAGGGATTCTGCCGATCAAACCAGTCCGGCTTTTGGCCGATGTCAACCGCATTTCTACTGTAGATGCAGCGGCCCTGGACATCCACCACGTAGACCTCTCCCGAGTTTTCAGGCGACGTGCGCTTGAAAACATCCTCGAACAGGCCAAGATCCACATCCAGAAAAATGGTGCCGAGCAGGATCACCTTGTCGGGCAGCCCGTCGATATCCAGGAAGTTCCGGGCAAAGGTCACCACGCGCCGGTCCGATCTTACATAATAGCTTTCCGTATGGGGCGTCAGGATGGTGAGCTCCCTTTCCCGGCTCAAAACTTTATCGTATCCCTCCAGGGAGTGAAAATCGAAATCCGGATTGAACAGCTTCGACTGGTCCTTGCTCCGGGAATAAACCTTGCCGCTGACATAATCGATAAAGACCACATTGCTCAGGTACCAGTCCGAATATAAGGTATTTGCCGTATATACGTCCATCAGGGTTTCCTTCTGGGATACGGAAAAGCCCTCCTTGCGGTCAAGAATTTCGGAATTCTTCAGGATATCCGACAGACTGCCGTATTTTCCGCTGTTATAGTTGTACATGTTTTTCGTCAGGTTGTTATAGTCGGATACCACCTTCGCCAGGTTTTTGCTGTCATAGGCGACGCTTTGCTCGATCTTGTGCAGCGAAAAGGCCTCCATTTTCCTGGAAAAGCTGTCCAGGGAGATATAACTGAAAAAAAGCAGGGGCAGCAAGCCCACTGCAATAAAGGCAATGGTGAATTTGACGAATATGCTTTTAAAAAGCCCTGCTCTTTTCAGTCGTTTCATTTCCGGCCTTCCGGCGTTTATTCCTTTACTCCGATTATATCAGACCTTCCGGATGAAAAACAGCGTTGTCAGCCTTTGGCAGCACCGGTTGTAATGCCCTTGATAAAATATTTCTGGAGGGCGACGAAGACGATCAGGATCGGGATGATTCCGCACACGGCGCCCGCAAATACAATGTCCCACCTGCTTGCCAGCTCGCCGATGAATTTGTAGATCTCCACGTTTACGGTCTTCGGCCTGCCGGAAGGCAGGACATAGCTTGGCATCAGGTAATCGTTCCAGATCCCCAGGCCGTTCAGAATGATCAGGCTGGACGTACAGGGAGTCAGAAGCGGAAACACGATGCTCCAGAAAATCCTGAAATTGCTGCAGCCGTCGATCTGGGCGGATTCCTCGATTTCCTTCGGGATCCCCTTTATAAAGCTGGTGAACAGCAGCGTGCCGAAAGCCGTCGCCCCGGACACGTATACGATCACGGGCCCGGCATAATTCCCGAACAGGTGCAGGAGCTTCAGCTCCTTGAACAAGGGGATCATGTAGGCATAGAAGGGAATCATCATGCCGGCTATGAAATAAATATAGATGTGCTTTGCGATTTTCAGGCTGCTTCTCTCGATCGCATAGGCGGCTATGGGGATGACCAGGATGATCAGGATTTCCGAAACGATGGTAAGGAACAGGCTGTTCAGGAAGCCCTGGGCAAAATCCGTCTCCTTCCACAAGGTCAGGAAGTTGTCAAAACGGAGTGCGGAGGGAAACGCAATGGGGTCCCGCATGATTTCCCCGTTTGTTTTAAACGCGGAGATCAGGCAGAAATACAGCGGTGAAATATAAAGAATGGACAGGATGGCCGTACTGCTCAGCATGGCCCAGCTTCCCTTTTTTTCGGTCTTCATCTCAGAGCTGCACCTCCCTCGTTCTAAGGAACCGTACTTGGAATGTTCCAAGGACAATAATGATCAGGAACAGGATGATCGCCAGGGCGGTTCCGTACCCCTGCCGCAGTTCCCCGAAGGCCACCTTGTAAATGATGTAGGTGAGGTTTTCCGTGTCGAAGCCGGGGCCCCCGTCCGTCATGACCAGGATCTGGTCGAAGAATTTGAAGCCGTTGATCAGGGCAAGGGTTAGATTGATCGTAAAGGAACCCGCCAGCAACGGAAAGGTTACGCTTTTAAACTGCTGCCATTTGTTCGCCCCGTCTATTTTAGCCGCTTCCACCAGTTCCACGGGGATTCCCTGCAGGCCTGCCAGATAAATCACCATGTAATATCCCGCAAGCTGCCAGACCAGCACAAAAATGATGGACACCAGGGCATTGGGCGAGCGCCCCAGAAAATCGGTCACCAGGAAATCCAGGTGCAGTTTGCTGAGCACGGAATTGACGATCCCAAAGCTGTAGTTGAACATGATGCTCCAGATAAAGCCCGTTATAATGCCGCTGATAAGGACCGGCACATAAAAGGCGCTCCGGAAAAAGCTTTTTCCGTATTTCACATTGTCCACCATCAGCGCCAGGAGCAGCGCGACGGCGTTTGCCAGCACGGTAAAGGACACCGCAATGAGGACGGTATGCTTGAGAGCCCCGTAAAACCTTGCGCTTTTGAACATGTCGATGTAGTTTCCCAGGCCGATGAATTTCATGGTAGCGTCCGTAATCCCGTCCCAGGACGTGAAGCTCAGATAAATACTGCTGACGGCGGGTCCGATGACAAAGACCGTATAGAGGACAAATGCGGGAAGGATGAACAGCAACAGCGATTTTTCCCGTTTTAAGCTTGAACGATGCATTCTTTCACCTCGTAAATTCGATTCTCTAATTTATAGACCTCCTGATATGGCGTACCAGGAGGTCTATCTACTTCCTATGTTTTATCGGATGCGTCAGTTCGGCCGGAAGCTTTTCGCCTCGATATCCCACTCGACGTCCAGCTTCTTCAGCCCATCGGCTATGCTGGTGCTGCCTGTGGCCCATTCCTGGGCGATCTTGTAGGCGAAGTTCCTGAAAGCCGGCGGTATTTCATTGATGCCCCAGTTGTTGTTCCATTGAAGCTGCAGATTTTCACAGGTGTTCACCGCATCCAGTACCTTGGACATGTCCGCCACCGGGTACGTCAGCGTATACTGCGCTTTTGTCGTCGGGATGAACGACATCTTCTGCACGTAATCCGTATAGTTTTCCTTCTGGAAGAACCATTTGATCCAGGTAATAGCCTCCGCCTTTTTACGGGCGTCCTGGGCGCAGGCTGTCGAATAGGTCCAGCCATTGAGCTGCGGCCCGCCGATCATATTGATCTTTCCATCCTCCGTCGGCATGGGGAACCAACTGAACGCAAAGTTCGGGTCGGCGGCCTTGATCTGGCTGAACATGTGCGTTCCGGAGAAGAACATCGCCGCCTTGCCGCTTACCAGGACGGAGGCGATTTGATTATCCGCCGTGCTGGCAAAGCCTTTTTCCACATAGCCCTTTTTGAACAGATCCGTATAGGCGGTAAAGCAATCCGCCACATTCTTATCCGTGAAATGAACCTTGCCCTTGTACCGGTAGCCGATCCAGTCCGGATTGTCGGCCGTCACCCGGTCCAGCCAGTACTGGGACCAGAGGAAGCCTACATGGAATATGTCCCTGTTTCCCACCACCAGCGGGGCTACACCCTTTGCCTTCAGCTTGTCGCACAGGCTCAGGAATTCGGCATAGGTCTTGGGTTCCTTCAGGCTGTAGTCGGCAAACATTTTCTTATTGTAGAAAAATCCCATGTTGTTTGCGGAGGAGAAGGGAACACAGTAGGACTTGCCATCCAGCAGCGGCGGATCTTTGAACAGGGAGGTCAATTCGTCCGGCATTTCGGCAAACTTGCCCGCTCGGACCCAGGTGGGTACGTCTCTGGCTTCCACCAGATCCGGGAATTCGCCGACGGCGTCCTTGGTCCTGAGACCGTCGATGTAGGAGGCGGCCGTTATGGTAATATCCTCGATTTTATAATAGGGATATTTTTTCATAAAGGAGTCGATCCTGTCTTTTACAAGCTGCAAATGCAGCGGGTCCCCATTGGCGTAGAATATGGTGATCTTGGTCTGGGGCGGCTGTGTAACGGTAACGACACATTTGTCGCTTATGGTCTTGTCCGATGAGCTGGTAACCGTAATGACGGTTTTACCCACGCTTACGCCGGTAACCAGCCCGTTCGCGTCAACGGTGGCTACGTTTTTGTCCCACACTTTATATACAAGGAGCTTCTGCGTTGTATTTTTCGGAGTAAAACTGGCAGAAAGCACGGAAGACTGGCCCACTTCTATTGTAATGCTGCTGTTCACGAGGATGCCTTTGATTGGAACGGAGGTCAATGCAAAAACCGATGTGCCCAACGATAGAAACAATACGAGGCACAGAACAAGTGAGAGTACCCTTTTCATAAACTTCCTCCCGCTATTATAAAATTTGAAATGAAAATAATTCATGAATTATATTTTTATTCTAGCATAGCTTTTTTTATATGGGAGTCCGCTTTTTTAAGGGAAATGTAGTCTTTTTTAAGAAGTGGACGGAGGCCGTCTTTCAGGCGGCCCCTTTCCGTATGCTCACCAGGAAAAGAACTCGTAGGCTCTTTCCCATTCCCCAGCTTCGCCGGGCTTTAAAGCAATTTTCAGAAAGATCTCCGGGCTGATCACATGGTCCTTCCCCCAGATGTGGAAGCCGGAAACGGGAAAGTCGCCGGTTTCCCGGACGCCGGCCCCGCGGGCGTTGCATCGCAGCTCCCAGTAGTGCGGCCGCACCCCTTCGTACCCGTTGACGAAAAGATAGAAGCTGTCCTCCTCATGCGTTTTGCAGGCAAATCCGTCCTCCCGGATCCGGATTTCTCCGAGCTTGACATCAAACTCCGGCCGGTATGGAAGCCGGATGGTATAATCCTCCCCGATGGGCGTATTGTCCACGCACAGGAAATTGTGAACGAACTCTTCCGTTTCGATTGGCTTCGACCCCGTATTCTCCAGGCGGCAGCGGAGCAAAAGCCTGTTTCCCTCAAGGGACAGGGTTTTCTCCAGGGTAAAGGAATATCCGCCGCATTCGGGCGACACGCAGACAAAACCGGCGGAATCCTCCCGCGTCTCCGTCCGTATGGCGGAAGGAAGGACTTCATATTGTTCCCAGAAGGAATAAGGCCCGTCACTGCTTTTCCGGAGCAGTCCGATTCCCGGCTTCGGAAAATAGTCTCCCGGTTCCGCCTCGTTATAGCCAATTTCATCGAAGGCGCCGCATAAGCCGATCCCGCCCGTTCCCTTGCCCGGAACAAGGGATTCATACGCGCAGAAGGTATGGCTGCCGTCCAGAATCACCTGTGTGACGAACCCGGTCCAGTCGAACCTGGAACCCGCGTAGACCGTACCTGGTTTGGCGATGAGCACTTTCAGCCGGTCGTTTTGGATCACGATTTCATTCATGCTGTTTTCCTCCTGAACGATAAGAGCCTTATCCCCAGTTTACCCCACCGCCCCTGCCGCCGGCAAGCAGAAATTTTCCTTAATAGGCGATCATCGGTATGGATTCCGGCTTTTGCTCCGCCGGCTCTTTCAAACCGGAGGCGACCTGATAAATCCCCTCGCTGCAGGTACGAATGGCGTCCATCATCTCCCTGTACGGCTGGGAGCAGATATCAAAGAGGCCGATGTTGTAATTCTCACCGTCGAAACGTCCCAGGGCGAACTGGTCATAGCACTGGAAATAATGGCAGCCCACGCCATAAGGATGCTTGGCCACGCGCTCGCAATAATACCGGTAGGCCAGTCCCCGGTCCTTCTGCGTCAGCACGCCTTCCAGGCCCGTTGCCGTCAACCCGCTGTCGAGGGCCCCGAAGTGGAATTCGCCGATCATGACCGGAAGGTCCACCTGGAGCTTTTGCACATTGTCCAGCGCCGGGGTCGGATCCAGCGCATAGCAGTTGATGGAGAACACATCAAAATTCTGCCACCCCGTCACGACGTCCGGGTCGGAAATCCAGGCCCAGCGCAGACCCAGGTTCATATGGTTGGGGTCCGCAGCCCGGCACGCTTTGGAGGGGATCTCCACATAGGCTTTCATCATGAGCCGGGAGAATTCGCGCATATCGCGGCCGGCTTCCTCCGACCGGCGTGAAACCTGCCGGAGGGGCGCATACAGGTCGTTAAAGCTGCCGAAGTCCTGGTTCCAGGCTTTATTGAGCTCTTCGATATCCTCGTACCTTTCCCTCAGGAAGCCGATCAATCTTTCCCGGCAAACCGTCCGAGCGGGATTGTAAAGTACCTCATCCGCAAGGACCAGGTTATCCACAAAGGCCCACGCAGGTTCATTGCTCAGGAAGTATCCGATCATGAGCGGATCCCGGCAGCCGGCCCGCAGCTCTTCCGCCGCCTTTGCGGCGTCTTCGCCGTATTCCGGGCTGAAGACATCCGGGAAATCCCGAAATATTTTTTGTTCCGTCGAAGGGAAGCGCGGCAGCATGGTGACATACGGAAGGTCCATCCTGCCCAGGAGCTTCCGGTCGGACCAGTTGCCCAGCGTGTTCATGCCGCACTGCTTCAGCTGCCTTTCCATAATGCTGCTCCATTTTGGATACCATTCGCTCCCGAACACCCTGTAGAGGTTCGCCTGCTCAAAGGAAAACAGCCTGGCCTGCCGCCTTCTGGGGATGTTGAATTTTCCCCTCCAGCCGTCAAACATGCCTCCGTACTCGGGGTCCTCCCGGTCCGGCAGCCAATCCATAAATTTCTCGATCCCGTCCACCCGGCAGTCCGCCCTGGCTACCACGCAATCCGGTCCCATGCTGAAAAAGGCATACCCTTCCGGGTCCACCAGCCACCAGCGACCTTCCGCCTTGATCCTGGAGAAAAACCCCGTGCCCTCCGCCAGCTTCTTCGATTTCCATCCGCCGAAGGAGCTCCAGTTGGAGAAAGGATACCCTTCGGGCAGGGAGGCGTCGAAATGCTGCAGCCGACCCCGAAGCTCCCCGAGATTCCCCACCTTCTGCGGCCAATCCTTCCGCTTGTATTGCCCCATTTCATCAATCAGCCGGACGTCCGGCAAAGGATACTCCTGCGGCGGGGTGTCCGTAAGCTGTATTTCCGACAGCCGGACCTGTACATCATGGAAGCAGGGATAATTCGTAAACGTGACATGATGGATTTCGTTCGGCTCCAGCCTTCTTCCGTGACAAACGACTTTAAGCTGCCCTTCGTTGTTTTCGGGAAAAAGCACGCGGGCATCCAGCCATTGCGTATCAATGCAGATCAATGTCCTTATGCGGGGCATGATGCCGAAACGAAGGTTGAACGCGGGTTTCCCCTGCGGTTCCTCCCGGCTGTAGAAAAAGAAATTCATCGGAATGCTGTGGTCCTCCAGCAACTCGATAAAAAAAGTCAGATAGCGCTCGCTGTGCCGTACCAACTGGGAGAGGGACAAGCCGCTTCCGTCCTTTGAAAGGAGCAGTACGGCGTCATTTTGCGTACCGGACAGGATTTTTGTCTCCTTTAGCAGGAGTTCTTGCACAATAGGAATCCCTTGCATCCGAATCACCTCGTTATAGCATTTTATATAAATTATAACACAGGGGAAAAGACCGTGCGGAGTCTGTCGATTCCGCACGGTCCTTCCAATTTGCCTCAGGGATTGGTGGTATATAGAGCCGTAAGAGTATTCACCGGTTTATTTGTAACCCATCTCTTTGCAGTATGCTTCCCACTGCTTTGTAAATCCGGCCTGTACCTTTTCCAGACCGGCTGCCTTCGCCTTTTCACGGAAGGTCTTTACACCCGCATCCACATCGTCCACAAAGCCGCCGAGGAGAGGAACCAGATACTGGGTCTGAACCTGGTAAAGCGCTGTACGTTCCGTCTGGTAGGGGGAGTAGTCTTCGACGAAGCCGCCGAAGATATTTTCAGCTGCGATGGCGTCATATTTCTTGAAGATGTCCAGAACAACGTCGAAGCTGGGGTCAAACAACTGGATGTCCGGATTTCTCCATGCCCAGCCGTTCATGTTTTCCCTTGCGAAGCCATTGGTCTTTACATCGCCGATCATGTCATAGTGCCCGTCCTTGGTAATGCTGAAGTTTACGCCTTCGATGCCGTATTCGGTCAGGTAGTTGTATTCTTTGTCGAGTACCATCTTGGAATAGAATGCTACAGCCCTTTCAGCGTTCTTGCTGCTCTTGGGCACTGCAAAACCGTTATGAACCGGATGTACAGGCACTACATAACCGGTAACGTCTCCGCCGGTAATAAAGCCGACTTTCCAATCAGGATGAGCCTGTGAAACCTTGGAAAGAGTGGTGGCATATTTGCCCGGATTGTTGGAAAGCACGCAGGCAACCTTGCCGTTTTCAAATTCGTCGTCCGGATAGGACTTGGTGGAAAGGGCGCTCTTGGACCAGAGACCTTTTTCCTGCCACCTTCTCAGGGTCTGCGCATCTTTTACGAAATCGTCGGATGCCCAGTAATTGATGGTCTTGCTCGGAGTTTTGTAGTTGTTGATCAGGCCGTAAGCAAAGAAGTCGGAAGTATAGTTGAAATTGAAAATGGGATTGAAGCCCTGGAAAGACGGTCCGCCGGTGCCCCAGTCGAGCACGATGGCTTCGGTCGGGAGCATGGTGGGTTCATTCTTCTTGATTGCCTCGAGGTATGCTTCCAGGGTGGCAATATTCGTTATCGGAGCGCAGCCGTACTTGATCCTGAGATCTTCTCTCCACATCGGTCCTTCAGGAGTGTATTCCTTCCAGGTTGCCGGGATCGTGTAGATGTGCTTGTTCACCTTTACGGCGTTCCAGAAGGAAGCGGGAACAAAATTCCACAGGTCCGGAGCAGCCTTCGGCACGATGTCTTCCAAGGGAGTGAACGCGCCCTTCAATGCGTACTGGTTGTAATTCATCCAGTCAGCGGTGAAGAGCAGGTCTACATTCTGGCCGGAGGAAAGGAGAAGATTATATTTCGTAGTCGTATCGGACCATGTCGTAAAGTTGTATTTTACTTCACAGTTCAGATCCTTCTTTGCAAGCTTGTTTACTTCGTTCTGGATGATCTTCAGATCTCTCGGGGCATTGCCGAGCATGAAGAACTGGAGAGTAACCTTCTTGGAAATGTCGATTCCGCCGGAAACAACGACATTACACTTCTGAACGAGCTTGCTGTTTGAGCTGCTGGCTACGGTAATCGTAGCTTTGCCCGCCCGGATGGCGATAATTTTTCCGGTTTTGTCCACGGTTGCGACATTTTTATTGGTGGTCGAGAAGGTCAGCAGCTTCTGCGTAGTATTGGCAGGAGTGTAAGTGATCTTCAATGCATAAACGTCCCCTGCTTTCATCGAAAGCGAGGTCTTGTCAATGGAAATGCTCTTGACTGCGACCGTGCTGATTGCTGAAACCGACAATGCGAGCGACAATACGATAGCAATGCATAGAACTAATGAAAGTACCTTTTTCATAAACCATCCTCCATTCAAAATTTTAAATACGGGGTCCCTTGCTTCATTTGAGACAGGTGAATAATAAAACCGGTGCACCTCCCTTGCAAATTGGATTCCTGTTATACCTTAAATACTCCGTCAGCCTTTTACCGCGCCGATGGTCAAGCCTTTTACGAAAAAGCGCTGGATGAAGGGATAAAGGAATATAATGGGGCCGACAACAACTACCGCCATCGCCAGCTTGGTGGTCTCGGCGGGGATCTGGACGCTGATGTTCACGCCTGCGCCCTGGGAGAGATTTCTCAGGAATTCGGCTCCGTTGAGCATGTTGTAGAGGAAGAACTGGAGGCTGTATTTCTCCGGCGTATCGATGTAAAGCATGCTCATAAACCAGTCGTTCCAGTATTGGAGGGCCAGGAACAGGGCGATGGTCGCAAGTCCCGGTCCGGAAAGGGAAAGCACGATGCTGCGGTAAATTTTAAAGTCCCCTGCTCCGTCGATTTTTGCGGATTCGATCACCTCATCCGGCACAGCCATTTTGATAAAGTTCTTCATCAGGATGATCAGGAACGGCGTCATCAGTCCGGGTAAGATTAATACGGCAATCTTGTCCTTCAGGCCAAGGTAATTGGTCAGCAGGATGTACCACGGAATCAGGCCGCCCTGGAACAGGGTCGTAAAGTACACGAAAAACGAGATTTTGTTCCGGCTCCGGAAGTCTTTCCTCTGCAGCACGTATCCGCCCATGGAGATCAGGAAAAGGCCGCTCAGCGTTCCGACAAGCGTCACGAAAATGGTGATCTTGTAAGCGTTGAAGATTCCCTCCGGGATGATGAAAATTGCGTTGTAGGCCTCCAGGGAGAAGGCCTCGGGGAACAAGCGGTATCCATGCAGGATGATGGATTCGTTTGAGGTAAAGGAGCCGGAAATAATCAGCCAAAACGGCAGGATACTCAAAACCGCAAAGATGCCGACGATGATATAGGCTATGAGATTAAAAACAGTAGTGCTTTTTGCATTTCTTATTTTCGACATGAGACAGACCTCCTAAAACAGTGCGTATTCTTCGTGGCTTCTTTTGATCAGCCAGTTGACCGTGAGAATGATAATGAAACCGAACAGGGACTGATACAGACCAGCCGCGGTTCCCATGCCGACATCGAAATTCTGCCTTAAGGCACGGAATACATAAGTATCGATGATGTCCGTCGCGTCGAAAAGAACTCCATTGGAGCCGATTACCTGGTAGAACAGGTCGAACTGCCCGCGCATGATGCTTCCCAGGCTGAAGAGGAACAGGATGATGAAGGTCGGGACCAGCATCGGGATCGTAATGTGGCGGATTTGTTTGAAGATATTGGCCCCATCGATTTTAGCCGCTTCATAAAACTCGGAGCTGATGCCCATGATGGCGGCCAGGTAGATGACGGTACCATACCCGAGCTGTTTCCATAAATACAGGGCGACCAAAACGAATTTCCAGATCCAGGGGGTGCTGTACGCATCGAATGCGGCAAGTCCCATGGATTTCAACGTTCCGTTGACCAGCCCGGATTCATAGTTGAACAGGTTGTAAACCAAAACGCCTACGATAACGTAAGATACGAAATAGGGCAGGAACATCGCCGACTGGGTAAACTTGGCGTAGCGCCTGGCCGGAATTTCGCTGAGCAGGATCGCGATGAAGATCTGCAGGAAATTTCCCAGAAGGATAAAGGCCAGATTATACAGGACCGTATTGGTCGTGATTTTCAGAATGGTTCCGGACTGGACCAGGAACTTGAAGTTTTCAAGTCCTACAAAGGGACTTCCGAACAAGCCGCCTTCAAAATTGAATTTTGTAAATGCATAATAGATACCGACCATTGGCAGATACGAATTTATAAAGAAGAAAATGACGATGGGGGAAACCATCAAAAGCATTACTTTGTTCTTTTTAAAATCGTAGAGCAATGTACTTTCTCGTTTCAGTTTCACGGATAAACCCTCCCAAGCGGCCTTGCGGAACAAGGCTCATGAAATTATGACTTCCCTTCGGAACACCCTTGCTGTGAGTCTAATTATAAGCACGGGACCGGTTTGATTGAAACTGCACTTTTCGTTCTTTTGTGTACTTAAAAGAAAATCGGACTCTACTTTTCTGCCTATTGTGCAATTTTCTGTGATGAGCTTGCCGGAGGTTCTTCGTTTTCTTATAATAAAAAAGAAAGAAGTACGCACTTTTCAGAACGAAATCCCCAAAAACAGGAAAAGGAACAGCAACGGACATGATGAACATCGCCGGCAATGCGTTGGATTGGACGGAGGCCGGACTGCAGGACGGCAAAAGCCCCCTTGCAGTCAACTGGTGCGGCCACCAGATATTGAAAACCATGAACCTGACCCGCACAAGGGCCTGTGGAAGAGCGGACTATCAGCTTATTTACCTCGTGAACGGGAAAGGGACCTTTATACTGGACGGAATTGCCCGTGAAGTGCCAAAGGGAAGCATCGTCGTATACCGCCCCCGGCAGCCGCAGCATTACAGCTTCCTGGCAAAGGACGGCACCGAGCTGTACTGGGCCCATTTCACCGGCTCCGCCGCGGAAGAATACCTGCAGGCGGCCGGCCTCCTGGAATCGCCCGTAAAGCAGGTCGGAATCCGGGAGCCTTTCATCGAGTTGTTCGAAAAAATCATCCTGGAGCTGCAAATCAAAAAGGAACACTTCCGGCTGATGGCCTCCTCCTATTTTTTGCAGCTGCTGGCCTCCTTCGGAAGGGAAGTCCTGCTCCGCAAGGAGGAATACGGCCAGACCGGGAATTCCATCAAAAGGGTCCTGGTCAAAATACATGGGACATACCATCAGCGCTTTACGGTTGCCGACCTGGCTGGCGAGTGCAATCTGAGCCTGTACCGGTTCATCCACAAGTTCAAAGCGGAAACGGGAATGACCCCGGTCGAATACATCACCAAGCTCCGGGTGAATGAGGCGAAAAAGCTGTTGTCCGGCTCGTCGCTCAACGTAGCGGAGGTGTCGTCCATCGTGGGATACGAAAACCCGTTGTATTTCAGCAAGGTGTTCCGCAGGGTCGTGGGAATATCCCCCAGCACCTACAAGAAGCAAAGCTCCGGCTGAAGGCGGGAAACCGGCACAAGCCCCAAAGAATCCATGGAGGAATGCGATGCGCAAAAAACTGTTTACGAAAAAGAACAGCCAGCTGTATATAAAGCTGTTTCTGTCCCTGATCACCTGTATTGTTGTCACCACCATTATTTCGTCCTCGGTGCTGTATGTAAAATTCCGTGATATTGCCAGGAACATCGTATACTCCGACAACCTGGACAGTATGGCGCAAACCAGCAACGAGGTCTCCACCATGACGGAAATGGCAAGGACCCTGTCCAGCCAGATTTATTCGGATTTGTACATCTCCAAGCTGCTTTATTTCTCCGAACCCGATGTATACGACATTACCCCCGCCATCAACCAGCTTGGGAGCTACAAGGTGTCCATGCCGTTCATCGACTCGATCTACCTGTACAACAGCTCTACCGAAACCTTTTTCGCCAGTACGAACAACGAGGACAAGAATATCGACGGTCTGCTTGGAAGTACCCACGAAAAAACCAATTTCGCCGACCGGGATATCATCCGGCTCATCGACAATATCGAGCAATACCGGATTTACGAGCCCATACCCCGGTGTTTTACTTTTGATGTTCCCGGCTCGGAATTCTATAGCTGCTATACCTTCCTTTATTATGATCCTTTTGCCTATGATGAAACCAGCAGCGGCGTCGTATTCGTCAACATCGCGGAAAGCTGGATCCATGACGTGATGACCGCCAGCGCGAAAAGTCCCCTGAGCGATACCTTCATTATCGACAGCACAGGCCGGCTGGCCTCCAATAGCAAGAACGACAGGATGCTGACCGATCTTTCCTCCAGGTCCTATATCCAGTATATCCTTTCCCATGCGGATACCTCCGGTTATCTCATCGACTCCGTATCCGGGACAAAATCCTTTATCACCTACACGAGCCCGGACTCCCTCGGGTGGCGGTATATCCGGGTAACGCCCTATGACGTCATCTTCAGCGATGTGGAGCAAATGACCCACCACCTGATCACCATCTGCTCGATCATTCTCCTGCTCAGCTTCCTGCTGGCCTTCGCCGTTTCAAGGCAGCTCTCGCGCCCTATCGATAAAAAGCTCGTCAACCTGAAGCTGCTGGAGATGGAACGGTACAACCGGAACAAGATCCTGAAGCAGGAGTACCTCAGCAACCTGCTCCTGGGCAGGGAATCCACCGGGCTTCCGTCCCTGCAGAAAAATTTCAGGGAATACGACATCTGCCTGCAGCCGGAAGGAAATCTGCTGATGGTTCTGCTGCGGATCGACCGCTACGGAGAATTGTCCCGGCAGCACAGTATAGAGGATCTGAAGCTTTACCGGTTCGGAATCGGCAATATCGCGGCGGAATTGTGCTCCGCCCGTTTCTCCGCGGAGGCCGTGGACATGGGAGAAGACCGCATTGTTTTGCTCCTGAATCCCAACGGCGACGATATGGCCCTGGAAAGTGCGGAATTCCGGGAGCTGCTTTTCTCCTTCCCCTCTCATATCCGGGAATTTGTCGATGCCTCCGTCTCGATCACCGTAGGTCCGGCCGAAGGGCTGATGGAAAAGGCAGCCGCCTTGTACAACCAGTTGCTTGAGGCGTCCAACCACCGGCTGTTTTACGGGTACAGCTGCATAATCCGGTCGCAGGACATTATGCGGTTGAAAGAAAAGGAATATGTTTATCCCATGCAGAAGGAAAAGCAGCTTATGGAAGCGATTCTCAGCTATGATACGGAGACGATGAAAAGCCTGTATCGCGAAATTGTCAATGATACGGTGAACTATCCTTTCGCCGTCGTGAACTTTGTCGTTTCCCATCTTGCCCTGACCGTATCGAACACCATCAATATCGTATGCAAAAACAATTCGCTGCTTTTCCAGCCGGACATCCGTATTTCCGTCCTGAACGCCGGCGCCATCGATACCCTGGAAGAGGTGAACGGAAGGTTCTTCCGGCTTTTTGACGAAATGAAGCTGATGCTGGACGGGAAACGCAGCATGAAGCATGAAAATCTCGTACACAGCATCAACAACATCATTTATGCGGAATATGAAAACCCGGACCTGTGCCTGAACACCATAGCGGATAAGCTCAACATGAGTCCGTCCTATATCAGCAAACTTTACAAGCAGAAGACGCTGAAAACGATCCCCGACTATCTCATGGAGGTGCGGATGGACAAGGCAAAGGACCTGCTGCAGAAAACCCAGTACCCCATCACCAAAATCGCCGAAAAGATCGGGCTGGCCAACTGCTCCTATTTCTTCAAAACCTTTAAGAAGCTCAACGGCGTGACGCCGGCCGATTTCCGGAAAAGCGCGGGGACAGCGTAAGAAAAAAAGCGGAACGTCAAAAACGCCATCCGGCACGAAGCGGGATGGCGTTTCTTTTCGTTCTATAGAATGTCGATGTTTACAACCGCCGGTTCCAGGCCCGGAGCTTCCGCCCTTACGGTGATCCGGCCCGCTTCGGTGCCGGCCCGGATATAGGCCAGGAGCTTCCCGCGGAATATCTTCCGCTGCCTGGAGCTATAGGGCTCCAGATCGGCGGGATCGCCGTTCTCCAGCCCGAGGATTTCCCCGGGGCCTTCCACGGAGAGCCTTATCAGGCTATCCGCCCCGTAAACGGGCTGTCCTGCCGCGTCCGCGATCCGGATTTCAACATGGGCGATGTCCTGCCCGTCGGCCGCAAGCTCCGCGGCATCCGTGCGCATGGCTATTTTCACCGGTTCGGAGACGGTCTTCAATTCACAGGTACGGCTTTCCCCTTTTTGGGTTTTCGCTATGACACAGACGGTGCCTTCCTGGTAATCCACTTCCCAGGCCAGGTATTGCTGCGGCGAATCCTGCAGACTGCGGATTCCCGCCGATTTACCGTTGATGAACAGCTCCGCTTCCTCACAGTTGGTAAAGCACAGCACCTCTACCTTTTCCCCTGCCTGCCAGTTCCAGTGCGGTCCGCCGGCAACCAGCCGGTGATTTTCATTGGAAAATGCGGTACCCTGCCTGCAGGAAATCAGATAGGCCATGGGCTCATCGCTCCACAGGCTCTGCCTGTAGTAGTAGGCCGGCTTTTCAACCCCTGCCAGGTCCAGAAAACCGGCCTGGGAGATGCGGATCGGCCATCCTTTGGCTTCCCCGAGGAAATCCACGCCGGTCCAGATAAACTGGCCGCAAATATAGTCGTTATCCCTTACGGCAAGCCATGCTTCATACTTTGCGCCGTTTTCGCTCCCATAAAGGACCCTGCCCGGATATTTCCGGTGGTCTTCCTCGTAAAACTCTTCCTTATAGTTATACCCCACAATATCCAACGCGTCCGTATATCCGGTCAGATTGGACAATTCCGGGAAGGCTACGGCAGCCGTGACGGGCCTGGAGGTGTCGCATTCCTTGACATACTTCACAAGGCGTTTTGCTATGGCGGCAAGCCTTTCGGCATTGGGCTTGTTGGGATCGTACTCCCTTTCCGCCGCCGGCTTGTCGGCGTCGTTGTTTCCGGTCATGGTCAGGAAAGAAGGATGGCAATAGGGATCGTTGGGATAGTCCACTTCATTGCCGATGCTCCAGAGGATAATGGAGGGATGGTTCCGGTCCCGCTTGACCATTTCCTTGATATCGGTTTCGCCCCACTGGGAGAAGTCCTCATAATAGCCGAAATGCTTCGGCGGATACACATTATGTCCCGTGGACCACTTGTTCTTGACCCCTTCCCATTCGTCGAAGGCTTCGTCCATCACCAGGAAGCCCATCCGGTCGCAAAGGTCCAGCAGGTTCACCGCCGGGGGGTTGTGGCTCATGCGGATAGCGTTGCAGCCCATTTCCTTCAGGGTCTTCAGCCTCCTTGCCCATACCTTTTCCGGTACGGCCGCCCCGAGGCAGCCCGCGTCGTGATGGACGCAAACGCCTTTGATCTTCCGGTTGACGCCGTTCAGGAAAAAGCCCTGGCCAGCGTCAAATTCAAACCACCGGATTCCGATCGGCGTTTTCACCTGATCAACGACTTTCCCGCTCCTGACGATCTCCGTTACGACCGTATACAGGTAGGGCGTTTCCGGGGACCACAATACCGGATTCTCCACGTGGAGCTGCAGGTCGATCTCCGCGCCCGCTCCTCCCGGAAGGGCCCTGGTGACCTGCGCCGCGGCAGCGGTGGCTCCCTCTGCGTCCAGGAGAAAGGCGTTGATCCGCACTTCCGCATCCGCGTCCGTTTCATTGGACAGGCGCATGTTGACATTGGCCGTTGCCTGTTTGGCCGAAACCTCCGGCGTCGTGACGAAGACGCCATAGTTGTCGAAATGGACCGGATCCGTAACCGTCAGGTATACGTCCCGGTAAATGCCCGACCCGGTAAACCACCGGGAATCCGCGATATCCTTGTGGTCCACCTTGACGGAAACCACATTCCTGTTGTCGCCGAACGACACGAAATCCGTGATGTCATAGGTAAAGGTACTGTAGCCGTAGGGTCTCTTCCCGATATAATAGCTGTTGCACCACACCTGTGAATTATTATAGACGCCTTCGAAGGTAATATAGACTTTTTTGCCTTTTGCCTCCTCCGGCAGAGAAAAGGCTTTCCGGTACCAGCCCGTTCCGCCCGGCAAATAGCCGGTTCCGCTGGAATGCTCCCGGCTGAAGGGCTCCGCAACCGACCAGTCGTGCGGAAGGGTGACATCCTTCCATGCAGAGTCGTCAAGACCTTTATACCAAGCCTTCGGCTCATTTCCCCTGTAAAATTTCCAATTCAGATTCAGTTTTTGAATGCTTCGCGCCTGATCCATTGATATCCTCCTGTGAAATCCGATTATGACTGCAGCCATCTACAGCATGGTGTTCTTTAGGCATATCGTTTTTATTATAGAGCAACCGCCGGAAGGATAGAATGAAGCATATTGCTGAATATATGCACTAAATTGCTCAAAACCCGTCCTGTCCGGGCTCCAGGCAGAAGTCAAACGGCTCGTCCCGCCTGCATGCCAGTTCGTCTTCCAGCAGTTCCAGTTTTGCTACCTGCAGCGAGGTCCGCTTCCATTCATAGCTTTCCCGGTCCGGATTTTGACGATTCCCTTCTCCCGGATGGGTGAAGTAGAATAGGTATGCGTTCTCGCCCTGCACGAGGATATCGGCATGATGCCCGTACGCGCCGTCGTCCGGCCTGCCGCCCGGGATATCCAGGATGTCCTTCTGCCGGGTCCAGTCCGTGCCGTTGCCGGAATGGAGAACCATAAGCCCTTTCCAGAAATCGGCGATCATCCAGTACCGGTTCTTCCAGTAAAATACGTTGGGGCCTTCATGCGCAATGCCCGTAACGGAAGGGCCGACTACATCCCAATGGTACAGATCCCGGCTCTCCGCGGCATAGGTATAACTGTTGTTGTTCTCGTCCTTGTACCACATCCTCCATACGCCGCCGGGCAGTTGGAAGACACAGGCGTCGATCACCCGGTCGGAGGAAAGCTTCAGGATGGCTTCGAATTTCCAATCCCACAGGTTTTTACTGGTATAATGAATGATCTTTCTGCCGTAATTCCAGGAGTCGGGAATCCCCCTGACGTAACTGACGTACATATGGTACAACCCTTCCTGCCAGATCACCTCGGGGGCCCAGAAGGTATTCCGGCCCGGTTCGAACTCCAGGCCCGACACCGTGCCCCGGTACAGCCAGCTCTGCCCTCCGTCGTCGGAAGAGGCCACGCCGATGTCCGTGCCGTGGACCCAGCACACTCCGGTTCCCGGCGCCGTGGCCCGCCTGTTTGTATAAAGGAGCCACCAGCTTTTTTCCTCCCTGTTCCAGATAATGGTGGGGTCGGCGGCCCCATCATAGATTGGATCCCGGAACAGGGGCGCTTTCGGTATTCTCATTCCCTCCGCGTTGTTGCTCATAAGGAACCTCCCCGAACCCAGACAAGCATTTCCCCGGGCTCCCGGTTGCCCCACATAAAATAGGGAACCGCTTTGAACTCCACGCTCTTCCCATTTGGCGCATACGGCCTGTAAAGATTGCCGTCCCAGCCTTCCTCCCCGGCGCGCACCGCCTTTCCCTTTATGGCCACCATGCTCTGGGGCAGGGTTTCATCCAATTCCTCGGTCAGGCCGGAGCGGATGTCGATGGAGAGCGCCGGCAGGTTCTTCCCGTTGTCGGCCTCTTCCAGGCAGTATACCAGGGGCCCTCTTTGCAGGGCGATCCTGCCCGCATCGGCGCGCACCTTCGGATTGGCCTGTATCACTTCCGCCGGCATTTCCATGGAAAGCTCGATGACATCGCCGGCGTTCCAGTCCCGGGTGAACCTTGCATAGCCTTTTACGATTTCCGCGCTCGCGTCCGCTTTTTCCCCATTGACCGCGACGGACCATTTCCGGCACCAGCCGGGAATGCGCAGGGCCAGGGCGACCGTCCCCGCTGTGGACGCTTCAACATGAAGCCGGATTTTGCCGTCCCACGGATAATTGTTTTCCTGGCGGAGCCGGATTTCTCCCGCGCCAACGCTCAATTCGGCTTCACCGCCGATGTAGAGATGGGTGTAAACGGTATTCCCGCCGGCGGAATAGATGTATTGATTCAGGGAGGTCAGCAGCCTGGCGATATTGGGCGGGCAGCAGGCGCACCCGAACCATTTCTGCCGGACCGGCTTGATATGGCGCCTGTCCGGATTCTTTTCGGAGGCCTCCGGCCATACCTCCAGGGGATTGACATAGAAGAAGCGCTTTCCGTCGCGGGACATGGCGCCCAGCACCGTATTGTAAAGCGCACGTTCGATCACGTCCGCGTATTCGCTGTCCGGGTCCATTTGCAGCATCCGGTGGGCGAAGAAGATCAGCCCGATCGAAGCGCAGGATTCCGCATAAACCGTATCGTTGGGCAGGTCATAATCAAAGGTGAACGCCTCCCCGTTATGGGTGGAGCCGATGCCCCCGGTGACATACATCTGCCGTTCCGTAATGTTCTTCCAAAGCCGCCTGCAGGCTTCAAAAAGCTTCGCGTCGCCCGTTTCGGCCGCAATGTCCGCCATCCCCGTATACAAATAGACCGCCCGGACGGCATGCCCGACGGCCACCTCCTGCTCATGGACCGGCTTATGGGCCTGGACGTAGGGAAGCTCCGGCGCCGGGACCTTTTTCATCGACCAGTAGGAATACTCCTGCCGGGTGTTTTTCCATTCCTCCAGGAAGAAGCTGGGCTCCCTGCCTCTCTCCTCTATAAAATAGCTGCTCAATTTCAGATATTTTTCGTTGCCCGTGGCCTTGTACAGCTTGACCAGCGCAAGCTCCACCTCTTCGTGCCCGCAGTATCCCTTCCGCTTTTCCGGCTTCGGTCCGAAAACGGAATCGATGTGATCGGCAAAACGGCACATCACATCCAGCAGCTTCCGCTTTCCGGTGGCATTGTAATACGCGACGGCCGCTTCCATCATGTGGCCGGCCACATACAGCTCATGGCATTCGTAAAGATTTGTCCATCTCTTTTCGGGCTCTTTGAGGATAAAGTAGGTATCCAGGTACCCGTCCGGCTGCTGGGCTTTTTCAATGATCTCGATGATTCCGTCCGCAATCGCTTCCAGCTTGGGATCGGGATGGGTCTCCAGGCTGTATCCCACGGCTTCCAGCCATTTTGCCACATCGCTGTCCTGGAACACCAGGCCGCCAAACTCCCCTTTTTCCAGTCCCGCCGCAATCTTGAAATTCCGGACGGCATAGCTTGGCTCCGCATCGGGGATGCGGTCGTTCAGCGCCTCCCATTGGTAGGGGATTACCGTATTTCTCACAAGGTCCACATACTGGGACCAGAAAGGGTCTGAAACGGTTACGCTTTTCAAGGGTGCGGGGGTTGCATTCAATAATTTGCTCATGACTTGTCACGATCTCCTTTTCTATTATTAGTATGACAAAAAAATGAAGGGTTGTCTATCCTGGTTTTTAATAATTTTATTCATCGGTTCACAATATTGTTAAGTGCAAAATATTGATTATTGCACATCAAGCCGACTTTGAGTAACATATAGGTGATATAACAAGTATCTCAAAAAGCGTTCCGTTTGTAAGTGGATAAAATAAATAAAAGGTGGCGGATATTGACCAATGCAATATATTGAAGCCCATATAAAAAAGCCCTTGAAATTTTTATCCGCAGGCATATTTGAGTCGAACAAAAGTTGGGTTCACAGTGAGAGAATCATCGATAATTTTGAAATAATCATTGTCGTAAAAGGGATCGTGTATATCCAGCAGAATGAAGAGAAGTACGAACTGCACGAGGGCGACATGCTGCTTTTGCGGCCGGAGTGTTTGCATAAAGGGTATGCCCCCTCTGCCAGGGGAACCTCTTTTTACTGGCTGCATTTCATATCGGAGGATAAGATATCCGTAATTGAAGAAATTCAAGCAGTTGACCGGCTGTTGACTCTAGCCAAGAATGATCCGTATTTTACCGGCCTTGCGGATAAAGTCCTTCTGCCCACGAAATTCCATGTTACTAACATGGAGCGGCTCAGCATTTTGTTTCACCAGCTGCTGCACATCTCAGAATCACACTACTACACCGGTTTGGGCTCAAACTATTCACTGACCTCGTTAATACTGGAATTAACAGAACAGGTCCTTGGTTCATCGGCAGATACGGCGACCAGGAGCAGCGAAAAGCTCTCCAAAATAACAGAGTGGATAAGGGTGCATCTGAGCAAAAGGATAAGCCTTAAAAATGTCGCATATGAATTCAACTATTCCAGGGAATACCTTTCACGGTTTTTTAAAAAAAATATGGGAATGGGCGTACAGGAATACATTAATAAAATGAGGATCGCAAAGGCAAGGGAGCTTCTCGTGGAGTCGGACAAAAATATCCTGGAAATCGCCTCGGAACTTGGTTTTGCCGATGACAAGTACTTTCTGAAGCTGTTTAAACGGTATGAGAAAATTACTCCGGGAGAATACAGGAGGGCTTATCACAAATTGCACATAAACAATATTTAATTTGATCGTTTCGGCATCTTATTTCGTACGATTGTTTCGGAAATATCGTACGATTCTATTGTGTTATTCCGTCTGTTACTATATAATTACAGCAGAGGTGATTTTATGACGTCCGCTAATTATAAGGAAGGCGTTACCGTTACCGCGACCGAGCTCAAGCAGAATTTTGGAAAATACCTGGATTACGTCGAGGAACAAAATGACGTGGTGATCACAAAAAACGGCAATAAGGTTGCCCGGCTGACCCCGTATGTCTCTGATATCGAGCAGTATTTTCTGGTGAAGGAAAGAGCGCTGGATTATCAGTATGGCGGCAAAAAGGTCTCTTATGAGGAGTTCCTGGAGATTTCGGAGAAAAGCACCCTGCGGATGGAACTGCTCAATGGAGAAATTATTGTGCTCTCTTCCCCGAATATAGGGCACCAGGAGCTCCTCGGCAGACTGCATCTGCTCTTCCATGCCTATTTTAAAGGAAAAAAATGCAGAGTATTTCTGGCCCCCTTTGACGTCCGCCTGAAAAAAAAGGACATCCAGACACCGGATGTCTTCCAGCCGGACATTCTTGTCGCCTGCGACCTGGAAAACAACGTGACGGAAAAGGGCCGCTATATGGGTACTCCGACCCTTGTGGTCGAAATTCTCTCGGAAAGCACGCGGTCCAGGGACATGATCGACAAACTCAATACCTATATGCTTGCCGGGGTGAAGGAATACTGGGTCATTGACACAAGGCAGGAGAGCATCCTGATCTATCGGTTCAAGGATTGCGAAATCGACCAGTACAAGGTGTTTGAAAAAGGTTCCGTCGCAGAGTCCCTGTTTTTCAGCGGATTGTCCGCCGACGTCGCCGACCTGTTCCATGATTTGATAGAAGGGATGACCGAATAATAAAAACGGATTCCTGAGCGAGGGATTTTTCGTCCTTACAAGGCGGAGGAAGGCGCAATAATTGTTTTATTGCAACTGACGACAACGATGTAAGGGCGGAAAATAACCGCTCAAGAACCGGAATTTATTATTCGGTCATCCCTTAAGGGCTGCACCGCAAAAATCCTCAGAACCTGCATGCATGAGCATGCAAGGCTCTGAGGATTTTTATACCTTTTATACCGGGCAGGTCCGTAGCCGTACGCGCCTGCCGGATTCCATGTCCTGCCAACCGGCAGGCTGTCGTTTGTTATGCCATGCAGACGCGGGCCGCTTCTTCGGCTGCCGTGGCCGCATCCGGCGTATAAATGTCAGCGCCGACCTGCTTGCAGAAGGAGTCCGTTACCGGAGCGCCCCCGATCATGATCGTGACCTGGTCCCTCATCCCTGCAGCAGTGATCGCTTCCACCACTGTTTTGATTTCCGTCATCGTCGTGGTCAGAAGAGCCGAGCAGGCAACGATCTGCGCGCCAGTCTCCTTTGCCGTGGAGACGAACTTCTCCGCCGAAACATCGATTCCCACATCGATGACCTCCAGTCCTTTTCCTTCCATCATCATTTTGACGAGATTCTTTCCGATATCATGCAAGTCTCCCTTGACCGTACCCAGGACCACCTTGCCCGCCGCCTTGACGCCGCTGGAAATCAACAGGGGCTTCAGCAACTGGGAACCGGCGTTCATGGCTCTTGCCGCGATAAGGACGTCCGGAACATACACTTCGTTATTCCTGAATTTTGCCCCGATGATGGACATGCCTGCCAGAAGGCCCTCTTCCAGAATCACCTTTACGTCCATGCCCTCGTCGATTGCCTGCTGGACCAGCTCTTTCACCGCTTTCGCCTTACCCTGCTGGAGATTTTCGGAAATTGCGCTTGTAATACTCATAATTCATCCTCCTGATCGATCGTTCCCATTTTTATTGGTTGCTATTTTATTTAAATTCATTTCAATACGAACTCCCCGCTATTACCTGTCCGCCCTTTTCCCTGTATTTCCCGGGGCTGGTTCCCGTGAGGCTCCGGAAGACCTTTGTAAAATAGCTCTGGTCCTCGAAGCCCACATCGCTTGCGATATCCGTCAGCGGAATGGAATTGTCCAGGAGCAGCTTCTTGCTCATTTCAATCCGGATCCGGTTCACATAGGTTTTAAAATTGCATTTCAATTCCTTTTTGAAAACCAGGCAGAAGTAGGACGGACTCAGGTACACATGGGATGCGACCTCCTCCAGCGTGATTTTCTTCTTATAATTCCGTTTGATGTAATCCATGGCCTTATAAATCACATCTATATGCTTCACATCCACCAGATTGAACACACAGTCGGTAAAGCGGTTCATAATGCCGGAAAGCCAGGAGGCGAGCTCTTCCACCGTCCGGAAGTCATGGATCTGCGACAGGTATTTGTAATTCAGGCCGAAAATTTGTTCCACATCCGCGCCGCCGCTGAGCGCCGCCCTGGACAGCAGTACGATCAGCTCCAGAACCCTTGCCTTGATGATCTCAAAGTTGCCGCCCGTTGCAAAAAACACGTGACCCAGTATCTCATTCAAAACCCTCTGGGATTCGGCCTTGTCCCCCACCTGGATGCGGGAAAGCAGTTCCTTTTCCTTTTCAAAAGGGTAGCTCTCTATTTCACTGCATTCCCCCCCCATGGTCTTTATATACTGGATGTATTCCGAGATCTCAGCCTGCTGCTCCTGGTGGTCGATATCCTCCTGGTACGGCTGGGGCGCTTCTGCGGAAATATTCGCCGCCACCATGCTCAACAGCTCGGACAGGCTGTTCACCACATCCGGCTGGATCACGGGGATTTCCTTAATCGATTCCTTCAGGTCCTGAACCTCGCATCCGCTCATCGGGTTGTCCGACAACAGTTCGTCAAACAGGAATTCGTCCGGTTCTACCATCAGGACCGGTCCTCCAAGCACCGCCCCCTTCATGATGCCTCCGGCGGTGATAGGCGATGCCCAGTGTACAAGCCCGAGAGGACAGAAAAAAACGTATTTGCCGCCGAACCGCTCCGCCTGGTAGCTCCCGTACAGATGGACGCCGGAACAGCCCTGGGCGGACCCGCCGACTGCCTGCACCTTCTGGCAGAAGCCGCACATGGTCTTTCCGCGGGCGTGGTAAAGCAGACTTCCGGTGGAATCGATCACCAGGCTGTCCACTCCGACGGAAGAACTGTAAATATCGATGTTTTTCTTTGCCCTGCCCAGATCAAAGCCCAGCTCGGTTTGTAATCGTTTTAATTCCATCTCGCGCTCTTTCACTCTTACTCTTCCATCATACTATCTTTTTGCGGAAAGGGTATTGGATTTTTTTTATGTTTTTTGTAGTAAATTAATATCCTGCGCCAGCTTCCCCATCCTCATAAAAAAGTACAATTCTTCTTAATTAAATAATATATCTCTTATTTTAAACGCTGTATCATGAAAATAGAAGTGAAAAATATGGACAAAGGGAATTGGTACAATGAAAAGAGACATGAAAAAATGGATCCGTGAACTATCCAACAGCGGCGAAAGGCTGGCCATGCCCATTATGACCTACCCGGGCCTGAAGCTGATCCAAAAAAATGTACTGGACGTCATCCGGAACGGCGAGAACCAGTTCGAATGCATAAAAGCGCTGGCGGATCGCTATCCGTCGATCGCGGCGGTCACCATCATGGACCTTTCGGTGGAGGCGGAGGCCTTCGGCAGCCCGGTGAAATACTCCACGGAAGACGTTCCCACCGTCGTTTCCAGGATCATAGAAGAAGAAGCGGCGGCTGTTGCGCTTCGGATTCCCAGGATGGGAGAAGGGCGCACATCCGTTTACCTGAAAGCGGCGGAGCTGGCGGCAAGCTCCATAGAGGACCGGCCCGTATTCGGCGGAGAGATCGGACCCTTTTCCCTGGCCGGAAGACTGTTTGACATGACCGAAATCATGATAACCCTGTTCGACGAGCCCGAAACGGTCCATCTGGTGCTGGAAAAGGCAACCGCCTTCCTGGCCGAATACGCAAAGGCGTTCAAAAATGCCGGAGCAAACGGGATCATCATCGCGGAACCCGCGGCAGGCCTGCTTTCCCCGCAGCAGTGCGCCGAGTTCTCCTCGCAGTATGTCAAGCGGATCGTTGATGCCGTACAGGACGACCATTTTATCGTTATTCTGCATAACTGCGGAAATACGAAGAATCTCGTTCCATCCATGCTTTCTACCGGAGCCATGGCTTTCCACTTCGGCAACGCGGTGGATATGACGGACATATTGCCCCAGATCCCCTGGGGAAGGCTCGCCTTCGGCAATATCGACCCGGCGGGTACTTTTAAGAACGGCACTGTGGAGGAAATGAGGGAAAAAGTCCGGAACCTGCTGGCGAAAACCGCCGCTTACAAAAATTATGTCCTTTCCTCCGGCTGCGACGTTCCTCCGGGAACACCGGCAGAAAACATTGACGCCTTTTTCTCCGAGTTGAAGCAATTCAATGAAAAGGAATTTTATCAAAATACAGTAGCATAACCAGAGTCAAAAACAGGGGGGCAAAGTACTTGCCCCCCTGTTTCTTTTCTTATTTATCGGTATCTTCCGTATTTGTCCACTGCCCACATATAAATCCGGACGTTCTCAAGAGGGGTTCCGCCGGCAATGCTGCCCGCCGTTTTCTCCACGAGTCCGCCGTCCCTGCCCACGGAGTCGATATCCCGTCTCACGGTTTCGATGATTTCCTCCGGGGTGCCGTTCCTCAGCAGGAACGGAGGCATCTGTCCGTTGATCACCGCTTTGGGCATGGCTTTGCGGATCTCAAGGGGATGGATCGTCGGACCGAAATTGGTGGAATTCACGCCCACGTCGTTGAGGATTCCCATCAAGTGGCCCATGGCGCTGTCGGAATGCTGGTAGCGCTCATCCCCGGGGTTCGGGGCGAATTCCGCGAACACCCTGGCGAGGAACGGCGCGCAGAATTCCAGATACTGCTTCGGAGGGAACAGATAGCAGTTGTCGTCCGTGATCCAGTACTTTTTCCCGACCGTATTCCCGGTGGCTTCCATGAGGGCTTTATGGTATTCCACCATTTTTTCCGTCAGAAGGACAAAGAACTCCTTCATGACCTCCGGTTCATCCATAATGAACATGCAGGTATTGGTGGTGCCCAGTATGCTGGTAGCCATGGTGGCGGGGCCCCTGTGTCCCTGGCCTCCGAGCCTCATCTTTTTCCCCGAAGTTTTTTCGAAGGCTTCCTTTTCCTCGAACCAGCCCTCCGGGAAGGCCGCTTTCTTCATATCCAGCTTTTCCGCTTTTTTGATCAGTTCCTGAACGTCCTCGATGGTCTCCACCGTGGATTCCAGCCAGGGAGTCCCGCCTTCGGCCATTTCCCAGTGGGCGCCCATGATTACTTCGAATCGGTTCGGCTGGAGGACCATGTCCTCCGTTTCATGGAAAAAGCGGAGCCCGATCTCCTTTTCCATGAGATCGTTGCATTTCCGGTGCAGACCCAGCCGGTAGTCGCGGTCCTTGAAATATCGTACGGTCGAGTCGGCCGCCATGAACTCCAGCAGATAATGGTCGTCGAAGGGCAAATCGATAGGGACGCGCGCTTTGGTCGTGTCAAACGGTGAAAAGCCAGTGTCATTTTCCTCCCAGAATTTCCGCAAATCCAACTCGTACTTCATACAATCTCCTCTTTATACTATTTTATGCCTTTATTGTAATGGAATAATGATATATAATCTATATACAAACATAAGGTGGTTTGTAATAATTTAAGGGTAAGCAACCTATATTAGTTCAGCAGGTAAAGGATACAAGGATGACTAACAGCTACGATCAACTGATCCCCTCCATCCGATACTTTATCGAGCGGAAGGACATGCCTTCCTGGTCCATCGGCGAATTCACCATACCGTACAACGACCTGACTTATCTGGTTGACGGGGAAGCGACCTATACGGTAAACGGCACGGACATCCATCTGAAGCAGGGCGATATCATCTATATTCCGAAGGGCTCCCTGCGAAAAGCCGCCACGAACCCTGTCGACCCGATTCATTGCTATGCTTTCAATTTTGATTACCAATACGCGGAGGGAGCATTTCAGGAGCTCCCCTTCCCGCAGAAATTTGCGGTCGGCACGGACAGCGAACTGCTGGCCCTGTACAGGCAGTTCAATCATTTGTGGCTGGAAAAGGGAACGGGCTATATGCTCAAGGCAAGGGGCCTTTTCATGGTCATCCTGCATCGGCTTCTCATCCTCGCTTCCGGCGACAGCACGCCGCAGGTCCCGGACCCCAAAATAGAAAAGGTAAAAAATTATATTCTGTGCCATTTTTCCGAAAAGCTCCTGGTCACGGAGCTTGCCGGGCTGGTCAATCTCCATCCGGCTTATCTCAGCGCGAAATTCCGGCATGTGACGGGCTACACCATCAAGGAATTCCTGAACCGGATCCGGATCAACAAGGCTTTTGATCTTCTGTCCACCAAAGGGTATTCCGTAACCGACACCGCATTGATTTGCGGCTTTGACGACATCTTTTATTTCAGCAAGCTGTTCAAACAGCTTACAGGACTGCCTCCCTCTGCTCTGCTGAGGAAATAGAAGCCGGCGCGGCCGGCGTGATTTCCGCCCGGAAAGGCGATGCCGGCAGTCCTTCCCGGTTGTACAGGTTGGCCCCCTCCGGGTTGTCCACCCACGCGTAGCGAACCGCCGAAGGCCGGTCGATTCCGTCGCTCCATACCACGACCTTGTTCTCTTCAATAGCGGCTTTGGCCCGGACAAATACGCCGTCCTCTCCTGCTATTTCAAAGCACCTCAATTCCCCGTCCCCTTTTGCGACCAGGGTTCCGCTTCCTTTCTCAAATTCGATAACCGCTCTTGTCCCTTGGAGGGTAACGGATCTCAAAAGGGGACCCGAGCACACGATATCCTCCCCGTAGGCGATCTTCCGGGCAAGCAACGCCAGCCGGCTTCCGATCTCCTTCTTGTTCAGGGGATGCAGGTCATTCCATTCCCCCGCGTCAATGGCGACGGCCATTCCGGTATTCGGAACGGACAGGGTCCTGCGCTGGGCCTCCCGGATTTCAGGCCAGCCGCTTTTGGCCGGGCTGTCGTCCTCTTCCAGGTAATTGGGCAGCTGCACATACAGAAACGGCAGCTCCCCCTGCTTCCGTTTTTCCCGCCAGTCCCGGATCAATTCCGCCAGCAGCAGCCGGTAATCCGAAGGCCTGGACGTATTGGACTCCCCCTGGTACCAGTTGACACCCCGGATCGTATACTTTAGAAGGGGAGAAAGCATACCGTTGAACAAGCCCGAGGGCATGTACTGGAAGAAGGTCGCTTCCCGTAGCGGTTCCGCAGCGGCTCCCACGCAATACCGCCATTCGCCCGACAAATCCACCTCCCGGTCTCCTGCCAGGATCTTATAGGGTTTTCCCGGCGCAAAGCCGCCTTTGCCGGAAGTGTTGACCACCCTGGCGACAATGACGTTCCTGCCCGCCTTCAGCACATTCCCGGGAATGGCATACCGCCTGGGCGGGTATTGGTAACCGGTGGTTCCGACCAGCAGCCCGTTTACGTAAACTGTATCGCTGTCCACAATCCTGCCCATCAGCAGTTTCGCGGGCTCCCCCGCCATTTCGGGACCGACCCGGAACTCCTTCCGGAACCAGACCACGCCGTTCAAGGGCCCGAGCCCCTTCTCCGCCCAAAAAGCAGGCAGGTTCATGGAGGGCCAGTCCGAATCGTCATACTCCTCTAGGTACCATTCGTTCCCTCTTTCCGACAGCCCCCGGTCCATCCGGCATATATAGTCATGCCATCTGTTACTGGCTTCCTCGTCTTCCTGCCTGACCTGTTCTACATAGCGCTCATCCTTGTACCGGCAGGCGATTTCCTTGTATTGCGGGAAGCTTTCCAGGGAATCCCCGCTCAGCCACGCCTCGATGGGCGAGCCGCCCACGCTTGCATTTATATAGCCTATCGGCACATGATACCGTTCAAACAAAGCCTTTGCAAAAAAATATCCCGTGGCGGGAAAGTGCAGAATGCTCTCCGGGTTCGGCGACTCCCACCGCCCGGATTCCAGGTCCTCCCAGGCCTCGTTGAAGTCCCACCGGTCGGGGACGATGAAAAGCCGGATGGACAGGTTGTAGGACAGGGTGATCTCCTCCGCGTAGCGCTCGCAGACCCGGTACATGGGCAGTACCATGTTGGACTGTCCCGAGCAGACCCAAACCTCGCCGATCAGGATGTCGTTTACCGTAATGCCTTTTCCGCAAGACTCGATTTTCATGGAATACGGGCCTCCGGCTTTCATAGGAGGCAGCTTTGCCTTCCACCTGCCATCCTCCCCGGCCCCGGTCCGATAAACGGAACCCAGAAAATGCACGGTCACCGAAGCCCCGGGAATAGCCCAGCCCCAAATATTCACTTCCCGTTCCCTTTGCAGCACCATTCCGTCGCTGATCAGACGAGGAAGCCGCAATTCAATGGGTTTCATTCGCTTCTCCTTCACCGCTCACTTTAATAAATCTTCCTGCCCTTCCGGTCCTCGATGCCGGTTTTCCGGTAAAAATAGGAATTGATCACGTCTCTCCATTCCTTCGCATGCTCCAGCTGTCCTTCCAGCCTTTCCAGCACATGCTCGAAAAGGGCGCCGTCCACCTGTCCCTTCAAGCCGAGCCACCTGTCGATGAAGCTCTGAACCTGCTCCACTCCTTCGAAGTGGGTGTTGTATATATGCTGGATCAGCGTTTCGCCCGATTTCAGCACGTAGTCGTAGGGTACCCGGTGAAAGAACAGGAGAAGCTCTTCCGGGCAGGTTTCAATCTTTTCATAGGCCTGCGCCACTTCTTTGTGATACTGCCCCGCGAAACCGGTTCCCGACGCGACAGACCGGTCCACGCCGATGCCTTTGCTGTCCGCCCGGTGGTAGGTCCCCCATTTGGCGTATTCGTAGCCGTCCACATTGGGACCGAAATGATGGTTCGGGTTCACCATCCAGCCGATTCCAAGGGGCGCGTTGTAATTTTCGTAAATTCTCCAGGACTCCAGCAGCATTCCGGATATAGTGTCCGTGACCGCCTGATCGTTTGAAAAGGTCATCCGGACCCACTCGTCCGTTATTTGCTCCGCCGGCAGACAGGGATCCCACGCCAGCCGGCCGTAACCGTACAAATTCGCCTGGGCCAACTGAAAGCCGGTCCAGTTCGGGTCGTTGCCCACATTGACCACAGCGGCGAACCCACCGGGCTCGTTCCGGAAGACCCGCCCGCTGACGATCTCCTTAACCGTGGACCCTTTCCCCCGTGCAAAGGTGTCGAAATCCAGGACTTCCTTCCACATGGGGACCAGATAGCACAGGTGCTTTTGCTGTCCCGTATATTCCTGCGTGATCTGGAGTTCCAGGGTAAAGTTGGTCTTCCGCAGGCCCCCGATCAACGGGGACACCGGTTCGCGGACCTGGAAATCCATGGGTCCGTTCTTGATCTGCAGCAGCACATTGTCCCGGAACCGGCCGTCCAGCGGCATGAAATTGCCATACGCGGCCTTCGCCCTGTCCACCGCGCGGTCCCGCCAATCCTGGAGGCAATTGTAAACAAAGCACCTCCAGATGACGAGCCCGCCGTGGTCCGCCAGCGCTTCGGCCAGCATATTGGCGCCGTCCGCATGGCTGCGGCCGTAGGTGAACGGCCCCGGCCGGAATTCGGAATCGGCTTTGATCAAAAAGCCGCCGAAATCCGGTATGGCCTGGTAAATCTCCGCCGCCTTGTCCTTCCACCACTGCCAGACCCCCTCGTCCAGCGGGTCCGCCGTGGCCAGTCCGCCCAGTTCCATGGGACTGGCATAATTGGCGCTGAGGAAAAGCCTTATTCCATAAGGGCGGAACACGTCCGCCAGCTTCGAAACCGGCCCCAGGAATTCGCCGGAGATCAGCCGGGTTTCGAATTTATGAACATTGACATTGTTGATCACGACGCCGTTGATGCCCACCGACGCCAGGAGCCTGGCATATTCCCGTATCCTGCCGTGGTTCCGGAGGAGCTTGTTGCCGCTGAAAAAGAGGGACCGGCCCGCATATCCCCTTTCGACGCTTCCGTCCATGTTATCCCAGTGGTTGACCATCCGGAGCTTATTCGCCGGACCTTCCGTTCTCGGCAGGTCCCCCGGTTCCGTCTGGGTCTGCATGGCCCTCAACAGACAGAATACGCCGTACAGCAGGCCTTTGCCGTTCCGGCCGGCAACCACCAGGATCTTCCTGTTCGCTGTCCCGACGAACCGGATTGCAAAGCCGTCCTCCCCTACGGAAGCTTTCGGGTCCATTCCCAGCAAAGCAGGGAGGGAAGGATTCCCTTCCAGAGTTCCCAGCAGGATGTGGGCGCCCTGCAAAGCGGAACGCGTTACCCGGGGCCGGATTCCAAGCATCCCCCAGATTCCTTTTTTCAGCTCCTCCAGCGCATTCAGGCACACCGGCGAATCCTCCTGCAGGACGATGCCGGCGCACCACTTTTTATATTCCTCGATCAGACCGGCGTTCGACAATCTGTTATATCGGAGCCAACACCGGTCAATGGTTTGCTCTTTTCTATCTTCTATGGTTCTTTTCATCATTTTCCTCACTGTTTTTCATTGTCTTATCCGGCCCGCCCAGCAGCCGCCCTATTGGCCGGAAACATCCCGGGCCCCGGTTTCGCCGGATTTGCCGGAATAACGGAATTCTCCGGGCGTGATGCCCTCATATTTCTTGAAGAACCGTACGAAGCTCTGGTCGCTGTTATAGCCCAGCGCTGCGGAGATTTCCCGGATCGTCTGGTCCGTGCTGCACAGCAGGCGTTTGGACTCATTGATCCGGAGATTATTGATATAATTGACGATGTTTTCTCCCGCCTCATCCCGGAAAATCTTCCGGAGATGGGAATAGCTGACGCCGGCATACTCGGCCACGCTATTGATATCGATCTCTCTTTTGTAATTTTCGTGGATGTACTCCAAAGCGCGTTCAAAGTGGTTTTTGGACGGATTCCGCGATTTGGCGAGGTAATCTGCTATCTGAGTATACACGGATATGAGCCATTCCTTCACCTCGTCCAGGGTTTCCTTGGAGGAGAGCGCGTTATAGATATTGTAATTGTTTCCGAAAATCATGCTGACATTGTAATGAGCGTCCAACAGGTACTTGACCGTATTGCCGATCAACTGGTTGAAAATCTGGATGACATTGTCGTAATGCAGATCCCGGTTGTCCTTGATTTCCTGTACAAGCTCCGTGATTACATCCGCCAGCTTATCCTTTATCCCCGCGTTCAGGATGTTGAAGATGTATTTCTCATGAACAAAGGGATAATAATAAGCGAAATTTTCATCGCTGGCGTCGTCCCAGAAATTGATGCTTCCGTACCCGTTGATCAGCTTGTGGCGCAGGGCCTCCAGCGCCCGGTCGAAGGACTCGCCGATCCCCTCCGCGGATTCCTGGCAATTGCCGACTCCGACGGAAACCGTATAGTCCATGATCTTGCCGGTTTCATTCTGAATCTGGACAAAGACCCCTTCCAGCACCTTTTTCACGCCGACTTCGTTATAATTTTTATAATTGACGATCAGGGCGATTTTTCTCTTCTCATAGACCATGCCGGCGCATTTCAGATCGGCGTTGAGCAGCTCTTCCGAAATCTTCAGGATGAACATCCTCATGTAATCCTGCTGTTCCTTCGTATAGGCCTTCTCGAATTCCTTGTACCGGTCGATCTGGATAACGGCGCAGATATAGCTGCTGAAGCTGAAATCGATGCCCGTCAGCTCCTTGTCGAAGTAGCCTCCGTTCTCTCCTTTGAGCAGGCTGGTCAGATAGATGTTTTTATTGCTGTCCTTGTGCTCAATGATGGAAGACAGCCTGTCCCGGTCCCGCAGCAGATTGTCGTAAGCCTTGGACAATATGGCCATGTCGCTGTCGTTGCTCCGGATGTCGATCCCCCTCTTCTGCTGAATATCCTGGAGAAGGTTCTTCAGGGGATTGTATATCTTTTTGGAGGCGAAATAGGAAATCAGGACGCCCACCAGGATAAGCACCAGGCAGATAAAGATGGTATAGGACCGCAGGGTGTTTATCTTCTCCATTAGTGCGTTGGCCCGGAAGATGCCGAGGTAGATCCAGTTGTTGAAATCGGATTTATAGTACGAGATCAGCAATCTTTCATTCTGGTCCGTCGTAATCAGGTACCCTTCGTTGGAGGTATTCTCCTTGATCTTCTGAAAATAGGGCTGGCTGTTGATATTTGTGCCGACCTTACCCTCTTCTATATCGGATATGATATAGCCGCTCGTATTGACGATCCTTATATGGCCGTCTTTTAAAGTGCTGTCGTTATTAATGATATCCCGCATGGACGGTTCGTAGATGTTGAAAACCAATACGCCCTTTACGGTCGTGGTATAAGGCGTAAAATTGTAAAAGAAGGTGATTACCTTGTTGGATGCGCCCAGCTCCCCGGTGGAATCCCTCGTATACCGGACCGTCCTGGTGGACATCCAGTTGGACCCGGTCTGTGTTTTCTTCAGGCGCTCGTAATACGCCATCCAGCCTGTATCCGCAAACTGTTCGATATCCTGGGTGCCCCGGTTGGAGGTCATAATATAATCCGCGCCTTCGATGTAAAGATACACGGAATGAAGAGAAGCGTTGGAGTTCGCCAGATCCCCGAGCTCGGTCTGCACGTCGTAGAGCTTCATGATGGCGTCGGGGCTGGAAAAGACCTCATCGAACCGGCTCATCCCGTTCAAATCCGTCAAGGACGATCCCCTTGTCATCTCAAGGGCCCGCTGGGTGAAATTGGCAGAAGTCAGTTCCGTCAGCTTATCCGCCGTTTTCAGCTTGCTGATGGCGGATTTGCCGATGATGTCCTCGGAATACCTTGTCATCTCATAGCTGATCAGGCTTGCTACGGAAATGACAGGGATAGTGATAAAAAGGATCAGAACAAAGAATAATTTGAAAAACAACGACTGATTTTTCATAACCATCCCTTCGCGAGAACAAAATCAATACTACTATAATAATAACACATTTAAACCGGATTGATTTGAAAAACGAAGGACTTTCGTCCTTCGTTTTTCAACTTCAGGTTCTATCTATGAGGTCAATCATGGAGGAGCTTATTTTGCCTCGGGGTGAAGCTTCTTCCACAGGGCTTTCCTTTCAGTCATCATGTCGCCCGCGCCGGCTCTCAGCAGGGCATTGGTCTGCTGGGTCCATACGGATTCGAACTCTTCAGGCTTGCAGGTAATGGTCCTTGCGTAAACTTCATTTGCCTTGATGGTTACAGTGCTTCCATACTTGCCGTCGGCAGTGGTCGTTTCATTTATTTTGGATGCGGGATTGATGTACCCGTCATTGACGGAGTAATTAAACGCCTGTATGTAAAGCGTCTGCATAGTGCCCGAATATGCCAGTGAATTCCTCTTGATTGTATCCGCCTTTGTTGTGCCCATAACGCCGTTTACAATCATGGTATAGTCGATATTGTTGGCAGAATTCTGAATTGTTTCTCCCTTGGCTGCGACAACCTGGGGAATGCCGTTATTCATCGTGTAATTCTTGCCTTCTTCGCCGTACTGCAGGAAGAACAGCACTTCCGGATCAGCCATCCAGTTCAGGTATTTGATAACCTCGTCCGTTTTATCCTTGCTGGTCTTAGGAACAAAAATCTGGATACCGGCAACGTCATCGATTTCCTTTGAATACTGACCGTCCTTGTCCTTGAACGGATCACAGGGAACAAACTGCGCATCGGGTCTTCTTGCCTGAAGATTTACAATCAGGCCGGGGGAGGGGGACCGGAGCGCGAAATCGTAATTGTGAATAATGGAGCCACCAAATCCGCTTATGACATCGGCCGTCCAGATGGCGTCCTGGGTATCCAGCGGGAACTCCTTGCTGATCAGGCCCTCATTGTACATTTTGTTCATGAACTTGATCGCATCCTTGACACCCGGAGCAAAGATTTGCATCCACCGGTTGTTGGTGATGTAGCGCGTCATATCGGATTTATCCGTCTTAAAGGATTCAATAAGGGTCTGGGCTCTCCAACCTACATCGGTATTGATGCAGAAGGGAACCACCTTGCCCATGTTGTCTGGATTCTTTTCCTTGAACAGCTTCATGTCGTTGTACCACTCGTCCCTTGTCGTGGGCAGCGGCTGACCGAGCTTATCCAACCAGTCCTTCCGGATCCAGGTGCCTTGCCTTGCATCAATAGCTTTTTTTGCACGCAGCAGATACCGTTCTCCGGTCTTGGAATCCACACCTTTGGTTAACAGGTAGTCTCCCAGGAATTCCTTCAACCGGGCGCCGTATTTATCCAAAGACGCGTTCAGATCGGCAAGACCGCCGTTATTGTGGAAATTGCTTACGGGATCGATCTCGTTGGAATAGCAGATGTCCGGAGCGGTTCCGGCTGCCATCCACATCTGGAGCTTCGCATTGTTGTCGAATCTCGGGCTGGTTTCAAATTTCAGGGTTACGTTGTTCTTATCGCCATAATTGGCCTGGATCCATTTTGTCCAATAGTTATTGTCGGGAGGAGTGCCGCCGGCATTACCCCTGTCATATACCTCTACTCTGAGAACGACGGGCTTCGGCTTGACAACGGTTACCGTAATCTTTGTCGATACGGTGCCCTTGCTCTTGCTCGCAACGGTAATAGTGGCTTTGCCTGCGCCGATAGCAGTGATATTGCCGTCTGTGTCAATGGTTGCAACGTTTGCATTGCTGGTTGTGAAAACCAACAGTTTCTGTGTGGTATTGGCCGGGCTGAAGGTGATCGTGAGCTTGTAGGAGCTGCCGGGATTCAGCGACAAACTGGATTTGTCCGCTTTCAGGCCCTTGATTTCAACAACGGCGATACCCGATGCCGAAACCACGAAGGATAATAAAACGAATACGCATAAGACAAGAGAAATAAGCTTTTTCATACACAACCTCCTATTTCAATATTATGGGATCCAACCATTTGTGCATTATATAATCAAGTGATCTCTCTGAACCTGCCGGGAATCCTTTATAATAAATTCCTACACCTCCCCTTGTTTCATTCAGTATAAACAAACGCCCGGCAATATCCCTGCGGATCACTATTATATACGGATTGATAATTATCCCTTGATGGCGCCTATGGTAACACCGGAGATGAAATACCGCTGCAGCCAGGGGTACACAAGAAGGATCGGGACCGTGGCGAACATGACCGCCGCGGCCTTCAAATTCTCCGGCGCAAGGCCGCCGGTGGAGGAGCCCTCCACAATGGCCACCTCCGACATCTGGTTGTTATAAACCAGCATGTACAGCTTTAATTGAAGCGGGTACAGCTCCGGCCTGCTGATGAACATCAGCGCATCCTGGAAGCCGTTCCAGCGGCCGACCGCGTAAAACAGCGTAATGGTGGCGATGGCCGGCATGGAAAGCGGAAGCACGATTTTAAACAGGATCGTAAAATAGGATGCGCCGTCCAGGAAAGCCGACTCTTCCAGGCTTTCGGGCAAACCGGAGAAAAAGGTCTTCAGGATGATCAGGTTGAATGCGCTGAGCATATAGGGCAGCATCAGCGACCAGAATTTATCGACCAGGTTGAGGCTCCGAACCAAAAGGTATTCCGGTATTGTTCCGCCGCCAAAGTACATGGTGATGACGATCAGCACCAGAAAGAAATTCCTGCCTTTCAGATGCTTCTTGGTAAGGGGATACGCCGCAAGAATTGTGATCAGGATGCTGCAGATGGCGCACAGCACCGTAAGCCATATGGTAAATATCATGGAATTGAATATAGCCCTGTCGTTGAATACGGCCTCATACGCACCAAAATTAAATTCTACCGGCCACAGGAAAACCTTTCTGGCTATGACCGCACCGCTTGAGCTCAAAGAAACGGCGACCAGGTATACCATTGGAATGATACATAATATCGAGACGAAAGTGATGATTGCGATCATTATTCCGTTAAAAGTTCTGTCCTTAACATTCGTTACCATTTTTAAAATCCTCCATTATCAGGTGATTACCAGATTCCCTGCTCCCCAAGTCTTTCCGAAATGTAGTTCGTTACCAGCAGGAAGATCATTCCTATGACCGACTGGAACAGGCCCACAGCAGTTGCGATCGAGTACTGGAAGTTCTGGATACCGATTCGATATACAAAGGTGCTGATTACATCGGAAAACTCCATAACCAGGGAGTTTCCGACGGTATAAGGCCTGTCGAAACCGATCGCCGAAATTTTACCGATAGCTAGGATCAGCATGATAACAACGGTTGGCTTGATGCCCGGAAGCGTGATGTGCCAGATTTTTCGAAGCCTTCCTGCTCCGTCGATGACGGCGGCCTCGTACAGCTCCGGATTAATGCCCGCAATGGCGGCCAGATAAAGAATCATATTCCAGCCTATGCTCTGCCACAATCCCAGGAACACGTACGTTCCAAGCCATACCCACTTGTCCGTCAGAAACGGAACGGCCGGAAAGCCCAGCTTCATGAGGGCGAGATTGAACAGTCCGGATTCCGGGGCGAAAAGCTGGAGCGAGATACTGCCGATGATGACCCAGGAAAGGAAATGCGGCAGGTACAGAACGGTTTGGGATACCTTTTTAAACCACGCTACGTATACTTCGCTCAATATGATGGCGAGAATGATCGGAGCGGGAAACCCGATAATCAGATCGAGGGCATTGAGCACAAAGGTGTTTTTAAGCGCGTTCCAGAAATCCGGCATGGAGAAGATTTCCTTGAAGGTGGCGAAATTGTTCCACGGGCTGTCCCACACCGTCTGGAAGATATTGTAATCCTTGAACGCAATCAGGATTCCGTACATCGGCGCATATTTGAAGAGGATGAAATAGGCCAGGGGCGGAAGAAAGAACAAATAAAGCATCCAGTTGTTCCGGATATAGGCTTTGATTCTTTTGTTTTTTCTTTCTCTGGGATCAAGTACTGCACTGGCACCCGCCACGGCGGAAATCATAGGGTCTGACATGGGATAATCTCCTTTTTTATCGGTTCCGGAATGTAGTTGCATTTGCCCTGCTATAATCATTTTTGATGCATGATCTCTAAAATTAGCTTATATTGAACTCAATTTTTATACAATAATGACTTTTGATGCAAGGCATAACTTTTGATTACGCCCTTCTCCACGCCTTTATTTTAGGACGTTTGCAGAAAATTCCGATGTTGAAGTATTTATTTTTGAACAAAATTGCGTTTCTGAGAAAGCAAAATCTCAAGGCATCGAGCCCCTCTCACTAGTGCAATTTGCCTGTGCAAAATGCACCGTATTTGAGGCAAGATGATGACACTAGCCCCATAAGTAAAAAATGACGCCCTTCTGATAGAACGTCATTTTGGGAGGTCGGTTTCTTATTTTATAACGAGTTTGGGTACATTTCTCATACAATCCGTTATTTCCCTCAGCTCCGGCATTGCAGGAACGCCTCCCCTTTTTGTCGCGCAAAGGGCGCCGACGGCATTGGAAAAATCAAGGATGGCTTCGATCTTTTCTTTGGTCAGCTCCTCTAGGCCGCCCTCCAGCCTGCTGATATGATACAAGAGGCCGCCCAGGAAGGCATCCCCGGAGCCTGTTGTATCGACGACCTTCGTATTATAGGTAGGAAGGTGTCCCGTACCCGCCCCGCACCGGTAATAACAGCCCTTCGGTCCCAGGGTGATGATCACGAGCTTGATCCCGCGGTCATAAAATATCCTGCTGCCGGGTTCCAGCTCCGTTTCCCCCGTCAGGAACTCCAGCTCCGTTTCGGATATTTTCAAAATATCCGCGTACTGCAGGCCGTACTCCATCCACTCCTTCGCCGCCGCGTCGCTCGCCCACAGCGGGGGTCTCCAGTTCGGGTCGTAAGAGATAATTTTTCCGCTCTTCCGCGCATACTCCAATATTTTCTTGGTGGTACTCCTTACGGGTTCCGCGGTCAGGGACAGGGAGCTGAAGTGAAAGATCCTGGCGGCGTCGATAATCCCCAGGTCCACCTCTTCCTCCCGCAGCATCATATCCGCGCCGGGATTCCTGTAAAAGCTGAAGCTCCTGTCGCCCCGGTCGTCGAGATGAACAAACGCCAGCGTCGTATTGACGTCGTCTGAAAAGCGCAATCCGGCCGCATCAATTCCGTTATCGGTCAGGACTTCCTGCAGATACCGTCCGAACTGATCTCTGCTGCCCACCTTGCCGATGAAAGCGCCTTTCCCGCCCAGCCTGGCGAGGGCGGTGAGAAGATTGGGCGGCCCTCCGCCGGGATTCCGCTCAAACAGGGCGTTGCCGGCCGCCGATTTTCCTGCCGGCGTAAAGTCGATTAAAAGCTCCCCCAGGGCTGCTACATCAAACATTTCAGAACCTCGCTTCCTGCCATATACTAATTCTTGATATAAGTTCACATAAAAACTATCGATCTTTTTTATGCATCCCTTTAGAACTAATTATTTCCTGCTCCGTCCGATATTATTGCGTAAACTTCTGCGGGTTGACGGGCGGGCAGGGCTCAAGGCCGGATTCGGTTCCATCGCAGGCAGGCTGTAATGTTTCGTCTCACCCTCCTCCAAATCGGCGGAAGCACAATTAACGACTGCTAAAATATACTATTAATGGGATCCTGCTACGGGGCAAATGAAGTGAGGATATATCATGAGATTGTCCGAAAATGAAAAGCATGATATATTGCTTGTTATTACCGCGCTTCTGTTCATTCTGCTCGCCTCCGGCCTGATCGCCGGGCCAGGTGAAGAGACCGGCACGGTCATCCCTCTCGCTTGATCAATGCGCTGTAAGGGGGATATCCTGTGTCTTCACCGGATCTAGGCAAATCTCTCAAAGAAATACTGACCAGGCTGAACGCGGATGCCTCCTCCCCGGCGGGCCGGAACGGAAAACCGGCCGGCATCGATCCTGCACAGGCGATTATCATCGGCGCAATGCTGACGGGGGTCCTGGAGGTAACCTCAGTCCTGGTGGACCGGGACCAGACGGTAGAGGTTGTACTGACCGGCTCCCTGAAGAAAAAAACGGAGCTTGAAAAGCTCCTGGACCAGATCGGCTCAAAACCCTTTGACGAAGTGATTAAAGCCCTGTTGGGCCGGCTATAGCCCACTGTGGTTTATACTATCACATTTGCTTTCTTACAGTCCCGTATTCGTCATCGAATTGAAAGTATGGACAATCGTCGAAGGAATTCGTCAAAAATCTTCCCATTTCATCTTCGTCCAGATTGGCGCGGCATTCATAGCAGTTTCCATTCCGTTGATGTCATCAACGATCCTCCGGGCCAACTCCAATGCGCCGGTCATGTCTTCATGGTTGTGCTCCTCCGTCCCTCCCAGGGAGACTTCGGACATCCAGAGCTTTTTACCGTGCCTTTCGGCCAGCTGTTTCAGCTCCTTCCGCGATTTTCCGTTATAAGTATGGGTATTGAGCTGTCCGATCTTGCTTTTAACATCATTATCATAGGAGGAAAAACTCTTAATCGTCTGCTCGATGGAGTTCTCCTCCGGTGCGCTGATGCGGATCCCTTCCAGCCCCGCTTTCGCCAGCCGCGCCGCCAGCTTCCCTATGATCCGCTCCTGCTCGGTATTGCACAGGACACTTGAATATTTGAAGGCAGGCTCTGTACAAATTGACCAAACAGAAGAACGACCCTGTCCGGACAGGTCCGTGAAATGGCACAATTTGGATAAATCAGCGGGGAGAGTTCAACAGAAATAGGACCGGCGGAACAGCTTAGTCCAGATGGATTTTGGAGCAGGATTCCCGGATTGAAATAATGGTTTTTACGGTTTGGTCCTTCTTCACCGCTTTTCCGCTTGCCAGGCCGGCAATGACATCCACGGCGGCTTTTGCAAGCTCCTGCGCATTGTGGTTGACCGACGTGATGCTCGGAGATACGATATCGGCGACATAGGTATCGTCAAATCCGGTAATGGAAAGATCTCCGGGTATTTTATACCCTCTCTTTACCGCCGTTTTCAACGCGCCGGCGGCGACAAAGTCGTTTACCGCCAGGACAGCTGTCGGCAGGTCCCGGTTCAGCAGCAGCCGGTTCATGCACTCGGCGCCGCTTTCGATGGAAAAGCTTCCGGGGATGAACCACTCGCTTTTGCAGGTGAACCCGTATTCCTTCGCCAGGGAAAGGAGGGTTTTGGTTTTGATGTCCGAGGAAGTAATGCCCTTTACACCGCCGATAAAGCCAAATTTCCTATGGCCCAGGCGGTACAGGTAATCCACCAGCTGGTATATCCCATCCTTTTCGTCGGAACAGACTTTGTAGCCATCCACGCCGATCATTCTGCCATTGATCATGACCAGCGGAAGCTGTTCCAGGATTTCATTCACTTCGTCGGCCTGCTCCTTGATCGTTTTGGTCTCGTTGATCCGGCCGCCCATGAGGATGATGCCGTCCACCTGCTTTTCGACAAGGGTCTTCAAATAGAGAGACTCCATGTTGGTCATATTCTTATAGCTGTCATTCAGGGAATTGCACAGCAAAATGGTATATCCCAGGTCTTTCGCATAATTTTCGGCTTCCAGGAAGACGGAGGCAAAGAACGGGTTGGTGATATCGGGCAATATAAAGCCGATCATCATGGACTCCTTTTTGATCAGGCTCCTGGCGATGGCATTGGGTTTGAAATTGTATTTGTTGATGATGGTCTGGATTCTTTCCTTTTTTTCAGTACTGACATTCGCATTGCCGGTCAATACTCTGGAAACGGTTGCCGGGGATACCTCTGCTTCTTTTGCGATGTCGTAGACCGTTAATGCCCTTTTTAGCATGTTAACCCTCTATCGTGAAAACAGTTTCATACGCTAAATTATACGGAATAGACGACTTATTGTCAACTTTTTAATATTTTGCCAGTAAGCCGTCGTCTTATGTAATTTACCCGGTCTGCGCCGCCCATCCGGTATCTTGATATCAACTGGGACCTGTGATATGATCAACTAACAAAAAGAGTTGTCAAAAGCTTTAAAATACCTGTTCGGGAGGAACCCAGCCGACTCGACAAAACAGACTGTGAGGAATCGCAATGCTTTACCCGCTTAAATTCAATCCCGTATACAAGAACTATCTCTGGGGAGGCAGAAACCTGGAGAAATTCGGCAGAACGCTGCCGGAAGGAAAGGTTGCCGAGAGCTGGGACCTGTCCTGCCACCCGGACGGCGTCAGCATCGTGGCGAACGGAGCTTTTGAGGGACAATCGCTGCCGGAGCTTTTGAAAATCCAGAAATCCAGAATAATCGGGGACCGTTTTTCCAATGCCCATATTGAACAATTCCCTTTGCTGATCAAGCTCATTGACGCCAATGACAGGCTGTCCGTCCAGGTCCATCCCGACGACGAATACGCCGCTGTCTATGAAGAAGGCGGACTGGGCAAGAACGAAATGTGGTACATCCTGGATGCGAAACCCGGTGCAAAGCTGGTTTACGGAGTTGCGCCCGGCGTTACCAGAGAAGGCTTTGAGGAAGCGTTGAAAGACAATCGCCTGGAAAGCTGCCTCCGGTATGTGGAGGTCCGGGCCGGCGATGTTGTAAACATCCCTGCGGGAGTGGTCCATGCCATAGGCGAGGGGATCGTGCTGGCCGAGATACAGCAAAGCTCCAACACTACTTACAGGGTGTACGATTACGACCGGGTGGACAGCGAAGGGAAAAAGAGGGCTCTGCATGTCCGGCAGGCCCTGGAAGTCATCAAATTCGAGCCCAGCGGCAGAAAGGAAAAGGCCGTTGGCCTGACCGTCGAACTGGATGCCTCCTCCCGCAAAACCTACGTCGTTGCAAACCGTTTCTTTGCCGCCGAGCTTTACAACGTGAACGGCAAGACTTTGGAAAAAGCGAACGGAAGCAAGTTCCACATTTATATCTTTACGGAGGGGGAAGGCAAAATAGAGTACTACTCCGGCGGGTTTACCGGCTTCAAGACCGGGGAAACGGTGCTGATCCCCGCCCATCTGGGCGATTATACCCTCCAGGGCGCTTTCAAGGCGTTAAAGGCGTATATCCCGGATCTGAAAAACGATATCGTCGATCCGCTGAGAGCGGCAGGACACAGCCAGGACAGCATTTACAAAATGATCACGGACTGAAGCCGTACCCTCCGGCGTGCGGAATTCTTCCATTAAAAAAACGGTTTCGCTGGAAACCGTTTTTTTGCATTCTGTTACTCTGCGGCTTTGAAATTGTAGATCGGCTTGATCACGTCAAGGATTTCAACCGTATCCTGTACATTATTGACGATTTCCTCCATGGGCTTATAGGCAAGGGCGCATTCGTCCAGCGTAGAGCGATTCACCGTAGTGGAATAAATTCCTTCCATGGATTTTTCAAATTCCTCCAGTGTGATCCTCTCCTTCGCCTGGCTCCTGCTCATCAGCCTCCCCGCCCCATGGGGTGCGGAATAGTTCCAGTCGGCGTTGCCCTTTCCCCTGCAGATCAGGCTGCCGTCCCGCATATTGATCGGAATCAGCACCTTTTCGCCCAGCCGTGCCGAAATAGCACCCTTTCTCAGGATCATCCCTTCAAGGTCGATATAATTGTGAACCGTGGTGAATTGCTCCGCCGCGCCAAAGCCCATCCGCTTCAGGATTTCGTCGATGATTGCCTTCCGGTTGAGCACCGCGTATTTCTGTACCGTTTTCATGTCGCTTAAGTAGTCCCTGTAGCTCTGCCCCTGGACATATGCAAGCTGCCTGCTGAAATGCTCCGGCTTTATTTTATGGATTTCTTTCTGGATTTCCCTTTCGCGGCCTTCGGCTTTCAGCTTTTTGATGACCTCGCCAACGGCGATGCTGGTGTCGGTCAGCTCCTTGTAACCCTTTTCCTGATAATGCTCCGCAACCTGCTTGCCAAGGTATCTGCTCCCGGAGTGAACAACAAGAAACAACTCGCCTGCGTCGCTTTTATTCACCTCGATAAAATGGTTTCCGCCCCCTAGGGTGCCGACACTCTGCAATGCCCTGTCCATGCTGATATGCTTTTTGCATACCAGGTCATTCAGGTTGATGCTCTCTGCATAAGGATGCTGCTTTTTGCGGATGTCAAACCCGGAAGGAACATGCTCGTGGATTACCTGATCCAGCTTCCGCAAATCGATTTCCTTGTCCTTCAGCCTGACCGTTTCCATGCCGCAGCCGATATCCACCCCGACAAGATTCGGTACGATCCTGTCCGAGACGGTCATCGTGGTCCCGATGGTGCACCCCGCGCCGGCATGGGTATCCGGCATGATCCTTATGATGCTGTCCTTTGCGAACTCCTGGTTGCAAAGCTCCAGGATCTGGGCCGCCGCCTGGCTCTCCAGGCAGTCCGTATAAACTTTTGCCGTATTGTACTTTCCTTTGATTTCAATCATTTTTACCACTACTTTCTATTACCCGTTTATTGTTATTGCGCCCGGACAGCAAGGTGTTCAGCTGCTCCAGCAGGCTGCCCCCGCCTGTCAGCGAAACATTGCCGATCTTCTCGCAGATCTTCTCCAGGTACTCCAGCTCTTTCAGCCTGTAAAGCGTCTGGTTCTCCTCCATAAGCCTGGCCGTATTCAGCAGGCTCCTGGTAGAAGCGATCTCCTCCCGCCTGGTGATTACGTTGGCCTGGGCCTTCTTCTCCGCAATCAGGACGGTATTCAGGATCTCCTTGATATCCCCGGGCAGGATGACATCCTTCAGCCCTGTGTACAGGAACTCCACACCGAATTCCCTGTTCTTCTCCTTTAGCCTTTCCAGCACATAGGCGCCGATCTCCTGCTTTTTCGTCAGCAGGTCATCCAGCTTCAGAGAGCCGACGTACTCCCTCAGGATCAACTGCAAAACAATGTATAGCTGCTCCTCAAAGGATTTGATCTGCACGACCTTCAGCGGATCGGTGATCCTGTACTGGCATACGAAGTTCAGTCTGAGGGTGATCTTATCCTCCGTCATGATCTCCTGGCCGGTCATGTCTATCTGCTGCAGCCTCAGGTCGACGTTTTTTACCGCCACTGCGACCGGGCTCTTCCAGAAGAAGTACCTTCCGGGCTCAAGGGTCTTTATAATCACATTGTTATAGTAAAGGATACCCTTTTCGTGATTCGCAACGTCAAAATACCCGACACAGCCCGACAGCTTGGGATTGCTATAAACGGATACGTCCATCTCCGGCTTTACTTCCGGGTCCCTGGTATCGACCAGGATGAAGCTGTGCTTTTTCAACGCATTCCAATATGCGTACTTTCCGGCTCTCAGTACCTCCGCAAGCTTGCCGTCCTCAAAGTGTATGGCAATTTCATGGTCTTGTACGTCAACGACAGTCAACTCCCTGACCAGTTCCTGATCCTGGAGGAATATGTTGAGGTTTTTGCCGGCGGTGTCAAACGCCTTGTTCAAATCGGCCACTTTCACAGAGTACTCGACAAAGGGGTTAAAGCTGTGCTTTCCGGGCATGAGGCACCTCACATAGTTGCCCTCCTTGAACAGAAGTCCCCGCTCGTCGTTTTTGATCCTTACTTTCATTTCATTCACCTTCTTGCTTTATTTATGTAAAACACGTGTTTTTTCCGTTTTCTCTGCCGGCAAGCCCCGGGCTTACCCGGCGAACCTCTGTAAAGAATCCTCCCGGAGCAATTGCGGAGTGCCGCTTGAGGGTCCGGCGTTCCGATCGCCGCATCGGCATTCGTTCCGGGTTTGCAGGTACGTCCTGCAAAGACCGGTTCGAATGGTCCGCTGCGGCAGCCGGATTGCCGGACCCGGTATCCGCGCACTTCAGGGCATTGCTGCCGGTGTGCCCGCAGGAAGCCTGCCGGCACCGAGGATTCTTTCAAAAGGTTCCGTTTGATGCACATTGGACATGTGATGGTAGATCCTCAGTCTACTGCGTTTACCGTTTCGCCAATCGGACCTGCGTCCGATGAAGGACTCGAACCTTCATTATCGTGCCGAATGCTCTACCGCTGAGCTAATCGCCGCACAGGCAATGGAGGACTCGAACCTCCGACCCTCCGGTTAACTGGCTAATGTCCCTGCCGCCCCCGGCATACCCCGGTTCACTGAAAATCGGGGCACCGCGAGACCATTCGGAAATCTCCGCATAGGAAACAGCAACAACAAGAACCATGGTGGGCGGGGATGGAGTCGAACCATACCCACCCATATTTATTTTCTGTTTCCTGGCTTATTGGATTTTCCACAAGGACGAATAAAATAAAAAGCGGCCAAATCCTGTCAATCAGGCTCAGCCACCCTGGATAAACGCTTTTCGGATACCGGCGCCGGATCACATACCGTCCGGCATTCCATGTCTCAGCATTCACCTGATAGAGGATTAAGCCCGCATTTTTGCAAATTTCCAATCCGACCATATGATATTGCATCTATCGTATTTTTTTGTTCCGGCCGTCCGGTTCTGAGCAGATACATGGGGTAATCCTCCTTTCCTGTGAATTCAATTTATTTGCCGCCAGATGAATTCATTGCGGCCTGTTTTGTATTCTATCAGGCGATTGTCGCGAATGTCAATCGTTTTACAATATTGTCATAATATTGTAACGCGCGCGTCATAATAGGCGTCTCGCCCAGGCTCTTCCTCCGCTCAAAGGAGCAAAATTCTAGAACATGCTGATCTGCTCCACTTGCTGCTTGTCTTCAAAGGTATGCAAATACTCGAATACGGCATGGCTATTGCTGACAATCCCATGCTTTGCGCATTCCTCGTAGAAAATGCCCATCAGCCTTTCATTGTTGTCGCTTTGTATTTCATAGCTGTAGCCGTATTTCTTCTGGTATTTCTGCTTTAGTCCGGGAAAATGCTCGTCCAGCTTTTTATAGAAATATTCCCGATTGCCGTCCCGCAGGGTAAGCCCGATGCTGAAGCAAATAATGCCGTATACCCGGGCCCTGGCGCAATAGTCCAGAATGCCGCGCAGATTCTCTTCCGTGTCGTTGATGAAAGGCAAAATCGGATCAAGCCACACAACGGTCGGAATTCCTCTATCCCGCATGATTTCCAGCACCTCGAAGCGCTCCCTGGTCGTGCTGACCGCCGGCTCCAGGATCCTGCACAGCTTCTCGTCATAGGTCGTCAGTGTGATCTGTACAACGCATTTGGATTTCCTGTGTATCCTTTCCAGAAGATCCAGATCGCGCAGAATGCGGTTGGATTTCGTCAATATGCTGAGTCCGAAGCCATATTGATCGATGATTTCAAGGCACCTGCGGGTATGCTGCAGCCTGAGCTCTATCTCCATATACGGATCGCACATGGAGCCGGTTCCGATCATGCACTTTTTGCGCTTTTTCCGGAGGGCCGCTTCCAGCAACTCCGGCGCGTTGCTTTTGACCTCGATATCTTCAAAGTCATGCTCCATGTTATAGCATTTGCTTCTGCTATCGCAGTAAATACAACCGTGAGTGCAGCCCCGGTATATATTCATCCCGTTGTGCGGCGACAGGATCGCCTTTACTTCTTTAAAATGCATTGGACCTTCCTTCTTTTGCGATGTATTACCTCCATTTTACCGCATCAAACTGTACAACAGAATGTCATATTTAAAATTTCCTCACCGCGGCCACCGTGTCTTAAAAAAGTACAAGGAAGTTGGGGGAAAATCCATGGACTTCCCGGAGCCGGAGCGATATAGTTCGGTTAGAGGACAAAGAAACGGAACAGAGGAGAGGGTAACGATGAAAAGCGGAGCATACTTTACAAGCGAGTACCGTGACCTGTTTGCGGAAACCGGGATATCGAAGGAGCAATCGCGGAAAAAAATCCGGGAAACCTTTGAAACTATGTTCTTTGACCCGGAGGAGCGCATCTACTTTGAAATGGGCGGGAATATGGGCTACATGCTCGATACCGGCAACAACGACGCGCGCACTGAGGGCATGAGTTATGGAATGATGATGGCGGTCCAAATGGATCGAAAGGATCTATTCGACCGGCTGTGGCTTTTTTCGAAGACCTATATGTACCAGAGCGGAGGAAAATACAGGGGATACTTTGCCTGGTCCGTTTCGCCGGCAGGGGTGAAGAATGCCGAAGGGCCGGCGCCGGACGGGGAAGAATACTTCGCCATGGCCCTTTTCTTTGCATCCGCCCGATGGGGAGACGGTCCGGCGCCCTTTAACTATGGCGTGCAGGCCAGGGAAATCCTGCGCCACTGCATCCATCAGGCGGAACTGGCGGAAGGCGGCCAACCCATGTGGGACAGTGCCAACCACTATATCAAGTTTGTTCCGGAAGCTCCGTTTTCCGATCCTTCCTATCACCTGCCCCATTTTTACGAGTTGTTCGCGCTGCTGGCTGACGAGCAGGATAGGCCTTTCTGGCGGGAAGCCGCCGGAGCGAGCCGCAGCTACCTGCGCATCGCCTGTCACAGCCGTACGGGGATGGCGCCGGAATATGCGGAATTCGACGGCACGCCGAAGCATATGTACAACGACGGGCAATTCTATTCGGACGCATATCGCGTGGCCATGAACATCGGCCTGGACGCTTCCTGGTTCGGCAGGGATGAAGCCCTGGGAGAGATCATGGATCGATTGCAGGCATTTTTCAGTGAAAATACGGAATTGGGGCAATACCATTCCTACATGCTGGACGGCACGCCGCTCGCACAGCCGGCGCTGCACCCGGTGGCGATCATCGCCACCAACGCCGCAGGCTCCCTTGCCGCGGAGGGCAAGTACCGTCTGGACTGGGTCCGCCATTTCTGGAATACCCCGCTCCGGAAAGGCAACCGCAGGTATTATGACAACTGCCTGTACTTTTTCTGCCTGCTGATGCTGGCCGGAGAATACCGGATATTCCTTCCGGAACGCTAAGAAATCGCTAGAATATGAAATCCGATTCCTGAATGGATATAATGGGCAGATATTATGCTTCCTGTTGAGTCTGTTCACAATAGGCGGATAGGGTGAAGCAAGCGGACAGGACAAAGGAAGCGGATGAGGTAAATAAGGCAAGATAAAGAAGAAGGGTGAAGGAAAGAACGCGAAGGCAGGAACGCCTCAGGGATGAAGCCGACA
>JAEYOP010000045.1 GCA_023411575.1 Bacillota bacterium | reverse complement strand
AGCGAGGGATTTTTCGTCCTTACAAGGCGGAGGAAGGCGCAATAATTGTTTTATTGCAACTGACGACAACGATGTAAGGGCGGAAAATAACCGCTCCAGAACCGGAATTTATGATTCGGTCATTCCTTGAATACGACATTTGAAACAAATTCATTGCTCAAAAGCTTTGCATCCTTAGCTGATTTTATCTCTTTTCCCAATATCTCAAGCCCTTCAATGGTAACATTTTCAATACTGTTCTTTTTGCCGAAACCGATCATCCTGGAGGATGTCGCTTGTCCCTCCAGAACTTTAATGTTTTTGAAGGATACGTTTTTAATACTGCCTCTATTTGCAGTGGTACTCCAGCCGCTTTGCATAATAGTGAAATCAATCAACTGATTGTTGGCGCCTGCATCTCCTTTGCCCATAGATGCGTCCTCTACTACAATGTTGTTATACTGTATGTCTGTTACCAGAGCATCGTCGGAATTGTGTATGCTTATAGCAGGCTTATGGAAATTATGTAGAACTGTTATGTCATTAAAGAAAATATTGCTGATTTTTGCATCCGGTCTGTTTCCTTTATTGGTCTCATAGCCTATTTCACAGGATTGGGCAAGATCTGTCCAGAGAAGCAGATTTGAAAAAGTAATATTATTGGAATTGCCTTCATAATTTTTTACGACCACACTGTCATCCCATGATCTTATAAAGGAATTTCGGATATCGAAGTCATTACAGGATTGAAGTGTTATTCCATCCCCGTTTTGTCTGGAAGAGATTATTTTTACATTCTCTATTTTTCCGTTTGTACAGCTAAGGCAATTTAAGGTCCAGGCGTTTGGGTTCATTAAGATCACGCCCTCGACACTGGGATTTGTTATATGTTCAAAGTTAACCGGCACTTTTGCAGTAGAACCTGGGGTCAGCCAGCCGTCATATTTGCTTCCGTCAATAATGCCTCTGCCTTTGACATTTATATTCTTTGCCGCATTTGCATAGACATTTCCATAAACGAGCGCTCCGCCTGCAACATAGAGGGTCTGATTATCCGCCAGAGTTAAAGTACCCATATCCCATACGCCGGGACCCAAATACAGAACGCTTTTGTCGTTTTTATCCGGGATCTCCGATTCAAGCGGATTTGCAAACAAAAACACCGTGTTTTTAATATCGTTATTATACTCAATGCTGTACTGTCCCGGTTCGGATATTGTAAAGCTCAATGTGTTGCCGTCGATTACAGGCTTGATTCCTGAAGATAACGGTCTTATCACTACATCCTTCAATGCTTCTACATTTACAAGCTGAATTTTTACATTTACAATTCCCTCAAAATCGAAATAACTCATGGGAATATAGTCAGGAGTCATTTCATCACTGCCTACCCAGCTATGGGTATTATTTACGGGGCAATTGTATACAAAGAGAGCGGTGTCTTCTACACTGATTTTTGCAGTGTCATTTTGTTTTATTAAATTTGGCCCCTCGTATACCACTAAAGTCGGTTTTATCTGAGGGTCCGATGCTTCGGTCCGGCTTGCCGTATTTCCATCCATCACTGCATTTATTTCTTTGCTCTTTGTTAGCAGGTCTACCACCCTGAATGCAGCGAAACCGACTGATATCAACGCTATTACGGAAAAAATGACAACAGTCCGTTTTGCAGATTTTTTAAAAGTATTTGTTTCCATAAATACAGGCATCCTTTCCTTGCCGGCGTGGTTCTTGCTCCTTTACAGGTTAGATATTATCAAACCTTTTACTTTAAGTCAGCAGATTTACAACGACAAGTCACCATTTTGTTATTACTGGTCACTAAAGTGTTATTTCATTGATATGGGCTGTGATTTTTGCCAGGATATGGCCCTCCACAGGGCCGCGTTCCGTTATCGGTATTTGTCCAACTCGCACCTTACTTCAGTTATATCATATGTAATCATATGCGATTACATATTGTGTCATATCCGCATGTCGGAATCAATTATAGAATCGATATAAGAGGTGAATTCAGATATGAATGAGAATTTTATTATAACCCCTAAAGAGGATAAAAGTATTACTATGACCATCCGTGTTGATAGGTCTATCCAAGAAAGATTCGATGAGCTTTCTAAGCAAAGCAACCGCAGCCGCAATGAGTTAATTAACCTTGCTCTGCAGTATGCCCTTCAAAATGTCAAATTCGTTGAAGATGTCTTTTTGCATTCATAATTGAAATCATTTTTATAATTGTGGTAAAGTGGTAAATGTCATAATAAATGGCTACTTCTGTTTTAAGAGGTATATTTTGCTGGATAAAGTCGAATTGTTAGAGAGATTGGAATACTTAAGAAAACAATTGAATGAAATTTACGAACGCAGCACTCTTGAAGAGGCACTTGAACTTAGCAAAACACTGGATGAACTGATTGTAGAATATCAAAGGGGTATGTCAGTGCGGACACATAGGACCTTTTCTCCAGATTGATTCCGCATGAAAATGAAAAGCCCGTAGAACTTGAATTCTACAGGCTCTGGAGGCACCACCCGGATTTGAACTGGGGGATAAGGGTTTTTCTTCGGCAGTCTATATGTAAGCGTGCCGTTCTGCCATAGGATTAGGTCAATTTCTTTTGTATTACTGTCCCTGTAATAGTATAATGGAGGCTTTTTCCCAACATTGACAAAACTTTTATAGATTTCGGAAATAACATAGGTTTCAATAAATTTCCCGAATTATTGAAAGCAATTTTCAACTTTACGTAACTCTTTTATATAAAAGCCTCTAAGCTTTTATGCTAATCTCAATTTGTCAGCAACCATAGCGATAAATTCAGTATTGGTCGGTTGGCCCGTTCCAATACTTGAATTATGTCCAAGCAATGCAAGTATTGTATCCACCTGTCCCCTGCTCCACGCCACTTCAATTGCATGTCTGATTGCTCTTTCAACTCTACTTCGAGATATGCCGTATTCGCTGGCAATACCTGGGTAAATATGCTTTGTAATTGAATTTATTAAATCAAAATCGTTAACTGCCATTAATATCGCATCTCTTAAATATTTATAACCCTCAATATGTGTAGGAACTCCTATTTCAGACATTAAGTTTTCAACTTCTTGTTCAATTAGTTTATTCTTTTCTAAATTCGTTGTAATTTTAATAGGATTATTTTTACCTTCTATTAACCTTCTCAATTGTTGTTGTTCTAACTTAATTTTCTCTATCTCTTCCAATATTTGATTAAGAATTTTATCCGGCATAAATAGCCTCCAAGTTAATTCAAATCCTTTAATACTTTTACTATTATAATTATATGATATTCTCATATCCATTTACAATACTGTTTTTACGCTTAAAAGGATTGTTTTCTCACAGTACCCAAATAGTACCCAATTATTTTTCTGCGTTATATCAACCAAACGGGAACCGTCCAATTTCTACTGTCAATTGGGCGCAGGTTATTGGCAAGGCATATAACATTGCCTGTTCCAATCTCCATTTTGAGATGCTTTGAAAGGTCGTCAAAATTGGTTTCATCTGTTACCGGATTCAATGCGCCGAAGTTTTTTGTGGCTCCTACGGGGTTTGAGCTTTTTTTAATCTCTATGGGATATAGCGTGCCGTTCTGCCATAGGATTAGGTCAATTTCCTTTGTATTACTGTCTCTGTAATAGTATAATGGAGGCTTTTTCCCAACATTGACAAAACTTTTATAGATTTCGGAAATAACATAGGTTTCAAAAAACTCACCGGCCATAGCGCCTGATTCTAAAACATCCGGGCTGCTCCACTTGGTCAAATGCGCCGCCAGTCCCGTATCCAAAAAGTACATCCTCGGTGATTTCACAACCCGTTTTAACGCATTATTATGGTATGGTTCGATCAGAATTACAATTCCGGATGAAACTAAAACGGATAGCCATTGCTTTGCCGTGGGTGCTGATATTTCGGCTTCCTTTGCAAGCGCATCATAGTTTACCATTGAGCCTGTGCGTGCGGCGGCAATGCACAAAAACTTATAAAAAGTTAATTCATCCGCAACCAGTGTCAATTCTCTGATATCTCTGCTTAGATACGTCTGAACATAGGAGGAATAGTATCCCTCTTGATTTACATTCGGCTGCTCATAAATCCTGGGCATACCGCCCTTGAATATTCGCTCAAAGACATCAGGCAGGGTCATGGGCTTTGCGGTATGAATACGCTTTAATAACTCATCCTTTTCGGTAGTGTACTGGTCAAACAAATTTCCGGTAATCTCATTATTTGAAAGCCCAAACAAATTGATGATTCCTACCCTGCCGGCCAAACTCTCCGAGACATTTTTCATCCTGTGGAACATCTGTGAGCCTGTGAGCCAAAAGTCACCGGAATTTTTATGCCGGTCAACGTACATTTTAATATATGGAAATAATTCCGGCGCATACTGAATTTCGTCTATAATGACAGGCGGGCTATACCGCTCTAAAAAAGCGGTAGGTTCATTTCTCGCGAATAATCTGTCAGCAGGGTCATCTAAGGTAACGTACTTCCTGTTAGCTTCACTCAGTTTGTTCAACAGCGTTGTTTTGCCCGCTTACATTCAAAATGGTATCCTCAATTTTACGCTTAATGTACATATAACATCACCTCTGTTTAGGCAAATCTAAAATGCAAATTTACATTAGCATAAACATTTGTGGGTGTCAATATGAATGGGCAATTATGTGTCGAGAGAAATCAATTAATGAAAAGCCCGTAGAACTTGAATTCTAAAGGCTCTGAAGGCGCCATTCAGATTTGAGCTGGGGGATACGGGTTTTGTAGACTGTGCCTTTCAAATTCCTTGTTCATTATTTTTATGAAATTATTACATCAAGAACAACACTGATAAGGCACGATCTTCCTAACCGTGCATCAGGTTGTCGCTTCCCCAAAGGAAGATTCCTTTTACAAATACGGTGCAGGCGTCAAAACATTATTGAAGTAATACATGAATACCTGAATTGGAATTATGGAGATTCATTATCTATCATGCTATAATTATCATTAACTGCTACTGCATGAAAATAATAACATTGAATTGAATGGCTCGCGGAGGAAACCAGGAATATCTCATTCGTATCAAATTACCGCTCTTTTATAAATAGCCCTGCAGGCAGCAACTATCCACACTAGAGATAAATCCCGCGTTGTATTATAAAGATATCAATGGATCCATGTTCGAAGTATTCCGATTTTCCACAGAAGGGCGAGGCCCCTTCCAAATTTTCAATCTTTGCAGGTTTGAATTAATGCGACTAATTACGGCAAATCTGTCCGGAAGCATTGAATTAAAACTGAAAGAGTGCGGTAATTGTCACAGACTATTTATAAAAAAAGGAAATTATAAAACCGAATATTGTGATAGGCTCGTATCTGGAACCAACAGAACATGTAAACAGGTAGGTGCACAAAAAACATATAGGAATGACCACAAAGATGATGAAATAAGGAATATCTATGAAAAAGAATATAATACCCGTTACAGAAGAGTTCACGATTATAAGATCATGAATGATAATGAGTTTGCAAAATGGAAAAATCTGCAAAAGAGCTCAAAAAACAAGCTTTGAATGAAAATTGGAGTAAAGAAAAATTCTTGAAGGAAGTTAACAATATAGATGTAAAGAGTAAGGAGAGTGAATAGCATGGCAGGGTACATGAAGGATCTCGGGAACGGTAAGTTCCAGTTTGAAGTCAGCAATGGGCACACCGGAGGCGGCAAGAGGGATAAGGCATATAAAACAATCCAGGCAAAAGGGAAAACTCCTGAAGCTCAGTGTAAATATGCTGAGAAGCAGCTGGCGTTATTCGTGGCCGATGTGGACTCCGGAAGGCACCAGGCGCCGACAAAGTACTCATTTGCTCAATATTCCGAAGAATGGAAGAAAACTAAGGAACGCGAACTCGCCCCAATGACATTCTATCGGTACTGTGGACTCCTTCGGCTGCACATAATACCAGAGATCGGAAGTTATAAACTAGAGGAGATTAATGCCCTGGTCCTTGATGCCGCCTATAATAAAATGCGAGAGCTGAAGAAACGGAAATATACAAAGAAGGACGGCACCGAGACGATAAAGGAATATAGTCTGTCAGAGCAGACCATAAAACATATCCACAGACTGATCGGCACAATTCTGCAGTCTGCTTTCAGGAAGGGCTTGATCCGGGAGAACCCGGTTATCCGGACGGATGCCCCGCACGTAAAAAAGAAAGATCCCAATTACCTTGACAAGGACCAAATAGTTACCCTGATCACCGCCCTGGAGGAAACTGATCTCCAATTCAAAACAGCAGCACATGTCACCCTCGCCGCCGGCTGCCGATTGGGTGAACTGGTTGGCTTGGAGTGGGCAGATATCGATTATCATACCGGTACGATTGATATACGTCAGGCCGGTCAGTACCTTCCTGGGAAAGGTATCTTCGCCAAGGATCCGAAGAATGATACATCAAAACGCATAGTTTCCATGCCTGGACCTGTTATGGACATGATCGCCCTGCTTGAGCATGAAAAAAAAGTACTTCGGGTGAACCTTGGGACTCAATGGCAAGGAGGCGATATCAAGGAGAAGCCTGAAAAGAAATATGAGGGTAGACCCAATAGGGTATTTACCCGGGCGGATGGATCTCCGATGTACCCGAATAGGTTATCGAAGCAATGGACGGCATTTATTAAACAAACGGATCTGCCTAAAATAACCTTTCACGGTCTCCGGCATACAAGCGCCTCCTATCTCATAGCATGCGGTCAGGATGTAGTATCTGTCGCCAAGAGGCTCGGCCACAGCAGCAGCAATACTACACTCAGTATATACGCCCATGCCTTTAAAAAGCGAGACGAGGAAGCTGCAGGTCATATGGACAAGCTATATCATAAAAAAGAGAATAATAATATACGGCATAGTGAGATCTGAATCAATGTAACATCTTTTTGAAATGTAAATGACTTATTACAACTAATGTGAAGTTTGCGAAGGAGTTATGTAATGATAGGAAAAGGAACTAAAGTTAAATGCATAAGCATTGATGATGACCAATCAAGATGGGGCGGCAATAGTATGGCAAAGGATTTTCTGAGTATTGGTGATGTTTACACGCTTTCAAGAGAACCAGAAGTGCATTCGTGGCACACAAAATATTATCTTGAGGAATTCCCTAATGAACGATTTAATTCGGCTCAATTTAAAGTAGTCTAATTGCGACGAAGTAGGATAGACCGGGGAGCAGCGTCCGGCAAAGAAAAAATAAAGTGTATAAAAACAAGTATTCTTTGAAACCTGATTATTGAGGTATATTTTTCCCTTAAAGTAATAAGTAAAAGAATTAAGTCAATTCACTGTGAGTCTCCACACGGAGGCCTTTTTTATTTTATGTCGGTAGAAATGCCGGTATTTTTACGACCTGTCGGTAGAATGTCGGTATTTGCCTGAACAAAGAAAAATACCAAACCCCGGAGGGCTTGGTATCGTTGGAGGCGCCACCCAGATTTGAACTGGGGGATAAGGGTTTTGCAGACCCGTGCCTTACCACTTGGCTATGGCGCCATTCACATGCGGCTTATATATAATAACATGAACGAACTGCGATGTCAACACTCCGCAAGACCACTTCCTTATTTCCCCACACCCATTCCCGCGCCCCTTGCCGCACGAAAAAGATAAAAAAATAAAGCGCGTTATGCGCTTTATTTGGAGCGGGATACGAGATTCGGACTCGCGACTTTCACCTTGGCAAGGTGACACTCTACCACTGAGTTAATCCCGCACATTGCCAATATCACCCGCGGGTGAATTGGCTTTGGTGCCCAGAGCCGGAATTGAACCAGCGACACGAGGATTTTCAGTCCTCTGCTCTACCAACTGAGCTATCTGGGCTTATGAAGTACCGAAGCCGGATTACTCCAACCTCGGTACCCAAAATGGCGACCCGGAAGGGGCTCGAACCCTCGACCTCTAGCGTGACAGGCTAGCGTTCTAACCAACTGAACTACCGGGCCATCTTTGGATGTTTTCAGATTCACCTGAAGGAACATCCTTGGTGGGAACTATAGGGCTCGAACCTATGACCCCCTGCTTGTAAGGCAGGTGCTCCCCCAGCTGAGCTAAGCTCCCGTGTTGCCTGCTCTTGTCGAGCGGCAATAACTAGTATACAAAAAACTGATTTCAAAGTCAATACGAAAATACGTTTTAAGCAAAGATTATTGGCCGTGTTCTATGTTTTTCTGTCGTATCCTCCGTCATGCTTGGCGGCAGTCCCTTTTCATATAATGCTCAAAGGCAGCTTATACCAGCGATTTCAGCTCTTCTTCCGTGAAGTGGTACTTCTTGTTGCAGAAGTGGCACTGGAGCTCCGCGCCGTGCTGCTCTTCCGCCATCTCCAGCAGTTCCTTGGCCCCAAGGCTGATCAGATTGCGCTCCATCCGGTCCCGGCTGCAATTGCAGAGATATTTGCACGGCAGCGTTTCCGTTGCCTCCAGTCCCTTCTCCCCGAGCAGCCTGTCCAGGACGGCCATCGCATCCAGCCCGTCGGAAAGCATGCAGGTGATCGAATCCGCCAGAAATATTTTGTCCTCCAGGTATTCCGCCAGCTCTTCCCCGGCGCCGGGCATCAACTGGATAATGTAGCCGCCGGCCGAAAGAATGCTCTCATCCGGCGCCACCAGCACACCGAGGGAAACCACCGTGGGCACCTGCTCCGAATAAGCAAAATAGTAGGCCAGATCCTCCCCTATTTCGCCGGATACCAGATCCACGTAACCAACATAAGGTTCTTTCAAGCCCAGGTCCTTTATGACGTTCATATAGCCTTCCCTGCCTACGGCGGCCGCGACGTCGAATTTGCCCGCTGCGTTCAGCGGCAGGTCTACTTCAGGATTATACACATAGCCCCTGACATTCGCCTTGTAGTCCGAAACGGCGACGATTCCGCCAAGAGGGCCGTTCCCCTTAATTTGTATGGTCAATACGTCCTTTTCATTCTTGAACATTCTCGACATCATGGCTGCCGCCGTCAGGGTCCTGCCAAGGGCGGCCGACGCGACGCCGGACGTGCCGTGGACGGCGTGGGCCTCCTGGACCAGCCCTGTTGTAACCGCGGCGAATGCCCGGATACCGCCGGATGCCGCTGTAGCTCTGACAATATGGTCTTCCATAACTTCTCCTTAAATGAATAAACCCCGATAGGTTATATCGGGGTTTTGCTGACTTAGCTTTATGTTAAAGTCTTACGAACTTTAATTACATAGCCCTAGAAACATTTGCTGCCTGAGGTCCCTTTGCGCCCTCAACTACATCAAACTCTACTTCAGCGCCTTCTTCGAGGGTCTTGAACCCGTCCATGGTGATGGCCGAAAAATGAACGAAAACATCGTTTCCGTTGTCTCTTTCAATAAAACCAAAACCCTTCTCAGCATTGAACCATTTTACTCTTCCTCTTTGCATTACTAAAAACCTCCTGAATTTAACTTGGATTTAGCCACACGTTGTGCTTTTTTTGCCAAACCTTTATAAGTTTAACACAAGTAGCGGCGGCTTGTCAATGGTACGGATTACATAATCCACCGCTCTGAGCCATTTCGGATTGAAATCTTTTTAAAGCGGTTACCATAATAATCTTGTGATAATAGGTTTGCCACATTCACAATTTTCTATACGAAATCCGCAGATGCAATTTTATCCTGTTTTTTTGCAGACGAAAAACATTCTTTCACTATGTTCCGCCGGTTTGCCGAAGGTCAGCCCGCCATAAACGGACCGGACGGACAGGCCCGCGGACAGAAGCATGGCTTTCAGTTCCTCCGGCGGGTAGCACCTTTCATAATGGACCTCGTCAAACCTTCTGTACAGTTCGCCTTCCTTTGCAAAAAACGTCAGATCGAACCGGCAAAGCTTCTTTGCCCTGTCAAAGCTGTTTTCCCAGATGTAGGAGACCTCCTCCGACGTTTCGCAAAATACATTGGAGGAAAAAACAGCTTCAAATTTATAGGGCGTATTTATGTCAAATATGAAAAGGCCGGCCGGATTGAGGTAATTGCGCACAAGCTTGAAAAGCCGCTTCAAATCGCTTTTATAGGTAATATAATTAATGCTGTCCACAAGGCAGGTGATCACATCGACGGTACCATACAGCTCAAAGGAGGTCATGTCCTGGTTTAGAAAAAGAATATCCGCCCCGGCTTCCAGGGCTTTCTGCCTGGCACAGCTCAGCATTTCGGAAGACAGATCGATCCCGATCATGTCATAGCCCCTCTTCGCCATTTCAAGGCAAAAGCTCCCGGTACCGCAGCCCAGGTCCGCGATCAGCTCCGGGCGGAGCTTGTTCCGCTTGATAATTTCAACGATATAATCGGCCCATCCGGCATAATCCACATCGCTCATGAGCCGGTCATAGTAAAAAGCAAAATCCCTGTACATATCCCTGCGTCCTCCCGTGCAATTATATCACAGGGGCGGACCGATGTCCCGTTCCGGGGCAAAAAACAAGGAGCCGCGTTCCTTGCAACTCCCTGTATTTCACATCGGATTGGTTCCGGCTTCCTGCATGGATTTTTTCCGTTTGGAAACCATCCCTCCTATTTTGCCCGTCTCTTTTGCCGACAGGCTCTTCCAGCCGAACTGGAGCACCTTCTCGGCCAGCCCCAGTTCATTGGCCACTTCAAGCTTCAGCATATCCTGCTTTTTTACCTGTTTTTTCTCCACCCTGCACACCTCCAACAGGTATTGTGTGGAGAATTCCGCCTTTTATTCGTTTTTTTCCAATTTAGGCTCCATTATTTTTCCGCCATTTTGCCCTTCAATACTTCCACCGCCGAACTGAGCTGGATATCCTTGTTCCGGGGGATCTGGGAGACCGGCAGATTCTTGTATTCGGACGAAACGTCGATCTCCACGTCGGGGCTGATGCCGATGCCCTGTATGCAAACGCCGGACGGCGTAAAATACCTGGAGATGGTTACTTTGATCCCGGAGCCGTCGTCCAGCTGCTTCAATTCCTGTACGAGCCCCTTTCCGAAGGTCTTCGTACCCACCAGGGTGCCCATGCCGTTGTCCTTTACCGCGCCGGCAAGGATTTCCGACGCGCTGGCGCTGTTCCCGTTCGTAAGAATCACGATGGGCAGGCCCAGGGACGATTTGCCGGACATCTTGACCTGCCTGGTCCCCTTCCTGTCCTCGGTATAGACGATCATTCCTTCGGGCAGCAGCCTGTCTGCAATTTCAACCACCTGGTCGTAGGAACCGCCCGGGTTGTCGCGCAGGTCGATGATCAAGCCCTTTATGCCCTTGTCAAGCATGCTGTCCAGGTCCCTGTTGAAATAGGAGGCAATCTGGCTGTCAAACATGGAAAGCTTTATATATCCGATATTGCCGGTCATTACTTCACTTTTGATATTGGAGGTCTTTATTCTCTTCCGGACTATGTCGAACTGCTGGTATTTGTCTTCCGTCGGCCTGTAAACGGTAATTTTTACACGGGTGTTCTCGGTGCCCTTGATCATGCTGATGATCATGTTCTCATCCCGTACGGCCGTCACATCGGTTTCGTCCACTTTGACAATTTTGTCGCCCTGCTTTATGCCGGCCAGTTTTGCCGGAGAGCCGTCAAAGGGTTCGATCACGGTAAGGATCCCGTTCTTGTCTGTATTGACCGTAACGCCGATTCCCACGTAGCTGCCCTCCGATTTCTCCATGAACTGCGTCATCTGGTCTTTGTTGAAATACACCGTATACGGGTCTTTCAGGGAATCGGCCAGACCGCTGACCGCGCCCTCGATCAGGGCGTTTTCATCTACCGACTGGTAATAGTCCTCCTTAAGGATTTTGCGGACCTGCTTGAATTTATTGACGTTTGCCAGGCTGACGGAATTTGCATCGAATCCGATTACATACCGGGTGTTGAAGGAATCGATCAGACTGGTGACGAATACAGTGGCAGCAACCGCCAGAATAACCGCTGCTGCAAGAATCACGGCCAGTTGCCGAACTGAGAATTTTCTGTCCATTCTGCACTCTCCTGAAATCGCTTTACGGTTTAATAGAAATCCTTATATTTTATGCGGCCCTATAAACAAATAAACCCGGTTTTTACACCGGGCTTTCGAATTACTTGCTCAGGTATCCTTTCAAGGGATTCTGCGTCGCACCGTCTTTCCGGACCTCGAAGTGCAGGTGCGAACCGGTTGCCGTTCCGGTGCTTCCGACTTTTGCGATCACCTGGCCCGCTTTTACCTTGGCCCCCACTTTTACGAGCAGTTTGCTGCAGTGGGCATATACTGTGGTAATTCCGCCGCCATGGTCGACTACCACCATGTTGCCGTAGCCGCCGCTGGTATCGTACTGGGACATGATGACCGTGCCTTTGTTGGCCGCTACGATGGAATTTCCCGTATCCCCGTCGATATCGATGCCCGTATGCATTTTATATTTCCGGAGGATGGGATGCTTTCTCATGCCATAGCTCGACGTTATGGTGTAATGGCCGGGAAGCGGCCAGACCATGGTTCCTCCCGCATATTTCCCGGTGGAGGACGAAAGACTCTTGATGACGCTGTTGAGCCGCTTGGACTCGGCAATAAGGGCATCTTCTTCCTTTTCGATCTTGGCCAGTTCGGACTTGCTCCGGGTAAGCTGATCCTCCAGTTCCGCCCTGGAAGCCTTCAGGGAGGTGAGCCGCTCCTGTTTGTCGTTTGCCTTCTGCTCCAGCAGGGCCTTTGCCTCTTCCTGGAGTTTTTTCTTCTGGTCTACCTCCAATTTGGCCGCGTTCAGGTCATTGACCAGTTCCTTATCTTTTTCCGCCACATCCGACATGTATTTAAACCGTTCATAGAATTCGATGACGCTTTTGGATTCCAGCAGAGTATCGAGCATCGTTGCGCTCGAATTGACGTACATTACCTTGAGTCTCTTCTCTACAAGGTCCTTTTGCTGGTTGTAATTTGCAATAGCCTCCGCCAGGGCGGCTTCCGTCTGCCGGAGGTTTTCCTCCGCGTCGCTGATCTGGCCGACCAGCTCCTTGTATGCGTTGCTTTCCTGAGCCTGGGCATTGGCTACCTTTGTTTGCTGCTTCTCCAGCGCCGCTTTTTCCTGGAGAACCTTTTTCTTATTCGCATTCAGTTTGTTGATCCGACTGTCAACTGTTGATTTTGCATTCGTCGCTGATTTCAGGTCGATTGCCATTGCCGGCGCCATCGACGTAATCAAAAATGCAGCTAGGAGTGTTACGATCGCCAATTTCTTCACAAAGCCAAACCTCCAACTTCAAAAATTTATCGGAATGTAACCCGTCTTTCCTGAACGTTTATACCCGCAAATGCTTCCGGATCGAGACAAAGCTGCCCGTCGCACCCACCAGAACCCCTACGGCCGTATACGACACGGCAAGTAAAAACCAAACGTCCCGGATATTCATCATTTTCAAAAAGTCGGTATTCATCGAAAGCAGATCGCTTGTAAACTTGCCTTCGATGGCATTGTACCCGTAAGCCGAAAGTACAAATGCGAAAACTGCGCCCATCATTCCTATTATAACACCTTCTACCACAAAAGGCCAGCGTATGAACCAATCTGTTGCGCCGACATATTTCATGATGTTGATTTCCTTGCGCCTGGCAAAAACCGTGAGCTTGATGGTGTTGGAAATAATAAATACAGAGATCAGTAAAAGTATGATCATCATAAACATACTGATAAACCTTCCCCAGTAGGAAATTTTCGAGATCAGCTCGATGGTGTCCTGGGAATAGGTCACGGTTTCAATCCCCGTCGTGTTTTCCAGCATCTTGACCACTTCGCCGCTCTGGGCGTTATCCTTCAGCTTGATGATGAAGGATACGGGAAATATGCTTTCCTCATATCCCTCCAGGTAGGCCGAGCCTTTGCCCAGCATGTCTTTGGCCTTTTTAAGCGCCTCTTCCTTGGTGACCTTGTGGTAGGAAGCGATCCGCGCATCGTTTTTTATGCTGTCCTCGATGTGCTGGACCTGCACCTCCTCCAGCATGTCGTAGCAAAACGCCTCCAACTGGGGCTGGTTTTTCAACGTGTTCAGGTTCAGCTCCAGGTTGACCGCGATCAAAAGGAAAAAGCCGAGGATCACCAGGGTCGCGATGACGATAATGACGGAGGCCAGCGACATCAGCTTGTTTCTATAGGAATTTACGGCGCCTTCCTTAAAAATATATCTGAGTGTTCTTATCTTCATCCCTGTAAAGTCCTTTCTCCTGGTCCCTCACAATTACTCCCTTGTTGATTGCCACGACCCGCTTCTTCATCTCGTCCACGATGGATTTTTCGTGGGTGGCGATCACCACCGTCGTCCCTCTCTGGTTGACCTCGCTCAGGAGCTTGATGATCTCCCACGAGGTTTCCGGGTCAAGGTTTCCGGTCGGTTCGTCCGCGATCAGGAGCGCTGGATTGTTGGCCAGGGCCCTCGCCAGCGCAACCCTTTGCTGCTCGCCGCCGGAAAGCTGGTTCGGATACATGTTGGCCTTCCTGCTGAGCCCCACAAGGGCAAGCGCCATCGGCACCTGCCGGCGGATTTCCTTCGGCAGGGCTTCCGTGATAAGCATGGCAAAGGCCACGTTCTCATAAACCGTTTTGTTCGGCAATAATCTGAAATCCTGGAATACCACGCCAAGGCTTCTTCTGAGGTAGGGCACCTCCGACCTTGTCATGTTGGTGACGTCATATCCATTTACGTAAACCTCGCCGGCCGTTGCGTCCTCTTCCTTCAGCAGCAGCTTGACGAGCGATGATTTGCCTGACCCGCTGGGACCTACCAGAAATATAAATTCGCCTTTTTCAATCTTTAAATTCACGTCTTTCAGCGCAACTGTCCCATTGGGATACTTTTTCTCAACGTTCTTTAGTTCGATCACTGAAATTGTCCCCCAAATCCATTTTGCTGCATCCCATAATAATTCTACAAATGCTGTCGAAAATCCTCTATTTATATTTGTGGCAAATCGATTTTCACGCCTTTTCCGCCCGGTCCAGGTATTTTTTCACCAGCATGGCAACCTTGAAGATAATGGCGTCGTCAAAATTCCGGAGATCCAGGCCCGTGATCTTCAGGATCTTGTCCAGCCTGTAAACCAGCGTATTCCTGTGGACATACAGCTGCCTTGAGGTTTCGCTGACGTTGAGGTTGTTCTCGAAGAATTTCTGTATGGTGAACAGGGTCTCCTGGTCAAGGGCCTCGTAGGAGCCTTCCCGGAACACCTCCCGGAGGAACAGCTTGCAGAGCGTTGTCGGCAGTTGATAGATCAGCCGGCCTATGCCCAGGTTGTTGTAATTGATAATCGATTTGTCGCTTTCGAATATGCTTCCGATCTGAAGCGCAGTCTGGGCTTCCTTGTAGGAACGCCCGATATCCCGCACATTATCCACGATGGAGCCGGTGCCGATCTGGGCCTTGACCATGAGCTCCGTATTCAGGGTGTCGATGATGCCCCTGGCGGTTTTGTCCATTTCCCGGTAGTCGTCCGCCGCCTTGAATTCCTTGATGAGAACCGTATTTTCCTCGTTGACGGAAATGATGAAATCCTTCTGCCGGTTCGGGAAAAGGCTCTGGATGATCTCGTGGGACTGGACGTCCTTGGACTTGTCCGTCCGGATCAGGAGCACCGCCCGGTATACATTGAAGGAAATATGAAGCTCCTTTGCCTTCAGGGAGATATCCCCCGGCAGGATGTTGTCGGTTATGATATTTTTAAAGAAGTTGCCCTTGTCGAATTTTTCTTCATAATAGGTCTTCACATTGGACGCGCCGATGGCTATCATGGAAAGGTACTTTTTGCTGAACTCGCCTTCCATATTGATGTAAACGATGAATTCCAGCTTGTTTTTAATATACACCCTCTGGAAAAGCTGTCCGCCCACCTCGCACACGGGGCTTTTGGCATTGAGCACCTCGGCCGCGGCGGGATGGTAATTCCCCACCTTCATCTCCATTGAACAGCCAAGCACAAGACCCGTTTCATCCATGATGCCAAATTCCGTGTCTATGGCTTCCCGCATTTGATTCACAAGGTTTTGAAACAACTTCATGTGCATTCCTCCCGTTAAATCTGTCAAGCGAACCCGTCAAGCCTCCACTAATTATACTATAAAAAGCGCGAAAAAGATACGAAAAAGAGGAAGATACGAATATCTTCCTCTTTCAAAATGCAATATTTCAGCCGATCCTTAGTTGACGATCGTCTTTTCGGTTTCCTTGTCAAAGAGGTGAACCCTGTTGGTGTCGATGGCAATCTTGATCGTATCGCCGGACCTGGTCTTCGTTCTCGGGTTAACCCTTGCCGTGCAGCTGATGTCGTCAATGAACATGTGCAGCAGAGTTTCGGAACCGAGCATTTCAACGACTTCAACCTTGGCGTTTACGATGCTGTCGGGCATGGATTCCAGGAATGCAGCTTCGTCGTGCATGCTTTCCGGCCGGATTCCCATAACAACGTCCTTGCCGATGTAATCGGTGCCTTCAAGCTTCTTTGCCTTTCCTTCGGGCAGCTTGATGTCGTTTTCGCTGAATCTGAGGTGGATTCCGTCGCCGGCTTTTTCAATCTTGACGTTGATGAAGTTCATTTGCGGGCTGCCGATGAAGCCTGCGACGAACATGTTCTGGGGCCTGTCGTAGAGGGAAGTCGGCGTATCAACCTGCTGGATGAGACCGTCCTTCATAACAACGATTCTGGTACCCATTGTCATAGCTTCCGTCTGGTCATGCGTAACATATATGAAAGTGGTGTTGAGTTTCTGATGCAGCTTGGTGATTTCAAGTCTCATCTGAACCCTCAGCTTGGCGTCGAGGTTGGAAAGCGGTTCGTCCATGAGGAATACCTTCGGGTCACGAACGATAGCACGACCAAGGGCAACCCTCTGTCTCTGACCGCCGGACAGAGCCTTCGGCTTTCTGTCGAGCAGATGCTCTATTTCGAGGATCTTTGCAGCTTCATGAACCCTCTTCTTGATTTCGTCCTTCGGAGTCTTTCTCAGCTTGAGACCGAATGCCATGTTATCGAATACGGTCATGTGCGGATACAGAGCGTAGTTCTGGAAAACCATCGCGATGTCTCTGTCTTTCGGCTGAACGTCGTTTACCAGCTTGTCGCCGATGTACACTTCGCCTTCGGAAATTTCTTCAAGTCCAGCTACCATTCTCAAAGTCGTCGTCTTGCCACAGCCCGACGGTCCTACAAGGATGATGAACTCCTTGTCTTCTATGTCCAGATTGAAATCGCTTACGGCCGTAACTCCGCCATCATACCTTTTGTATACGTTTTTGAGTTTTACACTTGCCATTTTTTCCCCTCCCATATATTTGTATACGGTTTTCAACTCTACTACTACTATATCACGCGGTCAGATCATCAAACTAGTACACTTTTTAACAAATTTAAAAAAATGGATTTAGTAACTTTGCATAATGGGCGGGACAGTAAATTTTCTTGCATTTTTATGCATATAATTGTATAATTATAAATATTTATTTTGTGATAGAATAGGAAAAGAGCTGCACGGCGGGAATTCCGCAGGATCTGCCGGCAGGAAAGGAGTGCGGCATGGCATATAAAATATTCGTGGACGGTCAGGAGGGAACCACCGGGCTGCAGATCAACGAACGGCTGCAAAACCGGAAAGACCTCCAAATCCTTAAAATAGATCCGGATAAGAGAAAAGACATAGAGGAGAGAAAGAAGCTGCTCAACGAGGCGGACATCGTATTCCTGTGCCTGCCGGACGACGCGGCCAGGGAATCCGTTTCCCTGGTGGAGAACGGCCGGACCAGGGTCATCGACGCCAGCACGGCGCACCGTACCAGGGACGACTGGGCATACGGCATGCCGGAGCTGGGTCCCAGGTTCCGGGAAAAGATCCGCGCCTCGAAGAGGGTTTCCGTACCGGGCTGCTATGCCACCGGCTTCAACATGCTGCTCCATCCTTTAATAAAGGAAGGCATCGTTCCAAAGGATTATCCCGTTACCTGCCATGCCGTATCAGGCTACAGCGGCGCGGGTAAAAAAATGATCGCGAAATATGAGGACGAAGGGCCCCTGGACGATTCGATGAAAAGTCCGAGGTTCTACGCCCTTGGCCTGCAGCACAAGCATATCCCGGAAATGCTGAAATACAGCGGGCTGGACCAGGCGCCGCTGTTCACGCCGATCATTGCCGCCTATTACAAGGGAATGATCGTCGCCGTCCCCCTCTATTCCAGGCTTTTGCCCGGCAAAAAGGGCGCCGGCGACTTATGCGATGCACTCGCGGGCTTCTACAAGGGGGAGCAGTTTGTAAAGGTCTATCCCTACGGCACCGAGGGGAACCTTGTCAACGGCTTTCTGAGCGCTACCGGCTGCAACGGCACGAATCTGCTGGAAATATTCGTGGGCGGGAACGACGAGCATATTCTGCTGACCGCAAGGCTGGATAACCTGGGCAAGGGCGCTTCGGGCGCGGCCGTCCAGTGTATGAACATCATGCTCGGGATCGACGAGGCAACGGGGCTGTAAAAATGGGATAGGCATGATATAATGGACGTCGTGGAGGGAATAAAAATGGAAGCACTGATAAAAAGGGCCGGGATCCTGATCGAGGCGCTGCCGTATATACAGAAGCTGCATGGCAAAACCGTCGTGATCAAGTACGGCGGAAACGCAATGATCAATGAAGAATTGAAGAATTCCGTCATGGAAGACATCACCCTGCTGAAATACATCGGCATGAACCCGGTGGTGGTGCACGGCGGCGGACCGGATATCAACAGCATGCTGGGCAAGCTCGAGATCAAGAGCGAATTCGTGAACGGCCTGCGGGTGACGGACGCCGACACGATGCAGGTGGCGCAGATGGTTCTGGTGGGCAAGACCAACAAGGAAATCGTGTCGATGCTGAACCAGAAGGGCGGCAAGGCCATCGGCCTGTGCGGCATAGACGGGGGCCTGATCGAATGCGAGCAGTACAAGACCGTTGTGGACGGAGTGGAGACGGATATCGGGTATGTCGGGAAGATCACCCGTATTAATTCGAAGCTGATCGATCTGATTTCCCGGGACGAATACATACCGGTCATAGCGCCCGTAGGCGTGGGCAGCGACGGCCGCAGCTACAACATCAACGCGGATACCGTCGCGGGCGAGGTGGCGATCGCCATGAAGGCGGAAAAGCTGATCCTGCTGACCGACGTGGAAGGCGTCAAAATGTCCAAGGAAAGCAAGGAAGTGCTGTATGCGCTGACGGCAAAGGAAGTCCACGAGCTGATCGACAAAAAGATTATCAACGGCGGAATGATCCCCAAGGTCCTCGGATGCCTGGAGGCCCTCGACGGCGGCGTCGGCCGGACTCACATCATCGACGGCAGGATTCCCCACAGTATTTTGCTGGAAATATTCACCTACAAGGGCATCGGCACCATGATTATGAACGAAAAGGTGCTGTACCACAGCAACGAATTGTTGTAAAAATCCAATATTGCTGTTAACCATCGCGAAAGGCAACCCGATATAGTATTGGGTTGTTTTTACTTTTTATCCGGGTTTTCGGGGAGGAGGTCGGGTCCGTTTGAACACAGAAGCGTTTACCTCTGTACTCAACGAGGGCATGATGATCGGAATCAAGCTTGGCGCCGATACGCCCTGGCACGGCAATATCATCTATAATGTGAACAGTACGAACATCCGTGTCGCATACATAGAGAAATTTATGAAGGATGTCGTCGAGCCGGGCTGCCAGGTCCTGATCAAATATTCCAACGACAATTTCTTCTATTATTATAGCGGCAGGGTTACCAGCATCAGCTTGGATGCTCCGAAGTATGTCATTATCGGAATCGATACGGCAGAGGAAATCCTCAACAATCGCCTGTTCCCGCGCTACGACGTCCGTCTCAACGCCGTTCTGAAGCCCGTATGGGACGACGAAGCATATCCGTGCACGGTCACCGACCTTTCGTACAGCGGAGCCGCTTTTATCTGCAGCCACAGCTTCGATCACAACGAGCAGGTTGAAATGCTGCTCCACCTTCCCGACCGCGCCGATGTCAGGGTCACCGGAAAGGTCGTCCGGCGCAAATCCTCCCGGATCGCGGACAACGCCATCCAATTCATCGAATGCGATGCCGGCAACAACAGTCTGCTGGGCGACTATTTCGCGCAGCTTGAAAAGGAAGTGACCGACATCTATTTCCGCTATGTTTCAGATATCCAGGTGAAAAAGTAAAGCGGTGCAATAAAAACCATTGCATTTTTATGCATATCTATGTATAATTATGAATATTATACACCGGGCGGGTTTGTGTGCCCGGCGTACCGGAAAGGAAGCGGGTTTGAATGAAATTGAACGAAATTATGGAGCTGGATTCCAGATATTATATGAATACCTTTGGCTCAAGAACGCCCGTATGCTTTGAATACGGGAAGGGCATCCGGCTATACGATACGGAAGGAAGGGAATACCTCGACTTCCTGGCGGGCATTGCGGTAAATGCGCTGGGCCACGGCCATCCGGCGCTGGTGGAGGCCATCCGCTCCCAGGCGGAAAAGCTGATCCACTGTTCCAGCCTTTACTATATAGAAGCCCAGGCCAGGCTGGCCGCGCTTCTTGCGGAAAATTCCTGCGCGGACCGGGTTTTCTTCGCCAACAGCGGCGCGGAGGCCAACGAAGGGGCGATCAAGCTCGCCCGGATCTACTTTAAAAAGAACGGCATGCCGGATAAATATGAGATCATCACCCTGAAAAAGTCGTTCCACGGCAGGACCCTTACCACCGTTGCCGCCACCGGGCAGGCAAAGTACCAGAAGCCGTACGCCCCGTTGATTCCGGGCTTCAAGCATGTTCCGCTGAACGACCTTGCTTCCCTGGAAGCGGCCATCGGCGACAGCACTTGCGCGATCATGATGGAGCCGGTCCAGGGGGAAAGCGGCGTCTATCCGGCGGATGTAGAGTACGTCAGGGCCGTCCGGAAGCTTTGCGACGAAAAAGGGCTTCTGCTGATCTTCGACGAGATCCAGACGGGCATCGGCAGGACCGGCAAATTATTCGGCTACCAGCATTTCGGCGTGGAACCCGACATCTTCACGCTGGCAAAGGCCCTGGCCGGCGGCGTGCCCATCGGCGCCCTCTGCGCAAAGCAGAAGATCGCCTCCGCCTTCGAGCCCGGCGACCACGGCTCCACCTTCGGCGGCAATCCGCTTGCCTGCTCGGCAGGACTTGCTGTTCTGCGGACCATATTGGAGGAAAACCTGGTTTCCAACGCAGAGGAAGTGGGCAATTACCTGAAAGAAAGCTTGAAAAAACTCTCCGAAAGGAGTACTCTGATATCCGATGTCCGCGGCCTGGGTCTGATGATCGGACTCCAGCTTTCCGAGGGCAGGGCGCAGGAGATCAAGGGCAGGCTGTTCGACAAGGGATTCCTGGTCGGCAATGTCGGAACGGATGTGATCCGGCTTTTGCCCCCGCTCATCGTAGCAAAAGCGGATGTGGACGCCTTTGTAAAGGCATTTGGGGAAGTTCTGGCAGAAATGTGACGGCAAAAATATCAAAACGGCAAGGAGCATGAATCAATGAAATCAGTTCTGGTTCTGGAAGACGGAACATACTTCCCCGGGCAGGGTTTCGGACAAATCGGCGAAACCACCGGCGAGGTTGTATTCAATACATGTATGACGGGCTATCAGGAAATCTCCACGGATCCCTCCTATAACGGGCAGATCGTCACCATGACCTACCCGCTCATAGGCAATTACGGCTTCAATGCGGAGGACGGCGAATCCTACAAGACCCACGTCCAGGGGTTTATTGTCAAGGAGCTGTGCGAGGCGCCGAACAACTGGCGCAATACCATCGGCACCGACGAATATTTTAAAAGAAACAATATTATCGGCATAAAGGGGATCGATACCCGCGCGCTTACCCAGCATATCCGCAGCCACGGAAGCATGTTCGGCATTATTTCCACGGAATGCGGCAATATCGACATCCTCCTGGAGAAGCTGGCGGCAAAGAAGCAGGAGCCGCGAAACCTCGTCCTGGAGGTAACGACAAAGGAACCGGTCCACAGGCCGGGCAGCGGCAAGAAAGTAGTCCTGTTGGATTTTGGCGTAAAATACAATATCGTCCGGTCCCTTGAAAAGCGGAACTGCGATATCCATATCCTGCCCGCTTCTTCGACGTATGAAGAGGTCCTGTCCTATGATCCCGACGGAATCCTCGTTTCAAACGGCCCGGGGGACCCGAAGGACCTGCCGGAGGCAAAGCTCCTCCTGCAGCGGCTGATGGGCAAAAAGCCCCTGTTCGGCATCTGCCTGGGACACCAGCTCCTTGGCCTGGCGCTGGGCGGAAACACCTACAAGCTGAAATTCGGCCACCACGGCGGCAATCATCCGGTCAAGGATTTTATCACCGGGCGCTGCTACATCACCTCGCAGAACCACAACTACGCCCTGGAGAAGGATTTCAGCAGCGAGATCGAGATTACCCACATGAACGTCAACGATAATACAGTCGAGGGCTTCCGGCATAAAACGCTCCCGGTGCTCAGCGTGCAGTACCATCCGGAGGCGGCGCCGGGACCCCAGGATTCGGCCTATCTGTTCGATGAATTCATTAAAATGATGTAAGGGTCGGCTAAAATATTTAACGAGCCCTAAGGAATGAGGAAAATATGCCAAAAAGGAATGATATAAAAAAAGTACTGGTCATCGGTTCGGGCCCCATCATCATCGGCCAGGCGGCGGAATTCGACTATTCCGGCACACAAGCCTGCAAGTCGCTGAAGGAGGAGGGCATCGAGGTCGTCCTGGTCAACAGCAATCCGGCGACCATTATGACCGACAGCGACACGGCGGATAAAATCTACATCGAGCCCATCACCCTGGATTTTGTAAAGCAGATCATCGAGCGGGAGAAGCCGGACGGCATCCTCGCCTCCCTGGGAGGGCAGACCGGCCTGAACATGGCCGTGCAGCTTGCCGCCGACGGCATTCTCGACCGCATGGGAATCGAACTGCTGGGCACCTCGCTGGAGTCCATCAAGAAGGCGGAGGACCGCGAGCTTTTCAAAAATACGATGCAGGAAATCCAGGAGAAGGTTCCCCACAGCAAGATCGTTACCACCCTGGAGGACGCGGTTGCCTTCGTGGAGGAGGTCGGCTTCCCCATCATCATCCGTCCGGCATACACCCTGGGCGGTTCCGGCGGCGGCATCGCGGAAAACATGGAAGACTTCAAATACATCTGCGGCAAGGGTCTCAAGCTCAGCCTGATCAACCAGGTCCTCCTCGAACAGAGCGTGGCCGGCTGGAAGGAAATCGAGTACGAGGTCATGCGGGACGGCGCGGACAATTGCATCATCATCTGCAATATGGAGAATTTCGACCCCGTGGGCGTCCACACCGGCGACAGCATTGTCGTAGCCCCCAGCCAGACCCTTTCCGACGTGGAATACCAGATGCTCCGGACCGCTTCGGTCAAGATCATCCGGGCGCTTGAAATCAAAGGCGGCTGCAACATCCAGTTCGCCCTGAATCCCAACAGCTTTGAATACGTGGTCATCGAGGTCAACCCCAGGGTCAGCCGTTCCAGCGCCCTGGCCTCCAAGGCGACGGGCTATCCCATTGCCCGGGTCGCGGCGAAGATCGCCATCGGCCTGAACCTGGACGAAATCCGGAATTCCGTTACGCAGAACACGTCGGCCTGCTTTGAGCCTTCCCTGGACTATGTGGTGACCAAGGTTCCGCGCTGGCCCTTCGATAAATTCGCCAGCGCCGACCGTTCCCTCGGAACACAGATGAAGGCCACGGGCGAGGTCATGGCCATTGGCAGGACCTTCGGGGAATCCCTGCTCAAGGCCATCGACTCCCTGGACATCAAGCTGAACTACCAGCTCGGCCTCAAGCTGTTCGACAGCAAAACCGCCGACGAGCTGCGGGAAGTGCTGAAGTCGCCAAGGGACGAGCGCATTTTCGCCATTTTCAAAGCGCTCCAGAAGGGCGTCTCCGTAGAAGAAATTGTGGAGCTCACCAAGGTGGACAGCTTCTTCATCCATAAATTGAACAACATCGTGCAGATTGCCGAAGAAGTCTCCAATGCGGGGATTGCGTGGCTCGACTACGACCTGTATATCCGCGCAAAGAAGATCGGCTTCGGCGACTCCTACATCGCAAACCTGGTAAATGTCCCGCTGGAGACAGTCCTGGAGCTCCGGGAGAAATACCCGATCAAGCCCGTATACAAGATCGTCGATACCTGCGCAGGCGAGTTCGAAGCGGTTACGCCGTATTATTACTCCACCTATGAAGAACGGGACGACGTTGTGGTCAGCGACAATAAAAAGGTGCTCGTTATCGGTTCCGGCCCCATCCGCATCGGCCAGGGCATCGAATTCGACTACTGCAGCGTCCATTCGGTCCGGACACTGAAGGAGCTGGGCATTGAGTCTATTATCATCAACAACAATCCGGAGACGGTCAGCACGGATTTCGACACCTCCGACAAGCTTTATTTCGAGCCGCTGACCAAGGAGTGCGTGCTGGACATCATCAAGAAGGAAAAGCCGTTGGGGGTCATCGTTCAGTTCGGCGGCCAGACGGCCATCAACCTGGCGGAGCCCCTCAGCAATGAAGGTGTCAACATCCTGGGCACCTCGGTGGAGAGCATTGATATTGCCGAAGACCGGGACAAATTCCTGAAGCTGCTGGAAGAGCTTGATATTCCGATCCCGGAGGGAAGCACGGCCTTCTCCGTCAAGCAGGCCAAGGCGATTGCAAACCGCATCGGTTACCCTGTCCTCGTGAGGCCCTCCTATGTATTGGGCGGAAGGGCCATGGAGATCGTTTACAACGACGCTTCCCTGGAAGAGTACATGAAGATGGCGGTGGACCTGTCGGCAAAACGCCCGGTGCTGATCGACAAGTATATCAACGGCAAGGAAGCCGAGGTGGACGGCATCTGTGACGGCAGCGAGGTCCTGATCCCCGGCATCATGGAGCATGTGGAAAGGGCGGGCGTCCATTCGGGAGACAGCATTGCCGTTTACCCGCCCCATACTCTTTCGCAGAAAGTGAAGGAAACCATCACCGATTATACGATGAAGCTGGCAAAGGCTTTAAAGACCATCGGTTTGTTTAATATCCAGTTTGTCATAGACCAAAACGACAAGGTCTACGTGATCGAGGTCAATCCCCGCGCAAGCCGCACCATCCCGATCATGAGCAAGATCACCGGCATTCCCATGGTCAATGTGGCCACAAGGCTCATCCTGGGCGAAACGCTGCGCGGCCTCGGCTACAAGCCGGGACTGGCGAAGGAGGCTGAATTCACGGCGGTAAAGGCGCCGGTATTCTCCTTCTCCAAGCTGATCACCGTCGATACCTTCCTGGGGCCGGAAATGAAATCCACCGGCGAGGTCATGGGTGTGGACAAAGGATACCTGCCCGCGCTGTTCAAGGCACTTAAGGCTTCCGGGCTTTCGATGCCGGCCGGCGGAAATGTGCTGATCGCCGCCAGCGAAATCGACAGGGACGACTGCATCCGGATCGCCGCCAGGCTCCTCAAGCTGGGCTTCAAGCTGCTGGCTGCAGAGGACACCCACCAGTACCTGGCGGAAGCCGGTATAAAGACCGAGAGCGTGCCCGCGGAAGACATCCTGGAATACATCAAGGGCGACACGGTTTCCCTGGTGATCTGCACCCCGACGAAGGCCGGCATATCGGGCAAGCTCGGATATTCGATCCGAAGGACCTCCATGGAGTACAACACCACCTGCATCACCTCTCTGGATACCACGAACGCGATCCTGGAAGTTCTTGAGTATAAAGAAGGAAGCAAAGCTGCCGATATATATGCTTTGGACGAATATTCCAGGTACAACGATAAAGATTGACAAGGCCGGCATACGGTCCAATAGCTGGGCTGTCTACGACGGCGGCCTGCGGGGAGTAAAATAGAAGCTTATAACAAGGAGCACGAACATGAAGCATCTGATTGATTTGAATGAGGTCACACTGGAAGAAATAGAAGGGTTGTTCACACTGGCCCAAAGGCTGAAAAACGACGTGAGAAACGGCGTGGAGCACCACATCCTGAAGGGGAAAACACTGGGGATGATCTTCTCCAAATCCTCCACAAGAACAAGAGTCTCCTTTGAGGTGGGCATGTATCAGCTGGGCGGCTATCCCATGTTCCTCAGCTCCAGCGACATCCAGCTCGGCCGCGGCGAAACCATCCACGATACGGCGCGGGTACTCTCCCGCTATATCAGCGGCATCATGATCCGGACCTTCAAGCACAGCGATGTCGTCGATCTGGCCCGGTACGGAACCATTCCGGTCATAAACGGCCTCACCGACCTGATGCATCCCTGCCAGATCCTGGCCGACCTTTTCTCCGTTTACGAAGTAAAGGGAAAGCTGCAGGGATTGAAGCTGGCCTATGTCGGCGATGGCAATAATGTCGCCAATTCGCTCCTCCACGGCTGTGCCAAGACCGGCATGGACATCAGCGTCGCCACGCCGGCCGGGTATGAGTGCGACGGCACGATCATCGAGCAGGCCAAAGCCGCCGCGGTGAAATCCGGCAGCCGGGTCGTCCTCACCGGCGATCCCGAAGAAGCTGTAAGCGGCGCCGATGTGGTATATACCGACACCTGGGTCAGCATGGGCCAGGAAGCGGAAAAGGAAATGAGGGTGAAAACCTTCATGCCCTACCAGGTCAATGACAAGCTGTTTGCCAGAGCAAAAGAGGATGCCATGTTCCTGCACTGCCTGCCGGCATACCGGGGGCTGGAGGTCACGGAGAGCATCATAGACGGCCCGAATTCGGCGGTCTTTGAAGAGGCTGAAAACAGGCTGCATATACAGAAGGCCATCATGGCTACGCTAATGGCGTAAAGAGGGTCGAAGACCCTTTTGGCTGCTGCATCGGGTTGACAAAGCCGCCCATGCCGTCCGGCATGGGTAGATTTATTTTTAAAGAGGTTGGTTGTTATGGTGAATTATTCGTTTACAATACGCAAGGCAGTGGTGGAGGACGCTCCCGCCATCAAGGAAATCATGCAGGAGTCCTTCAAGAAGTATATGGAGGACACGGGGCTGACGGGCTCCATGGAAGCCCTCCAGGAATCAGATGAAGACATTGTCCGGGACATTGAGACCAAAGAGGTCTATATCGCGATTATAGATGACGTAGCCGTAGGTAGTGTCCGGATCAAACTCAACCCGGACAACACCGCCTATCTCAGCCGCTTTGGCGTCAAGCTCAGTTACCACAACATAGGGATCGGCAAATCCCTGATAAACCTGGTCGATAAGCTCCTGCTGGCAAGAAGCGTCAAAAGTGTCAGCCTTCACACCGCCTCGAAATACAGGGATCTTGTGCGCTTTTATTACGGCAGGGGGTTCTACATCGATTCGACCACCAAAGACCGGGGCTATGTCAGGGCGCTGATGGTCAAGGAATATTTCTGAGAACTCTCCCAATGCGTTCTCCTCAGTAATACATCAACTTCATAAACATATTCATGATCTTGAGCTGTTCCTGAAGGTCCTCTTCTGAAACCACTCCCTGATGCTGTGGCGTCATCCCATAGTCTTCAAGCTCCCTTAAAAGCGTCGGCAACTGGTGACAGGTGTTTTTGTGCCTTTCAGCATACTCCAGAAAGTCCGCAACCCTTTTATATTTATCCGTTTGGTTTGCTTTCTCCGATTTGAAGCTGGCAGCATCCAGCATAAGCGTAAATGGTTCCACCACTCTATAACGATACTCCTTATGCGTAGCGGAGTCCTCGTATTGCTTTAAATAGTTTTTTAAGTTTCTGCAAAACGCGCTATACATTGAATATCCTCCTGAATTCAGGTATTTTCTGCTTAAAGCGGGCTAAAGCAGAATCCAGCATATCCGGATTGGTTAACACTTCATTTATCAAATCATTCACAAGTGAAATGTCCGAATTTGGAATCAAGTTTCGAATATCCTCTATATCCTTCTCCGCTAAACGGATTATTTTACTGACTATGATATCCTCACGGGAGAGAACATATGGTTTAATTCGTGAAAAACCCGGTATAACTTTGCAACGGTTTCCGTATGACGGAGGCACACTGGTATTTTTTATGTCCAGCATGTCGTATTCCCCAAACAAGCGAAACAGTGTCCCGTATTTGGAAGGGTAATCTAAATTGATTATATCAACATCATGTGTCAATCGATCTAAATAATTGCCGAGAATACACCCCGAACCGCCTAAAAAATAAAGATCAATAGGAGGATAATCCCTTGTAATAGCAATTTGCTCTATTATTTTCAAGTCTTCCAGAAAGTCCTCTGATGATTTCATACTTACCTCTTAAATGGTATTGCATTCTATGAATACCATACCATAGGCTTAATGGCGGCGCAATGCCAAACATACATCAAGCCAGCCTGATACGGTCAAGTATCAAACTGGCTCGCAAATTTGCCCGGGATACCGGCCGCCTGTAAGAAGCGGCGGCCGTCTACATTTTTACATAATCGTCAAAATTCAGCCCGTTCACCTTGCAGTATTTCATCACCGACATCAATATTTTCTTTCCGCCTCCGACGCCGGTATTCAAATACCTGTAAAGGTGGGAGGGATCAACGCCCAGCTCGCGCGCAAACCTGTTGTAGTTTCCCGCGCAGTTCGTGTTCATCAAATCAAATACTCTTTCCCTGTTTACTTCCATCAACATTCCCCATACCTCCGAAAATTGCTTTGGCAGTAACCGCTTGCCCGCATAGGTAATTAATTACAGTTTTATTTGATTTTAGTACACTTTTGGTATATTGTCAATACATTTCCATATAACTTCCAAAGTTGCCTGATCTTCCTCACGCTTTGTGCACAAGCTTGCTGATCGACTTGTAGACAACCAGCGTAACCACGGAATTGACTCCCGCCTTGATCAGGTTAAACGGGATCAATACCGGCACGACAAGGCCCTTGACCGTCTCATAGGGAACGCCGTAAAAATTGGGCTGGATGACCAGATTCACCGGAATCATAATGGCCGTCATGGCCAGTGTGCCCGCAACCAATGCCACGATAGCCCCTTTGAGCGTATGGAGCTTTTTGTAAATAAGCCCGGCCGTTGCTACGAAGGTGCCGGTCGCAATGATGTGCATGATAAAGCCTACCCAGCCGTCCGTGCTGACAGCAACGGCCTGTATCGTCGCCACCACGAAAGTCATGGCCAGTCCGGACAAAGGGCCGAACAGGAAGGTTCCCACAAGAATCGGTACATCCGCCGGTTCATAAATCAGATAGGGTGCAGCCGGGATAATCGGGAACCGGATCAGCAGCATAAATACAATGGAAAGTGCTGCAAGAACGCCCATTGTTACCATTTTTCGAACTCCAAATTTCATATACATTCCCTCCACTTGGCGCTTTTCAGATGCGCAATATAATGAAAAAATTCCCCGGAATAGAATCCCAGGGAATGGTAAAAGCTCGATCGTCATCTTCTTCCATCCAGACTGTACTGTCGGCCCCGGAATCGCACCAGGTCAGCTTTCGCTCGCGGGCTAACGGCTTTCGCCGCATTACCGCCGGTAGGGAATTTCACCCTGCCCTGAAGATTCTATTCAATTTCAAAATCATGATAGCACTATTGCCCGGTCCCAGTCAAGATATTTTATTTAAGGATTTAAAATAATCGGTTTATAGTTGAATTATAGATAAATTGGTAATAAAATTTATAATTGTAATATATCTTATATTCTTTGTATAAATTATAAGGAGAAGCATATGTTTTCAGATTACCCGTCTTATGTGAGATACCTCTCGGAACTACAAAAATGCTCCAGAAAACAAAGATTGAACAGGGAAACGTTTGAGCAGTATAAACTTGCAGTACAGGATAGCGCGACCTTGTGCGAGGATCTTTTCAACGCCCAAGGCAGATTCCTCGGAAATTTCACTTCTCACGGCATTGACCACAGTCTGAGGCTTTTGGGATATGCACTGGATATCAATGAAATGCTGAAAAACCAGAAGCTGAAGTTCAAAGAACTCTATCTGCTCGGCTTGGCTGCATTTTTGCACGATATCGGCATGACGAATGAAATACCTTCTGAATTGACTGAAAGTATCATACAGGAAGAGTTTAATGAAAACAATGAGAGATACTGGTATAAAGTAAGAAGACAGCATGCGGCCGCAATCGCAGAAATGCTTGAAAAGTATAAGCAGAACGAACTTCGGAACGTTTACAAGCTGGATGGAAACCTTTTCTCCATCTTTCTTCCAAACGTATGCAAAGCACATTCCGACCTGCATTTTATTGAATCATTGAAAACATTCCGGGATCATAACGACCTGAACAATGAAGATTTGCGCTATTCCCTGATATCAGCCATATTGCTGTTGGCTGACGAACTGGATCTGGATAAAAGCAGGGCGCCCAGTGAAAGAGCCATGTTCAGCAGATGCAGTAAAGTGAACAAAGCCCACTGGTGGAAGCACATGCTGGTAGAGAAATGCTATTTCTCCGGATCCTGCTTCAAAATTGTCCATTGTTCGGAAAAGGCAGTGGCAAACAGCAAGATTTTCATAGACTGGTCAAAAGCCAAAATCGAATCCCAGATTCAATTTCTGAAGAAGAACCTGGACATATACGGCAACTCCCTGTTCAAACAAATTACAATCGACAACCAGGCCGACGATAGTATACGTTGCGAAGGTAACGAGGTAATTGGGGATGATATTGTGGAGTATGTTATGAATGAGTTGACAAAGATCAATGGGAAAACTTATCCGATGAAAAATCCCAGGCGTCTTGTGGAAAGGGTCGGGGATGAAAGCAATGCGCACGGAAACCCATCTAATTTCTTCGACAGGGTTATTCTGGATCATGCGGCTTTATTCAAAGGGCAAGGCGATCTGGCCGGAACGCATGGCGTGTTGAATACATATGTTTGGACAGATAAAAACAAGGATTCTTTCGACAAACTGGAAAGAACCTGCGAAAAGATAATAAACGAAAGGCTAATGCTTCCGTCAAATCCTGTGATCGGCCAAGCCCACAAGAATTCGAAAATCGGTTCAACGGAAGGGCCAAGAAACATCCAGGTGATTATCGGTGAAAAGGGCGTCGGCAAGACCCATTTCATCAATGTCTTTGAAACCCTTTTTTCAGAAAAGGAGATCGCCGGACGCAATCTTATGATTAAGTGCGAATGCACAAGCACTGAGGTAAAAACGCTGCAGGACATAAAAAGAATCATCTTGAGAAAAATGTTGGAAGCCCTGGATAATCTGGATTTGTACCAGATTATCCGCGATCATGCGGAGGAAAAGGGCTGCCCGGTTCCTACTCCGACTACTTCCGATATCCTGCTTCTGTCGTCGGATCAACTGGACATTTTAATAAAATATATCGGAAGCCTGATCCATACGGACGATCTGAAGAACATGGCACTGGAAAACACCCGTCCTGTTCCGGTATCCATGATCCTGTTCCTGGATAACACCGACCACCTAGACGTGAATCTGGCGAATGAGACCCTGAACTGGGCATATAATATGTCTCCCACCATCATTACCTCAATCGTGTTATGCCTGAGGCCGACCACTTACAACAAACTTCGGGCATTAAGCAGCATCAAGGAAGACTATAAGTCGAATCTGTGCGGACAAGAGCTGGTTATTCAACCTCCAAGCCATGAAGATGTCTTGTTGAAAAGGATCAATTACCTCATTGACAATTATTTCAGTCCTACGAAAATATTCAAAGGAGATATCATTAACGCTTTTCTCGACATTCTGGCTGCTAATGAGCTCCCAATCGCTCCATGGATCGTAGATAAACTTCCGCAGGACATTCGTCATAAATTGAATCGGTTGAAACCCGACGATGAAAAATTCATCAACGCAATGAACACTTATGTCATATGCAACGAAAACTTCTTTAGCAAGGAGCATTTCGGCGAGTTATGCCGCCAGTCCAAAGAATTGAACACGCTGGTTTCCACTGTCGGCAGGTCGCAAAATGATACTGAAAGACTCAATCGGTTGCTTTTGGAATTAAGCTTCCCCCATTGTTTTAAAAGGAGCTTCCGGCAGCTGCCTTCTGTCGAGATAAAAGTCAATAACCAGACTATGTCGGTAAAAATCACAACCGAGCATATCCGCGATTCATTAAAGAATATAGCGACGAACATTACAGAATCATCCCGGTTCTTGCTGCCCAGCCTCGTCGGCACAAACATCCGGTTATTGAATGATGTCTATCGCTCGATGATGTCGTCATGGGTTCTGACTTCAGAGTATTTCATCAGTTCATCCGTTCCTGCGGCCAAAAATGACAAATATCAAAAAAAGGGCTGGAAGATCCTTTTTGAGGCCGCGCTCTTAGGAAGCGGCCTTTGGTACAACAGCGAAACCAGCAGGATTGAAAACATCTTCAAACCGCAGACCTTATTGTCGGATTCCAATTATTTTGTAGGACTCCATATCCTGCAAATTGTCGGGAAAAAAACGATCACATTGACTGACTTGAAGAGCAAATGCCTGAATCTGGGTTATACCGATATTCATATCAATACGCTGCTGCCCTGGCTTACTCTATTGACCATGGATGAAATCTATTCCCACAGCTTTGAACAGTCCCATTTTATATATGGAAAACAACATCCCTTCATAAAGGTAGACGCGGATGATGACAATCGGATTCTTCTGAAGCTGTCCGAATGGGGAGACCATTTCCTTAAGTTCATACTTTACCAGTCTGCTTACTGGAAACACATTACATACGATTGCAATATTCCCAACAGTCTGTATCAGCAAATGAAAGGGACAGGAAGTAGTCGGGATATCATATGCAAAGAAAACGTACTCCTGTTTATAGATTATCTGAAGTCCCGGGAACAGGCGTTTTTTCGCAATCTTGACCGCAAGGACATCGTAATCGAGCCTGTCATGGAGTCGATCGAATCAAACATCCTGCAATATATTGATTCGGACATTTAGTGTCCGGAGGCAATGAACGAACCGGCAGACAATTCGCAAAGAATTACGATTGTCCGCCGGTTCGTTTTCTGAAACCTTATTTCTTTTTCATTGCAATGGCTTCCTTCGCCTTTGCCGCGATGTTCTGTGCGGTCAGACCGTACAATTCCAGCAACGGGTAAGGCTTGCCGGATCTGCCGAACATATCGTTGATGCCGATAATACGCATCGGTACGGGGCAGTTCTGCGAGGCAACTTCTGCAACGGCGCTTCCGAGGCCGCCGTAAATGTTGTGCTCTTCTATCGTTACCAAGGCTCCGGTCTTCACAGCCGATTCAATGATCAGGTCCTTGTCGATGGGCTTGATCGTGTGGATGTCAACAAGACGCGCGCTGATTCCTTCCGCTGCCAGCAGCTTGACCGCTTCAATTGCCGTATGAACCATAAGGCCGGTAGCAAAAATGGTCACGTCTGTTCCTTCGGAAAGAACAATCCCCTTGCCGAGCTCGAACCGGTAGGTATTTTCATCAAAGATGGCTGCCACGCCCAAACGGCCAAGCCGCAGGTAAACGGGGCCTTCATATTCGATGGCCGCTTTTACGGCAGCTCTGGTTTCCACTGCATCGGCGGGAGAGATCACCGTCATGTTGGGCATGGACCGCATGATGCCCACATCCTCCACCGGCTGGTGGGATGCGCCGTCCTCACCTACGGAAATACCGGCGTGGGTTGCGCCGATCTTGACATTGAGCTTCGGATAGCAGATCGAATTCCTTACCTGCTCGCAGGCCCGCTCCGCCGCAAAAATGGCGAAGGTAGAGGCGAATACCGTCTTGCCGCAGGTGGCCAGTCCGGCCGCGACCGTCATCATGTTGCCTTCCGCAATGCCCATGTTGATGAAGCGTTCCGGATATTTTTTCTTAAACGTATCGGTTTTCGTGGATTTGGACAAATCCGCGTCCAGTACTACTATGTTCTCATCGGCGCCGAATTCTGCAAGCGCAGTTCCGTATGCCTCCCTGGTTGCTATATTTCCCATACTATTCACCCTCCTGCAGTTTGGCTAAAAGCTCATCCAATTCGGCGATGGCCTGGTCCCGCTGTTCCTTGTTCGGCGCCGTGCCGTGCCATCCCGCCTGGTTCTCCATGAAGGAAACACCCTTGCCCTTGACGGTCTCCGCAATGATCATCGTCGGCATGCCCTTGGTCTTCTTCGCCTCGTCGATGGCTTCGCTGATCTGCTGATAATCATGCCCGTTCACGGAAATGACCTTCCAGCCGAACGCCTTGAATTTTTCGTGCACCGATTCCGGCGACATGACGTCCGTGATTTTGCCGTCAATCTGCAGTCCATTGTGGTCCAGGAACGCCGTAAGGTTGTCCAGCTTGTAGTGAGCGGCCGCCATGGATGCTTCCCAGACCTGGCCTTCTTCTATTTCACCGTCTCCAAGTATGGAATAGACCCTGTAATCCTTCTTATCCAGCTTGCCGGCAATAGCCATGCCGACTGCCGCCGATATGCCCTGGCCCAGCGAACCGGTGGACATGTCCACGCCCGGTACGTCCTTCATGCTTGGATGCCCCTGCAGGTAGCTGTCTATGCTCCTGAAACCCGTCAGGTCTTCCGGCGGGAAAAAGCCCTTTTCCGCGAGCGTCGCGTAAAGCGCCGGCGCGCAGTGGCCCTTGGAAAGGACGAACCGGTCTCTGTCCGCCCATTTCGGATTTTTTACGTCCACACGCATTTCATGGAAATAAAGCACCGTAAAAATGTCGGTGCAGGAAAGCGAACCGCCGGGATGCCCCGATGAAGCCGAATGCACTTCATCAATGATATGCTTCCTGATAACGGTAGCCTGCTTTTTTAAAGCTGCAATTTTTTGCTTGTCCATCTGCAAATCCCCTTTTATCTATAATTCATCATCCTAGAGTATACTATAGAACCAAACCATTTACAATATGTACTGCGGCCTCCGCCCGGCTTTCCACATGCGTCCGGACGCGTCTATTCGTAGGTCTTGAAGCCTTCTCCCAGCACTTCGGTCACATCGCCCAGAATAATAAACGCCTTCGAGTCGATTTTTTTGACCAGCGCCTTCAGCGTTGCCAGCTGCCCTCGCTGAATAATGCAGTAGAGCACCCGCTTATCCTTGCCGGTATACATTCCGCGGCCGCTCAGCCCGGTAACCCCCCTGTCCAGCTCCTTCATGATGCTCTGCGCGATTTCGTCGGAGTAGTCGGAAATAATAAAGACCGCCTTCGCAAAATTGATGCCCTCCAGGATCACATCGATGATTTTCGAAGAGATATAAAGGGCCAGGATGGCGTAAAGCCCAAGCAGGAAGCTGTTGAAGGATATCGCCGCAAACAGGATGACCGCCGAGTCGATGAGCAGCAGGAGCTTTCCCATGGTAAAGCCCGGCAGGAAATGGTGGGCGATCCTGGCGGCAAGGTCCGTCCCGCCGGTGGTTGCGCCGGATTTGAAGACGAATCCCAGCCCGAGCCCCATAAAAAACCCGCCGAATATGGAATACAGAAGGTAATCCGGACTGGCTGTCAGCTGCTCAAGGGCGAGCTGCTTGCTGAAAAGGGCCGTATAAGGCTCCGACAGGTCAATCACCACCGACAGGAACACCGTACTGAAAAGGGTCCGCACCGTAAACCGGCCCCCGATGAATTTCCAGCCGAAAAGAAACAGCGGGATGTTCAGGATCAGCATGGTCGTACCGACGGGCAGCCTTTGCCCGCTCAGATAATAGATTACCGTGGCAATGCCGGTTACCCCGCCCGGAGCGATTTTATACGGCACCAGGAAGAGATTGATGGCTGCCGCCGTGATGACGGACCCGAATATGATCCAAAGGTAATCGTAAAAGCCTCTGACGAATTTTTCACTGATTTTCACAAGTGCACCGCCTTCCGGTCCTATTGCGCTTATATACCCATAATCTGTCCCATTCCATAATAAAGTATGAACGGACCTTTTCTATTATATCAATTGTGAAATTCATTGACAAACCGGTAAGCTATAAATAAACTCAATAATAGGGTCTGCACAAAATGGATTCGCGGAGTGGAAAATATGAGAAAAACCGTTGATATACTTGGTATCCCCGTAGACAGCATGACAATGGGCGAGGCCGTTGTCAGAATCGGCGCATTTGTTGAGGAAGGCGGCCCGCATGCCGTATTTACGCCCAATGCGGAGATCATGATGGCCGCGCAGAGGGAGCCCGAACTGAAGGAAATCCTCGCCAGCGCGGATATGCTCACGGCGGACGGAGCCGGCGTCGTGCTGGCGTCAAAACTTCTCGGACGAAAAGTTCCGGAAAAGGTGTCCGGCGTCGATCTGGTCCGCGAGGTTTTCAAAGCCTGCGGGCAAAAGAGCCTGCGCTGCTATTTTTTCGGCGCCGCGCCCGGCGTGGCGGAAGAGGCGGCTGAAAAAGCAAAGGCCGAATACCCGGGCATTGTGATCGCCGGATGCCGGAACGGGTACTTCACCCCGGAGCAGGAAGCGGACATCGTCAGCGGCATAAACGCATCCGATGCGGACCTTTTGCTGGTGGCGCTGGGCGCGCCGAAGCAGGAAAAATGGATCGCAAAGCATAAAAGCGCATTGACTGTAAAGGTATGCATGGGCGTCGGCGGAACCCTCAACATTCTCTCGGGAAGAGTCCAGCTGTCGCCGGATTTCTTCCGGCGGAACGGACTGGAGTGGCTTCACCGGCTCTATAAGGAGCCCTGGCGGGCACGCCGCATGATGGACCTCCCGCGGTTTATCCTGCGGGTGGTATGGGCAAAAATAAGAGGCCGGTAGGGATCAGCCGGGGATGTCCCGTCCCGTAAAACTCCGGATGCTGTATGCCCCGAGGTAATAGACGTCAGCCATGGTCAGCGTCTTTCTGTCCTTCATTCTAAGCTGCATGACATCGTTGATATGACTCTGTTCGCATAGCTTTTTATAGATTTCGTTCGTTCCGCCCTCTGTTTTATAAAGCGCCCCCAGCATCGCAACCGCCTTTTCGAAGGTAAGGGGATCTTCCGTGAGCAGCGGGCGGAGCCGGGCGTCCAGTTCAAGGGAGTAGCTTTCCTTGTCGAGCCGGTAAATGCCGTTGATCAGCACAAAGCCAAGGTCCTTCTGGGTGGCCTGCCGGTTGAAATTCAGGTTGTTGTTGTTTCCGCCCGCGATCAGCCCCAGGGAAAGCAGCTGCCGGACGGCCGGATAGGCCCAGTTTCCCGAATTTTTATCGACAATCTTCCGGTTCGGCAGGTGCATATTCTGCGAAGCCAGTACCGACCGGAATTCCTCCAGCTTTTCCCGGTCGCTCAGCAGCAGGGCGGGGCTTTCGTTTTTGGCGAGGCAGAACACGGCTGCCGCGCCGGCCGCTTCTCCCGTGGCGATGCCGGTCCCGATCGTACCGGCGCTGCTGGACGCAATGGAGGAGTAGGAGCTCCTGGGGCCAGCCATCAGAAGGTTGGCCGTCCTTTCCGGCACCAGGCAGCCGAGGGGAATGCCGTACTGCGCCGGCTTGCCGGCGACATAGGAGCCGGTATCCGCGAATTTCCCGATCAGCACGGGATAGGAACCCATCGCCACCGTATCGTCAAAATATTTGTTGTTCAGGATATTGTTCACCGTGAGCCGGTATTTCCCGTAATAATGTCTGGATTCCCTGACCAAAAGCTCTTCCGCGGTTCTCGTGAGTTTCCACTCACTGAACTGCTCAAATTCCGCCGACAGGAAACGCGCCAGGTTTTCCGCTTCCCTGCTTGCAATGCCGTAGGCTTCGGCCAATTTTCCCTCGTCCAGCACGGGAACGCCCGATACCTGGACTCCGCTGATCACCGCTTTGTTTTGCTCCGTAAAGAATATTTTCAATTCATCGATCCTGGAATGAAGGTTGAGGGGCTCGTATTTTCGAATCCCTTCATGGAATTTTTCCCGGTTGCCGATTAGTTTTTTCACCTCGGCAACCAATTTGTCGTCGCTCTTGGACGGAGCCATTTCAAAATTGAGGCCCACCGGTATAAAGCTTTCCGGCAGGTTCAAATCCCCCGAGCCTGTAAAATAGGACACCTTACAGGCATCCAGCAGCTCCCCTTTGTCCGACGCATCAATGAACATCCGACCCGACGTCGTTTTGGCCATACCGTCCGAAAGCAGCTTGAGGGACCCGATGCTTCCGCCGTTCATACTTACGCCCTGGAGGGAGGTATTGTAAAGGACGGTGAGCTTCTTCTCGGCGCCAAGCAATTTCTGCGTCACGGAAATATACTTTTTATCGGAAAAGCCGGAACCGAGCTCCTTGTAAAGATCGGCGAGGATGCCGCCGTTCAGCAGGCTTTGTTCATTCGAGACGGGCACTTCAAGCTCCGGCACCAGGCAGGCCGCCATGGTCCCCCCCGCATCCGCGCCTTCGCCGATCAGAAGGGTGCGCGCGCCGAGACGCGCGGCCGAAATTGCCGCGGAGATGCCCTGGGGCTCGATCCCGTAGACAATTACGTCATAATCGGTCCCGTCGTCCGGTTCAAGCAGCGCAGTCAGGCTCTGCCCGGCCGGCTTGCCGCCCTTGTCCGGATTGTGAAGAAAAGGCCTTACGCCAAATTGATATACAAGAAAAAAAATAGCCGCCGCCAGAACTACTCTGAAAACAAATTCTTTTTTCATAATACCCCTCTCAAGGCTCCTGCCGGTGCGGCTTAACTATTTTGTTTTATATGTATCCTTCCCTTTTGTCCTGCCCGGCTGTCCCCAGGCCATTAAGCCGCTTTGACTATATATCGGCCAAACCGAAGCTGATGCTTAACGCTTCATTCACCCTATCCATCAGTTCCTCGTCCAGATGGCCTATTTTTTCCCTCAGCCTCTTTTTATCGATGGTCCTGATCTGTTCCAGAAGGATGACCGAGTCCTTCTGCAGCCCGTATTCCTGCGCGCTGATTTCAATATGCGTAGGCAGCTTCGCTTTGTTGATCTGCGATGTGATGGCCGCCGCAATGACCGTCGGGCTGTACTTGTTCCCTATATCGTTCTGCACGATCAGGACCGGCCGGACTCCCCCCTGCTCGGAGCCGATCACCGGGCTCAGATCGGCATAATAAATATCCCCGCGTTTTATTATCACGTTTTACTCCAACTCCCCAAGGCGTTCCTCATATTTTTGCTGTTGGTCGCAGTCCGCATCCAGACACATTTCCGCAAGTCTGAGGTTGATTTCGGCCATCTCCTGATAGCCCTTCTTCATCCGGTCCCGCATTTCAATCTTTCTCTTTTCACGCAGATACAGCTTCATGGCTTCCCGCACAAACTCGCTTCTGTTGGTCTTCTCAACCGAAACGATGTCATCCACCTCTTTTAAGAGATTGTCGGGAAGGCTTATCAGTATTTTTCTCAGTTCTGCCAAAATAAAACCCCCACTTTCAGCCATTTAGAGGAAAAGCCCCGCTTTTCCCTGATGCGATGCATGCTTTTCAAGAATGGCCATCCAAGTTGAAACATCGGAGCAGCGATTTATAACAGCGAATGCTATTATTCTTGCTTTGCTGTGTTTAAAATATGTGGCTGCAGGTCCTGCAAATAAAAATTCGCTTAATAGATATATACAATTATATCTTGAAGTATATGCATGGGTCAAATTAAAAATTTGTTACTAAGAGGAAAAGTTGTGCTTTTCCTTCATGCACGCGAGAGAAAAAAGCTTCGCTTGTTCCTTGATTCGCCGCGCTATATCAGGTAGTTCAGGACGCTGCAGATTTCCCCGTCTTTCAGGTAGACCCTCGGGATCCGCTTGCCGATGATGCATACGATCTCGTAATTAAGGGTGCCGATCTCCGCCGCAACCTCGTCCACGCTGATACACGCATCTCCCTGGCAGCCGAAAAGCACCACTTCGTCGCCGACCCGGACGTCGTGCTTCAGGTCCGTTACGTCGATCATGCACTGGTCCATGCAGATTCTTCCGACAATGGGCGCATATTCGCCATTTACAAGGACCCGCCCCTTATTCGACAGAAGTCTGGTATATCCGTCAGCATATCCGACGGGTATTGTGGCAATTCTGCTTTTCCGCGCGGTGCGGAAAATGCGTCCGTAGCTGATGCAGGTATCCGGCTCCACATCCTTGACCAGGATGACGTTGGCTTTAAAGGTCATTGCAGGCTTCAGACGGATGACGCTTTTGTCCACTTCGGAGGACGGATAAAGTCCGTAGAGGATGATTCCCGGGCGCACCAGATCGAGGTGCATGTCGGGATACTGGATCGTGCCGGCGCTGTTGCAGGCGTGCTTTACCGGGATATGGACGCCTGCGGCTTCCAGTTCCCCGCACAGCTTGATGAATCGTTCATATTGCATAATGGTATAGTCCCGTTCATACTCGTCCGCCGACGCGAAATGGGTAAACACCCCTTCAATGACCAGGCCCGGCAGCCTGCTGATGGCAACGATCTTTTCCACGGCATTCTGCCCGGGCATGAAACCGATCCGGGTCATGCCCGTATCCACCTTCACATGGACCTTCACCTGCCGGTCAAGCCGGACGGCCGCGGCCGACAGGGCCTCCGCCAGTTCCAGGCTGTAAATGGTCTGCATAAGGTCGTTGAGAACGATTTCCTCCGCCCGGACGGGATCCGTATAGCTGAGGATCAGGATGGGGACACGGATGCCTAGCTGCCGGATTTGAACCGCCTCGTCGAGCATAGAGACAGCCAGTTGGGTCACGCCGTTGTCCAGCAGCGTTCGGACGACTTCCAGCACGCCATGCCCATAGGCGTCCGCTTTGACGACCCCCATCATTTCCACGTTTTCTTTCAGAAGCCCCTTTATTTCGCGCACGTTGTGTGCGATTGCGTCCAGATCGATTTCGGCCCACGCCCTGTTTAATTTGTATTCCATTTTGACCTCCGGGTACCCATAAAATTAGCACGTCCTGTGCTTTATCTGTTGTTCTGCCCTTTTGTTGTCTTCGCTGTTCTGTTGTTCCGTTCTTCTCTTGTTCTGTTGTTCCGTTATTCTCTTGCTTTGTTGTTGCACCAGGCCCTAAAGCAGATTCCTGATCGCCTGGGGCAGCGAATCCACGACGTCGCCGGCCAGCATTCCATGCCGCCCGAGCCGTTCCGCCGCACAATCCCCCGCAAGCCCGTGCAGGAATACTCCCGCGACTGCCGCGCCGGCAACGTCCGCTCCCTGCGCGATCAACCCGGTTATGATTCCGGTCAGAACGTCGCCGGTTCCTGCCGACGCCATGCCGGAATTCCCTGTCGGATTCACGTATATGGAGCCGTCCGGCAGGGCTATGACCGTTCTGCTGCCTTTCAGCACCACCACAACATTATATTCCGCTGCGAACCTCTTTGCCGTGCCGATTCGGTCCGCCTGCACGTCTGCTATGCTCAATCCGGTCAATCTTGCCATCTCCCCCGGATGCGGCGTCAGGACGGCCGGAACGGCCAATTCCTTCAGGACGGCGGTATTGTCCGCCAGAACATTGAGGGCGTCCGCGTCCAACACCAGCGGTATGCTGCTTTCCCGGATAATCTTTTTCACTATTTCCCGGACGCCGCCGGAGGCCGTGAGGCCGGGACCGACTGCCGCGACGTTCATCCGCTTCATCTGCGAAAGGATCTGTTCCGCGCATTCGGCGGAAAGGACGCCGCTTCCGCGATCCTCCAGCGGAAGAACGATGGGCTCCGTGAGCGCGGAGCCGTATATGGGCGCCAGGCTTGCCGGAACGCCTGCGTAAACGAGGCCCGCTCCGGTGCGCAGGGCCGCCCTGGCCGCCAGGCAGCCCGAACCGGTCATGCCGGTGGAGCCGGTAACCAGGAGGGCTCTGCCATAGTCGCCTTTATTGCTGTTTTCCGCCCGCTTCGGAATCCATTTCGAAACGAGAGCAGCATCCGTATAATCTGCCTGAATATTCTGCTTGTCTATCACACAGGACGGGATGGAAATGTCCGCTACGACAAGCCGGCCCGCGTGCCCGCATCCCGGATGCAGCACAAGGCCCGTTTTGGGGAGGCAGAAGGTGACCGTTGCAGTCGCGTGGATGCAGGTTCCCTTTATGGAACCGTCCCCTCCGTCAACGCCAGACGGAATGTCGATGGCCAGGACCGGTTTCCCCGATCCGTTTACCAGATTGATGACTTCGGCTGCCAGACCGCTTACAGGCCTGGATAGGCCTGTTCCGAAAATCCCGTCTATGATGATCCGGGCTTTTTCCATATCCCTGCGGAGCCGGTCCGGAATCTCCGTACCGTTCAGTTCCGTAACGGGAATGCCCATTTTATCAAGTATGTTCAGGTTTATACGCGCATCGCCGGATACGACGGACCTTCCGCCGAGCAGGTACACCTGCACCTCCGCGCCCCAGCCGCGAAGCAGCCTCGCTGCGGCAAATGCGTCGCCGCCGTTGTTCCCGCTGCCTGCGAGCAGCAGGACACAACCGCCGGCACAGCATTGCCGCCCATCGGCGCGCGGCGCGGCGCTTGCGGCGCACCCAGCGGCTTCGCCGCCCGGGCTGCCGCCGGTCCCGCCTGCGGCGGAAACACCCATGCTGCCGTGCAGCATGGCAGCCGCCTCTGCCGCTACGGCGTCGGCGGCATGCTCCATCAGCACAATGCCCGGAATGCCATATTCCGTGATGGCGCACCCATCGATCGCCCTCATTTGTTCCGGCGTTACAAGCTTCATAGGCTTACTTCTTCCCGAAAAATTCCCGGTCCAGCTTCTCGATCTCCTCGCTGCCGAGGAGGTCGTGGAAATACGAATAAATATCCGTATCATCCTGGGCCAGGGATTCCTTTTCATCTATGTATTCCTTCAGTTTGACCTTGGTTTCTTCAATCAGCTTCTCCAGCTCCTCCACCCTTTTGCTGCTGGAACGGATCTTGTAGTAGACGACGCTGACCGTATTCTCCAGAAGCTCCAGGTTCGCGCCCTTGATCCGGGCCGGCATTTCCTCCAGGTGTTCCCGGATCTTCTCCGCCCTGTCGTTGATCCGCTTGATTTCGCTTTCGCAGCCCTGCATTTCCTTCTTGGCGGTTTCATCGTTCTGCTCGAAAACAGCCGGGGTCAGCTTGATGATCCGGTCCATGCGCAGCTTCTTGGCGGCGGCGTTTTCCTTCTGCTCCGCTAATAGACGCGCCTCCTCCTTGAGAAGTTCCTTCAGCCTGTTTTCGCAATGCTCGATGGCCGGTGTTTTGGGCGTATTGACAAACAGCTTGTTGAAGCGCTCATCCAATATCAGAAGGGAAATATCGTTTTTCCGAAGGGTTTTCGTATCGAATTTCGCTTTCTTTTCCGATTTCCAGGGCAATAGGCTCATAACGTCTACCTCATTCCGGGTGAAAACTGTGTCTTATAAATCCATTATAGTTTTTTCAAACCCCATTTACAACTGCAATGCATTGCGCAGGTACCGGCCGGACAATTCCCGCTCCGCATCCAGCAGCCGGTCCACCTCCCGGAAATCGATCCTTTCGGACGCTTCCCCCGTCCGGATCCGTTTCTTGAACTCGTCGGCCTCCATAGAGGGAGAAAATATCCTGGAAACCAGCCCCAGCTTCTCCAGTATGCTGTAAAGCCTCGAATTGACCGCTTTCTCCGCTTTATGCGCCGATTCGAAGCAATAAAATTCCTTTTTGAAATTCACGGAAAATACGGTGCCGTGGAAGGAATCCGTACAAACTGCAGCCGCGTTTTTGAACAGCCCCAGAAATTCCTTCGGTCCCGCGTCGAGCACCGTGTGCTTTGTCTGGGACACCACTCTCCTAGCCCCGCAAAGCGAAACCACCGGCAACCCGTATTTCTCGGATAGAGCGCCGACGAAACCGGAATATTTCCCTGCGTCGGAAATGAAATAGCAGAGGATATACGGCTCGCCGAATTCCGGGTTTCCGGATTCCGGCTCCCCAAATGCCGGGTCGGCCGCATGCGCGTCCCATTCCTCTCCGTTCAGTAGCAGCGTGGGGTCCAGTACGGTAACGCTTTCCCTCCCCGCTATGTCGCGGATGATCTTCTCTCCCTGTTTTTCCCGCACAGAGAGGCATTTAATGCTGTCCAGGTACCCTTTCAGTTCTTCCCTCTTATCCCCGGGGATTTCATTGATTCCAAAGCTCGGGGCGTAGGCGATCTTTTTCCCGCTGCGGGCAAAAGCGGCAAAAAAGGCGGGGTCGTAGGTCTTTTCCTTATAGATCAGCGGATTCCAGATCTGGTCGCTGCCGCAAACGTAAAAATCGTATGCCGGCGCGTCCTTCTCCAGTTCGCCATATGTGCCGTAAAATTTGGGGGATAGCTTCATATCCCGGTGGGCGAAGCTTTCAAACCGTTCATAGCGCTTTTTCAGTTTTCCATAATTCAGGACCGTGTTGGCATTGGACAGGAGCGCCCTGGCCGAGTACCCTTTCTTGAACAGCTTGTTGCCCTCCGTGGTATCGCTCCGGACATAATTGATGATTTCACAGTCCACCCCCGCAGCCGCGACCGCTTTCATGAGCGCATAGGCCTGAAGCTGCGCCCCGTAGTGATGGGCATGGTGGAAGGTCAAAAGTCCCGCTTTCATTATCCGAGCCCTCCTTCCGGCTTCCGGATATATAATCCCCTGATTCTTGCCAGGATATCGGCCGCCATTTTTCGCTCGATCAGAACATTTCCGCCGGCAATAATGATAAACGCCCAAATTGCCGCAGGGATGGCGCACAGCGCCCAACTGAACAAATTACCGGGTCTTATGTCAATAAGATAGACCGCAGGGAAAACGGCCACGCAGAACAGCACAACGAGCCGGAGCACACGCCGAACCGACAGGGCGGGGCTTAGCTTCGTAACCGTTTTCGGGATATAGAACAACAGGTCGATGTCCCTGTAAAGGTGGGACAGAACCGCGCCGGCCAGGACCCCGGCAATGCCGAAGAAGGGAGCCAGCACGGCGGAAACGGCTACGATGATGACGGCCTGGATCAGCGACTGTATTTTGGTCTCCTTATACAGCCCCGCCGATATGACAAGCATTCCCTGGGGCGTCTTGATGTTGGAAAGGACGCCCACCGCGACAAACAGAGCTGCAATACCGGGCCTTATGTATACGGCATCCGTAAATTTGCGCGTGTAAATCTCCATAAACGGCATGATCAGAATTGCCGCGCAGGCATATCCCCACGCAAGCAACGCATAATACAGGTATTCATATTGCTGATAAGCTTTTTGAAGCGTTCCCAACTCGTTTTTAACAAGAAGCTCCCCAAACATGGCGCTGAGTCCGCCGCTGAAGGTGGTAAGCAGCGCAAGCACACTGGCGAACACCATGTTGTAAACGGTAAAAACGCTGGCTTCCTTGTAGCCCAGCACGAGGGAGGTCACCACCACCGGAGTCGCCGTGGAAGCCACGCCCAGGATCTGCAGGAAAAGCGAGTCCCAGCGCTTGTCGAGGGCTTCGTTCATGGGCGGCACCTTAAAGTTGATATGGTCATATTTCAGCCTCCCGTACAGGACATAAAGGGCCGAACGGATGAAGAAGCTGATCAGCGCCACCGCCTGGACGACGACAATATCAATATGAAGAAGGGCGAGAACCAGGATAATAACCGCGTTGATTGCTACCGCAGCAGCATTGATCAAAGAAATCACATAGCTTTTCTGGTCTGCCGTATAAAGCACCTTGTATTTTCCCACCGCGAAAAACTCCAGGGAACCCGACGCGCCGATGATGACCACCAGGGCCGCAATGGTGAAAACGTCGATCCCCTGTCCCGAGGTGAACATGGGATAGACAAAGGCGGTAATCAGAACAAGTCCCGAAAAGAGAAAGCCGGAAATGTTGTAAAACCGGTTCGAGGCGGACAGGATTCCGTTCAGGTCGTCCTTGTTCTTCTCCGCCAGCGGCTTGTAGAGCGCATACACGGCAGCGCCCGAAAGGCCGGCCTCAACGAGGTTGAAATAGGATATGATCTGCCTTACGGAAGTGACAAGACCGTTTATGGAAGAACCGTATATTCTTATCATCACCTGCGGCAAAATCAGGTTGACGATCAGATTGATCATCTGAAGCACAACAGCGCTGATTGTATTATATAAAGAAAGCTTTGTCCTCATGGTTTCCTTTCTTATGCCCTCTATGTCCGAATCCGCACCGCAGGCTCAGCCATGCCCGAACGCGCCGATTTTCCCTACCCGCATGGTCGGCTCAACTATATCCCGACCTGTCGGGCTTCCTCTCCCGCATGATCGACTCAACTATACCCCGACCTGTCGGGCTTCCTCTCCCGCATGATCGGCTCAACCATGTCCTAACCTTCCGGCTTTTCCCTACCCGCATGGTCGGCTCAGCCCCGTCCGAGCACGCGCTTTACCAGCTTTTTCGCCTTGTATTTCCAGGTGAAGTTGTCCATGTATTTTCTGCGCAGCCTGCCGAAATCCCAGCCTGCTCCCATATCCCCGAAAAATTTGCCGCGTCCGGCAGGCTCCGCAACGGAGGAAACCAGCCTCGGATTGTATTTGACCGCTTCGTCCAGACTGCGGGGCTTCCTGCAAAGCTCGCCGGCAATCCGCTCCATAGCCCTTTCCCCCGCATCCGTATGGGTTATGACCAGGGATACCCCCTTATTGTCCTTGAAATCCGCGTCGTCCTGCCGGTCGATGCCCCAGAAGTCCGCCAGGGTAATGTCCGCCTTCGTATTGTCGATCCGGAATTTGCAGTCGAAGCAGGAACGCCGGTTGAAAATGCTTTTCCAACATCCGGTCAGAAAGGTTTCCCGGTTGACCAGATCGGCATATTGGCTGCCGTTTTCAAAGCCGATCCTCATGCTGCTGCTGTTCCAGCCCGTGGATTTATCCCGGAAGGAAACCGTTTTGATCTCGCTGTTGTACTGCTTTTTTAAAAAGCCGAGAAACATCTGCCATACCTTGGGGGACGGCACGCCGTGGCAGGCGATTTCACAGGCGGTCAGATTTTCGTATTCTCTTCCGAGGAAAGCCTTCAGTCCCGCGATCTGGCAGGGTGTCCCGGAAAACAGCACCTTTCTGCCGCTCTTCAACAGCTCCCTCGCCTCGCGGAAAGCGGCGGACGTATCGCTCTGGACATACTTGGAACGCCGCAGATCGTCCAATTCCTCCGCCTTTTCAATAAATTTGTGCCGGACTTTGAAAAACTTGCCGAAGCCTGCTCCAAACACCGCCCCGTTTTGAGCGAGCACTTTCATGGCAAGCTGGGAAAAAACGCCGCCGGAAGAGCTTTGGGCGCGAACCGCCTCGTTCTTTGAAAAGCAGGCGTACGCCCGGTGCCCGATGTCCGGAGTCTCGTTATATCGGCTGTCCGATGCCTTGCCGTGTTGGATGTCTGGAGTCTTGTCTTGTCGGCTGCCCGGAGCTTTACCATGCTGGCTGTCCGGAGCTCTGCCGTATTCAAGCTCCTTCAAGGCGACCTGGTTGATCGGACAGGTCCGAACGCATAAATCGCAGCTATTGCAAAGGCTCCCGTTTATATGAGGATAAAGGAAGCCTTCGTTGTTTTCGATCATCAGGATAGCACCCTGGGGGCAGATCTGGCTGCAGGCCGAACAGCCCGTGCAAAGCCTTTCTTCGCAGACGCTTTTTCTCATACCGCCACTTCCTGTTCTACTTCGCTTTCTTCCGCGTCCTTCCATCCGGCTTTGTCCGTACCGTTCCCCTTACGCCCGCTGTCGCTTCCGCATCCGTCCCGGTCCATGACCTGCGCCGCGTCTTCCTCTCCCAGATTCAACGCGGCCAGCATAATGCCGACTACAGCCCAGAAGAACAGCATGACTCTCTGGTAGAACCAGACATATTCCACCATTCCCATGACCAGGATGCCGGCCAGAGCGGCAAGTCCGGCAATCAGAATATTGCCGGTATAAATGTTTTGAGCCTTTTGATACAGCGCCTTCAGACTCTTTTTGATCAGCGTGAGCAGGAAGGCCAGGAAGGCCAATATTCCGGGGAAGCCTGTTTCAATCCATACCTGGAGGTACAGGTTGTGGCTGTGGGAAGGAATCGCTCCCTTTTTTACAAAGATGAAATAATTCTTGGAAACCCGCAAAAGCGTTTCATTGCCCAGTCCCAGGCCGGTAACCCAATAATCCTTCAGGATCGGCAGGACCGTCTGCCAGACCTGCAGCCTGGTTTGAGCGGAAGAATCCGCCGCATTGGTGATGGTGGCAATGCGGTGCAGGATCGACTGGGGCAGGAAAGGAACCGCGGCAGCGCCGAGAAGGAGGAACAGCGGGATCAGCCGCTTTTCCTTGAGAAACACATAAACGAAGCCGGCCAGGACAAAAGCGATCCACGCGGACCTGGCCTGGGTCAGGATCAGCGATAAAAAGGGCGGTACGGCCAAAGCCAGGTAAAACAGCTTTTTCAGCACGCCGGGCGCGTTGAATGCCGCCGCGAAGTAAAAAGGCAGAAATAGCAGGATGATTTCCGCAAAATTGTTGGGATTGTAGTAGAAGGACCATACGCGGGTCAAATCGCCCTGATTGACGGTGGTGTCCACCCAGGCGGGATTGACGGGTACGCCGATGATTTTCTGGTAAACGCCGTAAACCCCTGCTATGGACATGCCGATCAGCGCCACCGTCAGAGCCTCGCTCATATCCCTTTTGGTCCGTATGGTACCGATCAGGAGCAGCACCAGCAGGAAGCAGGTCAGGTAAAACGCAAGAAACCGGAGGCTTTCATGGGGCATGATCGAAAATACCTCCGCGAGGATCACGCAAAAGATAAAAAACACGAGGAAAACATTGAACGCACCGGTATGGAAACCAGTCCTTCCTTCCACGACCGTCCTCATGAAAAACAATACCAGCAAAGCCACCATCGCTACCGTACTGTATACATTATAAAAATACTGGTGGGGCACGATCAGCGCGGCAAACAGAAATGCCGCCGTCAGCAGGTGCAGCCTGTCCAGCAGGAAAAGGAGCCATTTGAATAGAAAACTTTCCTGAAAAACGATCTCCGCCTTCTTGTAAAGAGGGTGCAAAAGCCTCTGCGGGAGATTCAGCAGACCGTCCAGCAGCCGGAAGAGAAGACTTCCGTCATAAGCGCGGCCGATGCTGCCGTCCCTTGTGATAAAGCTCACGATGGAGCTGCCGGAAAAAACGGCGCGGAAAAAAGCGCCGATTCTTTTGAAAATGCGGGCAATCAGGCTTTCAGGCCATATATCTGCAAAATACGCACAGATGCTATATACAAATCTGTATATTACGCTTTCCTGAAGCAAGGCTTATTTCTCCCCCATCTTTTTGATTTCGGACACCTTTGCGTAGAAGAACGAGTTGCCGAACCGCATTTCCGTGCCGGGCTTGTTGACATAGTATTCCACTCCGCCGAAGGTAGAGCCGTTCTCCCCGTATATTCCCTGGCCTTCCACCGTGATCGTGACGGAACAGTAATCGGGTCTGGAGCTCATCACTACGACGCCCTCCGAATTGGGCTCAACCTGCTTGTCCGCTCCGATGGCGATATTGACGACCTTGCCGACCACAACGTTCTGTACCCTGTCCTTGGCCACATCGCCCACCTTGATGCTATTGACGATATAATTGGGAATGGATTCGCTCACGAAGCTCATCTGGATCTTGTCCGTCTTGGTGAAAGCCGTCACGGTCCCGGATTTGCCGAACTTGTAATAAACGCCGCCGATCACGGCTATAATGATCACGACGATTAAAATGTCCACGATGCTGATCTTTCCGAAAAGCTTTCCTTTTTTGTCAAACAGCATTGCAATAATCTCCTTTGCACGTTTTCCGCAGTCCGGCAGGCAGTCCGCCGGTCCGCTGCTTATTTGAACCTGTTTTTTGTGAATTCCACATACAAATTATATGTTTCCTCCGCCATTTTTACAAGATTGAAATTCTCCCCCACGGCTTTCAAGGCATTCTGCTTCAGTTTTTCCTGGAGCTTCGGATCGTCCATAATCCTTTTTATTTCCCTGGCCGTGCCTTCCGCGTCTTCGTATTTCACCAGGACGCCGCAGCCGGTTTTTTCATTGATGATGTCGTTATTCCCGCCCATGTCCGTCGCCGCAACGGGCAGTCCGCTGGCAAGCGCTTCAAGGATCAGGAAGCTGGAGGCCTCATGCTCCGAGGAATTGAAATACAGGTCGCTTCCGTTGAAAAGATTTTTGATGTCCTTCCGGAAGCCGACGAATACAATGTCCTGCTCCAATCCCAGCTCCGCCGTCAGCTGCCGGATTTCCTCCAGCAGCGGACCGTCGCCCGCAAGCACGCACTTGAACCGGGAAGCGCCCATTTCCTTCAGCTTCGCCATGGTCCGGACCAGATACCGGTGTCCCTTGTCATGGGCGAACCGGGAAGCGCACAGGAGGACAAACGTATCCCCGGAGATATCAAACTCACTGCGCAAGGTCGATGGTTCCGGCGTTCCCCAGAGGCCGGGATCGACTGCATTGAACAGCACCCTGATTTTGGAGGCGGCAACGCCGTTTGAAATCATCATTTCACGGCCGCGGTTGCATACGGCGATAACGCCGGCCTCCAGCGGATTCATCAACCTGTTCGCAATTCTGGTAGGCAGATTGTTCCGCATGATGAAATGGTTTGTGTAGGCGACCTTCGCCCGGGAACCGAAAAGCTGCGCCAGCATGGCAATGTAATTTTCCCTCAGGAAGTGGGTATGTACCAGGTCTATCTCCTGCTTCCGGCATAATGCCGCGAGCTCTTTTGCGGCTTTCAGGTCATACGGGCTGCGCATTTCGATTCTGTAGGACTCGATTCCAAGCTCCCTGACCCTTTCTGCCAACAGACCTTCCTCATTGTACGCAAAGTACGCCTTTATCTTTTTCCCGTTCAGCTTTTCCATCAGGGACTGTACGTATCTCTCAGTACCCGCCTTTCCCGCATGGTTCAGCAGGTACAATACCTTCATCAAAATGACCGACCTCCACTGTTGTTATTCCTGCAGACGTTTTTCGCTCCCAGAATGTTCCGGTCGCCCTCCCGCCTACGTTCCTATTATAACAGAAATGGAAGTGCATATGGTAATTGTGTCACTTCCTTGCAGACAGAATTGGGGTACAATCGTAAGTATATAGTAAATTAATACTTAATTAACGCATTGTGCCAGTTAATAAAGTCATTTGGAACAACAAGCTAATTTACTATTAATGGGGAGGTACTGCTATTATGAAGGGCAAAGCCAAATACATTCCGCTCCTCCTGGCAGCCTTGCTGCTGATAGGGGGCGGCACGGCCATGCTGGTAAAAATCGCAGGCAGGGATTCCGGAGCAGTGGTTTCGGATACCGTCAGCCCCTCGAAGAGTCCAAAAGAAGAAAAGCCCGCGGGGGCCGATAAGAGTACGGCCTTTCAGGCGGCTCTTCCCTCCGACGAGGTGGCTCCTTCCTCCGGCGAAGCGGCTTCCGAGGTCATCGTGCGGAATGATTTGAAGGTGGAGGCCTTCAGCCGCACCGAAAACGGGATCCAGGTGTCGATTGACCCGCGCATAGAGCTGCTGGCAATGGTCCAGCTCGTCAGCGACTATGATTCCCGGACCGGGTTGATCACGGACTTTTCTTTCAAATACAAGGAAACGATGAAGCAGCATTTCGCCCGGTATGCCGATCATCCGGCTGTAAAGCTGTTTGAAAAGTTAAGTAGGGAGGATGGGTTTTCCTTCTCCAATCCTCCGGCCGCAATGCTCTATTTCTCAAATCCTCCCGAGCTCAAAATGGTACGCGAATACGATAGGCCATTATCCGATAGGATTCAAAAACAAAATCTGGACCGTTTTGCGGACGAACTGCGGGATTTCGCGGAAGATACGAACTTCAGCCAATTTTATCTGGCAAATGAAGGATTCTATAACGCAATTTTGGACAGGAGCGCCGCCTTATTGGAAAACCATTCCCATGTCGAGGAACTGGAGAGCTATTACGGAATGAAGCAAAACAGCTACCACATCATCCTCTCTCCCCTTTATCGTCCCGGCAGCTTCGGTATACGGCTGGCCGCCGCCGATGGCAGGTACGACCTATACCATATTGCGGGTCCCTTCTCTGTTGAAAAGGATATTCCCATCTTCGGAAACGAGGCAATCTTTCAGCAATTAACCCGGCATGGTTTCGGCCATTCCTTTATCGCTCCGTCCACGGATCAAAACAGGAAGGAGTTGGACAAATACAGGGGCCTCTACGAACCCTTGTCCGATCAGATGGAAATGCAGGGTTACGGCAGCTGGGAGGGGTGTGTAAACGAACATATCAATCGTGCCGTTATCTGCAGGCTTATTTATCAGCATGAAGGCGAAAGCGCCTATATAGAGGCGGTTGACAGCGAAAAAAGCAGGGGATTCCGGTATATAGAGCCCATTCTCCAGGCCCTGGAGGTTTATGAAGGCAACAGGGACAAGTACAAAAGCTTCGAAGACTTCTACCCCGAAATTATAAATGTATTCAAGGAGCTCAGCGAAAAGAACCTGGAAAAGTCTTTTTACGATTTTACAGGGCCTATTAACGCTATATACTATACTAACAAACCAAGATATATCATTGTTTCCACAAATGAAGCCAGCGACCAGACGGAACAGGATATTCTGAAAAGCGCCAGATATATAGCCAATGTTACAAAGCAAATGCAAAACGTATCATACGAGATCATTACGGATGAAGAGGCCTTGAAGCTCGACCCGTCGGAGCTCGGCGGCAAAAACATCCTGGCATACGGTACAATGGGGGGAAACCTGTGGTTGAAAAAATATGCCGGGACTTTCCCGTTCCGGATCTCCAAGGATAAAATAACAGCAGATAAAATTTATGAAGGGAAAGACTTGCGGTTTATTACGGCCTTGCCGAATCCTCTGGACGGGAACTGCGCCCTTATAATTTATACCGCGCAGAGAGCGGAGTCAATCCCCAATATCGATAATGTATTCCATGGTCCGACCGATTTTGTAATAGCGGAGGTCACCAGGATAATTGCCTCCGGCGATTATGACAAATCCGCCGAGGGGTGGAAGTTCAAACCGGAGGACGGGCAGCACTAGGGGAACGTTTATATTGGATTTGAGCAAACCGGATTATTAGGGTAGAATAGGATTGATACCAATACCAAGGAGACATTATGCAGATTGAATTTGATTTGAATAAGCAGGATTATATTGATTTTAATCTCTATCATGCAAAGACCTCGCAAGCCGTAAAAAAATCCCTTTTCTTTCAGCGGTTTGGCCCTCCGATCCTCTTTCTGGTCTTATCCTTACTGCTTGAAGCAATAACGGTTATTCCGCTGCTGTACTGGCTTGTAGCGTTTTCTGTCGTGGCAGTGCTCTGGATTCTATTTTACCCGGCTTATCTCAATAAAATCATGACAAACAGGATATCCCGGATGGTGGACGAAGGGAAAAACAAGGATTTGCTGGGCAGGCGCGTTATGATCATCGACGAAAAGGGGATAGAGGGAAAAAGCGAAAATGGCGAAACCAGGATTGCCTGGAGCGGAGTAGAAAGAATTGTGTCGGCCGACCATCTCATTCTCATTTATACCAGCTCGATAAGCGCTTATATCATTCCGGGCAGAGCCTTTGCAGCCGATCAGGACAGGGATGCCTTCCTGGAGTATATAAACAGGCAAAAAAGCGGCAATCCGGCTTAACAGCGCAGCAACCGAAGGGAAGCCGGCTTTTATTCCGCAAAGCGATGAAGGGGTACGTATATGAAAAAGATATTATTCCTGCTTGGTATAGCCATATGCCTATATCTGTTTGCCGGATGCGGAAATAGTGCCAGTATCCCGGAAGAGGCTACAAAAGAATCCATTACGGATGCTTCATCGGGCTCGGGCCAGCCTATTGAAAAAAACGGCTCAGAACCTGTTTCCAAGGAAACCTATAATAACTTTGACGGCGTTACCATGAGTGTTAAAGACAACTCGGTAACTTCTACAGGATTGGTACTGGAGTATATAAACAATACCAAGCATCATTGCATTTACGGCGAACCGTTTTCCCTGGAAAAGAAGACCGATGAAAGCTGGAATCCGGTTCCTGTCACTATAGACGGCAACTATGCCTTTAACTCCATCGGCTACAATCTGGACCCCAATAGCACACGGGAATACACTCTTGACTGGGAATGGCTTTATGGCAGTCTGGAAAAAGGAGAATACCGTATAGTGAAAGACATCTCGGATTTTAGGGGAACCGGGGACTACGACACCTATCTTCTGGCGGACGAATTCTCCATTCCATAACCAAACGCAGATTTCCTGTGGTATGATAGTTATTGTATGGACCGTTTCACAAAATAACTACGGGCAATACGTTGCAAGAGGATGACATGCTGGAGATTTTTAAGGAAATACAACTGGACAGGGAATCGGAACACCCCCTTTACCAACAGCTTTTCGAGCTGCTGAGGAGCATGGTGGAAAGCGGCAGGCTGCTGCGGGACACAAAGCTTCCGTCCATACGCGGCCTTGCAAGGGCGCTGGAAATCAACCAGGTAACGGTGGTAACGGCATACCGGCTGCTGGAGGACAACGGGTTTGTCTATTCCAGGACCGGCAGCGGCACGTATGTGGCCGGTCTTGTGCAGCATCTTCCCGCAAGGCCCGACAATCCGCTTTTGCAGGATGAACTGTACCCGCAGGCCGAAAATCCCTCCTGGGTCCACGACCAGATCCTCGTGTCCGAAAATACGATCAATTTTGCCAGCGCCTCGCCCACCTCGGACCTGTTTCCCGTAGACAATTTCAAGGTCGTTCTCAATGAAGTGCTGGACCGGGACAAGGGAAACGCCTTCCGCTATCACGAAAGCCAGGGCTACCTGCCGCTGAGGGAATCGATCGCCGGCCTTCTGGGCAAGGGAAGAATGGACTTTCCGGTGGAGGACATAAACGTCATTTCCGGCGCCCAGCAGGGAATCGACATCATCGCCAAAGCGCTGATCCGGCCGGGCGACTGCATCCTGACCGAAAGCCCCACCTATACGGGCGCCGTCGCGGTTTTCAAGTCCCGCAGCGGGCAGATGGCGGATGTGGCAATGCAGCCTGGGGGCCCTGACCTGAATCAACTGGAATACCTTCTGAAAAAATACCGGCCAAAATTCATGTATACTATCCCGTCGTTTCAGAATCCCACCGGCTGTTCCTATACGAACGAGAAGAGAAGGGCGCTGCTGGGCCTCGCCGACAAATACAATTTCTTCATTCTGGAGGACGATTACGTCAGCGATCTGGATTTCGACCATTCGGACTACCTGCCCCTCAAGTCCATGGACGCGAGAGGCCGGGTCATCCTGATCAAGAGCTTCTCCAAGCTGTTCATGCCCGGCCTGCGCCTGGGTTTCATGGTCGTTCCCCCGCAGCTTTCCCAGGACCTGCTGGCCGCAAAGCACACCGCCGATATTTCCACCTCCGGGCTGGTGCAGAGGGCATTTGACCTTTATATCCGAAAGGGCTATTGGAACGGGCATTTTGATTTCATGTACGGAATTTACCGCGACCGGTACTATAAGATTACCTCCGCGCTGGACAGGCATCTGCCGGAGAGCTGCAGCTATATCAAACCCGGTGGGGGGCTGAACATATGGATTTCGCTTCCCGCGGGCTTCCCCACCGGCAGCCTGATGCACCTGGCGGCCGTCAGCGATATCGCCTTTGCGCCCGGCACCATCTTCCACACCGGCAACACGCCCGATGCCGCCAACAACCTCCGGCTGAGCTTTGCCGCCGTGCAGACGGATAAAATCGAAGCCGGCGTCGGGGAGCTCTGTTCCCTGATCCGCCGGCTTTCCGCCAATCCTTATCCGGGTTCCGCGGTACCTGTCTTTTAAGTCCCCGCCGTCCCCGGATGATGGAACATATGTGGCCTGCAGGCCGGAATTCAGCCGCCGCGGACCACAATATGGATTTTTTACTGGATGTCGATCCTGTGTGATTTCGGCTTGGTTTCAGCCATCTTCGGCAGGTTCACGGTAAGCACGCCGTCGTTGTATTTCGCGGTGACGCCCTCCTGGTTCACGCCATCCACAGAGAAGCTTCTGCTGCAGGAACCATACCTTCTCTCCTTGCGGATGTAGTTTTCCTTCTTTTCGTCCACCTGCTCACTATGCTCCACGCCGATGGTCAGCACGCCGTCCCTCAGATCCAGCCGGATGTCTTCCTTTTTTATCCCCGGCATGTCGGCTTCAATCACATATTCCTTGTCGGTTTCACGGATGTCGGCCCGGATGGGGTGACCGGTCCTGAAAAAAGCCGGTGTAAACGCGTCGTTGAAGAAATTGTCGAATACGCTTTCCAGATCAAACGGATCCGGTCTGGTGGAAAGATCATTTGCCCTTCTGAATGGTACGAGTCCGAACATATAAAACACCTCCAAAAATTGTTTTATTATTTTTTTGTTTTTATTGTCTTTGACTTTCTTTGACCTTACATTTATTTTATACCACAACATATGCAGAAGAATCAAAAACTGATTTTGACTTTCCTTGACCTTTAAGTCTGCCCACTCCCAAATAGCTCCTGTTATCCTTTCCAATCTTATTTTCTCTTCTGCTTTCATCTTTTTTGACCGTCCTACAAAATTTATTTTTTGAGCCCCGCTATTTTCAGGACTTCCCCCACTTTCAGCAGACCGGCCAGCACCATCAAAAACAGCGCTATGGCTACATTTGCCGCCAAAGTCATCAGGATGGTCGGCGCGGAACCGCAGTCGAAAATTTTAAAGAAAGCCAGGACATATTTGCCGATCAGCACCATCACGACGGCGACCAGACCGGGTTTCAGGACCCATTCCCTCAAATCCAGCAGCAGGCCGGTAACCCGGTTGATGGTGTACAGGTTCAGGCAGGCGGTCAGCAAATAGCTTGCCGTCAGCCCGACAACGTATATTTTAATGCCGGAAACTGGTATGAGAAAATAGACGGTGCCGATCCTCAAGATCGACCCGATAACCGTGTTCCGCAAAAGGACGCCCTGTTTTCCGAGGCCATTGAGCACTCCCGTAAGCGTTTGCTGGAGATAGATCGAAACGCAGGCGAAGGAAAGGAGGAACAGCAGGTCCCCGATCTTCTCGCGCCTGTAGACCAGCCCTCCTATCTCCTCCGGGTAGCAGATGAACATAGCGGTAAAAATCATGCCCAGGATAAAGGTGACCTGGATGGATTTCGATATCCTGTAGTTGACCGACCGAAAATTTTTCAGGGAAACCGCTTCGGAAATGGCCGGCACCAGCGTGGTCGCCAGGGAATTGGTGACCAGGGACGGGAACAGGATCAGGGGCAGCGCCATGCCGGCCAGCCTTCCGAACAGCTCCATGCTGCTTTTGTACGGGAGGCCCCCGGCGGCCAGCATGGCTGGGATCAGGATGTATTCGGCGGCCGAGAGGATCGAGACCACCAGGCGGTTGGCCGATACCGGCAGGGATTCCTTCAGGAGCCCGGTTAAAATACTGCGCTTTCGCATGGGCTTCCCTTTTAGTTTAAAAGCGCCGGGCCGCTTTCTCCGGAACAGGTACACCGCGGCCAGCACAAGCAGGTTGGCGATTTCCCCCAGGGCGGCGGCCAGCGTCGCGTAGGCGCACGCAAATTCAGGCCCCTTTTTCATGAGGCTGGCGGCCAGAGCCAGGATGAAGCCCATCTTCACGATCTGCTCCACGATTTGCGAGACCGCCGTCGGCATGACCTGCTGTATTCCGTAAAAATACCCTTTCAGGGCCGAGGCGGCTACGATCGCCGGCAGGCACGGCGCAAGGAGCAGCAAAGCGGCCCGCGTCCTGCCGTCTCCCAGGATCCGGTCGCTGATGGGGCCGGCATTAAAAAAAAGGGCCAGGGACACCAGCGCACCGGCGGCAAAGACCAGCACAAGCGCGCACCCGGTGATCCTTCCCGCATTGACCGTATTGTTCCGGGCCTGCTGCTCCGCAACCATTTTGGAAACCGAAATGGAGATCCCTGCGGTGATCGTCAGAACAACCGCCGTATAGACGGGGGTCACGAGTTGGAAAAGGCCCATGCCCTCCGCCCCGGTAAGATTGGACAGGGTGATCCGGTAGGCAAAGCCGAAAAGCCTCGCCACCAGGCCGGCAACCATAAGGATGATTGTTCCGCCGATGAATGATTTGCGCACGCCTGCCCTCCGTTCGGGTGAAGAAGAGTAATCATTTTATTTGTATTTGCCGATATTGTAGATATGCTTTATTTTTTTGTGAACTGCTGGTATTATTATAAAGAAAAGGGTTCGTACGGGGGTTGTAATGCTGGCAAAAAAACGGGGGATCCTGCACGCGGTTGTTGCAGCTATCCTTGTCGCTGTTTGTGTATATTTCGGTTACTTTATCTCCGGATTGGATAAAAACGCCGGTCCGGCAAGCAATGCAAACGGTATTCCCGAACCGGCCGCAATCACTTCCGGTTGGCTTTTTCACTGGGGGGATTCGCCGGTGGACCGGAACGGCAATTTTGTCTGGCTCGATCCAAGTCGCTCCAACGGGAGCTGGGAGAGCTTCCAATTTCCGGGAAGGCCCGTGAATCCGGGAGACTATGATACCATATGGATACGGAACGTCCTTCCGGCAGGCACATGGCCAAACCCCACCCTGCGGTTCCGTGCGCCCCAGCAGGCCGTCGAACTCTATCTTGACGGAAAACTCTTCTATACCTACGGAAAATATGACTCCAACGACAAGGTAAGAACCCCCGGCAGCATATGGCACCTGGTTTCGCTGCCTCCCGATTTCGCGGGCAAGACGGTGGAATTCCGGCTGCGTACGCCGTTTCCCCAATACACGGGCTATTTTATTGAAATCGATATCGGCGAACGAAGCAGCCACGTCATCAATATCATCAAGGATTGCGGCGCCAGCGTCATCTTCGGCTGCCTTTTCATCCTGATCGGCTTCGGCCTGATCCTCCTCCAGATCGCCGGCTCCAACGAGTGGCGCTTTCTGGCGTACCTGGGCCTCAGCTCGATTTTCATGGGCGGCTGGTATATTGCGGAAAGCAAAGTCCTGCAGCTGTTTTTCAACGCGCCGGTGTCAATGACCTACGCGGCCAATTTTTTCATTTTCCTGATGCCTGTATGGCTTATTATCTATATCGAGAACACCTTCTCCATCAAGTCCGAGGTGCAGCGGCAGCTGCTGCGGGCATTGTGCTACACCCACGCCGTATTGGCGGCGCTGGCCTTCACCTGCGACCTTACCGGCATGGTTTCCTCCCTGTATTTTGATAAATTCCTGCACATCATGATCCCGATCAGCATGCTGACCATCGCATTTACCATAATCAACTCCAAGAGAAGCAACGTCCTGAGCACCGTGCTGTTCATTTCCGGCATTCTGGTCCTTGGAATCACCGGCATCCTGGACACCTACGTCCTTTTCTACAACAATTTCCCCGCCCTGCGGATTATCAAGACAAGCTATATCGGAATGCTGTTCTTCCTATCGACGCTGCTCTTCAATGTGGGCGGCGAGCTGAAGGAATTTTACGAAAGCCTTAAGCTGGACTCCAAGGAAAGCCAGATGAACTATAAAAACCTTTTCACCAACATGACGGAAGGCTTTACCTACAATAGGCTGGAGTTCAATTCCGGCGGCAGAATCAGCAAATGCGTCATCCTGGAGGCAAACGACTCGTTTATTGAAAAAACGGGCATGGAAAAAACCAAGGTGATCGGGGCGAACCTGTTCTCCATTTTCCCGGAGCTGAAGGCCGCCAACCTGAACGTGTATGAAACGGAGGGCGAACTGCCGCCGGCCGAAATCAAATACCCGAACGAACCCATCAGCCTTGGGGCCAAGTGGTACAGGCTTTCCGCCTTCCGCCCCAAGAAGAACTACCTGAGCATCATTTTCTCAGACGTCACCGCCATGAAAAACGCGGAGGAAACCATCCGGAGGCAGGCTTACACCGACAGCATGACCGGCTTTTTCAACCGGACCTATTTTGAGGATACCATGCTGAGGATGTACGGCATGATCCAGGAATTGAAGCCGCTAAGCATGATCGTAATCGATATTGACGGTCTGAAAATAACAAACGACACCTTTGGCCACAACGTGGGCGACACGCTCCTGAAGGATGTGGCCGGGATTATTTCCCGGGTATTCAAATCCGGCGCGATCATCACACGGGTCGGCGGGGACGAGTTCTGCATCATAATGCCGAATACGAGCCAGGCAGCCGTGCAGGAAAAAACCGAGCAGCTCGTCCGCGAAACCGAGGGAGTGAACCGGCAAAACCCGCCCGTTCCCATCAGCATGTCCATCGGCGTAGCCACTTCCTGCGAGGAGGATCACGACGATATTTACAATATCTATCGGCGGGCGGACGATGACATGTATCGCTATAAAATCAGCCAGTCCAACAGTGAAAAAAGCAAGGTCATCGACATGCTGCTTACGGCTCTTTCGGAAAGGGACTATGTTTCACAGGGCCACGTCGAAAGGCTTGTGGATCTGTGCCAGTTGATGGGCAATGCAATGAACCTCCACGATATCCAGAAGAGGAACCTCATCCTGCTGTCCAAGGTTCACGACCTGGGAAAGATCGGAATCCCGGATGATATCCTGAACAAACCCGGCCGGCTGACGCCCAAGGAATACGAACGGATGAAGCAGCACGTGAAAATAGGCTACAATATTGCCAGCCGTTCCAAAGAGCTGGTCACCATCGCCCCGCTGATCCTGCATCATCACGAGCATTGGGACGGAGGCGGCTATCCGGACTCCCTCCGGGCGGAGGAAATTCCGCTGGAATGCAGGATCCTGGGCATTATAGACGCGTTTGACGCCATGACCAATGACAGGCCCTACCACAGGGGCATTTCCCGGGAGGACGCCATCCGGGAGATCGAAAAAAACTCCGGAAAACAATTCGATCCGGATATTGTCCGAAACTTCATAGGGATTGTTGCCGGCCAGCCGGCGAATACGACTGAGACTGATGCTCAGGACGCGGTGAATGCGCAGCATCCGGCTGCTGTCGGACAGGCTGTTGCAGGTTAGCCGGCTGTCGGATAGTCTATAGGACGGTCTGCTGCAAGTCAGCCTGCTGCCTCCGATCCGCCTGCTTTTTCCTGAGACGGTTCCTTCGCTTTTCCAGTTCCATGTATTGCCTGGTACCCTTCAATCCGGCATTATGGCAGTTCAGCACCGCTTTTTCCACAAGAACCAGCGCAAAATCCGGGTCCTTCCTTTTATGCTCATAATACTTGGCCATTTCCACCAGATGAAACAGCTCAAAGCCTGCATTTCCGGCCTCCATAGCCTCCCAATGCTCCAGCGCCAGCTCGTACCGCCCGTCTCTTTTGTAAACATCCGTAAGGCGTTTTACCGCCTGCGACCGGACCGCATATTCCTCGGAACCGGTGCAGGCCTCAAGGCATTCCACCATGCTTCCGGTTTTGCCGGTGGCTTCGAAAATCCTGCCCAGGCCAAGCAGCTCGTACCCTGTATCCGCGGCGGAAAGCGGGTTTTGCAGCAGGACGGCCAATTTGTTGAGCAGGGCGACCATGGACAGGATATCCCACTCGTTGTGCCGGATGACTCTTTTGATATCGGTGGCATCCCGGTCCTCCACGTATTTGAAATAAACGGACGGGATCAGCGCGCCGGGAATATCGTCCTCCCGGAATTCCCCGAGGATGTTTTCCTCCAGGGAACCCAGCCTGCAGCTTTCCAGCTTTAATCCCCATACCCTGCGGGACGGATACAGCAGGTCCAGGTTGGGCTTATCCCGGAAAGCCGGCTTCAGCCGGTTTGAAATGAACCTGCCTTGAAGCAGGTTGATATCAAAGGCTTTGCCGTTAAAGGTCACAAAGCCGCGGAACCGCTCAAAGAGCAGGCGCAGCTCCGCCAGCATGGCGGCCTCATCATCGTAGTCCCTCATGAAATATTGCCGGACAACATAAGCTCCGTCATCGAAATAACCGACCCCCACAAGGAAAGCAACGGTGCCGGCGCCGCCGGACAAGCCCGTGGTTTCCGTATCCAGGAACAGCAGGCTGTCCGCAGGCAGCCCTTCGCAATCCGGTCCTCCCAACGCGGCGAGGATATCGGTTCCGGCGTCCAGCGCGTCGCCAAGCTCTGAGCCGCCGTGCCGCCAGGACATGGGATACCGGTTTTCGATCAAATAGCAGCTGCCGTCCTCGTTGCTCTGAACCGTGTCCGGCACAAGGTCGTAAACTTCCCGGCCCACTCCCTCCGCCGGGTCTGGCATACCAGCCTTTTTCCGCCCGCCGGCTATCTCTGTCTCCTTCGTATCAGCCGCGTCCTGCCTGCCGGTCATACACTGCATATCGGGCGCTTTCCGCCCGCGGGCTGTCTCTTGCTTATCGGTCGTTTCCCGCTTGCCGGGCGCATCCTCCCGGCCGGCCATGCCCGTTTTATTGGCCGCGTCCCCTATTCTGCCATTTTCCATGTATAGTCCCAGCTTACTGCGCAAATCCATCTGAACACTCCACCGCCCGCCGGCGTTATTCATTCCTAATCATTCTCATCAATTTCAACGTCAATTCCTTCGGGTTGCCGGTTCCGGTAAATTCATTGAGGGGCCCGACGCAGGAAGGGCAGCCCGATTCGCAGCCGCAATGCCCCACCATGTCCGCGGCCGTTGCAAACAGCTCGTTATGGAGCTCGTAGAGCTTGTCGCTGAAGCCTACTCCCCCGGGATAGCTGTCATAGATGTATACGGTGGGCCTTTGGGTAAAAGTGGCGCGTACCTGATGGACGACCCGGATGTCCCCCGGATCGCACATGAGATAAACGGGCGCCGCGTTAGAAAGGATGTTCGATATGCCGAGCAGCCCGTTCTGCACGTCCGTCTGCGACATCCCGGGAATCGTCTCGGGCAGGCCCAACCAATAGGAAGTCGTGTGCATTTCCAATTCCGGCAGGGTGACCGGACCCGAGCCGATATTCTCATGGGTATGCAGCTTGATTTTCTTGAACATGGTAACCAGAGAACTCACGGACACCTCGCCGCTGCTTCTCAGCACAGGTCCGGAGGAATCCTCCCGGAAAACGTCGATTACCTTCAAATCCACGGCCAGATTGGCGTCAGTATAATAGTCCACATTGACCCTCCGGACATACGCCTTCTTGTCGTCAAAATCCAGCTTCTCGACCTGATACTGCACGCCTTCATGCATATAGATCGCTTCCTCATGAAGGAGCATCGGCGCGCTGAAACGGTCCGTCTCCCCTATGACGACGGGCTTGGGCTCCGATATGTCGATGATGATGAAATTCTCGTTGGAGGCGCTCCGCAAGCTGATTTCGTCCGCCGGGAACACGTCGGACATCCAGTGCCACCGGTTCCCCGCATGCCTTACAAGCCTGGCCTCTTCCATAAACGACAGGATTTCGCCCGTCGTCTCCACGCCGAATTTTTCCCCGTCCTCGAAGGGCAGCTCAAAGGCGGCGCATTTCATGTGATTGTACAGGATCACCAGGTTATCCGGGTTGATCAGGCCGTTTTCCGGGCTTTTCCCGAAAAAGTAGTCCGGATGGCTGATGATGTACTGGTCCAGCGGGCTGCTGTTTGCCACCACGAAGGCCGCCGATACGCCGTTTCTACGCCCTGCGCGGCCGGCCTGCTGCCAGGTGCTCGCGATCGTGCCGGGGTAGCCGCACAGGATGCAGGCTTCCAGCGCCCCGATATCGATCCCCAGCTCCAGCGCGTTCGTCGATACGACGCCCGTTATGCTGCCATCCCTCAGGCCCCGCTCGATCTCGCGCCTGAGATTGGGCAGATAACCGCCCCGGTATCCCCTCACGCGCTTGTCCGCATCACGGCTGCCGTGATAGATATCCTTCAGATACGTTACCAGCACTTCCACATTCAGCCGGCTCCGCGTAAACACGATGGTCTGCACGCCGTTGCGAATCAGCGCCTCTGCCAGGCCCTCCGCCTCCAGCATGCTGCTTCTGCGGATGCCGAGTTCTTTGTTCACAATGGGCGGGTTATAGAAAATGATGTGCTTTTTGCCGGAAGGCGCGCCGTTATTGTCGATCAGCCTTATCTCCGTGCCGGTAATCTTCGACGCCAGCTCCGCCGGGTTTGCAATCGTAGCCGAACAGCAGATGAATTGGGGCTTTGAGCCGTAAAAATCGCAGATCCTCTTAAGCCGGCGAAGCGTGTTGGCCAGATGGCTGCCGAACACGCCCCTGTAATGATGCACTTCGTCTATTACGATAAATTTCAGGTTTTCAAACAGCTTCGTCCATTTGGTGTGGTGGGGCAGGATTCCGCTGTGCAGCATGTCGGGATTGGTCACAACGATGTGCCCCGCCTGGCGGATCGCCTTTCTGGCGGATTGGGGCGTATCCCCGTCATAGGTGTAGGTCTTGACGTCCACCCCCGCTTCCGTGATCAGCTCATGGAGCTCGGAGGTCTGATCCTGGGACAGCGCCTTGGTCGGGAACAGAAAAAGCGCCCTGGACGCCTCGTCCTGCAAAATGGCGTTCAGAACGGGCACATTGTAGCACATGGTTTTGCCGGAAGCCGTCGGCGTAACGACAACCACACTGTTGCCATCATGGATCTCGCTGATGGCGCTTGCCTGGTGCGAATACAGCTTCCGGACGCCTCTTCTTTCCAGCGCGGCCCTGATCCGGTCGTCGATAAAATCGGGAAATTCCGAATATACCGCCTCCCGGGCGGGCAATTCCACCCAGGAGGTGATATTGCTCCGCATTTTTTCCGAAGCCTTGAAATAGTCGAGCATTTGCTCCAGGTTCATAATTGCCTCCAATTGCGTCCCGAACATATATTCTGTTTCTATTTTAGTATATTGCGGTAATCTTGTAAAGACAGGATGAAAGGAGTGTGATAGTATGGATTGGTAGTCTATGGATTAGCAGGCAAACGCGCCTCGTTGGGCGCCGGCCGGGCGGGCATTTGTCCGGCCCTTGCCCGGAAATGGGCGGGTCAACAAACATTCGTCCGACATTCGCCCGGAAATGGGCGGGCCAGCGGGCATTCGCCCGGAAACAAACGAACGGAGGAGCGGAAGATGTGCACCAGCTTTATAAGCAGAGGCCAGAACGATACCATTATCGGAATGAATTTCGACAATAACGGGATGAAATACACTATAAATACCGGGAAACCGGAGCTGTTCGCCGTATATGTCGATGGAGGCCGGGGAAAATACCTCTCTTTCGGGGTAGACAGCAGCGGCACGTTTATAAACAACCTGGTAGTTGATTCCAACGGAAAGGGCCTGTATAGGAGGCCGAGCAAAAAGGTGACACACACTTCAAAGCTCGTTTCGGATATTTTTAGCGGAGAGCTTCCGGCCGAGAATCTGGGCGCCTACCTGGAAAGGGTGGAAGTGGTAAATACGCCGGACTGGAGCTGCCATAACATGATCTGCGATCCAAAGGCGAATGTCCGGGTTGTCGAGCCGGGGCGGGGGAACATATTCAGCCCTGCCGATTCCTCCCCGTATTTCGTCATGACGAATTTCTCATTATGGGATTATCTGTATGAAAATGCTGCTTGCCATTGCACCCGGTACAAGACGGTTTCCGATGCCCTGTCAAAATCCGCTGAAATCGATGTAGACGCCGCATTTGACATATTGGAATCGGCGAAGCAAAGCGACGGCGAATGGGTGACTGCTCTGTCCATGGTCTACTCCAGAAATGCCCGTGCAGTATATTATTGCCTGGATGGTCATTTCAACGAAAGAATGGAATACAAATTTCCCCGGTAGAAATCCATGTTTCCTCCCGCAAAAACCCGGGCTCTATTACTGGAGTTCCCGTATGAGAGCTGCCATCTCGTCCCTGGTGGCCGCATGGAAGACCTTGTCCCTGAAATGGGCGGAGTTTTTGCTCCCCTTGATGTACCAGGAAACATGCTTGCGCATTTCGCAAACCCCTGTGTGCTCGCCTTTTAAAGCCACAATCCTGTCCAACTGGCGCAGGATCATATCCCTTTTTTCCTCTACGGAAGGCCCCGGCAGCAGCTCGCCTGTTTGCAGGTAATGACGGATCCGGCTGAAAATCCAGGGGTTCCCCTGGGCGCCCCTTCCCACCATAACCGCATCGCAGCCGGTCACCTCCAGCATCCTGGCCGCATCCTCCGGCTTGTAAATATCCCCGTTCCCGATGACCGGTATGGAAACCGCCTCTTTCACCCTCCGGATGATGTCCCAGTCCGCCTTTCCGCTGTAAAACTGCTCCCGCGTCCTGCCGTGGACGGCTATGGCGGCCGCGCCGCTTTTTTCCGCCATTTGGGCGAATTCGACGGCATTGATGCGGTCATCGTCCCAGCCCTTCCGGATCTTAACGGTCACGGGCTTGCGGGAAACGGAGCAGACCGACCGGATAATGGCGGCAGCCAGGTCCGGCGTGAGCATTAGTGCGCTGCCTTCTCCGTTTTTGGTTATTTTGGGCGTCGGGCAGCCCATATTGATATCCAGGATCGCCGCGTCCGAGGCATTCAATTTCTCCGCGGAATGGGCCAGGATATCCGGTTCGGAACCGAAGATCTGGACGGCGGCCGGTTTCTCCGCTTCATCAAGCTCAGCCAGCTTCCAGCTTTTTTCGTCCTTATAGAACATGCCCTTTGCGCTGATCATTTCCGAATACACCAAGCCACAACCCTGCTCCCGGCAGAGAATCCGGAAAGGCATGTCCGTGACGCCGGCCATGGGCGCCAGAAATATATTGTTGTCCAGTGTGACTCCGCCTATTTTCATTCCGTCCTCCGTTTCCCCATTTTAACATAAAAACCCGTCTGAAATCCACCTCCAAATGCGCGGGCCGTCTCCCCGCCCCGCAAAACAAAAAGACCGCCGGATGTATCTTTTCCGGCAGTCCTTCGGGCAATACGCCTGTTATATATCTGGATTTTACGGCTTGTGCGAGGCGTGTTTGTATTCGCTTATGCGCAGCCTGTGAGATCTTGATCTCAGGCGTGGAAGCAGCAATATGGAATACTCCTCCTCTTTCAACGTGAAATCGTGTTCATGGGGATTCCGAACGGTAATCTTGGACTTTACAAGCTCATCCAACTGCACCTGAAGGTATTTATTCAGATTTTCGTAATGAACTGCGTACACATTTCTGCCATTGCTCCGCTCAACTCTTACAATACGGCCTTCCAGCTTGATATTGAACTCGGAAAGCATGTTGTACACGTAAAGGTTGAAATAGAGCTTCATCCCGGCCTGCAAGCTGTGGGACGTCGCAAACATCAATCCTCCGGCGGAAACATCGCAGATCTCCATGCTTTCCCATCTCATCTCATCTGTGCTTATAAGCGCTTTACATACCAAATTGTCGCATCTTTGATATTTTCTTTTCTCGGCCATGTAAGACATATGCTTCACTGCTCCTTTTCTAGATTTACCGGTTGATCTGCGCCCCACAAGTAAGCTGTCATCAAGGGAAATCCGTATAAAAGCCGGCCTGCTGCCAATTTGTTTCTTTAAGCGGCGTATTCTTCTTCACGCTGAAAAGCTCTTTTGAAAGTTCAAGTAGGAGGGGATTTCTGTATAATAATTATACCATGGGCTAATCGCAAAAGTCGAGGGTTATGTTTTTAACAATGATCCGCCGATGTTTTCCGCTTTTGGCGATGAAAAAGGTGACAAACCTTATTCTCAAGTCGTTCCCTGAAAATAGGCTTATCACCTTTTCTTTGGAGGCCCGGAGAGGAATCAGAAATCAGCCATCTCGCCGGACACAAAAACAGATTTTATAGTAATTTCATTGTCGAAAACGCAAATATCGGCATCCATGCCCGGAACAAGCATGCCCTTCGTTTTGGCGCCGATGATCCTTGCCGGATTTATCGTCATCATGCTCACCGCATCGGCTATGGGAATTTGCACGAGCTTATGCATCGTGCGGATACAGCGGTCGGCGGTGCATACGCTGCCTGCGAACGCCGTCCTGTCCATGAGCATGGCAACCCCGTCTTCCAGGATAACATCCTGCCCTTTATCAAGGCTTCCCAGCTTGACAATCTCTCCGTCGGGCAGTCCCGCTCCCCTCATTGAATCGGTGACGAGGCATATCTTGTCCTGCGGCTTGAAACGCAAAATCAGTTTCAGCAGCTCTGGTGGAAGATGTTTGCCGTCGGCTATTATCTCAACCGTAAAACCATCTATCAAATACGCGCTTTCCACTACTCCAAGATGCCGGTACGGACCGATCCGTCTCAGGGAAGACATGCCGGAATACAGGTGAGTTATATGGGTGTAACCATGCTCAAAGGCCTTCAACACATCGGGATAAAATGCGTCTGAGTGTCCTATCGACGCCAGAATTCCTCGTTCCCTCAGTTGATCGCCAAGCTCCAGAGCGCCGTCCAGCTCAACCGCCGCCGACACCCTGAGGATATCGCCGGAGGCGTCAAGAATCCTCTGGAAATGCTCTTTACGCGGACTTTTAAGATGTTCAGGATCCTGGGCTCCGGCCTGGGCGGTGGAAAAGTACGGGCCCTCGAGATGCAGTCCCAATAAATTGGGCCCGCCGCTTATCGTTTTTTTTGCCGCCTCGAAACACTTGAAGGCTGCAAATAATTCCTCATCCGAACAGGACAGGGTGGTTGGGACAATTGAAGTTGTCCCATGCGTCAGATGAGCCTTCGCCGCTCCGATAAACGCCTCGGGAGTGCCGTCCATAAAGTCGTAGCCACCGCCGCCATGAGTGTGTATGTCTATGAAACCCGGACTGATATAGTTTTCTTCCGCGTTAAAAATCCGGCTGGCCGAACCCGTAAACTTTCCTTCAAACACATCGGTAATCTTGCCATCCTGTATGATAAGTCCGCCATTTTCAATCGTTCTGGCAGGCGTGATTACCGTTCCGTTTATAATCGCGGTCTTCATGGATTATCCCCCCCTTGAGAATGTATTCGGCGGAATCGGTATCAAGGTAAAGCGATGCTGCCGGATGTCTGCGTAAAATAGAGGCCGGGCAGACGGTTGAAATCTCTCCTTCAAGCATATTCCTTACCGCTCCCGCTTTTGTACCTGCCGGTACGCTGCAGAAGAGCCTGGCGGCGCCCATAAGCGCCGGAATGGTTGCCGTAAGCGCATGGGTCGGTACTTCTTCGAGACATTTAAAACATCCGTCGTGTACCTGCTGTTCCCGGCAGCTTAATTCCAACTCAACCACCTTCACAAGCTGCGCGTCATTAAAATCAGCCACCGGCGGATCGTTGAAAGCGATATGTCCGTTCTCGCCCACTCCCATCAGGCAAGCATCCAGCGGATGCGCGCGAAGTACCCTTTCATACTCTCCGACCGCTTTCAGGGAGTCTGCTGCATTACCGTCAAACAGGTACAGAAATCTTCTTTTATTAAAGCAGGTGTTTAAACAACCCACCGTATTTTTCTTCCATCGCCTTATTGTGCTCGTCGCCTCCGGGCATGTTCGCGCTCATGAATACCGGCGGTTTTAGGCCGCGGCGGAGCATCTCCGATACGATCTCCTCCGTGAGGCAGTTCATTACGAAGCAGTTGCAGAAGGTCGATGTGGAACAAACCTTCTGGTCGTAATTGTCCAGCGGGACTATGGCATCGCCGAGCGGAAGATGGTTGTCGATAAAAATATCGGCCTCCTCATAAAGGTTTTTACCACTGGGATGGCGCGATTTCGCCCCCGGCGGCACAATTTTTGCAAAGCTCGAGGAGGTCACGGCAATGGTGACAAGGCCGCGTTTTCTGCACTCCAGAACAGTATCTATGGTCATCGAATTTATGCCGTATGCGTTAATGATAACCATTACCTCGCCCGGTTCGCGCCCGACTCTGTAGGAATCCAGCACCCCAATGGCATAGCCCGGAGTTCTTTCTATATAGTTGGATCTTTTCGCTCCGTGAATGAGATTGGTGCCGGGATCGAGTATTGCGTCCCATATTGCAAGACCGCCCGCACGCCACAATACCTCCTCGACACCGATGTTGGAATGCCCGCCGGGCCCGATGACATGAACGGTCTTTCCCTTTTCAAAAGCATCGGTTATGGCTTTGGCCGCCTTTTCGATCTGCGGCAGTTCGCCTTCAATCTGCTCAAACAGACCGCCCAGGCATTGGCGAAAATAGCTGACTTCTTTTTTACCCATATCGCAACCCTCCGTTATTAAAATGAATGATATAGGAAGGTTTCGGCGCCGTTACTGACCGCCGCTACCGTTCCGTTTTCGTAATGGCTTACCGCTTCGTCGACAGCTTTTTGCAGTTCGGACGGCGGATAGTGCGCACAGCCGCACCTGGCCATGTCTTCCGCTGTTACTCCGTCGCTGACCACCACCAGTCTGCGCCTTCGGCGCATTTTTGACATGCTGTTGCCAATAGCCATTGCAAGCGCATCTCCGTTAAAATGCTGCCCGGCTAAAATGCTCTTCACAAGCTCGTCTCCATCGTTCCGGCCCATCCATTCGGGGTATTCGGGATGGGGCCCTACGCCCTCGTAGTTGGGACTCACCAGGATAATCGTGCCTCCTGTCTCCCCCTTTAATGCGAATTCGGCCGAATACATTCCTTTCGGCGACTGCCAGAAATCCTGATCCGCAGGATAGGCGCTTACCACCACAACATCGACGCGCTTCTCCACAGGACAGCCAAGGACCTTCTTGGCTATTGCGACTCCGGCCCTGTGAGCCTCGATATAATGTCCGGCCACCGCTTTATGGAGCTGCATCTCTGAGTTGAGCACGGTGTTTATAATGAAGTCCAGCCCTATGGTATCCACCCAGCCTTCCATCATATCCCGTACCGGGCTGTCCTCCCGGCCAAAAAGGTTCCGGTCGATCAGCGAGCCTTTGAGGTGAAAATAGGATACTGTATCCTCTCCGGCCACGCCGGGATATAAAATCTTGCCCCCTCCGCTCCAGCCCATGACCGGATGCGGCACAAGATTTCCTATGCCTATTCGGACATCGGCGTCCATGGCGATTTTCGCGGCGAAAATATCGACGTTCTCCGGTGTTTTGCCGACAAACACCAGCTTTTCGGGGTCGCGGAATTCGGAATTTACAACCTCATACCGATTGTATATGTCGGAGCCAACCCGTTCTTCCAGTTCGGCCGATGTCATGTGGCGATGGCTGCCCAATGCCGCGATAATGCGTATCTTCCCGCTTTTTACACCGATTCCTTCGAGCTTTTGCAAAAGGATGGGGAGGATGCGGGAAACCGGCGTCGGCCTTGAGCCGTCGTCTATGATGATATTTATAGAAGCGTCGGGAGAGATGAGCTCCTCCAGCGGAAGAGTGCCGATCGGGTTATCGATGGCATTGCGGATCTCCGCCTCAAAATCGGGGGCAGCCAAAGCTTTCGCGGGATCGTACATCCGGATAAACCGGTCGTCCCCAATTTGAAAAGATACCTTCTTACTGCCATATGGCAAAGTTATTTTCATTTAAAAAGACCCTCTTTTCTTTAAAACTTCTTCGCGCAGAATCTTCATTTCCGCCTTGTACTGCTCCGGCTCAAGAAACACCCTGTTTTCCGGGAACATCTCAAATGGGCCTCCCCAACCCAGTTTGCCCGTGTATTTGGGACAGATGGTGAAGTGCACGTGGCGGACATTATCTCCGTATATGCCGTAATTTATTTTATCCGCGCCATATATCTCCTTTATTGCCTCCGCCAATGCGCATACATCGTCCATATATTCATCGCGTTCGCTTTTGGGGATCTCGTAAATCTCTTCGTAATGTTCTTTAAACATGATGGTGCACCTGCCCGGAAGCGTCTGGTCCTTACAAAAGAACACCTTCGAGGCCTTCAGATCGCATAGCTCATACAAAAGCTCCCGGAAGCCCTCGTCCCGCTCACAGTAATAACAGCTCTTTGTCGTTTTCAATGACAGCTCAACCCCTTCTTGTAAAAACGTTTTGTCGTTTTCAGTCTGTATACGGTGAAGATCAATACTATGGAAAGAATGCAGCCTACCTGTGCTATCAGGAAGCTTGTTCCGTAGCCGCCGGATATATCGTAAATCAAACCAACCAAAGCAGTACCCACGCCTCCTATCGCCGATGTCATCATTGAGGCCGCCGACAGTACCGCCGGATAACTCCTGCGGTCGAAAAGCTCCAGTATTAAAAGCGGTACCGTTACTACCGTCAGCGCCATGCATGTGCCGTAAAGGAACGACCCCAGCAGAAGAATGGGCGCCAAAGACCCGAATAGCTGGATCAGACCAATACCGGCAGCAGTCAGGCCTGTTCCGATCAGAAATACTTTCTTTGCCGAAAGCCGGTCGTTGAGCCAGCCGAGGTATAGCTTGCCGGCAAGGTTGCCCGCCATGCTTGCCGAGGACATGGAGGAGCCTATCATCGTGCCAAGCCCTACCGAAAACGTATATCCGGGAAAGTGGTACATATATACAGTCTCATATGCTGTGATAAGCACAATTAACGCAAATATCCAAAAGACACTATTTCTCCAGATCCCGGCCGGGGCCCTGGGGGCGGTTCCCCCCGTATTCTCCGTCTCTATCGCGGTTGCCGCAGCTTTTTGCACGACGCTATATGGTACCGTTCCTATATCCTCCGGGCTCCGTTCAAGCACGAAAGCGATAAACGGGAGCAGGAAAACAGCTCCTATGGCGGCAAACGCGAGGTATCCGATCCGCCAGCCAAAAGCCTGGATGATGGCGTTGCCCACCGGGTTCATCACGATTCCGCCCAATCCGGAAAACGCCATGGCCACGCCGATCGCAAACCCGGTCCTGTCGGTAAACCAGTTCGTAAGCAGAATCGGCGACATATTCAGAAACAGAAAGGCTCCCGCTATACCGTAAAATACCGATGCCAGATACCATTGCCAAAGCCTGTCGAAGGAGGCCATGCTACCTATGGACAATACAAGCAGGACAGCGGCAGGCATAAGCACGTAACGGGAACGATATCGGGATATAAGCCGGCCGGCCAGCGGCAGGGCCGCCATCGTTGCAAATCCCCGGATAGTGATGTGCAGCGTTATCTGGGCGGTAGAAAAGCCAAATTCACTGCATACATACGGGAAAAAGACGCCTATGCTGTTGGAAAGCACCCCAAGCCCGCCGAACTGTATGGCGCAGCATGCAAAAAGCATCTTAAACGCCGGATGTAATGTTCTTGCTGTCCCACCGGGTTCATACAGGCTACGTAGGCTTTTCATTCTTTTGAACCCGTTCAAGCAATTCTATAAGCAGGACAAGGTTTCGCACTATATGATAAGAATCCTTGACCGGAAGCGCAACGACCTTATCCAGAGGGCGGCCGTCACGGCCCAGGATCTGCACCCACTCGCGCACCTCCCTGTCTGGATTTGGAAAATGGGAGAAGGTATAGTCAAATACCCGATCATGCCATTGTATAAACTCGTCGTCATTGGTACTGCAATAGAAAAGCAGGGTGGTATAAAGCGCCTCCGAGTGAACCCACCAAAGTTTGTCGCCCCAGCCCTCCTCAACCTGTTTTGTCACAGGTTCGCAGGCTGTATTGCCAGGTGCCGCTTTCGGAGGTCCTCCAAGGGGCGATGCAAAATGCAGAATCCCGCCGAATTCCTCATCCCAGCCTATTACAAGCGCTTTTTTTGCGACTTCGGCCGCTTTCTCCGCCATACTGTTATCCGACAGCAGGCTCGCAGCCTCCAAAGTGAACCACATATCCTCAAGGGTGTGTCCGGGGTTCGCGTGCTGTCCGAGAAGATCGTCAAAAAAACCTCCCTCCTTTTGGATCACTTCATGCACCACATTATTTTCGTCGGTAAAGTCGTGCAGGATGCTTTGGGAGAAAGCACGAAGGTCTGAAAGAAACTCCGCGCTGTGGTCCGTATCGAATAGCAAAGACGCTCTAAAAAGCTCGGCGGCGACGTTTGAAAAAATCATGGGGATGCCGTGGGCGCGATAGTCACCCGACAGCGGATACGGCAGCGTTTTGAAGGTGCCGTTTTCCAGCCTTTCAAGGCAGGACGCATAGAGGTTCTTCGCAAAAATGTAACATTCCTGCTCCCGGCTTACCGCGGCATAGCGCGCCAAACCGCTTACAACGAAACAGTCCGCGTATATGCTCATATCCAGGTCGTCGCAGCCCCGGACTTTTTTATGCGCTCCCGTCTCGTCCATTAAGAAAGCGCAGCGCCAGTCGTCCTTGCCCACAAGACAGTGCTCAACAAGGAAATCGGCGCCTCCTTTCGCCAGCGACAGGAATTCCTCCCGTTGCGTCAGGGTAAAGGTATCGCTTTCCATTCCGGCCAATTTTGAAAACATCCATACAAAACGGCCCTGGCTCCACGCGTATTTGTCATGGCTCACAAGCGTTTTCCCGGCATTGTCGTAGCAGTTGAAAAATCCGCCGTGTTTCTTGTCCTGGCACCGAGGCAGCCAAAATGACAGTATGTTTCCACACAGCTCGTATTCATAAAAGCCCTTGAGCCTTTTTATCTGATTCGCGTTCATACCCATTCCTTCCCTCCGCCTACTTGATGGCGCCGGCCGTGAGATCGCCGGTAATATATTTCCGGATAGATATGAAGAGGACTACAAGCGGCACCGTTGCATATACGGCGCCGGACATAACGAGATGCCATGGGATGCCTACCGCAGGGTTGTTCTTCAATATCTCGTAAAGACCGACGATGATCGTCTTCTTTGACGTTGTCGATATAAAGGTGAAGGAAAAAAGGAATTCGTTCCAGGTACGGGTAAAGGCAAATATAATCGCTACGGCAATCCCTGTGCTGGAGACGGGCATAAAAATCTTGGTAAGCGTCATAAAGGATGTGCAGCCGTCTATCTTGGCGGATTCCACAACTTCTTTGGGGACAACGTCAAAGAAGCTTTTTAGCATGAGTACGATGAAAGCAAGGTTGAATGTCGTATTCATTATTACAAGACCCGAATAGGTATCTATCAGTCCTATGGCGTTCATCATCATATAGAGCGGGATGATAATGATTATAGGCGCAAACATCTGGCTCACAAGAACGAGATAATAGATCGGCTTTTTCAAATAAAAACGAAGCTTTGAAAAGGCATAGGCCGCGGGTATATCGATAAGCATGATAAGAATTATGCTGAAGGTGGTGACAATAATGCTGCTCTTGAACCCGTTCAGAATATTCATTTTCGTAAAAATTTCCGTATAGTTTTCCCATGCGAAAACCGGGGGGATCCAGGTAACCGGCAAGGAAAAGACGTCGTTTGCCTTTTTAAGGGAAACCGAGATCATTGCGACTACCGGGAAAAAGAGAATAACCAGTATTACAAGAATGAAGGCCAGGAAGAATACGTTGTAAACTCCCTTCTTTACAGCGGCTTTATTCATATGAAACATCGACCTCCTTTGCACGCACATAAAGAATTGAGAAGATGGAAAGCACAATGAAGCTTACAACACTGACGGCGGCCGAATAACCGCGGTTATTGAAGCGGAAAGCGTTGTCATAGACGGTGTTGACCAGGATAGCCGATGAATTCGCAGGTCCGCCCTGTGTCATCATATAGATGACGTCAAAGGAGTTGAATGCCCAGATCCCGATGAGCAGGCCCAGCGTGCGAATCGACGGAGCGATCATCGGCAGGGTGATCTTTCGGAACTGGCGCCAATAATTTGCGCCGTCAATGGATGCGGCCTCATATATATAGTGGGGGATGGTATAAAGGACGGAAAGGATGTTTAACGCCACAAAAGGCGTTACGGCCCAGACATTTACAATCATAACGGCTAGTAGGGATGTTTTTGTGTTTCCAAGAAAGTTCACCGCTTGATCCGTTATGCCGAAATCCCGCAACAGCTGACTTATCTGGCCGAACACAGGGTTATATATAAGTCTCCATATAACGCACGCGACCGCTGCAGGCATCGCATACGGTATGAGCATTACTACCGTAATAAGTCTTTTGCCGAAGAAATTCCTGTAAAGCACCAGAGCAATGATAAGTCCCAGTAAAAGCTTGAAAAATACACCTACGAAAACCCAGACTGCCGTGTTCGTGAAGATCTTTGGCGTATCCGGATTCGAAAAAAAATCCAGAAAATTCTGCAATCCTTTAAAGACCATATCGCCGTTTACCTTTTTGTTATAAAGCGATAGCTTCATGATACTGAACATCGGGTAGATGATCAAGACGGCATAAATGATAAGCATTGGTACTATATAAAGCGTGTTCAGCCCTTTTTCCATGTAAACGGTTTTTTTTCGGATTTCCATATTCGGAGCCTCCTGTTTGTCGCAAGTTTAGAGCAGAGAGCCGGCCGGCCCCCTGCTCAAACTCATAAATAAAACGATTTGCTGCTATTTGTTGTCGGCAAGAACCTTGTCGACCTGCTTACCGGCGGCGGCAAAGGCATCCGCGGCGCTCATTTCACCCATAACCGATTTTGATATGGAGTCGGCTATTATTTGCTCAACCTGCGTGTAACCAACAAAAGTAGGTTTGAACTTTGCGATGGGTTCCAGCGCACAGAACGGAGCTACCCTTACATTGGTCGGATCGCTGAATGCCGGACGCTTTTCAAAGTAGCTGGCCTGGTTGGGAACCCAGCCTGTCTCTTCTATTACTTTACCTTGATAATCCGCTGTATGCCACATCTCAAGGAACTTGGCCGTTATATCTTCATTCCCGTTAGCCAGGAGAAGATCGATATCCATGACGCCAAGGGAATACTTCTTGCCGTCGGGACCGGCCAGCGGCTCTGCCACTGCAGCCCAACTGTAATCCTTGCCGGCGTCCGAAAGAGCCGTGAGCCCCTGTGCGTTATGGAAGTACGCCGCCGCAATCTGATTCGTGAAGTTGCTCTGGGTTTCATTGATGCTTGCTTCGCCGTAATCAGGAACCGAGTACTTGGCTAAGTCGGTGTACATTTGAAGAGCGGCGATACCATTCTCGTTATTAAAGCCGTTGGCAGTACCGTCCTGGTTAAGGATATCGGCGCCGTAGGCCCAAAGCACCGGCAAAAAGCAGTCAAGGGTATTCTTTGGCTGACCGGCTACCAGTGAATAGGCGTACTGGTTCTTTTTGGGGTCATAAAGCTTCGGCGCTATTTCCAACAAGCCCTGCCATGTGGTGGGTATGTCGACGCCGGCCGCCTGGAGCATGTTTTTGTTGAAAAGGACTGTACGAACGGACATGTAAGAGGGCATAGTCCACATCTTGCCGTCTACAGTGCAGACCCCGCGGGCAGCTTCGGAGAAGTCGTTATAAATGTCTTTGCTGATATAGTCTTCAGCGGGGACTATATAGCCGGCCTCTTTGAACTCCCGGGTCCATGAAGCGAAACCGTACATGGAATCGGGCATGTTGCGGGCCTCGCCCAGGGTTAGTATCTTCTGGTAAGCATCGGCATAAGCCCAATCTTCAAGTTTGACTTCAACGCCTTTTTCGGCTTTGAATTTTGCCGCGGCTTCCTGAAGCACGGACATCCCTGTACCGCCGAGGGTTACGTAGGTAATGGACGCCGGCAGTTCGGCGCTTCCCGAATCGGATGGAGCCGGTTGGTCCGGTGCTGCGGTTGGTTGCGTCGACACCTGGGAATCTGTTCCGGGGGAAGCGCTCTGGCCGCAAGCCGCCAGACCGAGTACCAACACCAGGGAAAGAAACAGCGCTAATCCTTTTTTCATAAAGTTTACTCCTCCTTTTTTATTAATTAAATTGTCAGTCCAGGAACCTGCCGCTCATAACAGCGGCATTGTCACATGGCTCAACAATTTCATTATATAGTTCAGGACGACGGAATCTCAGTAAGTCCTCCCGGATAAAATCGATTCCGCTTCTTCGGGCTGCGGCAATATCCTTGCCGATCCTGGGCCTGTCCAGGTCTACCTCGGCAAAAGCCGCGCCGGCATAATGGCCCGTATCCGCAATCACCATCCCTTCCGGATTGATGATCATTGCCCGGCCGGTCAGCGCGTGACCGGGCTCATAGGGTGCGAAATAGTCCGGACTCGCGAAATTGGAACCCACCAGGTAACAGCAGTAATCTATGGCACGCGCCCTGGCCGTTATGAAGATCATCTCTTCAGACGGGCCGTAAGTCTGGTGCGGCCAGAAAATGATCTCCGCTCCTTTGAGGGTGAGTATCCTGAAAACCTCAGGGAAATACATATCCATACAGATGGCAATAGCCGCCTTGCCAAAATCAAGTTCAAAAACGGGAAGCTCTTCGCCGGCTTCCATTCCGAAACAGCGCTTTTCCGAACCACAAAGATGGGTCTTGCGATATTTTCCCGCTATTTCCCCATTCCGGCCCAGCAACACCGCAGTGTTATACAGTTTTTCACCGGTCAGCTCCGTGAAATTTGCTATGAGGTACATGCCGTATTTTTTGCAAACTTCCCCAAAGCGATCCGTCAGAGGCCCCGGGACAGTTTCGGCCACCGCCCGGTACAGCGGACTGCGGTCGGTGGACGGATCATATATGCCGCCGTCCTCGCTCTGGGTCTCCACGCTTCCGAAGCTGTCGAAATGCTCGGGAAGCACAAATATGTCGCAGCCCTTTTGTCCGGCTTTTTCAGCTTCTTCGATACACAACTCTATATAGCGTTCGCGCGGCACCGGTTCCAAATAGTTGATACGGGAAAGAGTACCGATCAAAACCTTCCTCGCCATTGCTATCCGCCTCCTATCACAGATGACGTACCCGCCATAAATAATCTTCTATCATATCCCGGCCGGTATTGAGATCCGGGAAGAAACTGCCCTGCCAGACGGGCGCATCCGCAGCTTTGCTTACGGCCCTTGCCATGATCGCGTCAAGTACCGCCGTCATACAGACGGTCTCAGAACCTGCAACGCCGCCGAAACAAACCGAAACCTCCAGAAGTTCCGCCGTTTTAGCGTCCTTCGGCAGCCCTGGCAATACGGCCAGCACGGAAAGTCCATGCTCCCGGGCCCACCGCGCCGCCTGCGCGAAGGACGTCGAATCGGGCTCGAACGCCAGTAAGAGAATCGGGTCACCCGCTTCAATATGCTCGTAGTATTCCATTATGCATGGAGTCAGTCCGTCCAGAGGGCGGCAAAGCTCGCTGCGGTAAGCTCCGTGAGAGTTCGAGAAAGCCGGGTCGTAAATCGGATCTATATTGGCAAGTCCCCCGGCCCTGAAAAAAAGCTCCCCCTCTATGTCCGCCGCACGGGCGTCCACACCGAAGATATGGATCAGGGAATTCCGTTCGGCCGCTTCCGCCAAAATGTCCGAAGCTTTTTCAATAGCTTCCGCCTGCTTTTCAAGAGCTTTGACCGCCGAGGCCAAATGCCCGAAATATTCGCTTAGATTTGACATAATACATTGCCCCTTACATGCTTTTTACTCTGCCCCAAATTTTTTTCATATATTCGCTGTTGGCCTCTATGCCGCCCGCCTGCAGGGAATTGGTCCACGTGAAAGGGTCCATCCCCTTTTTCTTCATGGCCACCATGGTTTCCGCCAGCAGCGCCTTAAGCATAATTGCCTGCATAATCGTTGCCACCGGCGAAATCTTATGTTCGAGAAAGTCATATTCCAGAACCGCGTCGCCATATGGGACAAAACTGTCGAGATGCATATCGGCGACGCTGTAAAGGCCTTTTCCGCTCTTATGCTTTGCATTCGCATAGGTCGAAGCATCGGAGAAGCTGGGCGACGTGATGGCAATAACGTATGCGCCGCGTTTTTTGCACTCCAGCACTCCCTGTATCGCAACGGGGTTGATGCCATAAGCGCTGCCTATAACGACCACGTCGCCTTGACCTATGCGGTTGTATTCAATTACCACCTTTGCAAATCCCTCTACGCGCTCCATGCCGTTTATCTCACGCGCCGCTCCGTGCGACAGGGAGATGTCAGGGTCATATATGGGGCATAGCGACGCCAATTCGCCTTTGCGATACATGGCGTCCTCCGAGAATATCGACGAATGTCCGCCGGGTCCCCAAAGATAGATCAGTTTTCCGTCCTTCACCGCGTTGGAGAGGATATCGGCTGCTTTTACAAATTTTTCTCCCTGGCTTTCTTTCGCTTTCTTAATAAGTCCGACAAGTGCATCGAGATAATCCAATGCTGGATTCATCTTTTCACTACCTTTACAAGTAATATTCGTAAAATGATATGATGAATTGTTCGCGTTCCTAACCACACTTTTATTATAGTTGCTCCCTCGAAAAAAGTCTTTGCACAAACACTATATATATTTTGCATATTTTCACCCCCTTATTAACGAATAAAATTGTTACTTTTTCACATCCGTCTACTAAGAGCTTTACAAATATTTAAAAAAACGTTATATTAAATTCATAATATGATTTTTTGATTTGGAGAAAAACATGAATATCGTAAAAAAGCGTTTGTCAGACCAGGTGGCCAGAGAGCTGCTGGCAATGATCAGCAATAATCTCTACAAGATCGGCGACAAGCTGCCGGTTGAAAACCAACTGGCCCAAATGTTCCAAGTCAGCCGAGTCACCATCCGGGAGGCGGTGCGCAAGCTTAGCATAATGGGCATACTGGACGTGCGGCAGGGCGACGGCACATTTGTGAAAGGCCTCAATCCGGAGTCCTTTATGAAGCCTCTGCTTCCCATGCTCACTCTCGACAAAAAGAATCTGCAGGATATCTTCGAGGTGCGTATGCTCATTGAATGCAAGGCGGCTGAACTCGCGGCCCAGAATGCCGGGGAAGAACATCTCAAAATACTGAAGGAACTGCTTGACCGGATGGACACCTGCGCAATAAATGGGGATCTGGATCATTACAACGATTATGATGCCCGATTTCATTACGAAATTGCAAACTCCAGTTCCAACCAGGTGTTAAGAACCATCCAGGGCCTTTTGTCGGATATGGTCAAGGATTCGATCCACGCCAGCACCTCTCCGCCGAACGCACTGATCAATTCCTTCATTTATCATAAAAAAATATATGAAGCCCTTGTCAACCACGATTCCCAGCAGGCAGCCGAGATGATGAAGATCCATATCAGCGGCGGCGCTGAATATATTCGCACCCATCTTTAGGGAATGGAGGCCCATAATGTTTTTTCACAATCTTCATGTTACAAATGTCCGGCGTACAACGGCAGCCTCCGTACAGGGCGAAGACGGCAACCCCCGGCTTCTTTTTGTTCTGGGAGACCAGGCAAGCCTTTCCATCACAGGAGAGACCTTCTCCTGCTCCGAGCACGACCTTTTTCTTTTGGCGCCTGAAAACCGTCTGGACTGCTGTGCCAAAGACATTCCCGCCGTTCAGGTCGTTTTGGTTGAATTTGCAGTCACAGATAGCCATTTTTCAGAGATTCTTTCCAGGATGGGACCCAAGCTGCAAGTGGATGAGCTGACCGTACGCTCCTGTCTTCTTAAGATTCTCAATTGCTACACGTTAAAGCCGGCCTTTTTTGAGGATTCCATTGATTACAGCGTCATTTCCCTGCTCTATTACGGCTATATCAGCTCAGAATGCCAAAAGAGCCTCCTGCCGTTCGCTCCGGAAGGGAATCCTTTTTCGCACACGCCAAACAAAAATTATAAGAACGTTGTGAATTATATAAACGAACATATTTCTGATGATATATCCATCAACGAACTGTGCGAGGTGGCGCGACAGAGTCCAAAACAGATCGAGGAAATGTTCAAGTCCGAAAGCGGATGTACCGTACTGCAATTCATTAACCGTTTCCGTATTTTCAAGGCAAAAGAATTCATGTGTTACACCGATTTCACCATAACCGAAATTTCCTATAGGACCGGTTTCAAAAGCATTCACTATTTCAGCCGTTACTTCAAGGAAAAAGAAAATATATCGCCCATCGAGTATAAACGCGCACTGGTCCGGTTGACGCCCCCCTCGGGCGGACAGCGGAAAATTGGCTGAACCGGCGCCGGTTTTCCGGGAAAAACAAGCGCGGCATGCATCCGGAAACTACTGATGAGGTGAAAAGGACGTGAAAAAAGCGGGCAATCAAATCAACCAGATTTGAAACCCGCTTTTCTTTGGCGTCCCGGAGAGGAATCGAACCCCCATCAATGGAACCGGAATCCATTACCTTATCCTTTAGGCCACCGGGACATCTTCGAGCATGTTGACATGCTAAAGAATTACTACCACTATATTATAACAGGTATTTGCGTTTTTACAACTATCAGTTGCAGGAAATCTTCAAACTTGCTTCCTGAATAAATTATTCATATTATGTAACCTTCCCGGGGCACTTTACATAAAATACATCAGGTAAACGCTTTATAGGAGGTTTCTAAATGGACGATCCGTTTGTAGATGAAAGACCTGACGGGGAGGGTGCAGAGCTCTTCGGAGCCGAAAGGCCCCCTTACGATAGACCGCCCTACGGAAGGCCGCCCTATGGAAGGCCTCCATACGGCCGTCCGCCTTATTTCTTCCCCTGGATGGGAATGCCGTGGTATGGCTATCCCGGCGCAGGCTACCCTTATCCGGGCTTTGGCTACCCCGGCATAGGCTTTCCGGGCATGGGCTTTCCCGGCGGCGGTTTCCCCGGCGGCGGTTTCCCCGGCGGCGGTTTTCCGGGTGGAGGGTTCCCCGGTGGGGGTCCGGGCAGGGAAGACGATTATTCCTTTGAAGACGATGAAAGAATCCGGCCATTTTTCGGTTTCGGCAGGCCCCCTTTCTTCATAAGGCCATTTTTCCCCTTCCTGTTTGGATTTCCCTTCTTATGGTGGTGAAACAGCCGAAACCGTTTGGCAGCCAGGCGAAATGCCTGGTTGCTTTTTTATGCCGCCGGTGAAGTCATCGCTTCATGTCCGCCTCAATGGCCGAACCGACTTCCTTCAGCGCATTCGCCAGCAATTGGTTGAAAGCCTTGGAGGCCTTCAGGTACCGGTCGATTTCAGGCACCCCGGACAGTTCGGCATACTTTTTGCCGAGCTGGTTCACTCTTGAGGATACCTCCGCCGAAGACAGGCCGGAGGAATACAGCGCCTTCTGTTTTTCGCTAAAGGCCTCCAGCTCCCGCTTCAGCTCCGGAATCCCGTCTATCGCCGCTTTTGCCCGCTTCAGCTCCGCAAAATCGGGGGAGCGTTTCAGTTCAGCGGCCAGTTCCAGGGCCTTCTCTCGGATGCCCATGGTCGATCACCTGCCGATGCAATATTCCGCTGCAGGATTGCAGCTTATATCCCATTGTATTCCGGCAGGTCTTCAGTGTTACAGAGGCAATCCACGGTCGGCGGAGAGTACCGCCTGCAGCGGGCATCAAGCACTTCCGGCGCGTATCGGGGCGGCGTCTTTCTGAAACAATTCGTTCAGCCTGCCCGAACTACGCATGCGCAGTTTAGGTTGCCTGAATTATGCATACGCAGTTCAGGCTGCCTGAACTGTGTATGCGCAGTTCAGGCTATCTGAAAATTTTCAGCAGCCAATACATGATTTGTTCGTCAAAGACTATACCGAACAGATAATACCAGGTAAATACGATAATAAACGTAAGTTTCCCGAATATGGGGATAAACCGGAAGAGCGAATTGATTCCCCGGGTGATGATGGCCGCCGTCCAGATCATGGTCAGCAGAAAGGTTATCAGAAGGAGGGATTGCATCCACGCAGGGCTATCCGGCTTGACATGACTCCAGAAAAGGAAATATAGCAGCATTGATACGGGGAAAATATAGATTTGCGACAGCAAATACACTTTCATCACCTTGACGTGGGAAGCGATGTGCGGGGTGATCTCCGGCTTTTCCTCCAAAGAGGCCAGACCGGCTTCCTCCTTCTTTTTCAAAAATTTGAAGAAGTCAAACAGCGGCACGGAAACGAATATTACGTCAATAGTCCCTAAAAGGACAATCATCAGCGCAAATGCAACCGCGTTGAAATAAATCGCATTTTCCGGCTTGCCGTGAAAAAGCTGCCGGAATACGCCGGAAACGTCCGGAAGCAGCAGGTCTGCGGCTCCGATCAGAAGAATCCCGGCGTAAAGCGCCGGTTTTTTATCCGTCAGCCTTTCGTACCATTTTACTGGGAATAATAATATATCAAGCAGTCTGTCCTTTAAACCGTTCATTATAAATAGCCTCTCCCATTGCTCCGTCCTGTTTGTTGCACCGCACTATTTTATCCGAGCCTTAATTGCATATTTATAATAATATAACTGGCCGGGAGTAAAATCAATGCCATGGAGGATAAAACACAAAGGGGCAGAAATGCGGCAGAGGCTCCCGCCGGGTCCAGGAGCAGGCTGTTGATTCCCTGCAGCGCCCATCCCTGGGGCGTCAGCAGCGCAATTTCCGAAAGCCTGTCCGGCATTGGGACGAAGTTCCAGAAGCACCCCCCGGCAAAGCCGGTGACCAGGGCAAGCACCGGAGCTCCCGCCTGGAGCTGCGCCTGCGTTTTCAGTACAGATGACAGGAACATGCTGACTCCGATTACCGCCAGGAGATAGGCTGCCAGAATGGCATACGACCATGGTCCCGAAAACAGGGATACGTCAAACAGGAGCTTCTGCAGCACACTGAACAGGGCAATCTGGAGCATACCGGCCAGAAACAGCGCGATCACGCCTCCGCCGAAGGAGGCCGCCAGAGCTCCGGTTCCCGCACCGAGCCTTTTGATCGTCCCATTGGTTCTTTCTTCAATCAGCCAACTGCTGCCGAACAGCATGTAAAACAGGATGAACGCGGTGACCAGCCCGGCGGAGGAAGCCGAGGAAGCAGGCAGAACGGCGTGCTCCGGCTTTTGGACAAGGCCCGCCTTCAATTCCTTGTATTCGATCGTCATCAAAGGCTTCGGTTCCCAGAGGGATTCGACGTAATCCAGCACGCCGTCCCGGAAGGAACCGTCCGTCCTGATCCCGAGCTCCCCGTACTGCGTTTCCACCCGGTTCGCGGCCAGGTTTTCCGCAATCATCCGGATCGCTTCACCGGCGATGATTTCTCCGGTGAAACCGGCCGAATACGACGAGGGAGCGCTGAACAGCTCTATGAGACCCTTGCTCTCCCCCCTGCGGACGGCCTTCTCAAACCCCTTCCGGATGACGAATACCTGCTCGACTTTTCCCCGCTCCAGCAGGTCAAGGGCTTTTTCCCTTCCGGCGACGGACAGGCCCAATCCTTCCTTTGCGGAAACCCGTTCCACCAGCAGCCCGGAATAGCTCGAGCCATCCTCATCCACAGCCGCAACCGGGATGATGTCCCGCTTTTCGTATCGAAGGGCGTAGCCGGACGCCATGGTGATCAGAAAGGGGATCAGGACCATTGCCGCAAAAAACAGCCTGTCCCCCATCATCATTTTGAATTTATAACAAGCAACGGACAAAACCTTGATCAGGCCTATCCCCTCCTAACTTTTAGAATAACTGCCGACAGGGCGAACAATACAACGCCCATTATGGCCAGCACCAGCGCGTAAACGCCCGTGCCGGCCGCATCATTGCCGGAAAACAGCACCATGAAGCCGTCCATCGCCCACCGGTTGATGGTAAGCCTGCTGGCGTCCCTTATGAAGTCCGGCATCGTGGAGAGCGGATAAATGCTGCCTCCGACGACGGCCATGAGCAGGATGCCCAGGTTGCCGATGATATCGGCCGACGCCGGCGACGTCGAAACCGCTGCCACAAATACGGACCAGGCGCTTACCGCAAGGATCAGCCCGCCGAAGAGCATCAGCACGTTTTGAACGGGAGCACCCCAATAATTGTGGAAGACGGACGCCGTAAAGAGCATGAGGACACCGAACTGAAGGATCAGCAGAAGAACGGTTACGGCCAGCTTTGAAAGGATCACTTTCCAGGCCGCTGCCGGCGAGGCGGACAACCGGCGCATGACGCCCTCGCTTCTTTCGGTGACCAGCATTTTCGTGCCGGGCATTCCGGCGAACATCAGGAACACCACGATCTGCGCGGAAGAAAAATATTCCGCCGGCGTCAGGCTGTATTCGAACGCGTCCTCCGCAGCGGTGAACACCTTATTGCGCGCCAGCGCCTCCAGGAAAAAATCCGCAATGGCGTTGTTGTAAACGGCGTCCAGTTCCTTCCCCTCAAGACCGGCTTCCCTGCTATAGTGGTAGATTGTGATGATGGCGCTCTGCGCCGCTGAAACCAGATTTGCCGCGCTTTGCATCACATTCTTCACCACGTAGGCCTGCAGCGGCATCGAGCTGCTGCCGATTACGGTGACCGGCTTGTTCTCGCCCGCGGCGACGCTCGCGGTGAAATCCTCCGGCAGGAGGATCACTCCGCCGACGGATTGATCGGCCAGCCTCCGCATCGCCTCTTCCTCATCCAATCGCTGGACTTCGCTGAACAGGCCGATTTCATCTAGCTGCTTCGCCAGCATCCTGGTCTGCGTCGTGTTTTCCAGATCGACCAGCGCAACGGGGAAGGGCTCGATAAAGCTGCTTTTATCCAGATAGGGCGTGAGGGCGTATGTAAAAAAGACGATCAGGAACAGCGGCGCCGCAAGCAGCAGGATACACGCTTTCCAGTCGCGCAGGAACAGTCTTGTATCATTTTTCAGCAATGCCAGAAACGAAGTCATCCCGTCTGTGTGCCCTCCATTCCGTTCTGTGGTTATACGCCTTTATTTCCCTAGCAAGGCGTCGAATACGGATTTGTTCGACAGGTAAAAGGTCCCGAAGGATGCCGCCGCCTGCATTTTGATCCGGTCCAGCTCCGCATCGGAAACCGTATTCAGATCGGTCAATTTGTCCTGCGGTACCTCCGGAAGGGACACCGGCCCGATCCCCATCCGGTCTTCCCCTGCCAGATCGATCACGGCCGACAGGCCGCTGATGCCGAAGGACGGCAGCTCGGCGTCCACGCTGAGCTTTGCCGTGTAGCTTTTTGTATTCAACTTTTTGTTTGTCCAGGAAATCTTGCTCCATTCGCCGCGGATGCTCCCATCGCCGTCGCCGCCCGCAATGTCCGCCTGGAACTCGATGATGTCCTTTCGTTTCAACGTTTTGGCATCGGTCGTTCCGGAAAGGTCCAGATGAACGTCCGTGCCGGATGGAACTCCGTCCCGGGGATGAACGGCATAATGCAGGGCTATTTCCCCTTTGGTGTCCGTACCGCTTGCTTTATCGAAAGCGGGAACCCAGGAGAACTCGGTGATGGTCCCCCGCGGCACTGAAGCTGCCGGACCTCCCGATGCCTTATTCATTCCGCCACCCGCAGTATTGCCATCTGCAGTATTGCCGCCCGCAGCAGCACCATCCGCAGTTTTCCCATCCGCGCCATACTGCTCAAGTGTAACTTTGACAAACCGGTTTCTGACATCCTCGAACACCGTATTGCTGAAGCCTGTATGGATATCCGCCTTTATTCCCCCGCTGTCGTCCCTGCCGGCTAAATCCAGCGTCAGTTTCCGGTCCAGGATACGATGCTCCGGGTCGATTACCACCGACATAACAACGTCGCTTTTTATGGAATAGCCGTCCATCGCGGTTTGCAGCATGTTTTTGAAAGACCCGGCATTCTTCTGGCTGCTCAGAGTTTCCACGAGCCTTTTTTCCTGACCGTTCAGCACAACCGTCCCCGTTTGGTCCAGGTAATCCGACAGCCTGAAAAGACCTGCGTCCTCCAGCAGGGTCATGACCCCGGCAAAATTGCCGTAGGTATAGGCAAGCAAGGCATCGTCCGAGGCGGCGGTCTTGAAAAGCCCGCCAATGAGTTCCGTAGCGGAAGCCGCGCTCAGCGTCACCTGCACGGTCCTGCCCTTGACCTTTTGCCCCGCTATCGTCAGTTCCGCGGTTTCACCATATTTCACCGCGTCCTCGCCGATCAGGCCGGAAAAGACACGGCCGAGACCGGCAGCCGAATCCTCGAAGGCAGGCCCGTCAAATTGCAGGGAACGGGCCATATCGGCGGCATTGACCAGCCGCTTGGGCCGGACGGGTATTGAAAAACGGTCGTAAACCGCATCCAGGTGCTGGAGATCCGCGCTGAAATACCGGTCCGGCAGAAGGACCGGTATGGTGAAATAAAGCTTTCCGTCCTTTGTGAAAGCGGTGGTATCCATAAACGGGACCCTCTCCAGGAGCAGCGTGATGTTGGAGACCGCGGTGTCGTCCGCCGGCTGGCGCTCCGTGTCGATCACCAGCTTGCTCCGTTTGATCAGGTCGTAAATGCGGCCCGCGTTTTCAAGGCCGAAGGGTTTCCCGCCGGAGGTCACATCCGCCGTGACCTCCAAACGTCTTTTATAAGGCGTGGTCTTGTACGGCTCCTGCTTATCACGGAACGCGGTATAATTTTGGCTGAGCCACTGGGAATACTGTTTGAAATTGCTGCTTTCCGCCTTGAAATAAAAATCTCTGGCGTCTTCTCTCCAAAACAGCCTGCCTGCGGCAAACGCACCAGCCGCGACAACCAGCAGCACCACTGCGGCAATGACTCCTTTTCGGTTTTTCAAGAAGCTCATCGAATCCGTCCTTCCTCCATCTCCCCGCCGCCGGTCAGCCGCAGCAGGACGCTTTCCAGGCTGTCCGTGCCGCAGTCGCTTTTCAGCTTCGCAGGCGTTTCCAGCGCTTTTATTTTACCCCGGTCCAAAACGGCTATCCTGTCGCAAAGCGTCTCCAGTTCATCCGTGTAGTGGCTTGCAAAGAGAATGGTCCTGCCTTCGTTTTTCAGGGTTCCAAGGGCATCCATAATATATCGTCTCGATTGGATATCCACTCCAACCGTCGGTTCATCCATCACGAGGATCTCCGGGTGGTGCAGCAGCGATACGGCAATGTTCAGCCGCCGCTTCATGCCGCCCGAATAGCGGGAAACCCGGTCTCCGATCCGGTCCTCCAGCCGGGACAGCGCCGCGGCCTCTTCTATTCTCTCCTGCTTCAGCCGGCCCCGCAGCCCGTATATGCCGGCCCAGAAGTCCAGGTTGTCCTTTCCCGTGAGCAGCGGATAGAGTGCGATATCCTGGGGCACAAAGCCGATGAGGGGCTTGACCCTGTCCGGCTGCTTCACCACGCTGGAACCGTTTACAAAGATATCTCCCGCCGTAGGCCTGACCAGCGTGGCCATAATGGAAATAAACGTGGACTTACCCGCTCCGTTGGGTCCGAAAAGGCCGAAAATTTCCCCTTTGCGGATGTCGAAGCAGATGTCCTTCAACACTTCCGATTGGCCGTATTTTTTAGAAAGTCCCTTTACTTCAATGATCGGATCATCCATAAAGCCGGTCTCCGTTCTGTTCTTCCGCAATCGGCGCCGTGACGGCCGGGCATGGGCCCGGCTTCAAGTTCACCCGCTGTTTTACAGCTCGCACCCCTCCAATATTTTACCATACCCGCAAACGCCTGAAAACCGCCTGGAACAATAATAACCAAAAGAACCCGGAATCCTTGCGCCCCCCCAGTCTAATGTCTTTTTTTGTCGAAATAGAGAAATTTGTTGTCGATAAGTTTTTACCCCCTTTTTGCAAAGAATTGCTTCAATTTTTTGCTTGACGTGATATAATCATTTCGTCAGAAAATTCCCATAATCCGGGACAAGCGAAAAAGAACTTCCGGTAAATCTTCCGGCAGAAATCGCAGAACCGCCCATTCTTTGCCAGGAGAACCGGAACTCGTTTTTTAGTTGTCCCTAAATAGAGGTTCTGCTATATGGAAAATGCAATTAACGGGTTTCCGGCCGGCAAACTTGCGTCTATTGGTATTATCGGCGCTTTATGCGGCGCCGGTATCTTTTTTATTCTCAATACCTTCCTTTCCGGCACCCATCCTTTTCTATGCCTTTTCGCGGCGGTGCTCCTCTTTCTGCTGATCTGGACGGCGGCGGCAGCGACCCTTTTATTTTCCTATAATAAAAAGATTCTCAGAGAGTTGGAAAAGTTCAAGGAGCTGTCCTCCACGGACGCCCTTACGGAATTGTACAACCGGAGCTATCTCGAGCCCTTCCTGGAGAGCGAGGTCAATTCCGCGAAGAAGGAGAACCAGCCGGTCAGCGTCATGATGGTGGACATGGACCATTTCAAGGAAATCAACGATTCCTACGGCCACACCGTGGGGGATCACATCCTGGCCATCTTTGCCCAGGTGATTCTGAAATGCCTCCGGAAAACGGATATTATCGCCCGGTACGGCGGGGACGAATTCATCGTCGTCCTGCCCAACACCGATACGGAAACGGCAAAAACCGTCGCCGACCGAATCCGTAATGAAGTAGCCGGAACCTACATCCCTCCCGTGGACAACGTCGTGATTTCCTCGATACACTGCAGCATAGGCATTTCAACCTACCCCGTGCTCTGCGACAGCAAGAACACGCTTTTGAAGACATCGGACCTGGCCTTGTACATGGCAAAGCACTCCGGAAGGAACTGCACGAAGATATACCAGGGCGAACCCGTTGCGGACGGATGAGCCCGCGTTAAGCGATGAACCCCGGACGGGGCGGAAGAATCGGTTTCCCGTCCCTCGGCACAGCCAAAAAAAGGATTGCTCCTGTGATCAATCATGATCCCTAGGAACAATCCTCTTCTATTTTATACTCTTTTATACTCTTACTTCATTGCTTCCTCAACGGCAACCGCTACGGAAACCGTCGCGCCAACCATCGGGTTGTTGCCCATGCCGATCAGACCCATCATTTCAACGTGAGCCGGAACGGAGGAGGAGCCTGCGAACTGGGCGTCGGAGTGCATCCTGCCCATGGTGTCGGTCATGCCGTAGGAAGCCGGGCCGGCCGCCATGTTGTCGGGGTGCAGCGTTCTGCCCGTGCCGCCGCCGGACGCGACGGAAAAGTACTTCTTGCCCAGCTCGACGCATTCCTTCTTGTAGGTGCCTGCCACCGGGTGCTGGAAGCGGGTCGGGTTGGTGGAGTTTCCGGTGATGGAAACGTCAACGCCTTCCAGGTGCATGATGGCAACGCCTTCACGGACGTCGTCCGCGCCGTAGCATCTTACCTTCGCCCTTTCGCCGCTGGAATACTTGATTTCCCGGACGATGTCCAGCTTGCCGGTGAAGTAGTCGAACTTGGTCTGAACGTATGTAAAGCCGTTGATTCTGGAAATGATCTGCGCGGCATCCTTGCCCAACCCGTTGAGGATGACCCTCAGGGGCTCGGTACGGACCTTGTTGGCGGATTTCGCGATCCCGATGGCGCCTTCGGCGGCGGCAAAGGATTCATGTCCTGCCAGGAACGCAAAGCACTTGGTTTCTTCGCGGAGCAGCATTGCGCCGAGGTTGCCGTGTCCCAGGCCCACCTTCCGGTCGTCGGCGACGGAGCCGGGGATGCAGAACGACTGCAGGCCCTCGCCGATTGCTTCGGCGGCGTCGGCGGCCTTTTTGCAGCCCTTCTTCACGGCGATGGCCGCGCCTGCCACGTAAGCCCATGCGGCGTTTTCAAAGCAGATCGGCTGGATCTGTTTTGTTATCGTATAGGGATCAAATCCCTTGTCTTCGCATATTTTCTTCGCTTCTTCCACGGAGGCGATGCCATACTTGTTCAATGTGGCATTCACCTGCTTAATCCTTCTATCATAACTTTCAAACAATGCCATGTTTTTAGCCCTCCCCCTTCTTATTCCTCTCTCGGGTCGATCAGCTTCACCGCTTCATCGAACCGGCCATACTTGCTGGTTGCCTTCTTGACGGCTTCATTGGCGTCCACGCCCTTTTTGATCATTTCCATCATCTTGCCCATATGAACGAATTCATAGCCGATGATTTCATTGTTTTCATCCAGCGCGGTGCGTGTAACGTAGCCTTCCGCCAGCTCCAGGTATCTCGGCCCCTTGGCAAGCGTGCCGTACATGGTGCCCACCTGGCTCCTGAGACCCTTTCCAAGGTCCTCGAGGCCCGCGCCGATGGGAAGTCCGCCTTCGGAGAAGGCCGTCTGGGTTCTGCCGTACGCGATCTGCAGGAAAAGCTCCCTCATTGCGGTGTTGATGGCGTCACAAACAAGGTCCGTATTCAATGCTTCCAGAATTGTCTTGCCGGGCAATACTTCCGCAGACATTGCCGCAGAATGCGTCATGCCGGAACAGCCTATGGTTTCAACCAGGGCTTCCTGGATCACTCCGTCCTTTACGTTGAGCGTCAGCTTGCAGGCTCCCTGCTGGGGCGCGCACCAGCCGATGCCATGAGTCAGGCCGGATATATCCTTGATCTCCTTCGCCTGTACCCACTTCCCCTCCTCAGGGATTGGCGCGGGTCCATGATTGGGTCCCTTTGCCACACACGTCATTCTTTCAACTTCATGTGAATAAATCATTCTATGACCCCTTTCCGTTTCCATTTTTATGAATCAAATTCGTTTCGAAACAACCGAGAAAGTAGTTCCGGTTCTTCTGGCAAAAGATCGGCGGCGCCGTTGGCTACCGATTTGCCAACCCTATTTTACTATAATTTTCCCCAAAAGTATATGTGAATTTTTTATCACTCCGAAGGCTATTGAAAACCGCATCAAGTTCACGTAAAATCAAATCATCCCCATGGAGACGGATGTCACGGCAAATTTCCAAATCCTGCACAACCGGGGTCCGTCCAACCGATTGCGGCATCAAAATACAGGGAGATGTATTTGTGAAAAAGATAAGGCCTTTTACCTTTTTAAACTATTTTTCCATCCCGAAAAAGATGATGCTCATATTTATCGGCTGCGTTATCCTGCCGCTGACCATACAGAACGCCTTCTACTACACGGACACGGAAATGAACATCCAGGAAGAGATGATGCAGCATCTCAACCGGGCGCTGGCCGAAAAAACCGAGAAAATCAGCGGGATCATCTCCGGCACCATCTCCCTGTCCCAGAAGTATTGCATGAACGAAGAGCTGAACCGGTTCCTGGACACCAAATATTCGGAGGACATCGATTACCTGGTCGCCTATCAGAGCATCAAAAACGCCCAGCTCATCGAACTGGCCAATAATCAGCAGGTGAGGAGCATAACCCTTTATACGGATAATCCGACCCTGTTCGGCAGCTCGATCGTAAAACGGCTCGATCCGGTCGATATGGTAACCCTGGGAGAAAATTTATTTGACAACAAATTCGTACCGCTGACGCCGACGAAGAACGGGCCGAATCTGCGCATCTCCCTCACGCCGCCGCTCCTTAAAATCTCCTACGACCGGAGCCTCAGCATTGTCCGGCCCCTCAAGCAATTGCCCCAGTACTCCAATTACCAGAAGGTATTAAGGATCGACATCCATACTTCCAACATCTCCTCCATGCTGAAGGAAAGCGAGCTGTTCGACAATATCCTCCTGGTGGACTCGGACAACCGTATTATCGCTTCCGCAAATACCTATCACGAATACGGAAAATACGACATCTTCTCGGAAAGCTCCCTGAAAAAGGGCATCGTGGTCCTGAAGCAGCCGCTGCGGGACGTACCCCTCTCCCTGTACGGCCTCTATAACTCCAAAATGTTTTCGGAGGAGTTTACCAGGGCCAGGTGGAAAACCCTGTCCGTTGCCTTTTCCGGCATGCTGCTGGCCCTCCTTTGCATCCTGCTTGTCACCAGCAATTTCACCAAGCGGACGAAGCTCGTGGTCAATCAGGCCAAACAGATCGCCAAGGGGAATTTCATCCAGATTTTCAAAGACAACACCGGCACCGATGAAATAGGCGTTATTGCGGACAGCGTGAACCAGATGAGCGCGCAGTTGAAGACGCTGATCGAGGAAAAGTACCATTCCAGGCTGCTGGAAGCGCAGTTGGAGCGTGAAACGGCGCAGGCCAAGCTATTGGCCCTGCAAAGCCAGGTAAACCCCCATTTCATGTTCAACGCGCTGGAATGTATCCGGCTGAAGGCGGCGGTAAAGAACGAAACCGAAACGGCAAAGATGATCATGTATATGTCCCGGATGTTCCGGCACCTCATCAACTGGGAGGATGACATCATCCATCTGAAGGACGATATGAAATTTTTAAGCGAGTTTCTGAACATCCAAAAATACCGGTTCGAAGATGAATTCGAATACACCGTAAAAGTCGATGAGGCAGCGCAGGACTGCATGCTGCCGAAGCTGATCATACAGCCCCTTGTGGAGAACGCGTGCGTGCACGGCGTCGAGGCCATCTCCCACAACAGGCAGGTGGAAATCTGCGCCGGAGTGGAGGGAGACCTCCTGGTCCTGACCGTTTCCGACAACGGAACGGGCATGAGCGAAGAACGGCTGCAGGACCTCCGGAGGATGCTGAAGGACGGCAAAAAGCTCAATGAAAGCGTCGGATTATATAATGTCTACCAGCGTCTGGTTTCGTATTACCACAAGGATTTTACCTTTGATATCGACAGTCGGCAGGGCCACGGGACGAAAATGAGGATCACCGTTCCCGTCCGCCGCACAAAGGAGGAGTTTGATGTATTCAATTCTTCTGATCGACGATGAAAAAAGCATCCGGGAATATCTGCCCCGGGCAATCGACTTCGAGCAATACGGGTTCACCGTCCGGGATACGGCGATAAACGGCGAGGAAGCCCTGCAAAAGCTTCCGTCCGTTTGCCCGGACCTGATCCTGCTGGATGTCCGCATGCCGGTGATGGACGGCCTGCAGTTTTTGCGGCAGCTCCGGCGGGACGAATTTGCCAATACGCCGGTGATCATGCTCTCGGGCTATAACGAATTCGAATACGCCCGGGAAGCGATGAAGTACGGCGTAAAAGCCTACCTGAACAAGCCCCTGGACGAGGACGAGATGATTCCCTTGCTGGAGAAAATGCGGGAGGAACTGGACCACTACCACAGCGAAAAGGACCTTGTCTCCGTCCGCAAGCACCTGAAAATGCTGAATTTGCTTTACAGCGGCGCGGCCATGGACCGGCGGCAGTTTGCCGGATATACCTTTATGACCTGCGTTATTCTACCCTGTCCTCAAAGCATTGAGGCCGGAAACCCCCATTTCCTGCTGCAGGAATGTCTTGCCCGCCACCTGGGGGAACTGGAGAATTATGAATTCCGGGTAAAGGGCAGCCAATACACCTTCCTGTTGCCGGTGAAATTGTTCCAGCCCTTCGGCAACGATAAAAAAGCTTTCGCGGACCACCTTCTGAAATCGTTGAAGGACGAGAACCTGGATTGCGCCCTGCTTTTTGACTCCTACGTTTTCGAGCATGAGGAAAGGACCTTCCGGGAGGACTTCTCCCAGCATCATTATGAAATGCTGACACAGTTGTTTTTCGCCCCGGAAAAATTTGCGGATTACTGCCCCGGATGCCTCAAAATGGGCGAAGAGCTGCATATGGAGCCCGCATACCTGGAAGAGATCAAAAAGCATTTGCTGTCTTTGAACCGGGACGGCGTGCAGGCCAGCTTCGAAAAGCTTACAAATGAGATCGCCGAAATCCGCCTGGGGATTCATCTGATCCAAGAAATTAATTTTCGGATCTATTACCTCATCGTGGAGGAAATCTCGGGGCTTTCCGGCTCCAAGCAGCTGGAGCCCTTCCTGTCCCGCCCCGAATGGCTGGATTATCCCTATTTCGTATCCTTCGAGCGGTGGAAGGGAATGCTGCTCTCCCTGGTCATGGAAGGGTTCGCCTTTATCGAACGCTGCTGCAGGATGTCCAATCTCGGGATCAGCAGGGACGTCATTGAATACATTCATACCCACTACCAGGAGCAAATCAGCCTGAAGCAGATCGCGGACGTATTTTTTATGAACGCCGTTTACCTGGGCAGGGTCTTCCAGAAGGCTACGGGAGTGAATTTCAATCAGTATGTCAACCGCATACGGATTGCCGAGGCAAAAAAACTGCTGCTGCAGACCGATAAGCTTATCTACGAAATAGCAAGCGAGGTGGGCTACACCGAAAGCAAATACTTTATAGTGAAGTTTACCCAGGAGGTCGGCAAAAGCCCTACGGAATACCGCAATCAGCTGTAACCCCGCCGCAAAAATCCGCCGCGGCGCCGCAAGAGTTTTAAAAGAAGAGGTTTAAAATTTGGAGTTAGAGGTATTGTTTTTGGAATGACGCCTATGGGGTCCCATGCTACAATGAGCTTAAAAAAAGAAAGGTGGATGTTACAAAAATGAAAATGGCTCGAAAAGTATTGGCTATACTTCTGGCAGCATGTGTAATTCTTACCTTCGCAGCATGTGGCTCGGCAAACCAGAACCCCTCTTCAACCACCCAGCCCGCGGCATCGGAAGCTGCAGCCCAGCCTGCGGCTGAAAAAGACGCTGAAACGGGATTGACCCCCATGGCAGACAGGGATCCCATCACGTTCAAAATCTTCCTCCGCGACCCCAATACCGCTCCTTCGAAGGACAATCCGATCCTTAAGAAAATAACGGAGCTTACCGGTGTTACCATAGAGTACGAATTCCTGGTCGGCGACCTGCAGCAGAAGCAGGGCGTTATGATTGCCGGTGAAGATTATCCGGACGCCATTTTTGCGGAATCCGCCAAATTTATCGACGCAGGTGCATTCATCCCGCTGGAAGACAAGCTTCCGAACTATCCCAACCTGAATGCCCACTATTCGCCGAATAAGGACAAAATGACGGCTCCCGACGGACACGAATATATCCTGGAGCTCTTCAGCGTTTACAAGAACATTCCCCCGATTTTCCAGGACACCGGCGTAGGCTTCTTCATCCAGAAGGCGGTTCTGGAAGCCGGCGGCAACCAGATTCCGAAAACCCTGGACGAATACTTCAAGCTGATCGAAGATTATAAAGCAAAGAACCCCACCATCGACGGCGTAAAGACCATCGGCTTTGAAGTCCTGTGCGACGGCTGGAGGGACTTCTGCCTCCGCAATCCCGCGCAGCATCTGATGGGCGCAGGCAATGACGGCGACGTCTTTGTGGACCAGAGCAGCTACACGGCATCTCTCTATCAGATCTCGGATACGGCCAAGGCCTACTACAAGAAGCTGAACGAGGAATACCACAAAGGAATCATCGAGGCGGAAACCTTTACGGAAAACTATGACCAATACATCTCCAGGCTCTCCACCGGCGCCGTGCTGGGCATGTTTGACCAGCAGTGGAATTTCGCATCCGGTGAAAACGTCCTGAAGAGCGACAATAAATACAACCGCACCTATGTGGCCGTTCCGATCACCAATCCGGGCGTAAAGGATGGCTATCTCGACGCCCCGACCTTCACCGGCAACAACGGTCTCGGCATCACCAAGAAGTGCCAGAACCCCGACCGCCTGCTTGCATTCTATGACTGGCTGCTGCAGGAAGATGTCCAGAACTATCTGAACTGGGGCGTAGAAGGCAAGGATTACACCAAGGTCGGAGAAACCGGCAAGGTCTGGACCAAGGAATACCGCGACATCCGGAACGACGATGCCAAGAGGCGTGATTTGACGGGATACATCCTCGCCAACTATTCTCCGAAGCGGCAGGGTCTTTATGATGACGGCAGCCCGTGTACAAACCAGGATTCCGTGGACGAGTACAAGGCTTCCCTGTCCGAATACGACCTGAACTTCCTCAAAGCGTTTAACATTGACTACCACGCGCAGATTCTTTCCGCTCCAGTGGTACGCCCCAAGTATTATCCCGTATGGGCCTTCTCCATTGAGGACGGCAGCGAGGCAAAGACAGCCAATACCAAGTTCAACGATGTAAGCCGCAAGTACCTCCCCCGTCTGATCATGTCCAAATCGGCCGATTATGACGCCCTTTGGGATAAATATGTGGCAGAATTCAACACCAGCAACCCGCAGGCTTATCTGGATGAAGTAAACCGCCAGATCAAGGCAAAGATGGGCAAATAATTTTTCAAGCAGCCATGGTAAACCAGGGAGGGAGGGCCATCCTCCTTCCCTGATTTTTTTAACCGGTATAGTGTCATCTTGCCGCAAATGGGAGAGATTCAAATGGGAGAGAACAACCTTGCACTGCAAAAAAAAAGGATCGGGACTTCCGCCTCCGATCGGAAACGGAAGCTTTTTAAAGCTCAAAAATCCCTGTTCTTCATGGTAGTCCCCTGCATGCTCATTACCTTTGTTTTCAGCTACTGGCCGCTGTCCGGCTGGATCATGGCCTTCCAGAATTTCAGGCCCGGCAAGGGATACTGGCATTCCAGGTTTGTGGGCCTGGACCAGTTTAAATTCCTGTTTCAGGAGCCCAACTTCTGGAGAGCTTTCCGCAATACCCTGGGCATGTCGGTTTTAAACCTTGTTTTCGGCTTCGTTTTTGCCATCGGCTTCGCCCTGCTTCTGAATGAAATCCGCAATCTCGGCTTCAAGCGCATCACCCAGACGGTCTCCTATCTGCCCCACTTTTTAAGCTGGGTAATCGTATGCTCCCTGATTTCAAATATCCTGTCCACCTACGACGGTACCCTCAACAACCTGCTGATGGTCCTGGGCGTTATCGACAAGCCGGTGTTGTGGCTGGGAAAGCCGGAATACTTCTGGTGGGTCAACACCTTCTCCAACGTCTGGAAGGAAATGGGCTGGAACTCTATTATCTACATCGCCGCCATGTCCTCCATCGATCCGTCCCTCTATGAATCCTGCTCGATCGACGGAGGAAACCGCTACCGCAAAATGTGGCACATTACGCTTCCCGGAATCCGCACCACCATCATCGTTCTTTTGATCATGAACCTGGGATGGATCCTGAATGCCGGCTTTGAGGTCCCCTACCTCCTGGGAAAAGGCCTGGTCATGGACGTATCCGAAACCATCGACATATTCGTTCTGAAATACGGTATCAATAACGGCAACTATTCCCTGGCGACGGCAGCCGGTATCTTCAAATCCGTAATATCCATCGCCCTGGTTGCATTTACTAATTATCTGTCCGGTCGGTTCGACGAAGAGACCGTACTGTAAGGGAGAGGATAAAATGGTCAACAATACGATAAAAATCAAGCGCAGCCGGTTGGAACCGATTGTCTTTTACACGTTGAACAGCTTCTTCATGCTGCTCGTCATCACCGTTATGCTGTATCCGTTCTGGAATACCATCGCCGTATCCTTCAACCAGTCCCAGGATACCCTGCGCGGAGGAATCACCCTCTTTCCCCGGGTATTTTCCCTGTACAACTATAAAATGGTGTTCAAAAACGAGCTGCTGATCACCGCTTCGGCGAATTCCGTCGTGCGTACCATTCTGGCGACGGTCACCTGCGTCTTTGTTTCCGCAATCGTCGGCTTCGTCCTGTCCCGCCCGGAATTTCTCTGGCGCAAATTCGTCACCCGGTATTTCCTGGTTACCATGTACGTGTCGGCGGGCCTGATCCCTGGATATTTCCTGATCAAGGACCTGCACCTGATGAACAATTTCCTGGTGTACATCCTGCCGGGCATCGTCAGCGTTTTCAATATCATCATCCTCCGGTCCTATATGCAGTCTCTTCCCGCCAGCCTGGTGGAAGCGGCCTTTATCGACGGCTCGGGTTATTTCCGGTGCTTCATGCAGATCGTCATGCCTTGCTGCAAGCCGGTCCTGGCGACCGTCGCCCTGTGGTGCGCCGTAGGAGCCTGGAATTCCTGGTTTGACACCTTCATCTACTGCTCCAGCGAGCCGAAGCTGACCACCCTGCAGTATGAAATGATGAAGCTTTTGTCCTCTGCCATGAACACCGCCACGGAAAGATCGGGGGCCTCCATGTATACCAATACGAAGGGCTACGATTCCGTCACACCGGCTTCCATCCGCGCAGCCGTGACCGTTGTGGCTTCCGTGCCCATTCTGATTGTTTATCCCTTCCTGCAGAAATACTTCGTCAACGGCGTGATCATCGGCGCAGTCAAGGGGTAATAAATCCTCTATTCCACAAATAAATGGAAAAATATTTGCAGTAGCGATATAATAATGGAAGTATTCCATTATGTCACAAACCAGGAGCTGCAAATGAACAATCGAAAAAAGACGGCCGATTCCCTTCCCTGCCAGGTCATCTCCGAGTTCGACCTGCATCTTTTCAACGAGGGGAATCACCATAAAATATACGAGAAGCTCGGCGCGCACCCGATGACCCTGGACGGAGTCCGGGGAACCCATTTCGCCGTCTGGGCCCCTTCCGCCGGAAGGGTCAGCGTCGTAGGACACTTCAACCACTGGGACGGCAGATGCCACCCGATGAACCTGGTGGGCTGCTCCGGCGTGTGGTCCCTGTTTATTCCCGGTCTGAGCTCCGGCGACCTGTACAAGTACGAGATCAAGACAAGCTCCGGCGAGCTTCTGATCAAATCCGACCCCTATGCCTTTTATACGGAAATGCGTCCCGGCACCGCGTCGATCATTTTTGATCTGGACGGCTACGAGTGGCACGATCAGGAGTGGCTGCAGCGGAGAGACGCCGGCAACACCTTCGACAAACCGGTTTCCATCTATGAGGTCCATCTTGGCTCCTGGGCCCGTTCCGACGACGGCAGCAGCAATTTCCTGCTTTACAGGGAATACGCCGACAGGCTGGTGAACTACGTCCTGGAAATGGGGTATACCCACATAGAGCTTTTGCCTGTGGCCGAGCATCCCCTGGACGACTCCTGGGGGTATCAGGTGACAGGGTATTACTCCATCACAAGCAGGTACGGCCGGCCGGAGGAATTCATGTATTTCATCGACGAGTGCCACCGGCACGGCATCGGCGTCATCATGGACTGGGTTCCCGCCCACTTTCCCAAGGACGCCCCCGGGCTGGCCCGGTTCGACGGCACCGCCCTGTATGAGCACTTCGACCCGCGGCAAGGGGAGCATCCCGACTGGGGAACCCTGATCTTCAACTATACCCGCCATGAAGTCCGGAATTTCCTCGTGTCCAACGCGGTCTTCTGGTTCGAAAAGTACCATTTGGACGGAATCCGGGTCGATGCGGTCGCTTCCATGCTTTATCTGGACTATGGACGGAAGAAGGGCGAATGGATCCCCAATAAGTGGGGCGGCAATCAGAATACCGGAGCGGTGAGCTTCCTGAGGCAGCTGAATTCAACCATCTACAATTATTTCCCGGGCGTTATGATGATCGCGGAGGAATCCACCTCCTGGCCCATGGTCACCAAGCCTCCGTACACGGGCGGCCTGGGCTTCACCTATAAATGGAACATGGGCTGGATGAACGATTATCTCCGGTATGTCAGCATGGACCCCGTCTACCGCAAATATCACCATAACTATATTACCTTCTCCCTCATGTATGCCATGAACGAGAATTTTGTCCTCGTACTGTCCCATGACGAGGTGGTGCACGGCAAGTGTTCCATGATCAACAAGATGCCCGGAGACTACTGGCAGAAGTTTGCCGGGCTGCGGGTAACCTACGGCTACATGTTCGGCCATCCCGGCAAAAAGCTGATGTTCATGGGCAACGAATTTGGGCAGTTCATCGAATGGAATTTCAAGCAGGGACTGGACTGGCTCCTGCTGGACTATGACATGCACAGGAAAATGAAGGATTTCGTCCGGGATCTGAACAAGCTGTATTCCTCCCATAAAGCCCTGTATGAGATCGACTTCAGCTATGATGGCTTCGAATGGCTGGACTGCAACGACAGCGACCACAGCGTTGTTTCCTTCCTGCGGAAGGGAAGCAGCCCGGAGGATGTGCTGATCTTCGTCTGCAACTTCACTCCGGTCGTGTACGACGGCTATAAAATCGGCGTGCCTTACGACGCCTTTTATCATGAAATTCTGAACAGCGATTCGGAAATTTACGGCGGCAGCAATGTAGGAAACCTGGGCGGCGTGGAAGCCCTGCCGTCCGAATACCTGCAGCGCCCCTATTCCATAGCGGTGCGCGTTCCTCCGCTGGCCACCGTGGTGTTCAAGCCGGAATTCAAAAACGGGACGGGAGAATAAATACCTCGTCCCGCCTGGTTGTTTTTCTGCCTAGTTGTTCCTCCTGCGCCATTCGAAGATTTCCTTCGCCTGCTCGATGTTCCATTGGAGAATATCGTCGTATCCCAGTGTTTTCGCCTTCATGATCATTTCATTCAGAAGCGTATCGTACTCCGCCAGGTCCTTTGCGAAAATGATCTTCCAGGAATACTGCTTTATCACCGTCGCCACCTGGCCCTTTTTCTGCTCCAGGGTTTTGCCCATCGGCCGCGGAGCGCTCCCCGTAAACACCGGCGCCGCGATTGCAATACGGTTGTTCTTCAGGAAATACTCCTTGGAGGTCAGTACCCCCATCTTTGAACGCCAATCCAGAACGAGCTTTGTCGGACTGCATTTTAGATAGGAGGACCAAAGATGGTAATCGTAAGCCTCTCCCGTCGCAGGATTGATTGCCGTCATCTGGACGGGATCGATGTTCATCTGGTTCTGCCCGTCCTTGAAGGTCCCTCCCCCGTATTCCTCCGGGACCGGTTCGGGGTTGTTCGGCAAGGCCCTCATGCCATAGTCCGTGAGGTATGGTTTCCCGTTAGCGTCCAGGTCCCAGGTAAGTCCCCGGGGACCCGCCTTGATCGTCTGGAAGCCTTCGGGGGAATACATCCAGTTGATGAGCTGCAGGATCCTTTCCGGGTATTTCGCATTGGCCCCGATGGAGAGCAGCCGGTCGCCGCCGTAAGGGTTATAGCCCACGGAATAGACGACCTCCTCGCTGAACGGGACCAGCCGGAAGCCTTTGCCCTGGGCCTGCCTGTCCAGGGTGTTGTAGATGTTGTCCATCCAGGGGAACCAGGAAAACAGGACCTGCCCGTCCTTCAGCTTGCTGTTGGCATCTTCGTATTTCTGGGAGATGGAATCCGGGTCCAGAAGGCCCATCTGGTTCGCGTTGAAATAGAGCTTGAGGCATTTGATATAATAGCCGCCCGGGTCCAGAAGCCCCTGGTATTCGTCCGTCGAGGCGGATACCAGCGCATAGCCGTATGGATTGAAGCCATCGGTTTCGTCATAGCCGTAGACATTGCAATACTGCTTTGCCAGGCACATCTTATCGCTGTCCCAGTCGCTCCAGAGCGAAAATCCATAGGTGGGCCAGCCGGACTCACTCCTCGGCTCAAGGTTCTGCATCTGCTTCAGCACAGGGAGGTAATCCTCCAGCGTTTCCAGCTTGGGATAGCCCAGCCGCGCATACAGGTCCCACCGGAGATCCGGGCCCCATGACATGTCCTCTCCTTCGGACGGTCCGCTGGGCATGTCCGCCGCGCTATAGCCGAGCCCGTACACGCTGACCCCCATGCCGGAATTCACCCTTGCCTTTTCCAATACCTTCGGGTAATTCCGGACGATCTCCTGTCCGTATTTTTCCAGCAGGCCGCCTTTTTCCATGTCCAGCAGCAGGCCGCCCGAGATGGAATCCAGGTATTTGGCGTCGTTGTTTCCGAAGATGACGAGATCCCCCAGATTCCCGGAGGCCTGCAGGGTCGCGAACTTCGCCTCGCCGCCGTCCGTATTGGTGGCGATCAGGCGGATCACGATATTGAACCTGTCCCGAACCTCTTTTCCGAACCATCCGGTCTGAACGCCGGAAGAATTGCCCAGCATGGTGAAAACATCGACGGTGTACAGCTTGTTTTCGGCTGACGCCGCCGTTTCCGCCCGGGGCTCAGCCGGGTCGGCGGTGCTGCTGTTCCCGGGCGCAGCCGGTTCTCCGGGCAGGCCGAGGCCGCATGCGGAAAGCATGCAGGCAAGCAAAGTGAAGATGATCAGTATCCTGGCCGGTTTTTTCATGAAAGGCCCCCATATCCTGCGGTCACTATATTTCTATCCTACCAATTATATGATACCAAAAATCGGGCCCGATCCAAATTGTTTTTTGCATTATTTCTATGGAAAAAACAGGGCCGCCTTATCCGGCAGCCCTGTCTGACTGGTGAACCAATTGGGGATTACTGCTTTGCAGCCGCGTCACGAGCTGCCTTGATCTGGTCGGAAAGGCTCTGGTCGAAGGCCAGGACCTTGTCATAGCCAAGACCCTTTACGGTTTCCTGCATATCCTTCAGGAGCTTGTCAAACTCTGCCTGGTTCTTGGCAAATACCATCTTCCAGGAGTTGGTTTTGATAATTTCCTTGCACTGGGTACGGGCCGCATCGATTTCAGCGGGCGCTGCCGGAGCGATGAAACTGTTGCCGGGAGCAACCGTGTAATTGTTATGCTGCTTCAGGTAATCCAGGGTCGTCGTTGCCTTCATGAGATCCTTCCAGGAGTTGTCTAGAGGAGTCGAGTTGGATTCCAGGTAGGATTCCCACAGGGTGTAGTTGTAAGGTGCATTGTTTGCCGGGTTGATGTCCAGCGTATTAACCGCCTTGTAGTTGAGGGGGGACATTCCGTCGTAGTAGGTGCCGGAGCCCCAGCCTTCGGGCATGGTGAGCGTCGTGTCGCCGCGGAATACCTTGTTGCCGAAGTCGGTGAGAACCGGTCTTCCGTCCTTCATTTCCCACGTTACGCCTTCCGGACCGCAGGTGCCTGAGGTCTGTGCGCTGGAGAACATAACGCCTTCAGGAGAATACAGCCAGTCGATGAAGTCCACCATTCTCTGGGGATCCTGTGCGCTCGCGCCAACGGAGATGCAGTACTTGTCGCCCGGTACGCAGCCGTAGGAGAAGATCTTCATATCCTGAACCGGCGCATACATAAAGCCTTTGCCTGCCGCCTTGTTTTCTACCGTGTTATAAGCGGCCTGACCGAGCCAGGGCCACGGAGAGAAGAGAACGGCGCCGTCTTTGTACTTGTTGTAAAGCGTATCGTAGTTCTGGGTAGTGGAGTCAGGATCCATGATGCCCAGCTGATTTGCCTGGAAGAAGAATTTAAGGGATCTTACATATTCGGAATTGCTGTCGATGATGCTCTGGGTCGTCGCACCGTCGGCGGAAAGGAGCTGGAAGCCGTTTTCATCATATCCGTACATGCAGGCCGGCTGCTTTGCAAGACACATCATGTTGCCGTCCCAATCCTTGAAGAGGGAGATGGCATAAGACTTTTTGCCGGAATCGCTCTTCGGGCCCTTGTCCTGCATCTGCTTCAGGACGGGAAGGATATCTTCCAGCGTCTTGAGCTCGGGGCTGCCCACTGCGGTGTACAGATCCCAGCGGACATACGGTCCGTAGGTCAGATCGAGACCCTCGGAAGGAGTCGTGGGAGAATTCGTGGAAGCCTGGGATGCGATGGCATAAATCTTGTCGGTTCCGACCACATCCTGGATCATCTTGATGGCCTTGGGATATTTCTGGATATTGGCCGCACTCTTTGCCATATCGGTTATGTCATAGACCAGTCCCGCTTTGATCGTGTCGGCCAGTCTTCCGTTTTCCGAGCCGACCATGACCAGGTCGCCGAGGTTGCCTGCCGCCGAACGGGTCTGGAACAGCGTGTCGCCGCCGCCCGCTACGTTCGGAGCAATGATATTCATTTCCATGTTGAATTTCTTCTTGACGTATTCTGCGAACCAACCGCTGGCAATGCCCTGGTAGTTGGCCTGGCTGTCAAATACATCGATGGTGATGAATTTGTCGTAGCTTTTTGCCACCGGTTCGGCGCCGGTTTCTTCCGTCGCAGCACCCGTCTCCGTAACGGCGGGAGCCGCGGTGGTCGCTGTCGGTTCGGCTTTCTGGGTGCCGCAGCCCGCTGCCATTGTAACAAGCATGCAGACCATGATCAGGCAGCAAAGGATTTTCAATGAGACTTTTTTCATTAAAGAAGACCTCCTTTTTTGTTTCTCCTATTAATAACAGAGTATTGACCCACTCTGATTAATGGCGGATTCAGCCCGGGCCCCGGCGGTCATCCCTTGACGGAGCCGATCAGGATACCCTTGATGAAGAATCTCTGGAATATGGGGTATACCAGCAGTATGGGGATGACCACAATGACGGAAACCGTCATCCTCACGGATGTAGGCGTCTGCTTTGTCGCCAGCGCGATCATGGTGTCGCTGCTGGTGATGGTGCTGGTGCGGATCAGCTGCGCCAGGGAGTTGGATTGGTTGATGTACTGGTAAAGCACGTATTGCAGCGAGTACAGCTTTTGATTCGTAACATAAATCAGGGTGTCCTGGAAGGAGTTCCACTGGTTTACGGCGGAGAAAATAGCGATGGTGGCCAGGATCGGCAGGGCCAGCGGCAGCATGATCTGGATAAAAATCCTCATGACGCCCGCCCCGTCGATTTCCGCGGCCTGCTGGAGCGATTCCGGAATGGACTCCAGGTAGGTTTTCGTAAGGATGATATTAAAGGGCTGTACGATAGCCGGAATAATATAGACTAAAAAATTATTGGTCAACCCGAGGAGGTGCATCGTGATAAAAGCGGGGATCAAACCGGCGTTGAAATACATGGTGATCACCATGCTGCGGTACCACAGGCTCCGTTTCCACATTTTTTTCTGCGTAAACATGAAGCCCAGGTAGGCCGAGGCCGCGACCGTAAGAATGGTGCCGATCACCATCCTCAGGACGGAGATCATGGCCGCATGGCCCAAGCCCTTCAGCTTCAGGACCTCGACGTAATTGGAGAAATGGATCCCCTGGGGATAGAAATTGATCAGCCCGTTGTCGCTCATGTCGTTTGCGCTGAACGTATTGATGATCAGATAGTAGAACGGATAAATGCAGATCAGCGTAAACAAAGCAAAGATTGCATAGTTGATTATATTAAAGGTAACGCTTCCGGCCGATGTATTAAATCCGGATTTCTTCATAGCCATTGATTTGCCTCCTTAGCGCATTGGCACTCTTTACACGATGGTTTCCCCGCGGGTCAATTTGGAAATCCCGTTGACACTGAACAACAATACGACGCTTATAATACTTTTCAGCATGCTCAGGGCTGTTGCAAAAGAGTACATGTTCTGTCCGCCGACGCTGATATTGAAAACATATAGGTCGAGCACTTGTATATGGTCTTTGTTGAACGCATTCTGGAATACGTAGAACTGATCCAGGGAACTGTTCAGGAAGCCCGCCACCGTAAGCAGGAGCAGGACGATGTAGGTGGGCATCAGGCTGGGCACCGTTATGTGCCACATCAGTCTGAACCGGCCGGCGCCGTCCACGGTAGCCGCTTCATAAAGCTCCTGGTCGATCCCCGCGATGGCCGCGATATACATGATGGCATTCCAGCCCAGGGACTTCCACAAGTTCCAGACGCACATCTTGATCCAGGTATAGCTGTCCGAATCCAGGAATTTTACCGGCTGGTCGAAAATGCCGAGGGACACGCCGAGATTATTCACCATGCCGCTGCTGGAAAACAGGGAAAACGCCACCGAGTAGACAAGCACCCAGCTGATGAAATTCGGTATGGTGGTGAATGTCTGAACGAATTTCTTGAACCGCACCGCTTTCATTTCGGAAAGGAAGATGGCGAAAATCAGCGGCAAAACGGAGGTCAGAATATTCAGACCGCTTATGGCAAACGTGTTGCGCAGGATAACGACGATCTGCTTGATCTGTCCCGCGCCGTTGAACATCATCTTGAACCACTGCAGACCCACGTAATCGCACTGGGAAAGCTTGAGGGGCGGTTTGTAGTTGAAGAAGGAATAGACCCAGCCGTATAACGGGAAATAGGAAAAAATAAATACCAGAAGAAGAAACGGGGTAATCATTAAGAATAGCTTGAAGCTCTGGGACATCCTTTTCCTGACTTTGGGTGCTGCGGCAACAGGCGAAAGCCCAGTTACGTTCTGCATGAAAAAACCTCCGTATTGTGCAAATTGAATCGCCGTGCAATGACAACAGAAGCATTGCTGCCGTTTCACAATTCAATTTTAAAATACGGGGGTCCCCCCAGTATATATCAAAAATCAATTCACATGCTAAAAATCAATACAGTTTTCTGTTTCCCTCTCAGATATTTCCACGCAGAATCCGATCCTGGTATTCCCCGGGGGCGATTCCGAACATTTCCTTGAAAAGCTGGCAAAAATAGGAAGAATTTGGTATGCCCACCTCGGCGGCCACCTTCGAAACCTTGTTTTTCGGCGATTTCAGCAGTTCCTTGGCCTTCTCCATGCGGTACTGGCAAAGGTAATCGTTGAAGGGCACCCCCATGCTTTTTTTGAAAATGCTGCCGAGATAATTGGGCGAGAGGTAGATCTCGGCGGCGATGGTTTTTATGCTGATGTCGGAATTGAACCGTTCCATGACGATCTGCTCCACCTTCCTCACGACGTACTCCTCCTTGTTGCCTTTTTTATCCTGGATAATGCTGATCGCCTTCTCAAAGAAACTGCGGGCATAGCCCCGGACGGACCGGTAGTCGGGCAGGCTCAGCAGCAGCGCGCCGGCGGTTCCCTCGTCCAGCTCCGACAGGTTGGTATTGTAAAAAAGCAGAGAGGTCTCGTTGAGCAGTCCGTAAAGAAGATTCACGATCATGCTCTTTTCCGCCCATTTGTTGTCCTCTATGAAGCGGAACATCTCCTCCAGAAGCTCTTCCAGCCTCTCCCGGTCGGCGGACCGAAGGGCGTGCATGAGCTGCTTGGTATAATAATTCCCCTGGACCAGGAATTCCCCCACCTTCTGCACCTGCTCCTGGTGGTTGCTGTCCAGTTCGTCATGGGACACGGTTTTCCGGCCGCCCCAGAACAGCGCTACGTTCAGGGCATCCCTCGACTGCCTGCAGGAAACGTGGAGTTCCTCCATATTTGCCGTGATGGCTCCAATTCCCGCCGCCGCTTTGAAGCCCCGCCGGGAAACAGTATCGACCAGGGCTCCCGCGGCCTTGTTCAGATCAAGAGCCGTCAGGTCTTCCGCCCAGACAATCGCGTACAGAACCTCATCCTGGGGACAAAAATACAGCGGAAGCTCGATTCCCTCCTCCAGGCCCTGGAGCTGAAAGGCTTCCTCCGCCCGGGACTCCGTATTGTCCTCCGGCGGGGACCCCGACGGCACGCCGTCCGGGCTTAAACCGGCCGCTATAACGGCATACCGGCCGCAGGAGGGCAAAATGCCGAGCTGCCCGATCTCCTGCAAGACGCCTGCCTGGGCTTTTCCCTTCAGCAGGCCCGACAGAAGCTCCCTCCCGATGGCGGCTTTATTCTCCTGGAGAAGCTCCTCCAGCTTTTTCCCGTCGTCCAGCTTTTTCCGGTCCCTGTCGCACTCCTCCAGCACCCTGTTCAAAGCCTCCAGCAGCTCTTCCTCCTCCACAGGCTTGAGGATGTAAGCATTGGCGCTGATGTCGATGGCTTCCTTCGCCAGCTTGAAATCGTCGTATCCGGTGAGAATGACAATCTTTGCGTCCGGCAGGAAATCCCTTATGGCATGGCTCATTTTCAAACCATCCATTCCGGGCATCTTGATGTCGGTGATCACGATATCCGGCAGGAGCTCCCTTGCCTTTTCCAGGCCCTCGATCCCGTCGCAGGCAACGCCGGCCAGCTCGATCCCCAGGCTGTTCCAGTCCAGGAAATCCGTCAGTCCCTCCCGTTCCCATCTTTCATCTTCTACAATAAGCATTTTATACATGCTCGAGACCTCCCGCTTCAATGGTAATGATGAACTGGGATCCGATTCCGGGCGCGCTGAAGACCTCAAAGGAATGCTTTTCCTCGTAATAGGCCTCCAGCCTCTCTATCACGTTTTTCACCGCATAGCCTCCGCTGGACCGTTCCACCCTTCCCGCCTTCACGTCTACCAGGGTCCGGCTGTCCATGCCGACGCCGTCGTCAATGACCTGCAATACCAGGTTTCCCTGCACCAGCTCCACCCGGAGGATCAGGAAGCCGTGGGACCGCTTCGGTTCGATCCCGTGGGTCAGCGCATTTTCTACCAGCGGCTGGAGCAGATTCTTTATAATAGTGCGATCCATCGCGGCTTCATCGATCCGGTAAAGCACATCGAACATGTCGCCGAACCGGATTTTTTGTATCTGGAGGTAGGCCTTGACCATATCGATCTCGTCCTTGACCTTGATCGTCGTAACGCCCTTGTTCAATACCAGCCTGTAAAACTTGGCCAGGGAATTGGAAATACGGATGATCTCGTCCGGCGTGCCTTTTCTGGCCACCCAGGAGATCGTCGCCAGCGTATTGTACAGGAAATGGGGGTTGATCTGGGCCTCGAGGGCCTTGAGCTCCGCATCCCGCTCCATCAGCTGGATTTTGTACACGGTTTCCACCAGCTCATGGATTCTCCCGGTCATATGGTTGAAGTTCAGGGCCAGTTCGCCGAATTCATCCATGGCGCTGACGGGCACGGATACGTCCAGATTGTTGTCCCTTACCTGCTTCATGGCTTTGACAAGCCGCTTGACACGACGGAGCAGAATATTGGTGACAAGGTAGATGATGACTCCCAGCACCACGGAAAGCACCGCGAGAACAATCAGCAGATTTATCAGGGAAGCCCTCGCTTCGCCGGTAAAATTCTCCACTGGGTAAATGCCCACGATACTGCAGCCGATATCCTCCACAGGGATCGAAATCAAAATGGATTTTTTCCCTTCGATCTCTTCGATCTTTTTCAGTTCGGTTCCTGCCTGGTAGTCCAGGAAACCGAAAGCGGTCACATTTTTTTTGTAAAGGTCCGGAATGCTGTTGGAAACAACAACTCCGCCCTTATTGACCACGAAGGTCGTTCCGAGGGTCGCGGTGGCGGAATCCCTCAGCATGTCGAACAGATGGCTTTCCTTTACTTCAATCTCCACCTGCCCGATTTTGGACTCCGAGGCGGATACCGGAGACAGGATCGGACCCGAGAAGGAAAAAACCTCGTCCGGCTTTTCCATTCCGAGCCGCAGCGCATTTCCAATGGAGGTGTGGGCGGATGCCCATCCGCTGTCGACCGGGCTGCTTTTGATCAGCTTGTCGTAGTGGTCCGGGGAATCCTTCTTCCGTACGCTGTAGTAGCTGCCCACCATCTCGGTGAAAATGGCCTGGGACGAGTAGACCCGGATGGCATAGATCAGGTTGTTCTGCCGGCATGCGTTTTCAAGCATGGGAACGATGTCGAACTGAAAATCCTTCAGCCGCTCGTTTTCATTAATGTATTCATAATAGAAAATGGAACGGACGCTGTTGTCCGTTGTGATGGTCAGGGACGCATTTTCGATCAGCTTCACCTTTTGCAGGATGCTGGCGCGGGTCTGCAGCAGGTTGCTTTCCATGACGAGCTCCGCCTGGGATATGGAATCCTCCGAGGACTTGGTATAGAAGTAGAACCCGAAAAAAGCCAAAGGGATAATAAGGACTGCATAATATGCAAGAATGAATTTCCAGCTTACGCTCAGGTTTCGGATGAAAGCGGAAAAATGTCCCACACGGCGTCTCCTGTCATTTTGCTTACGGATTAAGTATAGCAAAGAAAGATACGGTCTACAAGATTCGCAGAGGCGGGGCGGCGGTACATGGAGACAGGTACATTGTCCCAGTTTCCTTCCGGGCCGGGGCAATATGCCTGTCTCCATGTATCGCCTTATGCGAACAGCTTCTCGAGCTCTTCATATTTTTCATGGGTCATGAGGGCGTCTTTTTCGATGCCCTTCAGCTTCACGATGTAGGTCCACCGGCCATAGGGGTAAATTTTGCTTACGGCTCCCAGATTGATGATATAGGATTTGTGGCACCGGAAGAACAGGCTCCGGTCAAGCTTTTCTTCCAGCTCGCTCAGGCTTTCCGAGGTGACGAGCCTGTCCTGGGAGGTGCAGATCACCGTGCTCCGGTCCTCCCGCTGGATCAGCAGGATTTCTTCCATATCGACCAGGGTGATGCCGTCCCGGTTGCGGATCATCAGCTTGTCCGGCGGCCTGCTCCGGTGGGGCATCCCCGGGAAATCCGGCGTTTTTGGGCCGGGAGCGTCCGCTTTTTCACCGGCCTCCCGGGCGGCAAAGCCGGCATCCCGGATCCGCTCCAGCGTCCGGTTCAGCCGCTCCAGCCTGAAGGGCTTGACCAGATAGTCGAAGGCATACACGCTGAATGCCTCCGGCATGTATTCCTCATGGGCGGTGGCAAACAGGATGACGGTCTTCGGATTGATATCCGCTATTCTTTTGGCGCATTCCACCCCTGTGATATGGGGCATTTCCACATCAAGAAAAACAACGTCGGGACGCTGTTCTTCAAAAAGACGGAGAGCGGCACTGCCGTCCTCCGCTTCTCCTATGATGGTGAAATGCCCGTTTTTCTCAATCGCCTTCCGCAAGACCAGGCGCATGCCCGCATCATCGTCGGCGATCATGACCTTAATACCCAAACGCTACCACCGTCTTTTCCGCAGTATTTTCGGCTTGCCCAGCAATTCGGACAGGATAAAGGCATTCAGGATGTTGTCGCTTGAAAAATCAAGCTTGAACGCCGCCTCCGAAGGACTCTCCCCAACCGGGTTCCCGGCTGCCGCCGATGCCCTGATCGGATCGGCGGGCTTCATTTTGCCGGCGGCCGGCAGCGCTCCGGGAGCCTGGTTTGTACCGGCGGTCCGGCCTGCGCGGGAAATCTGATTGGTGCCGAATTCCTGACCCGCGCCGGAACCCTGGCCCGTACCGGGGTGTTGACCCACGCCGTCACCCTCCGCCGCCTTGTGCTGCTCCCGGGCCGGATGTTCTCCCGGCTCGTTCCGGGGAAAATACCGTACGGAAGGATTCATTATTCTATTGACATTGCTCCTGCTCGCATCGATCTGATAAGCAGGATTGAGGTAAATGTTTCCGCTGAATTTGTTCATAGAGCATCCCCTTCAAACCCTGTAAGCATTTTTGCGTCATACGGAATTACGTGAGGCGGAATCAGGATTTCTTCTCTATGCTTTCCGGCACATCAGGCTTGTTGATTTTGGCAATGGAATCCCTCATCTGCGTGTCCGCGATCATGTTCTGCATCCCGTAATAGTCCATGACGCCCAGCTTCCCGCTGTTCAGCGCCCCCGCCATCGCCCTGGGCACCTCCGCTTCGGACTCCACGACGTGCGCTCTCATTTCCTGCACGAGCGCTTTCATCTCCTGCTCCTTCGCTACGGCCATGGCACGGCGCTCTTCCGCCTTTGCCTGGGCGATGTTCTTGTCGGCTTCGGCCTGCAGCGTCTGGAGTTGGGCTCCTATATTCCTGCCGACGTCCACGTCCGCTATATCAATGGAAAGGATTTCGAAAGCCGTGCCGGCGTCCAGGCCTTTGTCCAGAACCGTCCTGGAAATCCTGTCCGGGTTCTCGAGCACTTCCTTGTGGGACACCGAGCTGCCCACCGTGGTAACGATGCCCTCGCCGACCCTGGCGATGATCGTCGCTTCCCCTGCGCCGCCTATGAGCCTGTCAAGGTTGGTCCGGACGGTCACCCTTGCTTTTACGAGGAGCTCGATGCCATCCTTGGCAACGCCGGAGATATTCGGAGTTTCAATGACCTTCGGATTTACGCTCATCTTGACCGCTTCCAGCACATCTCTTCCTGCCAGGTCGATGGCCGCAGCCCTTATGAAAAGAAGATCCATGTTCGCCCTGTGAGCGGCGATCAACGCATTTACCACCTTATCGACATTACCGCCCGCCAGATAGTGGGCCTCCAACTGGTTTACGCTGACATCCAGCCCTGCCTTCGACGCCTTGATGAGGGGCAGGATGATTTTTATGGGGCTTACCCTTCTGAGCCTCATGCCGATCAGCGTAAAGATCCCGACGTGAACGCCGGCGGCAAAGGCCGAAATCCACAAGCCCACCGGTATAAAGGTAAAAAACAGGCCCAAAAAAATCGCAACAAGAACAATGATTCCTGAAACAACAGCAAACGTCATTTTACTAACTCCCTTCGCAAAACATATTTTTTTCTACTTCTGTTTTACAACGATTCTATGCCCTTCCACCTTGGTTATGATCACCTCGGTGTCCTTTTGTATAAATTCCCCTTCCGAGACCACGTCCAGCTTGACGCCGCTGAAATCGGCAATGCCCGAAGGCCTCAGCACGGTCAGCGCTTTCCCCTCGCTGCCCACGAAATAATTCAGATCATCCGACGAGGTATACCCGGCATCCGCCTCCAGCGAATCATTCAATACCAGATGCCTGGACAGGTGGCCCTTCGAGGCGGACTGCAGCACAAAGGTGAGCGCCATGCCAAGGATCGCCAGGATGATCACGACCATGATCAGGGCCTGCAGAAGGCTTCTGGAAAACAGAATCACGCCGGCCAGCAGAAGGACCGCGCCGATAATGCCGGGGGCGCCCAGTCCCGGATGGAACATCTCGACCACGACGAAAGCAAGCCCGCCGGCCAGGCAGAGCATCCCCAGCCATCCGAACCCGGAAAGCAGCGTTGCAAGTTCCATAAAAACACCTCCTTGAAAAATACATCCTACCAGAATTATAGATCAGGGCGCCGGTCCGTTGAATAGAAGTTCTACGAATTGTACGCCGCGAATGCTGAAATGTCTCTTTTGCTGTTTTTGCCCCTGATGAACGCCACCTGCCCCTTCCTGCCGAAGGAGGTTTTCATCTCGGTATCTTCCCGGAAAAGACGGTGGTCTGCGCATCACTGGATACGCTGATGACGCCGCCGTATCCCTCCAGGATCTCCCGGCTTATGGCAAGGCCCATTCCCTCGCCTTTATCGCCCTTTGTCGTGAAGCCGGGTTCGAATATTTTCTCGTACAGCTTCGGATCAATGGGCACGCCATTATCCGACACTTTAAAATAGAAGAATTTTAAATCCTCATAAAGCTCTATCCGGACAAGACGGTCCTTCTCTTTGTCCTGCAGCGCGTAAATCGCATTGTCCAATAGATTTCCCAAGACTCTGCAGAATTCCCAGGAGGGGATCTTAAAATCTTTCAGCTGTGTCGCCACATCCAGCTCCGCCGTAATACCGTTTTTTTCACAGGCAAGCAGTTTTGCCTGCAAAAGGGCGTTTACAGCCGCGTTCGAGGTCTTCAGCACTTTGCTGACCTTCTGGATATCGCCATAAACCTTTTCTATATATTCCCGCGCGGTTTTGTATTCCTCCATTTCCATCAGGGAATACACCACCTGCAGATGATTCAAAAAATCGTGCCTCTGCCCGCGAAGGGTTTTGTTGAGGTCCTCCACCCGTGCAAGCGTATCCTCCAGCAGCCGGAACTGGTATCCGGTACGCAGCAGGCTCGCCCTGTTCCGAAAGGCGGAAAGGCTGTTGATTACCATCGCCGCCAGGATAACGGCAAAGAGTGCAATCAGCCAGGGATTTGTCAGAAGCTTCCCGCTTCCCCGCCCATCGGCGAGATAAAACAGGACTGCGGCGATCAGAGCAATCTGGGAAAGGTTCAGCACTATGATGGTCAGAACGGTTTTTCCGGGATTGAGCGTCTTTTTCATATCGTTTCCTTTACGCCGCGGCAAATGAGTTCTCCTCCTATCATTCTATTGCTTTTGCCGGTTTCCGTCAATCAATTGCCGGAAAGGCTTCCATATAAATACACCCCTGCTGCTTCTTGATTCTTTGGAGGCGGCCGGTTATACTGGTACGGGAAGCATGGATTCCCAAGCCATCTATATGAAAAGGAGACAGGAAAGACCTATGAAAAAAAGAGTAGCCGCGATAGCATGCATCCTTTTTCTTCTGTCCGCGGCAGGCTGCGCCGGCAAACCGGCTCAATCCGGCACCGCCCAGAACGGCTCCGGCACTATTGAAACGGATCAGCTCAAGCCTCCCGCAAAGCGCCAGACCGTTGCCGTCATGAAAACGAATTACGGCGATATTAAACTGAAGTTCTTCCCCAACGAAGCGCCGAAATCGGTGGAGAATTTTATCGGCCTGGCTCAAAAGGGATATTACAATAATCTGACCTTCCACCGCGTCATGCAGGAATTCATGATCCAGGGCGGAGACCCGAACGGCGACGGATCAGGCGGCCAGAGCCTCTGGGGCACGGAATTCGAGGATGAATTCAGCCCGAACCTTCACAATTACAGAGGCGCCCTGTGTATGGCGAACGCAGGCCCGAATACGAACGGCAGCCAATTCTTCATCGTCCAGGCTACACAGCTTTCCGACGAGGCCGTAGCCTATATGGAACAAAATAAGTTTGACGGCAATGTACAAAAGCAGTACAAAAAAATCGGCGGAACCCCGTGGCTGGATAACGCTCACACGGTCTTCGGAGAAGTATTCGAAGGAATGGATGTAGTGGACAAAATCGCCGCCGTGGATGTAGACGCGGAAAGCAAGCCCCTCAAGGACGTAACCATCCAATCCATTGAAATCGCAGCCTACGAAAAGTAAAGGGAACCCTTGTCAAGTAGAGCGGGTCGGTGGGAAAACAAATCCCACCGATCCATCCTATATACCCATATTGATTTCATTCATACAACCTTTTCAAATCCACAATACAAACTCGTAAGTTTGCAGCTTATGAGTAGATTACCAGAAAGCCTGCCATTGAAAAAGAACCGCCTTGAATCAGCTTTTATCTGATTGAAGACGGTCCCGAATTCTCTGTCTGTTACAATACCTTTAACAGCTCTTGCAATAAACCCAATGCATTTTCGTCGGCTGATCTGCATTTGTCAATCAGTTTGCTGATCTCAACTCGTGTTTCACGGTTTGCGAGAGCCTGCATCTGTTTTTCGCCACGTTCCCAACCGCCTAATGTTTCGTACATTTTATGAGCGCAAGCTGCTGATTCGGCGAACTGTTCCGCTATAAGCCCGAATAGCGGCTGTTCTTGGTTTTCATCAGCCAGCTTCTTAAAATACTTATAAGCGTTTTTGCGTCCATCGGCAAGACAGTCCATTGCGTCTCCCTGACACATGAGCCGTTCCACCAGCAGGGAGCTTACCATGTCCTTCTTGAATTGGCTTTCGTCCAATATTGCTTTTTGCCATGCGTCGTAGGCATATCCGGCTTTTGCGTATTTTCCCTTTCTGCGCGGTGTCATAACCTCTATGGCGTTTTCAACGATAGTCTTGACTGTAAACCTTTCGCCAGTGATCTCGCCGAAGAACATTACCGCGTTCGTGTCCTTGTTTTCCCACCATTGGTCCGTTACATAATAGCCCGAATCATCGAAACGGATGTTTCCTGCGAACTCCGGGTACTCTTGAAAAACACTCCATCCCAATAAGGTATCACCGTCGCCACGATAACCCGTTATAATCCCCGCCTCCGGCGGGCCAATTACTCCCCGCGCTATCACCGGGATGCCGCTGTCGATCTTTGCCTTGATGAAATCCAAAAACTCGGACTTTTTCGTTGCCTGTGACCTGCCGATCAGATTGTATTCACAGCCCAAAGATTTTAAGGCGCAACGGAATACTTTTGAGGGATCGTCGAAAGTGAAAATGTCGCCCACATTGCCGCCGTCCCAACTCGTTTCGTTCCATGTGAGGCGGAAAGCCATGCCGCAGTATACGATAGCCTCCGCATAGTCGAGTTCGATGCCCATATAGTTGGCCGCCGCTTTCATACATACGGGCAGCGGAGTAATCCCGCCGAACGCGCCGTAGTGAACTTTCGGAACGCCGTATAAAACAGCGCTTCCGTCTGATACGCGTTTTTGTTCATTATTATTCATGGAAACAATCCTTTCCATAGCATTTTGATAATTATTATCCGGCTTTACCGAAACACCGAAGACCCCTGCGCTTAGAATAGCACGGCCAACCGGTTGCCTTTGTTTGCGAAAATCATTCGGGTTGACGCCGGTAATACGCCTGAAAGCCCTTGTGAAGGAATCGGGGTTTGAAAAACCGTATTTTGTGGCAATGTCAAGGATATTTTGTTCACTATGGATTATTTCAAACGCCGCGTTTGCAATCCTTCTGCTTAATACATAACGGGATAAGGATTTACCCGTCAGTTTGGTATAGACGGCTCTTATATGCGGCAATGAAAACCCGGCCGCCTTTTCAAGCTCGGCATATTCAAAGCCGGATTGAAGCCTGTTCTCAACAAACACAGCCACCGTTGACACCATAAGATATTGATCCATCACATCACCACCGCTTGTTCTTTCTTCATGAAGTGCTATTAGTATAGCACACGGAAAAGACTGTTTCTCGACTTTTTTGATGATGTTGCTGATCGGTTCCCGTTGTATCAATCTCGATTGACAGATTTGTATTTAGAATGCGAGATTGATACAATTCAATTTTACCTTTCCAGGGGGGTGCACGGTCTGCAAGGCATTTTGTGATTATCATTAACGGAATAATTCTGAAAAATCATATTGACATTGACCTTGCGTCAACTTTTATAATGGATAAGGAGGCGCTTTTTGTATGGAATTGGTACGCATAAACGACGTCGTAAACGAATTCGCAATATCCAGCCGGACACTCCGATATTATGAGGAAATGGGGTTGTTGTGGAGCAGCCATCCTGATAATAAAACTCAAAGATACTATGATGCCGCCGCGCTTGAACGATTGAAACAAATTATTGTTCTTCGTAAATTACAAATTCCCGTTAAGGATATCGTCGTCATTTTTAAAAGTAAAAACACGGCGGCATTGATTCAGGCGTTTGTGGACAAGCTCGAATCCCTTGACACGGAAATATCAGCATTGTCCGAATTAAGGCGGCTCGTCGATGATTTCCTTCACAAGATGCTGATGAGCGGTATCAAGAAAATATCCGCCATAACTTTACTGTACGAGGAAACCGAAAAGAGGCTTGCCACAGTGGAAAAAAGCGAGCCGGTCACGTTTGAAAAGCTATCTGAAATCAGCCGGGAAGCGTTGAGGCTGCACGATGTTCGGGTTATCCGATTGCCGCCCATGCGGGTATTGACTTCCCGATTGAAAACAGGGCAGGTGGAGGGGTTGGACGAGAATTTATTTGCGAAATATGGATTTATGCCCGATCCCGGATTGCGAAATTGTTTTTTTAAGAAAGAATCAAACGGTGAATGGATTATGCTCATGAAAATCCCAGATGATTATGAAAACGCGACGGCATATATTGATGAGGATTTTCCGGGCGGGTTATTCGCCATAACCAGTTCTTTCATGGCAGATATGGAGGATACCTTCATTCTTCTACGAGATTGGATAAACAGAAGCGACAATTATGAGCTTGACGCCGATGAGGAAGGCACGCTGCAGCGCGATGAAATGATCGAGGAAATCCTGCCGTGGGATATTGTCGGTAAGTTTAAACAATACCAGCAGGATGTTTTTATACCGATAAAAATAAAAAATGGCTGATAGGAGGTTTTGTTATGAACATAAAGGAAATCAAACAGACTATGCTTAACAAAGGTATTCCGGCGAAAATAATGGAGAAATTTATTTTTCCGGAAACGGAAGGTGAAACGCCGGAAGAAAAAATTGCGTTTGCAGATCAAATGGATCATTTGCTTTCAAAAGACCAAATCCTTTCTGTCATGGAGGAGCAAGGCTGCAACAAGAATGAGCCTTCCGCCGAATTTATGCTTAAATTTATAGATAAACCATTAGAAGAACGTATAAAAATAATAAACGCGATGAGCTTATACGAACAACCTCATTGCAGACAAAATGATGATGGAACGTTGAGTATATTTTGGGACAACTATGTAGAAAACGGAAAATATCAATGTGTATGCTCAATTATTAGTAAATTGTCAAAACCCGCAACCGTTTCTCTTACATTTTGCGGCTGCTGCAGCGGCCATGTTAAGTTTCATTTTGAAAATTTTCTCGGCGTGAAGCTGCGCTTAGCAGAAACCGTATCCTCACCTATCAGTTCTCGTGGTGAAAAATACTGCGAGCATCGTTTTGAAATAATTTAGAAAATAACGGAGAGAACCACCATGAACATCAAAGCCTATTTGACTGGAATTGCCGTGCAGAACGGCCTTGCCGCCGAATCTCTGCAATTCCCCGACTGCGAGCTCAACCCTGAAAGCGTCAAGGTCATCATGATCAGCGAGGTTCCGCCCAAAAACCCGGAGGATGGATTTTACAGTACGGCCCCCGAACCCGATTATATGAAGTCGGCCCTCGGCCTGTTTAACGCCGCCGGAGTGCAGGTCAATAGCATGCGCGACATCCTCGGCATGGGGATATACGTCACCACCGCCGTAAAATCCCCGAAGACCGAGTACACGGTGGATCCCGGCGTCATAAAGGCGCATCTGTCGATTTTGAAAGCCGAGCTCTTGCTGTTTGGCAATCTCAAGGGGATCATGCTGATGGGCGACGTGGCGAAAAAGGCGATCAACATGATCACGAAAGCCGAAACGAAAAAGAATGTGATCCCGTCGGGACCTACCGGCAGGCTTAGGCACAACGAATACTTTTGGGGCGGCATCCGCGTATTTCCGTCGTATATTATGACCGGCAAGAACCTGCTGATCGAACCATTCAAGCGCGATTGCGTCACGGACGACATTCGCAGAATGATGGAGGTTATATAATGTATCATATTTATGCAGACGACGGAAGGATAAAAGCAACAATGAAAACGACAATACGGCGAGCTGACTTCTTCACGCTACTTTATCCGTAGATACAACAAGAGCCAATCCTGACGGACCGGCTCTCATTGTATCAATCTGACTCGATAGATTTGGTGGGAACTATAGGGCTCGAACCTATGACCCCCTGCTTGTAAGGCAGGTGCTCCCCCAGCTGAGCTAAGCTCCCGTGTGATTTGGGGTTAAATTGAAACAGGAGGCCGAAGAATCTCTTGCGTCCTCCTGCTTCAAGTGGTGACCCATAGGGGACTCGAACCCCTGTTATCGCCGTGAAAGGGCGGTGTCTTAACCACTTGACCAATGGGCCATGTCTGCCTGAACGGGACAAGGATGATTCCTGTGTCCCGCCCTGGTGAATCCTGGTAGCGGCGGTCGGATTTGAACCAACGACACTGCGGGTATGAACCGCATGCTCTAGCCAACTGAGCTACGCCGCCATATCTTTGCGCAAGGATCGCCCTCATGCGCTTTACTATTGTAGCAGAAGAGGCAACATAAAGTCAATAGAAAAGTTTTTCCAGGACCTGCCCCTTAAATGAAAAAGAAAATTCCACTTTTGACATAAGGAATAGAATTTAGTATTTCAAGAAATTCCTGTACAATAAGGTTGGTTTCCTGCCTGCATTGGAAAGGAGTTGTCATGTCGAGAGAAAT
>JAEYOP010000042.1 GCA_023411575.1 Bacillota bacterium | reverse complement strand
ATGGTCTACATTGTCAAAGAATGATTTAATATCCGCTTCAACTATGTAATTTACCTTCCGGTATTGTACCATTTCTATGACTTCTCTTACAGCTTGATGACAGTTCCTGCTGGGTCTGAAACCAAATAGACTCGTTAACTCCTCCGGGAATTTAACCTTCAATTCCTTTTCAACCTTGACTATTTCGTCCGGCAGGACTGGTGCCGAAAATTCACCTTTTGTTAAAAATTTGGATACGTATTCTTTCCACATAACAGCGCCTTTCTCATTTTGTCATTTCGATAGCTTTTTCTGTATCAATCGATGTAAGATGAACCCACGCAGGTCGGAACCCACTCTTTATAGCATTACGGACAGAGCGGATATTCGACCAGGCGCAGCAGTAAAACGGTACTTTCCCTCTTTTGAGTATTTCAACAGCAAGCTGGGACGTAAGCGCTGATGCAATACCATTTCTTCTGTATTCAGGCAGGACATCAACACCTATTTGCCACATAGAATCACAATCGGCTGAACAACCCGCCATTCCAATTATTTTATCATTATCAAACGCCGCTGCTACAAGCATGTCAAGATGTTTTCTCTTTTCACATAGCGCATTGCTCCATTGGTTTAAATAGAGATGCGAAAAATCGTCAGGATTGAGAATTTTAATGGTATAGCTACAAGGAAGCGCTTCGAGAATATCTACATCCGGTAAGAAATATTCTGCCATGAAGCAGGGTATCTTTCCGTATTTTTCGAATTCTTTTGTCAACAGGTGAAGGTTTGGTGTTTCAAAACAATGCTCAATTGTACAATGATTTATATATTGCGAAATGAAATCAACTATTCTTTCATCAACAGAAGCAACTATATTTGACCCATATGACACAAGATCACAAAAGAATGGAAGATTGAGATACCGCCTCGCGTTTTCATTTGGCTTTGAAATGACAACGACATTTTGCTTTGATGTTAAGTCTTCGACTCTACAGTTAGAATCGATCGCTGTTTGCTGCATAGCAATTTCTAAAATATCCCTATTAGTCATCTCTCACTCTCCGTCTACTATATATCATCTTTTTCTTTGTACAAAGCAACCCTAGAACTATTCTTTTTTATATGGAACAGGGCTACTACTACTTCATATTTCTTATACGATGCATATCTGTTTTCCCATTTGTTGCGATGATTCCTTTTTGAGAATACGAATAATCAGTAAAATCGTAATTATAGGATGCTCCACCAGCATTTTTTAAAATAAATGCAGCAGCGGCTTGGCCTTCCATGCTGCTTCCGAAGTCTATAAAAGCGTCGATTCTGCCTCTTGCCACATTACATATCGTGAGCGCCGGGGCTATTAAGGGCATAGCTTTCTTACAGTTTTTAAATAAAACACCCCATTCATCAAAATACCTTTGTATTTTTTCAAAATCCGCACTATACCCTACAGCTATCAAACTATCGTTGATTTCAGTGGTTTCGGATACTTTAATGATTTTTTCATTCAAGTATGATTTCGCCAAATCTTTAGAGGAGAAATACAATTCATCAGAAATTGGATTATATACATACGCTTCAACGATCTCACCGTTTTCTTCAAGACATAACGAGATAGCGAAATACGGTACTCCAAATACAAAATCAGCGGTACCGTCAATAGGATCTATAATCCATCTTTTATTACTGGCCTTTTCAATACTTCCGGCTTCTTCCGAATAGATCGAATACTCTGGAAAATATTCTGATAGTTCATTTATAAGCATTCTTTCTATTGTCTCATCACTTTTTGTGACCAGATGAAATTTTTCTTTTGTTGAACAGTCTTCTAAGCAAGAGTACTCCTTTTTCAATTTATGTCCTGCTCTTCTTACTAACTCTTTTACATCCATAGCAAAAACGCCTTTCCTGTTTTGCTCTATAAAATATAGCGTCAAAGCCCTACTAAATTACCCTCTATACGATGGCTACATAACCTATACGTGATTTCACATACCGCCTTAACAGTCACGACACCTACCTATGACTGGTCCCCCGCAGAATCCTTCTCTCTGGTGCTGCTCGCCATCCAGCGAATCGGTGTGGCACTGCTCGTTTCCTTTTTATTACTTCAATTCTTTATACATAAATAGTAGTAAATCATCATCATTACAGCAGTTTGCGTACTGTTCTAACTGCTTTCCTTTATACCATACACCAGATCCATCTGGTATATATCCTCTTTCGACATATAATCTTTGTGCCGCCCCATATCCAGAATGCACTCCAACGGCCAGATAAACTTCTGAACTTATCTTCTTTGATTCCAGTTCTACAATGTCAAGTAACTTACTACCAATTCCATTATTACGTTTTTCAGTAAATACCTTTAAATCACTAATTTCTGGAATGCCTTGATTTCCAAGAGGTCCTTCACTTGGATTTAGTATAAGCGTACAAATCCCCGAAACAATTCCTTCAGATTCTGCGATAAATACAAGTCTCGTTTTATCTTCTTGCTCTTTATAATAATCCAGGTATGTTTCAATCCGGCTATGCCACCCATATGAAAGATACTTCTTATAAAATATTTCTGCATCTTCTTTTCGCATAGACCGTATTACTAACTCATTTGAAGCATAGTATACCATTAATCCACCTCTTAACTAGCAAATATTTCGTACAACTACGCGAAGTGTTATGCCTTACACTGACTGCTTTATTATCGCCTCACTCTTTCAGTCCCTTGGCAGAGTCAAGGCCGGATTTTGTTTTACTTTTTTTATTAAGCCCATTTTAGGAACGCATAAATCAACATAATCTTTTTTTACCAGTGAATTGTCATACTTTATACTCATAAAGCTAAAATTAAACACTGTGTCAGACACTTCTAATATACAAAATGACATAACGGAATTTAAAGAGCATCCTAAAGAGCCGGGGTTAATTAATGGTTTACCTTTCCAATAGTTAATGTATGTTTGGCAATGGGTATGACCAAAAAGTATGTAATCAGTCTCAATGTCGTAATCGTAAACAAATTCGTCTAATGTTTTGCCTTGATATAATAGAGGATCGGAATCAATATCATTCAAGCGTGAATGTACCATAAGTACTTTTTTATCATTTATGTTGATGATTCTTGATTCCGGGAGTTGACGAATCTGATCCATTAGCTATTAATCCCCCATTCTATACCATCCTATAAAAGCCTGGAGCATCCATTTCACCGAGTACCGGAGCTCATATCATATGACATCTTTCTAATATTTCAATAATCGCTTTTTTTGATTCTATGACCAAATCGTCGTCTTCTACTATTTCAAAAATGATATCCCCCACTTCGGCCTAGCCTAATCATTATGGATTTCCTTTCCCTTGTAAAGCGCTTTACGCGTTTTCAGATCAAACAATATCGCATAACGTGACTATTGTACTACTCCCTCACCCTGCTCCTGTTTGGGTTGTCATATAATTCTTCGCTATTATAATTGTCAGTTCCGGTTTCAGTTTCAGTTTTCTTGGTTTCCTCCTGCTTTAAAAACTTTTCCAATTCAAACTGATTTTTGGAACGAATTTCTTCCGCTCGAATGGTTGTTTCCGAATTAATCCTTGCAATTTCCAATTTGAATTTAATGATTTTGTTCACAATAAACGGCGTTATTAACAACGTCGTAAATCCTAAACAGCCTATCACTACAATAAAATCCTCCATTTTAGAAACCTCCGGTTAAATATTTTGCGCATGCTTTAATTCATAGAACCAATGTTATATTATGGTAACCAATTCGTCAAGTTTTGCCGATAAAAAAGGCAATATGACATACAGTTGTCAAATGTGATATGCTATTTTATATTGAGGTGATGAAAAATGAGTACATTGTCGGATTTGCCAAATGTGGGCAAAGTACTGGAGCAAAATCTCAAGGAAGCAGGTATTTCCACGCCGGAACAACTCCGGGAGATTGGCACCAAGGAATCCTTTCTCCGTATCCGGTCCATAGACCCCACTGCGTGCCTGCACATGCTGTATGGCATAGAAGGCGCGGTCGAGGGGATCAAAGACAAGTTCCTCTCGGAAGAAACGAAGCAGGATTTGCGAAAATTTTTCAAAAGCGTCACGCCGTGAAAAAGGCAGGCAAAGCCTCCTGTTCAAATTCAGAGACTCTGCCTGCCCTGCTGCTTCATCGCTTCTTTGCTTCCTGGCGTTCATCCGTTTCTTCCAGGATTACTTAGACTACTTTTCCCTCAGGTTGAACCAGGCGTCCAGCCCCGGGTATATCGCGGCATCGCCAAGCTCCTCCTCGATCCTCAGCAACTGGTTGTATTTCGCCACGCGGTCCGTTCTCGACGGCGCGCCGGTCTTGATCTGGCCGGAGTTCGTCGCCACCGCGATGTCCGCTATGGTCGCGTCCTCAGTCTCACCCGACCTGTGGGAGGTGACGGCGGTATAACCGGCCCTGTTCGCCATCTGGATGGCATCGAGGGTTTCCGTAAGCGTACCGATCTGATTGACCTTTATGAGGATGGAATTCGCAACGCCCAATTCGATTCCCTTTTGAAGCCTTTCCGTATTGGTGACGAACAGGTCGTCGCCGACCAGTTGAATCTTGCTCCCCAACCTCTGGGTCAAAAGCTCCCAGCCTTCCCAATCTTCTTCTGAAACACCGTCTTCCAGCGAGATGATCGGGTATTTGTCTACGAGGTCCGCCCAGAATTCCACCATCTCTTCCCGGGTTTTGCGGATGTCCGATTTCCAGAAGTAGTAGGTTCCGTCTTCCTGGTACATTTCGGTGGCAGCGGCGTCGATCGCGATCCGGAAATCCTCACCCGGTTCATAACCCGCTTTTTCGACGGCTTCCAGAATGACCTTAACGGCTTCCTCATCATTCTTCAGGTTGGGTGCGAAGCCGCCTTCATCCCCTACCGCCGTCGAATAGCCCTTGGCGCTCAGCACCTTTTTCAGATTGTGAAACACCTCTGCGCACATCCTCAGCGCATCGCTGAAGCAGCCCGCTCCGACAGGCATGATCATGAATTCCTGGATATTGACGCTGTTATCCGCGTGCTTTCCGCCGTTGATGATATTCATCATCGGAACCGGGAGCGTCTTTGCGTTGACTCCGCCGATGTACTGGTAAAGGCTGAGGCCCAGGGCCTCCGCCGCCGCTTTCGCCACCGCGAGGGAAACGCCCAGGATGGCGTTCGCGCCCAGCTTGCCCTTGTTCGGCGTGCCGTCGAGCTCTATCATTTTTTTATCTATGGCTGTCTGGTCGAAGACATTCATTCCTTCCACTTCAGGAGCAATGATCCCATTGACGTTCGAAACAGCCTTCAATACTCCCTTTCCAAGGTATCTGTCGGAATCCCCGTCCCGAAGCTCCACCGCTTCAAAGGCTCCCGTAGAAGCGCCGGAAGGCACCGCGGCCCTTCCGACAAAACCGCCTTCCGCGATAACCTCTACTTCAATCGTAGGGTTTCCTCTCGAATCCAGGATTTCTCTTGCGAATACGCTTTCGATTTCAAGGTATTGTTTCATATATTATCCCTCCTGTCCCAAATTGACAATATTCCGGTATATTTTAACCACAAATCAGCCAATTCAAACATACCACCTTCCAAAAAACGCAATGGACAGAAATACGGAAAGGGACGATTCCGTCCTGAAAACCGTCCCTCTGCAGCATATAAGAAGGAAGCTATGATGAAGGTAATATTTATACGGCCTTTTCGGAGCCATCCGTGTCATCGGGCGAATGCAGCACTACCTTATTTCCGTCCAGTTCCACTTTGACCTTGTTCTTTCCTTTCAGGCCCAGCGCATTGATGTACTCCGAAGGGATCTGAAGCCTGCCCGCCTTGTCCAGGACGGCAAGCTCCTCGTGGGTATCGCCCGAATGGCTGTTGAAGATTCCGCTGCCCATTTCGGCGATTTCCTCCGCATAGGATTTCCTTCGGATAAATTCGCTGCTGGTCCTTCCGTCCCGGATCGCCACAACCCGGTCCACCTTGTGGGAGACCTGCCTGTCGTGGGTTACGATGACGACCGTTACGCCCAGCGTCATATTCAGTTCGCGGAACACATCGAGGATCGTCGCCGCAGTCCTGCTGTCAACAGACCCGGTCGGTTCGTCGGCCAGCAGCAGCTTCGGATTGTTGGCCAACGCGATGGCTATCGCAACACGCTGCTGTTCACCGCCTGAAAGCTGGCTCAGCCTGTTGTTCCTCCTGTTCAGGAGCCCCACCATGTCCAGCAGTTGCAGCGCCCTATTCCTCTTGTTCGTCTTTCCGGAAAGGAGCAAGGGCATTTCCACATTCTCCTGGGCCGTAAGATACGGTATCAGGTTCCTGGCATTGTTCTGCCAGATAAAGCCCACCGTATCCCTTTTATACTTGATCAACTGCGCGTCGTTGAATTTGAGCATATCCTTCCCATCCACCAGCAGCTTTCCGGCGGAGGGCCTGTCAAGCCCGCCGAGCATGTTCAGCAGGGTGGATTTGCCGCTGCCGCTGTTGCCGATGATGGCCATCAGCTCGCCGGTTTCCACGATCAGATCCAGCCCCTGGAGGGCGACCACCTCAAGATCCTTTGTCTTGTATATTTTGACCAGGTTTTCACATTCAATCATTTTGGTGCGTTCTTCAGGTTGCATCTGCTATCTCACCATCCTCCAGCGTCAGCACGTGGTCTGCGATTTCGATCATGCTCGGGTCGTGGGTCGTCATGACGACCGTTAAGCCCTCGCTCTCCACCAGGCTTTTAAAGAGCTTCACCACCTGCAGCCCCATATGGGTGTCCAGCTCTGCCGTCGGTTCGTCGGCAAAAATAATGTCCGGCTTGTGCGCGATCGCCCGCGCGATGGCGACCCTCTGCTGCTCGCCGCCCGAAAGCTCCTGGGGCCGGTGGTCCATCCTCTTCGCCAGGCCCACCAGGGAGAGGCATTCCTTTGCGCGTTCGCTCCGCTTTTTTTTATCATATCCTGCTATCCGCAGTCCGAATTCTACATTTTCATAGGCCGACATCATGGAAATCAGCGCGACGGACTGGAACACGAAGCCCATGTTCTTCCTCCGCAGCTGTGTTTTCGTATGCTCGCCGGCGGCTGTGATATTCTTTCCGTTGAACTGGATGACGCCGGAGTCGGGCTTGTCAAGGGCGCCCAAAAGATTGATGAGGGTTGTCTTGCCGGAGCCCGAACGCCCTCTCAATATGGTGAGCTTCCCTTTTTCCAGCTGTATGGATACATTTTTCAGCGCATGAACCACTGTACTGCCGGACCTGAAGTCCCTTACCAGTCCTTCGGTTCTGATGATCTCGCTCATACCTGCCTCCCAATCTATTTGCTTCTTCTGCTAAATCCCGTTAGTCCTCTCCCAGCTTGACGGCCTGGTCGATCTTGATCCTCGCTATGATCCTCCACAGGGTCAGGAAGCCCATCACCAGCATCGTGCCGATAACCCCGTAGATCTTGATGTAATCATCGGCATTGGACACGATTTTGAAGGGCGGCACCTGATCCACCGCACTGAAAACGATTTGCAGCAGCGGGATGAAGGTATCGCTGGACAGGCCGCCGATGATGATGCCCAGCAGGATTGCGGCCCCCGACACGAGGATTTGCTCGCATGCCAGGATTCCGATGACCTTGGACAGCGACATGCCCATTGCCCGCAGGATTCCGAACTGCAGTACCCTGTTCTGGATGGAGATGATCCAGTAAATCAGAAATCCGAGCATACTGATCAGCATCGCCGCGATAAAGCCCAGCGAAAGCATTCCGTTCATGCCCTGTATAAAGGCGTCGTTTTTCATCTTGACGATTTCCTGGTTCCGGTAGGAGATGCTGTTGATCTCCAGGTCCCGGTTGATGATATCGTCGTTGATCTGCTTATCCGTCGCATCCGCCTTTTTCTTGATCCAGACCTCGTAGGGCTGGGTCGCAAGCTTATCCTGGATATAGGAGAGGTTCGCCACCACCAGGGAAGGCTCGCTGATCCCCTCGTTTTTGGCATTGGGATTGAAGGAAGGCCAGTAATCTATAAAGGCGTATATAATGCCGTCCAGATAGCTCTGGTCCCCCCAGGAGATGCTGATGGTATCCCCTTCCTTGAGGCCGTGCTTTTCCTTCAGGTTCGACGAGACCAGGAAGGCCTTGGGCGCGCCGGTCAGCAAGTTCAGGTAATTGTACCAGTGGTAGGGAAGCAGGTCCGATTCGAACCAGGCTACCTTGGCAAACTGCTCCGGTATGATTCCCATGATATTGACGCCCGTGACGCTGTCCGTATCCGTCATGATCCGCCCGGTCTCTTCCACAAGGACTTTTGTCGCCTGCTCGGTGCCGGAGAGGGTGGAAAATTTGGTGTAGTCCGGTTCATACCAGTGCATCGGCGGAGGATTATCCTGCAAGGCCAGCTCCGCCGGCGTGGGCGGACCTCCCGAGGGCTTGGGCTGGTTGTTGTCCCAGTGCGCCATGAGCCGCACGTCCGCCCCTATGGAATAGCTGATCTTGTCTTCCCGGTTCTTGTTGATCGTCCTGGCCGAATTGGCATTGAATAAACCGGTTGATATGGCCAGTATGATGAATAGCATGAGGAATTGCTCCTGCCCCCTGGAGCGCCCCACCTGGATCAGCGAAACATACATGACGGGCGGCCAGACTTTCCTGCCGAGCCAGTAGATAAAGCGGATAAGATAGGGATACAGCCTCAGGAACAACAATCCGGCGCCAAGGACAAAAAGGGTCGAGGTGAGGAACAGCAGCGGATCGATGTTCAGGTCCGTGGCCTTTATTCCCGTTGACTCCAACACCTTCTGCTGTTGCTGGTACCTGTAGATTCCATATCCCGATACAAGGAGCAGAAGGATATCCAGGAAGAATTTCTTCCAGATCGGAGCCGTCCTGGCCCTGGATTTGTCCTGCTTGTGCTTGACAATGGTCGTACGGGAGGACACAATAACCGGTATCAGCATGGTGACGGTCAAAAACGCCACGGCGGCCAGCGCATACAGCAATACGTTCAGATTGACGGAAACCGGCAGCGACGTTCTCTGCACGAATTCCAGGAATCCGTTGGAGGACCCCAGGATCTTGCAGATGGCAAGCCCCAGGGGAGGCCCGAAAATCAATGCGACAATGCCGATGAAAACGCTTTCGATCAGATAGCTGATGAAAATCTGCTTCTTGCTGGCGCCCCTGCTCTTGAGCACGGCGATGCCGTTTTCGTCGTTGGACACGATCAACTGGGTGACCATGAAGATGTAAAATACCAGCATGAGCAATACCGGGACGGTCAATACCCAGAGCAGCGTCTTGAGCTGTTTCGCCCTTTCGTTGTACTCCTTCAGGATTTCAATGGCCGGCATTTTGAACTCAAGGCTTCCACCGTATTTTGCGGTCCATTTCCGCTGTGTTTCATAATTTTCGACGACCGAGGACAAATTCAACAGGTCGATTTTATGGTAATCAAAGGCACAATTCCACTGGGCTTCCGTCAACAGGCCGTTTTCCTTCGCCAGGAAGGACTTGTTGAAGAGCTCGTAGTCCATGATGAATTCCTTGTTATGGTCGTTGAACTTGCCGCCCCAGTAAACGTCGCCGGCCGACTTCATCGTATATACGCCGACGACCTTGACCTTGCAGTACGGCTTGTAGTCATTGACCGGGTCCGTAATGGTGCAGACCTGGTCCATCAGCAGGTTCATCGATTTCATGGCCTGCTGGCTGACAATGACCTCGTACACGCCGTCAACGGCTGTTTTGCTGTATAGCCTGCCGTTTGTCAGCGTGATATGGTCTTCGATCCCCGAAATTGCGCCCAGCTGGGTGTACGCCATCTCTTCCTTCAGTTCGCCCCTGGAATCCTTCATCACAGGATAATAGACGTTTCCGAACCGGACCTCGTGGGACACGGCTAAAATCGGCAGATCAAAGGCCGGAATATTCTTCGTCATGATTCGCTTGTTGAAAAAATTCTGGGCGTTTACCCTGTCCTGTTCATTATAGGTATAATACAGGCTCGCCTTTACGGCATACTGACCCGGGAAATTACCCGTTTCCACCTGGTAGTTTTCCAGATCCTTTGTCAACATCCTCTGCAGGATGCCGTCCGTATATATGGGAATGCAGCTAACCAGCGCCGTGGCCAGTATGGAGCCGATAAGCAGGCAAACCACCATCCACAGGTTGCTGAACATCCGTCTTAGTACCATCCGCAACAATTGCAGCACCTCCACTCCGGTCAAAGCTCAGGACTCGTCTCCTTACCTTACAATGACCTGTTCTCCGACCTCGAGTCCTTTTACGACCTCGACTTCCGTACTGTTCTGTATTCCGATCTCCACATCCCGCTCTTCCCGGAGGTTGTTCTTGAGCACATTGACGAACTTCCTGCTGGAATAGCTGTTGATCACCTGCTTCGGCAGAACAATAACGTTATCGTGCTTTTCCAGTGTCAGCGTAATGGTTGCCGTTTGACCGATCGTGATGTCCTTCGGCAGATTGCTGATATTGACCATAATGGACTTCCTGGACTCTTCGTCGGCGTCGGACGGCAGATTGCCGGGGGTCATGACGACGTCCCCCTCATATTTGTCATCGCCAATCTCCACATTCGCTTTCATCCCCACCCGGAACGAGCTCACCTGGTCCTCCGAATACCGGAGCTGGAGCTTGGTGGGGTCCGCTATCCTTACGATCGTCTGGTGCGCGTTTACATACTCGCCCAGGTTGGTGTCGGTGATATAGACGACCTCGCCGTCAATAGGCGCCACCAGCTTCGTTCTGGCAAGCTCGCCCTGCAGGCTGTCCAGCTTGATCTGGTTGTACTGGAGGTCCAGTTCGGCCATTTCAAGCTCCATTTTGCTGCCGCCCTCGATTTCATACTTCGTTTTGGCATTGTCATAGGCGATCTGGGCCCGTTTCAGGGAAATCTCCTGGAGTTGGATGTCGTTTGTGATCGTGTCGGTTTCGAGCTGGGCGATGACCTCGCCTTTTTTCACCTTGTCCCCGAGCACGACGTAGAGCTCCTGGAGCCTGCCTCCCCTATCCTTGTAGGAGGCATCCTGCTGGGATACGGAAACAAAAGTGCCTGTACACCGTATCTTATTTTCAATTGTGCCCTTTTGCACCTCAATGGTTTCATATGTGACTTTATCCGGCTCCTTGATCGGCGGTGCAAGCACCTCTTCTTCCTTCGGGAAGAAATAGCACCCCGATAATACGGAAGAAATCAGAACAGCCAGGAGAATCAAAGATATGCCTTTTTTTATCAGACTCAAATGTAACACCCCTTGTTTTGCATTATCGGTTGGTTTTATCCCAGATTATAGTAGCATTAATCTCCAGGGGGGCGACAGATGTTTTTTTTATGAAAATAGTGTCTTTTTTTATTATGGATCAAGGATTTGCATTTTCTCCCGTCTTTCTATAGAATAACTATAAGGGGGACAAAGGATGAGGCCATTGAAGTTCCAACTCGAGAAAAAGCCGAACAAGGCTCCCAGGGCCAGCAGCCTTTATATGAAGCTGCGGTCCAGGTTCACCATTTATTTCTTCCTGCTGGTGCTCCTGCCTTTTGCGGCCATTACGGCGGCCGCCTGGCTTTATACCCACTCGCTGGTGGAAAAAGGCGCCTTTGAGCTGGCTTCCGCCCAAATGGAACAGGAAAAGAACTCCATTGAAAAATACATCAACGATTTGAAGCCGGTTGTCCAGGCAACGGCGGATTCTCTTAAACCGGACCGTTCGGGCGATCCGGCAGCCCTCCTGAAATCGGCGGTTGAAAAAAATCTGGCTGCCGCGCAGCTGCGCACCTTGTCGGCTGCCTATATCATAAGCGGAGATGGAATAGAGGCCTCCTACGGCGCCGATTCCGAAACCGCAGCCATCAGCAGTCCGGCTTCGCAGCACTGGTTCCACAGCGCGGTCACGGAGCCCGGCACGCTTCAGGTCCTTGGCACGATACAGCGCTTTTATGACGAGGGCAGGAGCCGGATGGTTTTCTCCATGGCGATTGCCGCGCCCGCTTCCCCGGGAAAAGATGCCGGCAGCGTCCTGCTTTTTGATTTCAATTACAACCTGTTAAGCGATTTTGCCGCATGCCGGGGCGCGTCCGGCGCCAACTCCTCCGAACGGCTGATTATCGATTTCGAAGGCAATGTTTTATACAGCAGGAATCAGGGACAGCTCACCACGGCGGCGGATGAGACGCTGCTGAGCGAAATGGGCAGCCTGGAAAAAGGCTTCCGGAAGGTCGAATACGGCGGCCGGAGCTATTATATGTCGTTTGTCCGTTATCCCAGCCTGTCCTGGATCTTTATCGACCTGAACCCCGAATCCAACGTATCCGCCGGCTTCTGGACCCGCAATCCCCTGATGGTCGCGCTGGCAAGCCTGCTGCTGCTTATTCTGTTTGCCTATTTGTTCCTGACCCTTCGCCTTATGAACCCCATAAATGAGCTTACCACCGTCATATCCGACTACGAGAGCCAGTTGCCCGGCGTGAACGGGCAACCTCCCCTGCTTCGTCAAAAGCCGCCGGATGCCGGCGTGGGAGCCCATTCCGACATCGACTTCCTGATAAACAAAATATACAGCATCAAGCTGAGGCAAAAGGAAGCCGAGCTCAATTCCCTGCAGAACCAGATCAACCCGCATTTTCTTTACAACACGCTGGAATCCATCCGGGGAGCGGCCCTGTACCACGGCATCCATGAAATCGCAGCCATGTCCAAAGCCCTGTCGCTGCTGTTCCGTTACAGCATCAGCGATCGGGTCCTGGTTACGATCAAGGAGGAGCTGCAGCACCTGGAGAATTATATGTCCATCCAGAATTTCCGGTATGAAAACAAATTCGAGCTTGCCTACAGCATCGCGCCGGAGCTGATGAACCATAAAATCCTGAAGCTCACGATGCAGCCGCTTATTGAGAACTCCATCAAGCACGGCCTGGAGATGAAGCTTGGAAAGGGCACGATCAAGATCGAGATCCTGGAGCTGGACAAGAATATCAAGATCCTGATCTCGGACAACGGTCTTGGAATGCCGTCCAAAAAAGTGGACGAGCTGAACCGGTCGATCGCGTGGGACCGATACCTTTCCAACAGCGAACCCACCCGGTCCGGTACCGGCATAGGAGTTCGAAATGTAAATTCCAGGATAAAGCTTTATTTTGGCGAGCAATACGGGCTGAGGTTCAGGGAGGCCTCCGTCGGGACCATCGTCGAGATCATCCTCCCTGCCGTTGCGGATAACTGAAGAGAGCGCCGGAAAGAATCGTTCCATACTATAAATGTTTTGCAGCAGGTATAGGAGGTCATTATGCGGAAACTCATCATAGCGGATGATGAAAAATGGGTCAGAACGGCCGTAAAAACCCTTATTCCTTTCGAAGAGCTGGGCCTGTCGCTTGCCAGCGAGGCCGCAAACGGGATCGAGGCGCTGGAGCTGTGCAGGCAGCACGAGCCGGATATTCTGGTTACGGACATCATGATGCCGGGGCTCACCGGACTGGAACTGACCAAGGAGCTCCGCCGGCTTTTTCCGAAGCTGAAAATCATCATCATCAGCGGCTATAATGATTTTGAATATGCCCGTACCGCAATGAAATACGGCATTACCGATTATTTGCTGAAGCCGGTCGAAGAGAACGAGCTGATCCAGGTCCTCAAAAGAATCCGGTCGGAAATCGACGAAGAGGCCCGGTTGAGCAAAGCTCTTGAAGCCGGGGAGGAACAGATGAAAAAGGCGCTCCCCGTTATGTGCGAGACTTTTCTGAACCAGTTGATCACCCGGAACAGCATGACCGCCGAATATATTAAAAGCGAGCTGCAGCGATACAGCATCGAGATGCCCAACAATACTTTCATCCTTTGCGTAACGGTTCCTGACGAGCCCAGGAAGGCTGAAGCCGACAAGAACAGGGACTGCGTGTACCGTTCTATAGTGAAAAGGGCCATGAAACGCTATGCCAGAGCCGTCACCTTCTCTCTTGCACACGACAGGAATGTGCTTATTTCTATTATAAACAGCGACAATGCTGCGGCCGGCATCCGGGAAGCCCTCCGCGTCAGCGGCCTGATACTGGGCAGGAAGCTGGATATGAGCATTTCAACGGGAATCAGCACACCCACCCATCAGCCGGGTATGTTGCCGGACACCTATGCCAAGGCGTGGGAAGCGCTTGAGACGAGGTTTTGGAAGGGAAACGGGACAATCGCGCCGTACAATCCGGGCATGCTGACGGAGGACAGACTGATCTCACTGTCCGAAGAGACCCTGAACAAGATCACCCTGAACCTCAAGCTTTCCAATATGCAGACGGCCGTATCCTATGTGGAAACCCTCTGCGCTTCCCTGCGGAAGGACGGCAACCTAAAGCCGGCAGTTGTCAAGGAATTCTTCTGGCAGTTCCTGCAATCGATCATGATTATGCTGAACGTCCAGCTTACCTTTATCCGCCACGAGACAATGGTATCCGGGGAGCACCCGTACGACAGGATAAAAGAGACCCTTTTCATCAGCAGCCTGGAATCCTGTGTTTGTGACCTGCTGCAGAAAATTTTCAATTTCTATCATGATAAGAATCCTCTGGACAACAACAATCTGGTGGAAAACGCGAAGAAAATAATTGAAAAGAATTTCGCCGGCGATATCAGCCTGGAGCAGGTGGCAAAGCATGTGCACCTCAGTCCGGCCTACCTCAGCGAGCTCTTCAAGAAGGAAACCGGCATGAGCTTTATCGACTACAAAACGATCATACGAATCGAGCATGCCAAAAAGCTGCTGGAAATGCCGGCCATGAACATCAGCGAAATCAGCGGGAAGGTCGGCTATTCCGACCCCAAGTATTTCAGCAAGCTGTTTAAAAGGATCACCGGAAAGACCATATACGAATACAGGAAGGCGATCCGGTAGTTTCTCCGGTCTCTCCGCCAAAAACGTTTTTTCCGTGTTAGTTTTATGCAATAAAGAGGTATATATCTGACAGAATATAATAGAGCAAGAGGTGGCACTGTGGATTATAACATTCTTGTAGGCGGCTCTGCGGGGCAGGGCGTTGAAACCGTTTCCGCAATACTGGAAAAAATACTGAAAAGGCAGGGCTTTCAGGTTTTTACCATCCGGGATTATATGTCGAGGGTAAGAGGCGGGCACAATTTTATCCAAATCCGGTTCGGGAATGAGAAAATCTTCTCCCACCGGGAGGACCTGGACGGCATGATCGCCATGAATGACGAGACGGTCGAAACCCACATCGAAAGACTGAAGCCCGGCGGATTTGTCCTTTGTGACGCAGAAATCGGCCATGAGGATCCCCGGATCTTAAAATTGCCTTTAAAGCAGGAAGCAAAAGCTTCCGGAAATATAAAAGCCTTCGGCAGCGTCGCCGTCGGTTCCGTTCTGGAGCTCTTCGGGATCGGGGGGACAGAATTCGAAAAGGTTCTCCGGGAATTCTTCCGGGAAGAAATCGCAAGGCAGAATATCGACGCTGTGCTGGCAGGAAGAAGGCTCGTTTCCAAACGGTTCGATCCGGTCGCCCCGGCCGGGGACCGCAGCATCTTAATCAACGGGAATGAGGCGGTGGCCCTCGGCACGCTGGCTGCCGGATGCCGGTTCTATTCCGCCTATCCCATGACGCCTTCCACCAGCATCATGAATTATCTCGCGGCAAAAATGAACGACGCCGAAATCGTCGTGGAGCAGGCGGAAGATGAAATAGCGGCAATCAATATGGCCATCGGCGCATCCTATGCCGGGGCGCGGGCAATGACGGGAACCTCGGGAGGGGGCTTTGCCCTGATGGTGGAAGGGCTTGGCCTGTCCGGAATGCTCGAAGTGCCGCTGGTAGTGGCCGAAGTGCAGCGTCCCGGCCCGACGACGGGATTTCCAACCCGGACGGAGCAAAGCGATCTTAAATTCGTCATTTCCGCCTCCCAGGGAGAATTCCCCCGGATGGTCATCGCATTGAGGAATGCCGGGGATGCTTTCGATCAAACGATCCGGGCTTTCCACCTTGCCGATAAGTACCAGATACCGGTCATTCTTCTGAGCGACCAGTTCCTTGCGGATTCCACCACCACCTTTGAACCGTTTGATTTTGACAATATTCCCAACGATGCTTCCATAAGCACTTGGGAGTACTCGGAGGATAAGCCGTACAAAAGATACGAAATCACCCCATCCGGTATTTCGCCGAGACTTATTCCCGGCCGCAACCCCGGAGTGACCGTTCTCGTAGACAGCGACGAGCACGATGAGTCCGGTCATATAACCGAATCCGCTTCCGTCCGGAACCAGATGGTCGCGAAAAGGATGCGGAAGCTCGAATTGCTGGAGGAAGAGCTGCAGGAGCCTTTGTTCATAGGCGAAGAGGATTGCGAGGTTCTGCTCCTTGCGTGGGGTTCGACGTGGGGGCCGGTAACGGAGGCAATCGCCCTGCTGAATGAAAGCGGGGACAAGAAATACGGCGCCCTGGTTTTCGGCGATATCTGGCCTTTGCCGACAAAACGGCTCATGGAAAAAGCAAAAAAAGCGAAGCAGGTTATCCATGTGGAGCAAAATGCCACCGGGCAGCTTGCATCGATCGTTTCCGAGGCTACCGGCATATTCTGCGATTCCGGCGTCCTCAAATTCGACGGGCGTCCCATGAGCGCCGGGTATATTTATAATAAAGTAAAGGGAAGGGAATAAACCTATGTGCGACTTAGCGTATCGTATTTCAGAAACCGCATGGTGTCCCGGGTGCGGCGACTTTGCCATAATTGAATCCTTGAAGGCCGCTTTGGAGCAGCTCGGCAAAAAGCCTCACGAGGTTCTGGTCGTGGGCGGAATCGGGCAAGCTGCCAAAACGCCTCAATATATCAATACCAACGGATTTTGCGGCCTCCACGGGAGGGCTCTCCCTCCGGCGGCCGCGGCAAAAATCGTGAACAGCGGCCTTACGGTCATTATCGACACCGGCGACGGCGATTCCTACGGAGAAGGCGGGAACCATTTCATCCACAATATCCGGAGAAACGTTGACATCACCCATTTCGTGCATGACAACCAGATTTACGGACTGACCAAGGGGCAGGCGTCTCCGACTACCGGTATCCATCATGTGACCGATGTCCAGGTGTCCGGTACGATCCACGAACCGTTGAACCCCATCCTTTTAGCGCTGACGATGGGCGCCGGCTTTGTGGCAAGAGCTTTCAGCGGCGACAAGGAGCATTTGACCTCCATCATGCTCGAGGCCATAAAATACAGGGGTTATGCGCTGGTTGACATTCTCCAGCCCTGCGTGAGCTTCAACAAGGTGAATACCTTCCAGTGGTACAGCAGCCGGGTTTACAAGCTTGACGAGCGCTACGACGCCACCGACCGGCTGAAGGCAATGGAGAAGGCAATGGAATGGGACGACCGCATCCCAATCGGCATCCTGTACAAAAAGGAAAAGCCGGCCTTCAATGACAAGATTGAATTCCTGAAAGGAAATCAGGTTCTGATTGAAAAGGAGCTGAATATGGAAAAGATCAAGGGTTATCTGGAGGATTTCCGATAATCCCTATTTCCCCAATACCTTGTTTATATAGTCCATCACGCTATGCTTTACGACGGAAAGGGCTTGTTCATCCCCATACTTGATATTGACGCACTTTCTTCCGAAGCTGCAATTCGGCAATGCCTTTTTCAGTGCGTCAATATAGCTTTCTTCGTGAAAATGGATGGAATAATGCTTTTTCGCTGCCGAGATTCCCACGTAGCCATCGTACATTTTGGCGCCCAGCCACCACATGGGCATGGCAAAGCAGATTTTCGGCAGGAGCTGCGGATATTCCGCTTCCATGAACGAAGCAAATTCTAGAACGCTCTTCTTTCCGTTCTCCTCCAGCCCATTGGCATATTCGTTGATCACATCAAAGCTCATGATTCCATCCTCCATTTTTCATATCCTTTGTCCATTCCGCCGTTTTCTTTCCTAAGAGCAGGCTGCAACAACCAGTAGTAAATCACCTTATATAGGTAATGAGATTAGGTTTCCTGTCGGGAACATTGGCGGCATCCTGCTTATACCCAATCACAAATGAGTAATACGGTTTGTAGCCATCGGGTATTTTAAGCTCTTTTCGAAACCCGGAACCCTGGAGGGAACCGAACGCCAACAGAACGAAGAAAATCCAACAGCTCCCCAGCCCGACGGACTCCGCCGCAAGCAGCATATTCTGGGTAGCAGCGGCGCAATCCGCATCAAGGGGAATCGGAACCTTTTCATCGCCGGAGACAATGACCAGCGTCGGCGCGTGGTATAAGCAATGGAACTCTTCATCGTTCCCCAGCGCTCTCAAGTGCTCAAAGCCCATTTGCCTTGCTGCTTCCTTGGCCGCCAGATTGAGTCTGTCCAGCAGTTCCCTGTTCTGAACCGCTGTAAAATGCCACGCCTGCCCTCCGGCATTGGGAGCATACAGCCCCGCTTCCAGCACCGCCTGCAATTCCTCTTCCCTGATCTGCTCCTGCTTGAAGCTTCGAATGCTCCTGCGCTGTTTAATGGTTTTTAAGGTTTCATTGTCCATCATCCAAATCCCTTTCGTACCGAAGCAAGCTCTTCTGCCTAAACGAGCTCTTCAAGCTCATATTCAATAGTCTTTTTCCCTTTGCTTTTTGCTAACTGGCATTCCTTTAATGATTGCTTTCCGCCGCCAATTCTATACAGCACATCAATCCTGTCGGTGAAAAAATCACTTTCTTCCCCCCAGGAATCCCCTACTACAAATAGTTCATCCACCGGGTACAAGCTCCATTCATACCCCTTGCTGCACATAACCCCTTCCGTCCTGTAGCCCAACCCGGCCGCCATCGGATACAGAAGCTTGTGAATGCCGCACATTGTCGCACCGCTGACAATTACAACCTCTTTCCCGCCATATCCCCTTTTGATCTCGGCAAATATCTCATTCAATAGGCATAAAGCCCGTTCAGTATCAAATTTTCTGTCGGCGTACCCAACGATTCCAATATGGAAGGACACTTCGGCATCCCCTTCAGCAGCAAATTTGTCCGTCATCCCAGCACCACCTATTTTCCCCTGGAAAGCAATCTATATCAGATTATATCATAAACATCCGGCTGCAGATTTTTCGCCCGGACTCCGTTTTGAAAATCTTATCGTACGTATTCCGTATGGCTTCTTTGCTGTTCTGGTTTTCGTAAAAATTCACGAGGAAATCCGCTTCCACCAGAATCTGATAATCGATCCCGTCAATGTTGGAATAGGTATGGTGATGCGCCACCAGGTAGCTCACCCGCTCAAGCAGCTCCTGCCGGAACCCGAGCCTGCCCAGTAATTCTTCGGCATAAGCGGGGCCTTCCCTTTCCTGCATCTTGCCGCTGCACTCTCCGAATTTCTCCATGCAAACCTTGATCCCTATATCGTGGACGACAGCCGCCGCTTCCAGAACTTCCATCTGCTCCGGCGAAATGCCTTCCATAAGGCCAATCAGCTTCGCAAACTCGTACACCTTGACAAAATGCTGGATCAACTCCGGCTCGCCCGCATCAAAATGAATCATCTCCAAGATCAAGTCCTTTGCCTTATCCATAGGAAACCTCCTCCTAACAAAATCGCCTAAAAACAAGAATGGTACATGAGACCCTTCCCATGTACCCCCTTGTACTATGCTTGTTTAGTCATTCCTCAATTATTTCAACAAGGATTCGCCGGTCATCTCGGCCGGTTTTTCAAGTCCCAGCAATTCCAGCATCGTCGGCGCCAGATCGGCCAGGCGTCCTTCCTTCAGTTGCCGTCCGCCGAGCCCGATTCCGATCAGCGGTACCACATTGGTCGTGTGTGCCGTGAAGGGCCCGCCTGTCTCGTAATCGACCATCTGCTCCGCATTGCCGTGGTCCGCCGTGATCAGGGCGGCGCCGTCCTGGGCCTGAATCGCCTTGACGATCCTGCCGAGGCAGGTATCGATGGCTTCCACGGCCGCCTTCGCCGCATCAAAGATGCCCGTATGGCCCACCATATCGCAGTTTGCGAAGTTCAACACGATTACATCGTATTCCTTCGAGTCGATCCTCTTGAGGATTTCTTCCGTTACCTCATAAGCGCTCATTTCCGGCTTCAGGTCGTAGGTTGCGACCTTGGGGGAAGGAATCAGCGCCCGGTCTTCCCCTTCATACATTGCTTCCACGCCGCCGTTGAAGAAGAAGGTGACATGGGCATATTTCTCGGTCTCAGCGATTCTCAACTGCCTGAAGCCCTTCCGGCTGATGTACTCCCCGAAGGTATTGGCAAGGCTTTCCGGCTTGAAGGCGACGACCACATTCGGAATTGTCTTGTCATACTGGGTCATGCAGACATAATACAGCGGGAAGAAGCCGCTCGGCCTTTCAAAGCCTGTAAAGTCCGGATCGACGAAGGTTCTGGTAATTTCCCTCGCCCTGTCCGGCCTGAAGTTGAAAAAGATCACGGAGTCGTTTTTGCTAATGGTTGCCACCGGCTTGCCGTTTTCCAGAACGACCGTTGGTTTCACGAATTCGTCGAATTCCTGGCGTGCATAGGACTCCGCAACAGCCTGCGGCGCGGAGGCCGCTGTGAGGCCCTGGCCGAGAACCATTGCGTCGTAAGCCTGTTTGACCCTTTCCCACCGGTTATCCCGGTCCATGGCATAATATCTGCCCATGACGCTGGCAATCTTTCCAACGCCGATTTCCTTCAGCTTTGCTTCCAGTTCCTCCACATATACCTTGGAACTATCCGGGGGAACATCCCTTCCGTCGAAGAAGCAATGCACGTAAACATCCTTCAAGCCATTCTGCTTTGCCAGCTCCACCAGCGCATAAAGGTGCGTGTTATGGCTGTGCACGCCGCCGTCCGAAAGCAGTCCGAACAGATGCAGCTTGGAATTGTTTTCCTTGCAGTTTTCAATGGCCTTCAGGAATTCCTGCTTGCTGAAAAAGTCCCCGTCCTCAATGGATTTGGTGATCCTTGTCAGCTCCTGGTAAACGATCCGGCCGGCTCCGATATTGGTGTGTCCCACTTCGGAGTTGCCCATCTGGCCCCTTGGCAGGCCCACGTCCATACCGCTCGTATGGACGACGGTATTGGGGTAATCCGCCATAAAGCGGTCCAGGTTCGGCTTGCTCGCCGCCTTGATGGCGTTGCCCTCCGTCTTGGGATTTACTCCGTATCCATCCAGTATGATCAATGCAACCAATCGATTTTTCATTTTTCCCTTCTCCTTTAACCAATACCTCGTAATGAAAGTGCATTTGCCTGGCAAATCGCACCGGTTTGGGGGCGGAACGGTACTTCGCCCCCGTTCCCTACTATAAAAGGCTGCCTTTTCAGACAGCCTTTTAAATTGCAGTTGTTGCAGGCCTGCTAAGCCTGCCTGGAATATCAGCCGTTGTATTTTGCGATTTTTTCGAAATCGTCCAGCTTGAGGCTTGCTCCGCCAACCAGGCCGCCGTCGATATCCGACATGTTGAAGAGCTCGCCTGCATTTGCGGCCGTGACGCTTCCGCCGTACTGAATGCGTACCGCCTCGGAAGTCTCTTCGCCGTACAATGCCTTTACCGTCTCCCGGATGATCGAGCAGACTTCGTTGGCCTGTTCATTGGTAGCCGTCTTGCCCGTTCCGATGGCCCAGATCGGTTCGTATGCGATCACAAGGGTCTTGACCTGTTCCTCGCTGAGGCCCAGTAAGGCGATCTTCACCTGATAGCGGATCAGGTCGGCCGTAACGCCCTGTTCCCTCTGCGCAAGAGACTCGCCTACGCAGACGATGGGCTTCAGTCCGTATTTGTATGCTGCATGAACCTTTTTGTTGACGGTTTCGTCGGTCTCGGCGAAGTACTGCCTTCTCTCCGAATGGCCGATAATGACATAGTCAACGCCGAGCCCCTTCAGCATCGGGCCGGAAATCTCGCCCGTAAATGCACCCTTTTCCTCCCAGTGCATATTCTGTGCGGCAACCTTGATATTCGATCCGGCTGCGGCTTTTACAACATCCGGCAGGCAAATGAACGGAACGCCTACGACGACTTCCGCTTCGGCATCCGCAACCCTGGGTTTGAGGGCTGTGACGAACTCAACGGCTTCAGCAGCAGTCTTGTTCATCTTCCAGTTGCCCGCCGCAATTTTTTTTCTTGGGTTTTTATCCATCAGGCAAGCGATCCCGGGAAGGACCTTTCCTTCGAGGAATTCGAGGGAAGCTCCGCCGCCGGTGGAAATATGGGTGATCTTATCCGCATAGCCGAGCTGTTCCACTGCCGCCGCGGAGTCGCCGCCGCCGACGATGGAAACGGCGCCGGATTCCGCAACCGCCTTGGCAATTTCCCTGGTGCCGGTTGCAAAGTTCGGGAACTCGAAAACACCCATGGGTCCGTTCCATACGATGGTCTTTGCCTTCCGGACTTCCTTGGAGAATTTTTCGATGGTCAGAGAACCGATATCCATACCCATCCATCCATCCGGCATGTCGTCGGAGGGAACATACATATGGTCCGTATCATTCTTAAATTCCTTGCCTACGATGCTGCCGATGGGGAGCATCAACTGGACGCCCTTGGTTTCCGCCTTCTCCAGCAGTCCCTTGGCGAGCTCGATCTTGTCGTCCTCGCAGATGGAATTGCCGATCTTGTAGCCCTTGGCCTTCAAGAAGGTGTAGGCCATACCGCCGCCGATGATCAGGGTGTCCACCTTGTCGATGAGGTTTTCAATCACGTTGATCTTGTCGGAAACCTTGGCGCCGCCGAGGATGGCGACGAAAGGCCTTGCCGGGTGGGAGAGGGCCTTGCCCATGATGTCGATTTCCTTCTTGATGAGGTAGCCGCAGACCGCCGGGAGGTAATCCGCCAGGCCCGCCGTGGAAGCGTGGGCCCTGTGGGCTGTTCCGAATGCGTCGTTCACATAGATCTCCGCAAGGGTGGAAAGCTCTTTTGCGAATGCGGGATCATTCTTTTCCTCTTCCTTATGGAAACGGACATTTTCCAGCATCAGGACTTCGCCGTCTTTCAGGGCGGCTGCCTTTGCCTTGGCATCCGGTCCGATCACGTCGGCCGCCATGATGACGGGCTTCCCGAGAAGCTCTCCCAGCCTGACGGCCGTGGGCTTCATGCTGAATTTTTCTTCCGGTCCGTTCTTCGGCCTTCCCAGGTGGGAAACCAGTATTGTCTTCGCGCCCTTGTCCACAAGGTATTTAATGGTGGGCAGCGCTCCGACGATCCGGTTGTCGTCCGTGATTTTCAGGTCGGCATCCAGCGGTACGTTGAAGTCTACCCTTACGATAACCTTTTTGCCTTTTACATCGATATCTTCTATTGTCTTTTTATTATACAGTGCCATGCGATAATCATCCTTTCAAAGTATTCGGACCGTCTTTCCCGGGCCGTTCTGCCAAATTTTAAAGGTCCACCCCTAACCACTCACTTAAGGTAAGGGTAAGAGTGGACCTTTGTGAAGTCCTTATGATCCGATCCTTATTTCGCGTCAACCGATGCCATGTAGGAAATCAGGTCAACAACCTTGTTGGAATAACCCCATTCGTTGTCATACCAGGATACGAGCTTGACGAAATTGCTGTTCAGAGCGATTCCTGCGCCTGCATCGAAGATGGAGGTATGAGCGTCGTGGATGAAGTCGGTGGAAACAACCGCATCTTCCGTATATGCGAGAATTCCCTTGAGCTCGTTTTCGGAAGCCTTCTTGACAGCTGCCTTGATCTCATCGTATGTAGCAGCTTTTTCAAGACGGACGGTCAGATCGACGACGGATACGTCGACGGTCGGAACGCGGAATGCCATACCGGTCAGTTTGCCGTTCAAGGAGGGGATAACCTTTCCAACGGCCTTTGCAGCGCCGGTGGAGGAAGGAATGATGTTGCCGAGGATGGACCTGCCGCCTCTCCAGTCCTTGTTGGACGGAGCGTCAACGGTCTTCTGGGTGTTGGTAGCCGCGTGAACGGTCGTCATCAAGCCTTCGATGATTCCGAAATTGTCATTGATGACCTTTGCGAGAGGAGCCAGACAGTTGGTGGTGCAGGAAGCGTTGGATACGACTGTCATGTCCTTGGTGTACTTGTCGCTGTTAACGCCCATGACGAACATCGGAGCGTCATTGGAGGGAGCGCTGATGATAACCTTCTTTGCGCCGCCCTTGAAGTGGGCGGAAGCCTTTTCAACCGTGGTGAATACGCCGGTGGATTCCACAACATATTCTGCGCCGCAGGCTCCCCACGGAATCTCGGTGGGATCCTTCGCCGCGAATACCGCGATTTCCCTGCCGTTTACCACGAGCTTGCCGTCCTTGGTTGCGATTTCGCCGTTGAATTTGCCATGAACCGTATCATACCTGAGCATGTAGGTCATGTATTCGAGATCGATAAACGGGTCGTTTATGCCCTTGATTTCAATATTCGGATTCTCAACCGCTGCTCTGAATACAAGACGTCCGATCCTGCCAAAACCGTTAATGCCAACTTTTACTGCCATGATCTAATTACCTCCTATATAAATATGGTTAATACATACTTGTACTATGTATCCAAAATCACAATTATTGTATATTATTTCAGCCGCTTTTTCAATACTTTCAAATAAATTAAATAATTTTTTAACAATGTCTGCAGTCTTCCCTTTTGCTTCCTGCAATACGCCATTCCTTATCGTTTCCGGGATTGACCGAATCTATACCGGATGCCGGCGGACGATGCGCTTTCGGGCGTCAATCCGGATAAACCGTAAACTTTTCCAGGATCATGGCCGGATGATAGGACAGCTTCGCCTTTCGCATCCCCTCCTTGCCCAGGTCCTGCTCCCGGTTGATAAAGGTGGTGTGGCTCCACTCATGTTCGGCAAACTGCTGGTTTATGAGGGTATACAGCCCATCGACCGTGTTCTTGGCCTTCTCGATGTGGATGACCGCCGTGTCCTCGCTCAGCAGCTCGCCCGCCGTGAATGCTTCAAAAACGCCGTCCATCCTGATCAGAGCGCCTTTGCAGCCAAGGGTCCTGAAATTGTTCAGCAGTTCCAGGTTTGCCTGCCGTTCGCAGTAATCGCCCTCCTGGCAGGTGCAGTTCCTGTCCTTGCACCATTGGATCATGATCCTGCTGCATTCGTCCAGCAGGGAGCAGTCCAGCGGCACATATTCGTAGGTATGCTGCTTTTTGAACTTGTTGATATGGTTGCGCTTTCCGTCATACTTCTTGCCGCGGAGGGTGACGAGGTCGGATGTGTTGTAGATGTAATCGCTGTTGTCCCTGTCAAAAACGACGGCTTCCTCCGGCACGTCCACGCCCCGGAACCATTTCAGCTCTTCGGAGGTGATTTTCCGGAACGCCGGCCGCCAGCCCTTCTTTTTAAAGTACTCCTTCAATTGAAAATACGCATTGGCGAAATTCTCGTCGTGGAGGCTTCCCACCGGCATCATGGCGAAGGGTTCCCCCCTGCACGGGGCCGAGAGGATACATAAAAGGCCGTCTATAACGGTGTACCGGAACTTGTAGAAATTCCTCCATGCGTATAAATTCGTAAACGTAAGCTCGGATATCCGCGGTTTGTACTGTGTGATATAACGGTCAAATTCCGCTTTGTTGTTCAGTGTTATCTCAGAAAAATCCATTTGGGTCAAACTCCTGTCTGTCCGGTCGAAGTCTGTCTGGCTCCGGCCCTTTAATTCCCGAAACTGACTCCGACGCTCCGGGCGATATTCACCAGCTCGCCTTCGGCCGGAACCGTTTTCAGCTTTCCTACGGCGTCTTCCAGGGACACGTCCGTAATGGCGTCGCCCTGCAGGCCCACCATCATGCCGAACTTTTCCTGGCTCACCAGTTCGACGGCCTTTACGCCATACCTTGTGGAAAGGATCCGGTCGTAGGGGTTCGGCCTGCCGCCCCTCTGGAGGTGGCCCAGGACGGTGACCCTGGTCTCGATGCCCGTCATCTTTTCGAGCTCGACCGCCACCTTGTTCCCGACGCCGCCAAGCCGGATCGGGTCCGGGCTGTTTTCCACCACTTTGCTGACCACCATGCCCCCGTCCAGCGCTTTTGCACCTTCCGCCACGACGACGATGCTGAAATGCTTGCCGCCGATCTTCCGCTCCAGAATCTTGTCGGAGACTTTCTTCATATCATATGGGATTTCCGGGATCAGTATGACATCCGCCCCGCCTGCTATGCCGGATGCAAGGGCGATCCAGCCCGCGTACCTGCCCATGACCTCCAGGATCATGATCCGGTGATGGGACTCCGCCGTGGAATGCAGCTTGTCGATCGCTTCCGTTGCGGTATCCACCGCCGTCATGAAGCCAAAGGTCGTATCTGTGGCCGAAAGGTCATTGTCGATGGTTTTTGGCACGCCCACCACGTTCATGCCCTTCCGGGCAAAATCCCTTGCGCTGGTGAGGGTTCCGTCCCCGCCGATGAGGATCATGCAGTCGATCCCATGGGAGCGGACGTTTTCGACCACCTTGTCGGACATGTCCACATAGCTGACCGTCCCGTTGTTCTCCACCCTGAATTTGAAAGGATTGTCCCGGTTCGAGCTGCCCAGGATGGTGCCGCCCTTGTCCAGAATACCGGACACATCACCGGACCCGAATACCACAAAATCATTCAGGACCATTCCCCGGTAACCGTCCCGGAAACCGACCACTTCATATCCGTATTTGACCATCGCCGTCTTGACCACCGCCCTGAGCACGGCATTCAGCCCCGGGCAGTCCCCGCCGCCGGTCATTACTCCGATCCTTTTTATCATACTTTTCCTCCGTTCCCGATATTGTTCCTTTAGAACCTGTTTCGCATATGTTGACACCTGATATTTTGGCGGATTTTCCGTCATACTGCGTTAAATTTTCTTGTAATAAACAGATTATTCCTGCGAAAATTTGCCTTGTCTGACGAAAAATCCGCTCAAAATCTCAGGCGCCCCCAGATGCGAAACAGGTTCTTACAGCATTGGTTATACCAACTCTGCCCCGGTTATAAACAATTCTCTACTGAATACGGCCGATCCTCGCAAATGTCTTTCAAGTATCCTTCGAATATCCTTCGGATCCCTTTCGAAGGACCTTCCCTATTCGACGCTCAATACGATTGCCAGCACAAATTCCGCCGCTTTCACCATGTCGTCGATGAGAATGCGTTCCGACACACTGTGGACCTTGTCCATGCCCACGCTGATATCGACCGCTTCAATGCCGTTTTTGTTGAAATTGTTCGTATCGCTGCCGCCGCCGGTTTCCTCCAGCCTCAGCTCCACGCCCGCCTTGTCCGCAGCCTTTTGGAGTATCCCGATGATGGGGGCGGTTCTGGGGATGTTGAAGGAGGGATACATCAGCTCGGCTCTGAATTCGACACTTCCGCCGAATTCCGCCGCCGCCTTTTCAAAGCATTCCCGCATGTGGGCGGTCTGCTGCTTCAGCTTCTGCGGATCGCGGCTTCTCGCCTCCGCCTTGAGCTCGACCTTGTCGCATACGATGTTCGTTTCACGCCCGCCGCTGATCACGCCGATATTGGCGGTGGTCTCCCCATCGATCCTGCCCAGCTTCATCCCGTGGATAGCGCTGGCGGCGATCTGAATGGCGCTTACCCCTTTTTCCGGCTCAATGCCCGCATGGGCGGCCGTCCCTTTCACCGTAACGTAAATCCTGTCCTGGGAGGGCGCTTTGACCGCCACGGTTCCGATGGGGCCGTCGCTGTCCAGGATGATCCCGTATTTCGCATGGATCAGGGAATAATCCAGGTTCTTCGAACCGAAAAGCCCGCCTTCCTCCGCCACCGTAAACACGATCTGGAGGTCTCCGTGCTCCAGGTTCCGCTCCTTGAGGACTTTCAGCGTTTCCAGGATGCAGACGATGCCGGCGGCATCATCCCCTCCGAGGACCGTTGTGCCGTCCGATTTGATATAATCCCCGTCCAGCACGGGCTTTTTGCCGATTCCGGGCTCCACCGTATCCATATGGGCCGCCAGCAGGACCGCCGGCACCTTTTTCGCACCTTTTACCGTGCACACCAGATTTCCCGTATCGCCGCCGATTTTGGCCGCCGTGCCGTCCTCCACCGCTTCATAGCCCATCTCCTTCAGCTTTCGGAGCAGGGTGTCCGCCATGCGGCGTTCCTTCTTCGATACGCTGTCGATTCCGACCAACTGAAGGAATTCTTCCACCATTCTGGTTCGATTGATCATGCAAATCACTCCATTCCCATCTTGCCGATTCGATTCATATTTTTGAAGCCTTGCTGCCTTAACGCCTCATACAGGACGACCGCAACCGAGTTGGACAGGTTCAGGGAGCGGATGCCGGGCCTCATGGGAATCCGTATGGTAAATTCCCGGTTGGCCTCCAGCAGCTCTTCCGGCAGTCCGGCCGTTTCCTTCCCGAATACGAGAAAGCAGTCTTCCGGGTAATCGACCTCCGTATACGCCCTGGCCGCCTTTGTAGAGGCATAATAAAACAGCTTTCCGCTGTATTTTTCCCTGAGTTCGGCAAAGCTATCGCAGGTGCTGACCAGCACTTCGTTCCAGTAGTCCAGCCCCGCCCTTTTCAAATAGCGGTCCTCGATGGAAAACCCGAGGGGTTTTATCAGATGAAGCCCCGTACCCGTTGCAGCACAGGTGCGGGCGATATTTCCGGTATTCTGCGGTATTTCCGGTTCCACAAGCACGATATTCAACGGCAGTTCAACCTCCGCCCCATAGAATTTATACCAACAGTACCTATATTACCACAAATAAGGCGCAATGAAATAATTAGTTCCCCGTTTTTCCGGTAAAATATCGGCGGTTCTTCGATTTTTACCGGAAACCATACGGGAAGTTATTATTTCATTGTACCTAAATCAATCATAATACCGTCTTGTCCAATTCCATGCCGAGCTCGATATAATGCTGCTTTCTGCCCGCCTTGTCCGCCACTTGCTCCTTCCTGGCGTACTTTGCCACATCCCTGGCCGCTTTCCTGGGCACGACGATCACGCCGTCCCCGTCGCCGACGACAACATCCCCGGGATAGATGGCCACCCCGCCGATGGCGATCGGGATATCCTTCTCCAGATAACGGATCCTGGCCTGGTCCATGGGCTGTGAAACGAATTGGGACCAAACGGGGATTCCCTGCAGGATCACCTCGTCGGTATCCCGGATTCCGCCGCCGTTGGTCAGGAAGCCCACGGCGCCTTTTTTCCTGCAGTCGAGGGAATTGTTGGAGCCGATCAGGCCGACGTCGATTCCGGCGACATCAAGGCAAATAAAGTCCCCGGGCTGTATATCCTTGTTCCAGGGATCGTAGCAGACTTCCGTATAATAGTAATTGACCCACTCTGTATACTCCTCGCCGATGCAGCGCGGGGCGGGTCCCTCATAGGGCAGGTAGCGCGCCGTCCTTGCGATGCCCGTCGCACTCGTCCGGAAAAGCGGCCGGATGCTGTGGTGGACGCTTCCGTAATGGTGATAGCCCATCCAGTCCATTCCGTCGCGTACGTCGGCAACTCTCAGGCCTTTGAACAATTCAAGCAGTTCCCGGTTTTCTTCCTGTTTCATAAAAATATCCTCCTTGTAGAATCCCATGGAATTCTTCCGCTTCCCATGCAAAAAAGGGCCGGAGTTTCCTCGGAGCCCTTTCAGGATTCATTTTCCGATTTTATCAGCCTTCCATCGACACGTCCAGTTCAATTTTTTCGCCATTGTTGACCAGCAGCGGGATGCAGATCGTTTTCATCTTGTTGGGGGTGATCTGCATATTTTCGCCCATGAGCAGCGAAGGAGGGGTAATGTCTATGTTCATACCCCGGTTGTATAATATGGTGGCGGCGTTTCCGAGGATCATGTTGGCCAGTTCGGAAATCGCGCTTTTGGACAGCTCGTCAAACTCGGTCACCGGCATGCCCATCATCATGCTGGAAGCAATCGACATCCCCAGCGACTTGTTCATCGAAAAGATCGCCTGCCCGCGGATCTTGCCGGTCAAGCCTACCATGATGATCAAATCCTCGCTCTTGTAGGGCGCGTTCTTCAGGTAAACCTTTCCCAGTTTTGCGTCCATCTGTGCGATCTGCTTGAGCACAGTCTGGCTTGCTTCGATGAACGGATTGATATATTCAATATTCATTTGCTTCCCACCTTTGTCCTTCAAAAGAATAGCGATGCTTTATAACCTATTCTATATTATCGACGAAAATCCTTCTTTTCACCAGATAATTTTGAGAAAATAACGCATTTTTCGTCATTTCTTAAATACCCGGATTGTTTCATAAGAAAACAGAAATAAGAAATACTATTTGCGGGAGGAATCAAAAATGCAGCTATACAAGCCCGAAAGGGTCTTTTTCGATCCGGAAGCCTTAAAATATCCGCTTGGCCAGACGCTTTACAAAAAATTCATCGGAACCGACGCCGACGTCGAGCAGCACTCTTCCAGGGACGTAGCCAGGCACATCCCCGGACAGACGGGAAGGGAAAAATACGCCCAATCCAAAAAAACGCTGTTCGTTACCGTCAGGAAAAACACCCGGCTGGACGTCTGCAAGCCTTCCGCCGATTTCGAGTTCTCGCTGGTATCCAACTGTCCCGGCAACTGCGAATACTGCTATCTCCAGACGACGCAGGGCAGCAAGCCCTACCTGAAGGTCTTTGTCAACCTGGAGGATTTGTTCGGGATCATACGGCACCAGGCGGACAGCAAGCCCCAGGGCGAGATTACGACCTTTGAGGTGGCGAGCCTCGGCGATCCCCTCGGTCTGGAGCACCTGACCGGCAGCCTGGCCGAAACCATAGACTTTTTCGGGAAGCTGGACAATGCAAGGCTGAGGGTCGTAACCAAATACGACAACGTGGATACGCTGTTGAACGTCGAGCATAATGGACATACCCGCTTCCGGTTCAGCATAAATTCCGGATATGTCATAAAAAATTTCGAGCACAATACGGCGAGCCTGGACGAACGGCTGGCAGCCGCTGCCAAAATGGCGGAGGCCGGTTACCCCATGGGCTTCGTCGTGGCGCCCATCATGATTTACAACGGCTGGGAAGAGCAATACGCGAACCTGTTTGAACGGCTGAAGCATAGTCTTTCCCATATGCAAAGCGCCGAACCGGTCACCTTTGAGCTGATCCAGCACCGGTTTACCGCAGTCGCCAAGGGCCATATCCTGGAACGGTTTCCGAATACGAAGCTGGACTTGAACGAGGAAAGCCGGGAATTGAAATGGGGGCGTTTCGGGAGGTACAAATACGTATACCCCCGCGAAACCGCCCTGGGAATGAAGGAATGGATCCGGAATTCCATCCTGGAGCATTTTCCGGATGCGCGAATCGAGTATTTTACATGATTTACTGGAGCCCGCTGTGCTCCAGAATCGTTTTCAGCGCCTTTGTTGTGATCGGCGCACCTCTTGCGACCTCGTCCTTATAATCCATTTTTCCCGGATCGCCCATGCCCACGATGAACAGGCCTTTTTTCGACTTCAGGATGCTCAGCGTATCGCCGCAGATTTCATCGGCATGGGTGTCCGCTCCGTTCTTGTCCACCGCATTGTGCACGACGTCGCCGTCTTTAGTGATCGAGCATTGTACGTTCAAGCCGTTGCAGTCCTTTCCGTTGGAGGATACGGCCACCACTCCCAGCACATCCAGTTCTCTGCTGGCGAGGATGGAATTCATGGCGGCTTCGCCCGGCCCCTCCCCCTTGGTCCCCCGGTCGTCCACCATGACCACCACCGGATCGTGGGCCGCTTCCTTGATTTTCGTCACAATTTCCTGTCCCGTCAAAACCGTCGGATTGCCGGCGGAGGAAGAAATGCACCGGCCGCCGATGTTGGCCGTGGCCGTTTCGATCGCATCCTTCGCAACCATATCGCCGTCCGTCACGAGAATAACCTTTCTTTTATCCATAAAAACTTCCTTTCTGTGCTGTGCTATTCTGTTCTAATGCTTCGGTTTCGGCTTGAAGGCAACGGCGGCCAGATAGCCGAAAAAAATGGCGGCCGATATGCCCGCGGCCGCGGACCGGACCCCGCCGGTAAAAGCGCCGAGCAGGCCGTATTTGTCCACATCGTTAAAGGCGCCTTTTGCCAGGCTGTAGCCGAAGCCGGTCAGGGGAACGGTCGCGCCTGCCCCTCCCATTTCCACCAGCTTCGGGTAGAGCCCCACCGCGGTCAGGATGACCCCGACCGTCACAAAAAGGACCAGAATCCTGGCCGCAGTCATTTTCGTCCTGTCGATCAATACCTGCCCGATGGCGCAAATGAGTCCGCCGATAAAAAATGCATTTACATAAGATAATATTGTCTGCTGCATGCAGTTTCCTCCTCAGGTGTTTTCAACCGCTACGGCGTGCGCAACGCAGGGAATGCTCTCCCCCTGCTGCACGCTGGTGGGGCTTAGCAGCGCCCCTGTAGGCACAAACAGGATTTTGTTCAGCTTTCCTTTTTTCAGCCTGTCGTACAAAAAGCCCGCAAATACCGTTGCAGAGCAGGCGCATCCGCTTCCACCGGCATGGGCGTCCTGTTCCTTGTCGAATATCATGACGCCGCAGTCGTGGAGCCTGCTCCCGATGCGGATTCCGTTCGAGGAAAGAAAATCATCCACGATTTGGATGCCGATCTGGCCCAGATCGCCGGTGACCACCATATCGTAATAATCCTGGGGCAGGCCGGTGTCCTCAAAATGCGCAAAGATCGTATCCGCCGCCGCGGGAGCCATCGCCGCGCCCATATTGTTCTGATCCTTGATGCCCATATCGACGATTTTCCCCGTCGTGACCTTTTTTACAAACGGCCCGCTCCCCTCCGAGGAAAGCAGGACCCCTCCCGCGCCCGTTACCGTCCATTGAGCCGTCGGCGGCCGCTGGGAGCCGAGCTCCAGCGGATACCGGAACTGTTTCTCGGCAGAACAGAAATGGCTTGAGGTCAAACAGACGATATTGGCGGCGAAGCCGCCGTCGATCAGCATGGACCCAAGGCCCATCGCCTCTCCCATGGTGGAGCAGGCGCCATAGACGCCGATCACCGGGACGCCCGACTCCCTTAATCCGAAATTGGCGGCAATGCACTGGTTCAGCAGATCGCCGGCAAGGATGTAGTCCAGCCCGCTTACGGCAATGGATCCTTTCACCGCCGTTTTGGCCAGCGCTTCGCGCATCAGCTTGCTCTCCGCCATTTCCCAGCTTCTTTCCCCCCACAACTCGTCGTCCAGCACCTGATCGAAATAGCCCGCCAGCGGACCCTTGCCTTCCTTCGGACCGACGATGGACGCCGTTGCGGCGATGGAAGGAGGCTTCGCCAAAGCGACGGTCTGCTTGCCCATTTTTTTCTCCAGCATGAACATTCTCCTTTTTCAATAATGCGGCCTGTCAGGACCGGAGCAGATAATGAAGGATTCCCACGAGAATGGATGTGGAAATGCCATAAACCAGGACCGGCCCCGCCAGCAGGAACATTCTCGCGCCTACCCCCAGCACATATCCTTCGCTTTTGTATTCCATCGCCGGGGACGCAATCGAGTTTGCAAAGCCGGTGATCGGAACGATCGAGCCCGCGCCGGCATATCTGCCCAGCTCGTCATAAATATTGAGCCCGGTGAACAAAATGCCCAGGAAAATCATCGTCATGGACGTGAGCGAGGAGGCAGCCTCCACATCAAGACCCATGCTGCGGAAGGAATTGGTAAAGAACTGTCCCACCATGCAGATAAGCCCCCCTACCCCAAAGGCCCTGCAAATATTCCTCAAATGCTTGGAGTTGGGCGCCTTGCTGTCCACATACTTTTTGTATTCATCCTTTGTCATAACCTGTTGCATATTTCACAGCTCCTTTCCGGGCAGTGAGTGCTTATGCCCGGCCCCATCACAAACACTCCCTTTGACGGCGTCTTGCTTCCACTGTGAAGCGATATATAAAGCAGTATTAATGCCGCCAGCAGGGCAAGCAGAAAAATAATCAGGAGCACTTTGTACCTGTTCAGTACAGCAAGCATGATCAACAACACCCCGGTTCAGCAGAATTTGATTTTTATCAGGATTATTATTGGATTCGGCGATGGGTTCTATACGGCGAAATGAAAGGAAGCATCCGGCAGGAGTCGCCCGATGCTACTTGATATTGATTTTGAGGCGGATGTCCTCCAGGATCTTTTTTTCGATCCGGGACACCTGCACCTGTGAAATGCCGAGCATATTGGCAATCTGTACCTGCGTTTTTTCCTTGAAATACCGCAGGACGATGATTTGCTTTTCCCTTGGCTTCAAGGTATCCAGTACCTGTTTCAGCGCAATCTTGTCTATGATGTCGGTCTCGTCCTCATTGCACTGGTCATTCAGCTTGTCGATCAGCATCAGGGGAGAATTATCCCCCTCATTCAGCGGATTGAACAGGGATTCCGGCGAATAGCTGGCTTCGACCGCCATGACCAGTTCTTCCATCGACAGCTCCAGCCGCTGGGCGATCTCCCCTATGGTGGGTTCCCGGCCGAGCTCCCTGGTCATGACCTCTTTGGTGATTCTCGCTTTGTTGGAGGTTTCCTTGAGGGACCGGCTTACCTTGATGATGCCATCGTCCCGCAGGAAGCGCTTGATTTCGCCGATAATCATTGGAACCGCATAAGTAGAGAACCTTACGTCGAATGTGGGATCAAACTTGTTGATGGCCTTTATCAAGCCGATGCTGCCGATCTGGAACAGGTCCTCCGTCTCGTGTCCCCTGTTCTGGAACCGGCGCACGATGCTCCAGACCAGTCCGATGTTGTTTTCCACCAGCACGGTCTGGGCAAGCTTGTCCCCGGACTTTGCCATCCGGATCAGTTCCAGTGTATCTATATCTTTATAAGGAGTTTCACTCATAAAAAGCCCTTCTCTTCGCCTTCGTAAGATTCGTTCAATTGTATATTATGGTCTTTTTGTATATCTTTAACATACATTTGTAAAAAAAATAACCCTTTCATTCCGGACTGCCGAATGACTTGTACAGCAGAATCGTCGTCCCCTTGCCGGGCTCCGACCTTACCTCGATCCTGTCCATGAAGCTTTCCATGACGGTAAAGCCCATCCCGGAGCGTTCCATGTCCGGTTTTGAGGTAAAAAGCGGCTGCCGGGCCTGTTCAATATCCTCTATCCCCTTGCCCTCGTCGGTGATTTCGATCTCGACGCTGTTGTCAAACTGCCTGCAGATCATCGTAATGATGCCGTACCGGTTCTCATAGCCGTGGATGATGGCATTGGTCACCGCTTCCGAAACCGCGGTCTTCACATCCGCAAGCTCTTCGAGGGTCGGGTCCATCTGGGAGACAAACGCGGCGGCCACCACTCTTGCAAAGGCTTCATTGCTCGATTTGCTCACAAATTCCAGTTTCATTTCATTCATAGGCTGCATTTCATTTCTCTCCCCTTACACAAAACTTGTTCCGGAAATCGGTTCACGCGCTTATCAGTGCATTCAGCGCAAAGTCCAGACTTTCATAGACAGGGATCAGCTTCACGATCCCCGATATCTCAAGAATATGGCATATCTTCCGGTTGTTGCAGATGATCGCAGCCTTTCCGCCGAGTTTCCGGATATTGGAGTACCGGCCCACAACGACGCCTATTCCGGAACTATCCATAAAGCTCAGGTTCGTAAAATCGAAAACGACATTCCGGGTAGTGGCCTTCAGCAGCTCCCCTTCCAGCTTGTTCCGGGCATATTCCGCAAAATGGTGGTCCAGCTCTCCCGTAAAGACGGCAATCAGGGTCGAACCCCTGTTGGCAAATTTGATGTTCAATTGCATCTCCTCCGTATGTCCTGTCCTTCTGCTATTTCTATTTCTTCAATTATATGGTATTTCCTTCAAAGAATTATGGGAACATTTGTAGAAGATGAATTTTCTTTTTGATCAATTCCGACTTTTATCCGCCTTTTTCCCTATGCTTTTCCGCAATCTCATCCAGCTTGCGCAGCCTGTGGTTGACGCCGGACTTTCCGAGGGGCGGCGATAAAAGCTGTCCCAGCTCCGCCAGATTGGCGTCGCTGTACTCCAGCCTCAGCTCCGCGATATCCCGGAGATTTTCGGGAAGCCTGTCGAAGCCGATGTGCTCCTGTATGTACTGGATATTCTCGACCTGCCGCATGGAGGCGTTCACGGTTTTTTCCAGGTTGGCCGTCTCGCAGTTGACGATCCGGTTGACATTGTTCCTCATCCCCTTGAGGATCCGTACATTTTCCAGTTCCATAAGGGCGGAGTGGGCGCCGACGATATTCAGGAAGTCCACGATGTTTTCCCCCTCCTTCAGGTAGGTCACGTAGCTTCCCTTCCTTTTAATGATCCTGGCTTTCAGCCGGAAGGCGCCAAGGATCCTGCTCAGTTCCCGGGCCTGAAGGAGCGTCCGGGAGGTAAGCTCCAGGTGGTAGGTCTTTTCCGGGTCGCTTATGGAGCCTCCGGCCAGAAAAGCGCCCCGGAGAAAGGCTTTCCTGCAGCAGGGATGCCTGAGCCTGTCTTTATCGGCAAGCACAAGCTCCGCGGGCTGTTCGTCGGCGGCTTCCAGCATTTGAATCCCCGTCAGCGCGAGCAGCTTTTTCGAACCCAGCGCGGGAGTGATAAAGAGCATATAGGATACATGTTTTTTGAGCTTTCTGCTTTTCCGGATGGTGACCTCGGGAAATATGTCGCAGATCTTTTTGATGTTGCTGTAGATCTTTCTTGCAAAAGCGGCATTTTCGGTGGTGATCCGCACCACCGGCTCGCCGCCGGTTGCCATGGACGCCATGCCGTTGAAGCAGAGAGCGGCCGCCAGCTCCGAAAGCTGACAGCACCTTTCCCCGGTCTCGAGCCGGCATAATTCGTTTTTCACTGTTGAGGAAAAGGACAAGTTCAACACCCCGCAAGTTCTAATTTCACCTGTCGCGCCAGCTGGCACAACTCGTTAATAATCCGACAGCAATTCCGGCCCCATCCGGCTACGCTGTCTTATAGCGCTTTCAAAACGTCTTCCGTATAAGCCCGCAGCACCTCTGCCACGCTCCAAGCCTGGGCGCAGCTTCCCCTCGGGACAAGGGGTTCGTCCCCGTCAAATATTTCGGATATATTTCCCAGGCAGGCATTCCGAAGGTGGTCTTCAAACGGTTTGAGAAGGTCCGCCGTGATCCCGGCGTATTGGGGCTCCTTCCCCAACGTTTTTGCAAAAGCCGTGACGAAGGGTCCCGCCAGCCATGCCCAGACTGTCCCCTGGTGGTAGGCCGAGTCCCTTGCATATTGATCTCCCCTGTAGCAGCCCCTATATTGGGGCGAGCCGGGAGACAGGCTCCGTAAGCCGTATGCGGTATACAGCTCCTTCCACACTTTTTTAACCACATCGCAGGCATCCTTGCCCTCCAGGACGGGGTATGAAAGGCTTACGGCAAAAATCTGGTTCGGCCGGACACTATCGTCCTTTGTGCCCCCGCAAACGACATCATATAAGTACTTCCCGTTTTCATTCCAGAATACCCGCCTGAAATTTTCCTTTACTGTTCCGGCAAGCAGGGCAAGCTCCCCGGCATCCTGCCCGGACCGGACGGCCAGCTTTTCCATCACGCGTAACGCATTATACCACAGGGCGTTGATCTCCACCGCTTTGCCATGCCTTGGCGTAAAAGCGACGGAGCCCATTTTGGCGTCCATCCAGGTAAGCTGCGTATTTGCATCCCCCGCGGCCACCAGCCCGTCCGAATCCATATGGATGCTGTGCAGCGTGCCTCTTTTGAAGGCTTCCACGATCTGATTCATGGAGCCGTAAAGCTTCCGTTCCACAAACTCATAATCCGAGGTGTATTGAAGGTATTTGTTGACTGCCTCGAAATACCAAAGGGCTGCATCCACGGTATTGTATCCCGGATCGCCGCCTTCGTCGGGGAACATGTTCGGAACCAGGCCATAGCGGATATACTCGCTGAAGGTGCCAAGAATCTGCGCCGCATCCCCGTAACGTCCCGTGGACAGCGTCAGGCCGCAGAGCGCGATCATTGCGTCCCTGCCCCAGTCCGTAAACCACGGATAGCCGGCCAGGATCGTCTTCGCGCCTGTGGATTCCCTGTAGGCGATAAAGTTGTCCGCCGCCTTTACCAGCGCGCAGGCAAATTCATCCCGGTATCCGGCTTTTTCAACAAGGGCCGCTACCCTGGCCTTTTCCGCCTCAATCAGTTGCCGCCCGTCCGGGTAGTCCTTATTCTTTTCCACCGTTCCGATAAAGGTAAAGGTCTTTTCGCTCCAGGCCCCGACCGAAATTTCGAAGCTGCCGGGTATATAATGGTCTTCCTTTGCCTGAAGTCCTCTTTCCTGTTCTACTGCATAAAACATGTTTTCAAACCAGCATTGTTCCACTGGCACGTATTGGCCTTCGCTGCATTTCAGCACGATATCCAGCTCCAGATCATAGGGCTTGATGCTGGTACCGCCGCTGAAAGGGCTCTGGCGGAACCGCATGGCAAAACGGCTGGAATCTCCGTGGTAATCCCGGAAATTGACCAGCGGCGTGATTTTCAGGACAAGGCCGTCCCCTCCGCTTCTTACACGGTATACCACGGCAACCGTATTTTCCCCGTAAACCATCGTGATAGTCTTTTCCACGAGGATATCGCCCATAGTATAGGTAAATACGGGCAGCGGGTTCATTTCAAAGCTCAGAAGGTGATGGAACCCCTTCCTGACATAATCGCCGGCGGAACCGGCCGAAAAAGAGTGGAGATGGTAGATGCGGTCGCCCGCGGCCACCGTTTCATGGAGCTGGGACAGCACCAGATGCCGCTGTACGGGCGGCTTTAATGCGGCAACCAGAAGCCCGTGGTATCGGCGGGTATTTCCGCCTGTAACCGTCGATGCCGCAAACCCGCCAATCCCGTTTGTCAGCAGCCACTCCTTTTCTATGCCTCTTTCCCAACTGCTCCAGTCCGCCTTTCCGAATCGCACGGCTCATACCTCCCTTTTATCGGCGTTTTTCTTCAGTCGGTCCTTTAAATAAAAGAAATCCACAATCCGCTTCCGATCCCTCGCCAGAATGTTGTCCGCCACGAGATCGATCACGGTTTCGGCCAGCTTGTTGTGATCATGCCGGACAAAGCCGTTCCGGACTGTAAAATAGTTGCCTTCGATCAATTTGACTCCCGCCGCCGCGATTTTATCCCGGTCGATCCGGACGGGCTCGGCTCCGTCATTCCGGTATTTCTCCCGCAAGTCGGAAGGAATGGACGAGTTATTGACGATGCAGCTATCCACAATCCCCTTGAACGAGTGCTCTTCAAGAGCGGCAATATGGTCGAAGACGCTGTAGCCCTCCGTTTCGTTGGGCTGGGTCATCACATTGCAGACATAGACCTTCATCGCCTTGCTTTTTTTGATCGCGGGGCAGACGCCCCGGACCAGCAGGTTAGGAATAATGCTGGTGTAAAGGCTGCCCGGGCCCAGCAGGAGAATGTCCGCCTCGGCAATGGCGTCCAGCACCTCGTCCAGCGGCTTGGCCCCGGACGGCTCCAGAAATACCCGTTTAATTTTCCCTTTGTGGAAATTTCCATGCGTCCCGATTTTGGATTCCCCGCTGATGACGCAGCCGTCCTCCAGCTCGGCGCACAGCTGGACATTGTCCAGGGTCACCGGCAGCACTCTTCCCGTCACCGCCAGAACATCGCTCATTTTCCGGACCGCTTCCTCGAAGCTGCTGGAAATGCCGTCCATGGCGGCCAGGAAAAGATTCCCGAAGCTTTGTCCCTTCAGCGTGCCGTCCTGAAACCGGTATTGGAGCAGCTGTTCCAGGATCGGCTCCGTATCGGCCAGCGCCAGCACGCAGTTCCGGATATCCCCGGGAGGCAGCATGCCCAGCTCCTGCCGCAGCATCCCCGAGCCCCCGCCGTCATCCGCAACGGTAACCACCGCCGTCAGGTTGGAGCTGTATATCTTCAGCCCCCTCAGCATGGTGGAAAGGCCGGTCCCGCCTCCGATCGCAACGATTTTGGGCCCTTTTATCAGAATTCGCTTGTCATACAGCAGGCTGTTCAGCTTTTCGGAATTGATCGCCGGCCCAAAGGTGCTGGCGTTGATGGCGCCCATTACCGTCCGGAAAAGATACTTGGCGGCGATTAAGATCAGCAGGACCCCAAGCAGCACCGGCAGCAAAGCCAGGAGGCACTTGACCGGCCCCTGCTGGAAAACTCTTATGAAAACGGACACCCCTGCGCCGATAAAGCCTACGCCCGCGGCGCCGATAAGAATCCACCTTTTTATTCGAAGACCCGGACGAAACCATTCCATCAGCTTCATCTGCTCGCACTCCTGCCATCCTTCTCGATATCCCGGTGCTCCACTACCGTCCGGTGCTGCTTCTGCGTCAAATCGTCATACAGCTTGTCCGCGATCGCCACGGAACGGTGACGGCCTCCTGTACAGCCGATTCCGATGACCAGCTGGGATTTCCCTTCCTTCACGTAGTTGGGAATGAGAAAATCCAGCATGGAACTGAGTTTGTCCAGGAATTCCTTCGTCTCGGGCATTCCGAGCACATAGTCGCGGACGCTGTCCTGCTTGCCCGTCAGCTTCTTCATGGCTTCGATATAATAGGGATTGGGAATAAAACGGACGTCAAAAATCAGGTCGCATTCGATGGGAACCCCGTATTTGAAACCAAAAGAAATGACGTTGATGATCAGTCCGCGGAAAGCGTTGCCCTGGCCGATGACGCCCATGATCGCGTCCTTCAGCTGCCTGGGGGAGAGCACCGACGTATCGATTACATAATCCGCCCGGTCCTTGATTTTCTGCAATACCTTCCGCTCTTCGCTGATCCCCTTCAGGAGCCTTCCCTCCTGGGCGAGGGGATGGGCCCTTCTCGATTCCTTGTACCGCTTGATGACCACTTTATCCGAAGCTTCCATGAACAGGATCTCATAGGTGTGGCCGGCCTCCCGCAGGGCGTCCAGGCCCGGGAACAGGTCGTTGAGAAGCTCGCCGCCGCGAATGTCGATGACCAGCGCGATCTTGTCCATTTTCCGGTAGCTTTGGGAGCAAATTTCCGCAATTTTCGGGATCAGCATCGGCGGCAGGTTGTCGATGCAATAGAAGCCTTCATCTTCAAGCTGCTTTGCAACCAGACTTTTCCCCGCCCCCGATATGCCCGTAATAACAATCAGTCTCATTCCAGGTCCCCTTTACTCTTTTGCCAATTATTCTTCTCCGACGATCCGTACTTCGGTTTGCAGTTCCACGCCGTACTTTTCCAGGACGGCAGCCTGTATATGCTTTATAAGCGCTATGACATCGGCAGCGACAGCCGTGCCGGTATTTACAATAAAGCCGCAGTGCAGGCAGGAAACCTCGGCTCCGCCGATCCGGAAGCCTTTCAGCCCGCAGTCCTGCACCAGCTTCCCGGCAAAATAGCCTTCCGGCCTTTTGAATATGCTTCCCGCGCTGGGCAGTTCAAGAGGCTGCTTCTCCCGCCGCTGCGCGGCAAACTCCTCCATCTTCGCCCTGATCTCTTCCGGGCCGCCTTTTTTCAGCCTCACACGGGTTTCCAGCACGATGCCTCCATCCGTCTGTACGAAGCTCGAGCGTTTTCCAAAACGGTGCCGCTCCCGGTTCAGCGTGACAATCGCGCCGTCCCTTCCAAGGTATTCCGTACTTTCCACAATCATCGACATCTCGCCGATATAGGCGCCGGCATTCATTGTCACGGCGCCTCCAAGCGTCCCCGGTATGCCCTCCGCAAATTCCAGCCCGGTCAGGCCGTGGTCCAGCGCGATCCGCGAAAGCCGTGAAAGCAGTATGCCCGCCTGGGCCGTTATGCATTCTCCCTCGACCCGGTATCCGCTCATGTTCTCCCTGAGCTTTACCACCACGCCCCGGATTCCCTTGTCCCGGACGACCAGATTCGTTCCGTTGCCCATGATAAACAGCGGAACGCCATTTTCCCTGCATGCTTTGCAGACATCGGCCAGGCTGCCGGTATCCGGGGGCGTCACCATGATATCCGCCGGTCCCCCCAGCTTAAAGGAGGTATGGTTTTTCATCGGCTCATCCACCAGGACATTGCTGTTTCCGGCGATCCCGGCCAGTTGTCCCGCCATCCTTTTTCTATCCAACTCCAAGACTCTGCTCCCTTCGGAAACGGAATACATTCTATTTTACTTTGCGCAAAGCCTTCTTAGAAGCTTTTCTCTCTTTCAGGTATTCCTCCATCCTGGCAAGAGAGGCGGAGATCACAAGCTCCTCCGGCATATCGGCTTCTTCGAGCAGTTTCCGGATGTTGTCGAACCGGCCGACATCGAAGCTGATATGGGCGTCGCTGCCGCAGGTGATCCTTACGCCGTATTTCCTGCATTTCCGGATGAACTCCGCGCAGTTGTCCTCACAGCCCCTGCGTACCTTGAAGGAGCTGTTGTTGATTTCAATGAGCTTGCCGTATTCTCCGGCCGCTCTGACCACCTTGTCGATATCCACCTGGAAGGTGGGGTTGCCCGGGTGCGCTATGGCGTCAACATAAGGATTCTTAAGCACCTGGATCAGGCCGGCCGTATGCTCCTCCGCCGTACCGGGCTTTATTGTGATATCGTGGTAGCTGGCGTTGATGAACTCCAGGCGCGAAAGGCATTCCTCCGTTATGTCCAGGGTCCCCGAATAATCCAGGATATTGGCTTCGGCGCCTTTTATGACCCTTATGCCGTGGACATATTCCGGGATCACTTTCATGTTCCAGAAATGCAGCAGCGTTGACGCCCCCTCCAGGGCCGGACCGTGGTCCGTCATGGCAAAAGCCTCAAGCCCGTTAACCCCCGCCTGAACGGCGTTTTCCTGCACCGTGCTGTAGGAATGACCGCTTGCTATCGTATGCGTATGGGTATCTACAACTAATTTCAAAGTAATTCCTCCATAACCGGTTTCCGCTTTCAATTCGTCTTCAATTCGTTGATGAATCGCTCACTGATGACTTTGGCGGCATTATAGCCCATTTTCTTCTGCCGGTTGTTCATTGCCGCGACTTCGACGATGATCGCCAGGTTTCGGCCGGGTCTGACGGGGATGACCAGGGATGGCACCTTTATGCCAAGTATTTCCGAATAGTGATCGTCCAAACCCAACCGGTCGTATATTTTCTCGTTGTTCCAGAGCTCCAGCTTGATCACGAGGTTGATGTTTTCCTGCATTTTAACCGAGCCCATTCCGTAAAGATTCTTGACGTCCAGGATCCCTATGCCTCGGATCTCGATGAAGTGCCGGATATTCTCCGGCGCCGAAGCAAGCAGCGTCGTATCAGACACCCTCCTGATTTCGACGACATCGTCGGCGATCAGGCGGTGTCCTCTTTTGACGAGCTCGAGAGCCGTCTCGCTTTTGCCGACCCCGCTTTCTCCAAGGATCAGCACGCCCTCGCCGTACACCTCGACAAGCACGCCGTGCTCCGAGGTTCTTGGGGCAAGCATCACATTCAGATAGCGAATCAGTCCGCTCATGAATCTTGAGGTGATGTCATCGGTTCTGTAAATGGGAATGCAGTATTTTTTCGATACCGTGATCATTTCCGGGAAGGGCTCCAGATCCCTGGCAATCACAAGGCACGGGAAGCCGGTCCGGAAAAACACATCCAGTTTTTTCAGGCGGTCGTCCGGCGAAAGGCTCGCCAGATAAGTCATTTCGACCTTTCCGATGATCTGGATCCGGTCGGTCCCGAAAAACTCCATATAGCCCGACAATTGCAGCCCCGGCCTGTTGACATCGGAGGTGGTCACGTCGACACCGTCGCTGTTGCAGCCTCCGCAGACCTCTTCCAGCTGAAATTCCTTTACTACTTCGCTCAGGCTAACCGTAAACATTGCCTTCCTCCCGTTTCTCTAAAATACTCTCCTACAAAATTATATACCAAACATATACCCCGTACAAATAAAATTACTCGATGGAACAGGAAGCCTGTAAAGACATTTTGATTCATCAAAACACTAAGGAATAAGCGAGAAAAACTCCCGTGAGCAGGACGGCGGGCAGGGGAATAATTTTTCCCTTATATTTGCTTAAGCGGAAATGCACCTACTTCAGCGGCGGGATAAAAGCTATATACCGCTAAAGACTCGATTCTGCCTCTTATAACCCTGAAATCTTTCATGATAAAAGGCAGGGCGGCCCTATTCTCTTCGGGGCTATTATGCATTATCGTAACATGCGGCACCCATTCCTTTGACAATGGCGTATACAGCCATCCCAATTGCCCATGATGCCCTTCCAGATTGGAATGAAATCTCCTGTGAAAGCCTAAAAGCTCCTCCGATACTCTCGGCGCAATAAAAACCGTCTGTTCAAAAAAGATTCCCATATGATTAAAAAGGACAGGCTGCTGACGTTCTCCTTCGGCAAATTGTTCAACCCAGGACAGAACCGTATCTTTTGAGATATTTTCATATATGGCGAGTGTAAGATGGGGGGGCAGGCCGTCCTGAACCACTTTGCTTTGCAGTCCGTGCTCCGCCAACCTATCCCACAGCTTATGGATTTCACTTCGGCTCGCGTCATCCAGCAATCCTATAACCGCAAAAAATTCCTTCTCCATTTGCCATCCTCCATCCCGTCACAGCGTATCGGAAGGGGCGTTCTGCCCGATGATATTTCCCTCGTTATCGGTAATATATGTACCTTTTGTAGTATCCAATACTACATATTTATTACCCCAGGGATCTTTAACAACCGCGCATTTCCCGATTGCAATGTCAAAAGGCCCGTATAGAATCCGGCCTCCCGCCCTTTCGATTTCTTTCACCGCTTCGATTACGGAATCCACTTTCAAATCCATATTCTGTTCCCGGCGTTCATTCTGAAGGACAATCTCCGTTTTTCCTTCTCTCATTCCAAGACCCGCCGCCGAATCGGACTTCCATAAAACCTTCAACCCGAGACTGCCGCAATAGTACTCAATCCCCTGCTGTATGTCCGGAGTATAAAGTTCTATGCAGTCCAGATAACAAAATAGCGCTCTTTTTGATTCTTCCATAGTTACACTTCCTTGTAATGCTCCTATATCCCTCTTCTCCGGGATATTCGTTATGTAGCATAATACCAATATTTTCTCCTTCAGTCAAACTAATTCATTTTCAAAAGGCTTGATTGCAATACAGAATCCGTTGCATGGACAGTACCTGCAGGATAAGTTGAGTTCTAAGTACTTTTAGTTAGATTGAAAAAACCCCGACTGCAGCATATCATACAGCTTCGGGTTTTTCTTTTGACATTTCAATCAAATATTTGTATCGAAAGTAGCTTTACAAAATATTTACAATCTTTTAAGTGCTTAATTGAACAATCGTTAAGGAGCGATTCATATAACCTAAAATAGGAAAATTCGTAGCAATGCTCACGCCTACTGCATCTCCTGCAGCTAAGGAGGCTTGAACAACAAACGTTGAACTACTTCTATTCGATATCTTGAAAAAAGTAGTAGTATCGCCAAAAATCGGTGCCCCATTGACAGTAATAATAGCATTTAGATAGGGTTGATTCGGATCTGGATCAGTAGTGGCTTCAGCGTTAATCGATATCGTTATTTGATAAATTCCACTTTCTCCCACTACTAGTTCATTGCCCGACAGGCTTACTGTGACGGTATTTGATAAAGGTCCAACCACACTAAACGGTACGGGTGTGAATGCTGCCCCAGGCACCTCTACACTGCTTCCTCTTAAGGATCCAAAAGCCAAAACGGCTTCTCCGGTGGCACCGGTTACGCCGGTAGGGCCAGTAGCGCCCGTCGGGCCTCTCAAGCCGATCGGTCCCTGGGGTCCGATCGGACCGAAACAATGGCAGAGTGGATCAAAGCCGCCCTGGCATCTCTCATCGTTGACGGTATTATTCAAATCACTCATAATAAACAATCCACTTTCTTTTGGTATCCATATTTCACAATACAATTTGTAGACATAAAATGTTACTATTTCGCTATTTCTCGAAAATACGACGGCTTTATAAGCGTCAAATAATGCTAGACCTGCGCTCCTATGCCAAAAGAGGTTCTCCATTCACGAATGACCTTCATGCGCTTGCCATGCATTAATACCTCCCCGCAACGCTTGAATCCCATGTCCGTTTATATTAAGCTTAAGAAGAGATACAAAAAGGATGGGCTTATGGAATTTGATTTGACGAAGGCTTCCAGCCGGTTATCGAAGCTGGATTTAAAAATAACGGACGGTGATCTGCACCTGAATATCCTATGGTTCAGGGCCATGCAGTGCAATGCCGACTACATAATCGAACGGCATACCCACTCCACCTTCGAGTTTCATTTCGTTTATGAGGGCTCCAGCAGAGTGATGCTTGACAACGGCTCGTTTGCGGCCGGAGCCGGAGACCTCTACATCACCGCACCCGGAGTTTATCACCGGCAGGAAATCCTCAAAGGATACATAGAGTTCAGCATGAACTGTGAGCTCAGCACGGCGGAGCATCCGGCGCCGGAAGCCCAATATATCGTCAATATATTGAAAAATGCAGAGTGCAGGCCGGTCAGGGATACGGCGGGAGCCATCGGGTTATTTTTCAAGGCGCTGGAAGAAGCGTATTATCAGGATACAGGCTATTACAGTAATATACGGCTGCTTGCGGTAATGCTCGTCACAGCCGCGGCACGGGCAATCGGGGGTTCCGCACCGGTCGGGTACGCCGTCCCTCTGAAGCAGAAAAAGAACGAATTCCGGTTTTTTCAGATCCAGAAATACATCAGCGACAATGTCAGCCTGCCGATCAAAACCTCCGATATCGCAAAATACCTGTTTCTCGGGGAAAAGCAGATTGCGCGCATCGTCCGCGATGCTGCCGGAATGACGACCAAGGAGCTTGTCCAGGAGCTCAAATTCAGGAAGGCAAAGGAACTGCTGCTCCAGCGACAAGAGCTTTCTATCCGGGATATCTCGGACCTTCTCGGCTTTTCCAGCGAGTATTATTTCAACCAGTTTTTCAAAAGAAAAGAAGGCTATCCTCCCGGCGTTTTTCGCTCGAATGTCCGAAATCATTAAACTTTTGTCCTGTTTTATCATTCTTTCCTGCCGCCGGAAAATCTATAATGGACTTAGGAAGGACCAGGCAAAAAAAATAAACGGATGCGAGGTTGTTTCTATGTACATGCTTGCAGAAAGAATCGGCAGGATATTGAAGGAATTAAAGCTTTATACGCGCAGCAACTGCTGTGATATCACTTCCTTCGAAATGACGGACGGCAATGTCCGCTACGATGAATTGCAGAACCTTGACAAAAACCAATGGAAGCCCTTTGCCAAGGGCGACCGATGGGGCGGCAGGGACAAGCGCCTCTGGTTCGCCGCCTCTTTTAAAGTGCCTGAAGCATTGGAAGGCAGGACAATAGTCCTGGAAGTCTCCACAGGCCGCGAAGGCGACTGGGATGCTTTGAATCCGCAATTTCTGGCATATGTAAACGGAAAGCTCCGCCAGGGGCTTGATGTAAACCACAGGGAAATCATTTTATCAAAGCAGGCTGCAAAGGGTGAAGTATTCAGCATCGACCTGCACGCATATTCCGGTATGAAGGAAGGCCTCGTAAATCTTGACTGCCGGGTGTCAGCCGTCGAGGAGGAAGCAGACCGGCTCTATTATGACCTCGACGTGCCTTACAACGTCGCAATCCTGCTGGACGAGGGCGACAAGAGAAGAATCGATATCCTCGGCTACCTCAACCAATCGATCAATTTCATCGATTTCCGAAAACCTTATTCCGAAGAATTCAGAAGGTCCGCCCTGGAAGCGGACGAATACCTGCAAAAGGAATTCTATGCTGGCTACTGCGGCCATGAAAAAATAAAGGCAATCTGCGTAGGACATACCCATATCGACGTCGCATGGCTCTGGACCCTTGCGCAGACAAGGGAAAAGGCGGCAAGGAGCTTTTCGACGGTGTTGAGCCTCATGAAGGAGTACCCCGAATATCGGTTCATGTCGAGCCAGCCCCAGTTGTACCAGTTTGTCAAAAAGGACTACCCCGCATTGTTTGAGGAGATCAAGGAACGGATTGCAGAAGGGCGCTGGGAAGCCGAAGGCGGAATGTGGCTGGAGGCGGACTGCAACCTTGCTTCCGGGGAAGCCCTGGTTCGTCAGCTGCTTTTCGGCACAAGATTCTTTGAAAAAGAATTCGGAGTGAAGAACCGCATCCTCTGGCTGCCCGACGTTTTCGGGTACAGCGCGGCTCTTCCCCAGATATTGAAAAAGTCTGGCATCGACTATTTCATGACCACCAAAATCAGCTGGAACGAATATAACAAAATCCCTTACGACACCTTCCTGTGGAGAGGGATAGACGGCACCGAGGTCTTCACCTATTTCATCTCCACCCAGGATTATGATGCGAAATCCCACTTCACCACCTATAACGGCGATCTTATTCCCAAGCAGGTCATGGGAACCTGGAGAAGATACCAGCAAAAAGAGTTGACCGACGAAGTCCTGATATCCTACGGCTTCGGAGACGGAGGCGGCGGACCGACAAAGGAGATGCTGGAGAACGCAAGAAGGATGGAAAAGGGAATTCCCGGCTGTCCGGCGGTCCGCCAGGGAAAGGCCCTCGACTTTTTCACGGCCCTCGAGAAGCGGGCATCCGGTTTCAAAAAGCTCCCCAGATGGGTCGGCGAGCTTTACCTGGAATACCACCGGGGCACTTATACTTCCATTGCCCGCAACAAGAAGTTCAACCGGAAAAGCGAGCTGATGTACCAGGCCGCGGAGCTGTTTTCTGTCGCCGCCGGCCTGCTGGCAAACCCCGCCGCCTATCCGCAGGATAAGCTCAACCAGGGCTGGGAAACGATCCTGCTGAACCAGTTCCACGACATCCTGCCCGGCTCTTCGATCAAAGAGGTATACGAGGATTCCAGACGGCAATATCTTGAGGTTTTGAAGAATGGACAGGAAATATTGGATGCTTCCTTTTCGGATATTTCCGGGAAAATAACCCTTCCCTCTCCCTCTGTCGTCGTTTTCAACCCCCTTGGCTTTGAACGCTGCGACCTTGCCGAATTCGACCTGACCGAGGGCTATGAAAACGCCGAGGTCGTGGATCAGGACGGAACGCTCCTGCCCTCCCAGACGGCCGGCGACGGAAAAATCGTCTTTCTGGCCTCCGGTGTCCCATCCAAGGGCTACAAGGCCTTTGAACTCAGGAAAGCGGCTCCGATTGGCGCTACAACTCCGACTGGCACTGCAACCTCATCCGGCGCTACGGTCCCGATTTCCGCCCCATCCGCAAGTACGACCGCGGCAGGCCTTGTGCATGCGCTTGAAAACCAATTCTTCCGGCTTCGGTTCGACGAGAGCATGAACATTCTGTCGCTCTTTGACAAGCGCAACGGCCGCGAGGTATTGAAACCGGGCATAAGAGGAAACGTGCTGCAGGCCTTTGAGGATAAGCCCCACAATTATGATGCCTGGGACATCAATATTTACTACCAGGAAAAGATGTGGGAGGTAGACAGCGTCGAAAGTGCCGGGATAACGGAAGCAGGCGCCGTAAAGTCAACCGTGAAGGTCGTCAGGAGGTTCTGCGATTCCACCATAACACAGGAAATCTCGATCTTTAACGATATCCCGCGAATCGATTTTAAAACGGTCATCGACTGGAAGGAAACCCATGTCCTGCTCAAAGCCGCTTTCCCGGTCGATATCCATTCGGACAAGGCCACGTACGATATCCAGTTTGGAAATGTGGAACGGCCGACACACTGGAATACAAGCTGGGATCAGGCAAGATTCGAGGTTTGCGCCCACAAATGGGCGGATCTTTCCGAGGATGGCTATGGAGTCAGCCTGCTGAACGATTGCAAATATGGCTACGATATAAAGGACGGCGTTATGAGGCTTACGCTTCTCAAGTCCTCGAAGGAGCCCAATCCGGACGCCGACCGGGAGGTCCATGAATTCACCTATTCCCTTTATCCGCATAGAGGCGACTTCAAGGCCGCCGGAACCGTTAATGCAGCATACGCCTTCAACTGTCCCCTGTATGCAAAAGTTGAGAACCCCCACGAAGGCAGCCTGCCGTCCTTGTTCTCCCTCATGAGCGTGGACAAGGAAAATGTCGTTCTCGAGACCGTAAAAAAGGCCGAGGATTCCGGCGATATCGTCGTAAGGCTTTACGAATGTTACAACAGGAGAACAACGGTGACGCTGATAACAGGATGTGCGATTTCGGACGCATGGGAGTGCGATCTGATGGAAAACACTCTTGTGCGGCTCTCCCACGACGAAAATTCCATTTCCTTCGAAATCCAGCCTTATGAGATTAAGACCTTTAAGCTAAAGATAAAGTAAGCTGAACCATTGACGGATAAGGCGGAGTATCGTGAGGGTCGACGGTGACTTCGAAGCGATCTGCGAAGGCGCTTGCTGTAAGAAACGGCAGGGGCTGCTTGTTGAGCATCCTGTTTCATGCTTCGAAGCCAAGCTGCCTGGTACGAGTGTTATGAAGAGCGA
>JAEYOP010000002.1 GCA_023411575.1 Bacillota bacterium | reverse complement strand
AGCGAGGGATTTTTCGTCCTTACAAGGCGGAGGAAGGCGCAATAATTGTTTTATTGCAACTGACGACAACGATGTAAGGGCGGAAAATAACCGCTCCAGAACCGGAATTTATGATTCGGTCATTCCTAAAGTCGATTATACAAAAAACAGGTAAAAGAATCAATAACATTTATACCCCTTTTCCGGTTTCTCATTCATCCTGCTTGATCTGGCTCGGATGCTTTTTGAAAAAGTCGATCCTGGGCTCCAGGAAACGGAGGGGATGCTCCTGCGGGTCCTTCATAAAGGCGTATACCGGTTCGAAGATTCTCTCCCAGCTCCAGAAGCTCTCGTCCATCTGCAGGTATTCGCGGATCATTTCCGTGCCCTCCGGGGCGATGGGGTGCATCAGGACCGCTGCAATGCGGACCATATGGAAGCCGTCGATCAGCACCTGGGCGATCTGGGCGGTTTCCCCGCTCTCCTCCGCCAGCTTCATGTTTTTCGACCAGAGCTTATTGATATTGCGGATGTAGGTGTCCATCAGACTCATGACCTGGTGGAACTCATACCGGCCGATCAGCCGTTCGAATTCCAGGATCGTGTCGCAGGCTTCATTCAAGACCTCTTCACTGATATCTCCTACAGGAATCCGGCCGGCGAAGTATTTCTGCGCCGAATAAAAGCAGGAACGCACCGCCCGGTTGAACACGTTGGAAAGCAGGTTCCCTTCCTTCAGCACCGGATCGCCGTCCCTTTCATTTGCTTTCGGGTTCAGCGGCTTCGGCTGGAAGCCCACGCTCCGGATGCCGAGACCCAGGCCCAGGAAATGAGCCCGCAGCTGTTCCGCCGTATAATAATTCAGCAGGTCATGGGCCATTGGAGGCTTGATGTCGCTGCTGCTGCTTGCCTTCTTATCCAGGAAGAGGATGTGATTGTTCACGATCAGTTCCGGGATCTTCAAATCGCCCTGCGGTACGTCGGAAGACGGCTCGGCCCCCTGCATCCCCATGAACATCGCCATTTCGGCGGGCCCGTAGAAATAAACATTGTCCTCGCCGATGAACTGGTAGACCCGGGACTCCCCGGAGCACCACCAGTCTTTCCAGTCGTCCGGTTTTCCGCCCTGCATTCCGAGCCAGGTTCTGGTGAAGGAAATCGGCGCCCACAGGGATTCGGGCCATACCCAGACAGTCAACCCTTCAAGGCCCTCCAGCACAGGCGCCGGAACTCCCCATTCGATGTTGCCGGTCAGGCGGAACGGAACCAGGGTTTTGCCGGTACGGAAGCGGATCGCATTTTGAGCCAGCAGCTCGCACGCCTTTTCCCTGTCTTCCAGCCTCTCAAACACCAGCTGAATGGATGCCTTGCCTTCCTCGTCGCGGACGGTATGGGCGGGCAGCTTCCCTTTGATCGTATCCAGCAGCTCCATTTGGTCCTTCTTTACATGGATAACCGGCGGCTCGAGAAACTCCTTGATGCTTCTTACGACAAACTGGCGGTAATCCGGTCTGGCCTGCAGCCCGTCCGCCCACTGCTCCAGCAGGTCGTGAAACGCGTCCAGCTTCAGGTACCAGTTCGTCACCTCCCGCATTTCCGGCTTCTGCCCGGAAAGGGTGCTGATGGGGTTGATCAATTCCGACGGCATATACTGATGTCCCAGGGAGCATTCGTCCGCGTATCCTCTTTCCGACGAGCAGCCCGCGATTGGACAGCGTCCGACGACCTGGCGCCCATTGAGAAATACGCCCTTCTCCGCGTCGAAGAACTGCGAGGTGGTGAGCTTGGTCAGATGACCGTTCCGGTACAGGGTATTGATGAATTCCAGCGAAACCGTCTGGTGAACTCCTTTGGCGCTGCCAAGGCCGGATGCGGCAAACAGGTTGGGCGCAACATGGTATGCTTCGAGCACTTCCTTTTGACGTTCGTGATTATATTGAACAAATTCTTCAATGCTTCCGCTGAATTTTCCGTCCTCCACCAGCTTCCGGTAATACTCCATGATGGGAGAGCCGTAGCAGTCGGTCCCCGATACGAAAATGACGTTCTCCTTGCCGATCCGGTCCCGCAGAAAGCGGGCAAAGGTATCCGCCTGCACAAAAACGCCTCCGACGTGTCCGAAATGCAGTTCCTTGTTTCCGTAAGGCATTCCCCCCGTGACCACCGCCCGTTTCGGGAACTGCGGCCTGCCCTCGGCCCTTTTTTTCAATGCTTCCTCGATCCGATCCATGCTTTCACTCCTCTTTTCGATTTCTGGTTCTTCCTTCCTGATCTATCCACAATACATCCGTACATCAAAAAACTCCCGCCTCCAGGAAACCTTCCTGGGGACGAGAGCTCGCCTTCGTGGTGCCACCCCAATTACCCCGCTTTGCAGCCAGGGCCTCTTCCGGTACATTGCGGCCGCTTTCCGTTTTGCCTCGGAAATGCCGCATACCCTCGCGATATAACGGTCGCAACCGCTGCAGCCTACCCTCCGGGTTCGGTGCAATGCTCCGGGGCCTGTTCAGCCGGCCTTTCAACGCCCACTCTCAGCAGCCGTGGGTTCTCTGTAAAGGAAATACTGCCGGCCTACTACTCCTCTTCATCGCTTTATAACCATTATAACCATTCTGCCTTATATTATCAACACTGGATATGTTTTTTATCCTTCTTCGCGGTTCGTAACAGGATCAGGCTGATGGTAAGCAATACCGGGAAAATCATGGCCGTCAGCAACCCTGTTTTCAAGCCCAACTGTTCGGGCTCCAGGCCGTATGCGGCGCCGATGGCGGTGAGCGCCCGGGATTTCTCCGCCAGGTCGGATACGGCTCCTGCCAGCCAGGGGCCGACGGAAGCGCCGAGATCTCCGAAAATGGCAAGCAGCCCGAACATCGCCGTCCCGCCCTTCGGGAACTTTTCCGCCGTAAGGCTGAAGGTACCCGGCCACATCAGGCTGACGGAAAAGCCGCATAGAGCGCACCCCAGCAAGGAAACCAGCGGAATCCGCACAAACACGGTCACGCAATAACAGAGAATGCAAAGAATGCCACAGGTCATCAGCGCCTTTTTCAGATGGATCCGGTGACCCATAAAGCCATAAATGGTACGTCCGATCCCCATGAGAACGGCAAAAAGACCCGGACCCAGCAGATCGCCCACCAGCTTCGGGACCCGCAGCCCTTTCTCCGCAAACAGGGACGACCACTGCGACATCGTTAGCTCGGAAGAACCCGCGCACATCATCATGATCAAGGCCAGAACAAAAGCCCTCGAGGAAAACAGCTTCCGGAGCGGCGTCCTTTCTTCTTCTGCCACGGTGGGCATCAGGGGAACCTTCAGGAACCGGAACAGGTTATACGCGGGAATCAAAGCCCAGGCAACGGGCAGTAAGAACCAGATACTCGTCCCAAGCACTTTGATCAGTATGGTCGTAACCAGTACGACGCCCAACTGCCCCCAGCAGTAAAAGGAATGCAGAAGGCTCATGGCAGAGGCCTTCGCCTCCCCGGGAAGAGAATCCACAATGGGGCTGATCAGCACCTCGATGATTCCACCGCCGATTGCGTAGATGACCACGGCAATGACCAGGCCGGCATAGGGAGACGGCATGAGCCCGGGCAGCACGCCGAGGCAGATAAGCCCGACGGCGCATAAAACATGCGCCGCGACGGCGGCCCTCCGGTAGCCGACCCGGTCTGCAAAGCGTGCGGTGACATAGTCCGCAGCGATTTGCGTCCCGAAGTTGATCAGGATCAGTCGCCCGATTTTTTCAAAGGAAAGGGCAAATTCCTCCTGAAAGACGATAAAAAGGATCGGCGCAAGATTATTGACGATCGCCTGTGTGATATAGCCCAGATAGCAGGCGTAAAGCGTGCTTTTATAAGTATTTTTCAATTAACGTGTCGGCTCCTGTCTGTTCGGTTATGCTGTTTCATTCTTCTGATGCTTCGTGCTATACTTCTTCGTGCTTTGCTCCCCCGCTCCCGGCGACTTCGCTCTTTGCCGCTTGCCTCTTCGTTCTTCCCGTCTTCATTCCCCAACTGTTTCGCTGTTAGCAGCTTCGCCTTTAGCTTCTGCGTCCTTCGCCGCCTCATACTCCGCTTCGTCAAATTCCGCGATATACGGCAGATGCCGGAATTCCTGCTTGTAATCGATGCCATATCCCACCAGGGTCATGTCCGGGATCTGAAAACCGACATAGGCCAGGGGGATGTTCATCAACCGCTTGTAGGGATTGTTCAAAAGCGTGCAGACCTTTATGCTGGCCGGCTTCCTGGCTTCCATGTTCTGAACGAGATAGCCCATCGTAAGGCCGGTATTGATAATATCCTCGATCATCAGCACATGCCTGCCCGTGATATTGATGTCCAGGTCCTTGTTGATGCGCACAATGCCGGTGTTTTTGGTGATTCCCGGATAGACGCCGATGGACATGAAATCGATATGGACGGGAATATCCATCTGCCTGGTCAGGTCGGCCGTAAAATACATGGTGCCCTTGAGAACGCTGATCAAAACGGGATGCAGCTCTCGGTAATCCTCGCTGATCTGCCTTCCCAGTTCCGCGACTCTTTTTTGTATGGCTTCCTCGCTGAACAGGGTCGCTTTGATTCCGGCTGGATTCATTCGTACCATCTCCTCATTTGCCTATACCTGCCGCTAAAGCATTTATTCGTTGCAGCAGCTTCAGTCGTTATTGAAGCATTTCTACTCGTTACTGAAGCCGAATCGCTTCAGCAGCGAATGGAAATCCTTTTTGTATACGATATTGATATTGATCCCCGGATAAAGCTCCCGCAGGCGCCGGACCTTCTTGTTCTTGGTGGTCACGTACTTTTGCTCCATCGTGGTGATTTCGATATAAGTATCGAATTTCGTCAGGTAAAAATCGGGACTGAAGGCCATCGTCACATTGCCCTCCGCATCCCACCCCACCGGGAAAGTCCTGGGTTCATATTGCCACTCGATCCCGTACATGTCAAGGATCTTTGCGAATTCCTCCTCCGCGGGGTGCTTGAAGTTCACCTCCCGGGGTTCGCCCGGAAGTCCGGCCCCGGTGTTTTCCCCATGCGTTCCGAAAAACTGGATGCTTTTTTGCAATTCCATCTGAAACGCGATCAGCTCCACACATTGGTCAACGGACAAATGATCCGTATTCAGTGTCAGGTCGTAATACAGGGTATCCGACCAGTCCACGCCGTACAAGGCCGCAATATACCGTTTATGCCGCTTGTCGCTCTGCCGGATCATGTTCTCCGCTTCGCTGTCGGCCAGGCCGTATTTCTGCTTGACCCGCCGGATGCGTACCGCTTCGGAGGCAATTACCCTGACCCGCACCGCATCCGGATGGCCCGCGAAAACCACCTGGGCCCCCATTCCAACAATAACGGACGGAACGGCTTCAACGGCGGCCCGGAGCCTTTTTTCGAAATAGTCCTTGTAGGTGCTTCCATCCCTGGACCGGTTCAAATAGAATTTGGGACTTTCCCCCAACATCCGCAGTTCATAGCTGTCGGCGACCTCAGACATCCATTCCGCTATTACCCTGTCACGCGTAATAAGCTGCATATTCAACCTGGACGCGAGCTTCCCGGCAATCTCCGCGCCAAGGCTGCCATCCTGTCTGGATATGGTAATAATGGACAAAAGCATCACCTTCCCCACCCACTAATATACCACATTTCCGGCGGGTTTTGAAAATGAATTGCGGTTTCTTGTATAAAAATTTGTACAACAAGATTGTATTAAAATAAATGCAATTTGAAGTTTGAGCAACTTAAAAGGAGCCCATGAAAAAAATTGATGGTTTTTATGTCTATTTGGACTTTGAGTTTTTCAGGGTCGTTCTATATAATAGAGACAGACTCCAGGGATTACCTAAAAGACAATATCGAAAAGCGAAACCGCCGTATCAATAATACGGAAGGACGAGCGGATAAATTAAATCACAATGTGAGATAAAATCCGCTATATCAAGAGGATCAAATCAAACCGTCTGAAGAAGGCTGCAGGCAAGAAGGAGTAAAAAACCGGATTGCGGCGGAACGGAAGCAGAAAGGAAATTGGGTCCGGGAGATGAAAAAGTCTAAATTGAAAGGGTAAAAGCGTAAGATATTGGATTGATAAAGATTCGCTGGAGTCTATTTTTATGCCTATTCATTATTAAAGGGATGCGGTAAGCTGATACAAACCGCATCCCTTTATTTTGTCTGTTTAGCGTTCGTAGTAGGTGTAGCCGCGAAGGCCGTTATCGTAGGCCCGCATGATCTCAGGCCGGTCGCTTGCGGTAATCAGCCCGTCCCGGATCGCTTCTTCGGCCGTTTCACGGAAACGGACCAGCATGTCCTTCGGATCGAATTCCACGTAGGAAAGCACGTCGGCAACGCTGTCGCCGTGGATTTCCTTGACCAGATCGTATGTCCCGTCCGTATGGATCCTCACGCTGACCACGTTCGTATCCCCGAACAGGTTGTGCAGGTCTCCGAGGGTCTCCTGGTAGGCTCCCACCAGGAAAACGCCCAAGTAGTAATCGTCGCCGTTTTTCATCTCGTGCAGCGGCAGCGTTGTGCGCACGTCGTGCAGGTCGATAAAGCGGTCGATCTTGCCGTCGCAGTCGCAGGTGATATCCGCAATGACGGCATTTCGTTTGGGCAGCTCCAGCAGGCGGTGAAGCGGCATGATCGGAAACAACTGGTCGATGGCCCAGCTGTCGGGGATCGACTGGAACACGGAGAAATTGCAGTAATAAATGTCCGCTATGGCGCTTTCAATGTCCTCCAGGTCCGGCGGCGCATTTTTCAGCCTGTTCTTTTCCTTAGCGATCTGGTTGATGGTATTCCAGAAGATCTTCTCCGAGAACGCACGGTCCCGCAGGCTGATCCTGCCGTGCTTGAACATGTCCCGGATCTCGTCCCGGTAGTAAAGCGCGTCGTTGTAGCATTCCTGTATATTCTTCAGGTTCAGGTTCTTATTCACCTCAAAGAGGTTTTTGATCTGCTCCGGCACATCGTCGCCGATCTTATCCGGAACATCGTATTCTTCAAATCTCTCCACATCCAGCACGTTGAATAAAAGTACGGAATAATAGGCCACCGTCGTACGCCCCGATTCCGTTACGATGATCGGATGAGGCACGTCGCCGGGATCAAGGGTTGTCATGACGGCTTCCACGATATCCGTACAGTATTCTTCCACGGAATAGTTCCGGCTGTTGGTGTAGTTGGTATTGGAGCCGTCATAGTCCACGGCAAGGCCCCCTCCGAGGTCCAGGTAGCCCATGGGAGCGCCCTCCCTGACAAGCTCCGCATAGACCCGCGCCGCTTCCAGCACGGCGGAGCGGATATCCCGGATATTGGGGATCTGCGAGCCGAGATGGTAATGGAGCAGCTTGAGCGAACCCAGCATATTCTTTTCCTTGAGGGTGTCCACCATGGAAATCAGCTGGGACATGTTCAGGCCGAATATGCTCCTGTCCCCTCCGGACTCCGTCCAATGGCCCCCGGCCTTGGCGGAAAGCTTGATCCGTATGCCGATGTTGGGCTGCACGCCCAAAGCCTGCGAACGTTCCATAATGAGATCCAGTTCTCCCGGAATCTCGATGACAAAGAAGCAGCGAAAACCCATTTTGACCGCGTAAAGCCCCAGGTCGATAAATTCTTCGTCCTTGTAGCCGTTGCAGATCAGGCAGGCTTCCTTATCCTTCATCAGGGAAAGCGCCGCGATCAGCTCCGCCTTGCTTCCCACCTCCAGGCCATGGTGGTACCGTTGTCCGAACCGGGTCACCTCTTCCACGACCTGCTGCTGCTGATTGACCTTTATCGGGTAGACGCCGCGGTATTCCCCCTTGTAATCCAGCTTTTTCATGGCTTTCCGGAACGAATTGTTCAGGTAGGAAATCTGCGAGTCCAGCAGATTTTCAAACCGCAGAAGCACCGGCATGTCCAGCCCGCGCTCCCGGACGCCGGAGATTATATCCATCAGGCTGATCGCAGCCGAATCATCGTCCTTGTAGGGGCTCACCAGGACCTCTCCGTTCTCGGATATGGAAAAGTAGCCGGCTCCCCAGTTTTTTATCCCATAAAGCTCCTCGGACTTTTCCTTCGTCCATCTCCCCAAAACCTCTGCTTTGTTCAATGCTTTACCCTCCCTCTAAAAAAGACAATAACATCTTAACATCATTTTCGATAAAAATCATCCATCGGGAGAGAAATTTTCATTCCAACTATTGCATGCGGAATTGCGGAAGCCGCCCTACCCGCTTTTTTCTTTTGCCCGCTTATCGTTGATCTGCTCATGATGAGCCTCCTTTCCGGCCTTGAGGGACGGAAACAATTTGGGCGTAGACGCAACATATCTTTTGTATTCCTCACCCGCCCCATACCGTTGGTTTTGTTTGGCTTCCAGGCGCTTCGCCCCATCCATCATGACGTAGAGAATACATCCGTAGCCGAGCAGGACGACGGTCCACTGCGCCCAGCCATGGTAGATATCGGCGCCGGAAACTGCCATCCCGGTCCAGAACAGGATTTCTCCGAGATAATTGGGAAAGCGTACGTATTTGTAAAGGCCGTCGGAGCAGAAGCGTTTCGGGTTGGTCCGCTTGGCCCTGGATTTTTGCCGGTCCGCAAACGCTTCCAGAAGTACCCCCGCCGCCATAATCAGGATACCGGCGAGAATCCAGACGCCCGTCTCCATGGACCTTCCTTCCTGCTCCGCCACGGCGCGGTAAAGCGCCGGCGATACCTGTGCGCAGTATAGAAAGGCGCAGGCAAGCCAGATGATTGCCTTTACGGGGAAAGTCATCCGTTTTCCGATACCGTCCGTTTCACCCATTTCCACTTTGTACGCAGCGGATTTCAGCTCCCTTGCCAAAAGGAAACCACCCAGTCTAACGCCGTAAATCAGCAGCAGCGACAGTTGTATGATGGCAGCCAGGGAAAGGGACGGAAAGCAGAAAGCGCCGATGACAACCGCCAGGGCGGCGATGGACAACCCGTAGCCCACGCTCAAAAAGTAAACGAACTTGACAAAGCCCAGTGCCGTCACTACCGCACCGGCAAGAAAGAGGAATAAAAAAAGGGGTGGAAACGCCGCTTGGACGGCTTCCGAAAACGTCATTGACCATCATCCCTTCGGTAGCAGGTTTTGATATATTCCTTGAAGCTGGACCGGCCATAACAGGTTTCGCCGACCATATCCCGGCTCAGCGTCCATTTCGAAAACCGGATAACGGCATATCGGCCCGTCTTCCGGAGCTTTGCCGTCAGGGCCAGCAGATCGAAGAGCACCGCAGGGACCCGTTTGATTATGGGCGGCTTGCCGGCTGCCTGGAAAAACAGGGCGGCGATCTCCGCGTAGGAATAGGTTTCCATTCCGCCGATTGAAACGGTCTTGCCGCTATCCTCCATGTGCTCGACAATATACCGGGCCAGATCGGACGTATCGATTACATTTGCCCGGACATCCTTTCGGCCAAGCAGGTTCACCTGTCCCTTTTCCACCATGGACAGGAACACCCTTGCAATATCGTAGAAATATCCTGTCGGCCGGTAGATCATATACGGAATGCCGCTTCTTTTCAATTCCGCTTCAAACTTGTTCTTGGCGTCCAGCATGGGAATGGAGGGATCCGTCTCCGCCTTCAGGACGGAGATATAGATAAATTTCCTCACGCCTGCCCTCTTCGCTTCCGAAAGCAGGTTCTTATTCCCTTCCAGATCGATATCGTAATGGGTGACCGTTTTGCTGGCCCCTGTCAGGCCGACTGTTGAAATGACCGCATCCGCGCCGTCACACAGCCCTTCCAGCGTTTTCGGCCTTGTCACGTCGATGAGCCGGGTCGAGTATCCGCCGGACCCTTCCGCCTCCCCGGGAACCTTATCGGCCGCAACCACCTCAAAGCCCCGGCTTGTCAACTCCTTCAGGATGTCGGCGCCCAATTTGCCGAATGCGCCTGCCAAAACCACTTTCATCGCTGCTCTCCACCTCCTGCAGATTCCTTTTCTTTCAGATCAGCTTTTTGTATACTTCCCCGAGGGGTTCATAATCGAAATCCGGTATTAAAATATACGCCAGAAGCGAGGTTGCAATGAAATTCGGCAAAAAGGGGCCGCAGGATACGCCAAACCGTTCGAACAGCTTGCCGACCACTCTTTCCAACTGCTCCACCAGCATCAGATGCCTGCTCCTGCCGTTGGCCAGCTCCTCCCTGACCTCTTTCGAGCTTATGGCCATGTTCCAGGTGTCCTGATACAGCAGCGCATACTCCCGCAGGTTGGAATAAATGCTTCGGATGCCGTCTTCAACGCTTGAAGCCTGACCGCAGCCGGAATTCATCCGGGCGAGCCGGTCCTTCCAGTCGTCCAGCATGATGGCCGCCGTCATGTCCAGTTTGGAGGGAAAATAGTTGTAGAGCGTGCCGACAGCAACCCCGCATTGTCTGGCAACGCCTCGCAGGCTCAGCTTATCATAGCCCTCTGCCAGAAGAGCCTCTTTTGCGGCGGATAAAATGGCTTCCCTTAAATTTTCGATTCGTTTTGGCATTTCCAATCCCTCTACCTATTTATATGAACGTGTTCATATAAATTATACAAAAAGAGATGGACCCTGTCAATCCATCCTCAAAGGAGGGCTTTAGCCCTGGAGGTGGATTCGGTCCGTTACGGAATCATGATCAACCGTTATGACGGCATGGAGATTGGGGTCCATTTTGTGTATTTCATCCGTGATGCGCCGGACCAGCTCTTCATCGGACAGGGAAAATCCATAAGGGGTGACGATGTCAAAAATGAGGTTGGAATGGGTTATCCCCCGGACCATCCTGAAATCGTGCATCCCGATCTCCGGGGAAAGGCCGGCGATCAGCCCCCTTACCGCCTCCTTCAACTCGTTTGCCCGTTCATCCTCGGTCACAACCGGGTCGAGATGGATCACCATATGGATGCCCATGTCCTTCAGGAAATCCCTCTCGATGTTGTCGATGATGTCATGGCTGACCATGATGTCCTGCTCCGCGCATACCTCGCAGTGGACCGATGCAAAGCAGGTGGCGACGCCGTAGTTGTGGACGTTCAGATCGTGCAGGCCGATGATCCCCTCATACCCCAGGATTTTTTTATATATTTTCCCGACCAGTTCTTCCGAAGGCGCATTTCCCAGAAGAGGGCTGGCGGTATCCATGACCAGCCGGATTCCGGACGCCAGGATAAACAGCGCCACAACGACGCCCATATAGCCGTCCAGGTTGAAGCCGGTCCATTTGGTAATCAGCGCGGCAGCCAGAACGGAGGAGGTCGCCAGGATGTCGTTCCGGCTGTCCATGGAGGTTGCCGTCAGCGCCGTGGAATGGATCCTCCTGCCCACCGTCCGGTAGAACAGGCACTGCCACAGCTTGAGGAGGATGGCAATGGCGAGGACCAGGATCGTCAGCCAGGAAAACCGGGCGGTTTGAGGATGCAGGATTTTGCCCGCCGAACTCTGGATCAACTGGACGCCCAAAAGAAGGATCACGAAGGAGACGATCAGGCCGGAAATATACTCCATGCGGGCATGCCCGAACGGGTGCTTGGCATCGGCCGGTTTTCCCGCGATCTTAAAGCCTACCACGGTGACGACGGAGGAGCCCGAATCCGACAGGTTGTTTACCGCGTCCGCTGTTATGGAGATGCTGTTGAAAAGAGTGCCGACGGTTATTTTGATCAGGAAAAGGAGAAAGTTCGTTCCGATTCCCACAATCCCCGCAAATTTTCCATACTCCTCCCGGACACGCGGATTCTCAACATCCTGATGGTTTTTGACAAACCATTTGATCAACAAATCAGTCATTCCCACACCTCATTCCTTGCTCTTGCCCGGTCCGCCGGATTCCGCGGTCATGTCCTGGCGGAGAACTCCGTTTTGCATTTGGGACAGGTAACAATGATCTTGCCTTTGCCCTTGGGCAGCCGCAATTCCGCATGGCAGTTCCGGCATTTGAAAAACCGGTGGGTCTTCTGTTCCGCCAGGCGGACCTGTTTCTTCTTCACCCAGGACCAGGCCGGGCTGATCAGCATGGAAAACTTTTGATTCTCCAGGCTCCTCCGGTTGACGTTTTTGGACAGGGTCCTGTACACAATCAGTCCGATGGGAATATAGCTCACATATACCAGTACCGGGATATGCAGAAAGCTGCCAAACAGCGTAAGCAGCATCGAAAGGATGAGCAGTGCGAAAGAAAGCCGGTCAACTCCGTACCTTCCGTTCATGAAATTGCGTAACCAGTTCATATCATTCTCCCTCCGGTTTTATCAAAAAATCGCATTATGGGCTTAACCAATTCTACAACGGGAATGATCAAAAATGCAATACCAATCCCGGCAAACAGGTATTCCGCCGGCAGCGGTGTGAGATTAAAGGCGCTGTTGACGCCGGGTATATAGAGGACCAGCAGCGTCAGGGCAAAGGAGACCACCATGGCGCCCAGCAAAAACAGGTTATGGGTTTTCAGCCGGAAGATCGACTTCGTCCTGGAACGAAGGTTCAGGGCCTGGAAGACCTCACAGGTTGACATCGTTAAAAAGGCCATCGTCATGCCGGTGATATGGGAGCGCCTGTTTCCGATCAGGAAGGAAGCCAGCGTAAACACGGCTATAAGAAGGCCCTGACAAATCACGCCGACCCCCAGGCCGTTGGCAAAAATGCCTTCCTTCGCGCTGCGCGGCGGCTTTTGCATGATATCCTCCTCCGCTTTTTCCATACCGAGGGCGATTGCCGGCAGGGAATCCGTTACCAGGTTGATCCACAGGATATGGATCGGGGTGAACAGGCGAAAATTCATGACGGTTGCCGCAAACAAGGCCACCACCTCGCTCAGGTTGGAGGAAAGCAGATACTGGATCGCCTTGCGGATATTATCGTAGATCCGGCGTCCTTCCTCCACCGCGGAAACAATGGATGCAAAATTATCGTCCGCCAGAACCATGTCGGAAACATTTTTCGAAACATCCGTTCCGGTAATGCCCATTCCGACGCCGATGTCGGCGGATTTGAGGGCCGGGGCGTCGTTGACGCCGTCGCCGGTCATCGCCGTGATCCTGCCGAGCTTTTTCCACATCCTGACGATCCGCACCTTGTGCTCCGGCTGAACACGGGCATATACGCCGTACCTTCCGATATTCCGTTCAAACTCCCCGTCGGAAAGCTCGGACAGTTCCAGTCCGGTAATGGCCTGGCTGCTGTCGGCGATGATCCCGAGCTCCCTTGCGATGGCCACCGCCGTGTCCTTGTGGTCCCCGGTGATCATGACGGGCTTGATGCCGGCGTGCCGGCATTCTTCGATGGCCGCCTTTGCTTCCGGCCTTACCGGGTCGATCATGCCGGTCAGGCCAATGAAGGTGAGCTCTCTTTCCACCTTCTCCGGCGACGGATCTTCCGGCGCCCGTTCCGTCACCTTCAGCGCGGCGCCAAGGACGCGCAGCGCCCCGCCGGCCATTCTCCTGTTTTCATCCAGGATCCGCTTTCTGAGTTCGTCGGTCAGGGGTGCTTCTCCTTCCGGCATCAGGATGCGGGAGCACTTTTTGAGAAGCTCGTCCGGCGCTCCCTTCGTGTACTGAACTACCTTGCCGTCCGGGTCGCTATGGATCGTGGACATCATCTTCCGCACCGAATCGAAGGGCGCCTCCGCAACCCGCGGCAGGATTCCCTCCAACTCCGGCTTTTTGATCCCCCGGTCCGCTGCGAAACGGACGAGGGCGCTCTCCGTCGGCTCCCCGACCACCTCGCCGGACTCCTCCGACAGGGACGCGTCATTGCAGAGCGCCATAGCAATAGCCAGTCTCTGTACATCGCCAAAGGTATCGACCACGGTCATTTTGTTCTGCGTCAAAGTGCCCGTCTTGTCGGAGCAGATCACCTGCGTGCAGCCCAGGGTCTCCACTGCCGTCAGCTTCCGGATGATGGCGTTGCGCTTCGACATTTTGGTTACTCCAATGGACAGCACCACCGTGACGACGGCCACAAGCCCTTCCGGTATTGCCGCAACGGCCAGGCTGATCGCCAGCAGGAACGTGTCCAGGACGGCGGCGCCTGTAAAGCCGCCGTTGCGCAGCACGCCGAACAGGAAGATGAATACGCATATGCCCAGCACGCCGATGCTCAAAATGCGGCTCAATCCGGCCAGCGTCCTTTGAAGCGGTGTTTTTTCCTCTCCGGTGTCGGAAAGGATCCCCGCGATTTTGCCCATTTCCGTGGACATCCCGGTCCGGACGATAACGCCCTCGCCGCGCCCATATACCGCATTGGTGCCCATATACGCCATGTTATGCCGGTCGCCGAGAGGGATGTCCCTTTCGTCCGCCGCAATGGAACGGCTGTATTTTTCCGACGGGACGGACTCGCCGGTCAGGGACGCTTCCTCTATTTTCAGGCTGGACGCCTCAATAAGCCTCATATCCGCGGGCACGGCGTCGCCGGCTTCCAACAGCACGATATCGCCGGGCGCCAGCTCTTCCGATTTGACCTGGACGACCGTCCCGCCCCGCCGCACCCTGGAATAGGGAGACGACATCCTCTGTAGGGCCTCGATCGCCTTCTCGGCCTTTCCTTCCTGCACGACGCCCAATATGGAATTGAGAAGGACCACCGCCAGGATGATGATGGTGTCCGCAAGCTCTCCTACCGCTCCGGATAGAATGGCGGCAGCGACCAGGATGATCACCATGGGGTCCTTCAATTGCTCCAGGAGCCGCTGCAGGACGGATTTCTTCCTTCCCTCGGCCAGCTTGTTCAGGCCCTGCCGTTCAAGCCGAACCGCCGCCTCGGCAGGTTCAAGGCCCCGTTTTGCGGATTCCTGCTCCTTCAGCACCGCATCGATTTCCTCAAAATAATACTTCATCCGCCGTTCCCTTCCTTTATCCACATAAACCCGGATCCTGACAGACCATGAAATTCCATTTCTCCAGATCAATTATAATTTACCATTTCGTGCCGTACTATAACAAGGAGCTTCAAGTATTAATCCTATGATTGCAAATCCGATTTCATGCCATCTGTCCTTTTGCCGGCGATCCCTACGGAATGCGCTTCGCTTCGCGGGCCGGCCTTCGCTCACCATGCGGTATTTGATCGTTTCGTTTTCCAATGCAAATGCGGCTCGTTTTTTGCTGTCGCATACTATTTATTTTTGCATTTCTCGGATAATATTGTTGGAAATATTTCATTGATTGAAACTGTTGCCTTTGCAAAAGACAGATGGTATAATGTAATTACTATGTAATAACCCAAGGTGGTGATATAATGTTGGCTGATGTAGTTAAAATAGGAAATTCCAAAGGAATACGGATTCCCGCGGTGTTTTTGAAAGATTGCCAGATTACGGATAAAGTCGATATGGAAGTCCAGGATGGGAGAATCATAATTGTTCCTGTCTCAAAGCCGAGAAAAAACTGGGATGAGAAGTTTAAAGAAATGAGGAAGAACGGCGACGATAAATTGATTATCGATGACACCTTGGACGCTGCTCTGGAGGATTGGAAATGGTAATAAATCAATACGATATTTATTGGATCGACCTTGAACCGACAAAAGGTTCCGAGTTGAAAAAAACAAGGCCATGCGCAGTCATATCGCCAGATGAAATGAATCATAACATCAACACGATCATCATCGCTCCGTTGACATCGACATCCAAAAATTACCCCACCCGTGTCGAAGTGTCCTTGGGCGGCAGGACATGCTGGATCGTCCTTGATCAAATCAGATGCGTGGATAAATCAAGGCTTGAAAACAAAATGGGCAGGCTTGAAGAGGAGCAGATCGCTGAAGTGAAAAACATCATAAAAGAAATGCTGGTTGATTAATCACCAGCCCCTGGCGATGCTCCGGCCGCTTGGCAGAGTCAATGCCGGAACTTCATGTAATGTTCAGAAGCGGCTGCTCTTCATGGACCCCCACAAAAAGCAACCGCTCCGCTTCGAATTACACTGCCGCAATATCAGCGTCAGCTCCGCTTCATGCCAATAGAACATGCCGGTTCATGCAGCCCGGCTCCTGTGCATCAGGCCGTAACGATTTTGGCCGCGGCCTGCAGGCCCAGCTTTTCAACCGCCCACTCGCGCATCTTGTATTTCATGATCTTGCCGGCCGCGTTCATCGGGAATTCGTGGACAAATTCGATATACCGCGGCGTCTTGTGTTTTGCCATGTGGGTACGGCAGTAGTCCTTCAATTCGTCGGCCGTCACCTCTACGCCATCCCTCAGGATGACACAGGCCATGATCTCCTCGCCGTATTGTTTGTCCGGCACGCCGATGACCTGGACGTCCTTGACCTTCGGATGGGTATAGAGGAAATCCTCGATCTCCTTCGGGTAAATATTCTCGCCGCCGCGGATGATCATGTCCTTGATGCGGCCGGTGATCTTGAAATACCCGTGCTCATCCATCCGCGCCATATCCCCGGTGTGCAGCCAGCCCTCCTCGTCGATGGCGGCAGCGGTGGCCTCGGGCATCTTGTAATACCCCTTCATGATGTTGTAGCCCCTTGCCACAAATTCGCCGTCCGTATTCGGCGGCAGGACCTGGTTGGTTTCAGGATCTACGATCCTGCACTCGACACCCGGCAGCGCACGCCCCACCGTGTTCACGCGCAGCGCCAGCGAATCGTCCACGCGGCTCTGGGTGCATCCCGGAGAAGACTCGGTCTGGCCGAACACGATCGTGATCTCCTTCATGTTCATCTTATCGACCACGTCCTGCATGACCTTGACCGGGCACGGACTCCCTGCCATGATGCCGGTCCGCATATGGGAGAAATCGGTCTTTGCAAAGTCCTCATGCTCCAGCATGGCGATAAACATGGTGGGAACGCCATGGAACGCCGTGATCTTTTCCCTGTTGATGCACTCCAGGGACAGCTTCGGGGAGAAATGGGGCATCGGGGACATGGTGACGCCGTGGGTCATGGAAGCCGTCATAGCCAGCACCATGCCGAAGCAGTGGAACATGGGGACATGGATCATCATGCGGTCCGCGGTGGACAGGTCCATACAGTCCCCGATGTTCTTGCCGTTGTTGACGACATTGTAATGGGTGAGCATGACACCTTTCGGGAAGCCCGTCGTGCCGGAGGTGTACTGCATGTTGCATACGTCGTGCCTGTTAAGGGAAAGAGCACGGCGGTAAACTTCCAGTATGGAAGCCTTTTCGGACAGGGCGATGGCTTCGTCCCAGGTGAGGCAGCCCGGCTGCTTCGAATCCACCGTAATAATGTTGCGCAGGAAGGGAAGGCGCTTCAAATGGAGCGGTTTCCCTGCCTCGGCCGTTTCCAACTCGGGGCACAGCTCCTTGATGATCCCCACATAATTGGAATCCTTGAAACCGTCGATCAGGACCAGCGTATGGGTATCCGACTGGCGGAGCAGGTATTCGGCCTCATAAATCTTATATGCCGTATTCACGGTTACAAGGACCGCCCCGATCTTGGTCGCCGCCCAGAAGGTAATGTACCACTGGGGAACGTTGGTCGCCCAGATGGAGACATGGTCGCCGGGCTTGACCCCCAGCGCGATCAGCGACCGGGCAAAGGTATCCACGTCATCCCGGAACTGGGAGTAGGTCCTGGTATAATCCATGGTCGTATAGCGGAACGCATACTGGTCCGGGAACTCATCCACCATACGGTCCAGCACCTGAGGGAAGGTCAGGTCGATGAGGGAGTCCTTCTCCCAGACGTATTTCCCTGTTTTGGCGTTATTGTAGAACAGGCGTCCCTTTGCCGCACTTTGTTCATTGTACCGGCCCATGTAGTTGGCAAAGTTCGGGAAGACGACGCCGGCGTCGTCCAGGTCGGCGGCCCAGCGTTTTACCCACTCCAGGGAAACATACCCCTCAAAGTTGATGGAACGGAGCGCCTTCATCATTTCATCGATGGGCAGGTCGCCTTCGCCCATCATGCGATATTTGATCGCGCCGTTTTCCACGACGGAATCCTTGGTATGCACATATTTGATGTATGCGCCGAGATTCTGGACCGTTTTGCCCGGCTTCTCGCCGGCGAAGCGGTATGGATGGTGCATATCCCACAGGGCGGCCACCGCATCGCTGGCAATATGGTCCAGCAGCTTGCACAGGCGCGCCGTGTCGGAATAGACGCCGTTTGTTTCCACCAGCAGGGTGACGCCTTTTTCTTCCGCTATGGGAGCCAGGCGCTTCAGAGCAGCCAGGATGGCCTCGTCGTCCACTTCTCCCTCGGGCTGCGGTTCCCGGTCAGCAAGGATGCGGATATAGGGAGTGCCGAGTTTGGATGCCAGCTGGATGTACTGTACGATCTCGTTGTGGTTTTCCTCCGCCTTATCCGTATACTTCAGGCAGCAGCCGGAAGAAAGGCAGGGTATTTCGATGCGCAGCTCCGAAAGCTTCTGGATGGTGTGCGGGAGCTGAGCCTCGGTGAACGGCTGGGCCTGCACGGCAAAGATTTCATTTCCGAGCCCGCGGATTTCGATGCCGTCAAAGCCGAAGTCCTTGGCCATGGAATAGATGTCGCTCCAGCTGAAATCCGGACAGCCTAATGTGGAAAATGCAATTTTCATACGGTTCCCTCCTGAATTTTATAAAAAATAAAAGCCCCCGTCTTTGGCATTTCTGCCAGAGACGAAAGCTTTAACTTCCGTGGTACCACTCCGATTGGTATGTTTCATACCCGCTCGCCGGCATCTGTCGGCGAACCGGAACCGATTCGGCCGTTCCTCGACAAATCCCTTCCCTTTTAACGGTGGGAGCTCCGGCTGCACCTACTCGCCCGGCCCACGTTCCTCCGGCGCTTTTGGACAGTTGCTCAAGGGGGAGTCCACATCAGCTCCGTGCGCTGTCTTTCAGCGGCCGACAGCTCTCTGAAGCAACGGGAATGCGGTGTGTTGTCCCTGTCATTGCATTTGGTGATTTTTAAGTAATGCTATCAGATTTCAAAATGTTTGTCAATTGTATCTCCATGTATACATGATTTTTTAATCCCGTGGCTCCGGGCTGTACTCCAGGACATCCCCCGGCTGGCAGTCCAACGCCTCGCATATCGCATTCAGGGTCGAAATCCGGATGGCCTTCGCCTTTCCGTTTTTCAGGATGGACAGGTTGGCCATGGTGATCCCGACCTTTTCCGCCAGCTCCGTTACGCTCATTTTCCGCTTTGCCAGCATTACGTCTATGTTTATTATGATAGCCATCTCATCACCTCAAACGGTCAGGTCGTTTTCCGCCTTGATTTCCAGCGCGTTGCTAAGCAATTCCTGCAGCAGCGCCGCGAAAAGGGAGATCGTCAGGGCGGCAAAGACGATTGCCCCGACCATCAGCGCGATTCCGGGATGCAAGGCCTTCCGCAGGGCCAGGGCGGCCAGCCCGAGCACATACAGGACGACCTCCGCCATGGCAAGCTGCTTGATGTTTTTCAAAGCGGCCACCGCCATTTCGGAAAAGGCGTTTTTATGCTCGATCAGGTGCAGGAGCTTCATCGTTTGATAAACCGCGAGATAGAATGGGATGGTAGTGAGAAATACGGCCAGGACGACAGGGTATTTCAGGGATTGAAACTCCAGGTACACGTTCGCGGCGCGCTCCGCCAGAGCGGGAACCCAGAAAACGCACAGCAGGAGTACGGCAAGGCCGATGACGGCTACGGCGAACCTTAGAAAAATGACGATTCCTCTCTTCATTGCACACCTCGACTACCCTTTTCAGGACTCGCTAAAATACTGACAACAGTATACCACCTGATTTATCGTATTACAATAAATGCTTATCGTAAGGAGTACCGGTACCGTTTGCAGGCTGCTCATACCTGCTTGAGACCTATGTCTGCTTGCTTTCTATATGCTCGCGGCTAATATCAGCTTATAGTTCCGTAGGTATTCAGATTCACCTTCACCTCTACGGTGAATTCTGCAGTTTTATATTTTTCCTTCCAATTGACCGATTTCCAGTAGGCATTCTGCTTTGCCCGAAGGATTTCCCCAAAACCGATGGGATCCGAACCGACTTCCTGCAGGTGCTTCAAAAGCGCCAGGATATCTTTTTCCATGGATTCCTCCAGGATTTTCTCCAGGTCCTTCTGAACCTCTTCCTTCTCCAGGCCGTGAGGCCCCGCATCCTCATCCAGGGCAACCTCGCTTTTAAATTTTACTTTTATGACAGGCCTATCCCCATCCGTACAAATTTCAAACCGGCACTTCGGATGGATGACATGGAACACGGCACCCTTTTTGAGATCCGCCGTATTTTCCCCGGGAACCATTCCCCGGTACACATATTCCAACTGGCGGCATTTTCCCCTGAGCGCATTCAGCAGCATGGTCTGGTCCACATTGATGGTTCCCACCATTTTATCCCCGCTGAACAGGGCCGTTCCTGCCATCCGGATGTCCTGGTCGCCGTATTGGATGAAAGTGGTTATCGGATCGATGGTTCCCGAGTGGTACCATATGACGTAGTTGAATATTCTTGCTTCCGGCGCCGCAAAACGGTTGTGGGCGTCCTCGATCAGCTTGGCGACATAAATTCCCGGTCTGGCCTTGTCTTTGAACTGCAGGCTCGCCTCCATCATTTCCTTGGGACTGCCATCCACCACCATGATATTTGCCAGCAGCGGATTTTCCGGATCCCGCAGGAAGATTTCCATATATTCCTGTATCCCTTTTTCAGCCAGTTCCCTGGAAAAATACAAATGCTGGATCTTGCCTCCCTGGAGCATTTTGCCGGATACGTTCCGTATTTTTTCCCGGGAGGAGCGGATCAGGCTTTCCACCGTAGTATACTCAAATTCCACCTTCTCTTCTACACCGGTTTCGACAACAGGAGAGGTGACGGATAGCTGAATCCTGTTGTCCGGCGCGGATTCCAGCCCCATCTGGAGAATAAAGCCGATATCCTCGAACAGCTTCTGGCTCCAGCAGCCGCTTTGTCCCAGCAGAACCACGCATAAAACAGGGATCATCGTCCTTTTAAACGCCTTCATTTCAAACCACTCCCTTCTTCCGTATAAAGGAAAGGAAAAAGCACAGGATCAAAAACGCTATTATTCCGGCCCCCACGTAGCCGGTCGCGTCCATGACGGCAAAAAGCTGGTTTATGCTTTTCAGAAGGCCGCTTAGGACGAGCAGGACCACAAAAAAGGAAACGTAGATCCATTTGGTCTTTTTCACCTTGAATACCTTGTTCAGCCCGTCAAATGCCGCAAATATGTATGCCCGGACGGAGCAGGCCAGGGGCAGGAACCAGAAGGCGGTGATGTAAAGGTCCACCCTTTCCAGGATCGGTGCGTTGTATATCCTGGACATGTTGAAAAACGGCAGGATCAATACCCGCAGAAAATTCTCCCCGAAAACAGCAGTCGAGGCGACGACCATAATCAGGAAAAAAAGCGTGGATGCCAGAACTGCAAGCAGTTGGGATTTCATCGCTTTTTCACGGTCTGTGATATAGGGGTAGAAAAAAACGATCAGTTCAAAGCCCAGGAAGGCAAGGAAGCTGTCCTGGAAGCCCGCTAGAATCCCGTTCACTCCTGCTTCCCCCACCGGCAGGAGAAAAGAAATCCTCGCCTCTTTCAACAGGATGATCACCAAAATCACGATCGGGATATAGGAATATATGGTAATATAAAGAAACCGGCTGACATACTTCAGCCCGTACCATACCAGATAGAAGGACGGCAGGATGATAAAGGGGGCCAATGCCCACTGGGGAGTTTCGTCCAGCAGGGCTATCCGTATGAAATAGACGAAAAGCTCCGAACCCATAACGGCTGCCGTTAGCAGGTACAAAACAAGCAGGGCGTTGAAAAGGGTCCCCACCACTTTCCCGAAAAGAAAACGGTTGATGTCATAAATCGCTTTATTCGAGTATCTTCTCAGCAGTGCCACAAGAATCCCGCAGACAAGAGCGATGAGCAAACCGGTCAGAAGAACCGGTATCCAGCCGTCATGTCCGGACGTTTCCGCGATCTCGGACGGAAGCATGATGATCCCTACGCCGGTCTGGGTAATAAAGGTGATGAATCCCATCTGAACGGATTTGATCGAATTATTGCCTTCCACGTGCTCCCCTCCGGTATCTGTTTTCCGTCTTCACACTCCTCGGCCGTTTTTTCAGCGTCGTGAGCGGGAACCTCACGAACAGATCCTTCAGTTCTCTGCCGACAAAGGGGGATAAAGGCTCGAAATAGGGCTGGCCAAGAGATTCCATGCAGACCAGGTGCACCAGCATCATCCCCGCGCAGATTACAATGCCGATGATGCCGAAAACCGCGGCGGCAAAGGTAAAGGCAAACCGCAGGATCCGGATCGCCATGGACATGTCGAAGGAGGGGATCACATAGGAGGCAACCGCAGAGGCGGCAACGATGATGATCAGGATATTGCTGACGATCCCTGCTTCCACCACGGCAGTGCCTATAACCAGGCTGGCAAATACGCTTATCGCCGTGCCGATATAGGTCGGCAGCCGTACGGCGGCTTCCCGGATCATCTCGACAATGGCCTCCAGGATGAGGACTTCAATGACCGGCGGAAACGGAACCCTGGACCTGGACTCCGCCAGCGTGATCAGCAGATCCAGCGGAACCACGTAATAGTGAAAGGAAGTGACCGCTATATACAGCGACGGAAATGTTACGGCAATCACCAGCGCCACAACCCGGACCATTCTCAGAAAGGAGCCATGAATCCAGGAAGTGCTGTAATCATCCAGCGCCTGGAAGAAGGAGATGAAATTGACCGGGGCAATCAGGACCACCGGCGTTCCCTCCTGCAGGACCACGATCCTTCCCTCCAGCAGCGCCGCCATTGCCCGATCGGGCCTCTCTGTGGATAAAAACTGCGGGAAAATAGAGTAGGGATGGGAATTGATAAATTGCTCGACATACCCGACCGCTAACAGCCCGTCAATTTCAATTTCACTGATTTTTTTGTACAGGCCGTCCACTATTTCACGGTTTGCAATCCCCTCCATAAAGGCAATGGCCACCTTTTGATGAGTCTGCTCCCCCAGGGTGATGATCTTGAATTTCAACCGGTCGTTCTTGATTTTCCTGCGCAAAATGGACAAATTGGTCTCCAGCAGTTCGATAAAGCCTTCATGGGGACCGCGGATATTTTTTTCCACCATAGGTTCTTCTATGCTTCTTTTGTCCTTGTCCGTTAAAGTGCAGGAAATTGCCAGGGGCAGCTCTTCACAAAAGAAGACCGTGTTCCCAGCCAGAATGTTCTCAATCATTTCCGGATTATCGTAGAGCAGCTTGGCCCCCTTGCTGGGAAGCTTCAGGATCACATCCGGATCCGTCAATTTATCCAGGGGCATGGTCATAATGGGCCGGATGAAATCCCTCTGGACCAGATCCATGTCCACCATAGCCCCGATAAAGAAAAACCAGGCTTCGCAGCCTCCGTCCACAAGCACCTTTTTCCGAATGATGTCGGGACATTCCAGCAAGCTTTCATCCAGCGTTTTAAGCTCCAGCTTCTCCAAATTTTCCGTCCCCCCTCGCACTATTTAAGTTGTTCTTTATTGTCTGCAATATCGTGCAATCTATCCGGCCTCGGAAAAGGCCGCAGAACAAGCTTTCGCGCAGCAAAAAAAGAATAGGACCGCAATAGGCGGATAAGGCGGAGTATCGTGCGGGTCGACGGGCGAGTAGATAGGCGAAAAGCGGGAACCCCCGGAGCTTTTACGAGCTTTGTGTACAAAATTTCAGCTTTGGGCCAGGTATTTAAGGAAAGATTCCGCTTTTCAGTGAGTTTCAGTTCATTTCTGTGCTGTAATGGTATTAAATTCAAGATTATGTTAACTATCGTTGGCCCAAAGTTGATTTTTTGCACACAAATCCTTCGCAAGCATAAGCTTGAGGCCCCTTTGCTTCTTGCCCACATGTGACTTCGAAGCGATCTGCGAAGGCGCTTGCTGTAAGAAACGGCAGGGGCTGCTTGTTGAGCATCCTGTTTCATGCTTCGAAGCCAAGCTGCCTGGCACGAGTGCTATGAAGAGCGACTGGAAAGACCCGGGAGACAGGACTTCTATGCTGAACTGTGCTTTGGTGGTGGAGTAGAACCACTGCAGCAGGTGCTTTAAAACAGGATCGAAACAAGCGGCCCCTGTCGGCTTCATCCCTGAGGCGTTCGTGCCTTCGTGTTCTTTCCTTCACCCTTCTTCTTTAACTTGCCTTATTTACCGCATCCGCTTCCTTTGTCCTGTCCGCTTGCTTCACCCTATCCGTCTATTGTAGCCCGTGGTGTATATATATTTACATCCTCTCTGGCAAACGCATGAATACTACTTAGCCAGCCCTCGTCCGGTCATTCCAGAATCAAAACGCCCTTGCTCTCCAGCTCAAACCGGCCGCTCAGCTTCCGGTCCGTCAGCAGATCGGTCCGCAGGGCTGCCCCGAGATCGATTTCCACACTGCCGCCGTTATGGTTCAGTACAAAAAGGAACTGGTTGCCTTCCTTCTCCCGCAGGGTGACTTCCACTCCCTCCGGAACCTCCAGCGGCGCTTTCAGTCCCTTTGCGGCGCACAGGCTGCCGATGAAGCCGGCAACCAAGCTTTCCTCGGGATTGGAAGCAATATAGTAGGCCTTGCCCTTTCCAAAGCTGTTTTCCGTGAGCGCGGGCCGTCCCGCATAGAAGTCCGTTCCATAGATGGCCAGCGTACGCGCGCTTTCGGGATTGATCAGGTCGCACAGCATTCCGCATTTATAGGATTTTCCCATCTGGCCGAACGGTTCTTCGAATTCCATGGAATTGGCCATATCGGGCAGGAGCGCGTCGAATTCCTCCACCCAGATGCCCATCAGCCGGCGCAGCCTGCCGGGATACCCGCCGAGGACCACAAGATCGTTTTCATCCACCAGGCCGCTGAAGAAGGTCGTCACAAAAGTGCCTCCGTTTTCCACAAAAGCTTCGAGGCGTTCCGCCACTCCGTTTTTGACCATATAGAACAACGGGGCCACAACGATGGAATACCCGCTCAGGTCGCTTTCCGGGCTAACCACGTCAACGGCGATATTCCTGTCATAGAAGGCCTTATGATATTTATCCACCTGCTCGATATATTTGATCAATACGCTTGGACCACTGGACTGCTCCACTGCCCACCAGTTTTCCCAGTCAAACAGGATGGCGGCTTTCGAATGAATTCTGGAATCCAGAATGCGGCTTCCCAGCTTTTTCAGCTCCCTCCCCAGTTGGGCGCATTCCCGGTAGACCCGGGTATTCTCGTGTCCACAATGGTCGATAACGGCGCCGTGGTATTTTTCGCAGGCGCCGATGGAGCGGCGCATCTGGAAGAACATGACTGTGTCCGCCCCCCGGGCGACGGCCTGATAGCTCCACAGGCGCATGACGCCGGGCCGTTTGAGGCTGTTGTACGGCATCCAGTTCTGCTGGCTCGGAGTCTGCTCCATCAGCATGAACGGCTGGCCGTTCTTGAGTCCCCGCATTTGATCGTGACGCATGGCTATATTGGCGTTCACGGCGTCCAGGGGCGGGTAGCTGTCCCAGGAAATCACATCCATGTACTTCGCCCATTTTGTATAATCCAGGGGCTTAAAGACTCCCATCAGGTTCGTCGTAATGGGAACATCCGGGGAATACCGGCGTATGGCTTCATACTCTCCCCTATAGCAGGCCAGGACCGAATCCGACATGAACCGGTTGTAATCCAGGTAAATGGTCTGGAAGCAGCGGTCGTCATCGTTCCGGGAGGACGGCGGCACGATCTCCTCCCAGGAATAGAAGGTGTGGCCCCAGAAGCTGGTATTCCAGCGCTTGTTCAGTTCTTCCACCGTGCCGTATTTTTCCTTCAGCCAGTTCCTGAATTCCGCCGCGCAATTCTCACAATAGCACTGAGGGCCGTATTCATTGGAAATATGCCATACCAGGAGCCCGGGAAACTTGCTGTATCTCTCCGCCAGCGCGCCCGCAATCCTTTGCGAAGCCTCCCGGTATACCCTGCTGTTGGGGCAGTAATTCACCCGTGCGCCGTAGGCTCTTTTTCTCCCCTCCCGGTCCACCGGCAGGACTTCGGGATGCTTCAGGGCCATCCAGGCGGGCTGCGCCGCGGTGGGCGTCGCAAGACACACATGGATTCCGTTCTGCCAGGCCAGGTCCAGAACCCTGTCGAGCCAGGAAAAATCATAAGTCCCCTCTTTGGGCTCCAGCTTCGCCCAGCTGAAAACCGGCAGCGTCAGGATGTTTATGCCCGCCTGTCTGAAAAGGCGCATATCTTCCGGCCAGATTTCCTCCGGCCACTGGTCCGGATTGTAATCCCCTCCGTAATAAATTGCGGGAAGCTTTGGATTAATCATTTATATTCTCTCCTTGTCTTGTGCCGTCATCGGTTATATAATTATATTACCATTATAAGCGCACGGATTATCCGATATCAATCTTACAATATTATCATTAATATAGGAATATGAACATGCAAGGATGGACAAAATGCGAAAAATGATATTCCCGATCCTGACGGAAGCAGAAGAAAAACTGCCTTTTTATATTACGAGCATCGGCGCAAATGACGCCCAATACCATGTCCAGAGGCCGGAAGGCTATCCTGCCTATCACTTCCTGTACGGCACGGCGGGAAAAGGACGGCTGCGGATCGACGGAAAGGATTTCCCGATCGCGGAAAACATGGGGTTCTTTTTCTATCCCGGAATCCCACATGAATACTACGCGGAAACGGAGCCCTGGATAACCTGGTGGATCACCTTCGACGGCTATGCGGTGAAGGATCTGCTTCCGGTGGCGGGCCTGGACCGGTATACGGTTTTTCAGGTGTCCGACATGGAAAAGCTGCATCAGCTCCATGGAGACGTCCATTCCGCCGCGGCGTCCTCCCGGCCCGTCAGCAGCTATGACGCCTCCCTCATGCTTTACCGGCTGCTCCTTGGGCTGAAGGGCTGCATCGGCCCCGAGACGCTGAAGTCCAGGCATGGAAGATACCAGCAGCTTCAGCCGCTGCTGATGTATGTCGAAGATCACTTTAACAGGAATATTTCCCTTGACGATATGGCCACCGTAACCGGCGTCACCCCGCAGCACCTGTGCCGGCTGTTCCGGCAGGCATACAGCATAAGGCCCTTCGAATACCTGACGCGCTACCGGCTTCAAAAGGCCAAGGAAATCCTTGTAGGGCCTGGCAATCCCGTATTGAAGGAAATCGCCGCCCTGACCGGTTTCAACGACACCAGCTATTTCTGTTCCGTTTTCAAGCAATATGAGGGAATGACCCCGGTGGAATTCAAAAGGATGCACAAGGAGTTTTAATCCCCGTGCATCCCTATATTGGCTTTCGATCTTCGCTCTCCGCTCTGCGCGGTCTGCGCCGCCTGCGTCGTTCTATTTCAGCGGCGGTATTTTCAACACGTCGCCTATCGCGATCTTATTCGGATCGGTGATCCCGTTCGCTTCCATGATAAGCTTGTACTTGTTCTCGTCGTCGTAATACTTTTTCGCAAGCTTCATCAGCATGTCGCCCGCCTTGACCTGGTGGGTGGTCCCCTCCGGTCCTACCAGATCCGTATTCCCCGAAGCCGCCGCATTTCCGGAACCGGCATTTGCTTCGATTGCCCCTTCCGTTGAGGTGGAAGCATCTATTGCGGAGGGAGTTGTTTCATCTGCGTTCTCCGCATCCCAGCCGGTTGAGCTTTCAGCCGTCGTCTCCTGCGTATTCTGCGGTGCCAGCGTCTCATCCGCCTTGGGACTGTACTTTGTCCAGAGCTTGAAGCCGCCGAACAGCACTGCCGCCGCCAACACCACCAGAATCACCATTGGTACGATTTTCCCGACATCCACCGTGCTTTGTTTCTGAGCCCTTCTCAGCTCCACAAGCTTTGCGGGAACCTTCCTCTTTTTCGCCGCATTGATCTGGGCGGTCCTGGGTCCGGGAACCGTCGCCGGAATCTCTTCGGAATTCTCAATCTTCACGACAATGGCCGTAATATTGTCTTCGCCTTCGTTTTTGACGGCCTCTTCGACCAGCAGGCTTGCCGCTTCATCCACGTTGCCGTTGGAGGAAAGCATGTCGTAAATGGCGTCTTCGCTGACCGCATCCGTAAGCCCGCTGCTGCAGATCAGATAGGTAACGCCTTCCCGGAGGGTATTGATATCGGATTTCTTGACCGTGTTCCTGCTTTCGTCCACGGAGGCCTTCTGCCGGTCTGAGATCAGTTCCGCCTGTTCGCTGCTGATAATGCCCATCTTCAGGAGCCTTTCGGCCCTTTTGAAATCGTTCACCAGCAGCTTGAAGGTATCGCCCTCCAGCTTGTAGATCCTGCTGCTTCCGAGATTGACGGCCGCAATGCTGCCCTCGTCGATCAGCAGCCCGGCAAACGCCGTTTTTCTTTCGCGGAAATCGTTGTCTCCCAGGGAAATGCTGTGGAGCAGATTGCTGGACTGCTCAACGCATTGAACCAGATCATCCAGCTTTATATGGATGTCCTTGGAGCTGTTTTTGGCCTTTTGATGGAACTTTCTCAGATCGTTGATCAGGGATACGCCGGATTCTTCGTCCTCCATGCCGTCCACCAAACCGAACAGGCACCTGCTGTCCGCCGTCTCCAGGGACACCTGGATATAATCCGCGGCATGGTGGTTCAAAAATTTACCGTTTGCATAGATCCGGTCGTCGTTTATCGTGCAAGAGGCTCCAATGTGGGTTACAGCGGAGAATGAGATTTTCGTTGTATTTTCCATACATTTACCCTCCTTATCTTCTGTGCAAGGGTTTGTCGTCCGTAAAAACGAGAAAGTGCTTCCTAAAAATATAATACCATATATGCCATATGTATTCAACAGACGCAATTCGTGGTGGTGAAGTTCCATAATCCGACCTTTTTCATTCCGGCCGGTCCGGTGCTTCCGCCGGCTCATAAGTAAAGGGCATCGGTGCGGACCGATGCCCTGATTCCTGCCTATAACGCTTATACTGCCTGTATTACCCGATTACTACGCCTTCGCCTTGTCCAAAGCCCTTCTGGCGGCCGTCAGCCAGCCGTTGTTCGGCGCGTTTGCCATTCCGGTTATCGTGCCGACATTGGTGCCCTGGTTGGCAATGATCTGCCTGGCCAGCGTATTTCGGTAGTTCTTGAGGCTCGTTCCGGTGTTTGCTTCGGAATAGCTTACTTCCTTGCCCGCTTTGTCAAGCCTCCGGAGAACCACCGCGGTAATTTTTCCGCCCCGGACCGTGATGGTCGCCGTATCGGAGCCGTTTACCATGGGATTGCCCGAAGCCGTATAAGTTCCATCTTTATAACGTGACGTGGTGGTAGTACCCACCGTTCTCGGCAAATACCCGGTCCCCGGATTCAAGCCGGAAGTGGTCCTCGGATTCAGTCCGAGGTTGGTCCCGACGTTCATTCCGGTATTCGTACCGGTTATTGCGGAGTTCCGCGGAACAATCGCAGTACCGGCTCCTATCGCAGCATTTCCGGTATTCGTCTGTGCGCCCGGATAATTGCCGGCCGTTCCACAGCCAAGTACGGAGAAGGCAAGCAGCAGACCCATTGCAATGCAACCTGTTTTCCGCAAGTTTTTCATGATTACCTCCTTTGTGATTTATTCATTCCTTATTATCTGTCGTATTCAATTATTCAAACATGATTTTTTTGTTATTTCGATGCCATAAACCTTCATTTTGTTGTTTTCCCGTACCAATTCGATGGTGAAATAGTCGTCCGCCCCGGTAAACTGGCAGCAGGTATAAAACGGTTCCAAAGGCTCCAATTTTCCTTTTGATAGATTTTGAACCAATGCCGGCCTGATTTTTTTGTTGATGAAATGCTTGAACGCCCCCAGGCTGCTGTCGTCCAGCCCCTCAAGTCCTATGAAGCCCGGCATCAGGGCGTTTTCATACGCCTTCCGGTAGTCCCCTGCCCAAATGTCCCTGAGAAAATCCACCGCCGCGTTGTAGCTTTCGTACGGCATGCGGACAGGGTTCGGCCGCTTTACGTAATCATGACCGTCCCACTTGAAGACCCAGCCCTCCCGCACATGATAGCAGGTGCTCTTCATCGCGATAATCTCACTGCCCGCGGAGGTTCCGCTTTCAATGACAATCTCGGCGATCCCGTCTCCATCGACATCGTCCACCTCCATACACCCGTGATAATAGCTGGAGACGCTGCGCCACAAAAGCTGGAGGCCGTTTTCCGTCCAGCCGAAAACATAGGCGCAAATGCAATGGTCCTGTCCATATGCCAGCGACAATACCAGTTCCGGCCTTCCGTCCCCGTTCACATCCGCCGCCGCCGCATTGTCAAAGATGCCGTCATAGGCCGCGGAGCCTTCATTAGCCGTAATCCAGCTGTGGGCAATACCCTCCGCCGAAGCCCGTATATGCAATACCGCCGAATCGGGAGGAAACGGCGTAAACCGTGTAAATCCCACAACAGCCTCTTTAAGGCCGTCCGCATCAAAGTCTTCCAGGAAAATAAAATCGATGACCGCGCCCTCCGGCAGCTGTGCCGCAGCATACCCGGACATGCGCCGTCCTTTTTTTGCGGCCCTTTTCTTCGGTAAATCCGGCCTGCCGCCGCCGTCAGAATTTTTCCCGCCCATAGCCTTCCCCATTGCTTCGTCTCTGTGCGGTCAGCCCGGAACATGCCCGGTCCCCCGCCCCGTTTATCATTATCAATATATTCAAAAGGGCAGTTTGTCGTGTTCGGCCTATCAACTTTTGTAAGGGGTGTGTTATACTATTGTTCAGACAGATAAAAAGCAGGAAGCGGGTGTCAAAGTGAACTGGATCGACTTCGGGCCCGAAGGGGCTGCGCTGGAAGCATATACGGCGCCTCATCTGGCAGCTGTGGCCGTCGTTTTGTCTTTCGGACTGGTTTTATTCCTTTTGCGGAACCGGTTTCATACGGAGCACTCCAGAAGGGCCTTCCGTTTCGCCTTCGCCGCGTTTATAGCGCTGCAGCAGGCATCTCTCTATATCTGGTACACCATCGCCGGAGAATGGTCTGTGGAAGTAACACTGCCCCTCCAGCTATGCGACCTGTCCGTATTCCTGTCCGTCGCCGTTTTGCTGTCAAAGGGGCAGCTGATCTCGGAACTGCTGTATTTCTGGGGGATCGGAGGCGCAACCCAGGCCATCCTGACGCCGGATATCGGCAATTATACCTTTCCCCATTTCGTGTTCTATCAGTTTTTCATTTCACACGGCGTTATCCTGCTCGCCTGCGTATACATGATCGCCGTGGAGAAGTTCAGGCCGTCCAGGTGGTCCGTGCTCCGGACGTTCGGGATCACCAATCTTTATGGGCTTTTGATGCTGTACGTCAATCATCGGACGAAGGGCAACTATCTGTTTTTGAGCTATAAGCCGTCCGGCGGCTCGCTGCTCGATTTCCTGGGGCCCTGGCCGTGGTACCTGCTGTCCCTTGACGCCGTTGCCCTGCTGATCTTTGCATTGCTCTATCTTCCCTTCGCCCTTGGCGGAAGCTCCGCCGGAAGCGGCACCCGCATGAGGCGGGGCGGGACCGGAAGCTCCGGGATTTCAGCCTGATAGCGATTTCACACTCCCCTGAGTTCGTAGAAGACCAGGTATCTCTCCCCGATGACCTCGCGGTTTATATCGGTGCTGTAGGCATAGCTCCACTCCGCCAGAATGGCTTTCCCCTCGCTGATTTCTCCGCGAAATCTTCCCCTCAGGATGGCGCCGCAGCCGAGAAGCTGATCGATCTCCTCTTTTTGAAGAAAATTCTCCTCGCCGAAAAATTGGACCCCTTCTTCTTCGGAAGCCCTACAGGGAAAAATGGCGGTCATATTTTTTTGCCCATAGGTCACCAGATTCCACAAATCCCGGTCTACCGCCTCAATCACCGTCTTCCTGCAATCCACCTGCAGCACTCCGCTCTTTTGCGCAATAAAATAGGGGTAATAGATCACGATCCCCCTGCCTTCATAAAGGTCCAGCAGCTCCCTGCCCCTTTGCAGCGCTTCGTCCGCCCTCACCCCGACCGCTCTGGGCAGGTTGAGGTCACCGCTGTTTTCCACGGCCACCCGCACCGTCCACAGCAGGTCCGGGTCGAGTACGGAATCCCGTGTAAACAGCCTCCATGGAACAGTGGGAAGATTTATCCCTTTTAACTCGTAAAAGCCCATAAATTTGTTCATTCTGTCCATCCCGAATATATATAGTCGCCTCATTCCCCATGCCCCACGGGCTGTATGCGGGACGGGCTTCATTCCCTAGATTCTGAAATAATCGAACAGTACGCCTGCGTCGATCCCGGCGATCTTTTTCCTGCTGAAGCTCTCATACAGCTGCCTGTGCCCTTCCTCCAGGTTCGGCGAGGTAATGCCGTGCCGGATCGACAAATAGGCTTCCATATACGCGGCAAATTTGTCGCAGAACTCGATGATTCCACCGTCCACCGGGGAAAATTCCGCGCTGTTGTAGTGCTCCGTGATCTTTTCCGAACTGATTTCCACCACCCTGCCGTCCAGGAGGATCTTGCCGGCGAATTCATTTTCCGTAAAATAGCGGATTTCATCGCGCCAGCCGGCCGGAAGCAGCGGCAGCAGCACTTCCTCCATCTGCCTGTCCTCGATCTCCTTGATCAGATTCCCGAGGCCCTCGATGGAGTTCTTGACAGGGGAAATAATATCCCGCGTCAACACCTCCGGCATGTCGTGGAACAGGCCGGCAAAGAAATTGTTGTACCGGCGCTTGTCGCAGGCGTTGGTCTGGAGGGTCAGAATATAAGTAAAAACCGCGACGATGAGCATATGCCCCGCAACCGAGGTCTCGGGCACCCTGGGCGTCTGCGCCCAACGCTGCTGGAAACGGAGCTGGCCCACCAGGTTGAGAAAGTCGGTGGCCCCTTTGTTGAATACCAGCTTCTGAACGCCATCGGTGTCGCTGTATTCCTCTAGCTGTTTTTCAATGCTCCGCTTCGTTTCTTCGATCCCGAAGCTATCGGCATTCAGCTTGTAAACGATATTGAATTCCCAATTGGTGGCGAGATAATGAGCCGCCCGCAGAATCCGCTTTTCACGGCGGCTGTACCCTTCCTCCGAAAAATACCGCCGCATCCGCTCGCCGAAGCCGGCCTGTATCTCCCCGATCCCCATTTCGTCCAGCTTTTTGATCACCAGCTCGTTCATCTGCGTCCCGTGCTTTTCCATCAGCATATGGAAAATGGGAGGTTTGATATCCGTCAGCAGCGTCCGCTGGAAGAACTCAAAAATCGCGCCTTCGATCAGCCGGATCCAGTTTACGGACCCTTCCGCCTCGTCCTCGAAGCGTCCGATCACATAGGCGTAAAAAAGCTTGTGCGCCTGCTTGTCCAGCTCGGTAAAGCCCTTGTGGGGGCGGATATGGTCATTCCACCGCTGCATGCTCGCAGCCTGGTAAATAAAGCGGAGAAAGCTTGCTCTGATCACCGTCAACCGCCTCCTTACAGCAGTTCAAACTCCACAACCGTGTCCGTTTCGTCCGGCAGCGGATAAGTGCAGCCGCCGTTGGGGCCAAAGTTGATGAAGGCGTCGTTTTTGAATTCATTGGCATTCCAGGGTTTGATCAGCGGGATCTCCGACCCGTCGCCCAGCAGGCGCGCCTTGCGGAGCTTCCCGTTCATTCCGGCCAGCGCCAGCGCGCCTATGCTGCCTTCCAGCACGTGGGCGTAGAGATACCGGCCGTTGCCCGTATAATAGCCCCATTCCGGCTTGGGAAACGGGGTGGTCCCGCAGCCGTATATGCTGCCGCCGTTCTTCCTCATCCATTTTCCGATCTGCCGGAGGATCTCGACGGATTCCTCCGGGATCACGCCCCTTGCGTCCGGCCCGACGTTCAGGAGCAGGTTTCCGTTCTTGCTCACGCATTCCACCAGCTTGCGGACAATCTGCCGGGAGGATTTAAAGAGCTTGTCGGAGGAGCAATAGCCCCAGTTGTTGTTCATGGTGATGCAGGCTTCCCATGGAATGCTTTCCCCTGCGTCGTTCGTCACGCCGCAGGAGGGAATGATCTGCTCCGGCGAAGCGAAATCTCCCGAATAGACGCTGGGGTCGGAGGTTTTGATGCTCCCGCTGTACTCGCCGCTGGCTTCCAGCCTGTTGTCCAGGATAATTCCCGGTTGCAGGCTCCTGACCATATTGACCAGCTCGGTTGCCTTCCATTTCTCTCCCTGGTATTCTCCGTAAGAAAAATCAAACCACATGATGTCGATCTTCCCATAGTTGGTGCACAGCTCCCGCACTTGCCCGTGAAAGTATTCCACATATCTTTCGAAATGATGTTCCCGTCCCTTGAAGGCTTCGTTTTCCCGCATCGGGTGGTAGCTGTCCCCATAGGCCGGATAATCCTCATGATGCCAGTCGAGCAGCGAATAATACAGGCCGACTTTCAGTCCTTCCGCCCGGAAGGCCTCGAGGAATTCCCGCACCAGGTCCCTCCCCGCTTTTGTATTGGTCGCCTTGTAATCGGTCAGGGCGCTGTCAAAAAGGCAGAAGCCGTCGTGATGCTTCGCCGTCAGCACCGCATATTTCATCCCCGCAGCCCGGGCCGCCCTCGCCCATTCGGCGGCGTTAAAATCGACAGGATCAAATTCGTCGAAAAAGGCCTGGTATTCTTCATTGCTTATTTTCTCCACGCTTCTGACCCACTCCCCGCGAGCGGGTATGGCGTACAGCCCCCAGTGGATGAACATGCCGAACCGGGCGTCCAGGAACCATTTTGTGCGCTCCGTGCGAGCTTTGACAATTTCATTTTCGCTCATACTGCAACCTCCGAAAATCAATCATCACTAGTTTATCATATTATGGGCAAATTCGCCAACAGCTCCTGTTTCCAGAATTATTCCCATGTGCTACAATATACATGGAAATAGAAACAAATGCTTTCGGCCGCGAAGGCTGCAAACGGCGCGGGAAACCGCAAGCCGCCTGTAAAGCCGGGGTTGGTAGATTTGCAGGAGGTGTCGTAAAATGGTGGTTGTGAAGGTTCGGAAAAGGACCGGCGGTTTTTTAATGGGGTTTCTCCTGTTTCTGCTCGGAGCCGCGCTCTTCGGATACTTCGGATACCATATGCTGTCCGGAAATCTGGAAATGATAAGGAACGGTGAAACAGCCAGCGCCACCGTTGTAGAAATGGCCAAGCACACCAGCTCCAAAAGCGTCACTTACAATCCCGTACTGGTTTATACGACAGCCTCCGGGGAAACCGTCCGAACGGAATATTCCTCCGGCAGCAGCAATGCCAAAGCATTTCGGGTCGGTGAGACCGTAACCGTCTACTATTCCAGGTCCGATCCCCGCGAAATCCTGATCGACCGGTTCCTGGACAAATACGGATTCCCGGTTATTTTTGTGTTTGCAGGCGTTGTGAGCTTCACCGGGGCAATCGTGATCCTGTTCCGCAAGCTCAAATACGGCGCCGCTTGAGTGCCGCCTGTTTCAGCAAAGGAATAGCCAACATATGAAATCTGATTCATGGATGGATATGACGGGCAAATATTGTGCTTCATGTCGAGCTTGTTCACAATAGATGGATAAGACGAAGCATCGTGCGGGGCGGCGGGTGAGTAGATGAGCGAAAAGCGAGACCGCCCCAGAGCTTTCACGAGGTTTGTGTTCAAATTTGCAAGTAAAGGACGAATCGTTAAGGAAAGATTCTGTTTTTCAGCGATTTTTAGTCCGTTTTTATGCTGTAATGGCACAAAACCCAAGATTATGTTAACTGCTATTGGCTAAAGTTGATTTTTTGCACACACAGATGACTTCAAAGCGATCTGCGAAGGCGCTGATTGCCGCGGAGTTCGCGCCTGCAAGCTTTGCGATCCCTCTTATCGGAATCCCGCATTCCGAACAAATCCGTCCATCCCAGCGAAACAAATCAGGAGATTTGCCGTAAATAGAAAATAGAAGTATAATAACAGTGATTTGTTTCGTCCGTGAAAACGGCCCACATGCAGGAAGCAGCACGGGATACGGCACAGGACGCGGTACGGGATGCGATACACGAAAGGATACGACATTTTTGAAGAAGAAGAATAACAAGCATATAGCATCGATCCTATTAATTGTGGTAACCATCGGGTTCCTTTTGTCCCTGCCCTTCAGCGGCACCTTTTGGGGCGGCCTTCTGACGGCCCTGTTCGGCGCGTCCATGATCGGCGGCTTTGCGGACTGGTTCGGCGTAACGGCTCTCACGCGCAAGCCCCTTGGCATTCCCTTCAAAACGGAAATCCTGCCGAGAAACCGGGAAAAGATCTCCGAAGCCCTGATTTACATGGTGGAGCAGGAACTGCTCACCAAAGAGGCCATCCTTTCCAAGCTCGAGAACTTCAGCATCTCCAAAAGCCTGCTGGCGTTTCTCGACGAACAGGGCGGAAAGGAAGACCTGTCCCGGCTTGCCAACCGGATCGCCGAGGACATGCTCAGCGGGATCGACGTGGAGGAAGCCGGCGAATACCTGGGCCGACTGCTGAAGGACAACACGGAGGAAATCCGGCTGGTGCCGCTGGTTTCCGGCGCGGTGGAATGGCTGTCGGCCAACCTCACCGATGAGCGGCTGGTCAACCGGACCGTGGAGGAAATCAAGGAGCTGATCCTGTTTCCAAGCTTCGGAATGCTTGTCAAGGATGTCATCGGAGACATCTACCAGGGCCTGTCCACCAATGCGGACAAGGAAAGCGCCGGGAAAAAGCTGTTTTTCAAATTCGTACTGGCCATGGCCGATTTTTCGGACATCTCTCCCCTGAAGCTTTCCACAAGGCTGCTTACGGAAGCGCTGGAATACTGCAATGCCATGAAGGACCCTGAAAGCGAGCAGCGGAAGGGCCTGGAAAAATGGCTGGAAAAGACCTCGGAGGAGTTGTTGGCCAACGAGGCCCTGAAGGGCAATATCGAGCAAAAAGGCCGGAGCATGCTGGAGCACTCCAGGGTCGGGAACGCCCTGGCGGAATACGTTTATCCGCTGATCCGGGAAAACGGCCCGGCGGGGGGCTCCGGCAGCTATGTGGAAGGAATCATCCATAAGCTTGTGGAAAATTTCAGGAGCAGCCCGTCCCAGCAGGCTGCCGTCGATAAATACGTGAAAACCGCGCTGATCCGGCTCATCGAAGACAACCACGCCGTCATCGGCCAGCTCGTCCGCCAGAAGCTCGACAGCTTCCCGACGGAGACCCTGGTTGAAATGATCGAGGACAGGGCCGGAAACGACCTGCAGATCATCCGGATCAACGGCTCGGTCGTGGGAGGGCTGGCAGGCGCCGCATTATACCTGCTTACCTTCTGGATATGAATAAGTCGGGAGAGCAGAACAACAATTGGGTTTGGACCCGGAGGCGATCCATGGAGCAAAACAAAGGCAACAACCTATATAAGGCAAATATCCTTCTGGCTGCCGTATTCGTCCTGTTCGCAGCAGCTACGGCTTTAAAATACTTTTACCGGGAAAGCTTTGCCGCGGGCCTGCTGGCCTTTACGGCGGAGGCGGCCCTTGTGGGCGGCATCGCGGACTGGTTCGCCGTAACGGCTTTGTTCCGGAAGCCCCTGGGCATCTCGTGGCATACCGCCATCATCCCAAACAACAGGGACAAAATTGTTGAAAAGGTGACGGAGCTTGTAAGCAACGAACTGCTGAGCATTGAATCCGTCAGCGCCAGACTGGAAGCCCTCAGCCTGACCGACGCGGTTTCAGGCGGACTGCTGGGCGCCCTGGACAAGGCGCTGCTGGAAAACAAATTTCAGGACCTCTTCGGCGAAAAGGCAGGCAGCATCGACAGTGCGAAGCTTGCCGCTTCGGTCAACAGCTTCATTCACGACGGCCTGAAAAAAGAGGGGATCGCCGCCGAAATCCGCTCCCTGCTTGTGAAATCCTTTGAAGAAGGCCGGCATAAGGAATGGATCGCCTCCCTCGTCAAAAAGGCGATCGAAATCGCCAAAAAGGACGCCACCCGTGAAAAAATTTACAAGCTGCTTCGCGAACAGGAGCGCTATAACGAATCCAGCACCGGCTCGGGCTCCTTTTTCATCAAAATGCTGCTGAACCTTTCCAGGACCAGCAAGCACAGCAACCTGCTCAGCATAGCAAAGCTGCTGCAGGATAAGCTGGTCGAGGTGCTGACGGACCTGAACGATCCTTCGGATCCCGTATTTGTCAAGCTGACGGAAAATGCCGAAAATCTTTTGAAGCAGCTCGACGACGACCAGACCCTGCTGGAGTTGCTGCAAAAGTGGAAAAACGGCATCCTGGAACGGCTCGGGCTGCTGGAAGCGCTGCAGCAGCTCCTGGAATCCGCCGTGGAATCGGAGAGCCGAAGGCAGGAAGCCGCCCGGTGGGTTGCCGAAAACATGGACAATTACCGGATACGGCTGAAAACCGATGAAAATATCAAGGCGGCAACGGAAGAAATGCTCAGAAGCATGCTGCACAAGGTCATCGTCGGCGAGCACCACCTGATCGGCGAAATCGCGAGGGAAACCCTGGGCGCATTTTCAAACGAACGGCTGGCGGAGTTTATTAATGAAAAGGTGGGCGATGATTTGCAGTGGATCCGGATCAACGGCTCCATCGTCGGCTCCATCGTCGGCATTGTCCTCTATCTCTTCACCCACCTGCTTTTCAATCCTTATCTGCTGCCGCTTTTGCAGCAGTTCTGGCCGTTCCTTAGTTAAAGGAGCGCCAGAAGCTGCCCGTTTTATCGATAATATCGGCTATTTCCGTGAAGGGCACCGTAAAGGTGGGGAACCCCGCCGCATACGGCGCGATTTCATACGGCTCGAAGTACAGCATCAATGCGTCGCCGCTCAGGAAAAACGGCTGGTCGGGCTTGATTCCCTTGTAGCTGTCCGGCCATACGCCCATTTCCTCGCCGTGCTCGTTTATCTGCTTCCGCAGGATATCGCTGAGCACCTTGACGTAATCGCTCCCGTCCTTGAACAGGTCCTCCAATTGATAAAAAGCGCCCGTCCTCGTGTCCACATGGGCATACTGCATGACCGGCATCCCATGGGCGGCTCCGAAAGGATAATCATACGCCGACTTCTCAAGCTCAAGCAGGTTCTTCCGGTTAAAACCGATTTTGAACTCCCCGGTATAGCTGTAATCCAGATTGTCCTCCGGCTTGATCCCCTTGTCGATCCACATGTTCCGCAGCTTCGCATTGATATTTTCCTGGACCTTCAAATCCTTGAGGTCGCTCAATGCGGGATAATGTACAAGATAGTTCCTGTTGGGCCTGTACCTCTCCTCGCTGACCTTGACGCCGCTCTTCAGCGTCATTGACGATTCGGGCCGGTACACTGTCTCTCCCTTTCTGTTCAGATAGAAGGGCCGCTGGTCGATATCCGCATAAATCAGGCCGTCCAGCAGCTCCAGCGTCCCGATCCCTTCCACGGCGGGCAGGCTGTCCGCTCTTTTGCCCTGTTTGTCGATGAAATAGGTTGAAAAATTGTCATACACGGAAGCAACGCCCTGGGCGAAAGGTTCCATGCCATAAAAAGAGAAATCCGAAAGCAGGGTGCCTTCCCGCGTCGCAAGGGCATACCTCGACCCGGCGAAAATATTCTTCGGATCTGCCGCAACGCCCACCGCAGCCCTGTCTTCGCCCAGTTGCAGAATATCGTTGTACTGCGGCTTGATGAGATAGGCGCCCTTTTTATCGATCAGGCCCATTTTATGGGTGGTATAATCCGATGAAGCATCCACGACAGCCGCCCCGTCCATGAAGTCCTGCGCCGTGATAAAGGCCGGCTTGATGGCCACCTCCCCCTTTGAATCGAGGTAACCGTATCGGCCGGTATTCTGGTCCGGCACAAAAGGAAGCATCCCGTCCGAAGCACTCCCGACATAGCTGTATTTCAGCTCTCTCAGGATCTTCCCGCTTCTGTCGATTATGGCGCTATGGTTATTCGCCAGTTCAACGACGGCGATCCCCCCGTCAAAATCTCCTGCGGATTGATAAGCGGGCACAATGGCCGTTTTGCCGTTCTCGCCCAGATAACCGTAAAGGAGGCCGCCGCCCTGGCCCGCGATATAATAGGGCGCCCTGCCCTCCTTGTATTTGCCGATAAACGGATATTTCTCCGAGAGGATATTCCCCCGGGAATCCATCACGGAGAATCCCCCCTCATCCATCACTATGGCCAGGCCGTCGGAAAAATCGCCTATGTCCTGGTAAACGGGCTGGACGACAAACTTCCCCGACGGATCGATCAAGCCGACTTTGCCGTCCCTTCCGGCCACCGCCAGGCCATTTGCCTGAAACCTTCGGGCACTGGAATACACCGGCGAAAGGGCAAATTTGCCGGTGTCGTCTATGTAGCCCCATTTTCCCTCCACAAGATAACTGACCTGCGCCGGATATAATGCCATCCGCTGAGCACTGCCATCCCCTGCGGAAATCGGGGATTCCTTCCCGCTGCCCTCTCCTGTGGAAATTGGAGACCCTTTCCCGCTGCCTTCCTGTCTGACACCGCACGCAGCCGCCGGCAAAAGAATAAGCAGAATACAGGCCCATAGGACAAACCACCTCTTCATACACGCACCACCCATCCAACATGAGATATCTAGGGATGATCGAATAATAAATTCCGGTTCTGGAGCGGTTATTTTCCGCCCTTACTTCGTTGTCGTCAGTTGCAATAAACCAATTATTGCGTCTTCCTCCGCCTTGTAAGGACGAAAAATCCCTCGCTCGAGAATCCGTTTTTATTATTCGGTCATCCCTTAATAAATATATTTTAAACCTTTTATGTATGCTATAATATTTAAAAAACTTTAAAATTGAGCCCCGCGGCGAAAATACGGCAAGGGGCATGGAAGAGGCAAGCAGTATGCACAGATACGAAACCCATTTACATACAAGGGAAACCAGCCCCTGCGGCAGGGTAAAGGCGGAGGAAGCCGTCCGGCTTTACCACAAGGCCGGATATACCGGTCTGGTTGTAACGGATCACTATTACAACGGTTTTTTCGAGGACCATCCGTTTATAAACTGGAATAAAAAGATCGACCTTTACCTGGCCGGGTACAGGAATGCCCTTCTGGCAGGAAGCATGCTGGGCATGGACATCCACCTCGGCATGGAGATCCGGTTTAATGAAAGTGCCAACGATTATCTGGTTTACGGCTTCAGCGAGGACTTTCTCCGGGAAAATAAAAAGCTGTACCGGCTGACGCTGAAACAATTCAGGGGGCTCACCGCCGGCAGCGGAATCCTCCTTGTGCAGGCCCATCCGTTCAGGCTCCGCATGACGCCGGCCCCTCCGGAGCTGATCGACGGCGTGGAGGTCTACAACGGAAACCCGAGGCACGATTCCGCAAATCATCTGGCGCTTCAATACGCGCAGGACCACCGGCTGAATATGCTTTCCGGCTCGGATTTCCACCAGTTGCCGGATCTGGCGAGAGGTGGCGTCGTCACCGCTGAAAGAATAGGACCGGGCAGCTTTGCGGATGCCGTCCTGCAGGACCGGATTTCCCAACTGATTTCGACGAAAGATTAAAAAAAGATCAGACACGCACCTCACCTTCTCGTAAAATTAGATGTAAGCAGCAAAACAAAACCAGCAAATCATTTAAAAGAAGATAGAGGAGTGTGTGGTCATGAACAGGAATTTATTTTTGTCGGATACCAATAAGAAAATCGGCGGCGTATGCGGCGGGATCGGAGAATATTTTGGGATCGATCCTACGATTGTAAGGCTTTTGTGGTTCCTTTCAATCTTTCTGGACGGGCTCGGCCTTCTGGCATACTTTATTGCCTGGATCGTCATCCCGAGGCGCAACAGCTGCAGGAACAACTGGTAGGCGGGACGCATCCGGCAGTGCCAGTCGGCATCGGCAAAACGAGCCCAAGCAGTTTCGAATGCATGAAGCAGGCAGACAGGGAAGTTCCCCATCTGCCTGCTTTTTTTTGACCTTAAAGAATCGTCTCGGCCTGCACCGGCTCCGTTTTTTCACTGCCCGTTTTTTCACTGCTTTCGACCGTGCCGGCTTCCGCTTCTTCCGTGCCTTTCCCCCTGTTTGTCAGTTCCGCTTCATACTGTGCCCTGGATATTTTTCCATTGGCCAGCATCTGCATCAGCTCATATTCCGAATACTGGGACAGATCGCTGGTGGATTCCGTCTCTTCCTCTTCCGAGGAGGCTGCGGTACCGGAAGCCGTAGAGGAAGCCTTACCGGCAGAGGCCGCTCCGGCCGTTCCGCCCCCTGAGGTTCCCGTCCCGCCGGATGGCTTTGCGCCTCCCGCCTGGCGCGCGGACCCGGAAGACCCGCCCTGGGCTTTTGCCAATCCCGCTTCGCTGATTTCCACCGTATCCCCGTATTGCGATGTTTCAACAAGGGTATTTCCCTCGCCGGACGACACCACTTTCGTTGCCGTCGTATCCGCTGCCACGGCAGTCTGGCCGGCGCCGGTTTTTGACACCTGCGTGTCTTCCTGGCCGGTCTGGGTCTGCTTTTGATTCCGGATATCGGCGACGTTCTGTCCGGCGGATGAGGAGATCGCATCAACAGCCATTTTTTATCACTTCTTTCAAAATTCAATCCAATTTATTACATCGGCAAACACCGCCGGAGTCTTTGCGGCAAAATTGCGGCAAGACGACACTATACCGGCAAATCAAAATTTCAAGGGCATCGAGCCCCGGCGGCAGCTCACCGTCCGGCCTAGAGATCCAGCATCTTTATTCCGAAGGGTTCGAGGGAGAACGGATACTTCTTCCCGCCTTCTGCGCTTACGACCGTTTCCTGTGGGACGCCCGTGTTGTTTATGACGACCAGCTTTCTTTCTCCCGGATAGTAGGCGCAGTCCGTATGGACATTGCTGCCGGTCCAGGTTTCAAAGTCCGCTTCCATTCCCGAAGCCCAGAATATGGCCCTGTGGAGCAGCCGTACATTTTCCGGGGTGAATTTGTAGCCGGAGAAATAAACGCCTCTTCCCTTTTCAAAGTCGCGGACCGCAACCGCCGTGGAGCCTTCCTTTTCAAACAGCACCCTGGTATCCCCGTCCACAACGAATACATTGTCCACATCCTTGTCGAAATCCGGTTTTTCTTTCAGCTCGGCGGTAATAAAGTGCTCCCGGTCCGCCTGGAAGGAGTATTTGCTTTTGCAGATGGACAGGCCGATTTCCCGGTCCACGCCGAGCACATGGGCCATCTTGAAATAGCCGACCCCGCCCTTCGCGGAAGAAGGCTCGCCGATTCCGATCAGACCGCCGCCGCAGGCGACCCATTCCGTGATCTTCTCGATGATCTCCGCGTTGTTCCAGTGCCTTCCGCCGCACCACGCGCTATCCAGCCGGCCGGCATTGATCAGGACCTTTACGTCGACGGGAACGCCCTGCTTCAATACGTCGTCGAAGCTGATGAACTCAACCTCCACCGGCAAGCCTGCCAGGGCTTCCAGCACTCTGATCAGTTCCAACTCGGGGTGCTCGTGCATATGCCCGCTACAGCTCCAGGTGCGCTGTCTTCCCCATGCCGTAAGTACGGCGACCTTGCAGGGTGCCGTATACGGCGCGCCCTTGGCGTGGAAGGATTTCAGCATGCGGAATTCATCCGCCACCTCTTCGATATAATCCATAAAATCAGGGAATTGTTCGACAAGATGCAGGTATCCGCCCAGCCCTATGCGGTCTACAGGCTGCCTTAGCAGCGCGCGTCTCACGCATACCCAGAACTTCTGCGCATCCAGCTTCGGATTGCCGCCTTCCTTGAAGGTGGGCTCGCCGGTCAGGCCGGTGGGGAAAAGATACGGATGAAGCCTCAGCTCATGGGTCGGGACGCCCTTGGAAGCCGCGCACAGCCTGGCTTCGAACGCATTGAACACGCACTTGATGAGGCCGTCGAAGCCCAACTCGCCGAACCGGTCCCCCTGCGGCTCCACGCCGATCCAGTGGTCATCGTAGAAGACATATGCCTTCTTGCCGTATTGGTGAACAAGATCGACGCATTTTTTACCGAACTCCACGACAAAGTTGATGATAAGATCCATCCAATCCCTGTATTTATCCGTGGGAACGTTGTGGGTCGAATTGAAGAGCCCGCCGTTGACAAAATCCTCCGATGTCATCCGGTATCCCTTTGACTTCTCAAATGCCCTGAGGGAGTAAGGATTTACCGTAAAGTCGTAGGACGCCCAGTCCGAATAGATAAACCGCAGGTTCGGATCGTCGCCCCAGAACCAGCAGAAGTTGTAGAACATGGACGTAAAGCGGACCACATCCGTGTCCGGATGCTCCCGGAGCCATTTTTCAAGGAGCTCCAGCAGGTGGGCCTGGGTTTCGGGGTACATGGGCTCTACGGACATCAGATGCTCCTTGTCTCCCCAGTTGTTGGTGATATGGTTGTACATCGAGATTTCTTCCCAGATTCGTACCGCCAGGAAATTGACCGTATATTTATGCCATTTTACCGTATCCCTTACGGTCACCGTACCCTTCTCCGCGTCGAAGCTCCACTTGTCCGCCGGGACCTCCCTGCCTGCCGTCCGGTCGAACACCTGCCACCATTCCTTCGGGTCATCCTTTTTGTTCAGGATGAACTGCTCCCGGAAATATCCTTTTAACAGGTCGATGCAGACGGAATCGCCCTTTGCGGTCACCGGGAAGCTCATCAGATAATTCTGCTGGAGCTTGTCCATGTTTGCCCTGGCCCAGGCGTTATCCGCTCTTACCAGGCACAAGGTCGAATATATATCGTAATCGCTGTTGATGATTTTGTCGGACAACTGCGTCCCGTCACTGTCCCGGATGACGTCCGCGCCCCATTTTTCGGCGAGCGCCAGCGTCAGATCTTCAAAGCCGGCTTCCCCGGGTAAGGTAAAACTGCCTTTGCTCTCTGGATTTCTCTTCATTGTTCCCTCCTGATTATGGAATTCTTTTTCCCCTATTATAACACCTGACGTGGGGATATTCCATCTCCTTTCGGGCAACGTTCGCAGGGAATCACCATTCCGACTCAAAATGCCTTTCCCGGCAGGTAACATACATTCATTTTTCTGCTAACCAGGTTTACTAAAATACGGCATACCTGTCCGCCGGCATAGGCGGTTAAAACTTTTAGAAGTAGCATCTATCCTGATGAAGCATATTCTGGTAAAATAATGATTAAGTCAAAATCTCAGGGGCATCGAGCCCCATCGCTAGTGCAATTTGTCCGTGCAAAATGCACCGTACTAGTGCAATTTGTCCGTGCAAAATGCACCGTATTTGAGGCAAGATGGCACTATGCCTCATAAATAAAATACGGGATATTTTCTCCACTACCGGGGTACATCGACAGGAGGGATTCAATGAGCAACGAAGCCTGGATCATATCCGCAAACATGGGGCTCGGCCACCAGCGTGCAACCTATCCTCTGAGAGATATGGCCTATGACGGAATACAGCTCTTCGGCGAAAACGAAATGAGCCAGAAAAACGAAGTAAGGCTGTGGAAGCTGTTCCAGTATTCCTACGAATTCCTGTCCAAGACCAGGAATATCCCGTTTATTGGGCCTTCCCTGTTCAATGTCCTGGAAAAGCTGCAGAACATTTCCCCCTATTATCCCTACCGGGATCAGTCCACGCCGTCTCTCCAGGTAAAATCGCTGTATTCCCTGATCCACCGCGGCATGGGGACCGGCATGAGCAAAAAGCTCGGCACGAACAGGCTTCCCGTCGTCACTTCCTTTTACGCCGCCGCAATCGCCGCCGAACAGCTCACCGACCTGCCGGTCTACTGCATTATCTGCGACGCGGATATCAACAGGGTCTGGGTGGCCGAGAACCCAAGGGAGAGCCGGATCATCTATTTCGCGCCTTGCGGCCATGCGATGCGCAGGCTTAAGGAATACGGCGTGCCGGACGAACGGATCTTCATGACCGGCTTTCCGCTTCCGATGGAAAACATCGGGGAAAACAATATGGAAATATTACGGCGCGACATGGCCAAAAGGCTGATCCGCCTTGACCCCACAAACCGCTTCCGGATCATCCACGGCGAAGAGGCAAAGCATTACCTCGGCGAATTCTGGAATCCGGAGGAGGAAGCCTCGCCGCTGACCGTTACCTACGCGGTCGGAGGAGCCGGAGCACAGGCCGAGATCGCGGAAGGCGTGCTGAGGAGCCTGTCGAAGCAGCTCAAGGCAGGCAAGATCCGGCTGAATCTCGTAGCCGCCCACCGTGCCGAAGTAAAACAATATTTTGACCGGCTCCTGAAAAACGAAGGCCTGACCTCCTGCGAAAACGCAAGGATCCTGTACAACCCGGACAAGAACGAGTATTTCAGGGAATTCAACGCGGCGATGCACGATACGGACCTGCTGTGGACAAAGCCGTCGGAGCTTTCCTTCTACTGCGGTCTTGGCATCCCGATCATCCTCGCCCCGCCGATCGGCCCCCATGAAATATACAACCAGCGCTGGCTGAGAGACCTCGGCGCCGGCGTCCACCAATCCGACCCGCAATATTGCGGCGAATGGCTCCTGGACTATCTGCTGGACGGGAAGCTGGCGCTTGCCGCCTGGGACGGCTTCCTGTACGCAAGGAAGCTCGGCGCCCTGAAAATAAAAGAAGTCCTTCAGACCGGCGTCATGGAAAGGGTCTACTATCCCCTGCTGCGCTGAAAAACGGGACAGGCTGCATCAGCCCTCGTACATTTTGGAAACGACAAACGATACTGCCTTGCCGGGCAGGAATCTTTTCAAAAAGAGAAATAGTTTGTATTGCAGGCCTACTGCTACGCATAGAGGCGGATTATTCCGCCTTATTATTTTCCCGATTACGCGGGCAACCACCACGGGATCCGGTCCGTTGGACTCGTCCCGTTCCATGACCGCGATGGACCTCCTGCTCCGCTCCGAATAAGCGGAGTCCGGTCCGCCGGCTTTGGCAAACACCCTGCTGCCGGTAAAGCCCGTCTTCGTGTCCCCCGGCTCCACCATGGCCACTTTGACGCCGAAGGGACGGAGTTCATTCCGCAGAGAACCGCTCATCCCTTCGATGGCCGCCTTGCTGGCAACATACATGGACTGGAACGGTATGGGGAACACCGCTCCCACCGAAGACATGTTCACGATCAATCCCCTGCCCTGCTTTCGCATGGCGGGAAGCACCTGCCGGATCACCCGGTGCATTCCGAAAAAGTTGGTATCGAGCTGCAGAAATGCTTCTTCCGGCGAAGTATCCTCCACCGAGCCGGCTATCCCCATGCCCGCATTATTGACGACAATGCCGATCTCGCCCTCTACGGCCAATATCTGCTGAATGGCGGCCTTTACGGATTCCTCGCTGCACACGTCCATCTGCAGCATTCTGACGAAGCCGCCGGCAGCACCGCTGCCGCCCGAAGTCCCGACGCCGGTGCTGCCTCCCGCTCCCTCTGTCAGGAGAGTCGCCTTCCTGGACGTACCGTACACCTTGTACCCCTGCTTCGCAAGATATTCCGCCGTTGCCTTTCCGATGCCCGACGACGCGCCTGTGACCAACACGACGTTTCCGTAATGCTTATTCATATGGCCCCCTCCTATGTAAATCCGTTTTTACCGAATTCAATTCCAGGACCTGCGGCAGGTATGCCTTCGCAGATCTCTCCCGCTTTCCGGTTTCCTTACGAATACTATATCAAAAAACAAGCCCTCCGGCACTAAATTTTTCCGGTAAAATGCCCTCCCAAAAGAAAAAAGACTGTAAATCGCTTTACAGCCTTTGTCTCGCTCGGAACAAATCCGCCCCTGGTCCTATTTCCTCCTGTTTCGGGTCGTCACGTCGAATATGACGGCCGCGAGGAGTACCAGACCCCTCACCATATACTGGTATGAAATATCGATGCCCATGAGGTTCATGCCGCTTGTGAGGGACATCATGAACAGGGCGCCCACGATGGAGCCCGTAACTTTGCCGATGCCGCCTGCCGGCGAGGAGCCGCCTACAAAAGCCGCCGCTATGGCGTCCAGCTCGAAGCCGTTCCCTGCGGTGGTCGTGGCGGACTGCAGTCTCGATGAAAACAGAATGCCGGACAACGCTGCCATCAAGCCCATGGAGGCAAATACCCACAACTTGATCTTTTTGATGCTGATGCCGCTGAGGGCGGCGGCTTCCGGGTTACCTCCGACGGCATAAATGTGTCTCCCCAGTGCGGTCTTGTTGGTTACAAAGTGATAGAGGGCAACCACCGCAATAACGATTACCACCGTCCAGGACAGGCCGTTGGCACCCGCAAGCACCCATGTGATATACGCGATGATGGCCGATATGAAAATCAGCTTGACGGCAAATACGGAAACCGACGTTACCGAAAAGTTATACTTGATCTTGTTCCGTCTCGACCGGAACTGGCCCCAGATAAACAGACCTATTCCGGCGGCGCCTGCGATCAGGGTCGCCAGATGGACCCCCAGGGAATTGGGAATGTCCGGTATGAAGCCGTTTCCCAGCGCGTTATAAAAATCGTTGTCGATAATGATGGTGCCGGTTCCCTGGGTCACCTTCAGGAGCGCCCCCCGCCACATCATCCAGGCGCCCAGCGTAACGACGAAGGCCGGAACCAGCACCTTGCCGATCAGAAAGCCGTATGCCAGCCCGATGACGACGCCGACGGCCAGTATGGCCGGGAGGATGATATAAACCGGTATTCCCGTGGTTTTAAGCATGATTGCCGCAAGCGCGGCAAGGAATCCGGAAAGAAAACCCACCGACAGGTCGATGTCCCTTACGATGATAACAAGCGTCATTCCCACGGCCAGTACGGCGATATAGCCCGTCTGGTTGATCAGATTGCTGATGTTTCTCGAGGAAATAAACAGGCCGCCCGTCGTGAAGGTAAAGATCAGCATAACGACCAGCAGGGCGATGTACATTCCGTATTCCCGAATATTCTGCTTGAGCATTGTCCTGGCTTCCTTTAAAAATCCCATATCCGTTCCTCCTAATTCGTCGCCATACTCATAATTTTTTCCTGGGTGGCCTCTTCGACCGGCAGCTCGCCGGCGATCCTTCCGGTAGCCACCACGTACACCCTGTCGCTCATCCCAAGAATTTCAGGCAGCTCCGAGGAGATCATGATGATGCTCATGCCTTCCTCCACCAGCCTGTTCATTATGGTATAGATCTCGTATTTGGCGCCAACGTCGATGCCGCGGGTCGGTTCGTCGAGAATCAGGATGTCGGGCCTGGCAAAAAGCCATTTCGCAACAGATACCTTCTGCTGGTTTCCGCCGCTCAGGTTTCCGGCCAGCTGTCCGATGTCCGGCGCTTTGATATTCAGGGACTCCTTGTATTCGTTGGCTATTTTGATTTCTTCATTTTCATTGATGACCCCGTTTTTCAGAAGACTCCGCAAGTTTGCCAGGGTGGTGTTCCATTTGATATTCTGGATCAGCACCAGACCGTTTCCCTTCCGATCCTCCGTCACATAGGCAATGCCTTCGCGTATGGCGTCCCGGGGTTCCCGGAAGCTCACCCTCCGGCCCTTCACAATCAGCTCGCCCTTCAGGTCGTAGGCCGCCGGATTGCCGAAAATGCTCAGGGCAAGCTCCGTGCGCCCCGCCCCGATGATGCCCGCCACGCCTACGATCTCTCCCTTTTTCAGGCTGATATTGATATCCTTGAGAATTTCCCGCCCCAGCTTGGGGTCGTAGCCGTTCCAGTTCTTCAGCTCCAGCACCGTCTCCCGTGCGGGCAGGGGGGTCCTTTTGGGGTAAATGTTGTTGATCTCCCGCCCGACCATGTTCTTTATAATCACATTTTCCTTGATTTCGCCGTTCTCACGTTCCAGGGAGCAGATGGTCTTCCCGTCCCGCAGGACGGTAACCGTATCCGCAATGGAAATGACTTCCTTCAGCTTGTGGGAGATCATGATGGAGGTGATCCCCTGCTTTTTCAGCTCTTTCAGAAGGTGGAGCAGATTTTCGCTGTCCGATTCGTTCAGGGAGGAAGTCGGTTCGTCCAGAATCAGCAGCTTTACATTTTTGCTGAGGGCCTTGGCAATCTCGATCAATTGCTTTTTGCCCACGCCCAGGTCTTTTACCTTGATGGTGGAGTTGACCTCCAGGCCGACCCTTTTAAGCATTTCCTCCGCCCTGGAGATGGTCTCGTTCCAGTCGATGACATGGCCCCTCTTGATTTCATGTCCCAGAAAAATATTCTCGTAAACCGAAAGGTCGGGGATCAGGGCCAATTCCTGGTAGATAATGGCCAACCCCGCCTTCTCGCTCTCTCTGACGTTGGAATACCTTTGTATTTCCCCATTGTAGACAATGTCGCCGTCGTAGGTCCCGTAGGGATAGACGCCGCTCAAAACCTTCATCAGCGTGGACTTTCCCGCTCCGTTCTCCCCCACGAGGCAGTGGATTTCCCCTCTTCGGACCCTGAAATTGACATCGTTCAATGCCTTTACCCCGGGGAACTCCTTTGTGATGCTCCTCATTTCAAGTATAAAATCGTCCATGGTACGAAACGTCCCTTCTAAAAGGATAATCAACCACTATCTGTAAATTTCCCGGGAATGGCGGAATAGTGACAGGGTAACCGTCACTATTCCGCACAGCCTATTCTTCCGGAGAATCTTCCGTTGTTCCGGATTATTTGAGTCCCGTAAAGTCGGTGGCCGCATAGTAGCCGGAATCGATCAATGCCGACTTCACATTCTTCTGATCTACAACGATGACCTCGGTCTGCTTCGCAGGAACCTGGATCTTGCCGTTGTCGTAAGCGCCGGTCGTCGCAGGGGCCGAACCCTTCAGCAGAGAGACCGCCATATCGATGGAATCCTTGACAAGGGTACGAACGTCCTTGAAGACCGTCATGGACTGCTTGCCGTCGATGATATACTGAACGGAGGCCTTTTCAGCGTCCTGTCCGGAGATGACATAGCTCTTGATGGCGGAATCCGCTTTGAAGGTGTCGGCTATGGAACGGGCCGTACCGTCGTTGGGAGCCAGGATGCAGACATCGCCCTTCATGTTGGCCTGGGCTGCCGTCAGGTGCGCTTCCGCCTTATTTTTCGCTTCGTTGAAATCCCAGTTCGTCGTGACCTGGCCGATGATCTTGCCCATCTCATCACGGGTAAGCTCCGCCTTGCCCTTCAGGGCTTCCGCTTCGCTGGAGTTGGCAATCACAAACGAACCGTCGGCGATCTTGGGCTGGAGTACTTCCCACGCGCCCTGGAAGAACAGGAACGCATTGTTGTCCGATGCGGCGCCCGCATACAGATAAAGAGGGGTTCCTTTGGCCTTTGCGTTGTCAACAAGATACTGCGCCTGTGCTTTGCCGACGGAAACACTGTCGAAGGTGACATAGTAATCGACCGCATCCGTATTGGTGATCAGCCTGTCGTAGGAAATGACCTTGACGCCGTCCTTCCTCGCCGCTTCCGCTGCCGCCGCTGCCGCCGCCGCGTCCTGCGGGCAGATGATCAGCACCTTGATGCCCTTGGCGATCAAGGCGTCCACATTTTCCTTTTCCTTTGCGGAAGTACCCTGGCTGAACAGAACCTCAACCGAATAATTGGTGCTCTTCAGAGCATCCTTGAACCTTGTCTCGTCCTGGATCCATCTGGGCTCGTCCTTTGTCGGAAGAACGATCCCTACATCCACCTTGCTGCCGCCGAGCGTACATCCGGCAAACATGGTCGCCGCCACGGACAATACCACTGCAAGCACGATAAACCTGGCAAACTTCTTCATACTGTACCTCCTCATATTAGGGCATTTCTCGCCCTTTACTGAGCCGATTATATCACGGGAGGTACTGGACACTATTAACAGGCCTCTGCAAATATTTCGCCAGTTTGCTTCCGGCTGCGGAGGAGGAGGACATTTTTAAGATTAAGAAAGTGAAGAAGGGTCAGGGCCGGCCGAGAAAATGCTGGAGGCCGCTGTAGCTGATCCGGTTGATGAAGTCGGCGATCTCCCGCATGCTTTGCTTCATCCCGCCCTGTATCCAGTCGTGGATGATGCCGACGCTGCCGTTGGCCACAAAGCTGTACAGGAGTTCCACGGTGTCGTCGTCCAGGTCCTTCCGGACCGTTTTCCATTCCGCGATGCTCCTGTCGTGAGCGATATAAAGGATCCGCTTCAGAAAATCCTTGTCTCCGAATTCACTGAACAGGACCTTGCACAGGTCAGCCTTTGCCGCGATGGATTTGAAAATTTCAAGCAGGAGCTCATAGACTTTCCCGCTGTCCAGGGATTTCTCAATGGTCCGGTTGATTTCCCCGAACAGCTCGTTTTCGATCTGCGAAAGCAGGGCGTAAGGATCGGAAAAGTGCGTGTAAAACGTACCCCGGTTGATATCGGCCAGCTCGCAGATGTCCGTCACGGTGATCTTGTTGATCGGGCGGCTTTTCATCAGCTCAATCAGGCTCTGTTTGATGACCATTTGGGTATACCGTATCCGGCGGTCCGTTTTTTTCCCTTCCATGCGTCCATCCTCCTGCTTTCCGGCGGCCCTGCGGCAATTATTTCAATAACGGACAGAATGGGGGAAAATGTCCGTTATCCGACACTCCCAAAGGCTCTGATGATTGAAAAAACAACACACTGTTATTATGCTATAAGTATGAAAGTAAATCAACACATTGTCTGTTATATTTTTAGTCCCTTTTTCAGGAAGGTGGAAGAAATGAGTGAACTGTATCTTGTCACCGGCGCGGCCGGTCATCTGGGAAGCGCGGTCGTAAGGCAGCTCGTCGAAAAGGGGTGCCCAGTCCGGGCGCTGGTGCTGCGCGGCGATAAAGCCGCCGACAGGCTTCCAAAGGAAGTGGAGCGGTTCCAGGGAGACCTGTTGGATAAAGAATCGCTGAAGCGGTTTTTTGATGTGGGAAAAGACAGGGAGGTCACCGTCATACACTGTGCCGGCATTGTCTCCACCACGTCCAAATTCTTTCAATTGCTGCACGACGTCAACGTCACCGGAACGAAAAACATTGTGGACCTTTGTCTTGCCGCAAAGGTGAAAAAGCTGGTGCATGTCAGTTCCGTGCACGCCATTCCCGTATTGCCTCACGGTCACACCATGAAGGAGGTCGAAAGCTTCGACCCGGAGAAAGTCGTGGGCCCCTACGCCAAAACAAAGGCGGAAGCCACCCGGTATGTGCTGGATGCCGTGAAAGCGGGGCTGGATGCCTCCATTGTCTTCCCCGCCGGCATCTGCGGTCCTTTTGACTGCGGAAAGGGGCATGTGACCCAGCTGATCATCGATTTTTACCAGGGCCGGATGCCGGTGGGCATCCGCGGCGGCTTCGACTTTGTGGATGTGCGGGACGTGGCGGCGGGGATCCTGTCCTGCTGCAGGAAGGGGGGCAGGGGGGAATGCTACATCCTGGCGAACCGGTATGTGACTGTAGCCGAATTGCTGGATCTGCTCCACGAAACCACGGGAAAAAGAAAAACCGGGATTTACGCGCCCCGGTGGCTGGTCAAGGCAAGCATCCCGTTCTGCCATGTCTACTACAAGCTGAGAAAACAGCCGCCCCTTTACAACACCTACTCCATCCATACCCTGACCGTCAACTCCAAATACTCCCACAAAAAAGCGGAGGCCGGACTGGGGTATACCACCCGTCCCTTTTCCGAAACCATCCGGGATACGGTACGGTGGCTGAAAGCCGAAGGCCGGATCTGAACCGCGCCCCGGCCGCCGGATGCGTGCGGCGCGCCGTATGAGGCCGGTCCTATTCCTCTTCCGGCCATTGCTCCCTGGGCACGTTCATGTAGACGTCCTCAAGCCTGTGGAACTGATCCTTTATGACCGTGTCCACCATGTTTTCCTTTGTGACCAGGATCGGGGCCACCTTGTAATAGGGGATTTTATATTTCCCGTCGTCTATGGTATCGGCGATGTCCAGCGGAGTGCCCTGGGCCATCATAACGGCATATTCGGCCGCCTTTGCCGCGATCTTGTAAATGGGCTTGTAAACCGTCGCGTACTGCGTGCCCTCCACCACCCTCTGGCACCCGTCCAGGTCCGCATCGTGTCCGACCACGGTCACCTTTCCCGCCAGCCGCTTCTCGGCAAGCACATGGATCGCCGCGCTGGCCAGCGTATCATTGCCCGCTATCACCGCGTCGATTTTGTCGTTTTCCCGGACCGCCTCCTCAAAATAGGAGAGGGCATTTTCATAAAGCCAGTCCTTGATCCAGGTCTCTCCGAGGATCTTTACCCGGCCGTCGTCGATGGAAGCCTCCAGCGCATTCTTGAAGCCCTGGTTGAACATGAAGGAATTGTTGTCGGACTCGGAGCCGTTCATGATGATGTAATTGCCGGAGGGGGCGCTTTCCAGGGCCGCATTTCCCATCATCTCGCCCACCAGGATATTGTCGAAGGAGATGTACAGGTCCGCGTTCGCATTTTTCACCAGCCGGTCATAGGAGATCACCTTCACGCCCCTGCTTTTTGCGGCGCGGACGGACGACGCGGCGGCATCGGCGTCGTGGGGCACGATCACCAGGACGTCGATGTTCTGGTTCAGCAGGTACTGCACCTGGCGCTCCTGCTCGGCGCTGTCGCTGTTGGCCATCTGGAGAATGACCTCCGCCCCCAGCTCATTGGCCTTGGAAATGAAAATATCCCTGTCCCGGAGCCATCTTTCATGCACAAGGGTGTCCATGGCGAAGCCGATGAGGATCCCGTCCTTCCCGGAGGAGTCCCCGCCGGGCTTGTCCGTTTCCTCCCGTCCGCAGCCCGCTATCCCCGCCAGCAGCAAAAAAACCGGCACGAATAAAAGCAGCCTTTTCCAATCCCTCATTTCGGCACCTCTTCCCTGTATTCCGTCGGCGTTACGCCGACAACTTTCCGGAATATCCTGCTGAAGTAGTTGGGATCCCCGTACCCCACATGGTGGGCTATTTCCTTGATGCTCAGCTTATCCTCCTCCAGCAGGCTCTTCGCGATTTTGATCCGGATCCCCGTCAGGTAATCGATAAAATTCTCCCCGGTTTCCTCCTTGAACAGTTTGCTCAGATACTGGGGGCTGATATTAATGTCCCGCGCCACATCCTCCAGCGTGATCTGTTTTGAATAGTTGGCCCGGATATATTCCTTCGCCTGCCCCGCCATTCCGCCGGTTTTCAGCTCCCGGCCGGAGCTCATGCTCATCGCCGCCTTTTCGACGATGCTCCTGCCCCAGCGCCGGATTTCATCCGGGTCTTCCATGGGAAGGAGCTCCTCCAGCAGGTCGTTGCCGTACGACTCGCCCATATACTCCCAGGACATGCGGTTTATCAGGAAAAGGACTTCCAGCAGCTTGCTTTTAAGCTTCATCGGCTGAAGGCCATACTCCCCGGCCAGTTGGTCGAAAAGAAGGTTGTAGGAGTTTACGCTCTCCGCCGCATCCCCTGCCGATACCTTCTGCAGCAGGAGCTTTTCCCTTTGCTGCAGGCCGGCGGGAACGGCGGAATTGCCCGAGAGGATATCCATAAAATGCATCACGCCGCCGGTTTTCAAAAACCGCAGCGCCCGCAGCGATTCCTCATAGGAGGCGGGCAGCAGGTCAAAGCAGTTGTAGGACCGGCCGATCCCGATCTTGAAGCTGCACTTGAGCCTGTCCGAAAGCCGGTCCAACAGGCGCTGCGCATTGTCCACCGCGGCCTGCCGGCTCGAGAACTCGTCCTTTTCCCCTCCGTCCGGCACAAATACGACGATGCGGTTCAGCATGACCGGTCCGACAAAGCATTTGCAAAGAGAGGTGACGGTATCCTTGAAATAAGGATAGAAGTTCTGGCTGCGGACGCTGTAGCCGATCTTGTTTTCGAGCCCGCCCCCGTTTTCCTCGTCCCCGAATTCCACCGTCATGAGGAAGCCGCCGTTTTCGCGGATCTCGAAAATGTTCCGGTAGTTCAGCAGCTCCCTGCTGTTGTTGTCAAACAGGATGATGGCGTAAATAAGACCGTTCTCCAGGATGGGCACCACATACTCCAGCTTTTCCTTCAGCTCCAGCTCCGCCTTTCTTTTCTCCTTCTCCTCCCGGATGACGCTCATCGCCTTGTTGATCACCTCGATCACCTTCATCCGGTTGACCGGCTTCAGCAGATACTCCATTACGCCCAGATTGACCGCCTCCTTGGCGAAATCGAACTGGTCGAAAGCGGTCAATACGATGATGACGATCCGCCCGTGCTTTTTCCGGATCTCCCGGATGGCCTCGAGCCCGTTGATGCCGGGCATCCGGATATCCATGAAAATGATGTCCGGGACGGCTTCCTCTACCTTTTCGATGGCTTCCCGGCCGGACCGGGCTGTGGAAATGACGTCGATTTCGCTGAAGTTTTTTTCAATAATGAACTTCAACGATTCGATCGTAATCTTCTCATCATCGGCAATCAGTATTTTGTACATGCCTACCCCTCCCTTACAGTGCGTCCGGTATGCGCAGGATCACTTCCGTCCCCAGCCCCGGCCCGCTGATGATGTCCAGCACGTCGTCCCTGCCGTAGAAAAGCCTGAGCCTGCTGAGGATATTGTCCAGCCCGATTCCGTTGGTGTGCCCCTCGCGGGCGGTGTCCGGCCGGGACCGCACGCCCGCTCCGCCGAGGATTTCCCGGACCTTGTCCGCGGACATGCCCTTCCCGTTGTCCTTTATGGTGATGATCGCAAAACCGTCCCTGCGCTCCGCTTTCAGGTCGATTCTGCCGGTATATTCCACATCGCTGATCCCGTGAATGAAAGCATTCTCGATGATCGGCTGCAGGATCATGCATGGAATGCGGGTGTCTGTTATGCCCTCTTCCTTGACAAGGGAGAGCTCGATTTTGTCGGCAAACCGCTCGTTCAGGACATGCATGTAGTTTTCCGCGTTGTGCAGCTCGTCCCCGATCGTCACGTTTTTGTCCAGGTTTCGCATGCTGTACCGGAACAGCTCCGCCGCGTTTTCGATGAAAAGGCACGCCCGGTCGGCGCCTTCCAGCATGGCCAGCTGCGCGCCGGCGTTCAGGGTGTTGAACAGGAAGTGGGGATTGATCTGCGACTGCAGCGCATGCAGCTCGGCTTCCTTCAGGTTGCTTTTGATGATCAGGTTTTCCATTTCCTTGTCCTGGAGCCGCCGCTCCAGTTCCACCTTCCCCCGGATCTCGGCGATATACTGGCCGATGCTGCCCTTCATCCGGTTGAACGCCTCCGCCATTACGCTGATCTCATCCTTGGAATCGACCTTCACATCCGGCACGTCGAAATTACCGTGAGTGATCTCGTCGGCGGCCCGGGAAAGCTCGAAGATCGGCCGGGTGAGCCGGTAGGAGAACCAGAGGATCAGAACGATATTCAAAACGGCTATGGAAAGGATCACGCCGATATTCAGCATTTGCACCACATACAGCTTGCTCTTTACGGCGAGGTAGCGGTCCGTGTTCTGCAGGAACAGGGTGTTATTGAGCTTTTGGATATATTCGTTTATATACATCAGTATTTTAGTGCTTTCCTTATCGTGCAGCAGGTATTCGTCCACCATCCTCGACCTTCTCGCCGAGATGGCCGCATTCATCCGGTCCAGGTAGTTGGAGATCAGATTCTTTATATCCATCATGATCAGCGCGTTTTCGACATTGACATAGTCCACCTTTATGGCGTTGGATTCGTTGGACAGCTCAACCGAGTATTTGTAAAAGTCGTCCAGGCTTTTGGAATGCTTGGTGGTCAGGTAGCTCACATAAACGCTGTTGAGCTTTTCAAGGGTTTTATTGAGGCTGTTCAGCTTGATGTTCATCTCGAAGGTGTTGCTCATCCTGTCCATCAGCAGATTGGTGCTGTAATACGGGAAAATGTTGAACACACTCATGATGACGATGGAGGAAACAAAGTATATGATCAATCTTTTCCGGATGCCGTTCCTGCTCCAGAAATGGCCCAAAGCGGTCCAAAGTCCCATGCTACTCTTCTCCCTGCTTCAAATATTCGGAAACGTTCGTTTTCGTAATAAGGCTCGTATTGACGGTAAAGTAGGCGGAAGCCCTCCCGGTGGTCTTAATGTCGTACAGGGCCTTTACGGCGTTGTAGCCCATTTCCTCATGGCTTGCCATGACCGTGCCGTACACCACTCCGTTGTCGATGTAGCGGAGGATTTCCGGCGTATCTCCGTAGCCGATAATGCTGTAGCCGACCTTGTTCAGGTCGATCAGCCGCTGCGCGACCAGGGCCGTGTCCCTTGCGCTGGTGCATACGATGGCATCCAGCCCCGGCCGGTTCGTCAGGATATCCTTGATGGTATCCTCGATTCCGAGGACATCGGACTGATTGTATTCGATGGTGGTAACCTGTAGATTCGGATAGTTTTTCAGCGCATCCTTGAGCCCGGATATGATGAGGTTCTGCACCACCGTCCCGCCGACCTGGCTGTTGCTGACCAGCACCACCGCATCCCCCTTGTCGCCGGCGGCCCCCAGCAGCATCTTGGCCAACTGCTGGCCGTAGCTGTAGGAATTCATTCCGACAAAGGCTTCCCGCTTGCTGTTTTTCGCATCGATGCCGATCGTCACCACCGGTATGTTCTGCTCGACGGCGGTATCGATCATTTTTCCGGCCTGCTCCTCGTCCCAGACGTAGGTCAGGATCCCGTCCACCTTCGAGGCGATCGCCATGTCCATGTGCTTCGTCTGTTCCCCGCTGCCGGAGTTGGCGGGCCAGTTGATCTCCACCGCCACGTTGAAGTCCTCCGAAGCGCGCTCAACCCCTTTTTTGACGGATTGCCAGGTGGAGTCCTCCACATTTTCGCAAATCATGGCAAAATGGTATTCCGGCTCTTTCCCGGGGATGATCCGTCCGGCGCTGTTGTCGATGGAGGCCAGGGCGTTATTGATGTTGTAGTAAATATAAAGGGTGACCAGCAAAAGGAGTAGGATAACCGGCGTTATCATGGCAATATAATGCTTCTTTTTCACATCGCGCCCCTTTCCCGAAGTCGTCGGCGGACTTTCCCGAATTTATTCGCGCCCCAGGATTTCATAAGGCCCCTGGCTCAGCGCCTCCACGGCCGGCTCCAGGTCCTGCTCCCGGACAAGGATGTAGTCCGTGTCATAGGTGGATACGGCAAAGATGCTGATGCCGCTTTGCGCCAGTATGGCGCTTATGGATGCCAGGATGCCGGTCAGGGAAAAGTCCAGCGGCCCCTCGACCTTCAACGCGCGCCAGCCCCGTTCGGACTTTATGCCGTGGGGAACAGCCTGTTCGGGACACACCACGGACAATTCCTCCGGCGTTTTTGTCACCGACACGAAATCCCCCGACAGGGCCCAGTCCGGTATGGCCTGGTCCGGTGCCAGCCGGCAGACGGCATAGGAGGTCTCCGCTATGCTCATTTTTAAAAGACTGTCGGACATATTTCCCCCTGCTTTTAGAAATACCTATCTCCATCATATCACATTTTCCCGTTCCGTACAGGGGGTCCCGCCGGGGGCATACCTCCGCCCGTTCGCGGCTGGGTATCATTTCCCGGCGCGCCCGGCATATCGTCGGGTTGTATATACTTATTCCAGTTTGTGTGATAGAATAGGATGCAGTTTGAAGTTCGTATCATCTTTATTCATAACGAAGAAGGAGAGAGTACTGAAAGATGGACATTTTCGAAAAATGCTTCAGCTACACGGATTACAAGGAGGTTTTGGCAGCCGGATTGTACCCTTATTTCCACGCCCTTGAGACCGGGCAGGATACGGAAGTAGTCATCGAGGGAATCAAAACCGTCATGGTCGGCTCCAACAATTACCTGGGACTCACTTCAGATCCGCGAGTCAAAAAAGCAGCAATAGAAGCCGTGGAAAAGTTCGGTTCCGGTTGTTCCGGCTCCAGGTTTCTCAATGGAACCCTCACGCTCCATCTTGAACTGGAAAGAAAACTCGCCGAATTTGTCCGCAAGGATGCCGCGCTGACCTTCAGCACCGGTTTCCAGACCAACCTGGGCATCATCACCGCCGTCGCCGGCCGGAACGATTATATCCTCTGCGACAGCGAAAACCATGCAAGTATTGTGGATGCCTGCAGGCTCAGCTTTGCCAAGACGCTTAAATTTGAACACAATAACATGGAAGACCTGGAAAGACTCCTCGGTAAAATCGACGACACCCACGGAAAGCTGATCGTTGTCGACGGCGTATTCAGCATGGAAGGGGATATTGCCGACCTGCCCTCCATCGTGAAGCTAGCGCGCAAATACGGAGCCAGGGTCATGGTGGACGACGCTCACTCCTTCGGCGTGCTCGGAGATCACGGCAAGGGGGTTGCAGAGCATTTCAACCTGGAGGATGAAGTGGACATCATCATGAGCACCTTCAGCAAGTCTTTGGCCAGCCTGGGGGGATTTGTCGCCGCCAAGCAGGACGTAATTGATTATATCAAGCACAACTCGCGGCCCTTTATTTTCTCGGCGTCCATACCGCCGGCCAATGTCGCCTCCGCCATCGCCGCGCTGGAAATCATAAAAGCCGAACCGGAAAGGATCATGAAGCTCCGGGAGATCTCCTCCTATATGCGGAGCGGCTTCAAGAAGCTGGGACTGCCGATCTACGAATCCAACAGCGACATTACCCCGATCGTTCCGGTCATGACCTATACCAATGAGAACACCCTCGTCATCACCAAGTTTCTCCGGGAAGAAGGCGTCTACGTCAATCCGGTCGTATCTCCCGCCGTCAAGCCCGGCCAGTGCAGGATCCGGACCAGCTACACCGCTACCCATACGAAGGAGCAGCTGGATTATACCCTGGCCGCATTCGACCGGGTATTCCGGAAATTAAGAAGCGAGGGCGCCGAACTGTAAGAACCCCGGATCGGCCGGACAGGGCAGAGGACCGGTATCCTATCTCGCAACGGTTGACCGCACGAGGTCCGGATATCGCCACGGAGTTCAAATATCGTCGAAAACGCGCGTGTGCCGCACGCCATACAAAGAGGACTGCAAATTCTATTGCAGCCCTTTTTTATTACGGATTCCTTATTGTGTTATTTCCTCATTTCCGCCGGGACAACGAAGCCGCTCTCCCGTCCGGCTATTCAAACGTATGCTCCTTCAACTGGTTCACCTTCGCCTCAATTTCAGGCCGGGCTTCCTCCATCAGTTCCTTATAAAAATCTTCATACTCATAGGTAATATTCTCACCCTTTTCAATGCCCCTCATATAGCCTTCCATCAGCTTGAAATCCTTCTCGTAGCAGTGGAAGGAATTCGCCCTGTGGGTATAGGTCCCGGTTTCGACCCCGAGGGTTTCCGCCACCCTCCGCAGCAGCATGATAAACGCGAACATGTTCATGAATGTGGCCTCGGGGGCGTCATTGCTCCTCATCAGCACCTTCATGTGCATTTTGCCGTTCCGGATGAAGAACTGGATATGCTGCAGGCAGGCCGGGCTGGTGTTGCCGTGGCTCGTATCCTTGCGCCAGTCGCGCACGTCGATGACCGCCCTCCTGCTGTCCGGATTCCTCTTCAGTTCCTCGTAGAGAAACGGCAGCTGCTGAGCGATCCTGTCATGGTAGGTATAGTCCCAGCCGTGGCCTATCCGGAAATCCAGTATCCCGTCCAGCATTTCCTGGCGGTATTGCTCCAGATCGGCGTGCCCTCCGATGAAGAGCTTGCTGATCATCGGCTCGGCAAAAGGCTCCTCAACAAAGATCGTCATGCTGCATTCCTTCTGCTTCTGGTTGTAATCCGGGCACTCGCAGATCTCGCCGTGCCTGTACAATTCCTCGATGGAGCGGTGGTACGCCTCGGCCAGGGTTTTCCCGCGCACAAATAATTCTTCCATATGCTCATCCTTTCAGCAAAATACTCCAAGCAAGGATATTGTATCATAAAAACAGAGCAAAAGGACAGATCCCGTCAGGAACCCGTCCCTCTATCCCACGTATTTATGTTACTTGTTTATGGCCGCTTGATCTTTCTTGAAGTCGTCTTGTCAAATTCCGTATCGCGGATAACGGCCTTTGTAACGTGTTTGTAGGTCGGAAGCTCCCGCGACACCTTCCGGATGTCCCGCAGCACCTCTTCCGGGGTCTTCGCCTCGCTCAGGAACAGCTCCGCCATCAGGGAGCTTTCATGGCCTTTTTCGTCGATAAGGCCCCGCACGACCACCTCGGTCACGTAATCAATTCCCTGTATGTATCCCTCGATCTCTTCCGGATAAATGTTTTTGCCATTGTCCAGAACGATGATGTTCTTCTTTCTTCCGGTTATCACCAGCTGGTCGTACTTCGTGATATATCCGTAATCTCCGGTGTAGAACCAGCCGTCCTTTAGCACCTCCGCCGTTTTCTCCGGCTGCTTGTAATACCCGAGCATAACGACGTCGCCCTTTACGCAAATCTCGCCGATGCCCTCCTCGTTGGGGCTATCGATGCGCCATTCCAGGCAGCGGAGCTTCACGCCCGCCGTATTGTAATCATTAAATTTGTCCTGGTTCGCGCAGACCAGCGGGGAACATTCCGTGATCCCGTAGCCGTTGATCAGGTTGATCCCGATATCGCCGAAGAACTGGCCGACCTCGGGCCGGATCGGCGCGCCGCCGCAGACGATTTTCTTCAGTCTTCCGCCGAAGGCTTCGTGCACGGATTTGAAAAAGACCTTTCGCAGATCGATCCCGACTTTTCGCAGGGCGTTGCTGACGCCGATCATTTTGCCAAAAATCCCTTCCTTGCCCGAGTCCTTGATATTCTTGACGATCCTGGCGTAAAAAAGCTCCGCGAAGGCGGGTACAAGATAGATATAGGACGGCTTGTAGAGCTGGAGGTTTTTCAGGACCGCATTGAGGCTGTCATTGATGCAAATGGTCGAATGATGGTGGAGCGATACCAGAAGACCGCTGACCGATTCGTATGTATGATGGTACGGCAGCACGGAGAGGCACGAGTCGTAAACGGTTGAAACCTGCAAGCCGTAGTAAACGCTGGATACCAGGTTGTGCTCCGACAGCATGACCCCCTTTGCAACGCCCGTGGTCCCGGAGGTATACACCAGCAGCTTCATCGCATTGGGATCCCTTTGCTGGGACAGATATGCCGCGCTGTCACAGTGCTCCCCATGTTCCAGGAACTTGTCGAAGGAGAGGAAAATCCCGCTGTCCTCCGTACGGTCAAACCCGATGTAAAGCTTGACATTCGGGAGCTTTTCGGTGTTGTTCATAAAAAGCTCCTCGTGCATCTTGGTATAAAATACAATACTGGCTTCACTTTCATTCAATATATGGAATATATCGTTCGGAGGCAGGTCCTTATCGACAGGGACAAATACGCCGGCGCTTCGGAGGGCGGTCAAATAGGTCAGAACCCATTTGTAGCTGTTGGCGCCGATGCAGGCGATGTGTTTGTCCGAATAGCCGGCTTCCGTCAGGGCCGAACCCAGCCGGACCACCTGCTGCACAAAGTCGGAATAGGAGACTTCGGCAATCGTGCCGTCCTCCCTTTTGTACTTGAACGCGATTTTTTCGCCCGCCTCTTTCACGGCAATATCGAGCAGCTCTTTGATGCTGTCGATTTTGGTCACTTCATAATAGGAAATTTTGAATTCGGCCATTGGTTGATCAGCCCCTGTCTATTTCATATTTTCCCGGCCCGGAGGGAATGCCCGTGAAATCCGGTCAGGTCCCGACAATATGCATTCCGCTGTCCACATGGATTACCTCGCCGGTAATCCCCTTGGACATGCTGCTCAAAAGGAATACGGCGGTATCGCCCAGTTCGGACAGCTCCACATTTTTCCGCAGCGGCGATTTCTCACGCGCCAGCTCGAGCATGCTTCCGAAATCCTTTACGCCCTTTGCGGACAAGGTCTTGACCGCTCCGGCGGATATGGCGTTCACCCGGATGCCGTCCGGCCCCATATCATTGGCCATATACATGACGCTTGCCTCAAGGGCCGCTTTGGCGACGCCCATTACGTTGTAGCCCGTAAACGCCTTCTCCGAGCCCATGTAGGTCAGCGTCACAATGCTGCCGCCTTCGGTCATGAGCTCCTTCGCCCTTCTGCCGACGGCCACCAGCGAATACGCGCTGATATCCAGCGCCAGCGCAAACCCGTCCCTGGAGGTGGTGACAAAGCTGTCCTGCAGATCCTCCCGTTTTGCGAAGGCTATAGCATGGACAAGACCGTGCACCACGCCATAGTTCTTTTTCACTTCGCCGAAAAAGGCATCGATATCGCTGTCCGAAGTTACGTCCAACTGATAGGCGGCAACCCCGCCGAGCTCTGCCGCAAGCTCCTCAACCGGCGCCTTCTCTCTTTCCCCCTGGTATGTAAACACAAGCGAAGCGCCCTCCCCGTGGGCCGCAGCCGCGATGCCCCAGGCGATGCTCCATTTGTTTCGGACCCCCATGATAATTATATTTTTGCCTTTGAGTAATTCTCCCATAGCTTTACCATCCCTTTCCTAGGTTTTACCGGATAAAATAGGCTGCGGACGGCTGCAAACGGCCGCAAATGGGTTTGGATGGGTTGCGGCAATTCGCAGCACCGTCGCCAGCTATCTATTATTGTATCATCAAAGAAATAATTGTCAACAGGTCATAATTCCAGGTAATAACCCCGGACGACATTATGCCGCGCGGATAAAATAGCCCGCAGAGAGGAGCCAAGGCCGGCCTGCCTCAAGTTGTGTCCAGTCCTTGCGGCAAGTTGGTTCTCTGCTGCGGGCGCACTATTATTATTTGCAGCCAGTACCGGATTATGCATGGAGGTTGCCGTACCCGGCCCGCTTCCGGGTACTGCGGCAGGCCTGCTCCCTATTTCCCGGAAGGCGGCCTATTTCCCCTTTGCTTCAGTAAAAGCTCTTCGGCCAGTTCCGTCAAGCATTCCTTTTTATTCAGCGCCGGATTTTCCAGCACCTTTTCAAAAAGAAGCCCCAGGGTGCGCCCGACTCCCCGTCCCTGCTCAAAGCCCATCCCGATCAGATCGTCCCCGTTGATGGCGAGATCCTTCCGCCCCAGGCAGGCATTTTCCTCCTTCAGCCTGTTGTAAACGGCTTCGATCCTGTCCACATACAGCAGGCCCTTTTCCACATCCTTCGGATTCTGGGCGGATACATCCGCTCTTTTTACATTCAGCAGGTCTGTGAAGATATCCTCGCCTACCGCATTTACGGCTTTTGCCACCGCCTTTGGCGAAAGGGCGATGTCCCGGTCGTGATGGCTTATCAGCCGAAGAATCCGGTCGGCGCTCCGGTTGTCAAACCGCAGCCTGTCCAGGATGCCCTTCGCCAGTTCAACGCTCTTTGCCGGATGCCCGTAAAAATGATCGATCCCTTTTTCGTCCGTTGTTCGCGTTACCGCCTTCCCCGCATCGTGAAGCAGCATCGCCCACCGCAGGCATTTATCGTTCACGCAGGCCCCGACGGCCCGCAGACTGTGCTCTCCCACGTTATAGGCGTGGTGCGGATTGTTCTGCGCCGTGTGGAAGCAGGCCTCCACTTCCGGAAGAATCCGCCCCAGGACGCCCATGTCCCGCAGGAGCGCAAGCTTCCCCGGGTGCCCGGAGGTCAGGATGCCGGTCAGCTCCTCCCGTATCCTCTCGCCGCTCACATTGGAGATGAGGCTGCTTTTTGCCGCCGCCGCTTTCAATGTCGCGTCTTCGACCGCAAAATCAAGCCGGGCCGCAAACCGAACCGCCCGGAGGATCCGCAGCGAATCCTCTCCGAATCGTTCTTCCGGTTCCCCGACGGCCCGGATGATCCCGGAGGCGATGTCCTCCATGCCCCCGAAGGGATCGACGATTCCCCTCTCTTCATTCCACGCCATGGCATTCATGGTAAAATCCCTGCGGCGCAGGTCCTCTTCCAGGCTGCGGGTAAATTCCACCCGGTCGGGGCGCCTTCCGTCCGAATAGCCGCCGTCTATGCGAAAGGTCGTCACTTCAAAGGGTTCGCCGTCCTCCATAACAGTAACGGTTCCATGCTTCAGCCCCGTGTCCACGGTTTTCGGGAAAAGCTCCCGGACCGCGGAAGGCGGCGCGTTCGTCGTGATATCCCAATCCTTCGGCTCCCTGCCCAGCACGGAATCCCGCACGCAGCCGCCGACCACATACCCTTCGTAGCCGTTTTCCCGCAGCACTTTCAAAATATTCAACGCCTTAACGGGCGGATGTATTCTTTTCCCCAATTCCTGCATCTTCCGAAGCCCTTTCCATCCCTGCGCCCAACCGCCGGTATAATCGGTATAATTATTTTAACATACCTCCCTTTTATTATGAACAAACAGATTGGCAATATTTCTTATGTACTCCTTTTGGATTTTCTGAAACAAATTGGTTTTGACCAACGTCGTTATATTATATAATGGCTTTAGA
>JAEYOP010000039.1 GCA_023411575.1 Bacillota bacterium | reverse complement strand
TGATTTCTTTCGACATGATAACTCCTTTCCAATGCAGGCAGGGAACCAACCTTATTGTACAGGAATTTCATGCAATACTAAATTCTACTTCTCAACCCAAATGTGGAATTTTCTTTTTCATTTAAGGTCTGTGAGCCGCCGCAGATTCGTCATTGACAAAACAGAGGATCGACAGTATAATATTGAAGTCGGTAATCAAGACGCCCGTGCGGGTGTAGTTCAATGGTAGAACATCAGCCTTCCAAGCTGATTGCGTGGGTCCGATTCCCATCACCCGCTCCATTGGTTTTTCCAAACTAAATATGTGCCCGTAGCTCAGCTGGATAGAGCAACGGACTTCTAATCCGTTGGCCGGGGGTTCGAATCCCTTCGGGCACGCCACACGAAACCCGCCTAGCAGTAAGCAAAGCGGGTTTTGTTATGTCCTTCCATTGGTTAACGCCTAATAGAAATAATAATATATTATTTTTACGAATTGAACATCAAGTTCTGCTAAAATTCCGTGATTTCTTATCCTTACTTTTTAAATATTTATGAGCAGATAATATATAAATCAGAAATAATATAATGCATATGGATATAGCGTATATCCAGTTCTTATGTAATATATAAACAATTATTCCGGTTATTATACTATTTAGTAATGCTATTATGTAGGAGCACCACAACTGAGAACTTGACCACTTAAAATAATTCGGGAAAGCTGAATTGGTATACATTCCAGATTTATTGCTAAATTCTTTTGGCATCCACATAAAAAATAGTTCTCTTTGTTCATTGATATAGTGAGTTAATTTTACAAATAATACCCTATGTTTTAAGATGTTAATAAAATAAGTCAAGCCCAAAAGCTGAATTAGTGAGAGCATTAAAATACTTGGCACTTTTAAATCTATACTCAGCTTTACACCAATTTGGTAGATTCCTAATGATAAACCAATAATACTTACATATACAGTAATAGTATATTTTAAAGAATCCGAAACTTCATTATCATAGTGTCTGATTTGCTGAAAGCATTGCGCAAAATCATTTGAAAAGAATTTTAATGCTTCTTTTTGCCTCTCACTAAAAATCTCTGCTTCATACACTTTTTATTGCCCTTTCTATAATTATTAGACTCTTAAATCAAATGCGTGTTATGTAAGAATATGCCACTTTCCACATACTTTTGGTACTATTAATCTAAAATACTATTTAGGAAATCCAATTTTTGTTCGAGTTGTTTTTCGTAAAAATCTTTGGTGATTTTACCCTCATCGTATAGCCTTGCCAATAATTGAATAAGGGAGTTCACAGCACTCACATAACTCACAAATCATATTTATCACCATCTTTAATTATACTATAAATGTTAAAATATAGCAATTAATTATATAATGGTAATAGGCGCGGCTAGACCACGGGTTTTATAAAAAAAGGTGGTCGATATATGCCAAGTATAACAGATCTACAAAAGCAAGCAGAAGAGTTACGAGATAAACTAAAGAAAGCATTACAAGAGGAAAAACTTGATCAAGATGATATACTTAAGATGAGCAAGAAACTTGATGAGATGCTTAACTTAGTTTCAGAGTACTATATGCACTAAAATAAGATAAAGCCCGGTTTAGCCGCGCTTTAGAATTTAATGCAAATTCCTAATTGACTTATCCCTAATAATCCACAATCGCACCCTGCACTTCCTCATTATACCTAATAGAGTTAAGTATAATTATTATGTCAGAACAATATCTTTATACCATTCTCACATCACATCTACACAAAAAACTTCAGGCTATAGACAAATGACTGCATTTTTCAACATTACCGCTGGAGACCTTATAATTAGCTTATTTCACATTGCTCCTCATAAATTGTATACAAAAAAACTAAGGCTCAGCTCGGCTGTCACCCCTGCACAACAGATAATATGCTCCATGATACCATTTCACCGTCCCGAAAGAGTACTCCGACAAGCATTTCCGTTCCTTGAACTTATGTGTATCCGGCCGGATCTTCAACATCACTTTTTTCGGGTTATCATTTTTTTACCTCGAAAAGTATGATATACTCCTCTTAAATTTGCGACAATCAGGAAATCATTTCCACAGCAGCGGAAGTAGTAAAGCTTGATCTTCAAGCTAATCGGATAATGCACGTATGTAAAAAAACTATATTATGGGGTGGACCTATGAAAAACACAAAATTCCTTGCGCTTGCTATCACATTCATTATGCTGTCGGCATTGGCTGCTTGCTCAGGCCGCTCCGCGTCGAGCGGTGTAACCGCGCCCTCATCGAAATCCTCAGGGCAGATTTATCTGTATGGGGAGCAGCATGGCGTAGATAAAATATTGGATAAAGAATTAGCGTTGTGGCGCGAATACTACCAGGGCAAGAATATGCGGCACTTATTTGTTGAACTTCCGTACTATACCGCAGCGTTTTTAAACATTTGGATGCAGTCGGATAGCGACGATATCCTCGAGGCCATATATAACGATTGGGATGGTACTGCGTCGCACACCCCTTCCATTAAAGCGTTTTATAAGAAAATAAAAAGCGAGTGCCCCGAAACGATTTTCCACGGTACGGATGTAGGGCATCAGTATCCTACTACCGGAGAACGATTTTTAAAATACCTTAAAAACAACAGCCTGGAAAGCTCTGAACAATATTTGCTGACGCAGGAAGCGATTGAGCAGGGTAAGTACTATTACAGACGCTCTGACGATGTATATCGCGAGAACAAGATGACAGAGAACTTTATCCGCGAATTTGACAATCTAAGCGGCGAAAACGTCATGGGAATTTACGGCGGAGCACACACAGGGCTTGACGCTATGGATTATAACACCCGTTCCGTTCCCTGTATGGCAAACCAACTAAAGGAGCGATACGGCGATGCTGTCTCTTCGGAGGACCTGGCCTGGCTGGCGAAAGATATTGAGCCGTACAGAGCAGATACAATCCCAGTCAACGGAGAAGATTATGAGGCATCGTATTTTGGAAAACAAGACCTGACCGGATTCAAAGATTACAAGTACCGGGAATTCTGGCGCCTGGAAAATGCTTACGACGATTTCAAGGGTAAGCCGAAGACAGGCGATGTGCTGCCTTATGACAATTATCCGATGCTGATAGAAACAGGGCAGGTCTTTGTTATAGACTATGCAAAAACAGACGGTTCGACCGTAAGAACGTACTACCGTTCCGATGGATATGTCTGGGAGGGTATGCCGTCAACGGAGGAGTTTAAGGCGGAGTGAAATCAAGTTGCCGATTATCCTTTACGCATTTTAACCACGTCAATGCTTAAAAGGCCTGATTTCATTATGTATTTCCGCAATAGCGGATTGTACATGGCCGGTGACTTCAAGTTTTTCAGCAGGATGTTCCGTTTCAGGGATTTTGTATTCTCCGCATATCGTTTCGCACATCCCTCAATTCCCTGCTCCAGCGCTTCTGCAAGCGCCAGCGAGCTTCGGAACGCGTAGCTGAAGCCTTCGGCCGAGCTTGGGCTGATGAACCCGGCCGCTTCGCCGATCAAAACAATCCGGTCCCGGCCTGTGCAAATCTGGTTCCGGTTCGACGGACGCACAAGATACGCCCCGTTCTTTCTCACGCTTTTTTCAAAACCATAGCCGTATTTCCTTAATTTCGTTTTAAGTAATTCAAATTTGGCGAGCGCATCCCGGCCTGATTGAATCGCGGTCCCAAGAATAATCTGGTTTTCCTTCGGAATCGTCCAGGAGTAAAAATCCGTAATCTCCTGGTCGAAGACCGCTCCATAATAATTTTGGTTGCCGTCTGCCTCAAACCATTCCTGGATGGACACATAGAGCTCCGGAGACGGCTTTTCGCCGCAGCCTTGTCTTCTCACCATGGAGAAAGCGCCGTCGGCTCCGATCAGCAGCCTCGTCTTCGACTCGCAGTCTTTCCCCATATGGTGGTAGCGAACAATCAAGCCATCCTCTTTTTCTTCAAAGGATTTATACACACAGCCATTCAGCTGTGTCACGGAAGGCGGAACAATGGAACCCAGCCATTTGTCCAGTTCGTTCCTGTCGATGTTTATGTAATGACGCTGGTAATAGCGCTCAATGGAATTGGAAATATCGATGGTCCGCACAGCAAACATCTGCGGACTGAGCAGGGCGGATTTGGGAATGCCGAGCCCGAAGCGGGCCAGCATTTTCTGGGCGTCGGGATCCAGAAGACCTCCGCAGGATTTCTGGCTTGAAAAAGCCATTTGTTCGGAGAATGTCCTCTTTTCAAGCAGCAGTATATTATACTTGTTGCCGAGAAGCCTCGCCAGCGTAGCTCCCGCAGGTCCTCCCCCGATAATCGTCAAATCGTACATAAGCATACCTCAAATCCATAATGCGTACATCGAAATTATACTTTATTTCAGGTATATTTTAAACCGGACAATTTTCAGCTATTTACATTTTAGATTAACCTGTTGTGCCAGTTGATTTTATGAATGGATCATGTGTTTAATGCTTTTAGAGCCTGTTAATCCGAGCAAGTATAAGCAAAATCACCGTCCTGCTCGAGCAACTACGGCCCACAGGCGAGGCACGTTTGATTTTGAGCTAGGGCTGAATTTACAGGCTCTTAAGTTTGAAACACCGAGCAATGAATAAAGTCAACTGGCACAACAGGTTAAATTAGGGGAAGGATGTACTTTACCAGAAACCAGAGCAAGCCAAAGAAAATGATGATATAGGAAGCATACCGGATAAAGGCGATGGCAACGGCCGTGTAGTCCGTCCTCTTTTCAATATGGGTGTTCTTGTATTCTCCGTTTTTATCGATTTCCTGCACTGCTTCCTCCTGGGGTTTCCGTATTTTCGACCAAACACTTTCTTACTATCTGTAATATTCCCTATAACGAGCTTTTTTATTACGGCTGAAGTTGTAGAGATGCGCAAAAGCGATAATTTCCCGCATATTTCCGCTGTAAAAGCGAGTCGTATCAAGGGATTCGAACATTTGTTCGATTTTCCATTGTAAAGCTATTATCTGTGGGATATAATGGAAATGCATTCAGGGAATCGAGGCGATTGGCCCCGATTTTAAACGAAATTCCGCAAATTATTGCAGCGCATCTTGCCGCTGGGTAAAATAAACATCAGGAGGATCATAATATGGTTAGCGACATGGAAAAAATGGAAAAGGCCAAGGCCGTTCTGGTCAAAATCGCAAAGGGGATCAATCCCTTGACGGGAGAAACAATCGGGGAGGACAGTTTTTTGAATGATCCGAGAACCATCCGTTGTTTCTATTTTATGACCGAAGTGCTGGACAATGTGATAAGCGGTTCCTATGGCAAAGGCAACCGGCTGCCCCATTTCGTCATCACGCCGGAACAGAAGGAAATGGTCCGCTTCCCCGACGGAAAGATCGGTGTGAATGAATTTTCAAGGCAGGTCAATCTGTGCATTGATCAAAGCGTCAGCAGAAAGCTGACCGGGATGGAATTGAACAAAAGGCTCAAAAAGATGGGAGTTCTGAGTGAGGAAATCTATCCGGCCACAGGCAAGACGAGGACGGTCACCAATGAAAACTCCCGGAATTACGGGTTTGAGCAGGAGAAAAGGACCTTTAACGGCACCGAATATGATATGGTAGTTATAGATGACAGAGGCAAGCAGTTTTTGCTGGATCAGCTTGAAGACATAATGAGCATGGCGGTGTGATGGTAAAAGCCCGCCGGCCTTTCCGCCAACGGGCTCTTATATCTCCCCTATATATCCTGTAGAAGCATTCGCTCTCCGGCCGTTCTTATACCTCCAGCTTGAACGCTATTTCAAGGTCCCTGACCTGCTCGTCGTTAATAACGACCACATCGCCAAGGATTTTAGACGCTATCAGCGCCTTGGCGCTGTACTCCACCACCTCAAGACGGTCGAAGGCATTGAGGATGGAACTGCCGGTCACGATAATGCAGTCGTTTTCCACCAGAACAATGGGACACTTTTTGACAAAATGCTCCGCCACCATCGCCGGCTGCATGAAGCTGGAACCAAAGGGCAGCTTCGGAACATTCCTTAAAAGGATGTAGCTCTCCGGGATCGTACGGGAATCAAAAGACTCGCCGGTCACCGCGAAGGCCATGATCTTGGGCGGATGCGCGATGATAATGGAATTGATATGGGGATGCTTCTCATAAATGTATTGGTGCAGGAGAACCGACCGGCTGGGCATCTTTCCCGCCTCTTTCCTTCCGTTTTCAATCCGGACGATGTCACTGACCTCCAGGTATTTTCGGTCGGTCATATAGGGAGTAATGAGGAAAGAATTTTCCTCCAGCCTTGTAGAAAACGTCCCCTGCGTACTGGTAAACAACCTCTGGTCGTAAGAACGGTGAATCAGCTCGCACATGGTCTTGCGCGCTTCTCTCTCCGCACTGCTGTAGCTTTGGGGGACAAATTCCTCCATCCGGACATGCTGTTTGTTCTTTGAAATCTCAATATGCTTTGGCGTCAGGGAAACCGGAGTGCCGATCCTTAACGCGTCAATCTGCAGCCGTGCACAAAAATCCAGGGTCTCGAATGCCATGAACGCTTTGAACAAATCTTCCCCGACTACCACGACGCCGTGGTTTTCCAGCAGTACGGTATTGATCCCGCGTTTGAATACGGCGGCGATCTTTTCGCCAAGATCATCGCTGCCCGGGAGCCCGTATTCCGCCATTCCCACTTCCCCGCAGATCAGGTTGGCATTGGGGATCAGCCTGGTATCGGGCAACTTTCGGACAATGCTGAACGAAACAAGCGCCGGGGGATGTGCGTGCAGTACGGCTTTCACATCAGGCCTTTGCCGGTATGTGGACTGGTGGAAGGGAAGCTCGCTGGACGGCCTGTGCTTGCCGACGATCGTTCCGTCGGGCTTGACGCAGATAATGTCCTTTGAGGTGAGGGAGCCTTTATCCACACCGGCAGGGGTAATCCAAATATCTCCGTTTTCGTCCCTTATGGAAAGATTCCCTCCTGAAGTGGTCGTCATTCCATATCCGTAGATTCTTTCCATGATCATGACCAACTGGTCTGCCGGATGCAAAAATTCGAATTTCATCTGTTCTACTTCCTTTTGTTTGATAGTTCTATTTTACCACGAATCTATTTTACCGCCAAAATATTTCATCCAGATGATATAATATGACATACAGATATCCCTTTTGTACTGATAGGATGGGAATAAAAAAGGCAGGTGGATGAATTGACAGACGGTCCATACCCCAGAATGGCCAATAAGGAGCCGGTCCCCGATCTCAATGCATGTCCGCATTTATAGGCGGCGGGTGCGCCGCCCTATGGAACGAACTGAACGAATATATCCGCTCGCATTATAGCGCTTTATCCGGCCCGGCCGACGGGACGCAAAAGGTCAGCCGACCAGCTTTGGCACTAGACGGGCCGCGAGCCCGTATGCTTTTTCGATGGTATCCGGGCTCATCTGAAATTCCCTGGAAGCTTGTGCGATAACAATTTTATCATGTTTCGGGTTATAGCATTTGTCTCTCTTTTCAAGCTTCGCATACTGTTTCCTGCAATACTCATAGATTTCGATGCACTTTCTGCTGTCCAGCACTCCAGACACTCCCCTTTCATTCGGTATAGTAATAGTTTACCCATAAAATATAATGAATCTGCGAAAAAATGGTGAACAAATTGTTAATTTTATTATTGGAGAGGTGATCGTTATCAGAGCCTTTATCGGAATTGATTTTAATACGGAGTGCAGAAAGAACATCCTCGATCTGCAGCAAAGGTTCCGGAAATATGCCGTCAAAGGCAGGTGGAAGCATAGCGGCAATTTTCATCTGACGCTTAGATTTCTTGATGAAATCAGTACGGAGCAGCAAAAGCAAATTGACGGAGTACTGCAGGAGCTCTGCAGCAGGCAGCAGTCTTTTACGCTGGAAACCTCCGGACCCGGAATATTCCCCGGCAGGGATGGGATCCGCGTCCTTTGGCTCGGACTGGGCGGGGACCTGGCCCGCCTTCACCTCCTGTCGTCGGAGATGGATAAATCGCTTGCGGCACTTGGCTTTCCGCCGGAAAAAAGGGCCTACTCCCCTCATATCACCCTTGGCCAGGAAATCCGGTTCGAATGCCCATTTGAAGAAATTCGAGACCGTATAGGGTATCAAAAATTCGGACCCATACAGGTCCATTCCTTCTTCCTTTTTAAAAGCGAGCAGGTGCAGAACAAGCGGATTTATACCAGAATTTCCGAGTATGCTTTGCAATGAATATGTTTTTCAACGAAAAGGAGGCCTCTCAAAACGGTTTGTCCGTTTGAGACGCCCCCTGGCAATTCACTTGCTCTGCCACTTGCTTGGCTTAAACCCGTGAAAGCTGGTCGGAAGCCTAAATAGCTCGTCGAAGCTCGAATCACTGATCAAAAGTCTGAATGCCTAATCAAAATCCGTGATCCGCTTCATCATGCTCTTATACCTGAACCGGGCCATTTCGTTCAGCTTCAGGACTTCTTCCTCGGTTCCCGTGAACGGACACCGCAGGCAGTAATACTCCTTTTTCTCCTTGTCATAGAACATGTCGATGTCCAGCTCTCTTATGAAGCAGGCAGGGCACCTGTAATTCAATTTGCCTTTTCCAGCTTGAGACATGTCACTACCTCCTCATTATTTGAAATTTCCGTGGTCAGGCCGAGAGTGTACATCGGCGAGAACGCATAGCCCTCTCTGATATATGCGCTGAAAGAGCCCTTCACCGGCAGAACGGCAACCCTCGTATCGACCTGGGGAATGGTCGCTTCGGCCTTAACTGCTTCCGGAACGCTCTCCTCACGGCATTTGTATGCGTAATCAATGGTATGGGACTCCTTCTGTCCGACGCATTTGAGAACGATTCCCATCATGTCCTCCGGATATTCCGTTGTTCCATAGCAGGCCGTCATGTATTCGTTCAGTTGCACTTTCGCATTCGGATCGCTCATTCCGGTAATCTTCCTGGAGAACTTGATTTCGCCGGTGTTCTCGGCAAAAGTCATCGTTGTGGTCACCTGGAACTTCAGATCGCTGAATTCGATCTCGACGGGATCCAGGGTCAGGATCCGGTCATTCCCATTTTCGGAGTACCTTGCCTTCGTACGGCACAGGCAAAGGTCGGCCTCTTCCCCGTTATAGCTCAATTTGCAGCTCTTGATTGAGCCTTCGCCGGCATAGTGGGTGAAGTACCCGGCCCTGTACATCGACTGGATCAGGTAGGGATAGGATGCGTCCTGGACATGCTTTGTGCCGATTCCTACAGGCCATTCGAGCTTTGCCACATACGGCCTCAGGTCCACGAGGGCGCCGCCCTGGTTCATGTCGGCGCAGGTGCGCATAAATGGATCCACATACCAGAACAGTTGCTTGTCGGAGCCGTACAGGATATCCTTCCAGAGGGCGATGCAGGGCTCGGTGTATGGCTTGTTGTCCCGGAACCAGTCTGCGAATTCAGCCATTGTCATATCTTCCAGTTCGCCTTTGTCCCTGAGCTCCGCATAATAGGCCATGCCGTCGGTGTAGCTCTTGACAAGCAGCTCATAGGGGGCTTCCCACCGGCCCATCTTGTTCATCCATGCGGGGCCGACGAACATCATGTTGTAGGAATATCCGCGGTTGTACTTCTGCAGCGCCTTGTACTGGTCAATCAGATTGAAAAGGTACGGGAACTGGTTATCCTTGTAGATCATACCCCGCAATACATTTTGCGGGTGCGTCCCGAAATTGGAGCCGTTTCCGTCAAAGCAGGCCAGCAGATCCCTTGATAAATGCGGGATCGCAACGATTCCGCTGTCATCCTTCTCGCTCAATGCCGGAATATGCGAATTCGATTTCGAAGGAATCCAGGGATTCCACGGTCCGCCGTCCATTAACGTGTACCAGGAATTATTCGTGGTTCTGTAAGCCTTCGGACCTTCTTCCCAGCAGGTGGCGACTGCACACTTTACCATAGGATAGGTCTCTTTTACATAGTTGATCAGGTCGGCATCCATAAAGTAGGAGCCCGTCGATTCGGGATAAAATCCGAATACGTCATGGAACTTCCCGAACACATCGTTTACGATGGCTTTTTTATCTTCCATGGAGAACATCCAGATGCAGAAATCCTTCGTTCCGTATTTCTCGCGGAACTCCTTGCAAGGCAGTCCCAGCAGCGTAAGGGCGATCTCGTCGCCGTATTTTTCATGGTGCTCCTTCGCCAGATCGATGGCCTCCTGGTTGAAAAGGCTGGCATACGTCATCTGGATCGTCGTTTTAAAGCCGTTGTCATGGGCGATTTTCTGCTGCAGCTTGAAGATATCCAGGGATTCCGTGAGGAGATCCTTTCTGCCGATATCTTCGCCTTTTCCATGCCCGGTCACCTTTTCCGCATATTCCGGCACCATTTCCGGACGATGGATAATGTTGAGTATGAATTTTTCCATTGTACGCCTCCTTGTACTATATTGTAGATACAAATCGCAGGATTTGCGGCTATTTGCAGCTATTAACGCTTATTTGCAGCCATCTGCGATTTCCTGTTGCTTTCGGCTATCCGGCTACTTCCGGCATATCTCGAAATACATCGTGCCTTCGCCGATAAAATTCGTTTTATATTTTCCTTCAAGCGGTTTCATCCTGCTGCCATCCGGGTTCAGCGGGTATACGGCAAAGCCTGCGTCTTTCCCCGCAACCGTATCTGCTCCCGCGCCGGTTTCAGCTCCGCCGCCGTCCGACCCGTTTTCGGTCACCGGTTCGGCAAGGGTCAGACTGCCCTCCAGGGAATCGATGGATACGGGGCCGTGGCCCACATCCCGCAGAATGCGTTTGTCCCCCTCGCCCGTTTCAAATTTCATCTCCAGGTTTCCACACCAGCCCAGCGCCACCAGCAGCAGATGCTCCGATTGATCGGTATCCCTGCCGTCCAGGGACAGCAGCGACAAGGTCATCCTTTCATTTTTGACGTCAAAGTGGTATCTTCCCAGCTCCACCCGGCCTTTTATATTGCCGGACGCCGTTTTCACCTGCGGCGTATCGATCCGGAAGATTCCGTTCCGGAAATCAAAATCCAGTTCGTCCGTGTCGGAAACCAGCCTGCCGTCCTCAACAAGCCCCTGGTCCCCGGAAAGGAGGCCCCACCTTTTCATTGCCTTGTCCAATAGATGGGAGTAATTCCGGTAATCCTCGTCCACTTCGTCGCCGGCCGGCACGACCGCGAACTTTCCGCCCGCTTCGGCATGCCGCTTCAGGAAGGCGTCCAGTCCCTTGTATTTCTGCGCGCCGTCCACGTAATGGCTTCTGGAGAAGATCAAGCCATGCTTCGCTTCCGTGTAATCGCCCGTGGGTGTATTTCCGCTTGCCAGCGCAACATCGGCGTCGCCTTCATACTTCAGGCCGATAAACCGGGCGGCGACCCGGGAAACATAGCTGGCATAGCCATATGGCGCAATCCAGTTGCGCGGCACCGCATAAAGGTCCCTTTCCGAATAGCACACCTCCAGGAGGTTCCGCCCCTGCGATACAAGGCCCTTCTGGAATAGATAAGAGCACAGCGCGACCTGGCCCCAGGTCGCCGGATCGTTAAACAGGTTGAACGGCCGGTCCAGCATAGAATCATCATATTGCTCCATGCTGTTCGAATGATGATACGCATACAGCACCAATCCGTCCCAGTCCTGCAGACAGGCATAGGCCGCGACCATCGGAAGCGCATCGCTCCGGAAATCCGAACCGTAAAGAATATTCCATTCCGCCGCCATGAACGGTTTTCCCGATACCCTGTCATGATTCAGGCGGGTTACAAGGTTCAGCTTGAAGGGGCTGTCTACCACTGTTTTGCGGGGATCGTTCTCCACCATGTTCATAGAGTGGAAGACCGCCTTTTCATGATCCACCGTTTCGGGGTGGTTCCAGTATGCGTTGTCCTGGTTTACGTCCGCATACCGGTCAAGGCTGTAAATATCCGCAGCACCCTGCGCATGGTTCGAAATATTGATCGGGCATTTCACTCCCAGCGAGAGTACATGATTGCGCATTTCATAGGAAAAATCAAGCTGTATCCTGGCCAGGAATTCCGTATAATCCGCATAGCGTACAGGTGAAGCCATCCCTCTATAGTCGGCCTTCCAATCCACGTACATCTGCGTTCCTTCCAGGTGGACAAGCCGCCTTACGGTCCCCTGCTCCGGGTCCTCGTCCTCGAGCAGGCAGCGGGTCCCGTCCTCTTTGGTCCAGGCGATGTCCAGCGCCTTTCTGGAACCGTATTTGGCCAAAAGGTACTGGTTGAACCTTTTAGTCAGCTCGGCCCTGTAAGAGGGCAGGCCGATCTGGTCGCGTCCTTCGTACCAGAAGATCCCATCCTCGTTCATAATCTGCACTACCGCTACAGCCGGGTCGTCTGCATACCGGAGACCCGTGTAGGGATTGCGGTGGCCGAGGTATTCGGCGGCGAATTCCTTTTGCAGTTCGATCAGCCTGCGGTTGAATACATTGACCTGCTTGAAGTATTTCATCAGGCCGTCAGGGTAATCCAGCCCGTCGTCGGGCAGAAAACCCCTGTAGCAGAACAGATCAAGCTGCATATAAATTCCCTTTTGTTTCAGGCAATGGAACAGGTAATCCAGCCGGTCCAGCTTTTCGGGATCGAAGCTGCGGGAATTTCCCCGGGTATAATCGATCAGATTGTTGCCGTCCTCCGGCGACCACGGAATGGCATCCTCCGCATGGATTCGGGCAAAATTGACGCCCGCCTTTGAAAGCCTTTCGGCCAGCAGTTCGGATTCCTGCTTTGGAAGATACAGGCTTGCGAACGGAATATTGAAGCCGTAGAAGCGGATCCGTTTGCCGCCCACCTGGAAATGACCGTCCTTCACGGCTGTAAAACCGTATTTTCCCGCCGGTGCATCCAGTAAAAAACTGAAATCAAGAGCCTCTTTAAAGCACAGTTCTTTCTTCAACAAAAACGGCTGTATCATAAATATCTCTCCCTGCTATAAGCTCCTTACCCCTCCATTATAATAAGGACGGTCTTCCGTTTGAATATAAAAATCCTACGACTATCTTTGTTTTATTACTCTCTTTTGGTCCTCAGCGGCCGTGCATCCGAAAAACCTCCAATGTCCAGAGCGCGCGTCCGTTGAAATCAAACAGGGTCTGATCGTCCCATTCGCTGCCTTCGCCGTATTTCCAGCCCGCTCCCTTCACCGGGATGAAAGCCGGCTCCCAGTAAAAGCATCCGGTTCCCCGGTTGTCGGGCAGATCCTTCAGAAGCGATATGACTGTATGGAAGTTGCTGGCCTGTCCCTGCAACGTAGCGGGATATCCCGGCAAAAGGGAACAACCCGGGTTTTTCGAAGCATTGGGCGTATCGTCCCCATCCTCCGCCGTATACGGATAGGCGGTCTCCACAACAAGAATATTCTTGCCGTACCGTACTGCAAGATCATTTATATTCTTTTTGTAGTTTTCCATCGGCCCATGCCACAGCGAGTAATAGGACAGGCCTATATCATCGAAGCATATGCCTTTCTCCCGAAGCTTATCGAAGAAGTATACGCTTCTGTCGTTGTCTGCGCCTCTTTCGATGTGGACAATCGTCCGGATGGACGGATCAACGGCCTTGACTGCCGCCAGACCGCTCTTTAAAAGGGCGCACAGCTTGTCCCACTGTTCGTCCGTATCGAATTCGCCGCCCAGTCTGGCAACATCCCACAGCATGCCGTTGGTGATCTCGTTGCCGATCTGGACCATTTCAGGCATGGAGCCCTGCCGCTTCAAATCGTGGATGAGCTTGTAAGTAAAATCATAAAGCGCCTTTTCCAACTGCGGAAAGCTCAATTCCTTCCACTCCTGCGGCATGAACTGCTTCCCCGGATCCGTCCACCAGTCGCTGTAGTGGAAATCGATCAAAAGGGTGAAGCCCATGTCCTTTACCCGTTTGGCCATCTTCAGGACGTGGGCGCAGTCATTGTAGCCGGCGGGATCGTTATCCGGCAGGCCGGGCTTGTTCCACACCTTCAGCCGGATGCTGTTGACGCCGTGGTCCTTCAATATCCGGAGGCAGTCCTGCTCCACCCCGTCCCGGTCGAAGAACCGGCCGCCGAAGTCCTCGAGCTGCATCAGATGGGACACATCCGCCCCATTTATGAATTCCCCCGGTTGTCCGGCTGTGGCCTTGATTTCACATTCCGGTCCGAAGGGGGCGCTCTCCGAGACCAGCCTTACCTGCCTCACCTTTGCATGGACCGGCACTATAGCGGAATAGGACTCCTCCCCGGTTTGCGGCAGCAGGGCCGCAGTCAGCCAATGGTCCCCGTCCGGCGACAGCTCAACGCAGGCCCCTGACAGTTCCTTCCCCGGGCCTTTGATTTCCACCCGCAGGAGATACTCCGCGTTCCTCAGCTTGATTTTCTTTTCAAACATTTTTTGTTTCCTCCGATTTTTCTTCGCATTTCAGCCTCAAGGTATACCTCGGCACCGCTTCAATCGAGTAAATCCTGCCGACGGCGTCCCTGCCCGCACGCCTGGGATTCCCGTCCGCAGCGTGCCTGAAGGAGATTTCTTTCTCAAATACGACCCCGCTTCCTTTTGGCAGGGGAACGATATGAATATTCATTCCTTTTTCAGCAACCCGCGGCATAAACCTCGCAAGCCCTATTTCCCAAATCCTCCCGTTGAAGAAATCGTCTTCCGCCAGCTTGCCGTCTATCAATGCATAGCCGACATCTCCTGCGTAATCCACTCGCAGAAATACTTCATTCTCGAAATCGATGGCCTCGCCGCCGTCCTTCCCGCCGTCCGCCCTGCTTCCCGGAAATTTGACCTCGGCGTCCGCTTCCCCGTGCAGGAGGACTTCCATCGTGATGCTCCTCTCCGGTTGTTCCGCAGCAAACACAGAAAAAATCCCATCCCGGCCGGCAGTCAGCCTTCCGCCGATCACAGCACCGGCACTATGCAATGGTTTGTTACCGGCATGCTTCTCCTGTTTGTCGCCGGCACTCCCTTCCGATTGGCCGCTGGCCACGCCGATCCCGTCAATAGCAGGATAAACTCCGAATTGAAAGCAGGGATTGCCCGTATTCCTTAGCTCCAGCATACCCTCCCTCAACAGCAGTTCACTGTCGGTAAGGACAATTCTGTCCCTGCCCCACAGCCTGCATTTCCAGAGGTTCAGGGACTGCTCCCGCGTGAGCGTGCAAATCCGGACCATCCCGCCATTTTTCTTTTTCAATTCGATCCGGCAATTGCTTCCCGGTTCCACGTCGATGTGAAGGCAGCCTTCTTCCGCATTGCAGGTCGCATCCGAACAACAAAAGCTTTCAATTCCGGACGCGTCAAAGCAATAGCGCCCTTTCATTCCGTCCGGAACAAAAAAGAAAAAGGTCTTGCCTCCGTCCTCCTCCAGAAAGGTTATGGGCTGGGCAGTCGCATATTTGAGCTTTATTCCGTCCAGTTCCAGATTGAAAGGCAAAATGGCGCAGACGCCCTTTTTCAGGGTCAGCCCTTCAAAAACGGGTATTGTTTCCTCTTTAAGCTCCAGCCGGAGGCTCAATCCTCTTTGATCCCGGAGTGCGGAGTGATCCTGGTAATTGATCAGGAAGATGAAGCCCGAACCGTCTTTTTGCCGGACCGCGTACCGCAGCGTCCTGCTGTCCCCCGGGGTTATTAGGGCTGCCTCCTCCGGCAAAACGGTCCCCATGGGACACAAAATCCCCTCGAAGTCCTTCAGGAAATACAGGATGGGCTTAAGCAGCCTGTAAGATTCCCTGAGCTGGCCGAATTCCCCGACCGGGGATTGGAAATTGTAGGATATCTGGGGCACATTCCGTTCATTCAGGAAGCAGTGCGCTCCTGTCGGATTCGTACCGTCATGGATCATGTAATAGCCGATAAAATTGCAGCCTCCTGCCACTCTCACCAGCGTCGAGGCCTCCACACTTTCCGGCGGCACCTGGAACCGGTATTCGTACCAGCAGGCCATTCCGCCCCCCAGCTCGCAGCAAGCATAGGGCTGCTTCCCGTCATGAAAGCTTCGCATCAGGTATTCTTCCGTCCTCCTGTGCTTTTGCTCCCCCATATAGGCTTTCCTCCATGGTTCGAAGGAATATCCCCCGAACAGCGGCAGAGTTTCGTCTTCCAGAAACGAGGCTCCTCCCCAGCCGGTGCAGGTATAAACCGGCACGTCCATGCCGGCCTGCTTTGCAAGCCCCATCAGTTTCCTGATGTGACCGGCTCCCCCGCTTCCGTTGCCGACCCACTCCATTAATTTGGGATGGGTACATTCCCATGGCGGCGACGCGTGCATATGTTCATTTTCGAGCTGTATTCCGATGACCGGACCACCCTCTCCGTACATCAGCCCGCAAACCTGTTTCCCGATTTCATTGTACAGCCTTTGTGCATAAAACAGATAGCCTTCGTCATTTGTCCTGACGGTAAACGGCCGTCCGTACAACCAGTCGGGGAAGCCGCCGTTCCGGACCTCCCCGTGGACGAAGGGACCGATTCTCAGGATCACGTACAAGCTATGCTTTGCGCACAGCTCCGTAAATGCTCTGAGATTTTTATCCCCTTCCCAGTTGTACACGCCTTCTTCCTCTTCGTGATGGTTCCAGAAAATATAGCTGGATACGATGTTGACTCCCAGCCCTTTGATTTTGATCAGCTCTTCCTCCCAGCACCGGTGAGGATACCTGGAATAGTGGAATTCTCCGCAAATTCCGAAAAAAGGTGCTCCATTGAGCTGCATATAATAATCCATAAAGCTTATGCATTCTCCCTCCGGGTTGCTTCCCCCGAGCTTCAGGCTGCCCGGACGGATTGTTCTATCGTTTTCAGGGATTCTAATCGTATATTCCCTCATGCAAGCACCCCTTTCGGTTGAGAAAATTCATAAGCCGTTTTGAGGTATATCGTTCCCCGGTGGGCCCATTCCTCTGTCATTATAGTAAAGTGCGCAATTCATTAAAACACAAAAATGTTTTGATAATCTTTGTTTCGTTACTCTCTTTTCCGGGTAAAAGTCGGGCCGCCATGGAATACATGACGGCCCGTTTTGAAAAGGGATACGGAATATTATTTGGCAAGATAACTCTGGATCTGTGTGCTCAGTTCATTGTAAATCTTTTCAACGCCGGCGGCCTTGAGCTTGTCGTCCAACTGCTTGTAGGCTGCGTCAACATCCTTGACTGCGCCGATGCTGATCGGATTCTGGTACTGGGTCAGAACGGCGTTGCAGTTGGCCACCTCGGTCTTGATGCTGTCGGTGTTGGGCGCAAAAGCGGCCAGCTTGTCGACGCCGAGGAGATCGGGAATCCGGTTGTAAAGCGCAAGATAGCTTTCCGTCCAGGAGGTCTGGGGCAGGTGCAGGTTCTTGTTGGTGAACCAGAAGCCGGCCGCATCCGGAGGATAGGTGTTCTTGTCGGCGGTAAGGCCTTCCGGAAGGGCGATCTTTCCGTCCTTTTCCACGTAGTTTACGCCTTCCACTCCGTAGTAGGCCAGGAACTCATAGGATTTATCCTCGCAGATAAGGTCCATGGCCATCATGGTTCTTTCCCAGTTCTTGGACTTTGCCGCAATGGCGAAGCCGTTGTTGTTGTAAGGGTCAGCCATATATTTGCCGCTGGTCGCGCCGACGATGGGAACAACGCCGACCTTCATGCCCGCCGCTTCAGCCTGGGCAATGTTGCCCTGGAGGTCCATGGAGTTGCCGAAGGCAATACCGGATTTGCCCTGTACGAAGGATTCCTTGCTGCGAACCTTGTTGGCAAAGGCATCCTTGTTGATGTAACCTGCGTCATACCAGGACTTCACGGTCTTTGCGGCCGTTGTGAAATAAGAAAGTACGCTGGGATCGTTGGTCGAGTAGTACAGCTTTCCGTCTCCGTCAAAGGGCTTGTAAATGAGACCGGAGCCTCCGCCTGTAACCGTCAGCGGATCCTTGTACTGGTCAAAGCTTTCCACGACCAGGGCGCCCAAAGGCTGACCGATATCGTAGTTCTGTTCCAGGTTCATCGGGATGATGCCCTTTTCATTCTTCTTGATGGCTTCCAGGTACGGCCCTACATCCGAGAACTTCGTGATTTCCGCCACACCGTATTTGTCAGCGAGATCTTTCCGGTAAAGGAAGGTCGGAACCTTCTTGTCCGGGGAAACGGAGCAGATCATGTACACCTTGCCGTTAATGGAGGCTTCCGTCATCGCCGGGGTTTTCTCCATTTCCGCCCAGTGCTTCGGCATATATTTGCCCATGATTTCCGGCGTAATTTCCAGGAAAGCGCCGTTAGCCGCCTGCTGGGAATAGAAGGACCACGGAGCGGTGAAGATCCAGTCCACATCCTCGCCGGCCGCGAGCACCAGCGGATACTTGGACTGCATGTCGCTCCAGCCGATATAATTAATTTCCATTGAGCAGTTCAAATCCGCCTTGAACTTTTCATTCATTTTTGCCATAACATCGTTGAAGCCTGCGGGAGCGGAGCCCAGCAGATAGCCGTAAAGCTTGACTTCCTTGGATGTGTCGATGGCCGGCTCAGTTGCTTCCGTACCGGAAGCCGCCTCAGTAACTGCCGCAGACGCTTCCGTCTGTGCTGCCGTGGCGCCGGGGTCGGTTTTAGCAGCCTGCCCGCATCCGGACAGAGCAAGTGCCAGCGCAAGGGTGATTGAGAGAACAACACTTAGAACCTTGAATTTTTTCATGATCGATCCTCCTTATTATTTATTAATGACCGGTTTTCCGGTATTAACCTTTTACAGAGCCCAGGGTAATCCCTTTTACGAAGTATTTCTGCACGAAGGGGTAGGCTATCAGGATGGGAACCGTGGAGATGACGGTCATCGCCAGCTTCAGCGATTCCTGCGGCAGCACCACCATGGACGCGTTGGATACCACGTTCGCAGACACATTCACACTGGAAATGATGTTGTAGAGAACATACTGCAACGGATGAAGTCTGGACCTCTCCACAAACATCATGGGCGTCCACCAGTCGTTCCAGTAGCCCAGCGCGGTGAACAGGCCGATGGAAGCCAGGGCCGGCTTGGAAAGCGGAAGAATGATCCGCATGAAGATGGTGAAATCGCCGGCGCCGTCGATTTTGGCAGATTCGTTCAAGGAGTCCGGTATGGAGCCCCGGATGAAATTCCTCAGGATCAGGATGTTCATGGCACTGAACATCGGAACCATCAGCAGCACCCATATGGTATTTTTTAGATGGTAATTGCTTGACAGAACGATATAGTAGGAGGCAAGTCCTCCGTTGAACAGGGTCGTGAAGTAGATGAAGAAAGCCAGTCCGTTCCGGTATTTCAGGTCTTTCCTATACATGACGTACGCGGCCATGGACGCAAGGTAAAGGGATACCGCCGTCCCGAATGCGGTAATAAAAATGGTGATGCCGTATGCGTTGGCAATTTTCCCGGGATCCCGGAAAATAAGGCCGTACGCGTCAAATCCGATTTCCCTGGGAACAAACATATATCCGTAATTGATGATGGAATGCTCGGACGCAAAGGAGTTCACAATCAGGAGGATAAACGGAAACACGGTAAACAGAGCGAATATGCTTATTACAATATAGGAAATTACACTAAACGCAATTTGGTCAGCAGTTTTTTTCATTTTACAACCCCCTGTCAGAACAGTGCCGATTCACTGTCTACCTTTCTGACGATCGTATTGACGATCATGATGATTACAAAGCAGAGCACCGATTGGTAAAAGCCGCCGGCCGAAGCCATCCCGAAGTCCTGTGTGCCTACCAGGGACCGGAATACAAGCGTGTCGATGATATCCGTGCTGTCCATCAGCATGCCGTTGTTCCCGATCAGGTTGTAAAACATGTCAAACTCGCCCCTCAGGATTCTTCCGACCCCCAGCAGGATCAGCATGATCATGGTCGGCCGGAGCAAGGGCAGCGTGATTCTCGTTATTTTCTGGAAGGCGTTGGCGCCGTCGATCGTAGCCGCTTCATAGCATTCCTGGTCAATCCCGGAAATGGCCGCCAGGTAGAGCACGCTTCCGAAGCCGACCCATTTCCATACGTACAGGACGGGCAGGAGGAGGTACCAGTAGCTCGGATTGCTATAAATATTGAGGGGCTCGCCGCCGAAATTCCGGATTATATTATTGATCAGTCCGTAATCGTAGTTGAACAGGTTGTACATGAAAGCCGACGCCACCACCCAGGAGATAAAGTAGGGCAGAAACATAAAGGATTGAGAAAGCTTTTTGAAAATCTTCCCCGATATTTCGGAAATCATGATGGCAACCAGGATGGAGAATATCGTATAAAGCGCGAGAAACAAAAGATTGTACAAAATGGTATTGCGCGTTACCATCCAGGCCTTGCCGGAAAGAAAGAAGAACTTGAAATTGTCGATTCCGTTCCAGGGGCTGAACAACAGGCCGTCCCTGTAGTTGAAGCTCTTGAATGCGACTACGATTCCGGCCATGGGAACATAGGCGAACAAGATGTAATAGAATGCAACAGGCAGAAACATGATGTAAAGCACCTTATTTCTGACGAGTTCATGAAAAAAGCCTGTTTTCCCCACGTATTTCATAGCTTCACTCCCATATTTGTCGTTTCGGTATACTCCCATTATAGGGAAGACCCTTCCGGGTTTTAACAGGACAATCCTACGACATTCTTTGTTTTTCTACTTTCTTTTGTTCCAAAGTCTGTTATGGATTCGCAGTAAACTAACGCTAAGGGGTCCCACCGTTTTTGGCGGGACCCCTTATGCGCGTTGCAGTTTACATATGAAACCTGTCCTTTACTTCGCTTTTTCCCCGAAAATCATATCCTGGAACCGGACGGCCAGGCTGGCCATCTGACTGCGCTGGAGATCGGCCAGCGGTCCCACGGTGCCGTTGCCAAAGCCCTGGAACAGGTTCAGCTTCACACAGATGGCCAGTTCAATCTTCTGTTGTGCAGTCAGATTTCCCAAATCCGTGAAGCCTTTCAGCACCTCGTTGGCTTCCGACGCCGTCATAACGGGATTCATGCCCAAATCCTGCATTGCGTGCACCATCAATGTCGCTGTGGCAATCCGGGTCATGGGCCCGGTTTGGTTCTCGTTGGAGGTGGCCAGGCCATGGCTTTTACCGGTTTCCATCGCGGTATTCCAATTCACCGGAACGCCCATTGCCCGCAGGAACATGGTGACTGTCTGCTGCACCGTGACCACGGCGGCAGGCGCGTACAGATTGTTGCCTATTCCTTCCACGATCATCAAGGCCGCAGCGCGGTTGATTTCCTCTATGACATGCTGGTTCTGGCTGCCGAGGTTGATGTCCGTGAAGTTTGCTTCCACTTTCAACGGCACCAGTGTGACGTTGCCGCTGACAAGGACTATCAAATTGCCGTTTTCATCGATGCGGGTAGGCACCGGAGTCAAACTTCCGTCTTCATTCAGGATCGCCATGGTGGTGATCCCGTCCGTTTTCAAGTTCTCCGGCGGCTTCACGGTGACCACTGTTAAGGTGTCGGTGCCGGTTTGTATGTTCACAGGGTCGCCCGCGGGAGCAATTTTGACGCTGCCGTTCTGGGATTTCTTCTCCGCCAAAGCCTCCACCGCTTTGACCGCCTTATCTTTCTGGGGTTCGGTCGGCGGGGCTGCAGTGACCTCCTTTGTTGACGGTCCGGTGACCGTCTTTGGCGCCTCGGGTGTCGGAGGAGGAACGGTTGTGTCGTTACTAGAACTGCCGGTATCGTCAGAACTATTCGAAGTCCAGGTTGCCGTGACGGTCACAGGTTTCGCCGGCATCGTGAATGTGGTCGTCGCGCTGTTTGCGTTGGCAAATACAATTCCATCAGAGGAAGTCCACCTATTAAAGGTGTAACCGCCCCGTGATCCGGCATGGATGGTGACTGTGTCCCCTTGCGCGTAATTCCCCGCGCCGGTTCCGCCTGTCGCATAGCTTCCGCCCACGGTTACCGCGTAAGTTGCAGGTTGACTCACCTCGTTCACGGTGAAAGATAGCCCCACAGTCGTCGTGATACTGTTACCGTCAGTAACAGTCAGCGTATCCGTGTAATTGCCTGGTTCCAGACCAATTTTAGGTCCGACGCTGACAGTAGCTGTTTCGCCAGGATTCAGCGTAGCTCCGACCGGCGTCGTGCTGATTATGAAGTCTGTGCCGCCCAAACTGACGTCAAGACCGATAATTGTTTCCGTGCCGATGTTGCGAATGGTAAATACTTTCGCCGCCTGGGCGCCGTAACCTTCTGTGGCTTCCGGGAATGCCCAGCTTTCCGGACTGATTTCCGCGGCGGTTATGGGTGTATCCGAAACCGTAAAGCTCAATGCTGCGGTCAACCCGCCGCCGTCGTTATCCCAGCGGATGGTCAGCGTGTCTGCATAGGCACCTTCCGGCAAGCCGGCCTCGGGGCTGATGCTAACTGTGGCTGCTTCGCCAAAATTCAGCGTAGCTCCGACCGGAGTCGTGCTGATTATGAAGTTCGTGCCGCCCAAGCTGACGTCAAGGCCGGTAATCTGGCCGCTGCCTGTGTTGGTAATTGTAAACTCCTTGACTTCCGGCGTATACCCGGGTGCTTTCGCCGCAAATGTCCAGCGGGTCGGCCCGACGTCGGCTGTGTAGGTATCATCCTTGACATGAATGGTGATCTCTTTTATGCCATCGTTCTTATAGAGGTTTCCCTTGGACACGGTGCCACGGATAACGGTGTCGCCGGCTTTCACGACTGTGACCAAACCTGACGCGCTTACCGTGACAGAGTCGCCACTCACCGCTTCATAAGTGATGGCGCCTGCAGTACTTGTGCCGGTGAGCGTAAAGGGGTCAGCGTCAATCGCCAGCGTCTTATCCGTAAGGCCGGTGATGGTCGGGGCGTCCTTTTGCGTGATGTCGGTATCCATCATCGCAAAATAAGCATCGTCCAACGCGCCCCAGGAACTACTTGCCGAAGTGCATGTAATATTAATGTTGATGGTTACGTCGCCCTGCGCCGCCACAAGTATGTTGGAAACAGTAAGCCACCTGTATGTACCCCAGCTCCCGCCGCTGCCCATACTATTCGAGTATGTTCCGTCCAGCGTAGCGCCGGTAGCCGAAATCGTGACTTTGGTGTTGCTGCCGATGCCGCCCTGGACGCCTACCTTGAAGGTGTAATAGCCAGCGGGGACGTCTGTAAATGTTTGTGTTATAGTACGGTTTCGTATTGCGTCATTCCAATGGACGCAGTGATTGTCGCCGCCGTTCGAGTTGCCCTGATCGCCGCCGAAGCCGATGCTCAGGGCGCCGCCGGTGCTTCCGGACGCTTCCGTCCAGCCGGTTCCCCATGGCTCGTCTGCAAAGCTCGGGTTCACCACCATGTTTTCGATGACTTTATTGACGGTAGCCGTCACATTGCGAGTACCGCCAGCTATGTGGCCGAGCGTGACCACGCCCTTTATGCTGTAGGTTCCGCTAAGGCCGTTTTCCATCGCCGCCACATCACTGGAATCCCATACAACGTTTTCCTGAATTCTGGCGTTATCTGTGTAGATCACTTCGATGGTGGCAGGCATTGTAAAGGGTTTGCCAATTACAACATTAATTGCCCCGCTCGCCGATTCGACCGGTATCGACGACACTACAATGTCGCTTTCCCCTACCGCGCCGGTCTTGACCAGTTTCCACACGTCCAGGGACGGCAGCGGAGTGCGGGCGCTATTGGCGCCGCTGAACATGCTTCCCGTCGACTGTCCGGAGGCTCCGGCGCCGCTCGTAGGTGCGTGCGAGTCGTAGTTGGCGGCGTAGTAGGTCGACCAGCCGGCGCCGTAGTTCAGTCTGCCGCTGGCGCTGATGTTCGGCCAGTCAGGCTCCCAGTAGAACACGCCGATGCCCTTGCCGCCTTCCACGGCGTTGACCGCCGCGATAGCGTCACGCACGATATGGGCCTGGCCCTGCACGGTGTACGGATAGCCATAATAGCCCATTCCGCCGCCGGTGCCGTAGTTCGTTTCGGCTATAGCCACTTCCTTGCCATATGTGTGGGTAATGTTGTTCATGACTTGGGTGATGTTTTCCAAGGTCCCATGGTAGTTCGGGTACCAGGACAACATGTACACGTCATAGTTCACACCGCCGTCGGCAAGCGCCTTCGCACGGCTCATTTGCTTCACGCCGTCCTGGGGATCGGTGAAGTGGACGGCCTTCTTGATGTTGACGCCGTAATCCAGGTTAATCTTGTCTACGGCTTCGCAGCCTTTTTTCATGAGCCGGATCATCTGGTCTGCGCCGACGCCGGCCATGCCGTTGTTGGTCTCATTGCCGATTTGTACCATCCCTACGTCAACGCCCGCCTCAATCAGTTGTTTCAGGCTATCGTAGGTGAAGTTAAACAGTGCCTCGCTTCTTTGATCTATGGTCATGCCTTCCCACGCCTTGGGGGAATACTGCCGCTCCGGGTCTGCCCAGGAATCGGAGTAGTGGAAGTCCACAAGCATTCTCATGCCTTCCGCTGTGGCCCTCTGCCCAATATCAACGGCTTTCGCCAAATCATTGGTGCCGCCGCCATAGCCGTGACTCCCGTCTGTCTCGACCGTTTTGAGGGCGTCTATGTCTCTGCGCGACTTCTCGCCGCGATAGTACGGGTCGTTCCATATGCGGGCGCGCACCCAGTTCACGCCTGCGTTCGCCAGTTCTTTGTACAGGCTCGAAGCGTTGCCGTCCTTGTCAACCCAGTTCACCTCTCCGCTGGCGCGAAGGGCCGGCTCGGCGGAGACGTCCGCGCCCATGATGAAGTCCTGGCTCAGTCCTTCAACCTTTTGAACGTACAGTTCATGGGATATGGGCGTAGTCGCGGGGGTAATGTTTGCCGTTTTGGCGGCTGTCTTGCCCAGCAGCTCGTACTTGTACGCCTCAGTGCCGCCCAGTTTGATATCGGTGATGGTCACTGCTTTGCCGTTGCCGACAGACGCATCGTTAAATTCCGCAGTGGCCCAGGCAGTGAGCTTCTTCGGGAAGCTCCCGTCTCCGATGTCCCCGGCGTCAAAGCCCGACGCCGTGGTCAGATTGAACTCCACCAATGCCCGTTTGCTGCCGTCATAGGCCTTGTCCAGCACGGTGATGTCACTGGGGTCAATAGCCGTAATTGGTTTGATAGCGTTGATGACCTTGATGGTCACAGTGGCCTCCGCATCGTTGTTATACAGTGTTCCCTTGGGCTTGGTGGCCTTGACGGTCGTGTCGCCCGTGGTCCCTGTCAGCGTAATCGCGCCAGTCACCGGGTCGGCCGTAAGCGACGTGCCGCTCACGACGCTGTAGGTGATGTCGCTGCTGCCGGCAATGCTTGTCGCGGCCAGGCTGGCAGGCGTTGTGCCTGTCACGATGGTCGGTGCGTACGTGAAGACCAGAGGCGGTTTTTCCTTCTTGGTAGCGTCTTCCGGCTTCATCTGCCCGAAATAGGCATCGTCAAATGCGCCCCAGCCGGTTCCGCCAATCTTGAAGCTAACGGTTACGTCGCCCCTGTCCGCAACCAGAATGTTGTTAAACATAGCTTTCCGATAATCACCCCAACCGTTTGGGTTCTGGGCGGTATAGCTATATGTACCGTCCACCGTAGCGCCGTTAATGCTCAGGGTGACATTGGATGTGAGGGCGGGGGAGCCGCCTTGCAGCCACACATGGAAAGTGTAGTAGCCCGGTTCCACATTGGGTATCGTCTGGGAGATCGTGTACGTTGATGTACCGCCCCAATGGACACAGTTGCCCGAACGGGCGTTGCCCGCCTGGCCGCCTATGGTCGGGTTTGAACCGGTGCCGGCGATGCGGCTCCAAATCGTATTCGTTTCAAATCCCGGATTGGATAGTATATTATTTTTGTAAACGGTGCAAGTGAAGGTGGTGTCCTCGCCGCCCAAAGACACGGTGCCGGTAATGTCATAGATCCCCAACAAGCCGTCCCGGGCCGTCGCCAATTCGGTTGGATCCCAGACCACCGGCTCCATGCCTTCCGTGCTGTTGGTATACACAACCGTCACTTTAGCAGGCAGGTTCTTATCGAAATCCGCCGTTGTCGGCAAGCAGTCAAAGCTTATGTCAGCTATGCTGTCCACCTTCAAATCAGCCACCGCGCCGGTATAGACGTATTTGAACACGTTCAGCGACGGCAGCGGATTGCCCCAGAAGTCGAACAGGGCCTGATTTTCCTGGGCGGTACCGCCCCAGTTGTTTCCGTTGTCGGTGTTGTAGTAGCCGCTATATTTGGACGCCCAGCCGGAACCCCACTGATTCCATTTTATCGCGTTCTCGAGCCAGGTCGCGCTGGGGTTCTGGCCGAAGTTCGTGTCTTGCTGCAATTTTGTTTTGGTGATTTCACCGTATCCGCCGTTTTTCAGTTCGGCAGTAGGCAGAGGTATGCCGGCCTGGTTCACCGGCAGCCAGGCGGGTTCCCAGTAGAATACGCCGGCGCCCATTCCATTGTCGAGCCCGCTAACCAGCGCGATGATGTCGCGCACGGAGTTGGCCTGGCCCTGGGCGTTGATGGGATAGTTTGTGGGCCGGCCCGCGGAGGGAACCGTGGTTTCGTGTGTGTCTCCGCTGCTCGTGGTATACGGGTACGAGGTCTCGGCCACCATGACCCGCTTCTGGGTTTTGGCGTTGTTAGGGTTGGTGCCTATCGGGTTGATTTGATCGTCATTGATGATTTCATTCATCTTGGTCCTCAGGTTGGCCTGAGTCCCATGCCATATCTCGTAGTACGAGGTCATGAACACATCCCAGTCCAGGCGGTCGTCTCCGGTCAGGCTGTTAGCCACATTGTACGCCTTGACCTTTTCTTGAACGCCCCTGGCGAAGCCGCGCTGGTCAACCGAGTTCGGGTTGGCCATGTGGATGGCTTTCAGGATGTGAACGCCTTTGTCCTTATTCACTTGCTCAATGGCGGCGAAGCCCTTCACGATCAGCTCGTATGTATCTGTGCCGGCGGTCTGGCCAGCCATCCGGCTGTTGGTCTCGTTGCCTACCTGCACCATACCTACGTTAACACCCTGCTCAATCAGGTATTTCAGACTGTTGTAGGTGTAGTCGTACAGTAGCCCCTGAACTTGCTCTTTGGTCTTTCCTTTCCATGCCTTGGGCAAATCCTGCTTACCCGGGTCGGCCCAATGGTCGGAGTAGTGAAAATCGATCAGAACGCCTAAACCGGCATCGGTTGCGCGCTTACCAATTGCCTTGGCGACCTCGAGGTCACAGTTGCCGCCGCCATAGCCCTTGCCGATATCATCCGGCCCCAGGGTGGGGTACGCGCTGTAGCTGGCGGAACCCGTATTGGATGGCCGGGCCTCATCACGGTAATATGGGTCGTTCCACACGCGGATGCGCACATAGTTCACGCCCGCATTCTTTAAAATAGCAATCAGGTCGTCCGGTTCTCCGTCTTCATTGCGGAACACCACGCCGCTATTCTCCAGGGAAATCAAGCTGGAAATGTCCGCGCCCATGGTGAAATCTTCGCTCAGGTTCTCAACCTTCGTGACAAAGATGTCCGCTTGCGCGGGTGGCTGGGGGATGGCCGTAATGTGCTTCAGGCTTACGTCGTCCACGTAAAAGCCCGCGTCCGCGTTTGACGTGCCGCCGAAGCTCACGATAATGCTGCCGGGACTTTCCAGGTTGTAATATGTAGTCGATTTCGTCCACGACAGCGCCGTGCTTATCGGGATGATTTCATCATTGATTTTGATCTGGCGGGTGGCCGTGTTGCTGGCGCCGGCGATATACCAAAACGTAAACTCATACAGGCCGGCGTCAAGGTCTGCCACGGTTTGGGTAGCCAGGTTGGTCCAGTTCGCGTTGAGGGAGTTACTTCCCGTGCGCACCTGCGTAGAGGTGTTAACGGTCCACGCAGCAGCACCCCAATTGCTGGCCGCAGTGCCCGCTCCGCCTGTCAAAGTCTCAAACCCCGGGTTTTGCAGAAGCTCCGTGTCAAAGGACGTTGCCGCATATGCCGGGGTCGAGGGAATGACGAACAGGGCCAACGTAAAGACTGCTGCCATCAGCAGCGACAGGGATTTTTGAAAACGTTTCAAGACCTCATCTCCTTGATTAAAATAATTTAATATCCAGAATTGCTAATATACCCGCCGATTCGTCTCATCCTCCTTATTCGTTATATTCTTTCTGTACAACCCACTTTAAGTTACTCCCATTATAGGGAAGACCCTTCCGGGTTTTAACAGGACAATCCTACGACATTCTTTGTTTTTCTACTTTCTTTTGTGCTATAATAAAATACATCAGCCAGCCAATAGGAGTTCAGACATGTTGAAGCTAATTATTGCCGACGATGAAAAGACAACCCGTGAGAGCCTCAAGGAATATGTAAACTGGAGCGCTCTGGGAATAGACCGAGTGGAAACGGCTCAGGACGGAACCGTGGCCCTGGAGCTTGCAAAGGCTTCCAGACCCAACATTCTGCTTACGGACGTCCGGATGCCCAAAATGGACGGGATCGTGCTGGCAACCAGGATCCGGGAAATCTATCCCGAATGCCGGATCATTTTCATCAGCGGCTACTCCGACAAGGAATATCTCAAATCCGCCATCCATCTGAAAGCCGTAAGCTATATCGAAAAACCCATCGATCTGGATGAAGTGAAGTCCGTGGCGAAGGAAGCCGTTTCCTCCTGCCTGGAAGAGGAAGAGAAAAGGAGGGACGCCGAACGGCTGAAAAACAGCCTGGACCAAAGCCGCCCCCTGATCCGTCAGGAAATCGCCCTGAACCTGCTCAAAGGCAATACCGGCGGCATTTTTCAGCAAAATAGCGAGGATCTCTTTCTGAGCGTGCCTGAGACGGGCAATTACGTTGCCGTATGTATAAAATTGAACTGGAAATCTGCAGTGGACGAGAAGGGAAAAAGCCGTCTTCTGTATACCATGCTGGAATCCTTCTGCGATCCCGCACTGTATGACCAGGCCGCCTGTATAGCCGGCACCACGCCGGTGGATTGCATCACTGTGATCCTATCCGGTTCCGCCGCCGGGAGCCTGGCCTCCTCCGGCATGCCGGAAACCATCCTGGAAAGGGTGCGCAGCCTGTCCGGAGAACTTTGTTCGGTCACCATCGGCACCGGCACGAATGTCAAAACCCTGGCGGAGCTGCCGCAGTCCTTTGCCCAGGCCCTTGTGACCCTGAACCGGCAGTTTTACACCGGCAGTAGCAAGATTTATTACAACGGCACGAACAGCAAAAAGAAGTTCACCCCGGATAAAAACCTTTTCAGCCATTTCAAGGAATTTCTCAAGAAGGACGACAAGGAGGGCTCGCTCCATCTGGTCAGAAAACTGACCGAGGGAGTAAGGATGGCCGCGGATGAGGACATCGACCGCATCCGGAATATTTACTTCAATCTTCTGCTGCTCATTTTTGAAGCTGCACGGGACCGGAACCTGATTGACCCCGCCGTGGAAAACGAGCGCTCCTATATCTGGCAGGAAATCGACCGGTTCCAGAGCCTGACGGAGCTGTCGGAATACATCTGTTCCAATATTTCCGCCTTTTTCAGCCGTTTCGAAAGTACGGACGGCCTCAACCGGAAAATCTACGAAACCATCCGGTATATCCGGGAAAATTACTGCAACAAGGAGCTTTCGATCCAGTCCATAGCTGATAACGCGTACCTGAGCCAGACCTATCTCTGTTCCTTTTTTAAAAAATCCACCGGCAAGACCCTGAACGAATATATTACGGAGGTACGGATCGAAAAGGCCAAGGAACTGCTGGGCGACAGCAGGATAAAGCTCTATGAGGTGACGACAAGCATCGGCTTTACGGACTCCAACTACTTCTCCACGCTATTTAAAAAGTATGTGGGGTGTTCCCCGTCGGAATACCGTGAAAAATACCGGCCGTAGGCTACTTTTTCAGTTCTTCCATATATTTGTCAACCTGACGCTGCTCATCCTGGATCAATTTGTCATTGCCCGCATTCCGGTATGACTGGATCAGCTTCCGAACCGCCTCCTCCGGGTTCTCCGTGAACCCCAGGGCAACGACCTTGTATTCCGTTTTCCAAAGACTTTCCACCGCGGCGACTTCTTCCTTCATTTCTGAATCGTCATAGGCAAAATACTGGACCGGATGGGTATACGCCGTCTTTTCCCAGTTGGTAAGAATCTCTCCGTAATTCGGCAGTCCGCCTTCGATCTGCTTGATAAAGCGGTCGTCCCGCCAGCCCCAGTTGCAGTTGTTGTCGATGGGATAATTGGCCGTTTCCGCCAGAGGCCTGACCTTTCCGTCCTCAGTCAGATCGTAATGTCTTCCCTTTATACCGTAGGTGACGAGATCGGCATAGCGCTCGTCATTCCGGACAAGATCCAGAAACATCAGCGCTCGCTGCGGATACCTGCTGTTGGCGTTGATCCCCATGCCGTTCTGGATGAAGGGCTTTATGGATATCCCGCCGCCCTTCATTCCGTCGTAGGTTTTCACGTCCCATTCCGGATGGGCCGCCATGGCGGAAGCATAGGTTCCGTTGGCCGTGTTCAGATTGATGATGGCGGAAGCGCTCAAGCCTTTCCGGAAGGATACATTGGAGGTTACTTTATTCACCAGGGCGCTTTGGGACCAGTAGCCCCGGTCCTTCCACTTCTTCATTTTCTTCGCATAGGCCAGGAATTCGGGCGTTTCCAGGATATTGATGATTTTGGCCGAGTTTTTGCCGCTCAGGCCAAAGAAGTGGTTTCGCTGTTGGGGTTCCAGGTATTCCAGGTTCAACGGCGCCAGGACCTCAAACCGCAGCACCGTGTCAAAGTCCATGTCCGAACCGATATCCAGCGGAATCAGATTCTTTTCATTTTTTGCAACGGCATCCAGGTAGGTTTCGAAATCATTTTCGTCCTTGATCTCCGCAATGCCGTATTTGTCCATCAGATCCCCTCTTACCAGATAGACGTAGGCATTCAATTCCTTGTAATTCATCGGGAGCATATATACCTTGCCGTTGACCTTCGCCTGTTCCCACGCATCTTTGTAAATGGAGGCCGCCGTCTCCGGCGCGTATTGCTGCAGCATGTCCCAGGTTATTTCCGTAAAACCGCCTTTTAAAGCCTGATTGTTGTAGAGGCACCAGTTGGCGGTAAAAATCAGGTCAAAGTCATCCCCGGACGAAAACGCAAGGGAGTATTTCTGCATATAATCGTCCCAGCCCATGAAATCCGCATCAATCGTGGCATTGATATCCTTTTTCAGGAGCTTGTTCAGTTCCGCGTAAACCAGGTCGAAATCCCTGGATTTATCCCCGATCAGGTACATCCTGAGCTCGACCGGCTCGGAGGTGCCGGGCCTTCGGCTGGCAGCCCCGTCGGCGGACTGGGTCTTCACGGCTTCCGCCGCCGGTTCCGCCCGGTTTTCCGTACAGCCCGAAGAGAACAGGACAAGGAGGAAAGACAATACTATGAGCAAAGACAAGCCTCGAACCGTTCGATCCATGATATGCCTCCCTCTTTTTTAAAGGAAACTACTATACTCATTTTAAACGATTAGACAACGCCCGGCAACTATATTATACTATTAGTTGAATGCCTGCTTTCCGGAGGCGGGAAAGCTTCTCCTCCTTCCGGTTCATGGAGATGGATGCGTCATGTTGAAAAAACTGAAGGATTATATTATACAATTTCCCAACAACTTCAAGTTCCGGACCAAGCTGATGTTTTCCTATTCCATTTTCATCATCATTCCTTTGGGCCTGCTTACTTTCTTCTCCTACAACCAGGTTTCCAAAACCATTGAAAAGCTGGTGCTGTATTCCGCAAAGCAGAACTTTGAGCAGACCTGCTCGTTCCTGGACTATAAAATCGGAAAAATCATCGACATCACCGACGATATCCCGGTAAACCGGAATCTGGTTTCCATTCTGACCAAACCCCTTGCAGACTACACCTATCCGGAGCAGATTCGGGATTCCCAGGATCTGAATACCCAATACCTGACGCCCTACCAGGACGAGGACGATGTATACCGCTTGAGGCTGTACGTCCGGGACAGCGTCATCTATTCCAAGGAGCATGTGAACCTGTTCAGCATGGCTGAGATTGAAAACGCAAAGTGGTACAAACTGCTGACGTCCAGGAAAGACAAGGTTTTGTGGTGTCCCCCGGCCTACTTTTACGGCGAGTCCGAAGAGAACGTCGATGTGGTATCGGCGGCAAGGCTGATCCATGATCCGAGCTATTACAACCGGATCATCGGCGTCTTCAGGATCGACCTGCTGGAAGACAATCTGAGGAATATCGTGAAGAAGGCCAATACGACGCAAAAAGGCGTCGCGTATCTCCAGAACTCGGAAGAGGCCATTGTCACAAGCTCGGACTACAATATCCTGAAAACCATGCAGGCGGATTACCAGTATTGCCTGAACCTATCCAAGGCGGAAAGCTACTGGAACGAAACGGCGGTAAACGGCGACCGGATGCTGATCGGCAGCAGGAACATCCACGGAACGGACTGGCTGATGGTTTCCGTGATCCCGTACCAGGAAATCCTTGCCTCCAGCGTCACAATACGCAACCAGATGCTGCTCCTGGTCCTGATCCTGATCACGCTGGCGTATGTTTTTGCTTATTATATATCAGGGTCCAATACCAAAAGGATCCGCCGGCTGATCCGGAAAATGAGGAAGGCCGAGAAGGGCGACCTGGAGCTGATATCGGTTCGGCCGGGCAAGGATGAGATCGGCGAGCTGATGGAAAGCTTCAACTTCATGATCCAGAGGATCAAAATCCTCATCGAGGAACAGTACAAATCCGGCCAGGAGATCAAAAGCGCCGAGCTGAAGGCCCTTCAGGCGCAAATCAACCCCCACTTCCTGTACAATACGCTGGATCTGATCAACTGGACCGCGATCAAATACAATGTCCCCGAGATTTCCTCCACAGTGAAGTCCCTGTCCCGGTTTTACAAGCTCAGCCTGAGCAAGGGCCGGGATACCGTGCCGATTTCGGACGAACTGGAGCATGTGAAGCTTTATACGGACATCCAGAACAGGCGGTTCGAAAACAAGATCATCCTGGATATCCAGGTAGAAGACCGCATATTGGGGTATAACGTCCCGAAAATTATCCTGCAGCCCATCGTGGAGAATTCCATTCTGCACGGTATCCTGGAGAAGGATGACAAGGCGGGCCGCATAACGATCACCGGAGCGCTGCAGCAGGACACAATCATCCTGAAGGTCAGCGACGACGGGGTCGGCATGGATGAAGAGGCCATCAACGATATCCTGAATGCGAAGACGGATGAAATATACGGGTATGGCGTATGGAACATCAACAACAGGCTGAGGCTGTACTACGGCGAAGAAGCCGGGCTGCTGATCCGGAGCGAGATCGGGAAAGGCACGGAGGCCGAAATCCGGATCCCCGCGGTGGCTGATGAAAGCAGCCAGGAGGGAGGTAAAAAGAATGCCCTTTTATGATTTGCGATGCCGGTGCGGGGAAGAATTCAACGTAATGGCTTCCATGAGCGACCGGGAGAACAAACGGATCAAATGCCCGAAATGCGGCGGCACCGATACGCTGGAAGCCGTTTTTTCCAATGTGAACATCGTACAGTCCAGAAAATCCGGGGCGGGCGAATGTCCCAACGCCCACGTCTGCGGCGGATGCTGCGGACACTCCCACGGCTGATAAAGGCGGTAGCTTGGCCGCTGATTGCGGAAAACCGGGAAACAGACAACGTCGGACACGGGCTGATCTGCCAAATTAAAAATGGCATATTCTTGGAGTAACCTTGCCATTCTCGATTTCGATGATCGCATAGGATTCATCGGAATCATCCCTGGGGTCGCTTGTGCTGCCGGGATTCAGAATGCAGTATTTCTCCTTTTCCACGATGTCCGGGATATGGGTATGGCCGAACAGCAGCATATCCACATGCAGTTCCTCGGCTTTTCGGTAAAGCTTGTCGTAATCCCACTTGACGGAATACCGGTGGCCATGGGTGATAAAAATCTTCTTCCCGCAGATCTCCAACATTTTTTCAGCCGGAACATCGTCGATCATGAAGTCGCTGTTGCCGTAAATATACTCGATGGGTATGCCCGGAAACAGGCCGGAAAGCTTTTGCGCATCCCGGAAGTAATCGCCCAGGTGTATGATCAGATTGATTCCTTTATTTTTTCTTATGGCCTCTTCAGCCTTGTTTGTATCGCCATGCGTATCGCTTATCACCAAAATCTTCATAATAACCCCCGCCCGGTACCGCTGTTCTGAGGTTCACTCAGCGGTTCCAGGCATAATTCTTTCAAGCTCCCCTGCTAATTTTCTTAAAGCGTTTCCCCGGTGGCTGATGCTGTTTTTCAGCTCCGGGTCCATTTGCGCGACCGTCTTTTCAAGCTCTGGTACATAAAACAGGGGATCATAGCCGAAGCCGTTGCTCCCTGCAGGTTCCGACGCAATACGGCCCTCACAGGTTCCCCTTGCCGTTACGCTGCTGCCGTCCGGGAAAACCAACGCTACCGCGCACACGAATCTCGCCGTTCTTTGGTCCGCCGGAGCCCCTTTCAGCGCATCCAGCAGCTTTCGGTTCCGATCCGCGTCCGTCGCGCCTTCGCCCGCATATCTGGCGGAGTAGATTCCGGGCGCTCCGTCCAGATAATCTACTTCAAGACCGGAATCATCCGCAAGAACCATTTCCCCGGAAAGCCTGCGGATGCTTTCCGCCTTTATCAGCGCATTTTCCTCAAAGGTGCTGCCGGTTTCCTCCACATCAATAGTTATCCCGATCTGGGACATCGAAACAACTTCCCACGAAAACGGGGCAAGGATCTGGGCAATTTCCTCCAGCTTTCCCTTGTTCTTTGTCGCCACTATGAGTCGTCCCGGAATTGCTGCCGGTTCCCCCGCGTTCTGCTTCAAGCCCTTCATCCTTCCCAATCCGATTTACCGCGGCTTTCGGAGCTTCCGCCCCGCAAGCCTACCGGTCCATCACATCATTGACGGTAGCCGGCACCGCCAGTCCGGACGACACGTCCGTGCCTTCCGGCAGCTCTGCGGCCTGCCCGCCGATCTTTATCATTATACGCTTGATATCGTCCATTTGCCTGACCGTGTACGCAAGCTGCTTCAGTATGGCATCCTCTTTATCGTTGCCGCCGTAATTTGCCAGGCTTTCATTGAAGTCCAGGGTCAATGTTCCCTTTTCATAATCGCAGTTCAGAAGCTCCACCCCGTCGGGAATCTCCGAAAAGGCTCCGTTGGCATCCTGCGCGCGAATCAACTGCTGGATGAGCAGCAAAGCCGTTTGCGCGTTGGTGACCGTTCCCGCGGCGTCCCCTTCCACCGGCTGCGATACCGGAACCATGTAGGTAAAGCCTTCATTCGCCTTTTTCAAAAGGAATACATCGACTTTATCCTGCCCGTTCAACGGAACGGCCAGACTGGAATTGATCGCAACATCCTCCCGGCCCAGCGCTTCCGAAAGATCGGCGCCATATTTCAACTGCGTCTGCGGATACCCGTTTATCAGAATCCGCACCCTGCTGATACTGTCAAATTCCGTCAGCGTGTAAACAACCGCTGTTATGATCCTTTTCTCCGATGCGGCGTCGGCATAGTCCAGCAAATGTTTGTTAAAGTCGATCACGGCAATTCCGTCCTTGACGTTAATACCCAGAACTTCCGTATCGACGGGAATTACGGGATAAACCCCATAATACGCCACTTCCTCCCGGGCAATCGCGCTGTCGATACAAAGCTCTATCGCCGCCCTCGCTATGCCCTGCTGCGGCTGTATCCATCTGGTCATCGGGACCAGAACACCGTCCCCGTCCTGGTAGTATACCGTAACCGAATAACCGGAACCGGCCGGTTCAAAGGAAGCCGCCTGCTCCGTAATCGCCTGTTCCGTGATGGCCTGCCCGGAAACCGCCTGCGCAGTCCCGTCCGGCGAACCCTGGTACATCTCCCCCGCCACAGCGGACCCGCTGGTCAGGGCTCCTTCCGCCGCTCCGCCGGAAACATCCGCCTGTACTGCTGTATCAAGAGCTCCCGCTGTTGTTTCCAGAGCGATCGCACCGGATGTCCCGTCCTGCGCCCCAAGTGAAATCCCGCTTCCGCTCGTTCCCGCCAGGCTATCCGCCGGCCCGGCCAGGCTGTTGTCGGCCGCAGTGAGCATCTCCTGCCCCCCGTCCTCATCCGCCGGAGGCGGTATTTCACCGATAAACGGCAATGTGCAGCCGGACAGCAGCACAATTTGTATAACCAGTAAAATAGCGATAAACCTTTTCATAGTATCCTCCCATAATCGTTATTATGGTAATTATGGACAACTATAAAGGCTTTTAATATTTCCCGCGTTATATTGCCGTTTTTATTATGGTAACATATGAAGAGGGCAAAAAAAATCAGTAGAATATATAAATTCTACGGACTTTTTTTATTGATATTTATACGTTTCTTATTTAATCTGCGCCAGCGCCTTCACGACGGAATCGCACAGGGCCTGCGCGGCATTCTGCCGGAAGGCCTTGGTCTGCAGGTTGCTCCGGTCCGTGCTGTTGGTCATATAGGCGATTTCGGCAAGGGCCGCGGGCATGCTCGTCGCTTTCAGTACGATGAGGTCGGGCCGGTCCCGGATGCTCCGGTCGATTGTTTTCAGCCTGGCCAGCAGATTTTTCTGAAGGATCGCGGCAAAATCCTTTCCGGTAAAACCGCCCTGTCCCGAAGGGCAGTACAGCGTCATGGTCCCGCTGTAGCTCTTGTTGTCCATCGCATTGTTATGTATGCTGAGATACAGCTTTGCGCCCAGCTTGTTGGCGATATATGCCCGCTCGTAGTTGGCGACATCGCTGTCGTCCTCCCGGATCATGTAGGTTTTGACGCCTTTTTTCTCAAGAAGGGCATTCAGGCGTTTGGCAATGTCCAGGTTCAGATCCTTCTCATAAAGGCTCTTGTAGATGGCGCCGGTCATCACGCCGCCGTGCCCGGCATCAATGACCACAAGCTTCTGGCCTTCCGCCGCCGGCTTCAGGACGGTGATCGCCGTAATGCCGGGGTTGCTGCGGGTGAATGGGAAATACAAATATTTGCCCGCCCCGTTGAATGTCAGGCTGGTGGTGCCTTCCTCCGGATCGGTCCGAACCTCGACGGATTTCAAATACGGATCGTTGATCTGCAGCACGCCGCTGCCAAGGTCGGCCTGGCCCGTTGGGAATTTTACCGTATAATTCATGCCGGATTCATCATATTGACCGGTATATAGTTCCTTCAGGAATTCTCCCCCCGAGGTCAGCACGGCGTCCTCCAGGGTGAAATACACCCTGTCGCCGGAATTGTGGTAAAGGATGTGCTTATAGGCGGGAGGCTCCACCGATAAGGTCAGCTTTCCCTTTTCTTCCGAAACGGTGTAGTTGGATTGCACGTTCAGGTCCACCGTGATCACGGCCCCGCCCTTGCTTGTTTTTTCATAGCGGATCGTTTTGACCTGGCTGCCGTTGATGTTCGCCTGCTTTGCCGCAGAAGCGTACTTGGGATTCGGAATGCTGACTTGAAGCCGGTCCGGATCAGTCAGCCGCGTGATTTTATAATTGGCGTAGCTGCTCAAGACAAAGGCGATGTCTTCTCTTGCATCGTTGGGAATGTATTGTATTTTGAATTTGCTGTCTACCGTAATGGTCTGTTTGACGGCGCTTGAGGTGGTAACGCCGGCGGCGGTTTCCGCCTCTTCTTCCTCTTCCGGGGCGCCGGGCTTCTCCCCTATATACAAGACAAGACCCGTATCGGTTTTCTCTATTCCGTACTCCGCTTCCCCGCTCACCTCAAGTACGACCCGCGCCGTATAGCGGTCGAATTGTGCATACCGGATGCGTTTAATGATCTTTCCGCCCGCCTGGATGAGCTGCTGTTTGCCGGTGGATTGGGCGTTGAATATGTCCACGACGATCCTTTGTGGACTGGTAAGCTCCATCACGCTGTAATCCTCATATTGAACGGCATAGATCGATACCGCCTCGTTATCGCCCTCGGCGCTGTATTTGACATCCTTGAGATAGCCTGTGGCCACCTGGTCCCTGGATACGGGCTGGGCCGCGCAGGGAAAGGAACTTCCCGCCGCGGTCAACAGCAGGGAAAGGGTTAAAACAGCCGCTGCAAATTTTTTCATCGAATGCACCCCATGTATGCTCCACTTATGATCGGTTTCCAAACTTACCCTGTGGATTCACATACTATTTCGACAATTTTGGCTGTTTTCCCTACATTTTCATCATTCTTTAACCGTTTTGTAACAAAAGAGAAAAACGGGCATCATTGGTGTCGGACAACAGAAGGCGCATAGAGATTTCGTTGAAAGCGCCTTCTCCGATGTATCTGCCCTGGCAGGTTATGAAACAGCCGCTCTTTTTCAGCGGAATTCCGATCTTTTTGAGGATATCGTGGGTGATATTGCAGTAAGTCCTGGCCTGTATTATTCTCCTCGCATAGGTTATCCCGATGCCGGGCACTCTTATCAGCATTTCAAAATCCGCCTTGTTCACCTCTACCGGGAACAAATGCAGGTTCCGCAACGCCCAGGCTGCCTTGGGATCCATGTCGGCAGCCAGGTTGGGCTCCTGCTCCGGCGTTATCTCATCCGGGGCGAAGCCGTACAATTGCTGCAGCCTGTCCGCCTGGTACAGGCGGCGGACCCGCCATGCCGGAGTGGTTGTAAACGGAAGGTCGTATCCTTTGGCCTCATGTCTGTACTGAAACGGCGTGTAGTATACCCTTTTCAAGCCATATTTCCGATAGAGGGCTTTTGCCAGAATCATAATGGTACGGTCGTCTTCCCCGGTGCTTCCGGCCATAAGCTGGGTAGTCTGGGAAACCGCAAATTTCCGCCTCGTCCCGCCCTTTTCCGTTTTTGCCGCCTTGATCAGATCGCTGATCTGCTGCATGGGCGTTAAAATGTTCTCCTTGGTTTTCTGTCTTGCCAGCTTTTTATAGCCTTCGCTCCGGGCAACCTCGATATTCACGCTCAGTCTGTCCGCATAAAGCCCCGCCTGCCGGATCAGCAAAGGATCTGTTCCAGGCATGACCTTTGCGTGTATGTAGCCGTTGTAGCCCAATTCATTACGCATGACCTTCATTGTCTCGATAATCAATTCTTCCGTATAATCCGGATTTTTATGAATTGCGGAAGTGATAAAGACGCCATGCCTATTTCTTACGGATTGGTCGACCGCCATTCTGGCCAGTTCCCTGGGATTGTTGCAGTACCGCCTGTTCTCGTCGTTGCCGGTCCGGCAGTTGCAGTATGCGCAATTGAAGATGCAATTGTTCGACAAAAACATTTTCGGCACTTTCGGAAGCGCCTTCGGGGACCGGATCGCACCGATTTTTTCCATATCAAGAGGACACTCCTCTTCCGGGTGCGTGTCATCGGCGATCTCATATCTTGCGTCTTCCCTCATCCGAGCGATATTGTTTTCTGCCGATATGGGGTTATCGATAATAAAATAAGCCATCCGATCCACCTCAATGCGTAAACAGTGCAACCTTATGGCTATATTATATCCCTTCCCCGGCAAAAAATCAAACATATGTTCGGTATTTCCTGATGAGTTCAAGGCGGTCCGTTTTCGTTCCGTCCATATTGCGTCAATTTCCCCGACTATTATATGAAATAATGCAGCCGCAGTATTTCTGGCGGTAAAGCCCTAGCTCCTTCGCCTCCTGCTGGCCCTGACGGAAGCCGGGACGGAAGTCCCTGTAGAAAAATTTCACGCCGGCTTTTTCGGCAAATTTCTCTCCGAGTTGCTTTATAAGATCATGCTTTTGATACGGACTTACGAGAAGCGAAGTGGTAAAGGCGTCGTATCCGCCCTCGGCGGCAAGCTCTGCCGCTTTCTCCAGACGAACCGCATAGCACATGGTACACCTGGCGTCGCCGGTTCCGTCGAAGCTTTCCCAGACGTCCTGCCGGAAATCGTCGAAATAGCTTATCTTCAGGCCTTTTATCCCGGCCAGCTTTTCCACGTTCTCCCGTCGTCTCTGGAACTCCTCGGCCGGATGGATATTGGGGTTGAAGAAAACGCCGTCCGGTACGATGCCCTCCTCCCGCAGCTGCGCCAGCGGAAAGACGGAGCACGGCGCACAGCACATGTGCATCAGAAGCTTCATTCGAGTTTCATTTCCTCCTGTTCGTACCAGTCGCCCTTCATTTTCACGCCAAGATGCTCATAGGCAAGCTTCGTAGTCATCCGGCCCCTCGGCGTTTTATTGATAAAGCCAAGTTGAAGCAGATAGGGCTCGTACACGTCCTCGATCGTATCCGATTCCTCACCGATGCAGGCGGCAAGGGTGTCAAGCCCCACCGGCCCTCCTCCGAACTTTTCGATGATGCTCAGAAGCATATTCCGGTCGGTCATGTCGAGGCCGATCCCATCGATCTCCAGGGCGCTCAAAGCCATTGCCGCCACATCCTCGTCGATAACGCCCGCGGCTTTCACCTGGGCGAAATCCCTTACTCTTTTCAGAAGCCGGTTGGCAATCCTCGGCGTGCCCCTGGAACGGCGCGCGATTTCCGTTGCGCCCTTGTCTTCGATTTCAATGTTCAGTATGCCCGCCGAGCGCTTTACTATGAGCGTCAGTTCATCGATGTTGTACATTTCCAGGCGGTTGATAACGCCGAATCGGTCCCGGAGCGGCGAAGTGAGCAGGCCTGCGCGGGTGGTCGCCCCGACCAGGGTGAACTTCGGGAGGTCCAGCCGGATCGAGCGGGCGCTGGGGCCTTTGCCGATGATGATGTCCAGGGCATAGTCCTCCATGGCGGGATAAAGGATTTCCTCGACGCTCCGGTTCAAGCGGTGAATTTCGTCGATAAAAAGAACGTCAAAGCTGCCCAGATTGGTCAGAATCGCCGCCAGATCCCCCGGCTTTTCAATGGCGGGGCCGGAGGTGATACGCAGGTTCGCGCCAAGCTCCGACGCGATGATCCCCGCAAGCGTTGTCTTTCCAAGCCCCGGAGGTCCGTAGAGCAGGACGTGGTCCAGCGCTTCCTTTCGTCTTTTGGCGGCTTCGATAAAGATATTCAGGTTTTCCTTGACTTTGGTCTGTCCTATATATTCATTGAATTTCCTGGGCCGGAGACCGGTCTCATCAATGTCCTCGCCGACGGTCTCCCTCTCCAGCAGCCTTTCTTCCTCCATCCGTATTTCCCCCGTCCGTTTTTGGTATATTATCCGCTATAATATGATTACCGCATGAGTCCCTTCAGCGCGTTGCGGATGATCGACTCCAGGTCGAGCTCCTCCGAATATACGGCGGCAACCGCCCGGTTTGCCTCCACCATGGTATAGCCCAGCACCATCAGCGCGCTTATCGCTTCGGACTGTCTGGAATTTCCGCCGACCGCCGCCTTTTCGAAGCCTGCGCCCGTATTCAGCGCAAGCTGTTCTTTCTTGATTTTGTCCTTCAGTTCCAGGATGATCCGCTGGGCCATTTTGGCGCCGATCCCCTGGGCTCTTGTCAATGTCTTCGCATCGTCCGTGATGACGGCCAGACCGAACTTGGAGGGCGATACCGCCGAAAGGAGCGCCAGCGCCGCCTTCGGTCCGACGCCCGACACGGTCAGCAGCAGCTCGAACATGCCCAGCTCTTCCTGCGTGGCAAACCCGTAAAGGCTCATGACGTCCTCCCGGACATACAGGTGGGTAAACGCCTTGAATTCATTGCCCGTCTGTCCCGCCGCCTCAAGGGTGGAAAGGGATGTAAAAACCTTGTAGCCTATTCCGCCCGCATCAATGATTATGTAGTCGCCGCCTTTGGCCTCAAGCTTTCCTCTTATATATGCGTACATTTCCATCCTCCGCATTCTTGTGAATACTATTCTGTTCTGATCCGAACGCTCCTACCGCCGCCCCAGGCCCGCCAGCTTGCACGAGTGCCCGTGGCACACCGCTATCGCCAGCGCATCCGCCACGTCGTCCGGCTTCGGAATCGCCGGCAGGTTCAGGATCACCTTCACCATCTGCTGCACCTGCGCCTTCTCCGCCCTGCCGTAGCCCACGACCGCCTGCTTCACTTGAAGCGGCGTATACTCGAACACCTCGGCTCCGGACCTGGCCGCCGCCGCCAGGGCGATCCCCCTGCCATGGGCCGCCATGATGGCCGTTTTGATATTCTTGTTGAAGAACAACTCCTCCACCGAAATGGCCTCCGGCTTGAACCGGTTTATGATGGCGGTCAGCTCCCCGTCCATCTGCAGAAGCCGCTCCGCGAAAGGCGTAGTGGCTTTGGTGAGCACCGCCCCGTATTCTATTGCCGAAAATTTGTTCCCCTCGTATTTTACTATACCATACCCTGTAATTGCAAATCCAGGATCAATCCCCATAATAATCATTTGTACCCGCCCCTGGCCCAACGCCTAAAATGTTTTGAATATTTATAAATAATATTGCATAATTATGCGTTCTGTTGTATAATCAGTAAAAATTCGTTAAAATAGTACTTGTGAACATTTTAGCATAGTTGTGGAGGAATTTGTATGAGTCAGAAGGAAAAAGTGGTACTTGCCTATTCGGGCGGCCTGGATACATCCATTATCATCCCTTGGCTGAAGGAAAATTACGATTACGAAGTCATCGCCATGGCAGGCGACGTAGGACAGGGCGAAGAACTGGCGCCGCTGAATGAAAAGGCCATCAAAACCGGCGCGAGCAAAATATACATCGAAGATCTCCGGGAAGAATTCATCACGGATTTCATTTACCCCACCGTAAAGGCAAACGCGGTTTATGAGGGCAAGTACCTGCTGGGCACGTCCTTCGCAAGGCCGATCATTGCAAAAAGGCTGGTGGAAATCGCCCTGAAGGAAGGCGCAACCGCCATCTGCCACGGCGCAACCGGAAAAGGCAACGACCAGGTCCGCTTCGAGCTCACGGTGAAAGCCCTGGCGCCTCACCTCAAGATCATCGCTCCGTGGAGGATCTGGGATATCAAGTCCAGAGAGGATGCCATTGATTATGCAACCGCCAGAAATATTCCGATACCGGTCACCAAAAAAGACAACTACAGCATGGACAGGAACCTGTGGCACCTGAGCCACGAGGGCCAGGACCTGGAGAATCCCTGGAACGAACCGCAGTACGACAAGCTGCTCAAGCTGATGGTTCCCCCGGAAAAAGCGCCCGACAAGCCGACTTATGTTGAAATTACCTTTGAAAAGGGGATCCCGAAGAAAATCGATGGAGTCGGATACGGTCCCATCGAACTGATCGAAACGCTGAACAAGCTTGGCGGAGCCAACGGCGTCGGCATCATCGACATGGTGGAAAACCGGCTCGTCGGCATGAAATCCAGGGGCGTTTACGAAACCCCCGGCGGAACCATCCTGTACGCTGCCCACAGGGAACTCGAGCTGCTCTGCCTGGACCGCGATACGCTGCACTACAAGGATGTCGTCTCCCAGAGGTTTGCGGAGCTGGTATACTTCGGACAATGGTACACCCCGCTGAGGGAAGCCCTTTCCGCTTTTGTCGACAGCACGCAGCAGAACGTTACCGGTACCGTGCGCATGAAGCTTTATAAGGGCAACTGCATGCCTGCGGGCGCTCAGTCCCCGTATTCGCTGTACAGCGAAGAGCTTTCCACCTTCGGACGGGACGCCGTCTACAACCAAAAGGACGCAGAGGGCTTCATCAACCTGTTCGGCCTGCCGATCAAGGTCCGGTCCCTCATGATGGAACAGCAGCAGGGCAAATAACTTGAACTATTTGCAAAAAAGCAACAGGGGAAAGAAGAGGGGAAAGCCTCAATAGCAGGCTTTCCCTTTGCCGACTATTTTGTTCCCAACTATATCAATTGAGAGGTTAAGCCTATGAAACTCTGGGGAGGCAGGTTTGCTGCCAGCACCGATAAATCCGTGGACGATTTCAATTCCTCCATCCGGTTCGATTCCAGGATGTACCGGCAGGATATCGAAGGGAGCGTCGCCCATGCGGAAATGCTCGGGAAATGCGGCATTATTCCCGTTGAAGACGCAAAGATCATTTGCACGGCCCTTTTGGAAATCCTGCGGGATATCGAAGCCGGCAAGGTGGAATTTGAGATCGATGCGGAAGATATCCATATGAATGTGGAAAAGATCCTGATCAGCCGCATCGGCGATACCGGAAAGCGCCTGCACACCGGCAGGAGCCGCAATGACCAGGTGGCTCTGGACATCCGCATGTACCTGAAGGTGGAGACGAGAGCCATAAAAGAAATGCTGGCGGAATTGCTGAAAACCCTGCTGGATCTATCCGGGCAGCACCTCCAAACGATCCTGCCGGGTTATACGCATCTGCAAAGGGCGCAGCCCATTACCCTCGCCCATCACCTGATGGCCTATTTCCAGATGTTCCGCCGCGATATCGGCCGACTGGACGACTGCTATAAACGCATGGATGTCATGCCCCTCGGCTCCGGTGCGCTTGCAGGCACCACCTATCCGCTGGACCGGCAGTTTGTGGCCGATAAGCTGGGCTTTGCCGCTATTACCGAAAACAGCCTGGACGGCGTAAGCGACAGGGATTTCGCGATAGAGCTGGCCTCCTGCATTTCCATGACCATGATGCACCTGAGCCGGTTCAGCGAGGAAATGATTCTCTGGTCCTCCGGAGAGTTTTCTTTTGTGGAAATGGACGATGCGTTCAGCACCGGCAGCAGCATCATGCCCCAGAAGAAAAACCCGGACGTGGCCGAGCTTGTCCGGGGTAAAGCAGGCCGGGCATACGGCGATCTGATGACGCTGCTCAGCATGATGAAATCTCTCCCGCTGGCCTATAACAAGGATATGCAGGAAGATAAGGAAGCCATCTTCGATGCGGTGGATACCGTAAAGATGTGTCTGCCCGTATTTACGAAAATGCTGGCGACCATGAAGATCCGGAAGGAAGCCATGTACAAGGCGGCGCAGGGCGGCTTTACAAACGCCACCGACGTAGCGGACTATCTGGTCAAAAAAGGGATTCCCTTCCGCAGCGCCCATGAGATCATCGGCAAAATGGTGCTGTACTGCATCCATAACAGCAAGGCTATAGAAGAACTGACAATGGAAGAGTTCCGACAGTTTTCCGATAAAATCGAACAGGACGTCTATTCAGAGATCAGCCTGGAGAAATGTGTCTCCGGCCGGAAGCTTCCCGGAGGCCCCGCGGAAGAAAGCGTCAAGGCGGCAATCGACGGCGGCCGCCGCTTTGTTGAAAGCTTGTAAGGCAAAACTGAACAAGGCGGTTCCATGGTATCAGTCGTCCCTGAATATATCCTCCGTGCTGATCTCCAGTCCCTTGAAATGAATCGATTTTACTGTGTCCGGATGATTGTGCACAATCAGTTCCACCGGCTCCTTGTCCGCAAAATAATACTGGACCACGTTCCGCTTTTGCGGATCGACGACCCAATACTCCGAGACGCCGCCGTCCATATAGACCTTTAGCTTTCTCGCATGGTCGCGTTTCCTGGTCTGAGGAGAGGTAATCTCGACCACCAGGGCGGGAACCCCCGTGTAGCGATCCCTCTCGTTCCTCTGCTCCCGGTAGTCGCAGGAGATCAAGATGTCGGGCTGAACGACGTTTTTGCTCCCGACTTCTTCTCCTAACAGTGTCACGTCAAAGGGCGCCGGAAACACGCGGCAGGTCTTTCCCTCAAACCATGTGAACATACGCCGCATCATATTGGACAGCACCACCTGGTGCCGGACGCCCGGGGACGAGAGCAGAAAAACCTCCCCGTCGATGTATTCGTACCGCTCCTCGTTCCCCTCGGTAATTCTCAGGAACTCCTCGTAAGTCACCTTTTTCCCGGAATAGGTGTATGCGGCGCTGCCCTCCTTGACCATCAGGTATCCGTCCGAAGGATCCTCATATCTGCTGAGTCTTGCGATGATCCGGTCGTTTTTCGTAATGAAAATGTCTTCCTCTTCGCACTTTTTCAGATACAGGCCGAAGCTGTTCTTCATCTCCGTGGCCCGGACTTTCATAATAGACACCTCCCGTTCGATCAATGTCTATTATTATATCATATCGTTAGCTATTTTTAACTATATTTTTGGCTATTTCCCGATCTCCTCCAGCTTTTTCCGGAGTTCACCGCTCATGGGTGCCGTCCTCAGGTCCACATATCCAGTGAAGGATGGGCCTACCGTGTCGCCGTTGTAAAAGTTCAACTGGAAATACTGCCCGGCCGTGTCCTCCGTATATCCCGATGTGCATATCTCCATCAGTTCGCCGATCAGCTTTGCATCCTCGAGCTGCGTGATTTTATAGGCTTGTGCAGTGCTGTAGCTATAACCGTAAATGCCGCCCTTATACCGCGTAAGCTTCATGGCCGCCGCATCCACCCGTTGGATTTCAGCCGGCTGCAGCAGAATCGATTCCGCGTATCCGTTTTCCTCCAGCCATGAGCGGATCAGGCCGTAATCCCTGTTCAAGCTGTACTCACAGGAAAAGTTCTTCGCATCCGTGATCCTGATATACATATACTGCGATTCCGATTTGATGATTTCCTCGTAGCCCGCCCGGGACAGCTCCGTCCGCATAACCTGGGCAAAACTCTCCATCTGCTTTGCGTCGGACAGGACCAGCGGCTTTTTGTCCGTGCGCCGGTCGCCTATTTCAATCGTTTTGAGGTTTCGGACGGCCTGGTTCAAGATGGGATATTTATCCTTCCGGTATTCCTCCGACTCGTACAGGGGACGCAGGAATTCCTCCACGGCGGATTCCTCCACCTTATATTTCCGAAATACGGTCCTGCCGCTTTCCAGGGAATAGGCTATGTACTTTTCCCTTCCGTTTTCGCTCCGGCTTGCGGCGAGCCTTTCATGCAGCTTCAGCACTGCTTCGATATTCGCTTTCTCTGCGAACCGGCCTTCACTCTGGAAATACAACCCGACCTGCTTGTGATCTTCCTCATACCGCCAGCCATTGTAATTGCTTCCGTAATAGGCGCTCACAATCTCGTCCGGCCGCGGCTCATACCGGACATAGCCGGTCAGGTCGGCGGAAACCCCGGCCAGCAGCACCACTATGACCGCTGTAAACACCAGGCATCCCCTGTATCCCCGCCACACGTTCACGGTTTTTTTCACCAGCATCAGGGAGACCCAATAGCCCGCGACGGCGGACAAAACGCAGGCCAGCATGACCGCCGTGCTTCCGGAGTCGAACAGGTATGCGGCGATGAAGCCGCCCAGCAGCATCAGGCAAACGGCAAATCCATACCGGAAAACCGGCCGGAGGCCTTCAAAGGCAATGATATTGCCCGCCGCCTCGGATTTGCGGAGGCGATAGGCAAGACCCGCCCCGGCCAGAAGCGCCAGGACGATCAGGAAATAAACCGCCCCTTCGCCCCAGCTAAACCCCTTGTCGCTGAAAACAACTCTCATCAGCGGAAGCACTCTTGCCCAGCCGTTGCTCAACGCGCTCGCATCAAAGCCGTAAAGCAGCTTTTCCAGGTTGCACGCGACCAGCAGGTAAAGCCCGAAGGGCAGAATATTAAGAATATAGGTAAAGCCCGCCTGGGCGAGGGCGTTTCCGGTGAACATCCCGACAAAGACCGCCGCGGAAAAAAGGAAAAGGTCGTACAGCAGCGTCCATCCGGCCCACTGGGCTACCTGGACCAGCCCATAGTATTCTCCCAGTCCGGTAAATAAAGCCAGCGCCGCAAGGACGATCCCGGATAGCAGAACCGGCGCGGAAAAGAGCAGTATCCCGGATGCCGTGTGGCTTCCGAGCAGGGTCGTTCTTTTTACCGGAAGCGAATGGACCATGCCGACGGCACGGGGGGAATGGAGGTAGCGGAAAAGCATTACCGCCAGAAACACCGGTACGGCGCAGATCAACAGGGTCTGCACCGGCAGGCCGTTGAAGCTGTTGTACGACGAACCGCCCGCTTCAAGCCGCAGAAGACCGTCCAGCGCATGCCAGCGCCATTGCTCCTCCACCGGGATCGGAAGCGTCTGCGTCATAAAACGGAAGGGCACCGCCAGAAACAGAAGGACCGCATACAGCGCGCCGATCCACCAGAACCGCTTCAGATCCGATTGAAGGATGCCTTTATCAAATAAGGATGTTTTTAACTTCATACCCCGTCCCTCCAAGCTCATAAATGAATATTTCCTCCAGGGTCAGCGGAAGCACGTCCAGAACCGCCGGCTTCCTTCCCCGGATTTCATCCAGGACCCGTTCCCTCTCCCCCCGGACGATAAACTGGTGTACGCTGCCCTTTTCCGTGCGGCTAAGCACCTCAAAGTCCCGAAACGCCTCATGAACGGCGTCATCTGTGGCTTCCGCGGAAAAGGCGACCTGCAGCTTGTGAATATTTTCTTTTAAATCGTCCAGGTTCTTTTCGAGAAGAATTTTCCCGGCGTGCAGGATGCCGACGCTGTCGCACACCTCCTCCAGTTCCCGGAGGTTATGGGAGGAAACCAGCACGGTCATCTCCCGTTCGGCCACATCCTGCAGCAGCAGATTCCAGACCTGCCTGCGCATGACGGGATCCAGCCCGTCCATGGGTTCGTCCATCAGCATCACCCGCGGCATGCAGCTGATGCCCAGCCAGAAGGCAACCTGCTTCTGCATACCCTTGGACAGCTTCGCTATTTTCCGGCCCGTCCCAAAGGGAAACGCCTCCTTCAGCAGGCGAAACCGTTCCCAATTCCACGAGGAATAGATTTTTGCGTAAAAGCGCGCCATTTCCTCAATGTCATACCCATTGAAGAAGCAGGGATCATCCGGTATGTAAAACAGCTTCCCGAGGGAAACCGGATTGTCATAGACCTTTTCCCCATCCACCTCCACCGTGCCCCGGTCCGCCCTGTAAATTCCCGCCAGGTGCTTTATCAGCGTGGTTTTTCCGGCGCCGTTGGGACCCAGCAGGCCGTATACGGAAGCCCTTCCGACATTCAGGTCCAGACCGGCCAGCACCGGCCTCTTTTCAAAGGATTTGCCCAATTCCCGCACCCTGATCATTTGCTTGCTCCACCTTCCTCTCCACGGCAGATGCGTTCAACCTTTTCAAGGATCTGCTCCCGGTCCACGCCGAACAGCATCAGCTCCGATACAATTTTCTCCAGTCCCCGGCTCAGCTCGCCGAGCTTCTTTTCATCCATCCGACGTTCCGCGGGAGCGACAAAGCTTCCCTTGCCCCGGATGGAATAGATGTAGCCCCTGTCCTCCAGTTCCTTATAGGCCTTCTGGATGGTATTGGGATTAATCGTCAGGGACTGGGCCAGTTCCCGGACGGACGGAATCTGCTCATCCGGCTTTAATACGCCCTTTATGACAAGCTCCTTCATTTTGTCCCGGATTTGCTCATAAATCGGACTCCGGTCCCTGTAATCGATCTGGATCATAAAAGCCTCCAAACTGTATTACTTAAACTAGTACAGTTAATACAATACGAATTATATCCGCAAAGCAATTCCTTGTCAATACGCACCGGATAAAAAGGCAAAAAAATAATCCGCAGAAGCGGATCGTAAAGGCCAAAGACCGAAGCGCGAAAAAACCGGAGCAGGCCGGGTTTTAACTCTCGGCGCTTGCTCCGGTTATGGAAAAACATTGTCTTACAAGTGAATGTCCGTTAGACTCGCAAATTCCTATTTAGATAGCAGGTTGTATAGAATCTGGGCCATTTGTGCTCGGTTTGCCGGATCGCCGGGTGTAAGCTTGCCGTTGTTTCCGCTTACAACACCTGCTTTCACAAAGAATGTCATGGCTTCCTTGGCCCATGCAGCAACCGTACTTGCGTCGCTGTAGCCGGCAATGGTTTTTTCCGTTACGGAGGCCGGCAGCTTGCCCTGCTGTTTCAGGATATTGTACAGCAGCGTGAACATTTCCTGGCGGGTGATCTGACTTCCCGGCTGGTATCGGTTGTTGCCCGTACCGGTTGTGAGACCCAACCGTTTAGCTGCTGCAAGATATCCCGTATACAAGGTGTTTCCTGCATCGCTGAAATTATCGCTTGTGTTTGTATCCGGTGCTATGCCGTATGCCTTCATAGCCATGACAAGGAATTCTCCCCTTGTCAGCTTTGCTTCGGGACTGAATTTGCCGTTACCGGTTCCCTCCGTTATCCCTCTCGCCGCTATGAAGCTTACAATTTTACTATACCAGGCATTTGCGGCAACATCCGTAAAGTTTATCTTATTATAACCTACTGCGTACTGGGAGAAGTGGTTGGTTTTAAAGGTAATGCTCCCGGTTTTCGCATCATAGATACAATCTCTTACTACCTCCGGTTTGCCTTCCGCATTGATGTAGTAGATAACAATCGCATTCAGATCTTCGCCGGCTTTCGGTGTATACGGTACAGAGACGGTCACGTTTCCGCCAAATTGTGAAATGGTTTTACCCCCACCGCTTACACTGAAGTTGTATACCGGTCTGTCTCCGACGATTTGCTTTGCTTCCGAAGAAAGTGAAGCTGTATCCGCTTTTGCTGCGGAGATTTTTACATCGCCTGTAATACCGCTGGAAATCGTCCCAAGCGCTTTTGCATCAAAGGTGATCGTGGCGATGGGCGAAGATACCGTAAATGCCCGGATACCTTCGTTTACCGCCGTCCCCAGCGAACTTGCCGGTATTGCCGTTTCTACCGACTTCGCACCGGCGGGGACTTCTACTTTGATTTCAACCCTGGCCGTTGCCGGATTTGCATTATCGATAGCTGCATTTACCTGGGCCTCCGTCAAAGTTGCTTTTGCGTTGCCGCTATTGTCCATTACTGCCGGGGCTGTGATTTTTCCATCTGTAGGCACCGTCACGGGTGGCGTTGCAGGTGGCGTCGGAACAACGGGTGTTGTTGGATTTTTGTTACTGTCGTCATTGTTATTGCCATTGTTGTTAGCTATCCACTGCGCATACACTGTAATGTTGGCAGTTGCCACAGTCGCAGCTGTAACTACCGTACCGCTGCCGTTCGCTGCCGTATTCCATCCGTTGAAGGTATAGCCGGTTCTCGTGGGAGGTGTAGGCAAGGTGCCAATATTCCCATCACGCATTACTGATTTTGCCGCAGGACTTGCCTCGCTATCTCCGCCGTTTTTATCGAAGGTTACCGTACACCAAGCAGATGCATCCTGTATAAAGTATGCTACGAGGGAAGCGCTTGTCGTACCGACGATAAACGAATATGAAGCCTCAGTGGTTGCAACAAGACCTGGAGCTGTTGTGCTCAAAATGTCATATTGGGTCCAATTTGCAAATTTGAAACCACTGAGAGGAGAGGCTGTAACCGTGGCAGAATCACCCTCGTGATAGATCCCGCTTCCTGTAACAGTTCCTCCAGGGATATAATTCGCCGATGCCGATACGATACGCTCGCTTGCCGGCAGTTCAGAAAGAGCTGCATCAATTGCACTCTGAAGTGCCGTCACTTTGCTGTCCATATCAGCCTGTGCAGCATTATCATTGTCTTGAACCGCAACCGCTGCATCCAAAGCAGTTTTGAGATTTGCTTTTACAGCATCGCCCAAAGTATCCGCATTATATAATGTCTGGGCCAGGCTGATTTTTGCGTTCAGGTTAACGGTAGAGATCAAGCCGTTTATTGCATTTTGTATCGCATTTATAGCATAGTTGATATCAATTACAGTGGCTTCTGCATCGGACTGCACCAAAACTGCCCCATCCAATGCCGTTTTTAACGCTGCCCACGTTCCCGGAGTATAATAGACTTCGTTCAGCGCCGCCGCGTCTGTAATTAACTTGTCCAGCCTCGACTTATCCGTAACCATATAGATGTTGGGTTTAGGTACCGCGTTCATTCCATTCCCCAGGAAGAAGCTTGTGTGAGGCGGCTGGTTATATCCCGAATTCTGCCATGCTACAGCCGTCCTATACTGCGAATCGTGCATCAACGTATAAATGCCGTATTCCGTCGGCTCTGTCGTGGTATAAAGCCTTAGAGCGGTACTATCCTCGGTCCTTAACAGCAATTCCTCTCTCCAGTCTCCCAGAATGTCCGCCTGCAGGCACGGATTCCCTTTTGTGTCATTATTGGAGTAAGTACCGCTGAATGTCTCAAGATTCACAAGTTTATTGTTCAGGTAATCCCACTTGTCGATCTTCGGTATGCCGACTCTGGCGGGATCGCCGGACCAGACGTGATCAAAGAGTTCCCGCAGCAGGTCTCCATCCCACCAGATTGCAAAATTGGCGGACGGAATATCATTTGTAAGCAGCTTGCCTTCCGAATTGAACATATACCCTTTCGTACTGTTCCATTCTCCGCTGATTGCCCATGCTTCGGCACCGGGATACCTCGGATCCACATCCGTCGCCAGTCCCCTGCCTGTGTCAAAGCCGGTCTGCGGGAGGCCCCATAAAACTCTGCCGGTTTCCGCATCGTACATGTTAGCCGAGTAAGCCTTGCTTGTGTCCTCATGTACATCGAATTCTTCCAGTCCGAGCTTTTCGGGGTTCAAATCCCCCACATGCATTGCGTCTCCATGCCCAAGTGAAGCAGTCCACATCGGTTTTCCGTCATTGTCAATAGCCGCCGAGCCAAGAAGAATTTCATCCTTGCCGTCCGCATCCACATCGGCTACCGATACCTGGTGGTTTCCTTGTCCTTCATATGCGGAATTCCCTGGTTCTGTCGAGTCAAACTTCCAAAGCTGGGTCAATTCACTCTTGCCGTCCTTGTCGTCATCTCTCCAGTTGTATGCTACCAATATGGTCTTGTTATAGTAGCCGCGTTGCATGATGACGCTCGGCCTTTCACCGTCAAGGTAAGCAATGCTTGCGAGGAATCTATCCACGCGATTGCCGTAAGTTTCGTTGCTGCCCCAGCTTCCTACATCGCCTCTTGGAGGATTGTATTCTACCGTTTGAAGCTCTTTACCCGTCGCGCCTTCAAATACGGTGAGATACTCCATTCCATCCAATATGTAGCCGTTTGCATTTCTATAGTCGGCTGTGGGATGATCTCCCAACACCTTGCCGGTATCGTCCGTTGTGCCGTTGGCGGTTCGGAAAACGACCTCGGCCTTGCCATCCCCGTCCAGATCATATACCATTATCGGAAGATAATGAGCGCCTGAACGGATATTAACACCGCAGTCAATCCTCCACAGGAATGTGCCATCCATCTCATAGGCATCAACATAGGTATTTCCGGTGTAACCCGCTATGGAATTGTCCTTGCTGTTCGTGGGATCCCATTTCAGGACGATCTCATATTGGCCGTCCCCGTCAAGATCTGCCACAGTGGCATCGTTTGCGCGGTATTTGTATGATTCTGCGGGAACCGGTGCACCTGCTAGATCCGTATGCTCGGGAATAATACCGTCTGCTGGTTTATTCAACGGAATCGTCAAATAATTTTCGTTCCACACGGTAACGGTTTCCGATTTCTTCTGTTCAATGCTATTAATCACCGGGCAGACATAGTAAGATGAACTTGAAGTCCCTTGCGCATCAACATAATTTGTACTGCCGCCAGCTAGAGTCTGAGCTATTTCCCCGCCGTTGCGATAAATATTAAATGCAACATTTTCCGGATCAGTCCCCAGCTTCCTCCAGCCCAAATATACCCCGGAACCTTTGACAACGGCAACCAGGCCACGGTCCAGTTCTTCCAACTGCCTGGCAGCCTTCTTCATCGGGGTGGCGGATACGGTAACACCTGTAGATTCGCTTGTATCTTCATAGGCCGCTTTGACCGTAAACGAATAGACTGTGCCGTTTTCAAGGTCATTTACGGTGGAGATGTATTTGCCTTTCGGTACCGAATCCACCAATGTCAGCGAGGAATCCGGGTTCACCCTGTATACGTTTGTCTTTACCAAATCAGGATCCAGCGGCTCATCCCAACCAATGGACACCTTTGTATCACCGGCCTGCGCCTTTATATTCTTTACATCCGGCGATTTCTGGAGTTTGTTTACGACCAGCGAGTATGTTCTTACAATATCGGGGTATTTCAAAGACCCGACCGAAATCGAAATACTGCTGCCGGAGGTGGTGCTATCCACTGTTGAAGGAGTGCCGCTAACCTTTTCAACACCTTCTACCTTGAGCTGCACATTGCCGAGATTGCTCACAGTAGGAATTACGGAAATTGATCCCACAGAATAAGGTACATCAACAGTATGTGTGCTAATAGACGTACTTAACATCGGAGTTACGTTCAGATCGTTCAACCCGAAGGATGCCTTCAGGCTTTTTAAAGATATATCAAGTCCTACTAAACGGACGTTTGCTACATTCCATTCCCCTGTACTTGCATTTGTAGAAAATGCAAAACTGCTTAGTGCGTTAACCGAATTGAAAAAGCTTTCAGGTGCAAATTTATTAACCTGCTTCGTATTCAAGTCAGTAATGGTTAATGTGTATGTTTTTTGCGGAATGTTGAATACATAGTTGAAATGATACCAGTGACTCGTATCATAATTCATATAAGGCGTATTATCCCATTTGGTGAATTTTCCGCCTGTGAATTTGGCTCTGACCAAGGAACTGTTGGTAGCATTAACTTTTCCGTTCATTACGAAGAAGCTGCCTCCCGAATTTCCAGGCACATTAATATCGAAATCCAATACCGCCCCGTCGTATTGCGGTGTGAATCTGCGTCCCAAATAGGAAGAGCCGGTTGTCTTATGCGCAATATTCGCATACCAACCTATGGCTGATTCCGTGACAGTCATTGTCGGCGCTGTTCCTTCTTTTGTCCAACTGTTTCCGCTTCCGATGGTGACAGGTCCCGGAGCATACTGGCTGAAGTCTTCATTTACCAGCGTAACATCTGTTGAGCTGATAATGGAATCCTTAACCGAGTTGTACAGGTTCTCCCAATTAATATCCGACGCATAGTAGAAGCTGGTATATGCCGGCTGGTTATAGCCGTCATTCTGTCTTGCCACGCCCGTTCTGTACTGGCGGTCATCCATCAGGGTGAACAGTTTGTGGTTGGAAACTTCGGAGGAGTTGAAATAAATCCTGAAGTTATCGCTGGCCGCGCTTCTGAGAATCAACTCTTCCCTGTAATCTCCCAGCACATCCGCAACAAGGGACGGATTCCCCTTTGTGCCGTTGTTGCTGTTATAACCGGCCGCGGTAAGAATATCCTCCGATTTTTTTGTGCTTGTATTCCAGCGCTGAATTGTGACATCACTGACTCCCGATCCATTGACAATCTGGGTCGTCATGTTTGCAGCCCACTTAATGTTGGCATTCGTCCCCGGCATGGAGGTAGATATCTGGGTACCAGCCGCATCACCCTGTCTCAACGCCATCGACCAATTTTCGATACCCGGCAGGGCTGGATCGATGTCGCCGATCATACAGCGGCCATTATCTTTATCCCTGTAGGTTCCCCATAATACCTCTCCTGTTTTCGCATCACGCATGGATACGCCATATGGAGCACCGGTTGCCCCTTCATGACACATTAAGATTTCCTGACCCGGCCTCGAAGGGATGATATCGGTCACGTGGATGGAATCTCCATGCCCAAGTCTGGCATAGGTCCCCGCATTAGGCCCTTGAGATATGGTAGCAAAAGAGCTGTACAAAACGGAGCCGTCGTCATCTATGGTAGCACCGCCCATAATCAATTCGTCGCGGCCATCGCCGTCCACATCGGCATCCACCATTGTATGCGAGCCTTGTGTGGTTATATCCTCGAACCCTGCCACCGTGCCATCCCTTCCATGCGGACTGTCATTGAAAGGATTGGTCATAACAGGGTATCCGCTGTCCAAGTACCAGTATTCCTGAAGATGTTCGCCGTTCCAACTATAAGCGACAAGGGTAGTTCTCGTGTAGTATCCTCTGCCGAATATGGCATACGGTTTTTTGCCATCAAGGTAAGCCACTTCCGCCTGCATTCGCTCAACACGGTTGCAGGGCTCAATCCTCACCATGGCATAATCGCCCCACATCAGGCCGTCGTCATCACGCCCGGGCTTATATCGGATCGTCTCCAATTCGGCACCAGTTTCGCCGTTGAATACCGTCAGATATTCAGGTCCGGTGAAAATATATCCAATAAACTGTTTGAGTTTATTGTTACCTGACCTGGCAGGTGCATAGGTATTGATGAAGTAGTCTGCAAGGATACGCGCATTCGTATCACTTAAAGGATATGTGTAGGATAGCAGATCCGTACCGATCGCAGAGTAAGTAGTGGTAACAACATTCCCCAGCGCATCGAAATTCCCTCCGATAATTCCTGAGCTTGTCGTCGTTATCCCGAAGCACTGCTGCAGAGTCGCCGGCCAATGTCCGTTTTTGACCTCGGGATGGTCCTGCCAATTTTTAAACATGTCCACAACATGTTCGTAATAATCCTTGTAGGTATTCCTGTAATCATCCGAATTACTGTAACCCGCTGTAATATCTTCCGGCAGCATTGTAATGTATTTTCTGGAACCCTCATCCACTGTTCCATCTGCATTCACATGGACTGTGCTTGTCCCCGGAGCAGTTTTGAATATGATTTCAGCTTTCCCATCCCCATCAAAATCTTCTACCATGAACTGGGTATAATGAGCACCTTCCCTGATATTTACACCTAGATCTATTCTATACAGCAACGTTCCATCAAGCTTATAGCAATCAATCAGCGTTTTCCCCGTATAACCCTTTCCAATAACATCCTGCGGATTTCCCTCCCATTTTACAAAATATTCGTACTGTCCGTCGCCGTCCACGTCGCCGACACTGAAGTCACCGGCAGTATAAGCAAAATTCAAGCTGGTGGGAGTGGTTCCGTCCAAATTATCTATGGTATCCGTATAATTAGCCGGTTTTTTCATCAGAACCTGAATATAAGAATTTGACACGGGCGTCACAGCAGCACTTTTGTCAACTTCCGCCCCGTTTACCACTGCGCGGACAAAATAGGAATCGGATACAGTGCCCGCAGTATCCATATAATTTGTGCTATCCGCTACCGTAGCTATTTTTGCCCCGTTTTTGTAAACATTAAAATCGGAGCCTGTCAAGCCGGTCGACGAATAACCGGTAACCTCTTCCTTAAATAATCTCCAGCTCAGAAATACACCGTTGGTGGTTGAAGTAGCTATCAAACCACGATCCAGAGATTCCATTTGATATCTGGCACCATTCTCCTGGAAATATTTCGTTCCTGCAAACGTGCCGACAGAGCATGAGAAAACCATTATCACCACTAAGAGCAGCGAAATAACGTTTTTGGCCAAAGCTTTTTTCCCATATGACATCCTAATTAAGCCTCCTTAAACAAAAATAACAGTCTGAGTAAACCCTTAAGTCAAGTTATCCAGCATTATGCCGTTAAGGGTAATTCATACCGATTCCGCAGCTAAATTGCGCCCTCATTCCACCTACACCTCTCATTCATTTTTTTGAGAATCCCCCATTTAGGATAAATCAATGATAAAGTGGAATGGTTTTGAATAAAAGAATCAGTATTATATCAAATTATCATTTTTGATTATGCAGGAAAAACCCGTGAAAACATTGCAATATCAACAAGCTCCCTTTTCATGGCGCCTGCTCAAAATGCAAAAACGAGGAATTTTTGATCATTCAAATGGCGAAAAAAGATGGGGTTGACAAAAAGTGCAGCCTCAAAGAAGAGGAAAAAACGGGAAATTCAATCAAAAATGAATGGTGTGGATCAATAATGGCAGCAAAAAATCAAATTCTTCGAAATTCCTTCGGAGAAATCCCTTCGAATTTTTTAAAGAACCGGTTGAAGCTCTGGATATTTTGGTAGCCGACCTTTGTCGCGATATCCTGTATCGTGAGTTCCGTCCCTTTTAAAAGCCGCTTCGCATTGTCGATCCGGATGCTGTTGATATAGTCCAGGACACTGGTGTCCAGTTTGTCCCTGAAGAGCTTCCTCATATGGGAATAGCTGATTCCGACCGACTGCGCCAGCTTTTCAAAGTTGATCTCTTCTTTGTAGTTTCTCTGGATATAGGATTGTATCTGCTGAATATACTTGTTTTCGCTGCTATCCCTGATCTCTATATAATCAATGACGGAATACAGGATGTTCCTTATCCAGACCTTGATCTCGTCCAATGTTTCCAACGCCGAAGCATACTGGTACATGGTGGTGTTCCCGGGAAATACCTCGCTGGGATTCAGCCTTACGTTCAGCATATGTTTGACGATGTTTCCTATGAACTGGTTGACGATCTGGATGATATTGTCATAGGAAAGGTTCATCTCCCGGATTTCCTTCACGAATTCATCCATGGAATCCGACAGTTCCTTTTTCATTCCAAGCTTCAGGTAATTGAAGATATGATTTTCGAGTGCGGTAGGATAATAATACTCTGCCGCCGTTTCATTGCCATTTTCCCATGCGGTTATAATCTTGTCGCAGCCGTACATCATCCTGTATTTCAGCACATCCTTCGCCTCCGAAAAGGACTGCTCCACTTTCTCTTTCCCGGCATAACAATTTCCTATGGCGATTGTTACCGTATTCTCAAGAACCTCGTACACCTTTTTCTTGATCTCTCCGAAGAATCCGGCAATGTCCGCCACAAGCTCCGATTCCTGCTCCTCCGGGACATTGAGGATCAACGCGATCTTTCCTTTTTCAAATTGAACCCCGGCGCACTTCCAGCGGGTATTGAGCATATTCTCGCAGACCTTCAGAATAATCTCCTTGGTAAAATGCCTGCCGTCATCGGAATTTTTCCGGACAAAGGAATTGTAATTGTCTATGGAAATGATCGCGCACATAAATCTTGTTTCCGTAAATGAGACGTATGGCACCTCTATGTCTGCATCCCCTCTGATGATGGACAGGAGATAGCTCTCCGTCAGATTCTTCTGGTTGCGCTCCATCAATCCCCTGATCTGGCTGCCCTGCCTCAACACGTCGTTCAGCGCATTGGAGATCACCACCATCTCATTCCTGCTCTGGGAGGCGGAAATCCCCTTTTGTGCCCGGATATCGTCAACGAGCTTTTTCACCGGATTGTACAGTTTTCTTGAAATATAGAAGCAGACCGGTATGCCAAGGAGCGTCATCAGGATGGAAATAATGACGACAAAGTTCCTGTAAGTATTTACCCTGGATACGATCTTTTCAAAGGAATATTCATTGATGAAAGTCCAGCCGGTAAGATCCGATTTTACATAAGTGATCAAATACTTGGCATGGTTGATCTCTGCTGTTACCATCCCCTGTGTTTCCCCCGAGTTCAATATTTCCCTGATATCACTCCGCCCGGAAAGATTGCTGCCGGCCATGCCGCGGCTCGAGCTCGTTATCACCATCCCCTGCCGGTTGATTATCTTGATTTCGCCCATTTCGCTCGTTTCCGACCGGCCGATGGCTTTGCTTAGTTCCTCCTCCAGCACATTGATGGCAACTAGCCCGTTGAAGGAGGAAATGTATTGGATGGGGTAAACCAGCGTGATGACCTTTCTTTGACCGGCCATGCTGTTCACCGCGGAGCTTTTCGCCGTTATGGGGATTCCGGATTGCCTTGTGTCCAGCCACACCAGTCCCTGCTTGATTAGATTGTATTTGTCGATCCACTCCGTATCATAGAACTGATCGGAGTTTACAAATAATTTGTCCGACGTATAAATATTGTTGTCGTTATAATTGTACAAATAGATTGAATGAATATTGCTGTTGGCAATTCTGGCGTTATAGAGTATTTGAAATACTTCCTCCATCTTTGGCAGATTGAGGCCGGAATAGGCCTGGGAAGGGTCCCCGAGCTGTCCGATATTTTCAATGCTCTTGTTGAGACCAATATTCTTGGCATCCTTTACTACGCTGTCCATCAAGGTTTCCATCAACCCCTGCGTCGCCAAAAGCTTTTCCGTATTCGTGGCGGAAATTTCCTTTTCAAAATAGGAAAGGGCATTGTAATATACGGTTGTACTGATGACATTTATCGGAATAATCAGCAGCAGGAAAAACGTAATCAGAAGCTTTACAAACAAGGACATCCCAATTTTCATAAGTCACCTTACATATTTTTCATTCATCTCGCGGATATAATCGTCTCCCCCGCTTGACCGCCAGAGTTGCAATGCTTCATCGAGCCCCACGTCATCGATTTCACCGGTAATATATCTTATCCTGGCCTCGTTGACCAGCTTGTCCAGCATGGTCCCCTTGGCGGTATAGACATCCGAGGTTAACGATTCGGCGGGATTGGAAACAATGATTTTATCATTTTCCGCCTGTACCCGGACGACCTTTTCCCTTAATTCCGTCATCTTTACAGGCGTGGTCAGATCCCTGGGAATGAAGGTCAGCAGCATGGAAAGATCATTCCTTTCCGTTTCGGATACGCCCTCCGCCATCTTTCTTGTTACCGTTCCATTCTCTACGATGTAGTGCCTGCCCTCGATTCCATAATACAGCAGATCCTGGATTTCCCTGTCGTTCAGCTTGTCCATGAATTCCAGGACCCGTTTCAGTTCCCCCTCCGTCCTGACGCTTGATCTGGCAACAGCGAAAAAGCCCGAATAGCCTGAAGTCGAGTAGCTGCGTGCTCCTTTCGGTCCACTCACGGTCCCGGTCACATCGATTTCAGGATTGTCAATGCCTATCCTCTGCATTCTGGCATAGAGCGTGTTGGCCCTGTCGGCAACGTCCACGATACAGCCGCCTTCCCCATTGACAAAGGGGTCGTTCCACCTGGATGCGTCAAAGACCGGGAAATCCTGGTTTACCAGTTTTTCAGCGTACAGCTTTCTAAAAAAGCGGAGGGCTTCCTTGTATTCCGGGGTCAAATACGCCGGGATCAGACTGCCGTCCTCCTTTTCACCCCATATTTTCGGTACGCCGAACCAGGTCTGCATGATTTCCAAAGACTCGCCGCCGCTGGTGAGGATCATCCCATAGGTATCGCTCTGGCCGTCCCGATTGGGATCTCCCTCGGTAAAGGCCTTGAGCATATTATAAAATTCGTCGATGGTTTTGGGCTCGGCCAGCCCTTCCTCCTCCAGCCAATCCTTCCTGTATAGGATCCCGTACCTGCCCAGGGTGCGCATTCTGGGAATGCCAAATATTTTCCCGTCTATGGAGATGTTCTTCAGAACCGTCGCATTTGCCTGCCGCAGATTTTCATAAACGCCGAGATAGGGTTCCAGTTCCCAGAAGGCGTCCGATTTTGCCGCAGCTATGACGCTGGGGGACTTGGAAGTGATCAGCATGACATTGGGAAGCGTGCCTGACGCAAATGCCAGGTTCATCTGGTCATTATAGCTGGAGTTGTTGACCCAGATCATATTGAGTCTGGTATTGGTGATCTCTTCAAGCTTTTTGAGGATCGGGCTTTCACTGGTCGCCGGATCGTTTGTAAATGACGTGGTCATGAAAGAAATCGAAAAAGGCTCCTGAAAAGCCATGTTTTCGCTACTTTCCCGGGCAGTCGCCCGGATGCCGCTTTCCTGGACATTGCTCCCCCGGGAGCCGTCGCAGGCGGATAATATGAAGAAAAGACACATCATACCGCATATTAAAGACCTTCCATATAATCCGGCTCTCACTTTGATCCCCTCAATTTCTCATATTGTACGAAAATGCCTGATAATATTATATATATAGATATAGAGAAAAATCAAATGAAATGCGCGGGGATGCCCGGTTCGTTCCCTGGAGAAAAATAATCCGCCCGCGGATTGCTCCTTTGCGAGCGGATTATCGGACGGTCACCGTCCTTTGTCTCAGGAGCAAAATCTCAGGGGCATCGAGCCCCTGAGATTTTGAGGCAAGATAGCACTATGCCCCATAATAAAAAAACCCGGTGTCACCGGGCTCATGCATCTGGCTTTACTTCTGTTTGACCTTCTTGTCGAGGGCCTTACCCAGACTGTACCATGAGTCCCGCAGTTTGAATCTGATCTCTTCATCCACTGTACGTTCAATTACATCATTAAGCTCGCGCCTCTTTTGATGATACTCGATCGTATTGAATTCCGGCTTTTCAAGAAGTTTTTCAATTTCCTCGATCCATTCGGTAATGTGATCCATCCCGATAAATTCCGTTTCAGGCAGCTTTTTTCTTAAGTGCGCAACTACAAGCTTGACCGCCTTGCGCTTCACATCGGCATCGGTCTGAACCTTTACGGTTTTGCGGACCGCCTTCTTCTCCTTTTCGACCGGCTTGACTTCAACTGCCTTGACTGCGTTCTTTGCTTTTTCGACTGCCATACGATTCACTCCCCCGCTGCAATAATGACCTGTTCCCCACAGGGTTCAGGCCGTTGCTGTAGGACCTGTTTTCAGCACAGGCCCACATTAGCAATTATATAATAATATGGTTATAATTGCAAACTTTATACTAGATTTTAACGAGTCCTATGCTTTTTCAATCTTTACCCGGCTGCCATCGCTCCCGATGGACGGCGGTTCAACCACCAGCCTCCTGGCGATCCTGCTTTTCAGCTCCGGCACATGGCTGATCAGTCCGATCACCCGGTCCCGATTGCTGAGACGTTCCAGGGCGTCGATCACTGTATCCAATAATTCGGCGTCCAGTGTGCCAAATCCTTCATCCAGGAAGAAAAATTCCAGCGGACTCTGTCCTTTCAGCTGGATTTGTTCGGATAAGGCAAGGGCCAGCGACAGGGACGTAAGGAAGGTCTCCCCTCCCGAAAGGGAGGTCACCATGCGGTGCGCGCCTCCATTGGCATTGTCCCGGACAATAAAGCCGGCTTCCACGTCCAGCTCAAGGGCGTACCGGTATTTCGTCATCACTCCGATGGTCTCGGATGCTTTGGCAGCGACATACCGGAGCCTTTCTTCGGCTATATAGTCGATAAAGCTGTTGTCCTTCCGGTGCTCCGCCTTCAGGATCTTCTGGATCTGCTCGAACAGGCCCTGCTTCCGGTTTAACCCGGCATAGTCCCTGCTTAGGCCAACCCATTTGTCGTGCTTCTCTTGAATCCTTTCGAAACTGCTTCGGGTAACCTCGCTCCGGGAAACCGCCCCTTCCTTTGCAGCAATCAATTCGGTATGGCTGCTGTTGATCCGGTTCCATTCCTCTTCCGTAATCGTCCTGGCGTTCAGCCTGCTTTGGAGCAACTCCTTCTGAGCCCGGATATTCAACCGGACACGGTCATGCTCGTCGATCTCCGCCCTCAGTTCCTTCTGCCTGTCTTCCGGGAGAACGCTGGCTTCCACCTCCGCGGCATTCAAAAACCCCATGCCGGCCAAGGCCGCCTGGAGGCGTTCTTCTTCGTTTTTGAGACTGTCGGCGTATATGCTCTCCTGGTTTTCCAGCAAGGATTTGCGGGTCAGCAGCTCATGATATTGCCTTTCGGCAAGCTGGAGCGCCTTCCGGTATTCCTCCTCGAGCTTTTCAATCTTTTCGAGGCCGGCGTCGGTTCGTCCGATTTCCTCCTCGATGTCCGCTTCCCCGGCCAGTTCCTTCCGCTTCGCCTCTTTTTCGCGCCGCTGCCCGTCCAGTCCTCCGGCGTCCGCCTCAAGCCTTACGCATTCCGTATGCAGTCCCCGCAGCTCTTCTTTAAGCTTATCCAGCAACGCTTTGTGCGTTTCCGCATTCTTCTGCGCCTGATCGGTTTCCATTTGGAGAAGGTGGAGCTTCCGGTCATTCTCCGAAAACCGTGATAGCTCTTCGTGAACCCCGGCAATTCCATACTTCTGCAAAAATGCGGCATACTCCTCGTGGACAGCCCGGAGGGACTCCTGCAGCCCGTCCGCCTCCGCCTCAAGCTGTCCGATATTCTCCCGGACCAGCTTCCATTCTGTCACAACGGTGTTTTCCGCCATTCTATGGCCAGCCAGCACTTCGTTGAGCTGCCGCAGCCTCTCCCTGTACTCCGATTGCTTCATTTCCCAGGCTTGAATGGCTGCCAGCTTATTCGAGTAGGTTTCGGCCGCCTTCCCGATTTCCTGGTCCACCTGGTCCAGTTCCAGCGCTCTCAGTTTTTCCGGCAGCTTCTGCTTTTCCTCGTCGTAGCCGGCGGTTTTCGTCTGAAATTCCTTTTCCAATTGCTCCTTTTGATCCGTCAGCGATTTCAACCGCTCCACGGCGGAGACGGTTTCCCGGTCCGCCCGCCTGAAAGCAGCCTCGGCGTCGGTCAACATGGCTCTTGCCGCCTCGACCTTCTTCTCCAGTCCGGACGGGTCCGTTTCTCCGGCATGCGCCGCCGGCGCGGGATGGTGGGCCGAACCGCAGACCGGGCAGGGCTCGCCCTCCTTCAATTTTTTCGAAAGCAGGTAGGCCGAATATTTGTCCATTTCCCTTAACACGCCATCCAGTTCCGATTTGCAGCGTTCGACGGCTTCGCCGGCCTTATCCCTTTCCGTGTCCGCGGAAGCCCTCCTGCGGATGAGCTCGGACAAATCCGACCGCTGCAGCTCCAACCTGGCTTTGATTCGGTCCAGTTCGTCCTTCATCGATTTCAGGCCGTTGTATATGCCCTGTGCAAAACGGATCCTTTCAATGGCCTTCAAAGCGGCATTCCGGTCTCCGGGAACGGACTCGTCGTGCTTCAGGCTTTCCGCGGAAAGCTCCTCCGCCTCCCGCTGAACCGTTCCGACCAGTTCTGCCGTTTCCTTCCGCCCCTGTTCCAGTTTTTCAGCCGCAGCGGCCAGGGTCTGCTTTTTCCCTTCCAGTTCCTTCATGCCGGTGCGCAGCACTGCAACCTCATTCTCCAGCCTGACTCCGTCCTGTATTTGCCGCCTGTATTCCGGATCGATCCGCAAAAGCCCGGCTTCACGGCTTAATCTTTCCAGTTCCTTCGCCAGGGCATCGGAAGCAGCCGCTTCCTCATCAATCTGTCCGGTCTTCTCTGCCATTGCGCGCTTTAGACCGTTGATGCCGTTTTCCAGCTCACGAACCTTCCGGGAAATCGCCTCTATCTCTTTTTTTATTTCAAGGGCGTTGGACAATTTGGCCCTGAGCCCGATCAATCTGGGCTGTTCTACGGCGGCTTCCTTCACGAGATCGTCATGAAGCGTCCGGGATGCTTCCAGCCGGGCTGAAGCGCCCGATAAATCAGCAAGCACCTCTTCTAGCTGTTTTTGAGTATCCGCCCGCTTTTCACGCAGGTCCCTGCTTTTTAGAATCATTTCCGCCAGCCCGCCTGCTTTCACAGCCTTTTCAAGCTGCAGCCTGCACTCCGCGATCCGGTCCCTTTCAGAGTCCAGTTCCTTTTCCTTTTGTGCAAACTCTTCCAGTTCGCCGACAAGGCCCCACACCTCTTTTGCTTCTTGAAACCCCTTTTCGGATTGCTTCAGTTCCTTCCCGATCCGGTTTCTTTCGGCAAAAGCGGCTTCCATGGCAACCCTCGCCGCTTCCAGCGCTTCATCGGAGGCATCCGCGTATCCCTTCAGTTCCCCCGACAGGATATCGATCCTGCTCTTCAGGCCCGCCATCCTGCGCCCGAGCTTGTCCATCAACTGCTTCCCGTACTCCTCGAGATAAAAAATCCGCTCGAGCATCCCGCGCCTTTCGGAATTATTCAGGAGAAGGAACTCCTGGAAGCTGTTCTGGGGCAAGACCACAGCCCTTGTAAAATCTTCGTTGCTCAGGCCCAGCAACTCCCGGATAAAATAGCCGACCTCCATGGCCTTGTCGCACAGCGGAACCTCCCCGTCGTCTCCCACCTCGATCAACCGTGCGACCTTGGGCTCGCAGGCATTCTGGGAGCCCTTCTTCCGCTGGTAGGTCCTCTCCACCCGGTAGGTTTTCCGGCTGCCGCCCCTGGACAGCTCAAAGGTAAAGGAAACCCTGGCCGTACTCCGGCCGGAGTTGATTATGCCCTGGGTACCGCCGTCCGCCCGTTTCACCCTGCCGTAAAGCGCAAAGGTGATGGCGTCGAGTATGGTGGACTTGCCGCTCCCGGTGGGCCCGAAAATGCCGAACAGGCCGGTTTCGCCCAGCGTCTCGAAATCGATCCTCTGTGGTTCGGTAAAGCTCTGCAGTCCTTCTATCTCAAGAAGCTTCGGTCTCATCCGCCGCAACCTCCCCGTTCATTCCATTCATACTGTTCATTTCGTTCGGGCTGTACAATCCGTCCATTCTGTCAAAGCCATCCAAACCGTCGGACCCGTCCGCCGGAAGCCCCTCCGCCTCGCCGGCGTCTACTTCCTCCTCGTCATTCAGCACTTCAATAAACGCCGCCATCAGGTCTGACCGTATCTCGACGCCCATCCTGTATTTATAATAATCGCTGAACAATTCATCGATCTTTTTCCCTTCCCTGCTCTGGGAGGGCAAAATGTCAACCTCTCCCGTCATGAGTCTGGGCCGGATGTTCACAATGCCCGAATGCAGGCTTCGGAGGCTTTTCTGCTCCTCTGTCGTCAAAACCCTGTCCGTCACGATTTCAAGATCAATCCAAGCGTTTTGATCTCTCCCGTCCTCACACCACTTTAGAACCTGCCCGATCCCCTCTTCGGCAACCCATTTCGTCAGCGGCTTGCCGCAATCCAGGTATACCGGGGTTACCTCCGCCTTTTTGCCCGGAACCGCATCCACCAGATAGACCGCTTTGCTGTAATCCGCTTCCGAAAAGCTGTAGGCCAGCGGGGAACCGGCATAATACACCGGACAGGGAGCGTTCCGAATCTCCTGCGGCCTGTGCAGATGCCCCAGCGCCGCAAAATGGGCATTCTCCGGCAGTACGCCGGGATTCACCGTCATGGCGCCGCCCACCTGCAGCGTCCTTTCGGAATCGGAGGTGCTGCCGCCAAGCAGGAACAGATGCGCAACGATGAGGTTTACCGTATCGTCCCTGAACTTACCGGCAAGCCTGGCAAAAATGCTGCCGATTTTTTCCGAATAAGCTTTCTGGAGGACGCCTTCCTCCGCTTCCCGGGACAGGACTTCTTCCAGCCTTGCCTCGGACGGGTAAGGCATCGTAAGAATTACCGCATGATGCTCGCAGCCCGGAATGCCGAGCTCCAGCCAGCCGGGACCCGAATCCGCCAGGATAATACCGCCCGAGGCGGTTGCATATGGAATGGCTGTTTTGTGGGTATCGGCGGCCTCCGGACGCTTCGGCCAATATTCCCCCGCGTCGCTTGCCGGATAGCCCAGCAAAACGATGCCGTCTTTATAGGTCAGAGCGCTGGCGGCGCACAGCCGCTCGGGGTTGTCGTGGTTTCCGGCGATTACGACCACCGGGTGCGCACCCTTTCCGTTCAGCCTCTCCACGGCTTCGTAAAAAAGCTCTTCCGCCGCGGCGGAAGGATTGTACGTATCATAAATATCCCCGGCTATCAAGACAAGATCGACCTTCCGCTCTTCCACGATCGTGCAAAGGCAATCGACGAATGCCCACTGCTCTTCTATGCGGTTGATTTGCTCAAGGCTCTTGCCCAGATGCCAGTCGGACGTATGCAAAATACGCATTCGGGATGCCTCCTGATTGTTGTTCAAAGGAGACGCGCAATAGCGTCACACTTTATCCATTATATCATTTTGGAGGCATAATAGACAGGCCATTTCCGGCCGCTTTTTCATCTGTTCCTTAATACGGATATTCCCCGAACCGCAGGTTCTTCAGGCTGAAAACGCCAGAATTGTAGTGCACATCGGCGAAAATCATTCCGATATAGCTGGGCGAAAAGGCGTACTGGCCGGTAATCCCCGCGCCAAGCTCGATTTTCAGCTGTCCGTTATCTGAAGGGAAGCCGACGATGTCGCCCAGGGCCAACGCATCGTTTACTTTTCCGAAGTCCTCCGTCTGATACTCCTTCAGGCTTACCGTATGCGTCTTTTTACCGATCGTTGCGGCGCCCATAAGCTCTCCGGCTTTCAGAAAGGTTTTAAATTGGACTTCATCCCGGATCTTTTGAACAAAGTCCTCCGTATCGAAACAATGGTCTTCCTGACCGCCGGCCGCCGCGGGTCCGTCCGTCAGCTCAATCATGTGCAGTTCTTCAACAGAGACGCCGGTACCCGAACCGATGTATAAAATAATGGAGAGCTCTTCTGCCCCGTCGCCGTCGTAATCCCGCATTTCCATCCGCGGGAAAATGCCCCTGGGCGTCATATACAGCCAGTTATAATAGCACGCTGTGTCCTTGACCCGTAAAATAACGCCATCTATTGTCTTGGCAGCATAAAGATAAGCGTCTTTTTCCGGTATTGCCGCCAGCAGGGGGATGTCGGCGGCTTCGAGTTCTTCCCACCGGCCGGCGACTTTTTGTGATCCGGGGTCGGGTATGGCCATCACCCTGGCGATTATATCCTGAATGGCAGCCGAAGTGGAAACAACGGTGTCTGCCGCTGCAGAGGCTTCTATATCCGGCATTACAGAGGCTGCAGAGGCTCCTTTATCTGACGTCGCATTTGTCTCCGCGGCTGCTGTTTCTCCTGCTCCCGGTTCAGTTGCGACTTCGGACGCATTTGTATCCTGGGACGCATCTGCCTCCTGGGGCACCCCGGCATGCTGGGTTTGCATAATATCTTCGTGGGGCACTGCAACACTTGGTACATTGCTTTCATTCCTCCCGCACCCCGATATTGCCAAGACAGCCGCGAGTCCAATCAACACCGCCGCCGGCAGCAGTCCAAATACATTCTTTCTCATTTGCACCTCCGTACCCGTCCCTTTGTCTATTTTATACAATTAGATGGGGATTCCGGTTTTTTGTTCCATTCAATTTTCCTCTTCACAGCCGTCTCTCATTTGTTTATGCTTAAGATATCGAATGCACAATTTCAAAGGAGGCCGCCATGCTGCCCAAAGCGATTCTTTTCGATCTGGACGACACCATCCTATCCTATGACAACGCCGGCGATCTGGCCTGGGCGGAATGCTGCCGCTGCTTCATCCGGGAAAACGCCCCGGAATTTACCGAATCCGCCCTGGTGGATCAACTGAACAAAACGAGGCGCTGGTACTGGAGCGACCCGGAGCGGCACAGGCTCGGAAGGCTCGATTTATTGAAGGCCAGAAGGGAAATTGTCCGGCTCGCCTTGAAGGAACTGAACCATCCGCAGGAAGAACACGCCGTCGGGATGGCCGATCAGTACAACCGACGCCAGGAAGAGCTCCTATGCCTGTTTCCGGATTCTCTTGCAACACTGGAAAAGCTGCAAGCCTCCGGCGTCCGAATGGCCCTGCTCACCAACGGCTCTTCGGAAACGCAGCGGGGCAAGATCAGCCGGTTCTGTCTGAACGATTTCTTCGAATTCTGTCTGGTGGAAGGGGAGCTCGGCTACGGAAAGCCGGATATCCGGGTATACGCAATGGCGCTCGAAAAGCTGGGGCTCGCCCCGGAGGAGGTCTGGATGGTGGGGGACAATCTGGTCTGGGATGTGGAAGCCGCTCAAAAAGCCGGCATTTTCGCCATCTGGAACGACTTCCGCGGAAAGGGCCTGCCGGAAGCCTCTTCCATTCGTCCCGACAGGATCGTCCGGTCCATTGCCGAATTGGTCCCGGCCGGATAAGAATAAGCTGGAAGAAACGCCTGCGACCCTAATATCCGGAAAGAACGGACTGCTTGCTGATCTTCCGGAAGCGCAGCGGAGAAAGCCCGGTGATTTCCTTGAAAACCCTGCCGAAGTGGGTAGCGCTTTCATAACCGGTTTTATCCGCGATTCGGCCGACGCTCTGCTCCGTCTCCTTCAACAGGCGCTGGGCCTCCCGGATCCGGATGCTGTTCAGGTATTCCACAAAGGTAAACCCCGTCACCTTTTTAAACAGCCTGCTCAGGTAATACGGGCTGATGAAGAAGGTTTCGGATACATTTCCCAGGGTAAGTTTTTCCATATATCTTGCGTTGATATAACGGACGATTTGAGTCACCTTCTCATGCATCTGGTCCGGGTGGGTATTCATATCGGCATTCAAATGCATGGCCCGCCTCGCGATAAAAATCAGCAAATCCGCTGCGGCAAGCCGGATGCTGGATTCCGAACCGACCGTCTTTTCCCTGGCTTCCTTCAATATCCTGAAAAAAAACTGTTCCAGTTGAAGCTGTTCGTTTTTCTGCAATTTGATGACATTGATGCTCTGGCGGAACGGCTGCAGGACGTCGATGTCGTCCACTACCTGCCCAAGCCTTCGAATGTAGGCTTCATCGATGAGGAACAGGATTCGTTCATGGGTCTGGGAGCCTCCGTAAGTAGTCTTGTGCAGATCATACTTGTTTATCAGCACCAGGTCTCCCTTTTCCACCTTGAAGGTTCTGTCTTTGATGAAATAGTATCTTGTTCCCGAAAGCAGGTAGTAGATCTCATAGCTGTCATGATAGTGATAAAGCGGCATGCTGCAAGGCTCCTGTCGCTTGCAGTGTTCTATGTCAATCCCGTCATAGGTTTCATGGCAAAATATCGTACAATCTCCCAAACCCGGCACCCCCTGACTACATCATAAAGGGTAATGCCCCGTCTGTAAAGCAAAATATGTTGAAAATACCGGAAGAAGAGCTTACAATAGGGGATATGGATAATGCAGAATTTCAACAACGCCTTTTAAAATGGTATGACGCCAACGCACGCTGCCTGCCCTGGAGGGACGACCCGACGCCCTACAGGGTCTGGATCTCGGAAATCATGCTGCAGCAAACCCGCGTCGATACGGTAAAACCATACTTTGACCGGTTTCTTTCCGCCCTCCCGACGGTCCGGGACCTGGCCGAAGCCGATGAGCAGCTGCTGCTCAAGCTATGGGAAGGACTGGGGTATTACAGCCGTGTCCGGAATTTGAAAAAAGCCGCCGGCGAAATACTGGAAAAACAGGACGGCCGTCTTCCCGCGTCAGTGGAAGAGCTGATCCGGCTTCCCGGCATCGGGCCCTATACGGCCGGCGCCATCGCTTCCATCGCCTTCGGCGTTAAAACCCCCGCCATAGACGGCAACGTCCTCCGGGTGATCGCACGGATCACCTCCAACCGGGGCGATCTGGCTCAGAAGGAAACGAAGGAGGAAATCGGCAAGATCGTCCTGGAATTGCTCCCGGAACAGCGCAACGGCGATTTCAACCAGGCGTTGATGGAGCTCGGAGCCACGGTCTGTCTTCCCAACGGCGCGCCAAAATGTGAGATCTGCCCCGTAAGGGCATTATGCTCCGCGTATTCCGAACGGGCTACCGGACAGATTCCGGTGAAGGCAAAAAGGAACGAAAGAAAAATCGAACAGAAAACAATTCTCCTTATTCTGTGCAGGGACAGGACAGCTATCCGGAAACGGCCGGACAAAGGCTTGTTAAGCGGACTCTGGGAGTTCCCGAATGTAGATGGCCACCTGACGGAGCACGAATGCAGGAAGGTCCTCCGGAATTGGAACATTCAATCGGCCGATCTGATTCCGCTGCCGGAGTCGAAGCATATTTTCAGTCATGTGGAATGGCATATGACCGGATATATCACCCTTGCAGAGGAAGACCGGACAGAAAGCCCGGACGGATTTACCTGGGCGTCGCCGGAGGAATTGAAAGCGCAGTACGCGGTTCCGACCGCTTTCAGGGCCTATCTGCCCTATGCCCTGGAAAGCCGGTATTAGGCGGTTTCGGGATCTGTTCCGTTTTGCTCGGGTTATTCCCCCCGGATTATCTTTTTTCCGGACTATTTTTTCCGGGTTATTTCTTTTCGGGCTTCTTTTCCCCTTTGGCTTCCGCTTTTTTCTGCTCTTCGGAAACCACCTTGCTCCGGATGATGTCCAGGAGTCTTTCCCCGACAAGCTTGTTGCAATAACTGTCTATGGCAAACCGGAGTGCCATGTCCGATAGCGCCTTCAATTCCCAATTTGTATCGACCTGCTCGGCCAAGCGAGTCAGCGCTTCGTCCAGAATCAGCCGGAATTTCGTATAGAAGCTTTCCCAATCCGCCCCGTTCAGCTCCTGGCTCATCAGGAGCCCTGTATCCCGGACGGATAGCACCTGCTTCAAAAGGCATATTTCCGTCAGTCCGGCCAGATGCTCCCGGGAATATTTCTTGCCGTCCGCCCTCGGCAGGAGCTTATCCTTGATATAATTGTTCACCATGGCGGAAGTGATCTGCTCGTTCTCTTCAAAATTGATCAACTGCCTGTGCATATAGGATACAACCTGATCCTTGTACAGGCCGATATCGGGAAATTCCGCCCACGATACCGGCCGCTGGGCCGCGAGCCTGTCCTTCAGCTGCTCCAGCTTCTCGTTCAGCAATTCCAACTCTTCCATTCCCCTACTCCTATGTCAGCGCCATCTTATCCACGCAAATGCCATTTTCTTGAAGCAATCGGCTACCACAATATTTTACTATTTAAGATGATATATTGCAAATAATACTGGGTAAGCTATTATCGTCTATTGACATATGGATTATCACATAATATAATTTTAATTATTAGATTACAAATTACTACCAGCAAAAGGCGGAGAAGCATATGGTTGATTCAATTTGCGTATTCGGAGATTCCATCATCAAGGGCGTCGTATTCGATGCGATCCGGGGCAGGTATATTTTCCTAAAGAACAGCTTTGCCAATCTTTTTGGACTCCATACGGGCATCAAGGTCGAAAATTACGCTAAGTTCGGGTGTACCATCGCCGCGGGCAAAAAAATCATTGAAACCCATCAGGCGGAGCTGTCGGGATATGAATACACTATCCTGGAATTCGGCGGAAACGACTGTGATTATAACTGGAAGGCCATATCCGAGCAGCCGGACGGATTCCATCTTCCCAATACCCCGCTGGATGTTTTTGAAGAGCTCTATTCGGAAGCCATAGACAGCGTCCGTACTTCCGGCAGCAAGCCGGTCGTCTTCTCCCTGCCGCCCCTGGACGCCCGAAAGTATTTCGCCTGGCTGTCCAGAGGTCTGAATGCGGAAAACATCCTGCGCTGGCTCGGTGATGTGGAGCACATATATCGTTGGCATGAAATGTACAATTTGGCGGTCATGAAGCTTTCCGCCATCAAGAACGTCCCATTGATCGACATCCGGAAGGCTTTCCTCGAAAGCAGGGATTATTTCAAGCTCTACTGCGAGGACGGAATCCACCCCAATGAAGCCGGCCATGCCCTGATTTCCGACGTTATAAAGGGATACCTTCCGGCGTTCGCCTAAAGCGGCGGCAAGGTCCGCTGGAGGCGGGACTGCCGGTCTCGCGGGCCGGAGGTCAGATTTCCGCCGCCAGCCGGGGCATCCTGAAGCAATAGCATAAAACAGCAAGCGCTGCGCCGCAGCCCGCCATTACCACCCATATGGGCGTGAGGCTGAGCAGCAAGCCGAACAGGAAATAGGCGACCGGAAGGGTCACGTTCCCGATGAGCGAGGAAATACTGAAAACACGGCCGGTCATATGAGACGGTGAAAAATTCTGCAAAAGGGATTGCCAGGTAACCGAAGCAAATGCGATATAGCACCCGATAACCGCCATTACGGCAAGGTAACCGTAAATCGGCATGCTCCCCGATATCAGCAGAATACTCAGCACCCCAAAGCATATCCCCACAACAAGCATGTATGGAATAAGCCGCTGTTCCGCCGTCGCACCCTTCTTTCGGGCACCTATGAATACCGATCCCGAGATCAGTCCCACTCCCATCATCGATTCCAGAAGCCCCAGGTTCCTGACTCCGCTTCCGTTCAGGCTTTTCGCCAGAAAAGGCAGGGAAACCGTCAGACTGCCCAGGAAAAAATGTGCTGCCGCAATAATTTTATATATTCGCAGGATAGACTCCCTTCCTTTGAGAAAACGAACCCCTTCCTTGATGTCATCCCACATCCGCGTCTTTTCTCTGAAGTCCCTGTATTCCTGCCCAACCAGAATAAAACAGCTTAACAGTGCCGATGCGAAATAGGATATGCTGTTGGCCATGAATACATGGCCCATTCCGAAGACGCTGACGGCCATTGCGCCAAATACGGGGCCGGCCACGGTGCAGAACCCGCCGACCGCCTGGTTGGCTCCATTCGCCCGCGGCAGCTCCTTTTTGTCAACGAGTTCGGGAACAAGGGCCTGGACTGCCGGCTCAAAAAAGGCCGTCGTGACGGAAAGCAGGAAGGAAATGACGAAAATGTGCCACACCTGAAGCGTACGGCTCAATGCCAGGCACGAAACCGCCAGAACCAAAAAGCCCCGTACGAGATCCGTTACGATCAGGATCGTCCGGCGTTTCCAGCGATCGGCGAAGGCACCGGCGTAAAGCCCCAGCACAATGCTTGGAAAGAGCGATACAAACATAAAAGCGCCCATGACGGGCGCAGAATTCGTTTTCTGCAAAATCCACCATGCAAGGGCTATCCCATAGAATTTGTCGCCAAGCTGGGAAATGATCTTCCCGATCCACAGAAGAGTAAAATTCCGATTGATCATATCTTATGACCTCCTATTCTTTACAGCCAGTTTAAACTATAAAGTTATAGTCGGGTCAATAAGGATTATTCCATGGATTGCTCCATGGACCGGCTGCTTTCCCGGATCCGCTCGATTTCCTCCTCGGGAATCCCCAAATACTCCAGGAAGAGCTGATGCGCATCCGGCCTGTTTTGTTCAAACAGCCAGTGAAAGTGATGCATTCTGTCGTCGTCAAGGCCCGCCGATTGAAGTATCGCAACCAGGGTGTCCTTGTCCGGCAGTTCCGTTCCGTCGCTGGCATTTGCCGATTTCAGCATCTCCACGAGAATGTTCTGCTGCAGGCGAAGATAGCGGATTTCCCGGTTGATTTCTTTCAAACGCTTTCCAAGGATCCTGCTGCTATCTTCCTCGGAGGAATTCAGAAGATTCCGTATCTGCTCCAGCGGTACGCCGGCCTCCCGGTACATGCATATCTTTCCGAGGCGGTTTTTATCCTCCTCGGAGTAGCGCCTATAATTGGAATCCGTACGGCCGGACGGCTTGAGCAACCCGATTCCGTCATAGTACAGCAAGGTGCTCCGGGACAGGTTATATTCCCCACACAATTTACTAATGGAATACATAAAGTACCTCCTGCAACCGGTCTAATACTTTACAAGGGTCTGGCTCCCAAGTCTCGCCGGGTCCACATACTCCGCGTAGGATTCCGGCACGGTGACGGTGGAAGGATCTCCGTCGCTGACATACTGATTGTCCCTTTTCATATTGTCAAGCCACCAGCCCAGGTCCGCATCCACGGGGGTTATTCCCGAGGAACGCACCCGATGGACCGAAAGGGGATCGAATTTTACGCCGAAGGGCGATGCGGCTGGGTCCCAGCCCACTTCCATGATCGCATGGTTTTCATATTTCACGCCCTCGAATTCGCCTTTCAGCACATATTGCTTCAGGTCCTTCGCAGGGGCGCCGTAAGGAAGGGAAAAGGCGTTGAAAACATAACCCGGGATCAGCTCCAGCATCTTTTTCTGGTTTTCGCCGATCTCCTGCTGGATTTTATCCGCCGATTTCGTTTCCTTCAAATTGATATGGGTATAGGTATGGTTGCCGATTTCAAAGCCCCGGCCTATGAGATATTCCAGCCTCTGCGCTACCGTACCCCCGCCGTTGAAGGTCTGGTCCCCCAGATTGACAAAGAAGGTCCCCTTTGTCCCGAAATCCGGGTGTGCCTTGTTGAATTCCTCCAGAATGCCCACCGCCGAACGGGGATTTACCGTCAAAGCACCGTTTTCGTCGATCAGGTTGAATTGCCCTGCCGTACCGTCGTCGAAGGTAAACACCATTGGAATACAACCCGCCGGCGTATCGATGGTTCCGTTCAGATAATCGCTCAGGCTGATCAGCCTGTAATCAGACGCATACAGCCTGTCCAGCAGCTTTCCAAAAGCATCGAACGTCGTTGTGTAAGCCTTGTCGCCGCTTTTATATTCCTCCACAAAATTGTGGAACATGACCACCATGATCCTGCCGGCCTCGTTGGGCTTTACGGCATTCAGGTCTACTGCAGGAGGCGTGCTTTGAGACGGATCGGTCTGGGAAGGGTCGGTCTGGGTCCCGGTATTATTATCCGCCTGCTCGTTTGTTCCCGGCTCCGTTGAATCCATCTCGTCCGTTCCGGCCGGCTCGGCGGTCGAAACACCCGTGCCGCCGTCATTTGCGGAGCTGCCGAATTTTGTGCCGCAGCCCTGCAAGGGAAATACCAATAAAAGAAGGATGACTGCCGCGAAAAATAAATTGTTTCTTCTTTTGTTCATCTCAAGTCCCACCCATATTCATTGTAATAATACGATCTTTTGTGCGATCACTGCTATAAAACATCTCAGTCCTATTATAAAACATTTGCAGCGCAACTATATAACAAGACTCTGCGAATTACGACAGTATATTTTGACAATAGTGGAACAGAAATTGTTCCGGAAAGAAACCCGTTTTGCGATAATTAATTCAACCGATTTCTGTTTTTCTCTGCAAGCAATTTTTCCTTGTTTGGAACATCGTCTCTTAGCAGAAACGCCGCCCAGGGAGTGCTCTGTCTGTCGATATTATCCTGCCAATACAGCAGGCGATCATAAAACCAGTCGCATTCTCTTCGCACGATGGTTTCGTACTGGTTCGGCCCTTCTTTGTAAATAAACGCCGTCAGGCCGTAAAATACCAGCCCTAAAGCATGCGTTTCCACATGGACGGTAGCGGCGGCGTGTCCGACAGCCCGTGCCGCCGCCTGTGCGGCAGGAAAGCCCTCCGCCGCTGTTGCCGCATTGTGGGCGTCCTGTATGGCCTTTTTGGCCGGCGGCATTTTTATTTCGCCTCTGGCCCAGGCTTTTGCCATTTCCAGCGCCTGCCGGGGTCTCGGCTCCTGCGGATATTGCTCCTCGAAAATCTCCAACACGCGGGGAGCGCAATCAAATGCCCATAATACAAGAGTCCGATGTTTTTGTTCTTCAATCAGCGCACGGATTGGCTGAATACACTCGCTTTCTCTCGAAAACAGAAGCTTTCTCATTTCTCCCCGCCTCCTTCAGCATAATGCAATAAATATCGAAATTTTTCCTCGTCTAAAACGGTGGGCCCCCTTGAAGCGGTGGGACCCCTGTAACTCAGCAGTTCAGCAATTCCCCGGTGTGGAACAGATACAGGTATTTCTCGGCGACTTTCTTTCCCGTAATTTTCTCCAGCGCCCTTGTATAGTAATCAAGCTGGATCCTGTAGCGCTCCCGGATAAGCCCGGCGCCTCCCGGCGGAACATAGTCCGTTTTGTAGTCCAGCAGCACAATCCCGTCCTCCGCTTCAAACCAGCAGTCGATTACGCCTTGCAGCAGCATCGTTTCGGAGCCATAGGTCCCGGAGGGAAGCTCCTTGTATATTTCAATACAGGGAATCTCAATGTTAAATGCGGTTTCTCTTCTGACCGATTCCGCCATAAGGATGCGCTTTCCCAAAGCAGTTTCAAAAAATGCGCCCATCGCCCTTATATCGACCACCTCGGCTTCGGCAGCAGTAAGCTGCTCCCTGGCCGTCATGGAAGTCAACTGGGCCTTGATCTCCTCCGCATATACCCGGTTCCGGGCAGAATCGTCCAGGTCGTTCCCCGCGCTTTCTTCGATGGCTGCAAGCCTTTTCAGATCCAGGTGCTGCATGAAAAAGTGGGTAACAGAGCCCTTTCTTGCCGCATCCAGCCCTTTTTCCGGCTCCATGAAGGCGGGCCTGGCTGTCATGGGCTGAATGAAGGGAACCGAAGCTTCCGTTTCCGCCTGCTCCGCGAATCTTCTTTTCAATTCGGTGACGGAAAGCTTTGCAGGCATTCCTGTAAGAGGCTTGAACGGATACTGCCACTCCAGCCTCCGGATCAATTCCTCCGCAGAATACCCCGCTGCAGCCTCCGGTGCGGCAGCGGCTTCAAGCCATTTTCCCATATTTCCCGTGGCCTCCGGAGCCGGCTTCTCCACCATCGCGGCCCCCATTCCCCAGAGTCTGACCTCCCAGCAGGAATCCTCCTCCTGGAACAGCTCCAGGCTTCCGTGGGGTGCAGCCGCTCTCCGGAGCGGTTCGGCGGACACATGGCGCGCAAGCGCCGGACCAATCCAATCGAGATATGTGACCGCCTGCTGCATGTTATACGTCGGCAGCCTCAAGTCTTTTGTATCTGCAATGGAGCACCATGCAGCGCACGTCTTGGAAACATCCCTTACGCAGCCTGTCATGATCAGCTTTTCCCTGGCTCTTGTAAAAGCGACATACAGTATGCGCATTTCTTCCGAAAGCGTCTCCAGTCTGAGCTTCTGCCGGATTGCAAACTTGGGCATGGAAGGCATGACCGTACGCCTTTCCAGATCGACCGCGTCCGGTCCGTAGCCCAGCTCCTGATGCAGAAGTATGGGGGCGTTCAGGTCCCGCATATTGAATTTTTTACCGCAGCCCGAAACGATCACTATGGGGAATTCCAGCCCTTTGCTTTTATGGATGCTCATGATGCGCACGACGTTGTCGTTCTCTCCCAGGATTCTGGCGCTGCCCATATCCCCCCCGCCGCTCTTCAGCCTGGTGATGAAATGGATGAAGTGGAACAGGCCCTTGTAACTGGTCTCTTCGTATTGTCTCGCCCTTTCAAAAAGCATGCGGAGGTTGGCCTGCCGTTCAGCCCCTCCCGGCAGGATTCCCGCATAGCTGTAATAGCCGGTTTCGGTCAGAAGCAGCCATACAAGCTCGTCCGTGGGCGTGAATTGCGAGATGTCCCTCCAGCGGTATAGCTTTTGAAGGAATCCGGCGGTTTTCCGCCGCGCACGCTCCTCTGCCTCGCCGGATTCGACGGAATCGGCGGAACCGAAAGCCTCCGGTGGAAAATCGTCCGCATGGGAAGAGGTTTCCGTCTGACCTGTTTCAGTCTGATCGGCTGCCACGGAGTCCGGGGTCGAGACCGAGGGTTCTCCCGCAAACAGCTTCATCGCTTCAAAGAAGGAGACGGAACGGTCCGTAAGCCGGATATCCGCCAGTTCATCGGCACTGAAATTCCCGATGGGCGAACGCAGCACGGCAAGCAGCGGAATATCCTGGAGCGGGTTGTCAATAATCTGCAGCAGGGAAAGCATGGTTTCGACTTCCACGGTCCTGAAATAGCCCAGGCCGGCGTCCGCGTAAGCCGGTATTCCCATCGCGGCCAGCTCGTCCACAAATATGTCCGCCCAATTCCTTGTCGCTCTCATCAATATGACTATGTCCCTATATTGTGCCTTCCTATAAGCCCCAAGCTTTTTGTCAAACACGCTCAGTCCGCTGGCCGCATGAATGAGCTCCCGTATCCGCTTCCCGGTAATCCGGGCTTCCCCCTGGATCGTATCAAGCGGTTCCTCCTCGCTTCCGTCCGCATCTTCCGAAGTCCTGCTTTCCGTCGCCTCCGGTTCGGAATCCTTCACGCCCGGCCCGTTCGGACTCGCCGCGCCGGGAATTACGGCGGAGGACGCCACGTCAATAAGGTGGAGTTCGATCGTTCCTCCCGTAGTGCAGCCGTCGCCGGCTTCTTCGAAAATCGCGCCCGGATTCAGGGCTTCCTCCTGCGTATAGTCCAGTTCGCCCACCAAGGAAGACATGACCTGGCTGAAAATGAAATTGACGCCGTTTATAACGCCGGGACGGCTCCTGAAATTCTTATAAAGCTGGATCACCCGCGAATTATGCCCGCTTTCCCGGGGATAGGCGGCATACTTCGAAAGGAAAAGCTCGGGCTTTGCCTGTCTGAAACGGTAAATACTCTGTTTTACATCCCCCACCATGAATATGTTGAACCGGCCGTCCTGATTGCCGGATACCGTACCGAGGATAAGCTCCTGGATCAGGTTGCTGTCCTGGTATTCGTCCACCAGAATCTCCTCATACCGGTTCCGGAGCTCCACCGCGGCCGCCGACGGCTGTCCGTCCTCCAGCAGGACCTTGAGGCAGAAATGCTCCAAATCGTTGAAATCCACAAGGCTCTTGGACTTCTTTTTCTGTGCGTACCGGTCATCAAACTCGCAAACCATCTCCGAAAGATATTTGAAAAGGGGATAGAGTCTTTCGAAATCCTCCAGCAGTTGGGCCGACGACAAGTGAAAGCCGCTTTCGCACAGCTTTTTCAATTTTTCCTTTACCTGGTTCCGTATGGCCTTGACTTCCTCCTGGGCATTGGCGTCGGCATCCTTGCCGCACCGGGGAAGCCTGGCGGGCTCACAGGCGGCGAACGCGTCGTGGATGGCATCCCAGTCGGGGATGGCGGCGGAGGCGAAGAGGAGGGTTGAAGCGGCAGTTGATGGCATGGCTGATTGGGATGCCATAGGAGCAGCCGTTGAAGCGGCTTCTGAGGCCGTCCCGGATGCAGCCGGAGCTGCAGCTTCCGTCCCGGAAGCCGTTTGGGCGGCGGAATCGACGCTGAGCGCCGCCTGGCAGAGCTGCAGCAGATGATCGATCATCTGCATATCGCCCGCCAGCACGCCGCCGTACGGCTCCAGGCCCCGGGCCCGGCCCGCCGCCGCGGACGCCTTCGCAAGCAAGGCCGACAGGCCTTGCAGCTCGGCGGCCGCGCCCTTGAGCAGCACACGCGCCCATGGGGTGCTGCTCAAGCAGGCAGAAGCAACCGGGGCGTAAGCTTCTGCCTGGGCGGCGAGCCACTGCCCGGGCCAGGGATGGCTCCGCGTGAACCTGTGCAGCGACAGCACGATTTCGCGCAGCGCACTGTCGTCCCGCTTTCCGCCATAGCTTTCTACCAGCCGGAAAAACTCGCTTTCGGCCTCTTCCTTCTCATATTTCTCTTCAAACAGCTGTTCCAGGAGGTCCAGCTTCATCAGCGTGCATTCCGTGTCATCCGCAATCCGGAAAGCCGGATCCAGATCCAGGGCATGAAACCGGCCCCGGACCACCTCAAGGCAGAAGGAGTGCAGCGTCATGATACTGGCGCGGTCTAAAAGCGCCATTTGCTTCTGAAGATTGGCGGAGGACGGATCGGCCTCCAGCGCGGCAGCCAGCGCGCTGCCGATCCTTTCCCGCATTTCGGTGGCGGCGGCGTTGGTAAAGGTAACGACCAGCAGCCGGTCGATGTCCACAGGCTTTTCCGCATCGGTGATCTTCCGGATGATCCTCTCCACAAGCACGGCTGTCTTACCGGCCCCGGCAGCAGCCGCAACAAGAAGGTTACAGTCTCTTTGGGTGATCGCTTCGAGCTGTTCCGGCGTCCAACTGTTACCCATTTTCCTGACCTCCTTGTCCTTGATCGGCCACAGTACCCTTGTCCCCTTGCTTTCCGGCGCTGCGCATAAGCTTCCACACATCGTCCTCCTGAACATCGGACAGGAGCCGGTACCGGTTGTCCCGGATCGAGGTGTCAAACTGGCATACCGAACTGAAGCTGCAATAAGTACAGGCGGTCAGTGTCCTCTTTTTATATGGATTAATGGCAATATTCCCCTCCAGGATTCCGCTTCCGATCGTGGCAAGCGTTTGGCGGACGTACTCGCGGAGAACTCCGAATTGTTCCATGGTTGCCGCGGAGGACCGGCCCAGCGATCCATCCTTGTTGATCCTGGCCGGAACAATGAGGGAATCGCCGTCGATCTGCCTGTCCATCTCCCGGACCAGTTTCACATCCGCCAGGATCAGCCCTTTCATTCTCAATTCCTTCATGATTGCCTTTTCGATCTCTTCTCCGGTGCTTTCCCGGTCACACCGGATCAAAGGATCATCCAGCCGGAAATACAGAATTCCGGCCGGCAGCCTGGCTTCCGTCCCGTCCTCCGCCGCGTTTTCCATTCCAAGCACGGCATCCATATAGGTAACCAGTTGAAGCTGGAGCCCGTAATAGACATCCGCCAGCTTCAGCGCCCTGTCGCCGGATTTGTAATCGATGATCCGGAGCCAGGTGCCGTCCTCGTTCGTCATGGAATCGATCCGGTCGATCCTTCCCGTCATCCGGACGGTTTCGCCGGAAGGCAGCTCGATGGCGATCGGCGGATATCTTCCGTCGTCCCCGAACTCCACCTCGTAGCCGGAGGGCTCGAAGCTGCTTCTTTCAATATGGCTGCCGATCAAAAGGATCGCCTTGGTCAAGGTTCTTTTCAGCCGCCCGGACAAATAAGCGTACCGCCGGCTGCTTCCAAGAACACTCCCTTTCGAAAGCTGGCCGTCGACCAGCTGCGAAATCTGTTCGGCGCACCACTCCCTGTCCAGCCCGCGCCAGCTGATTCCGTCCCGGACCAGCATCCTGGAGAATTCATCGATGCTGTTGTGCATGAAAGTACCCGCGTCTACGGGATTGAAGCTGAACAGCCGTCTTTCCTTCGCCTTCAGCCCGTACTTCACGAAATAGGAAAAGGGGCAGGACGAATAGGCTTCCATCCGGGAAACACTGGTGAAAACCGGTTTTCCGTATAGTTTGACCGCTCTCCCTCTCGAAATCGGACGCGTCTGGTTCGTATAATCAAGGCCGTTTACAATGTTCGAGCATTTTTCGCTCCAGTCGCTGTTCGTTGAAAACCATTTATAAACAGCTTTCCACCCGTCGTGTATGGGAACCCCGTCATAATGCATCCGGAGGCTGGCGACCAACTCGTCGAAGGCCGGTTCCGGAGCGGCCGGCTCCGGTATAGGCGCTGCAGCGCTTCCCGTTATCGACCCCAGTTCCCGGACCTGGGGAAGGATTCTTCGGATTTCAGGCAGGATGCGGGACGGCCTCAGGGCCTTTCCGTCCCTGTCCGCCGCCGGATAGCTCAACCGGAGGTATTTTGACGGGGTCGCCAGCGTCCTGTAAACCATAAACCGTTCTTCCATGCTCCTGCCGGCCGTATTGCCCGCCAGCTCCAGTCCCAGCTTCCCCAGATTGTCCCGGTCCGTATCCGAAATCAATCCGTCATCCGATTTCGTTCCCGGAAGAACACCCTCATTGGCGCCCAGTATGTATAATGCTTTGATATCATGGCTTCTTGCCCTTTCCATGCTTCCGACAAGAACCTGGTCCATTGCCGGCGGGATAAGGCCGATCTTGTGTCCCGCAAAGCCTGCCGCCAGGATTTCGGAAAACCGTTCCGTCCCCATTTCCTCCTGGCCCAGTACTTCAACGATCTGTGAAAATACCTCCATGGCCGCATTCCACACCTGCCGGTATTCATCCGCCTTGTCCAGCCTGCCCTCTGAAACGAACCGGGCGGAAAAGTCCTCCATTGCCTGATTCGCCCCTGTCGCACACAGAAGCTCAAACAACGCCGTACAAAATTCAACGGCGCCCGCCCCGCCTTTCGTTTTTCTCCGGAAAGCCTCAAGAGGACCGACCAGCTGCCTCCTGGCACGGTTGATCCTCGCCAGGCATTCCTGCTCCCTCGGGTCCGGCTTGTCCTGCCGGTTGGACTGCTCCACAGGATAGTCCCAGTCCTCCTGCCGGAGCCAGACATTTCCCCGTATTCCGTTTGCCAGGACATAATTTTCGAGCAGGTCCAGTTCTTCCCTGGCGACACCGGCAAGCCCCGTTCTGGCATACCGGAAAACCGCCTCATACGACCAGCTGTCCGAAAAAATCTCCAATGCCGAGAGGATGAACACGACAAGCGGATGGCTGTCAATATTCCGCTTGCCGTCAAAGAAAAACGGAATTCCGAATCTCGAAAAAATGCTCTTTATACTGCTGCCGTAGCTTTCGGGATTCCTCATCGTCACCGCGATATCCCTGTACCGGTAGCCCTGGTCTCTGCAAAGCCGGATAATGTCCCTTGCCGCTTCCTCCACCTCGGAATACGGATTGGCGGCCGAAGCGATCGTCACATCCCCAGAGGCTCTTGCATATTTGCTGCAGGGATATTTGTAAAAGTTGCGTTCAAGATGCCCAAGCTCTTCCGATGCGGCAAACCTCGCCGCATATCCCGTTTTCGCGGCTCTTTGCGGCGCATTTCCGGGAACCGCGGCAAAGCCTGCTTCCGAACCGGGCCAGCCATCCAGCGCAACCGGATTTTCCACTTCGATCCCCTCTTTTGCCGCCAACCCGGCCAGCTTGACCGCGGTGTTCCGGACAGGCGTAAAGACCAGCGGCGCGCCGTCGCCCGGTTCGTTCGACAGGCAATCCGTGCAAAGGCTGACCGTCACTCGTTTTGCCTTTGTCAGCAGTTTCCCTATGACCTTGTATTCCTGCGGGGTAAAGCCCGAGAATTCATCGATCCAGATCTCGGCGCCGTTGAACTGGGCGGATTGGTCCAGCTTCCGGAACAGCTCCGCAAGATCATCGTCCGCATCCATATAATTCTGATGGAGCAAATATTCAAATTCCCAATAGACCCGCGCCAGATCGCCCAGCTTGTCCTTCAGGGGCACGCCGTCCTCCAGCCTGGCGGCGGCTTTCTCCAGTTCCTCCGGTACGATGTCATAGCGCTTGAGCTCCGTAATGGTGTCCGACAGGGTATCCATGAAGCCTCTTCGAAGGGCCGCCCTGGAAAGCATCCGGAGTTCGGTCCCCAGGCCGTTCATTATTTTGAACAGCAGCATGCTTTTTCCCGCCGCATTGAGATGATGCTTCGAAATGCCGCCCACTTCACTGAACACCCTGAACGCCAGCCTTCGGAAGCTCAAAACCTCCGCGCGGAAAATACCGGCCGAGCCGGTGGCTCTGGCCAGATTTTTTTCGGCCTGCAGGGAAAACTGCTCCGGTACGATAAGCACCAGCGGATGCGGTTCTCCGGTATTCAAAGCGTTTCCGATCTCCTTGAGGCAGAAGCTTGTTTTCCCGCTTCCAGCCCTGCCGTATACGATTCTGAGCCCCATATGCCCCTCCGGTAGAGGTTGAATTTATCTATGCTTATACAAATTATACAGAAACAGAAGGCCGGATACAAATCTACAACCCATACCCAAATTCGATGAATTCCTTCAATTTTTCAAGGCAGCCCGGTTCTCCCGGCACATATTCCACCAGCCCGAGCCCGACTATATTAAATTGCTCTTTCAATGCTCTTACGGTCTTCATCAACTGGTCAACCGATATGCCGTTCCGGCACGGACAAAGGACATTGGGGAAGTCTACGGGGTCCAGTACATCCAGGTCAATATGAATATAAAGGTTCCGATTGCCTTTATTCCGGATGACATCGATGAATGGATCGATTGCCGATACCAGGCCGACATCGGCAACGGATATTTTATTTTCCGCGACATATTCCGCCTCAGGCGGGTCCAGTTCCCTGCAACCGGCCAGCACGGCCTGCCCTGACTTTAATACGGATAAACAGTCGCGGACGATCGGATCGTCTCCGTCCCCCAGCAGCGTTCGCAGCGGCATACCATGAAAACAACCGCTGGGAGACGATTCCGGCGTATTCAGGTCCCCGTGGGCATCAAACCATACAACGGTCAGATCTCCCCTGTGGAGGTCGTTCAGGTAGGAAACCGGCGCAAGCTCCACGGAGCAATCTCCGCCTATGGTAAATATTTTTTGGGGCCTCCGTTCCAGAATTGTTTTTATCGCATTCCGATATTGGCTTCGGATGCAATCATAACCCAAAATCCCGTTCTTTAAGACCAGGTCCCTGTCGCAATCCAGTTCAACCTGTTCGTATGTCCCCTGCCGCAGAAATTCTTCCCTGATTTCCATCGCGCCCTGATAAAGTCTTTTGCTGTTGCCGGCCCCCTGCCATTGGGGAAAAAACAAGGTCAACCTTCCGTCTTCAAAATCCGGCAGTTGCCCAAGCTCTTTTAACGTAAAAGCATAGGACAAGAACCCGATACTTTTCTGCCTGATGTCCTCTTCCGTAACGCCACGGAAAGCAATCAGTTCCAGCTTCAGCCGCGAATGGTCCTCTCTGGTGTCAATCGTTTCCGTGCGGTCCTCAAAAAACACACAAACATCCTGCCGGGGCGTTTGTTCCATTCGCTCCGGATCGCCCGGCTTCAGCCTGCCCTTGCGTACTTCCGACCGGAGAAACGCGGCATAATGCGCTCTTGCCCGCGCATAAAAAGCACTGTTCAAGTCATTTTGCGGCAAGCGGTATGCCCGTATTGCCAGCCCGTATTTTGCGGGCTCCGAATCCATGATTTCCTGGCGCAGCAAATCCTCCTTCTTCTTCCACTCCTCCATTTCGTCGTCGGTCATGTCAAAGGAGAATTCCCCCGGCTGTTCCTGCAGGAATTCTTTATGATTCATTACAATATTCAATAGGAATATGCGGATACGGCGGTCACTTGGGTCCAGCGGCACAGTATCAAAGCTTCGCAGCAGGAAAGCTTCCGTTTCATCAAACGTATGGCTGCAGGGTATTACTTTATCCGCACACTTTTCCAGCCATTCTTTAAAGCGCGCCGATCTGCTGTTGTCCTCGACCATGCTTCCTACAACGCAGACGCCGCCCTTTTCGGTCCGGATCGTGATGCTTCCGTCCAGCTTGCGTTCAACCGGCATCTTTCCTTCCTCCATACAAAAACTTCGGCCGGATTCCCTTCACCCTGCCGCTTGCTCCCGGGTGACACACCGGATATACCGGTCGATTTCATCCCAGCTATCGCAGTAGTCAATGTGTGCATTTCCCGCTGTCCTGTTGTACTCCGTGGACATCAGGAGTACCTGGATTCCTGCATTGGAAACCTCTATTGCATTGCTCAGGGAATCCTCTATGAGCAGATCTATTCCGTTCTTAACACAGATGTCGGCTTTGCCGCCGCCTTCCGTGAATATTACCGCATCGGCCCGGATGCCGTATTTTTTAAGCCATTCCAGGGTTGCCGCATAATGCATCCGGAAACGTGCGCTGATAATGACGATTTCATACTGCTCTCCAAGTCCGTTTATGACTTCCGCGGCATGCTCCATGGGTGCAAGCGAGCAAAGGAGGTACTCGCCCCTTTCTTCGAACAACCGGCCGGAGCCTTCAATTTTTCCCATCCTGTGAACAATGTCATCCGGTGTAATTACGCGCCCGTAGGCATCTGAAAATTCCTTCGAAATGAATCGGATCGTGTCAACCATCACGCCATCCATGTCTATGCCGATCTTCAAAGAAAACATCCCCTTGCTTGCCAGAATATCATTTGGTCCTTACAGAATATCAAACATATGTTCGATTGTCAAGGTTTGATTGTACCCTATTGAAAGGCAACCAGGGTAAATTCCCCCGGGATGTTTTTATGCAAATCGAACCTCGGCCCTTCGTCAAGCTGCCTGATTACAAATCCGCAGGCGGCATTTCGGAAACGCCGCCCGTTCATTTTCAGGGAAATATTTTTCATGCGCCACCGCATCCAGGTGCAGTCCGTCGTCAAAATAATCCCCCGTCAATTCCAGGGTATCTTCCCGGTCCACAAAGATATCCTTTACCTTGAAAATCTTCCGGATTGGATGAAAATCATTCAGGATAAGCTTCCCCCCTGGTTTCAGCAAGTCGTGCAGCTTCCTTGAAAATTCGTCCAGATCGGAGAAATAGTGCAGAATTCCGCCCTCAAGATAAACGGTATCGAAGTATCCCCTCAGTCCGGCAGCGTCCAGTTCCAGGAAATCCGATACAATATAGTTTATGGAGACTCCCGCCTCACGGGCCAACTCCAGTGCATAACTCCTGTTTTGCTCCGATATGTCCACAACCGTCACATCCGCGCCCAGCAAAGCAAGCGGAACCGCTTTTTTACCGCACGAACCGAGCAGGTTGGCGATCTTCTGCCCTTTTACCTCGCCAAGATACCGGAGATGCCTGCGGAGATACTTTTCAGGCTGTTCTGCCATATCCGCCGCAACCGTTCCGGGCGTCCCCAGCTCTTTCACCCAGAATTCATCCGCCTTGTACGACCAGGCTTTTTTGTTCATTTCACTCTGCTTGTTCAACGGTTCCACCTTCCTCCCCCTGCAAATGCATCGCCTCCAATTCCGCCCGGAGCTTTTTCGGCAGCTTGGAGACGACCGCCCGGTATGCGTGGTCAATCATCCGCTTCAACTCCTCCTCCGGGACATCGCCGTGCAGGTGCACGGTATTCCAGAAGGGCTGCTGGACCGGCGGACAATGATAGCCCCTGACGACGGTTCCCGGGTATCTTTGCCTGTAAAAATCGCCGAATAGGGGCTCGCATTTTAAGGTGATCTTGTAATCGTTTGTCCTGGGGTAAATCTGGGCGAAAAGCTTCCCGCAGACCTTGACGCAGACCGGGATATCCCCGAATGGGAAATCGATGCGGGCATTTTTCTTATCCAGACAGTAAGCAAGAATTTCATCCGTATTCATAGACCGCCTCCGCCCTTTTCCATGAGCAAAGGATATCAGACGGGAAACCTTCTGTCAATTCCCCCGGCTGGATCTTTCCGCCAGCCCGGGCCCCCTCAGCCGGCCGACGACCTGAAGGAACAAATCCTCGCCAAAGCTGGTCCGAAGCGGCTGTCCCGGCCGGATGCAATAGGAACGGCTGCCGTTCCGGTTTCGTTCCGCCCGCAGAAAGACCGTTTTTTCCGGTTCCTGGCCATGCAGGGTATTGGCAAACTCATATAGGTGGGTGACAAAGAATATCTTTACGCCGTATTCGTACAATGCGGCGACAATGTCCCTCGCGATGTTGGAACCGTCCCTTTCGGTCGTTGTGGCAAAGGGTTCGTTCAATAAAAGCATTGAGCCGGCCTTGACGCCGTTGATGATCTCGTTCATCCTCAGAAGCTCCTCTTCCAATTTGCCGCTGTTCATATTGATATCCTCTTCCTTTGTAAAATGAGTATAGATGTTTTCGCATACATTTGCCCGGTAGGAAACGGCGGGGGCGAACATGCCGCACTGCATCAGAAGCTGAGCAATACCGATGCTCCGGAGGTATGTGGACTTTCCTCCCTGGTTTGCGCCGGTTATGATGAACAGAGTTTTCCCCATAGCGGACAATTCGTTGCTGACGAGCTTTTTCTTTTCGCAAAGGGACAGGCTCAGATCATACAGGCCCTCAAACACCAGATTTCTCGCGTCCGCTTCGTCCACCGAGGGATAGCAGACCGGTATGTTCATCCTGGAGATTTCGCTGAACAGATTGGTGCAGCCATAGTAAAACCCGGTCTCATAACGCAGCGATTCAAAAAAGTCTATGATGGTATTGTTGAAATAATTGACCAGCCGCAATATGTGGACCAGCCCAGCCTCTTCAATTTCTTTTGCACTGTTGGCTAAACTGATATGATCGAGCAGGATGCTGTTTTTCAAAGTGCTTTTGGATTTTGGCCCCGTATTGGGTTTGGGGCTGATGAATTTAGGGCTGTTATCGGGTTTCACCGGGTTTTGGTCTATTCTTCGAAGAATATGGTCCACGCCTTTTAATCCGCCGCCTATGCCCGACCCGATAATCATTTTTCCGTCGCCGGATATGGATTTCAGCTCGGAAAGGCGAAGCCGGACGGCCTGGAAGAAATCGGCGGTAAGGAAGGCATCCAATTGACCGAAAAATGTGGTCATCCCTTTCGAATGCATTCCCTTCCGGGCCGGGCGGGACAGGCCCGAAAGCTCTTCCAGCCTCCCTGCCAGCATTTCCAGCAGCTTTACGGAGTTCATGACCTTGACGGTCATGGAAATCATCTTGGTAAAATTCGGCCGGGCATACTGCTGGTAATCCGCCGCTTCCTCCATTGCGGCGGCAGCGATGTCATAAAGCCTGCCTATCGTGTTCCTGCCGCCGATGCAGTCCTTCAAGACTTCCTGCCGGTAAAGGATGGCGTTTGTGTCGGTCAAGCCGCTTAAAACAACGCTTTTCACCGTATCGTACAAATAATGGTCACCCCGGGCCATCGCCTGGAAGATCGCATGCAGGTTCAGATCTTCCATCAATTCGTTTTCATTCGGTATTTTCCTCCAGGAAATGCCGTCGTACCGTTCAAACAGCAGGTAAGGCTTCATACCTGTATTCGCTCCTTGATTTCATTGTAGGTCAGTTTATATTTTTTGACGATGGAATTAGCGTACGAGCGGCCATCGGCAGGTCTTCGCAGAATTTTGTAGGTCCGCAGGTCGGCTTCCTCCGATTGAACGGCCGCCGTCAGGCTTACCGTCTTTTCCCCGATCCGGGCAAGCTCGTGGATGTGGGTCACATACAGGCAGATACAGTCCAGCGCGGCAAAATGGTCCAGAACCGTTCTACCCATTGAGAAGGCGTCAAAGGAGGTCGTGGTGGAAAACAGTTCGTTCAGAATCACGATGCTGTTTTCCGTGACTTGCTCAAGGATCGGCTTCAACCGCGTCAATTCCTCCTGAAGCCTTCCGGCATTCGACCCCGCGGCTTCTTCCGCCGGGAAATGTGTAAAAATCATATCGGGCAGGAACAGCTCCGCCTTTTTGCAGGGTACGGGACAGCCCAAGGAAGCAAGGAACAGGATCTGGCCGAAAGCCCTCGCAAAGGTGGTTTTCCCGCCCTGGTTGGGCCCTGTCAGGACGAAAGTCCGCTCCTCCCCATCCAGAAAAAAATCATTCGGTATGATCCCGGCGCCGGTGCCTGAATTTTTATATGCAAGCGCCATATCGTATCCGCCCGTCACATCCAGCCTCTTAGCCCTGCTCAGCGACGGATATGCAAACTCAAACCCCTTCTTTCTCATCTTTCCGATGTACTCCATATAAGACACATAAAACTGGATTTCCCTGTCGAACCGGACAATCTCCTCCCGGAGAAAGCGGGTATGCCTTATGGAATAAGCGTGCAGCTTTTGAAAAGCTTCCGGATGCATTTCTACAACAAGGTCAAGGATCTTATTTTCCAGGGAGCACATTTCAAGCTCGGTGAAAAACCGGATCGGATAATCGAACCGGATATCGAGGATCTGCCCGAAGGTTCTCTCGAGCAAAGAACAATAATCTTCCGTGCCGCTATCCGATTCCACCAGGAGTTTGCCATTTTCGATCTGCACCCTGTACCGGATCCGGCTCAATTCATCCTTCATCGCATTTGTATCCGAATACAGCGCTTTGGAATCCGGTCCTTCCAGATATTCCGCCAGCCAGCCGGCAAAGGAACGCAAGCCTCTCGCACCCGGCGCCGCCGATGCAAGCGAACGTTCAAGCTCCAGCAGCGTACTGCAATACAGATCGGCCGCATCCAGGATCCATTTCTCCTGCTGGCGGGGATTGTGAACTTCCCGGCTGAAGCCTATATACTCCCTTATTCTTTTCATTTTACCGGAAAAGTTTGTGAAGGAATCAAGCAGTTCCGTATTTTCCACCGCCTGCATGATTTCCATTCTATAAGTCACCGCTTCTACGCTTTTAAGGCTTTGGTAATAATATGGTTCAAGGTTGTACTCTTCCTTTTCCGTCAAAACACCCCGGATGATTTGATCCAGATTCAGGTCCGGAAAAAATTCCGGTGCGGGATGCTCTTTTTCCGTCCTATCCTCCGCACATCCAAACAAAACGCTTTGATATTCCATACGATCTCCAATCCCTTATCTGCCGCTAAAGCCACAATGCCTCGGAAAGAATCGATTCCGTCTTGATGTTTTCGAGGCACACAAGCCTGGCCATTTTATACGCGTCCGGCTTGCCGCCGTCCTCTTTTTGTTCCTTCCCGAGCTGACCTGTGGCGGCGGATTTGATTTTTTCAATATTCTCAATATTGAATCGGGCGATTTCAATTTGATTTTCCCAGTATTCCTTCTTCTTTTGCAGGACCCTCACAAGCTCCTCCGGGTCGAGTCCGCGGTCCACCAGGTGTTTGATCTCCACCAGCTTGAGCCCTATGGCCTTCAAGACCAGGATCGTGTTCAGCAGAGGAATTTGGTCCGCCCTATAGTACCGGTAGCCGGTCTGTTCGTCCGTATGCTCCGGCTTGAACAGGCCCATCTTGTCATAAAGCCGTAAAGCCCGGATCGAAGTATCAAACATATCCGCGACTTCCCCGATTTTAAAATACACTTCCATTTTCGCACCTCTTGTATCATCAGCTTAAACCATGACGCAGGTGTAGAGTCAATACCAATTTCATTTTACTACGAATTTTACATTTTCCTATCAAATATTTGCCGCAATTTGACGATATAGATTACAGCGGTGTTACTAAAAAAGAACCACCCTCCTGTTACGGATAGCCGGAGGGTCGCAGGAAACTCATATCGGCGCAATGAAATAATAACTTCCGTATGATTTCATTGCGCCAATAGTGCAGGGAGGCATGAGTTATGAGAATTGAAAGCTCGTCTGTTCAGATGGCAGGATCAAGCACGTCGGTCGTAAGCCAATCCAAAGAAGAAACGTTAAAAACATGGGTCGGAGATACCCGCCCGACTTTTCCGGGTGAAAACCCGGCAAGTCTCTTCGGTAATGCCGGAAATCCGCAAAACGGCGCAACCCTTCAGCTTTCCCCGGAAGGCAGGGCGGCGCTGGAGCAGCAGCAGGCTGCGGCCACGGCGGGAAGCACCGGAGAGAGTAATGACGGGTACCCGGAGCTCAGCGATAAGGATAAACAAAAGCTATACCTGCTGCAAAAGTTTATTGAGGCATTGACAGGGAAAAGGTTCAAGTTCGTTTTACCCAAATCCATAAAGCTGAACACCTCCATCGAGGAGCTTGAGGCAAGGCGGCAGCAGGCTGTGCAGCTGCAGACCCCGCAACTGCAGCCGGTCCAACTGCGGCAGGGCTGGGGCCTGGAATACGATCTTCACGAAGCCCATTATGAAAAGCAAACCATGTCCTTCTCCGCCGAGGGGTCGGTGAAAACAGCCGACGGGAAAGATATCCGTTTCGACCTCGATCTGAACATGAGCCGGGAATTTGCCTCCAGGACGGATGTCTCCATCCGTGCGGGAGACGCGGTGAAGGTCGATCCGCTGGTTGTCAATTTCGGCGGCGCTTCCGCCGCGCTGACCAACAACAAATTCAACTTCGACATCGACAACGACGGCGACGAGGACCAGATCTCCTTCGCCACGGGCGGCAGCGGCTTCCTGGCCTTCGACGTCAACGGTGACGGCACCATCAACAACGGTTCCGAACTGTTCGGGCCCCAAAGCGGAAACGGCTTCTCCGATCTAGCCCAATATGACGGGGACGGAAACGGCTGGATCGATGAAAACGACGACATCTACAGCAAGCTCCGGATCTGGACGAAGGATGAAAGCGGAAGCGATCAGCTGTTTGCGCTGGGGACTAAAGGCATCGGCGCGATCTATCTGGGGAACGTATCCACCGGCTACGACGTGAAGACCTTCGGCAACGACACCCTCGGAAGCATCGCCCGGACCGGGGTGTTCCTCCGGGAAAACGGCGTCGCCGGAACCATCCAGCACGTAGATCTGGTGATATAGCTGTTCCATTTCGGTTAACAGACATACAAAAACGGCAATCGCCACGATTGCCGTTTTAATGTTGCCTTTTTAACGTTTCAGGACCTCAAAGGCTCAATGTCCTTCTCCTTGCCTTTCCCCATTTTCAGTTCCGAAATGACCATGCCGGAGAGAATCATGAGGCAGCCGATGGCTTTCGACAGGGTGGGCATTTCCGTTACGCCCTGCGCGTTTGGTATGATCATTGCAAACATGGCCGCAAATACGGGTTCCGCGGTCAAAATGAGCGCCGTATGGGTCGGGGTCGTATCCTTCTGGGCGATGGTCTGTCCTCCGAAGGCCAGCGCGGAACCGAGCACAGCGGTAAACAGCAATATTCCGACGGAAATTCCGTTAAACTCCACCGGCTTGCCGACATCCGCCGCAACCCAGAGGAACGAGCTTGCGATGCCAATAACCGCCAGTTGGATGATGGCAAGCAGTGCGGCATCTTCCGTCTGGGTGAACTTGTCGATGAAGATGATCTGAAAGGCCCAGCAAATGGCACACAGGAAGGTTAGAAAATCCCCCTGGTTAAAATTGAAATTCAACCCGCCGGACAAAAAAAACAGTCCTGCGAATGCAACCGTAATTCCGATGAAGGACGCCCTGTCCGGTCTTTTTTTCAAAAGCACCGCCGCAAAAATCGGCACCATGACCACATTCAAGCCGGTTATGAAGCCGGAATTCGAGGCGGATGTGGTATACAGGCCGACGACCTGGAATGCCATCCCTCCGAACATGAATGCGCCAATGATGCTGCCGTACAAAAGCGCCCGTTTATTGAACCTGGAGAAGCTTTTATGGAATAGAAGCGCCAATACTGCCGCCGCCAGCAAAAAGCGCATCGACAGATAAGCGTATGCCGGGACGTATGTCAGCATCATCTTCATCAGCGGGAAGGAAGCGCCCCAGACAATTGTGATCAGCAGCAGAATAATATCCGCCCGTATTTTCTTTGACATTTGTTTCGTATTTAGAGAACCTTTTGCAGGAACGCTCTTGTCCTTTCATTTTTGGGGTTTGAGAAAATTTCGTCCGGCTTCCCCTCTTCCTTGATCTCGCCGTTGTCCATAAAAATGACCCTGCTGCCCACTTCTCTCGCAAAGCCCATTTCGTGGGTCACCACCAGCATCGTCATTCCTTCGTCGGCCAGATCCTTCATTACTTCCAGGACTTCGCCGACCAGTTCGGGGTCCAGCGCAGACGTCGGCTCGTCGAACAGCATAATTTTGGGCTTCATCGCCAGCGCACGCGCTATGGCAACCCTTTGCTGCTGTCCTCCCGACAGTCTTGACGGATATTCATCCTTCTTGTCGGCCAGGCCCACTTTTTTCAGCAACTCTATCGCATAAGCTTCCGCTTCCTGGGACGGCACTTTCTTTACCGTTACGGGAGCTTCCATAATATTCTGCAGCACGGTCATATGGGGGAACAGGTTAAATCTCTGAAATACCATGCCGAGTTCCGTACACAGCTCCGATACCTTTTTCTGCGAAACCTTGAGCTGGTCCTTCCCCGCTTCCCTTTCATCGATCATTTCCCCTTCAATACAAACACGTCCGCTTGTAATCCTTTCAAGATGGTTCAGGCACCGGAGCAAAGTGCTCTTCCCGGAGCCGCTAGGCCCGATGATGCACACCACTTCTCCCTTTTCCACCTCTAGGTTGATATCCTTCAGAACCTGGAGGTTTCCGAATGATTTGCAGACCTTTTCCACTTTAACCATTGACATCATTCAACACCTCCCTATTCGTATACGGAATATTTCTTTTCAAGTTTTTCAAAGACAATTGTAAATAGAGAAGTCAACGCCAGGTACAATATCGCTGACGGTATATATATAGCGGCGTTGCCCGTAGCATTTGCCACCTGCGTTGTTGTTCTCATGAGTTCTGTCATTCCTATAACGGAAACCAGAGCGGAATCCTTCAATAATGCAATAAATTCATTTCCGACCGGAGGGATCAGACGTCTGTAGGACTGAGGTACGATAATCCTCCTCATTGCTTGTCCATACCCCATTCCCAAGGCCCTGGCAGCTTCCATCTGCCCCTTGTCGATGGATTGGATGGAAGCTCTGATGATCTCAGCGAGGTATGCGGCTGAGTTCAAGGCTAATGCTATAAATGCCGTGGGCATCTGAGGAAGAGTGATCGGGCTGAATAGCGGAAGGGCGTAATAGATGAAAAAGATTTGCATGATCAAAGGGGTCCCTCTGAAAATCCAAATATAAAACCACGATATCTTGTCGAGGATGATATTCTTTGATAATCTTCCCAGGGCCAGAAACAGTCCAAGAATCATGCCAAAGAAAACAGATACGATCGTTAATTCCAATGTGATTAAGGACCCTTTTAAAAGCGCCGGCAGAGCGTTCAGAAATGCTTGAAAACCCAAAATAAACAACCCCCTGCATTTATAATATATATTGCAGCAAATTTAAAACAGGAGGGTAGGGAACGAACCGTTCCTTTGTCCCCTACCCTGAGCCTGCCGCTAAAAAGTATAAATCCTAGTCTTCTGTTACAGTTGTATCGATATTGCTTGTTCTGTCTTCTCCCTGGAACCATTTCTCTGAGATTCCCTTCAGCGAACCGTCCGCTCTCATGCCGTCAATAATGGCATCCACCTTTTCTTTTAATTCCGTATTGGCTTTTGAGAAAACGACGCCTATAGGTTCATTGGTGAGCTTTGCAGTGGTTACCTTGTAGCTTTCCGGTTCTTTTGTCTGGTAATCCTTTCCTACCATCTCATCGACGACAATGGCTTCAATTCTGCCGGTCTTCAGATCCGCAAAAGGCTGAATGACCTGATCATATTTTGTAAGTTCGAATTTTACCGTGTTCTGGAATTTTTCCGCCGCCCTGGAAGATGTCGTATTGACCTGGGCGCCTACTTTCTTGCCTGCCAGATCTTCGGGCTTGTTTATGCTGTTGTCCTCCGGCTTCACTACGATATACTGGCCGTTTGACAGGTATGGTTTGGAAAACTGGTAGTTTTCCTGCAAGCTCTTGGTCATACTGCATGAAGATATGATGCAGTCGAACTTGTTTGCTTTCAGTGCCGGGTATATGCCGTCCCAGGCTGTCGATATGAACTCCACTTTGACACCGAGCTTCTCCCCTATTGCTTTGGCAAGATCAACATCAAAGCCAACCAATTGATTCGAATCATCCCTGTACTCCATCGGCGGATAGGTGTCGTCAACGCCCACTCTTAAAACCTTGCCATCCCACTTCGCTTCACCGATTCCACATGCGCTGAATACAAACGCCATGAGAACCATGACTGCCAGTGCCAATACCAGTGATCTTTTCTTCATACTGCATCCTCCTCAGAAATATTTGCCACTTTATTCTGCTAAAGCATTTATACATTATCTTATCGCAAAATACGTCTGTTTACAATAATGAAAATGCCTTGCGCGCGTTTTTATTTGCCCGTCCCGCAGTTCTTCCCCGCAGGGGTCCTCACCATGCCCCGGGAATGCAAAAAGGCGCCTTTGGTAAGCGCCTCATTGCGTAACAGGAAATCCATGTTTCCCCTATTATACAACCTCTCTCATTCTTCTGTCAAAGTATGAAATTACCTGGTCGGCAATGCTTTTCGGGTACTGGATCCCTTTCAGGCTGCAAACCTCCTCCGCATCCTGCCGGAAGAGCAGCATGCTTTTCCGCATCGCCTTTTCCAGTTCGCCGAATTCCGCCTTCGCAAAATATCCGGCAAGATGCTGCTGTTTCTCCTCGGGAACGCAATATTTCACCTTGCTCTCCCATGCGCCCCAGTCGAGGGTATCGTACTGGAACAACAGCAAATCCACATGAGAATGGAAGATCACGTCCATGTTTTTGATCAGCTTGAACAGATCCTTCCGTTTGAAATACTTGATGAGCATTTCCGTGTGGAACCAGTAAGTGTCCATGGCCCTGACCGGATCCGGTATGAAGTTGTCCGTGCGCAGCCCTTTGTCCAGCAGTGCACCCGCTTCCCCCGTCCTGTCGAAAATGATGTGCTCTCTCGTGCAGCCTTTCAGGTGCTGCCTGCACATCCACTCCTCCGGGAATTCCGAATTCAGAATAAAAAAATCAAACTGATGCAGGTTTTCGCCGACGCGGATCACGCTGCAATAATTCTTGAAATGCGCGTCATTGAAGGACTCCGCCCAGAAAATCAACAGCTCGTCCGCCGCTTTTGCCAGAACGCCGGGGGCGTCCAGCGCGAACGCTTCAAAATCCCTGTCCGCCACCAGAAATACGGGATCGTAGTCCGAATAGACATCCGCAGCATCCCTGCTTATGGAGCCATAATGCCATCCGCCCTTACACCGCGGGTCCTCCTTCAATATACCGACGACCTTGTCAAAAACAAGCTCCAGATCTTTATGCATTGGTGCTGCTCCTTTCCGAAAGATATTGCCATTTTACCATTCTCTTTCCGGAAAGTATTGCTTGATTCTGACATTTGATAACAGGATATTGATCCGTTATTCGTTCAGCTTTTTGAAAATTTCGTCCTTGATCTTGCTCTTCAGATGGATCGTGTTGCTGCCTTCGTTTATCAAGGCCCGGCGGATGCATTCCACCTCCGCCTCGGACAAATAGACCATTTTCCCCTTCAGCGTCGGCTTTATGCTGCCGAAGAGCTCCGCAATCGCCTTCCTGGCAGACTCCAGGCTGCCGAAGTAGTATACGTCCTGCGAATCGTCGTAAACCGCCCCGTTGGAGGTGTAGATCTCCTTGACGGCCACCGGTTTGAGCCCCGATATTTTGGCGATGTCGGCCACCTTGTACGCTCCCAGATGGTCGATGTAGTAATTGTCCGCCTTCCGGCCGGACATCCTGGCAATAAAGCTGGATTGATTCACCACGGGCAATCCCTCATTTCTTTAATAAAAATAATTGATTCCGCACTCTCACACGATCGATTTTTTGTTGACGACAACGGGATACTCCAGATCCCCCTTCAGGTTTTTACCTCTCGTCAGCCGCACGTCCTTGTCCAGGATGACGTATTCGATCCGCGCATCCGGCTCGATGACCGTCCCCTGCATGACGATGCTGTTTTTCACGACGGCGCCCTTGCCCACCGTGACGCCCCGGAAAAGAACGCTGTTTTCAACCGTTCCCTCGATGAAGCAGCCGTCGGCGATGACGGAATTGCGCACTTCGGCTTCCTCATTGTATTTGGCGGGAGCCTCATCCTTCACCTTGGTATAAATCTTTCCGTTCTCCTCGAAGAGCTCCCTCCGGATATCCGGATTCAGCATGTCCATGCTGCTCTGGTAATAGTTCTGAACGGTGCTGATCGCCCTCCAGTAGCCCTTGAATTCGTATCCGCAGATATTGAGCTTGCCAAGCTTCTTAATCAGGATATCCTTCACGAAATCGTAATCTCCGTGGGCATGGCATTCCTCCAACTGGGAGATCAACAAGGTCCTCCGGATCATGTAGATGCCGATCGAAGCAAGGTCGGACTGCGGATGCAGCGGTTTTTCCTGCAGATCCTTCACCCGCCCGTCCTCGTCCACTTCCACGATCCCCAGCCTGGAAAGGTCCTCGGGACCGCAGTCGATCATTTTCCGGTAGGCAAGGGTAATATCCGCGTTTTTGCTCTTATGGAACTCCAGCATGCCATCCATTTGCATTTTGAAGATCCCGTTCCCCTGGGCGATCACCACGAACTCCTCGTTGCTCCGCCGGATAAAGGACAAATTGTTGTACATGGCATCCGCGCTGCCCCTGTACCAGCCGCTGTCATCCCCGGCCTGGGACGGCGGGAAAATGAAAAGGCCGTCGTACCGCCTGTCCAGATCCCATTCCTTTCCGGAACCGAGATGGTCCATCAAAGAGCGGAAGCTGTACTGGGTAAGCACCCCGACATTTTTAATGCCGGAATTGACCATATTGGACAGGATAAAATCAATGGCCCGGTATTTGCCCCCGAACGGGACCGCCGATACCGACCGTATGTAGGACAACTCCTTCAGGTAAGGCTTTTGCGCCCCCGACAGGATCAAACCCATTGCGTCGATCATTCACATACACCACCTTTGTATACGCTTGCGCCGGAGGGAATGCTGCTGCTGCAGAAATCCTCTTGCTGCGCCTGCATGTCTATCATAACGTTTTTTCCGATTGTGACGCCATCGGGTATATTGGCGCCTTCGCCCAGCACGGTTATGCCCGAATTGTATATGGCCGGCTTCTCCTCGTTCGGTATGTTCTCCCCTGTGCCGATCACGACATTTCCCCCGATTATCGCGTTCTCACCGATAATGCAATGGTCGATTGTACAGTCTTCGCCGATGGAGGTATTGGACATCACGATGGAGTTCTCCACCATGGTTCCCTCCCTGACGATCACGCCCGGGAAAAGGACGGAATTCCGGACCTTTCCATAGATCATGCAGCCTTCGGCCACGACGGAAGTCTTGACGCTTCCGTTGGGTCCCACGTAATGGGCCGGTTTGACCGGATTCGTCGTGTAGATCTTCCATTCCGGATCATACAGGTTGAAATCGGGAACCCTCTTGATCAGGTCCATATTGGATTCCCAAAAGGCCTGTATGGTGCCCACGTCCTTCCAATACCCGGCATACCGAAAAGCCCAGAGGCTCCTGCCTTCCGAAAGCATCGCCGGAATGATATCCTTGCCGAAATCGTGCTCGGACTCCATGCTTATCTCATCCCTCAGCAAATACTCCCTGAGAACGCTCCAGGTAAATATGTAAACGCCCATGGAGGCCAGCGTACTTTTGGGCACCTTCGGTTTTTCCTCGAACTCGTAGATCCTGCCGTCCTCATTGGTATTCATGATTCCGTATCTGGACGCTTCCTGGTATGGAACGTCGATGACGGAGATCGTGGCCTCCGCATTGTTTTTGATATGGGCATTGAGCATCTTTGAATAATCCATTTTGTAGATGTGATCCCCTGATAGAATAATCACATACTCCGGGTCCTGTTTGTCCACATAATCGATATTCTGGCTGATGGCGTTTGCCGTCCCCTTGTACCATTCGCCGCTGCTTTCCTTCATAAAGGGCGAAAGGATAGTCACTCCGCCGTGCATTCTGTCCATGTCCCAGGGCTTGCCGATCCCGATATGGCTGTTCAGCTTCAAAGGCTGATACTGCGTCAATATCCCCACCGTGTTGATTCCGGAATTGGCGCAGTTGCTGAGTGAAAAATCTATGATCCTGTACTTCCCGCCAAACAAAACTGCGGGCTTAGCCGCCTTTTTGGTCAGAATCCCAAGCCGGCTTCCCTGGCCTCCCGCCAGCAGCAGGGCAATGATTTCCTTTTTTGTCATCGTCCTTCCTCCCCGTCGTATGTTCTATGCTAATTATACCATTATAACAACTTTCCGGCTTTAATTTCTATGTGCTCCGGTCCGGGATTATGTCTTCGGAAACCGGATCCTTTCCGTACCTCGGGCAGACCCTCATGCAGATGCCGCATACGGAGCCCCTCCCGATCTGCTTGAAATGCCTGTTCATATATTCGCTGCAGGCTTTGGCGTCCACCAGCTCCTCCCGCTCCGCTCCTTCGTGCCACTCTCCGCCGGTCAGCGCCAGGGCGGGACAAGCGTCCACACACCTTCTGCAGGAACCGCAGCCCGGGTCCTGCAAGGGCTGCGCGAAGGGCAGCTCCATATCCGTCAGGATCGTCGCTATTCGCACCCGGGGACCGTACAAACGGTGGAGAAAAAGGCCGTTCTTTCCGATCCGGCCCAGTCCCGCCCTTACGGCCGCCGTCTTGTGGGGAAATACGCCCCTGTAGGGACCGGCGCCGTCATTCACGGTCTGGGAAGCGGGGACGGCAACAGCGTTAAAACCCTGCCTCTGTATATATACAAGGCCCCGCAGCGTGAGCTGGTCCAAAAACGCGTTTACGGACCGGTAGTGGTGAAAATAGGTGAAGGTCGGTTGATCGGAGATTTCATCCACAATCGAATCAGACAGGCGAATTCCCACTGATACTGCATAAGGGAGGTTCTGAAAGCTGCCTTCCGCTTTGCCCGCAACATCCGCAAAGCCGATAAAGGAAGCGCCCATTCCTTCAAGCAGTGCTGCCAGTTCCTCATGTCTCCGCATGAAAACGTCTCCTGTCGTAGGGCTCGTTAAAATGGAACTTCCGCGCGGAAGTACTGTTTTAGCCGACCCTTAGTGTGTAAAACCGAAAAAGAGCTTTAAATAAATAATACCACATGAGGATACATTTTAACCATATCTATGCTAAAATAGGATAGGACCAACCAGGCAAAATCGGAGGGCATTCATGAATTCACTGGGCAGCAGCAGCGAAATCGTTCAAAACAAGCTGATCATCCTGTATATGATCGACAAACTGAACATGCCGGTCGGCAACAACGCCTTGACGCGGCTTGTCCTGGAGCCCCGGCTGATGAATTATTTCATGCTCCAGCAGTGCTTCAACGAGCTGTGTGAAAGCAAGCTCCTGCGGCTGCACAATCCCGCCCCGGTAAAAAGCCGGGACGGCTCCGCAGGCCCGGAAAGCTCCGGAAGCCAGGAGGGTTATGTCCTCACAGACTCGGGCAGACAAACGCTGCAGTACTTTCTGAATCTGCTCCCCCTGGGCCTGAAAAAGCGGCTGGACAAGCTTGCGTCGGAATCCCGCGGGGAAATCCGGATGGATTCCCTGGTATCCGCCGATTTCATTCCGGAAAGCGAAAACAAGTTTACCGTCCTGTGCCGGATGGAAGAGAGCGGCTTCCCGCTGATCGAGCTGAAAGCGGCCGCCGGAACCAAAAAAGACGCCCGCGGGGTGTGCGAAAACTGGAAAAAGCATTCCGCCGCCATCTATGCCGAGATCATGGAGGCATTGACCAAAAAGAGGGATTAGTCCAGATTTGGGATCGAATCCGAGGTTGGATTTCAGACCGTCTTTCAGACCATTTTCCGCATCCATTTCCCGCCCTGCAGCCTGAGATGGTAGATCACGGCCCGGGCAACCCAGTCGAAATACATGGCTCCCCAAAGGCCGACAATGCCGAAATGCAGCGTTATGCTGAACAAATAGCCCACCATCACCCGGAACACCCAGAGACTCGCAACCGATACCACCATCGTAAACTTCGAATCCCCCGCCCCCCGGAGGCTGGAGGGCACAATAAACCCTGCCGGCCACAGGATCGGTACGGCCACGGCGTTCATCCGGACAATTTCCGCCGTCAATCGGATCACCTCCGCGTCCTGGGAATAGATGGACGAGATGACGGTCGCAAACGGAAAGACAAACAGGCATAAAACCAGGTTGCAGGCCATTGCCAGCTTGACCAGGTAGAAATTGACCTTCTTTGCTTCCTGGTATTCCTCCCTCCCCATAAAGTAGCCCACCATCGTCATGGCGACAATGCTCAGGGCGCTTCCGGGGATGAACAGCAGGCCGAAAATGGACCAGGAAATCGTGTTGGCCGCGATGCTGACCGTGCCCAGGGAGATGATGAAAATCTGCTGGACAAACTTTCCGATATTGAAGAAGAAGGTTTCGAGCCCGGCCGGGAGACCGATGTTCAGGATCGTTTTCTGCATCCTGAAATCGATCCGGAAGGACTTCAGCATTTTCAGGTCCAGGATATGGGAGCTTTTCACCAGCGCAATCAAAAACAGGACCATGCCGAACAGGCGGGCAAGGGTTATTGCGACGGCGGCGCCCTTAACGCCCATGGCCGGGATGGAGAAGCCGGTATGCACATTTTGAAGTGAAATCCCGTAAATAAGGGTATAGCTGAGGATGATGTTGGCGACATTGATGGCAATGTTGATCTTCATCGTCCTGTTTTGATGGCCCGAGCTGCGAAGAATCCCGCTGGCCACGAAAGAAAACGCCGTCAGGGGATAGTTGAACAGCGTGATCCGGAAATACTCCACGGCATTGTCCACCACCGCCTTCTCCGCCCTGCCGATAAAGGACAGCAGGATGGCGTCCCGGAACAGCCAGGTAATCAGGGTGAGGAAGATGGAAATCACGATGCTCGAAAAAATGGCCTGTTTCGCCGCCTCATTCGCGCCGTGGGCGTTTTTCTGCCCCATGTACTGTGCCACGACCACCGTGCCGCCGACCGCAAGCGAGTTGAAAAAGAAAATAATGATGTTGTTGAAGGAATCGACGGTCCCGATGGCCGAAATGGCTTCCTTGCCGATTCCGCTGGCAATGACCGTATTGAGGATGCCGATGGTGGTAATAAAAAGCTGTTCCGTAAAAACCGGAATCGCCAGCTTTAAAACATCTTGCCTGATTTTCATGGAGCTCTCCCGGTAACACCCGTTTTTCGTCTATTGATACGTATAAATGAATACGAACAATTCGAATGGACTTTTATCATTATACCAGATATGGTTCTCCTTTGCACCGTCCACCGAAGAAAAATCGGGAGCAAAAAATCAGGGGCCTTCTATCCGCAGTTGCACGAATTCCAGTTTCATTGGCTTGACGATCGGGCTGCCATAATATAACATGAATTCGGGGGATGAAGAATGGAAATCAGAAGGGCAAGGCCCGGCGAAGCCGCCGTTTTAAGTGAAATCGCCTTAAGCTCGAAAGCATACTGGGGCTATGATTCCAGGTTTATAGAAGCTTGCAGGGAAGCGTTGACCCTATCGGAAAAGAGCATATCCGAGGATTTTATTTATGTGCTTGAAGCTTCTTCCGGAATCATCGGGTTCTTTTCCCTGACTGCCGATCCTGATAAAAGCGAATTGGATTTTCTTTTTATTAAACCGGAGCATATTGGACTGGGATACGGCAAATTGCTGTGGAATCGTATTCTGGAAACGGCAAGGGAAGCCGGAATTAGCGAGTTTACCATAGATGCGGACCCTAATGCGGAAGCTTTTTATCTGAAAATGGGAGCCATTCGCATTGGCGAAGTGGATTCCACCATTTTCAGCAACCGAAAACTGCCTTTGCTAAAAGTAACTCTGGACCAGGAAAACAGGAAGAATTGACGACACAGGCCGTGCCACGAAATTGGGAGGGAAAGAAGATGGATGAAATACGGAAAGTAAAATTTCAGGAGATCCCGCAAAAGCATAAAAGCGAGCATCCCGGTTACGAATATTACAAGCGTGAGCTGGTACCGAAGGGAGATGCCCGGCAATGCGCCGTATCCGTCTATGAGATCCCTCCGGGGAAATCGGCCTATCCCTATCATTACCACACCATGAACGAAGAAGCCTTCTACATTATCAGCGGAAGGGGCATTCTGAAAACGCCGTCCGGCGAGCAGGAAGTTTCCGCCGGCGACTTTTTATTCTTCCCGGCCAGTGAAAAAGGAGCCCACAAATTAACAAACAGCTCTGAAACCGATATGCTCGTCTATTTGGATTTCGACACCCATAATGAAATCGATGCGGCGTTTTATCCCGACTCCGGGAAAATAGGAATCTGGGGCAGGAACATCAACCAGCTTTATAAGGTAAGCCAGCAGGTTGAATATTACGAGGGAGAGTAACGACAGGGTTACCGGCTACTCACCCCTCCTGTCGTCCGACAGGGAAAGCCTACGGCTTCGCCTGCCTGCCGGCATAATATTTACGGCAGGATAATTTCCTTGTGCTTTTCGGATTCCTTGTACAAAACGAACCTGCTTCCGATGACCTGTACTACTTCCGCACCGGCCGCTTCCGCGATCTCCTCGGCAATTTCCCGGACGCCGGCGTCGGCATTCCGCAGCACGGTCGCCTTCACAAGCTCCCTGGCTTCCAGCGCGTCGTTGAACTGCTTGATCAGGTTGTCCCCGATCCCGCCTTTCCCCACCTGAAAAATGGGATCGATGGGATTAGCAAGGCTTCTTAAATAACTTCTCTGTTTGCTTGTCAGCATATGTAACACTTCCTTGTCTATAGGACCGCTTTTGCAAAAACGGTCCGCAAATTATCGAATATATTCAAACTCAATGTCGTAGATTTTAACCGTATCGCCTTCATGGATGCCCAGCTTCTCCAGCGCGTCAATGACGCCCTTGTTTTTCAGGGAGCGCTGGAAATACTGGATCGACTCGAAGATTTCAAAATTGGTGGAACCGACCACCTTTCGCACCCAGTTTCCTTCGACGATGAACGCTTTTCCTTCCCTGCGCACGGTAAACGGCTCTTCCTCGCCGGCGGTGTAAACCACCTCTTCCTCTTCGCCCGCCGCAAGGGTTATCTCAGGAAGCTCAACCAGCTTGGCAGCCACGTAATGCATCAGTTCCTTCACCCCGGAGTTGGTGGCGGCGGAAATGGGAAACACCTTGTAACCCTTAGCTTCCACCGTCTTTGTAAACTTTTCAAGGTTCTCCCTGCCCTCCGGCAGATCCACCTTGTTTGCGGCGACCACCTGGGGTCTTTCGGCAAGCTTCGGATTGTACTGCCTCAGCTCGGCATTGATGGTTTCGAAATCGCTAAGGGGATCGCGCCCGTCCACCGCAGCCATATCGACAACATGCAAGAGCAGCCTTGTCCTTTCCACATGCCTCAGAAAATCATGCCCGAGGCCGACGCCCGCATGGGCGCCCTCGATCAGTCCCGGTATGTCCGCAAGGACGAAGCTGCTTCCTTCGTCCAGGCTTACCACGCCCAGATTCGGCTCCAGGGTCGTAAAGGGGTAATCGGCGATTTTGGGGTCGGCCGCCGATACCATGGAAAGGATCGTTGACTTGCCCGCATTCGGGAAGCCCACCAGTCCCACGTCCGCAATGAGCTTCAGTTCCAGTTCCACGTGGTATTCGTCTCCCTGATCGCCGGCCCGGGCAAAGCTCGGGACCTGCCTCGTAGAGGTGGCAAAATGCTGGTTCCCCGCGCCGCCCTTGCCGCCCTTCGCAATGACCACGCGCTGGTCCGCGCCGGTCATGTCGGCCAGGATGCGTCCGGTCTTCTCCTCCCGGACAATCGTTCCGGGCGGCACTTTGATCACCAGCTCCCTGCCGCTCTTGCCGGAGCAGTTGGCCGAACCGCCGTTTTCCCCCGGCTCCGCCATGTATTTCCTTTTATACTTGAAATCGATCAGCGTCCGGAGACCCTCATCCACGACAAAAACAACGTCGCCGCCCTTGCCGCCGTCTCCTCCGTCGGGTCCGCCGGCGGCGACGTATTTCTCCCGGTGGAAGGAAACCTTGCCGTTTCCGCCGTCGCCCGCCTTGATATGTATTCTTGCACGATCTATGAACATACCCTGCTCCTTAGAAAAAAAGTCCCGGCTGTTGTGCCGGGACTTATTTTTTGCTTATTAAACCAACTCTATACTGACCTGCTTTTTGTCCTTGCCCAATCTTTCAAACCTGACCTTGCCTTCCGCCAGAGCAAAAAGGGTGTCATCCTTGCCAATTCCAACATTTTCACCAGGATGAATCTTTGTGCCTCTCTGTCTGACAAGTATATTACCGGCCAGGACGTACTGTCCGTCCGCCCTCTTGACGCCAAGCCTCTGAGCTGCGCTGTCACGGCCGTTCCTTGAGCTGCCGACTCCCTTTTTGTGGGCGAACAGCTGAAGATTAATTTTAATCATCGGATTACACCTCCTCTTCTACTACCAAAACATATTCACCGTATGAAAGTTCTATCTGCCTGAAGCCGATTGCCGTTGTCTCCAGGATGACCCTGGCGGTCGCTTCCTGTTCTTCCGTCATTTTATCCGGAAGGCGGATGACCATGTGCCCGTCCTTTTCCCTGTAACAACGTCTCTGCCCCGCGAGTTCCTCCAGCGCGCCGGCTGCCGTATAGGCTGTGACCGATACTGCCGAACAAATGATGTCGCTTCCCGCCTCCGCGTAGCTCGCGTGCCCTGAAACCTCAAACTCCCTGATAGAACCCGCCTGATTCCTTTTTATTGCTACCTTGATCATATTTTCAGCCTTGCATCAAATATTGATCTTGTTGATCTGCACCTTTGTGTAGGGCTGCCTGTGACCGGTCTTGTTCCTGTAGCCCTTCTTGGCCTTGTACTTGAAAACGATGATCTTCTTGTCCTTGCCCTGTCCGAGCACCTTTGCGTCAACCTTTGCATTTTCCACCAGCGGCTTCCCGACGGTGACGGTCCCTTCGTTGGAAACGGCCAGAACCTTGTCGAAAGTGATAGCTGCGCCATCTTCCGCTTCGAGCTTCTCAATGAATACAACGTCGCCTTCCTGCACCTTGTACTGCTTACCACCTGTTTCAATTACTGCGTACATTGCCTTTACCTCCTGTTAACAGACTCGCCGGAAGATCAGGCAGCGGCTTTCGCCACATTTTGGAGCCCCGTCCGAGCGGTTACCGAAATATTTTAACACATGGATGGCTGGATGTCAACGGCTGGATTTTTTACGGATTTTCAACGGACTCCCCTCCTGCGGGCAAGCACTGTCCGGGTTGAGAATAAATCCACCTTCAGCCGCCTGCGCACATCCCTTATAATTCTATTATGCCATATTGTCCTGATTTATTGCTGCCAAAACGGATTCTACAGATATAAATCCTTTTGCGGCAAGAACAGAAGGTCCGATCTTATCGAAAAAAGAGAGGTGCTCGAAATGCTCCTGTCCCTGAACGGCGGCTGGAAAACCACCCATATTCCCCACAACCGGGATGTGTCCGACATCCTGGACGAAGCCTTTGTCCCGGAGGGCTGGCTCAATGCCGAGATCCCCGAGGAAATCCATGCTACGCTCCGAAAAGTGGGAATCCTCCGCGGACATGTTTACAGCAAGGACACGGACGAAGAAAACTGGATTGAGGAGGTCGACTGGGTTTATTATAAGGAATTTTTCGTCCCGGCCTCCTTGAAGGCTCCGAAAGTGCTCCTGGAATGCAAGGGACTGGATACTTTCTGCGATATTTATCTGAATGGGGTGAAAATCGGCTTCAGTCAAAACATGCATGTCCCATTCCGTTCCGACATTGCCGGGACATTGAAATACGGGGCGAGGAACGTCCTGATCATCCGCTTTTATTCCGCTGTCAAGCAGGTGGAGGGCGCGGATCAAAAGGGGCTTTTCTCCATTACCGCCAGCGACCGGCTTCTGGCCCGGAAGGCGCAGATGAATTATTCCTGGGACTTTTGCGGGCGGTGCGTCACAGCCGGTATCTGGAAGGAGGTTTGCATCCGTTCCCGGGAGGATATCCAGACCGTCTCCTATTATCTTTATACCAAAAGCATAAACGGAGACACCGCCCTCCTCGGCCTCGAAGCAGACCCCGGCGATGCCGTCGGGAGTCCGGAGGACTACAGGCTGGCAGTCTGTCTTGAAAAGGATTCGCGGAAGGTTTTTACCCGGGAAGGGCGTTTCGAAGACTTCAGGGCGCTGGAGATGACGGTGGAGAATCCGGAGCTGTGGTGGCCCCGTCCTTATGGGACGCCCGCGTTGTATGATTTCAGCCTGTTCCTGAAAAAAGGCGGAAGAATAATTCAGGAGTTCCGGCAAAAATTCGGAATCCGGACGGTGGAGCTGCTCCAGGAGGAACAGGGCGACGGCATGTCCTTCGCCTTTGCCGTCAACGGCCGGAGGCTCTTCATCCGCGGCGCCAACTGGGTGCCGCTCCATGTGGTGTATACGGAAATTACCGACGCGGACTACGAAGACCGGATCGATTACGCCGTCCGCGGAAACATCAGCATGCTCCGGATCTGGGGCGGAGGCATCTACGAAAGCCGCAGGATGTTTGAACTGTGCGACGAAAAGGGAATTATGCTGTGGAACGATTTTATGTTTGCCTGCGGCATCTATCCGCAGAATGAGGAATTTCTGGAGAATGTGGCCCGGGAAGCCGAATTCGTCATAAAGGAATACCGGAACTTCACCTCCCTCGTCATCCGGGCGGGCGACAACGAAAACGGACAGGCCTTCGGCTGGGCCGGCAGACCCTATGAATTTCAGAACGACCGGATTGGCAACGCCGTGCTGAAAAACGTCTGCCTGCGGCTGGACCCTCACCGCCCCTATCTGCCTACTTCTCCCTGCAGCCCGCATGAATTTTATAAGGGCGGCGACAACCCCTCTTCCCCTTACCAGGGCGACGCCCATATTTACATCATGTCGGCGGACCCGGGCGTTTGTGCGAACCGGGATTACGGAAAGAACTATTATAAGCGGATAACGGGCTATAGGCCCAGGTTCATGAGCGAATTCGGCTTTATCAGCCTGCCGGAGAAGGATACCTTCTACCGCTTCAACTTTTTACGGGAACCGATCCGCTATAAAAGCGAGTTGGTGGAATTCCTCCCCTTCACCAATGCTTACATCGAAGAAGGGGAGCATGATAAGGCCATCTACTTCAGCCAGGTCTACAACTCCATGGCGCTGAAATACTGGATCGAGTATTTCCGGAGCTTGAAGTGGACCTGCGCCGGGTCCCTTTACTGGAAGTTCGACGATCCTGTGGCCGACTGCCCCAGGGGAGGTGTTTTCCCTTCCCACATGGCCGTCGTGGATATGTACGGGCTGCCTAAAATGACCTACTATTACACCCGCAGGGCCTATGAAGACCTGATCGTGGTGTGTGCGGAGTCCGGGGACGGCTATGATGTCTTTTCCTGCAGCGAGAAAACGGAGGACATTAAAGGAAGACTGCTCCTATCCCGCAGGGATTTCGCCGGGAATATTCTGGTGAAAAAGGAATTGGAGTGCACCGCCGCAAAAGACAGCTCCACATTGTTGTACCGGATCTCCTCCCGGGATTTGAACATAAAGGACACTTGCGGGGAATATTTGAAAGTCGAATTTGTCACGGAAGCCGGCGTATTCGAAAACCGGTACCTTTTCGCCGATATTTGCGAAATCAACCGGCTCCGTCTGCCGGATTCCGGACTGGAAATCCTCCGGGCCGAAAGAAACGGCCATGAAATCACCGTATGCCTGGGAACCGGCGCCTACGCCCGCAATGTCCGCCTGAACATCCTGGACCGGCGCGCCGACTACAGCGACAACTATTTTGACATGGACGCCGGTGCAGAAAAGGAGGTAACGGTTTCCCTCCGCCAAACGGAGGGAATTGAAAACACCGTCCTTTATATCGAAGGGGAAAACGTAGCACGGAGTGTGCTGTCTCTGGCGTCCCTCGGCTTCTGAGCGGCGCTGCAGGCATCCGGCCTGGCCCCTTGGGGGGCCTAGCCCTTCAGCCCGGAAAAGGCAATGCCGTCGATCAGGTATTTCTGGGCAAAGACGTAGACCAGGATCAGCGGCACCAGAGAGCAGACCGTACCCGCCATAATCAGCCCATACTCCGCCGAATACTGGGTCCGGAAGTAGGTCAGGCCCAACTGGATGGTTTTCAGCTTGTCGCTGTCCAGGTAGATCATGGGCCCCAGGTAGTCGTTCCAGACAAACGTAAAGGTAAAAATCGTCAGGGTGGCCAGGCCGGCTTTCGTCAGCGGCAGGATGATGCGGGCGTAGATCATGAATTCGTTGCAGCCGTCTATCCTCGCCGCCTGAGAGAGCTCGTTGGGTATGCTGAGCATGGACTGGCGCAGGAGAAACACGCCGAAAGGGCTGAAAATCTGCAGCAGGATGATGGACCAACTGGTCCCGAACAGTCCGACGGATTTGACGATCAGGAACTGAGGGATCATAATGGCGTGCCAGGGGATCATCATGGTAGCCAGATAGATCAGAAACAATTTGTCCCTGCCCCGGTAATTCAGCTTGGAGAAGGAATAGGCGGCCAGGGAGCAGGTCAGGAGCTGCCCGAAGGTGATGGCGACGGCCAGCTTCAGCGTGTTCAGGTAATAGGTCAGGAAATGGATCTTGGTCCACACCTCCCTGTAATTGGAAAAGCGCAAAGTCTCCGGAATCCACCGGACGGGATATACGAAAATCTCCCGGTTGTATTTGAAGGAGGAGGACAGCATCCACAAAAAGGGGATAATCATGGAGATCCCCGCCAGCGTCAATACAATCAGCAGAGCCGTTTTCCATATTGCATTTCTAATAAGAACATCCTTTGAACGTATCATGAATTCCTCCTGTTTATTCCATATAGCTGACCCATTTTTTCTGTCCCCGGAACTGCACCAGCGTAACCACCAGGATGATCAGGAACAAAAAGTACGCCATAGCGGAGGCATAGCCGAACTTCATGTATTTGAAGCCCTCCTGGTAGATCCGGTAGACCAGGACATTGGTCGCCCGCCCGGGCCCGCCCTTCGTCATGACGGAAACCAGGTCGAAGACCTGAAAGGAGCTGATGATGGACATGATGGTGACCAGGAACATGGTCGGGGAAAGGGACGGAAGGGTGATCCTCCAGAATTTCTGGAACGGGTTGGCCCCATCCACGTCCGCCGCTTCGTACAGATGGCCGGGGATGGTTTTGAGGCCCGCCAGGATCATCACCATATAGTACCCCGCTCCCCTCCAGACGGAGACCAGAACCACCGCGAACATGGCCCATTTGGTGGACGTCAGCCATCCGGGAGGGTTTTGCACGCCCAGATTCCGGAGAAAGGCGTTGACCGGACCGGAGGAAACGTTAAACAACAGGGACCAGATGATGCCGACGGCCACCATGGAGGTGATGGACGGAAAGAAATAAACGGTTTTGAAGGCGCTCCCGCCGGAAATGGGCTTGTTCAGCGCCAACGCCATCAGGAGCGAGGCAAGGATGGTCAGGGGCACGCTGGTGGCGGTGAAGAATATATTGTTGAGGAGTGAAATCCGGAAATATTCGTCTTGAAACATATGGATGTAATTCTCAAAGCCGACCAGGGAAAACTGCTTGAAGCCGTTGTAGTCGGAAAAGCTGATCACCAGGCCCAGTAAAACCGGCAAGGCCGTAAAAACGGCAAAGCCAAGGAAATTCGGGAGAAGGAAAAGAATACCCGAAGCCAATTCTCGATTGGCGTTTTTTGCTTTCATGAGGTCCCCCTCTTTCAGATAAGATAGGCTCAGAGGAACGGCAATGCTGTTCGAAACAACCGTGCCGTTCCTCTGATTCCGTTGCGGAAGCGGGAACTGCTGCTTTCTGTCCGGGGTCTGCTGTCCGGGGTCTATTGTCCGATATTTACCGCCCGCTGCCTGTTATTTGCTGCCTGTTACTTTTTGGCCAGAATCTCCGCTCTTTGGGCCTCAAAATTTTTCATGGTTTCATCCAGAGTCTTTTCGCCGATCAGGTACAGGTCCGCATGCTCGTTGAAGGCGGCCAGCACCTGCGTGAAGGAGCTGATGGTCGGCTGCTCCTGGATGACCTTGGCGGAAAACAGGGATTTGAGGGAATCCTTGCCGGTGGCCTTTACAAATTCATTCTGGTTCTCCTCGTTGCGGTACGCGGGAATGATGGACTTCCGGGCGAGAATCCTGCTGCCCTCCGGCCCGCAAAGGTATTTCACGTATTCGAAGCCCTGGTCCTGGTATTTGGACTGGGCGGAGACGGAAGCAAAGGCGAACTGCCCCCAGGTGGTTCCGTTCTCGACTCCTTCGGGAACGGGGATCGGAGCCACTTCCCAGTTGACGTTGTGCTTGCCGGCGGCCGCGTCGTTGAGCAGCATGCTGATTTCCCATTCGCCGTTCATCATCATGGCGACGTTGCCTTTCTCAAACTCCGCATTGACGTCGGAATTGTTGGCTTTCATATCTACATAGCTCATATGGGACTTATCCGCGTTGTAGATGCGGTTGAGGAACTCCAGTCCCTGCCGGTCGTAGGTCAGGTCGTCGTCCGTCAGATATACTCCGTGCTGGACCGACTGGAACTGCAGGATCCAATTAACCATGTAACCGCCCCACTGTTTGCTGTCGCCCTCTCCTTTAGTAAGCTGCTTCGCCAGGTCCGCGTACTGGTCCCAGGTCATTTGGGTGGGGTAGGGAAGTCCTTCCTTGTCGAAAATATCCTTGTTGTAGAAAAGCATCCACTGGGAGCTCCGGGTGGGAAGCGCGTAGAATTTTCCATCTACCGCGGCTTTCTGGAACATGGAGCCGTAGGCGGTCACGTCGATGCCGCTCCCGTTGATTTTATCCGTAAGATCCGGGATGTACTGGGCTTCGGCGAACTGGGCAACCTGGCCCACGGTCCGGATTCCCATGATATCCGCTTCATTTCCGCTTAACAGCACCTTGATCTTGTCATCGTAATCGTTGCTGGGAATGATGTTCATTTTGATTTCAATGTTCGGGTTCGCCGCGTTGAACTGAGAGACCACCTCGGTTAAGTACGGCTCCTCGTCGCTCCAGTCATAATACTGCAGAGTCACCTTTTCCGCTGCTGGCGCCGTTTCTTCCGCCGGAGCAGCTGTCATGGACCCTTCGGCCTGATCCGCCGGAGCGGTTTTCGCCCCCCCGCAGCCCGTCAGCGCCGATATGGCCAGCAGTGCCGAAAGTATCCACGCTCCAGCCTTCCTTCTTTTCATAATTCGCTTCCTCCCTATACACCATATTTGTCGTACTTCTGCCGGACCCTGCCAGGACGGCGTACGGCCCGGCCGACGAATACATGCTACAATATTTGCCCCGGCCGCGATAGGTTGATCTTTTTTCGACAGGTTTCCCGAAGGTTCCACTTGCCAACGGGTAGAGGTCCGTGCTAAGGTGGGAGCAGAGGTGAACCGTTTTGTATATCATGCTCCTGGTATTCATGCTGCTTATTGTGTTTCTTTTTATCACGGATAAGAAAAACCGTTCCACCAAGCATCTCATTTCCATGCTGGCCCTCTACCTTGTCGTCCTGTTTTCCGTTCTGCTTTACCTCGGCAAGGATTCCTACTACGACAATATTATCCAGGGGTACTTTGCCATGGATAAAGCAGTCTGGAATTTCCTCATCTTTTTTCCGGTCCATCAAAGCACCGTTGTCCGTATGATCAACGTCAGCTCGGCCGGTTTTCTCTATCTGACCTTTTGTTTTGCCTGCTCTTTTGTCTTCCAGGCCCAAAGGAATTTTGCGTACAAGCTCACCCTTGCCCTGATTCCATGGTTTGCCGCTCAGGTGCTGATCTTCGATCCCGCGGTCTACAAGCTCATTTATTATCTCCTGTATCCGGACTACATGACCGTGCAACAGGTTTACGCCGCCGAAGGGATCGTCCGGTCCGTCTTTGTCGCGGGAAACGTGTCCGCCGTCATCGCCGCCGTGGTCATGATGGTTTATTACTACTGGAAAACGCCGTCCATCCGGGTGATCAAGCTGTATGTCCTGACCGTGAACGCCTGCTTTGCGGCGATCGTATCCACCTATTTCTACTTAATGTACTGGGCGCCGGCCTTCCTGGTCCGCGTCTCCAAAATTGCCGGCTACACCTCCTACCGGTCCGTCCCGCTGGGGAAAAACACGCTTTTTTATAACCTGGCGCCCTATATTCTGATGGTCTTTTTCGTAGTGATCTTATTTTTCCTCTATCGCTACGTCTCCATCCAGAACAGGCTCCACAGCCACGAAACCGGGCTGTCCAGAGAGATCGACGCGGCAAATACGACCTCCAAGGTGTTCTGCCACTATATGAAAAACGAACTGCTGGCGATCCTCGCCGAGGTGGAAAAGCTCCAGGAAATTGCGGAAGCAAAGAAACAGGCCGAAGAAATCACGGAGCGCTGCCAGCGCCTGTATTCCCGCCTTGATGTCATTCACCGCAGCACGCGGAACACCCGGCTCATGCTGGTGGCCAATACCGTTGACAAGCCCATTGAGGAGGCCCTTGGCATTATGGGAAGCAGCCTCGGGGACTTTGACGTCGATATCCGGATCGAAGAGCCCGTCCCCCGGATTCTCATGGACACCCAGTACCTGTCCCAGGCTTTCGTCAATCTCCTCACCAACGCCGTGGATGCCGCCCGGGACATGGAACCCGGGCGGAAAACCATCGGGATAGAGGTACAGCGGCATTCCAAATGGGTCATCATCACCGTCCGCGACCGGGGAGAGGGCATCCCGCCCGAAAATCTGAAAAAAATATTTGTTCCCTTCTACTCCAGCAAGCCGGTTTCAAAGAACTGGGGCATCGGCTTGTCCCTGTGCTACCGGATCATCCGCGCCCATGAGGGGAAGATCAGCGTATCCAGCGTCCATGGACAGGGAACCGCTTTCAAAATCATGCTGCCCGGTATGGAGCGAGGTTGAGGGAAGCCGGAAGGAAAACCGGAGGGATGATTTTTTATCCACCCATGTGTCGGCAGTCTTTCATTCCCCGGCTTGCCGGACCAGTTCCCGGAGCATGCGGTCCATTTCCTTCCGGACTGTGCAGTTACTGAGCCGGAAAGACTCCGGCAGCCGGAGAAGCTCTTCCGCCGTGAGCTTTCTAAGCTCGGGCTTTAAAATCTGCTCCGTGTAGATCGTCTGAAACAGGGTCCTGAGCCTGAACTGCAGCTTATATCTCAGCCCGTCCTCCAGGGGGTCAAAAAACTTCTCCCCGAGCAGATGGAGTGTTTTGTCCGCCGTCTCCATCTCCTCCGGCAGCTTCCACCGGGCCCGGATTTTGTTGCTGAACCGGATCCAGGGCGTTTCGTCCCCCGGGTGGACGATTCCCATGTACTGGGAGTCCTTGTACGCCCACAGCGTCCAGGACACGGCGTGCTTTTCGCACAGCTCCAGCATTTCCCGGTCCAGGCTGCAGATAAACCCGGGATCGTTGCCCGTGATGACGCAGCCCAACTCCCCGCACCAGAGGGGCCGGTGGAAGCGTTCGCGCAGAGCCAGCATCTCCCGGAAGCCGTCTTCGAAAATATGGGTTCTTTCGGCGGCCGGCATTCGCTCGCTTAAAGCATCCGGATTCCAGACCGTCGGGTAGTAATGGAATTCAAAGGCCACCTGGGGATCCTCCGGCATTTCCAGCATGCTGAAGTCCATGGCAAAGCGGTCCCCTTCCAGGAAAATGACGTGGGACCGGTCAAACTTGCGGATCTCCGCGACGGCTTCGTTATAGAACTCTTGCAGCAGGGACGGCTCCGGCAGCAGGAACGGCTCGTTCAGAAGGTCGTAGGCCCCGACCCAGGGATTCTTCGCGTAATGCCGGGCGATATGGCCCCAGAGTCGGACGATCTGATCCCGGAAGCAGCGGTAATGCCAGAAATGAGAAATGCCCGTATTATTGTCGCTGTGCCAGTCCGGATTCTGTCCCCCCGGAACCGCATGGAGTTCGAGGATCGCGTAGATTTTATACCTTTCACAGAGCCGCAGGACAGGATCAAGCACCTGGAAGCCCTTCTCCAGAAAGGTCTCCGGGTGCTGGTCGTCGATAAAATGGTGATAGTTGACCGGCAGCCGCAGCGTATTGATACCCAGGGAGGAAAGGTAGACAAAATCCTCCTCTGTTAGGAAATTGGCCAGAAAGGAGTCGAAAAACGCTTCCGCCGTCTCCGCTCCGAATACTTCCCGGAAAGCTTCCCGCATAACGGATTCCGTTCCCGGAATTCCCAGCATGAAGTGTTCGATATTCATCCAGCTTCCGACGCCCAGACCGCGCATCATGAGCCTTTCGCCGTTTACCTCCAGGTGCTCGCCGCATACCTGTATAAAGTCCCTGTTCATAATTCTCCCCCGTTTCCCGTCTTTCTTTTTATTCTGTTCATGCTCTTTCACTATAAACGAGACGGCTGAAATTGGGCAGGTTTAAAAATCATCCACTTCCTTGGTCTGTACCATCTAGGACCGGCTGAAGCTTTTGAAGGTCTCAAAGATGTTGAGGCTGTTCAGCAACTGGAGGACCTCCGCGACGGAATCCTTCCCGAATTTCTTCAATATGCTGTGAAGCTGGGTCTTGACGGTGGAAAGCTCTACGAAACGGATGTCGCAGATTTCCTTCCGGGATTTGCCCTGGGCCAGGAGATACAGAATATCCATCTCCGTATGGGTCAATTGTGAAAGAATATGAATGGCGTAAAGAAGGCTTTCTTCCTTGGACTTCACCCGCTGAAATTCCCGGCGGATCTTTTCCGCCACCATGGGGCGGATCGGCGAACGGTTGTAATAGGCGTCCTTGACGCAATGAAGGAGTTCGTCGGGGGACGCGTTTTTGACGAGGTAATCCGTGGCTCCCGCCTGGAACGCGGAAAAAATCAGTTCGTCCTCCTCATGGACGGTCAGGATGACCACCTTCATCTCCGGGAACTGGCGCGTGATTTCCCGGGTGGCTTTGATGCCGGCCTCCCGGTCCTCCATCTCAATGTCCATCAAGATGACGTCCGGCCGGTGAAGGGCAGCCAGCATGACCGCCTCGTAGCCGTTCCGGGCGCAGCCGCCCACCGTGATAAGGGGATCCCGGGAAAGGATGGTGCAATATCTTTTTTGAATGGGCTCCACATCTTCTGCAATCAGTACCTTGATCTTGCTTTCCACGGCTTCATACTCCTTACGGTAGAGGTCCCAGGCAACAAGTTCATTATACTGGAAGGGATATAAAAGATCAACCTTCTATTCCCCCTCCCGGCATGGAAAACCGCAGTGCCTCAAATTCCGCACTTTTCCCGATCCGGCCTGATGTCCGGCTGCGTTTCCTTTATCCTCATTTCCTCATGCCGCATCTCTTCGGAAGCCTTGAAGAATATCTTCTTGCCGTAGGTTTCCTGGAGCCTTGCGAAATTGCCGCTCAAATCCGCCTTCAGCACCATTGCCACCGTGGGATGAACCTCCACCTGCACCGCATTTGCAATGGACTGTCCGAAATACTGGCTGATTTCCTTCTCCACATTCCGGGCCATCGCTTCCGGGGAAAGGATCTTGCCCGTCCCCTCGCAATAGGGGCAGTCCGTGTGAAGCACGGTGGATAGCTCCTGCCGGACCTTCTTCCGGGTCATTTCGATCAGGCCGAGACCCGTCATGTCTACGACGGTCGTCTTTGTCCGGTCCTTGCGCAGGGCCTGCTTCAAGGCGTCGAGCACCATCTGCTGATGCTGGTGCTCGTGCATGTCGATAAAATCGATGATAATGATGCCTCCGATATCCCGGAGCCGGATCTGCTTGGCAATTTCCCGCGCCGCCTCCACGTTCGTCTTCAGCACGGTATCCTCGAGATTGCTGCCGCCGACATACTTGCCCGTATTCACGTCGATCACCGTCAGCGCCTCGGTCTTGTCGATCACAAGGTACCCGCCGCATTTGAGCCAGACTTTCCGCGCCAGGGCCCGGGCTATTTTGGTTTCCAACTGGTAATGCTCAAAAAGCGGATTGGTTTTGCTGAAATATTCGACCCTGTATTTTAAAGCGGGAGAAATCATCTCCACCAGTTCCAGCACTTTCGCACATTCCTGCCGGTCATTGATGACAAACTTGTCTATGTCCAGGGTGAACAGGTCCCTAACGGTCCTGTAAACAAGGCTCAAGTCCTTGTGGATGCACCGCGGGACAGGGCCGCTCCGCTCCTTGTGCCGGATGTTTTCCCACAGCTTGAGCAAAAAGCTGAGATCCTGCGAAAAATCTTCCTCCTCCAGGCCCTCCGAAGCCGTCCGGACGATCAGGCCCATCCCCTTCGGCTTCAGCTTTTCGGCGATCTTTTTCAGCTTGCCCCTTTCGCTTTCGTTTTCAATCCTTCTGGACACCCCTGTATACTCCGCGTTGGGAAGAAGGACAAGATGCCTTCCCGGCAGCGTCACATGGGTGGTGACCCTGGGCCCCTTGGTGCCGATCGGTTCCTTTATGACCTGCACCGTCAGTTCCTCGCCGCTTTTAAGCAGTTCGCCGATATTGTATCCCTTTACGTCCGGCTCGGCCTCCTCCTCATCTTCCATGTAATCCTTTCTCGCAAGGATGTCCGCAACATAAAGGAACGCGTTCTTTTCATAGCCTATATCGATGAATGCGGCCTGCATTCCCGGCAGCACGCTGCTGACCTTTCCCCTGTATATATTTCCGACCATTCTTTCCGTATTGGGCCGTTCAATATAGATTTCGACAAGCTCCTTGTCTTCCAGCAGCGCGACACGGTTCTCGCCGGGTCCGATATCAACGATCAATTCGTTTCCCAATTTCTCACCGCCTATATTTCAAAAAAATAAATGACCATAGATGGGGCGCCCCTTTATCCGGCAAGAACCTCTTGATCCAGCGGGTCCGTCAGGACGCCCCCTTTATTCACATAGAGGGCCCTCCGGTGCAGCCGGCTTGCCGCAACGGGGAAACCGGTCTTTTCCGCCAGCGCCTTCACAAAAAGCTCCGGCCTCAGATTGGCCGTATTGCCCGCGCTGAAACGCGCATGCACTTCGAAGGCCGCGTCAAAGTCCCCGTAACCGAAGGGCGGCTCCACGACCGGCTCGATCACGGCTCTGTGAATCAGCGGCCTTATATCGATCTCCTTCGCCTCGCCCTTGCCCTCCTTCAGCACTTTGACGCTGTCCATTCCCAGCAGCGCCTTCAGCTTTGCTTCCGCCTCTTCCGGCGCCTGCGCCGTTTTGGAGAATATCTGCAAATCGTAATCAGCGCCTGCGATCGACGCCATAATATTGGCTTTTGTGTGCTTCTCATCGGCCGCCGTAACCCGGATGCCGCCGGGAAGGGACGCGTTCAGCCCCTCCAGGAAATCCTGCGGCCGTACCGGCTGCGCAAGGTCGAAGTCGGCATATTCCCCGCCGCTTGTCACCCCTACCGACAGGGGCAGTCCGAAGACCATCTGCGGATGGGGATTGAAGCCCTGGGAATAGGCAATGGGCAGGCCGGAACGCCGGATGGCCCGTTCGAAGGCTTTCATCAAATCCAGGTGGGAAATAAATTTCACGCCCTCGCCCCGCGTAAACCGGATTCGTATGCTATTCATCCACTTCCCCCCTTCCCTTTGTAAGGCATATTCCCTCGTTGAAAACCGTCGCGCCGCAGCCGGAGCAGGATTGCATACAGTTGTGTGTTACCTCACCCTTTGCCGCCTTCTGGCTCTCCTTCATCAGGAATTTCTTCGAAACGCCCACATCAATATGATCCCAGGGCAGAATCTCCGAGAACTCCCTCTTGCGGTTGGCATAGAAGGCCGGATCGATCCCGCAGTCTTCAAACGCGCCCATCCAGGCGTCGTATTTGAAATGCTCTCCCCAGGCATCGAACCGGCAGCCGCGCTGCCACGCCCGGAGAAGCACCTTTCCGGTCCTCCGGTCGCCCCGGGCGAACACCGCCTCCAGGAGGCTGAGCTCCGGGTCGTGCCAGTTGTACCGCAGGTGCCTGTCCTTGATGCTCCCTTTCAGGGCCCGCTGCTTTTGCGTCAGCTCCGCAATAGTATCCTGCGCCTCCCACTGGAACGGCGTAAAGGGCTTCGGCACGAAGGAGGAGGTGCTGATGCTGACCTCCATCCCTTTTCCCCTCTGCTCCTTCGGTATTTTAAAGTATTCGTCTACCACCTTTTTCCCAAGCGCCGCGATCCCCTCGATATCGTCCATTGTCTCAAGGGGCAGTCCGATCATGAAATACAGCTTCACCCCGTTCCAGCCGCCCCGGAAGGCCAGGCCCACGGAATGGAGCAGATTCTCCTCCGTAACGCCCTTGTTGATGATGTCCCGGAGCCTCTGGGTTCCGGCCTCCGGTGCGAACGTAAGGCCGCTTTTCCTGACCTTCTGCGCCTTTTCCATCAGCTCCAGCGAAAAGGAATCAATCCGGAGCGACGGCAAGGCCAGATTCACCTTTTTGGGCTCCATCTCCTCAATCAGCTCTGTCGTAAGCTGCGGAAGACCGGAATAATCACTTGTGCTCAGCGACGTCAGTGAAATCTCTTCGTAGCCCGTGCTGTTTTCCAGCTTTCGTGCGATTTCCGCCAGCCGCTCCGGCGTCTTCTCGCGCACCGGCCGGTATACGAAGCCCGCCTGGCAGAACCGGCAGCCTCTGGTGCAGCCGCGGAACAGCTCCAGCATGATCCGGTCGTGAACGATGGAGGTATAGGGGACGATGATTTTCTCCGGAAAATAGACCTTATCCATATCCCCGATGATTCTTTTGCGTATTTTCCTCGGATATGCCTCATTCCGGGGCTCAAAGCTTTTTATTGTCCCGTCGGGGCCATATTCCGCTTCATAGAAGCCCGGCACGTAGATCCCTTCTATACCAACTATTTTATTCAGGAAATCCTGCCGCGACACACTTTCCTTCTTCCATTGGCCGTAGGCGTCCATGACTTCATTGATGATGTCCTCGCCTTCGCCGAGCATGAAGAAGTCCACAAAATCGGCAAGCGGTTCCGGGTTGTAGGCGCAGGGACCGCCGGCGCATACAAAAGGCTGGCCTTCCCCCCGTTCCTCGCGAAGCAGCGGGACGCCGGCCAGATCAAGCATGTTCAGGATGTTGGTGTAGCTCATTTCATATTGCAGGGTAAACCCGATGAAATCGAAATTCCTCACGGGCTCGCGGGTCTCAAGACTGAACAGCGGAATGCCGTTCTCCCGCATTTTTTGCTCCATGTCCGTCCAGGGCGCAAATACCCTCTCGCAGCTCGTATCCGCCCGCTCGTTCAGCAGGTGGTAAAGGATGCGCATGCCCAGATGGGACATGCCGACCTCATAGGTATCGGGGAAGCAGAAGGCAAACCGGATGTCCACAGAGGACGGCGGCTTGACAATGCTGTTCCATTCGCCGCCGGTGTATCTCGCCGGTTTCTCGACGCTTTGCAGGATATCGTCTCTTATTGCTACAGGCACAAAAACCTCCAGATATATATAAAATTAAACTTTACCGAGTCAATACATACTTCATTAATATACCCAAATCAGTAACAATTAGCAACCTTAACCTTTCCGTCGCTGCCCTTCCTATCAACAGGCTTCGCTGTTTTCGACGCCGCCGGCCCTTCCCGGGACGCCATCCGGCCGGTTTTCCGCGCTTTTCCCCCGGCCCCTCCACCACCTCACCGCATACAGCGAGGCCGCCAGCACCCTGAATACGCCGATCAGGCCGAGGCCGAGATAAATCCCGGTATAGCTGTACATCCAGACGCCGATCAGCGGCGCCGCAAAGCCCGTGATATTAGTCAACGTATTGAATACGGAAATATATACGGTCTTCTTCCCTTCCGGCAGCGTTTCCAGCAGGCTGCAGAAAAGCGTCAGCGTAAAGCCGGCGACGAAAATACCGACAAAAACATTGATCAGCAGGATCACCGGAAAGCTCCACTGCACGACAAAGCATAACGGATTCACCGCCAGGCCCGACACCCCCAGGACAAGGACCAGGCGGCTCCCTTTTTTCTCGATCAGCCGGTTCCAGACGGAATAGGAAAGAAACTGGGCCAGGCAGGAGGCCACGCTGATGAGGGAGAACTGAAACTCATTCAGGCGGGCGTAATCGGCGTTGTAAATGAAGTAAAGGGGCCAGCCCATCTGCCAGGTCAAATGGAACAGGAACCCGCAAACGCAGAATACAAGAAACGGCTTGTTTGCAATCATTTCGGCGATATCCGCCCTGCCGAAGCGAACCGTCCGGCGGGAGCCATTCCCGGCGTCCGTTTGCGGCTCCCCCGGATCGCGGACATCTCCGATGCGGACCCTGGAAAACAGGAACAACTGGAGAAGGGTGAATACAAAACAGACCCCATAAAAAATCTGGTACAGAAAAAGCCGCTCCCCGTCGGATTTGGGGATCTCCGTCAGTACAAGACCGGTGACCAGCACGGTAAGCATCCCGAAAAAGGTGCCGTATTTGCTTCTTAACGAATAGACCCGGTTGGCATAGGACCCCTTAAAATGGTCCGCGAAAAAGGACTGCCAGGTGGTCAGGTAAAGGGCCCCCGGCCAGTTCATAAGGCCGATCAGGACGACATACGCCATCACCTTGGCCTGATGCGGGATAGAAGGCACAAATGCAATTGCCAGATAAAACAGGCTGTTCAGCAGCAGGAGCAGCAGGACGGTCCGCTTCTTGCGGTTGATCCGTTCGATCAGGATTCCGAAGGGAATCAGAATAAAAATCGCCACCAGAGGAGGCGCAGCATTCAGCAGTGCAATATGGATGTTCTGGGCGCCCATCCGCTTGGCGAACAATTGAATGAACGGGTTGTACAAATTCACTACCATGGTGTAGACGATGCCTTCGAGAATAAGGAACATCGCCACTGTATTCCTGTTTTTGAATAATCTCATAATAGCAATATTATATCATATAACCCGCCTTTATGTCGAAACCGGCCGAGACATCATGCTTTTGTATAAAAATCCTCCCCGATCTCTTTTACAAACCCGGATATATTGTCGCAGTAGTATAAATACAGCTCGTGCAAAGCTCTTGTACAGATCGTATATAGAATCCGCCTGTCCTCCTCTTTGGAATAATCCGCTTCCTCGACCGAGCCTGCCAGAACAGCGTCAAATTCAAGGCCTTTGGCAAGGTAGGAAGGAATGATCACCACTTCCCCCTGGTATACCTCGTTTTGATTGGAAATCAGGCTGATCTCCACACAGGAGTGAAGGGACTTGTATAAAGCTTCGCATTGGCCGGTCGTCTTGCAGATCACCGCAATGAGCTTATGGTTCCTGCTTTTCAGTTCGAGGATGTCCTCCGCAATCCTTTGATGCAAATCGCGTTTCTCCGTCTTTATTATTTTGGGCTTGCTGCCATGCCTCTCCATCTGCTCGGTGCGGTTTCCAGCCATAAGGATTTCCCTGCAAAAGTCCGCGATCTCTTTGCTCGAGCGATAGCTTTTGGTCAACGAAATGCTTTTGGTCCCCTTCTGCTTGAAGAGCTCCGGGATGATATCCCAACTGCCGATATTCATATAGCCGTTGACCGATTGGTTCACATCGCCAAGAATAGTCATATTGCAGTGTCCGAAGACGTTCTTGAAAATCTCATACTGGACGACGGTATAGTCCTGGGCCTCGTCAATGATCACATGCTTGATGGATTTCGCGTCGCTTACCGTATCAAGGGCCGTTTTGAGGAACAGAACCGGTGCGAGGTCCTCATACCGGAGGATGTTTTGTTCCAACTGGCGAAGGGTGTAAGTGCCAAAGCGGCGATACTCCTCAATCTCCTGCTCCCCGGCCGGTTGGGAAAACAATTCGATATTCCGGAACAGATTCCCGTACAGCAGGCCGATCTCGAAGGAGGTCACCCGCACAATCTCCTTTTCAAGGGACTCATACTCCAACTTTGCTTTCTGATCCTCCGCCGCTTTCTCCTCTTCGGTGAGGGAAGGGTTTTCCGATAAATCCGCAGCCCGCTTCTCCTCCTGCTGTTCCAGAAGATAAAACAGTCTTTGGCGCAACTTTTCCAAACGCCTCGCATAGGGCAAATAACTGTAGTCCTTGGTGAAAAGCCGGAAAATATCCTCTCCGGAAATAACCGCTTCGTCCTTGTATACCAGGGTTTCAAATCTCATACCCGCCCCGTTCTCAAGGTGCTGCAAATACCTTTTCAAGATCGCCAGAAATGCCGGGGAGGACTTGAATCGGATGCAATCCAGCCGGATTTCTTTGGACTGGCCCGACAAAAGGTATTCCATCTGCTGATTCATGGTTTCAATCCGGTATTCTGTCCCGAGAAGGCTTCCGAAAAAGTCGGCAAAGGTATTTCTTCGGATATTTTCCTCCCCCAGCTCGGGCAGCACGCTGGAAATGTAATCTTCAAATACGTGGTTGGGAGAAAAAACAAGTACATTTTCCGACTTTATATGACCCCGGTGCTTGTATAAGAGGTACGCCGCCCTGTGCAGCGCGATGGAAGTCTTTCCGCTGCCGGCGGGGCCTTCCACGATAAGGATTTCATTCCGGCTGTCCCGGATGACGGCGTTTTGCTCCCGCTGAATGCTGGTGACAATCGTTTTCATCCGGACATCCGTGCTTTTCCCCAGGATTTCCCGGAGCATTTCGTCATTTATGCTCACGCTGCTGTCAAACATGTATACGATCTGCCCGTTTTCAATTTTATATTGCCTTTTAAGGGGCATTTTCCCGCTGATCCACCCTGCTGGGCACTCATAACCGCACAAGCCGGTTTCAAAATCATAAAACATGCTTGATATCGGCGCTCGCCAGTCGTAGACGAGAACCTCCATAGTACTGCCCACGGTTAAATTGTGAATTCCGATGTAGATTTGTTCCGCTTTTTCCTCCCCGTCTTCGATAAAATCGATTCTTCCGAAATAGGGGCTCTGAACCATTCTTTCGAGGCGGCCCACCCTGTCGTAGGAAAATCTGTATTTCCGGGCATGGCGGGATAAAGCCGCCTGGTATTGCCATATCTGAGTCGCATCCTCCAGGTCCGTTAACCCCGTAGGAGCACATTTGACCTCTTCCCACATTTCCTTTTGCAGGTCGATGGCTTCTTTTTTGAAATTGCGAACGGCGTTCCGCCCGTCCTCCAGTTGCTTTTCAAGCTCTTTTATGACCCGGTCCAGCCTGGCCTTTTCATAATCCCATATTTCCCGGTCCGTAATCATCCCATTCCCCCTCCATGCCTGTATTGCCCCGAAATCCGGCTCTCGTTCCACTGCCCGGTCTTCTAATAATACACACATTGGCCGTTTCATATAAGGCTTATAATAAAAAACTTTATATGATATAATGAAAGTAGAGAACAGGTGTCGTCAAGCCACTCGTGGCGGGGCATAAAAATTGGGAACACCGCCGCTGCAGCATTCCCTCGGAATAGATTTGCGCCGGTTTATTTCATTCCCAGGCGTGCTTTTTCCAACTCTTTCAAATCAAATTTTTTCATATTGAGGAAAGCCTGCGTTACTCTCCGGATTTCTTCCTCCGACCCGCTGTAAAAGAGCTCGTTCATGTTGTCCGGCACGATTTGCCAGGACACGCCGAACCTATCCTTTACCCATCCGCACTGCTCCGCTTCGGGAACGGCCGAAAGCCTTTCCCAGTAATAATCGATCTCTTCCTGGTCCTTGCAGAGAATCAGGAAGGAAAATGCTTCATTAAAGCCGAACTCCACGTCAAATCCGTTATCCATAGCCGAAAAATCAAGACCACAAAGCTTGAAAGCGGCGTAATTCACCTTTGCTCTTGCGGACTCCGCTTCTCCTTCGCCGTATCGGCTGATGAGTCCGATCTCCGACCCTTCAAATACCCCGGCATAGTACCTTACGGCTTCTTCGGCCCGCCCGCACGCTTCCTTGGAAAAAAGCAGGTTTGGCGTAATCTTTGGGCCCGCCTGCCCGCTGTCGGTCAGCATCAGCTGCCAAGACAAGCCATACCGGTCCTGGATCCAGCCGTACCGCTTGCTGAAGGGGTATTCTCCCAGGGGCATCAATTCCGTTCCGTCCTCGGCCAGGGCTTTCCACTTCGCATTTACTTCCTCCTCCGAGCTGCAGGCGACCATTAAGGAAACGGACGGATTAAGCCGGAAATAGGGACCGGCGCTGATTGCCGAGAACCGCTGCCCTTCCAGCTCGAAATCGATCGTTTCCGCATCCCCCGAAGGGGTGTCCTTGATCTCGTTTACATGAAGCAGCCCGGACCGCTGAAATAAGCTGCAATAAAATGTGGCCGCTTCTTTTGCTTCCCTGTCGTACCATAAGTGGGGAATTATTTTTTGCATGGGACCCACACCTCCTCTATCTTGATCAAGTTTAGGATTCCCATCCTCGCTGTTTTTACAAACCGTTCGCGGATAAGCCCGCCGCGGTCACTTTCCGCTGTTCAGGAGGGATTTCAGGTTTCTGCTCAGTTCGCTGATCCCCTCAACCGATTCACTGATCCGGATAATCTGCTGGTTTTCATCCTCAACCGTGGCCAGCACCTCCTCGACGGATGCGGCGTTCTCTTCCGATATGCTGGCGATTGACTCTATCTGCTTCTGGGTTTCCATATAGTTTTCCGATACGGACGCGAAGAGCTCCATGCCGTTTGCGATCTCGGCATTGGTATGGGCAAAGGCGTTCCTCACCTGCTCAAAGTACTCGGAAATATCGTTCAGAAGGCTCTTGCCCGAACCGGCGGCCGTATTTCCGTCCGTAACGACATTGAGGGTATCCTGGGTCGTCCTGGAAACCTCTTTTATGACCACGGTAATATCGTTCACCATCTTCGTGCTCTGCTCGGCGAGCTTGCGGACTTCATCCGCAACAACGGCAAAGCCCTTGCCCTGCTCGCCCGCACGGGCGGATTCAATGGCGGCGTTCAGCGCCAGCATGTTGGTCTGGTCGGCAATCTGCCGGATTCCGTCCAGGGACGCGACGATCTCATTCATGCTCTTTTGCAAGGTGTTTACCGTGCCCATTGCTTTTTCCATCGCGCCGCTGATGGTCTCCATCTGTGCATCGGCCAGCTTGATCTTGTTATAGCCGTCCTCCACTTTTCCGATCATATCGCCCGACTGCGCCACAATGTCCCCGGTTATCTGCTGCGCCTTCTCCACCTTCTCCATGGATACGGCCATTATGCTGTTGATGCTTGTAACTCCTTGGGCTTCCTCCTGTATGACCTTTGTCATCTCCTGGATGGCCGTGGTGATGTTGAGGCTGGATTCCCTCGTGGACCGGATGCCGGCATTGAAATTGCCGATATCGTTGTCCAGCCGCTTCGTCCCCTCTTCCAGCGTCCTGAAGGTGTCCTCCAGCTTCCGGAGAAGCTCGCCGGCCTTGGCTTCCTTCTCGGAGGTTTCGTTCAGGAGCTTCCTTCCCCAGTTGTTCAGCAAAAACAGCAATACAATGGCTGCATTAAACAGGACGACGACCGATATAAAATCCACCGGCTTGGCTCCCGGCCCCGCAATATTTTCCGGTTTGAGCACATAAACCGCAATAATGGCAACATCCATTACCGCGCCATATGCCGCCAGCAACTCCTTTTTAAAGTACAGCGCCGCCATGGCCAAAGTTGCAACTATTATGTAATGCTTGTCTATGCTGTAGCCGGTTATAAAGAACAATGCGGCGGAAACCACGCCGGGAATGATGCATAGCAGAAATCCTTTCACATACTTTTGGATGGGGAGAAAGTAGATAATAGTTGACAAAGCCAGAATAACCAATCCCTTTATGGCCGTATCGATGAATTCGCCCACGCCCCCGGAAACCAGGGACTGTAATGACAGCAACAGTACCACTGCAATCGTTACCGTAAGATTGACCTTGTTTACCCTTTTGACATTATAAATATCGGATCTGACCATACTACTCCTCCTTCGAAGCCTTCCGCTCTTATCCGCAGGCTGTTCGAACCGTTATTCCCCCATATAAGCTTTATAAAGACATTCTTTTTATAGCAGTTTACAGTATTAAAGCGGCTGAGGCCTGAATATCAAATGCAGGATATTCCCCTCAGGATCCCTGAAAAAGAAGGTTTTGATGCCGTTTGGCGCAACCGTCGGAGCTGTGACCACCTCCACGTTCTCCCTTGTCAGGACGTCAACCATTCCTTCAAAATCATCCACCGCTATGGCCAGATGCCGGATTCCCGAAGCCTTTTCCGGGAGTACGCCCGCGTCTTCCGCGCATTTTATAAATTCGATCATGGCGCCATCCTGGGCTTTCAGAAAATAAGTGCCCTTCCCGTTGTCATACACCTGCCTGAACCCGAAAAGCCTTGCGTACCATTCCTTCAAGGCAGCGGTATCCTTTGCTGCCACGGCAATATGCTCGATGCCTGTCACCATACTATCTCCTCCTGTTTTAAGCCGATTCGTGCTGTTTTCTTCTCTTTCTGTTTTTTCTTTTCTCTTTTCTAATGCCCCCGTATTATTACCCTTCCTACGATTATATCAAACCACTGTATTTCAGCTCAACGGCTTTTAAAACTTCTTTTTGGGGTCGGTCCGGGAGACCGTCAAAGCCGGATTCCTCTCCGCGCCAGTATGCCTTCCACCTTGACGGCCGCACCGGTTTGGAGGGCTTCGTCCATGGCCTCCAGCACGGCAAGGGTGCGAATCCCCTCTTTCAAATCCGGTCGGGGTGTTTTTCCATCCCGGAGGCACTCTGCAAAATACTCGATATAATTCTGGTATTCCCCGGCATGGTGGGTTTCCCCTTCAAACCGGAAATAGTAGCCGTGCATGTCCTCAAAGGTATGAAGTGAGGATTCCTCCTTGGTGTAGACGGAGGCCTCCTTTGCCGGCTTGAAATTGGTGCAATACTTCAGCTTCGGATATCCGGCCCGGCTGATCCCCTTTGTTCCGCGAAGCGTACAGCTGATCGACTGTTCCACATCGCTCCCCAGGGTAGGCGTTGCGTAGCAGCCGCTAACGGAAGCGCACCTGCCGTCGGCATTTTTCAGGATGAACTTCAGCGTATCCGGGACCGTAAGCCCCAGCTCCCTTGTATTGGAGCTTGTCACGCCGACGCCGTACACCTCTTCGATCTCCGGCAGATACGAGGCCGCCAGGTCCACTGCGTGGATCATAAAATTGTACATCCAGGAAAAGCCCCTCCGGCGGCTCCAGTCTCTTGTCAGAAACCAGCGGGAGTCGCTGATATAGTGGCTTTCCAGCGTAACCACCTCTCCGTGCCGCCCCTCCTCATAATCCTTCCGCTGGCGGCGCAGGGGTTCGAAATAACGGGAACTTTGCCCGATGAAAACGCTTTTTCCCGAACGTCTTTGGGCCTCAAGAAGTTCATTGGCCCCCTCCAGCGAAATCATTAAAGGTTTTGTGCAAATAACGTGCTTCCCGGCCTCAAGCGCCTGGAGAATATGCTGCTTGTGCAACTGATCCGGCGTATAGATGCCGATAACGTCGATGGCATCATCCTTCAACATTTCTTCATAACTTGCAGTATACTTATCCAGGCCGAATTCCCGGCAGCGCTCCCTGCACAGGGCTTCGTTCAGATCGCAGATATTTCCGAGCTCCCACATTTCGCTGCCCTGCACCGCAGATACGATGCTGCGGCCCTCTCCCAGGCCCAATACGCCGATAACCAATTTTTTATTTTTATCCATAATTCATTCCTCCCTGTCCGCTGTCGCTTCTTTTACCCCTATCGTAGCACATGCAGGAATGGAAGGCTTGTCCCCTATTCCAAAAAACTTGTACGATATTCGGATTCTCTCCGGTATTGCAGCGGGGAGATTCCCGTAATCCTTTTGAATAACCGGTTGAAATAGGAAATGCTGTTGAAGCCGGACTCCAGCGCAATGGCCGAAATGGGCAGGTCGGTGGTTTTCAGCAGCATTTTGCCGTGGTTGACGCGGACATGGGCGATATAATCGGAAATATTGATTTTCATGACCTCCGCGAAATAGGTGGAGAGGTAGCTCCTGTTCATCAGCGCAATGCGGGAAAGCTCGTCCAGGGTTATCGGCCGGTCGAAATGCTCATGGATGTATTCCACGACCGGGCGGACCTGCTCATAGGATTTTGCAGGGGTATGCCCCGGCCGGGACAAAGTGCCTGCCATCAGCAGATTCCGGTTCAATTCCCCCAGGAACAGCAGCAGAGACGCTTTCAGGATCATTTGCCAGCCGGCCTGCTTCGAATGGTATTCTTCCGCAATCCTCCGGATCAAGCTCCGGTACTCTTCGTACTGTTCATGGGAAGGGGTGATCTGATGGGAGAAGCTGTCGCTCCGTTTGAAAAATACGCCCAGGTAGTCATTCTGGTTCAGATCCTCCCAGATGAACCGGGGCTTGAAAACAAAGACAAGGAGGGATAGGCTTCCGTCGTGGACGGCCATATGATGCTCCGAATTGTTGATGATGAAAATATCCCCTTCGGCAATGGAGTAGGTTTTGTTTTCAATGATGTAATGGCCGGAGCCTTTTTGGATCAGGTTGATTTCCAAAAAATCGTGAACATGGATCATCACCTGGTTTGCATGAGTCTCAAACAAAGCAAAGGGAAAGCTGCTGTCGAAATCGAACCGGTCCTTGATAAAGCTCATCCTGCCACCTGATTTTCCTGATTGATCTAAGAATAATCATACACTTCTTTTGCCTGCAACGTAAAGGAACTAGTTTCATTTTTCGGCCTTTTGGCAGGATTTTACCTCCCTCTTTCGAGGCCGGAAAGCGAAAAAAAACGTTGCAATCTCATCTTTTTGGTGTTATTATAATAAAGCGCAAATTTGATAGGCATTTCGGGGTGTAGCGCAGATGGTAGCGCGCTTGGTTCGGGACCAAGAAGCCGTGGGTTCAAATCCCGCCACTCCGACCATCAGAAAAGTGGGTTTCCTGAAAAGGAAGCCCGCTTTTTTAATTGAAAGAAGGATTGAAATATTCGGAACTCTATAATCGAGGGTAATCACACTTAGCCTATCGCCGGATATTTTCTTGCATTTTTGATCGTTTTCTCATCGACCGCTTTTGCTAAATCCACATCGAAATGCTCACACAAGCGGCATAAATACCAGAACACATCGGCAAGCTCCTCTTGCAGATGCTGATATTCTTCGGCGTTTTCTTTTACACTGTCGGCATTATCTGAATGGAGCCACATAAAAATCTCAGTAAGTTCGGCGGCCTCAACAGATAAAGCCATCACAAGGTCTTTTGCATTTTGGTCCTTGCGCCAGCCTCGCGCATCCGAAAAATCCTGTATATGCTTTTTTATCTCCGCAATTGTTGTTATTTTATCGGTCATCCTTAAATTCCTCTTTTCTGCAAGTTTCCGTTAAGTACTTTACATCCGCCGTATAATCTTCCGTCCTCTTATACCTCCAAATTCTATCAGTCGGCTGCCTTGTCGTCAACAAACCCCGCTTTGACAATAGCGCCGTTGACAATTGATCCTTCATCAAAAAAACTGCGATGTCTATATTGCCGGTTCAAACGCTTATTTGCTTTCGGGCGAGCTTACCACACTGCTTTCAGGCAGAGAGGAATATATATCGTACAAGGTTCACCCTCCCGACAAAGGAAGATGGATACACATCTTTGATGACAGTAATGTCAACCGCTGCGAGTACATTTATAATGCGTTGACTTTCGTGAGTGCACATGCTATACTGGGAAAAATTGAATACAAAGGCTATGATGAGAAACAGTATGTCTTGCTAATGTCACAGAGAGAAGATGGTTGGTGCAAATCTTTACAACAGCAATTCGGAAGCCCTCTCGGAGCTGTGAATCGAACAGACTTTTCTAAGTAGATTTCAACGGAAAATCTGATTCCGCCGTATAAAGGGAATACAACATAGGTTGTTTAACCTGCGTTGGCAAAGAGCGGAGGATTTTCTCCGAATTTAGGTGGTAACACGGACAGTACTGTTCGCCCTAAGTCAAGTTTTTTGGCTTAGGGCGTTTTATTTTGAAAGGAGATTGTCATGAAAGCCCAGGAAATGCGCGAAACTTTTATAAATTATTTTTTAGAAAGAGGACACAAGGAAATCCCGTCCGCATCATTACTCCCCGATAATGATCCGAGTGTTTTATTCACAACGGCAGGAATGCACCCGCTGGTGCCGTATTTACTTGGGGAACGGCATCCGCAGGGGAAACGTCTTGTTGATGTTCAAAAGTGCCTCCGAACAGACGATATTGACGAAGTGGGGGATGAATTTCATCATACCTATTTTGAAATGCTCGGAAATTGGTCGCTCGGCGATTACTTTAAGCAAGAATCCATAAGGATGAGTTACGAGTTTTTGACATCTGTATTGGGGATACCATCAAGCAAACTTGCGGTTACTGTTTTCGGCGGATATAAAGAGGTTCCAAAAGACACTGAAGCCTATGAATGCTGGAAAAACGTCGGTCTACAGGACTGCCAGATATTTTACGGCGGGATGAAAGAAAATTGGTGGGGACCTGCCGGTAAAACCGGACCATGCGGCCCGGACACGGAGATATTTTTTGATACCGGGAAAGTGCCTTGCAGTAATAATTGCGATCCTCTCTGTGATTGCGGCCGCTTTGTAGAAATATGGAACAATGTATTCATGCAATACAATAAAGATAGCGAGGGAAATTTCACTGTTCTAAGCCAGAAAAATGTGGACACCGGCATGAGTCTTGAACGCATTTTAGCTGTACATAATAATGTTTCGAGCAATTATGAAACCGACCTTTTCGAGCCGATTGTATCAAAAATCGAAGAATTAACCGGCATTTTACGCTCGGAAGACACAATAAGGTATTTGCGGATAATTGTAGACCATATGCGAGCTGCGGCATTTGTTATCGGCGACCCAAAGAGGGTTGTCCCGTCAAACACAGAGCAAGGGTATATTGTCCGGCGGCTTATCAGAAGAAGTATCCGATACATCCGAAAAATGGGTATAGTTAATAATATATTGCCTGAAATTGTTGAAACAGTTATCTCAGTTAACTCATCTGCATACCCTGAACTTAATTCAAATAAAGAATTTATCCAGGAGCAGGTTGAGAAAGAATATTCGTCTTTTATCTCTACGCTTGACAGAGGAATCAAAAAGGCCGAACAATTTTTTAATGACGTTTCCGAGGGCGAAAGCTTGTCCGGAGAACTGGCTTTTAAGTTATATGATACCTTTGGTTTCCCGATTGAATTTACGGAGGAACTTGCCAAAGAAAAAGGGATTACAGTAGATACGGATGGCTTCAAAATGAACTATCTCGAACACCAGGAAAAATCCAGGAACCATACGGACGGCAAATTTAAAGGCGGTCTTGCGGACCATAGTGATCAAACGACGAGATTGCATACAGCGACGCATTTGTTGAATGCCGCGCTTAGACAAGTACTGGGAGATGAGGTTTATCAAAGGGGCAGCAATATCACCCCGGAACGGCTTCGTTTTGATTTTTCATTTAACAGAAAGCTCGCGGATGATGAACTTCTTAAGATTTCCCAAATAGTCAACGAAGCAATTTCAAAAAGTATTCCCGTGGAATGCCGGGAAATGACCGTTGATGAAGCAAAGCTATCAGGTGCGCTAGGAGTATTCGACCAAAAATATGGTGAAACCGTCAAGGTTTATTCTATTGAAGGGTATTCAAGGGAAATCTGTGGAGGCCCCCACGCTTCGAATACACACGAACTTGGCTCTTTTAAAATTCTAAAAGAAGAAAGCTCATCGGCAGGAGTCCGTAGAATTAAGGCCGTGATAAGTGATGAGGCAACCGTTTAAGCAAATCAAAGAACAACGCCTCCCTCCCGCACTGCTCCATTTACAAAATAACATTCAGGATGAACAGGCCGTTCTCGGTCTCAAAGCGATACAGTCCGCCGTGCTTTTCAACGATCAGTGCAATGCTTTTTGTGCCGATGCCCTCCCTGTGATCAGGCGCCTTGGGAAAGCCATTTTCAAATTCAATAATCCCTTCATAGGGGTTTTTTATTTCCAAAAACAGCTGGTCATTTCTTGTATGGTAGAAAAGGCTTACTTCCTTAGGGCCATCTGTAATATCCCCGACTGCCTTTATGGCATTCTCAAGAGCATTTGAAAAAATGGCGCAGAGATCGATGTCCGGAATTGGAGTCTGGTCTGCCATTTTCATGTTGATGCGGAGGGCAATACCTTCTGCTTCCGCTTTGGATTGAAAAGCAGATAGAATCAGGTTCAGGGCGTCATTTTTACAGAAAGCCAGAAGAGCGGCCGCTTCGATGCTTTTTTCCATTCGGGAGATATAGTCGTTGATGGATTTGCAGTCCTTCCCCAGGGCGTACCCGGAGATTAACCGAAAATGATGCCGCAGATCGTGAAAATAGATGTCGGCTTGCTGCTGAGAGCTTTTCAATGAACCGATGTACCTCACCGTTCCGTCCAACTGGGTCTGCAGCAGTTCCAGAGTTGCTTTTGCCTCCATTTTTTCTCTTGTCTGCTTGAAATAATTCAGAATTAATACATAGGACAGGAAAGTCATCGCGCTGATAAAATACCGCCACATCACGGTTTCGTTCCAGGATTCAATATCATAGAGAAAGCTGTACTGACCGTTGACATAGGTCGCAACAACGGCCAGCAGCGGAATGGTGCTGAACAATACCCACCCCGTATCACAATGATCCAGCATGAATTTGAAATAAGGCTTGAAGTAGCGTCCTAAAACGAACAGCAGCAATACGCTCAGCAGCAGTTTTGAGATTGGGCCGGAGAAGGTCTTGAAGTGGAAGAAGGAAGATATGGTGTTGGACAGCAGCAGTACCGGTGAGGCGCATATCATGACGGTCAAAAAAATAAAGATCAGCTTGAAGCCCCTGTATTTTGTGAATCCCGAAAAAATGAAAAGCAGCGGGAAATGAGCGATCAACGGGAACAGCATTACATAGATTCTGATGTCCCATAGCAGATATATCAACAGGTTACCCGCCAAAATCGCAGCAAAGGCAAAAAGAAAAAACACGGCCTGTCTGCTCATGCGCCTGGCTGTAATGTCCAGCAGAATAAAAAACGCCGCGGCGGTATAAATAATAAGGCTTGTAATGCCGAGGACCGCAGCAATTTTAGTCATTTTTTCCACCACGATGAAAGGAATAATTCATGTAGCCTTTCTTAACATTATGAGAAAGATTCTTGGATACCGGTATTTTGTGATTGTTCAGCATCGTGATCTCATTCCTGTCGAGCCTGCGGATGCAATCCATGTTTACAATATAGGACCGATGCGGCTTGATAAACCGTTCCTGGCGCAGAAACAGCTCTTCCATTTCAGTTAAGGTGCCGGATACCTCAAGGCGCTGACCGTCGCTCAAATAGAGTGAACACCATTACCATCGTGGTCACCGCGGAGGACAGGACCAAAATGCAGACCTATACGCTAACGGTGACAAGGTCGTCGCCATAGCTCACTCCTTGCGGAGTACATCTGAGGTATTAGGATCCTGACCCACAAACAACCAATAACGCTAATGCGCTCAAGGGGCTGTAGCAAACTAAAAAATGCTACAGCCCCTTTTTTAGAGACGCGGGGACGGTTCCTTTGTCTTGATCAGCAGACAATGAGATGGTAAAATAATCTTCGGGTGATGAGCGATGGCAAAGACCGTCCCCTTGTCCCCGTGTCTCTGCGAGGTATATATGGGTAAAATTATTAAAGATGGCTTTCACTTTATGGAATATGCTAATTCGGGGTTGATTCGAAAAATAGATGATATTCCTGAACTCAAAAATAAACTGATTACGCTTAGCGAATTAAAAACACATATGGAAATGTCTAAATATGCCCTTTTACTTGCCGAGCATATTTTGAACATCAGCGGAATTGAACGTTCCACTGCGATTGAAGAGTGTTTTGCCATTATTACAAAATGGCAGGATGGTGAAGCAAGATTCCAGGATGCACTGCAAGTTGCCGGTAGGATAAACCGTCTTGCCCGTGAAGAAAAAAACCTGATAAAAGCAAAAGTATTACGCGCTATGGGGCAAGTTGCAGCAACACCCCATGTCCGGTGGCATGCGTTAGTCGCTTCGGAATACGCAATAGTAATTACCAACCTCATGTATCCAAAAGATTTTGGCAAAGTGAAAGAAGAACGCGAACTACAGATTGAACTAATGAAATCCGCCCTCTTCTTTCAAGTTATAACCGGGGCCATGGGATAACCGGGGAATTACTCCCTTCAGCACCCGCCGGACGAAAAGATACATCGCAAGCTTCGCAGCCGCGCCCGCAAGAAATCCGCCCAGCCAAAACGTTCCGCCGGACCGGCCTCCCGCGAGAATTGCCGGAAGGGCAAACAGAACGCACAATAGCGCGGGGCCGAACTCCATCAGGAGGAAGGATACGGTTCCGGTCTTTGGGAAGTGCAGCAACGCCAGCAAAGCAAGCGTCGGAAGAAAGGTCAGGACGAGTGCGCTGATAAAAACAAGGAGGATTTCTTTCGCGGCAGGAGCGGCGCCCCATCCGGCGAACAGCTCTCCAAGCCCGGCTTGGGCCAGCAGAAACCCGGCCGTGCCGCCAGCGGCTGAAAAGCCTCCTGCCAGCAGCAGCTTGCCGCCCCGCCCGATCCTATGGGACCCTGCGCCGCGCGGCGGCAGCAGCGCCAGCGTCATAACGGGGAACGCAAAGAGAAGTCCCCACAGGAAGGCCGGCAAGCCTCCGCCCCGCATCCAGGCGTTCCCGGGCCAGCGCAGCATCCAGGCAAGTACGACCCAAAGCCCGTCGCCGGCAACGCATGCTATTGCTGCAAGGAAGATATTGAGCAGCGTCTCGTAGGAGAATGTGATATGTATCGCACGATCAGCCTGATGCGGACTGTCCCACGCAGGGGGCTGAGGGCTGTCTTCCGGCGGCGCCGCACAAATCGCCGGTGGAACATCCTGCCTTTCATCCTCCGACGAACACGTCGTGACAGGCGGAAGGTTTGCAGCTTCCGATTCGTTCTCCTCCGCGCCGCCTCCCTTGTCCTTTTTCCACAAAACCGCAAGCGCATTGATCACATTCAAAAGGTAATCCGGAAAAGCCTCCTCCTGAATGAGTTCCTGTTTTTGCGCAGGCGACAGGTCCGAGGAGGCAATGCACTCATTGATCCTGCTCCGGATGATCGGGCGCGTCGCTTCGCTGGATTTATCCATGGCGAACCGGATAATATCAGGAATGAGCGGCCTGGAGGGGAAAGCCCTATCGCGCAGCCATTTATAGATGAGCGTTCTGTCTCTGTAAACATAGCGATCAGCAAGCTCGGAGGCGCCCGCCGTCATATGACTGAAAAATATATTCAATACCCTGCCAAAGGTGAATTTTGTCTCCATATTCATGATATTATATCTTATGCTAAATATTGTCAAGCGCACGACAGAGCTTCCTTAAAACCGGCAGGCAATGCGCCACAGCGCTCGGTTGGCATCCCTCGGACGATGTCCGCCTCGTGTCCTTGTCCCCCGCCTAAAAATACCGGATGCCCATGGCATCCCGGACTTCCTCCACCGTCTGCCCCGCTATATCCCGTACCCTTTCCGTCCCGGCCATCAGAAGCTCTTTCAAAAAGCCCTCTTTTTCTTCGAACCGCCTTCTCCGTTCCCGTACCGGCGAAAGGAATCCGTCCAGGACTGCCGCCAGCCGCTTTTTGCAAGCTGTACAGCCAATCCCGGCGCTTTTGCACATTTCTTCGATGTTCCCGCATTCCGCCGTATTAAAAGCCTTATGATAGGAATAGACAACGCAGATGTCCGGATTCCCCTTATCCGACAAGGTTACCCGGCCGGGGTCCGTGACAGCGCTCCGCACTTTCCGGGTCACCTCCTCTTCCGGATCGGACAGATAAATGGCGTTGTTCAGGCTTTTCCCCATTTTGGCGTTTCCATCCAGGCCCCTCAACCTCGGGCAGTCCCCCACCAATGCCTCCGGCTCGATGAGCACGGGTTTATACAGTGAATTGAAGCGCCTTACCAGCTTTCGTGCAACTTCAATATGCGGAAGCTGGTCCTCGCCCACCGGCACCAAATCCGCCTTGCAAAAGGTGATATCCGCCGCCTGGCTCACCGGATAGCCGAGAAAGCCGTAGGTCAGATCCTTGTAGCCATACTGTTCCGCTTCCGTTTTAATGGTCGGATTGTGCCTCAACACATTCACGGTGACCAGCATGGAATAAAACACCGTCAATTCCGCTATTTGAGGGATGAGCGACTGGATAAAAAACGTAGACGCCTCAGGGTCGATCCCTACGGCAAGATTGTCGAGAGCAGCGTCATAAACGGCCCTCTCCAGCACTTCCGGCCTTTCGAAATGCGTCGTCAGCGCCTGGACATCTGCAAGAATGATAAACGTTTCATATTCCTGCTGCAGCTTTACCCTGTTTGCCAGGCTTCCGGCATAATGTCCGATATGAAGCCTGCCCGTGGGCCTTTCCCCGGTCAATATTCTTTTTTTCTTCTCCATGACAATACCTCCATTTTTCTTTCCTTTCGAGTTCAGAATTGCAGCGCCACCAGCCATCCTCCATATCCGACCACCTCCTTTCGAAACGCCGGGGCAAAATCCGTGGGCACCCGCCACGCCCCACAAATAAAAAAACCCTTGCCCTGAAATAGGACAAGAGGTTTCCCCTGCGATACCACCTAAATTAGCGTAAAACGCTCGCTCGATCCATGTACGGACATACATGACGCCTTGATAACGGGTACGTTTCCCGGCAGCTCCTACTGTAACATTCAGGCTGCGCTCACAAGTCCATTCAATGCGGGCGTCCATATCGCCTTTCCACCAACGGCGACTCTCTGCAATGTCTTCCCGTATTTACTCTTCTTGTTCATCGTTTTCAACGTATTTTCAATTATTATAAGCCATTCTGTCATGGATGTAAACCCCTTCTTCGCGCCGGAAGAAACCACCCATTGGTCATGGGTACATAGTACCACGATTTTTGAATATGCCGGCCTATTTATGGATTCCGGCGGAAGTATATAATGAAAATAGAACCATGGAAAATAGGATAGATATGTTGCGCGCCGCCCCCGGAAGCAGGGTGTTACGGAGGGATTATCATGAAAAAGCTGAATTCACTGTTAAAAAGAAATAACGGCCAGTCCCTGATCATGGTTGCCTTGCTGATGGTAGCCATATTGGGCTTTGCCGCTATCGTCATCGACGTGGGAATGATGTCGCTTACAAAAGCGGATCTGCAGAATGCGGCCGACGCTGCCGCACTGGCCGGAGCCATGGAACTGCCGGATTCTTCGGTCCAGGCCGATACGGCCGCAAAGAGCTATGCCGCAGGCAACGGCAAAACAGGAGACACGACCGTCGTCAAGGTCGCAGCGGACAAAAAGTCCGTTTCGGTGGGGATCAACCGGACGGAGCCCACCTTCTTCGGCAAATTGCTGGGGGTAGAGGAAAATGTCCTGTCCGCGGACGCGACCGCCAGTGTGGGCGTTGCGGGCAGCGTGCCCTGGATCGTGCCTTTTGTCATCCCCAAACCCGCCGCTTTTGATTTCGACCATGTATATGTCATGCGAATGTATGGTTCCGGAGACTTCCTGGACTTCCCGAAAACCGCATCGAACAAGACGGGTTATCCAAGCGACTATTCTTACCCCAACGATTACCGCACCGATTCCGTATACAAAAATTATCCGATCTCCAACCCGTATCCGTACCAATTCGACTACATGAACGTATACATAGAGCAGAACACCAACTTCTCCAATTATATCTACTGGCTGGAAAACGGCTATCACAAGACTTTCACCATCAACCAGAAAATGTACTACCTCGGCCCTTCCAGCGGTGGAAGGGAATCCGTCGACGCCTTTGCGAAAAGGATCTCCAAGGATCCCAACACGGACTATACCAAGGCAAAGCTGGGCGACGGAAGAGTCATGCTGATTCCCGTCGTACAGTCGATGCTCAAGCGGGATACCAGCACCAGCGGCAATGTATCGATTAAGATCATCGGGTTTGCCGGCTTCTTCCTCCAAAAAGTGCACAAGAACAGCTATGGGGAAAGCTTCTGGTTCGAAGGCCGGTTCCTGGAAGACTTCAACGTGGGCTACGGCGAGGTCACCTATGATGCAAACGCCGACTTCGGCCTTCGTGTGCAGAAGCTGTCCAAGTAAACAACTCTCGCCAGTTCTCGCAAAAAACCCGGCTGATCCTTCCGTTTTCCGGGATCAGCCGGGTTTTTGTCATAATACCTCCCGCAGGAACCTGCCCGTATAGGATTTCTCCACCCGGGCCACCTGCTCCGGCGTACCCTCCGCCACGACGAGCCCGCCCTGGTTGCCGCCTTCCGGCCCCATATCGATGATATAGTCCGCCGATTTGATCACGTCCAGATGATGCTCGATCACCAGCACCGAATGTCCCTTGTCTACAAGCTTGTTCAAGCAATCCAGCAGCTTCTGGATGTCGGACAGGTGAAGGCCCGTCGTAGGCTCGTCAAGGATATACAGGTTGTGCGCTCCCCGCTTGATCTTCGATAGTTCATACGCCAGTTTAATCCGCTGCGCTTCTCCCCCGGAAAGCGTCGTCGAGCTTTGCCCGAGGCACATGTATCCCAGCCCCAGCTCGTTCATAATGCCGAGCTTGTGCTTGAGATAAGTATTGTCCCCGAAGAAGACGAGCGCTTCTTCCACCGTCATTTCCAGCACCTCGGCGATGCTCTTCCGCTTATATTTGATCTCGAGCCCTTCCTCCGAAAAACGCATTCCCTTGCAGACCGGGCAGACGGTTTCAATATCGGCCATGAACTGGAGGCTGGTCACGATGATGCCGTCGCCGGCGCAGTGCTCGCAGCGGGTCCCGTTGGCGTGGGTCAGGCTGAAGTCGATCTCCCGGTACCCGCGGGCAACGGCCTCCGGCTGCATGGCAAACAGTTCGCGGATCTTGTCATAGATCCCTATATAGGTGGCGGGGTTGGATTTGCTGTTTCTTCCGATCGGCGTCTGGTCAATGTTGATGACACTGTTGATCAGCTCCGCGCCAAAAAGGAAGTCGTGCTCGCCGGCCACAATACGGGCCCCCGTCTTGTCCACCTTCAACTGCTTGTACAGGATCTCGTTGATCAGGGAGCTCTTGCCTGAGCCGGATACGCCGGTTATACAGATAAACACGCCCAGCGGGATATCCAGGTCCACATCCTTCAGGTTGTTTTCCCGGGCCCCCTGGATAGACAGAAACGTGTCCCCAAGGTTTCTTCGCTTCTTCGGGACCGGGATACGGGCCGCTCCGGATAAGTAGCGGCCCGTGACGGAGGCGGGCTCCGCCATGATGTCCCCGATCGCGCCGGAAGCCACGATGTTTCCGCCGTGTACCCCGGGGCCCGGACCGATTTCGATGATATGGTCCGCCGCCCGGATCGTATCCACATCGTGCTCCACAACAATGACCGTATTGCCGATATCCCTCAATTTCCGCATTGTTTCGATGACTCTTCCGGAGTCCCGGGGATGAAGCCCGATACTCGGTTCATCCATTACATACAGCATTCCCATCAGCTCGCTGCTGATCTGGGTGGACATCTTGATCCGCTGCATTTCGCCGCCCGAGATGCTGTCGCTCCGCCTGCCGAGGTTGATATAATGAAGGCCGATGTCGATCAGGAGCTCCAGCCGATTGCTGATCTCCCGGATAACGGAGGTCGCCACATCCCGGATTTCCTCCTCAAAGCTCAGGGAATGAAGAAATTCCAACAGTTCCGGCAGCTGCATCCTGCTGAGCTGATCGATGTTCCTGCCGCCGACCGTAACCGACAGCCTCTGCTTTTTCAGCCTTGCGCCGTTGCATTCGGGGCAGATCTTTTCGATCATGCACTCTTTGATGAAGGTCGGTTCAAATGCTTCCGTGGTAGAGGACCTCCGGATGTAATGCTTGTACCAGCTCTCCATTTCATGCACGAAGCCCCAGAAGGGCCTGTCGCGGCCGGTGATCCAGTTTCGCTTCTGCGAGAAGGGGGGCTGCAGCATCGGAACCACCTCTCCCTTGGTTCCGTAGAAAAGAATGTCGTGGATATGCTTCGGAAGCTCGTTGAACGGAGTGTCCAGGCTGAAGTTGTACTTCTGCGACAGGCTGTACATCATGACCGTCCGGTAGCTGTCCTTCCCCGACGGGTTATAAACGGTATTTTTCAATGCCCCCTTGTTTATGCTTTTTTCAGGAGCGACGATCAGGAAACGGGGCTCCACCACATAGGACATACCGACGCCCATACACGTATGGCAGGCGCTTGCCGGCGTATTGAAGGAAAAGTGGAACGGCTGCATTTCGCAGAGCGCATAATGGTGCTCCGGGCAGGCAAACCCTTCATAGAAGGCCTTGTCTACTCCGCCGACCACCTCGGCCTTGATCATGATGTCCTCCTCCAACGCCAGCATGGCAGCCTCAATAGACTTTGTCAACTGGATGTAGCTGTCGTTTTTCAAGGTAAAGCGGTCAATGACCAGTTCGATCCGGTATTCCTTCGATTCGTCCAGTTCCCTTTTTTCCGCCAGTGAAAACGGTTCTCCGTCCACCATCAGGTTTTTGTATCCCTTTTCCCGGAGCCTGTTAAAAGTATAGTCGTAGTCTTCCCCGTAGATCCGGTAAACCGGCGCGCGCAGCTCAATCACCGTACCGGAGGGCAGCGATGCGATCCGCTCCGCCATCTGCGCGGCGGACAGCTGCCTGAGCGGGTGGCCGCATTCGTGGCATCGGCCGGTGCCCGCCGCTGAAAACAGGAGCCTCATGTAATCATTGATATCCGTTACGGTGCCCACCGTCGATCTGGGATTGTTGTTGCCCTTTTTCTGTTCGATGGCGATCACGGGCGACAGGCCCCGCACATAATCCACCTTTGCTTTTTTCAGTTGACTGATCCGGCTCTTCGCAAAGTTGGAGATGGAGTCCAGAAAACGCCTTTGACCCTCTCCGTAGATCACGTCGAATGCCAGGGAGGATTTGCCGGAGCCCGACACGCCCGTGATGACCGTCAGCTTATCCCTCGGGATTTCCACGGAGATGTTCTTGAGATTGTTTTGCTTCGCGCCGGAGATTTCAATGGTTGTTCTGACTGACATTTCTTTCTATTCTCCTTCCTGTAATTCCGCTCCTCGGCAGGTTCCCGCCAGGGTTCACGGCACGTACAAATAGCCGATCTCCTCCATGGCCATCCTGCTTTTCGGCGTGATTCGGATGGTTTGCGACACCTTTTCAATCACTCCCTGTTCTGACAGATAGTCAAATACCTCGATCAAAAAGTGACCTTCCGAATGGAAATAGTTCGAAATCAGTGTCATCGTCTTCACTTCCTGGTCGGCCATAAAGTCCAGCACAGGCTGTTTATACACTTCCATCCGCCGGACCAGGTACTCGTCGATCAGCCGGATGCCGCCCCGGATCTCTTCCTCGCTCATATGGTGGGACATCGGATCGGAATAAATCGGATTGAGCACCTCCGGATTCAGTTCCACGGCTCTCTGTATGGAGTCCCGGCCGAAGGGCTCCCTGTTCAGGCAAACTTCCATTCTTGCTATGACTTCAGCCGCCTTGAGCAGGTAATACTGCGCATAAAGCGGGTCCTTCCGGACAGTGAGCCATTTCATGCACTTGTCGCGCTGGCTGATCAATTCGCTGGCCGAATACAGCATGGATAGCGCGACGTCGTCGCCGCCGATGGTCCTGATCTCTTCAAAATAGTCGTACAGGCTGTCGTCCGTCGAATAGACCATTTTCCCTTTCGCAAAGTAGGACTGGTGCATCGAACCGCCGATATTCCTTTCCATTCCCCTCTTGAAGGCGCTTCGCTGCATCAGGTAGACATTGATGGTTATGCCGTCTTCCATAATGCAATATTCCTGCTTTTTCAACAGCTGGTCGCGGACGATCAGCGTCATGTCGATGTCGCTTTTTTCCCAGACCATGTCATAGGCCAGGCTTCCGCCGACAATTGCGGCAATGACGTTCGGATCGTCCCGTATATTGTCGATAAAACCCTCCGTCGCGGCCATATACCGCTCTTTCAGTTCGGATTGCAGCTTTTCTTCCATCCGGACCGCCTCCCTGTTTCCTCTGTCTCCCGGGCGACAAAACACTTGTTCTCCCTTCCCGGTAATGGTAGAATTATACTACACCGTTTTTTTGAATACAGGACAAAAATTGCTGAGAACCTGTTTAGCGCCAACAGATGCTAAACAGGTTCTCAGATGGAATTGGTGAAAAGATGGACAATTATATTCTGAAAATCATCAAGGACACCACCGAATATATTGAGGCGAACCTCCTGGAGCCGCTTAACCTGGACTGCATTTCGGAAAACGTGAACATTTCCAAGTTTCACCTGCTGCGGATCTGGAAAGGCGCCACCTCCACGGGGCTGATGGAATATGTCCGCCGGAGGAGGATCGCCCTTTCCCTGGGCGATCTGCTGAATGAAAGGAACAGCATCGAATTCATCTCCTCCCGGTATTCCTTCGGCTGTGAAAGGACCTATAACCGGGTATTCAAGGAAGAGTTCGATACGACCCCGGCAAAATGGCGCAGGAATCCCTGCGCCTTGAAGATTCTGGACCGGTTTAACGCGGATTTTATGAACTGCGCCGGCGAGGGCCTGGTGTTCTATCGGTCGACCACCATACTGCCGGCCTTTTCCATCGCAGGCCCCGAATACCGGATTTTTCATGAAGACAACAGGATAAACCAGACGGCAAACAAGTACGGAGTCGATTTTTTCTACCTGGAACGGCCGAAAATCATCAATCCGGTGGAAAAGGACGTCTATATCGGCTATACCCTGGTTCCCGAACCCGACCGGGGGTTTACCTGGTATCGGCCCTCCGTTAAAGTGGATCAGAACAGCATTATCCCGCCCGGTATGGAGGTGAAGCGGATCAAGCCCCATAAATACGGCGTTTTCACCTATATGGGGCCGCACCGCCCGGAAGATATCTCCTCAAAAACGCTGGGAGCGATCTGGACTTATGTCTTTGAAACCTGGATGCCCACGATTCGATTTGACCTGCAGGAGCGCTTCAGTTTCGAACAGATCAATTATGCAAAATGCAGCAGGCAGTACTGCGAATGCGACCTGTACTACCCTATTTCAACCCTGTAACACCCCATGCATACGCGTTGCGGATCGGATCACAGGAGCTTGACGGATTCCACCCGGTATTGTCCCGCGCCTTCGGGCAGGCTGACCGCAACTTCGCTTCCTACTTCCTTCAACAGCAATTCCTTGCCTAAAGCGGACAAATAGGTCACTTCGCCGCCGCGCCCGTTTGTACTTTTCTGGACGGGATGGATCACTTTTAAGGTCATGCCGTCGTTATTGCCCGGACTTGCCAGCCGGACCCGGCTCCCGATAATAATAAAGGGAAATTCGTTCAGCTGCCCGGCGGAGCCGAACTGTCCGGCAGCACTTACAACATCGACTCTTTCCAGCTCCGATTCGATTTTTCTGCTGTACTCCGCAAAGAACTGTTTTATTTTTTTCTGTTCCTCCGGGAGGTCCAGATAATAAAAATCGGCCAGCTCATCCGCATTTTCTTCAATAAAGACCAGCTGCTCGATGAGCCATTCAAAAACAGGTCTGGTCAAAAAAATTCTGCTTCCCATGGTGAACCCTCCGGATGGAGCTTTATATTGTCAGGTCAACGCTGGCTGAAGATACACTGGTGAGCTTCTGTGTTTCCTTGTGCCCGGAAACCGGCTGCTCGTGCACAGTAATCTTTTTTATGACATAGCGCAGCTCTCCTGCCGGAATGCTGATATTTACCTGCTGGTTGATGCGGTTGAGCAATAATGCCCTTCCCAGGGGCGACAGGCACGATGCGTCGTCTATTTTCGCATCCGCCTTTTTGGAGTAGGGGTATACGATACGGTACCGGTACGTTTCAGGGTCATCCAGGTCCTGTACCTCCACGGTGCTCCCGATAATGACAATCGGGCAGTGCTCATCGCCGCCTTTTCCGACTTCCACCGTACTCAGGAACTGATTCACCGCCTTTACGTACTCCCTGAAAAAGCTCTCGACCTCCATAGCCTCTTCCGCCTTTTCCCTGTAGTACTCCCCGATCAGTACGCTTTTCCGCCTTTCCACCTCCATGATGTGGTTGGAAAGAAACTCAAACATTCTCCTGGATATTGATTCTTTACACATTTCCATCTCCCTTTATGCCATAATTTTTTTGGTATTAAATTACATATCCCCAAGTAAACGATAAGGCACTTCGCAGCAGCAGCTGCGAAATGCCTCTAGATATATGCTAGCATAAATGTTAATGGATGTCAATCATGTATCAGGATTCCATTTAATACAATACTGGAAATTTAATGGATGATATAGAATTATATTACGATTCGCACCCGCCTTTTTGCCATTTGTCTTCTTACCATTTACCCTTTTTCATGTGGCCTTCCATCTCGGCCTTTGACCTCTGCTTGATTACCCAGGATTCCTGCAGGGCGTTTTTGAACAGGGCGACACAGGGCGGGTCCAGGTTCAAATCGATTCCCTCCTGGGCCAAAGCGGCGATCCTGCCGGCAAGCGTAACCAATTCCATGTGAATGTCATTGGTCCTGTCCGATTTATATATTTTCTCCGCGTCCTCGGCGCTCAATCCCTGGAATTTTTCCTTGGGCGCGCCACACTTCGGGCATGCATCCGGGGCCTCGTCTCCCTGATGAACATATCCGCACACACTGCATCTCCACAACTTCTTCATAAATCCGACCATCCTTTCACAATCAAAATTTTTATTGGTTTATTTATACCCACCAGTATAAAGATAAACACAAATTTTAGAGATTATTCCATGGTTACCTTTGCATTCACAGGCATCACCTGGATCCAGGTCTGTCCCCGGTTCAGCGCGATCCGGCTGCCGTTCTTGTCCGTATAGACCGTCTGCGCCTTTCTGGATTCCTTGGACCATTTTATTTCGATCGCCTTGCCGTCCGTAATGAAATACCCCTTGCCGCTTCCGGTGGTGTCCATTTCCTGGCGCCCCTTGGTATCGCCCTTAATATCGGAATTGCGCGTGAACTGCACAATAATGTTCTTCGTCGTAAGCTGCTTGCCGCTGACGCGTTCCATCTGGGGCTTTCCTTTCCGGAAACGCTTGTAAACGCCGGACGAGCTGTCGTATTCATAACTGGAAAAGTTGGACGCGGAATACTTCAGGACGATTTTATTCGCGCTCTGTCCATCCGCGGGCACCACATCGGTTTGATTGTAGTGGAAAAGCAGCTTCGTTTCCGTTGTGGTCCGGTATTTTAGCTTTGCGATATATTTCTGCAGTTTTTCCATGGAAGTGTAGGAATCCTGCCAGTTTCCCTTGTCCTTTGTCAAGTCCCAGATCACATCGGTTCCGACATACAGCCCGTTGATGTTGTTGATCTTCAGGGCGGAAATGTCCGCCTTGGCCTTGGGGCTCCACCCGAAATGGGTATAGATGGCGTCATGCTCCATGCTGTAGTCCAGGAAATAATCCCTGGAGCTCCTGACAGGGCCTATCATCTCGGGATTCGTCCCCCAGAAGACAGGCATATACCGGGATTCGCCGCCTTCCACGATCACCTCGTAGATGATCTGCGCCTTGTCCAGTCCTCCCTGGGGCAGAACCCTGGTCCCTTCATTGTCGATCATAACTGCGACCGGCCGTATTCCTTCCTGCGGAAGGACAAAACCCTCCTCGGCCGCCGTCGCAGGCTCTGCTATGGCTTCCGGGGCGGTAGGCGCGGGAGTCTGCACGGTCACGGAAGAAGTCTCCTGAACAGTCGACGGCTGCTCGTCTTTTCCCTGCTGGCTGCAGGCAGTCATCAATAGAGTGAACAGGCCTATTGCCAAAACCAGGCGGAGTCTGTCGTTCATAAAGAAACCTCCCGTAGTTTTGTTTTCAAATGTCATTGATTATATCACAATCCGGACAATATTACAACCTAAAACCCCACTTGCATCCACCCGCAATAATGCGGCTATAATGCGACCTAATGCAATAATGCACTATGCTTTTTATGAAAAAAAATATATAATGATTTTGGTATCTGGCATTATATGGGGGAGTCCATGTATAAATTGCTTATTATAGAGGATGACGAAAAACTGCAGAGCCTCTTGAAGGAGTATCTTGAAAAGTATGGATATTGCGTCTCAACCATAACCGATTTTCGGGATATCGAAAGGCAATTCGAGAAAGTTCACCCGGACCTTGTCCTTCTTGATATCAATCTTCCTTGCTCCGACGGCTACTACCTTTGCAGATCCATCCGGCGGAAATCCTGCGTGCCGATTCTCATTATTTCGGCCAGATCCGGCGAGATGGAGCAAATCCTGGGAATCGAATCCGGAGCGGATGATTATATCGTAAAACCAGTAAATCCGGAAATCCTGTTATCCAAGATCAAAGCTGTTTTTCGGCGGTACAGCGGCGAGTATTCGGGAAAAGGCGGTCCCGAACTCTCCATATGCGGATTTTCTCTGGATGAAAGTACTTTCCGGATGACCTGGAGGAACAGATTTTCAGAACTCAGCAAGAACGAGTTCAAGCTGATCCGCAAGCTGGCCGGGAAAAAGGACAGGATCGTAACAAGGGAGGAACTGCTCGAAGAGCTTTGGGACGACAGCACCTTTGTCGACGACAACACCCTGACAGTAAATGTAACGAGGGTAAAGGCCAAACTGGCGGAGTTGGGATTGACCGATGTGATCAGGACCAAAAGAGGAGCCGGCTACCTCTTTGATTCCACTTTGCTGAAGGATTGACTGTCTCCCATTCCAATACGAATAAGGAGCAACATTCATGGACAGAAAAATACTATCGGGGTTCCTGAAGGACAAAGCGCCAATGATAGCCGCATTCTTCCTGAACACCCTGCTTCTGGCTCTTTTTTACAGTCTCTCCGCAGGAGTGCCGGTGGAACTGCTTTATCCCCTGGCGGTTAGTTCCTTTCTTTTCCTTGTTTTGTCCCTGATAGAGTGGGTCCGGTACTCCAGATTCAACAGGGATCTTCAAAATTGCATTGAAAATGCATCATATAAATTGTCGCCTTCGACATGGGAGCAAAAAGCAGCTGCAGAAGCAATAAACGGCATTCATAAAAAATATCTGCAAGAGATTGCAGATATCAGAAACTCGAATAAAGAGCGGCAGCATTTCCTTTCTCAGTGGATTCACAATATGAAAGCCCCTGTCTCCGTAACGGATCTGATCCTCCGTAAGATGAAAGGAGAGGAATGGGATTCCCCCGTCTGGGGTCACGTCAGCCGTAACCCGGCTGCCGGTTCCGATGTGCCGGATTTGCTGGCTGACCTGGGCGAGGAGAACAAGAAGCTTGACAATATGCTGGACCAGGTTCTCAACCTGCTCAGGCTTGAGGATTTTGCCGGGGATTATGTGCCTGAGCAGGTCGATCTGGCAGCTTCCGTAAAAAACGTTATAAACGCAAGAAAAAGCCAGTTCATATACAGCAACGTATTCCCCAGGCTTGAATATGCCGGAGATGAAATGACCGTGCTGTCGGACCGGAAATGGAATGAGCTGATGATCGGCCAGATCGTCTCCAACGCCATCAAGTATTCCCATTCTGCAAGTGCTGCGGAGAGAGCCCCGGAAACAAAAAACAAATGCATCCTGTTCACCATTGAACGGCAATGCGCGACCACCTTTCTTACCATAAAAGACGAGGGGATCGGCATACCATCATACGATTTGAAAAGAATATTCGAACCGTTCTTTACAGGCGAAAACGGGAGAAAGTCCGGCAATGCGACAGGAATTGGTCTTTATATCGCCTCTGCCGTTGCAAAAAAGCTGGGTCACGGTATCCGTATTGAGTCCGATGCGGGCAAAGGCACCAGTGTCATCATATCCTACCTTTCAAAACTGTAAGCTTGTTTTAAGGTTCTTCTATGGCTGCGGATGCCCTGTAACGATAGAATGTTGCCATAAAAGATGATACGGAGGTAAGACAATGCCGGTATTGTGTGCAAAGAATTTATCAAAGATATATGGCGGGAAGGACAGAGAGAATTCCACATATGCCTTAAACGGAATCAGTATTGCCATAGAAGCGTCGGAATTCGTCGGCGTTATGGGGCCTTCGGGCAGCGGCAAAACCACACTGCTGAACATACTGAGCGGAATAGACAACCCGACGTCCGGAAGCGTCGAGATAGCCGGAAAAAGTATCAATACCTTGGACAAGGAGGATCTGGCTCTTTTCAGGCGGCAAAAGCTCGGATACGTATTCCAGGACTTCAATCTGCTGGACAGCCTGACGATCCGGGAAAACGTAATGCTGCCAATGATCCTGGACCGCAGGGGCACAGCTGAGATGACGGTCACAGCCGACGAGGTCATGGCCCGGTTCGATATCGATGCCATAGCCGGCAAGTACCCATACAATGTATCAGGCGGACAACAACAAAAAGCGGCTGTTGCAAGGGCTCTGGTCAATAATCCCGCCATTGTGTTTGCCGACGAGCCCACGGGAAATCTGGATTCAAAATCGGCCGGTACTGTCATGCGGTGTTTCCGGAAAATGAACGAGGAAATGAACACCACCATCCTGCTGGTAACCCACGACGCGTATGCCGCCAGCTATTGCAAAAGGATCGTTTTCATCAAGGACGGAGAAGTCAGCATGGAGATCGTAAGCAAAGATGACAGAAGAGAATTTTACGACAGGATACTGGATTGTCTGGCAGTGCTGGGAGGTGAACAGAATGACCTTTAAAGAGATTTCAATCAAGATGTTCAAGGCGCATGCCAGAAGATACCTATCCTTTTTCCTGTGCAGCAGCTTTACGATCATGGTGTTTTTCATGTTCTCCTCGATCTATTTCAACAACGGCATAAATCGGACACTGAAAAGCAGTACGAAAGACATCTTTAACGCAACCCTCGTATCGATCCTGATTTTTTCTGTCCTGTTTCTTGGTTATGCTTATACGTCCTTTTCAAAATCACGAAAAAAAGAATTTGGGTTATTTCTGATCCTTGGTATGAGCAACCGGTCAATCGGAAGGATGCTGCTGATCGAACACGGTTTGATTGCCGCGGCTTCGCTCGTTACCGGCTTAATTGCAGGGACGGTGTTTTCCAGGTTGTTTTTTCTGATTGTGGTAAACCTGTTGAATCTTGAAAAAATGCAGTTTCTGTTTTTCCGTGCAAGCTATATCTCGACGATCCTGCTTTTTCTCGTTGAATTTGTCACCATATCATCCATAAGCAGCGTCATCGCAGGCAGAGCGGAAATCATCGATAACTTTAAATCGTCCAGGATAAACGAAAAGGATTGGTTTGACAGCCCTCTGCTTGGAATTTCAGGTCTTTTTCTGTTTTCCCTGTCCTTCGGGCTCAAATACGTGAATACGCTTGAAATGATCCATGTCAGGGAAATGTCCACGGTTTTCGTTATCATCTGCTTTACCGGATTGTATTTTACCATATCCCAGTTCGGGAATGCGCTTGCATTCCTCTTTGAGAGGAACAAAAGCCTGTATTACAAAAACCTGCCCGGAATATCCGGTATCCGGCACAAAATTTTCCGCAGCAAAACCGTGCTTTTCCTGACTACAATGCTGAGCGCAATAACGGTCTATCTCATAGGAACAGCCTTCTCCTGCCTGCTCCAGGCCACTGTCATCGCGGAAAGAGACCAACCCTGGCATCTGGCATATATAGAAAGGCAGGGGGCTGGAAACATACCGGAGCAGGAACTGCAAAACATCCTGACCCTCGGTGATGTTAAACCGTCGGTGCAAAAAAAGCTGGAATTGATCGAAGCAGAAATGCAAAGCGAATACCGCTTCAACGTCACCGTGCTATCAAACAAAGGCTATAATGATCTTGATAAAGAGAACCTTGCAATAAAAAGCGGGCATTATGTCCTATTGTGTCCGGCTGAGATGGCCCTGAGCGAAGAGAATCGTCCGCAGATCAACGAATGTATCCTGACTGCCGGCTCAGACCGATTCCGCTTCGAGCTCCAGAAGCAGATGTCAGGCCAGCCGCTGAACAAGATAAATTCTCTGAATTCTATTATCCTTGTTCTCAATGACTTGGATTACAGCCGGTTGAAAATTTCCGTCCTACCTTCACAGATCGGGTACCTCAGGCTTGTGAACTACCAGGATTGGAGAAGGACATCGGAAATATCAAAGAAGCTGGAAAGCCGTCTGGACATCTCCGACACATTACCGGCAGCGAAGCAGCACCGATACGGCGATTTCCCGTCGCTCGGCTCAAGGATCGGGACATATGAAAAAATAAGGAGCGAGGGTTCCCTGCTATTGTTCCTGACAGTATTCCTTGGTCTCTTGTTCTTTATCTCCTCTGCATCGGTCATTTCTTTCAAGCTGTTTTCGGAAATTGAAGAAGAGAGAGAAAAATACCGTAAGTTCTTCTATATCGGGATACGTAAAAAAGAGTTTCGGAACTATCTGTCCGGAGAGCTGGGGATTCTTTTTTTCCTGCCGCCTGTCATAGGAGCCTTGATGGCGCTCCTGTATATCTATATTGATTTGAAAAACAGTCCTCTTCGATTTATCAGCATTGCCGACCTGTCCCTGGTCACTATGGGGTACCTGCTTTTCCAGATGGTGTTCTGCGCTGTGACAAAAAGAAGATTTGCCGCTGAAATCATGGATCATTTTGGGAGGTCTGAATCCCTTTAAGCGGCGAAAATTTTCTTTTTCTGAAGATAGTCCTTGGAAAAAGAGAGACTAGCCTTTATAATAAAACTATAAATTCATCCCAGGAGAATCTGTGAATGACGCCTCAGGAAATCCGCCCCGGTACAAGGCTTGAACTCGAACTCCTGAATAGAAGCGGCGAGAGAATTGGCAACACCTATGTCAGCCAACTGCTGGAGGTCCAGAACGATGGCGGCCTGATGATTTCCGCGCCTATTTTTGAAGCCAGGCTGATCTATATCCCCCTTCAGGCGCAGGTCCGTCTGACCTTCATGCACATGAAGCTGGGTCTGCTCGGGTTTTCGGCCGGCGTGACCAACAGGGAATACCGGGGGAATATTGCCGTACTGATCGTTCAGCCGGAGGGAGGACTTGAAAAGATCCAGAGAAGAAACTACTACAGGCTGGATCATATGACAAAAGCCCTGGTCTGGATCACCGGGAGGGAGGACCAGTTGGACAGGAAATCCGCCCTCAAGGCCTTTACAAAGAATATAAGCGGTTCCGGCCTGTGTATCGTGACGGAAGTGGATATCCCGAAAAATACGGAAATTCATGTGGAGTTTGAGGTCAACGGCATGACGATGACCGCAAAATGCGTTGTCGTACGCAACGGAACTTTTGAGATCAAGAACAGCAAAAGCTATGAAATAGGGCTTCATTTCGTCAAGCTGGCGCCAAAGGACCAGGACAGCATTATCCGGTATATCTTCGAGCAGCAGCGGGTCCAGTTGAAGAAGGAAACGCAGTAGGCCGGACGGCGGCGCGCCCGTGCCGCGCCATATGCGCCGTATTATAAAAGGGCCGGAGCATAAGCCCCGACCCTCTGCAGAATCCTTTTATTCGTCCGAACCGAATTCTTCTTCCATCCTTGACTGGAATTCGTCGAAAACGTCATCCAGTTCCTCATCGTCCTCTATTGTGACAAACGAATCTTCGCCCTCTTCATTATGTTCAACCTTCAAAATGACTACTTCCTCTTCGTCCTTCTCTTCGGAATCGTCTTCCTCAAGGGGTGCAAGAACTACATATTCATTCCCGTTCATCTCGATCGTATCAATGTGTTCAAATTCAACTTCATCCCCGTTTTCATCAACCAGTATGACAATATCGTCTCTTTCGTCCTCCATGAGCAATCCTCCTTTTCGCTTCCCATATTTTTCGCTGTCGGACGGGGATGTTTGACTCCCTATCCACAACATGCAGGCGTTCACTCTGACATAAATAACTTACGCCTATTTTACCCGGCTGTCAAGATATCCCTGCAATATTAATACGGCAGCGATCCGATCCACGGCGCCTTTCTTTTTGGAGGTTTTCATTCCCACCTCGTGCATCATCCGGTTGGCCGCTACCGTTGTCAGCCGCTCGTCCCACTTGACGATTTCCAGGCCCGTCATGCCGGCCAGCAGTTCCCCGAATTCCATGGCCTTTTCGCCGCTCGGGCCGATGGTGCCGTTCATATTTTTCGGGAGCCCGACGACAATTTTTTCAACGCCATACTGTGCCGCCAGCTGTTTGATCTGCTCCGCAGGCCGTTCCATGGATCCTTTCCAATGGATCGTTTCCAGCCCCTGGGCCGTCCATCCCAGCGGGTCGCTTACAGCAACCCCGATTCTACTGTCCCCAAAATCAATTCCCATTATACGCATTATTCTCTCCCGTGATCCGCACAGATCAACAAATCTTGATTGCAAACTGCGGACACACGCTTCCGCAGTACCCGCATAAAACGCACTTTTCCCTGTCGACTGCCGCTTTCCCGTCCACGAGGGCAAGCGCCCCCTGCCCGCATCGTTCGATGCATCTTCCGCAGCCCTCGCACCAGTAGTCCACATGCAGGCGCTTTTCCCTCTCCGCCGCATTCTTCCTCAGCCTGTCGGGGACCGTCCCGCCGTTGAACCGGCAGATATTCATTTCGACTTCCTCGACGCTTTGCATCCCCACTGCCACGGAATGGATGAACGGCTTTCCAAGGACAAAATCCATGCACTCGTCGTACGAATGCAGCAGGTTTCCGCCTCCGAGGGCCTTCATGCTGTAAACGCCTTTTCCCCTATCGTATGCCGATTGGACGGCATCCAGCATTTCATGGATGGTCCCGTCCGCAATGCCGATCCCCGTAATATTGACAATCGGATGTACAACATCGATTTCGGGCATTTCACAGATTGCCCTCACCACCTCGATATGATGGGTCGAAACCCCAACAGCCCTTATCCTGCCCTTCTCGCGCTCATTCAGATAAAACTCCAGCGCCTCGCGGTGTCCCCGCAAGGTTAGCCTGCTCTCCTGCTCATGCAGGAGAAAAATGTCCAGGACATCCGCATCCATCTCCCGCCTGGCTTTCTCCACGCTTCCGGCGGCGCCTTCCGCCGAGTAGGCATAGGATTTCGCGGCGATCACGGGCCTTTTGCCGCAGCCCTTCAGGGCTTCCCGAATATGTCCGTACGTCCCGTACAGCTCGGCGGTGTCAATAAAATTGACTCCCTGCTCCAGGGCCGCACGGATGACCTTCGCCCCTTCCGTCTCGCTGAGGGAGACCTGCAAAGGGCCTATAACGAGCGCTCCGAAGCACATTTTCGATACGGTGATGCCGGTTCTTCCAAGTTCGGTATACTGCATTACACCCTGCCCCATCAAAAAACCCCGACCGGATCGGGGTTTTCTTTAGGAATGGCCGAATCATAAATTCCGGTTCTGGAGCGGTTATTTTCCGCCCTTACGTCGTTGTCGTCAGTTGCAATAAAGCAATTATTGCGCCTTCCTCCGCCTTGTAAGGACGAAAAATCCCTCGCTCAAGAATCCGTTTTTATGATTCGATCCTTCCTTCCTTTTTATTTTCAAGATAATACCGTATGATCTCTTCGAGCAATTCATCCCGTTCAAGCCGGCGAATCACGCTCCTGGCATTCAGATGGTTCGTAATGTAAGTCGGATCGCCGGAAAGGATATAGCCCACCAATTGATTGATCGGGTTGTACCCCTTTTCGTTCAGCGCCTGATAAACAGTAAAAAGAATATCACGGGCTTCGTTTTCCTTATCCTTGTCCATTTTGAACATCATCGTTTCGCTGTTTGCCATAATAACACTCCCTTGCCGGTAAAGCGCCTGCGTTCCGCGCAAAACACATGTTTGCCTATGAATATCATAATACAAGCGGAAATTTTATGCAATATCCTTTCGCTTTGTTTAATCGCAATGAAATAATCCGTTCCCGTTTTTCCGGGAAAATATCGGCGGTTCTTCGATTTTTACCGGAAACCATACGGGATGAATGAGCCGGAACTCTCACCGGTTCTCGAGGATATCCCCCGTCATATGATCGCCCTCGGCCGCGCTCAGGCGCGTTATGGCAATATTTCCCGCAATCCTATTATGCCCCTTTGCCACAACTCTTATGTAATTCGGAGTGTACCCTTCAAAGAAGCCTTCCGCCTCCTTCAGTTCCTGTTCATAAAGCACCGGCATGACCTTTCCGGCGAACCGTTCATTGAATTCAAGGGTCCCCCTGTCCGAAAGCGCCAGGGCCCTGGCGCTTCTTGCCTCTTTTACGGTACCGTCGATCTGGTGTTCATACTCCGCCGCGGGGGTACCCTTTCGGGGAGAGAATTTGAATATGTGCATTTTGGCAAAATGGATTCCGGACAGGAATTCATAGGTCTTTTCGAATTCCTCGTCGGTTTCGCCGGGAAAGCCGACCATCACGTCCGTGGTGATCGAAACGTCGGGAATATGGCTCCGAAGCAGGTCCACTGCCTTCCGGTATTCCGCCGTCGTGTACTTCCGGTTCATTCTCGCAAGGGTTTCATCACAGCCGCTCTGCAATGAAATGTGGTAATGCGGGCAAAGCTTGTCCAGCCGCGCGGCGCCGGCCGCGAATTCCTCCGTCACGAGCGTGGGCTCGATGGAACCGATCCGGATCCTTTCGATCCCACCCACGGCATGAATCCTTTCGACCAGCTCCAACAGCCTGATCCCGCCCAGATCCTTCCCGTAGGACGCTATGTGTATCCCGGTAAGGACCACCTCCCGGAAGCCGCCGGCCGAAAGCTTCTCCACCTCGCCCATCACCTCTTCCGGGGGCCTGCTCCGGATCGGTCCGCGGGCATAGGGGATAATGCAGTAGGAGCAAAACTGGCTGCATCCCTCCTGGATCTTCAGAAACGCTCTTGTTCTATCCTTGTACCGCTCTATTTTCAGCTTCTCGAAGGAATGGCTCCGCATGATGTCTCCCACGGCATTGATCTTTTTCCGGCCGGCCAGGAATTCCTCCACATACTGCGGCACTTTAAGCCTTTCGGCCGTTCCCGCAACAATATCCACCTCGGGCAGGTTCTCCACTTCGGCCTTTGCCGTCTGCGGATAGCATCCGACGGCCGCCACGACCGCATCATTGTTGAGCTGCCGCGCCCTGCGGATGGCCTGGCGCGATTTCCGTGCGCTGAGGCCCGTAACCGTACAGGTATTGATGACATACACGTCGGCGGCCTCGTCAAAGCCGACCTGGCTGTATCCGGCGTCCTCGAAGGCCTCCGCCATGGCTTCCGTTTCATATTGGTTCACTTTGCAGCCCAAAGTGTAAAAAGCAACCCTTTTCATAAACCCTCCATAACTCTTGATAGTATACCACAAAAAGGGGGTGTCCCTTAGTAATTTATTTTTAATAATATCGTAATTGACTTGCTGCCAAAAACAGGATATCATTTAAAGGGAGTTCTATAAAAATAGTGGTAACTTCAGGAGAGAACGGAGGTTTTGTAAATGAAAGCATTCAATATCATGTTAAGATCAATTAACGATGTTAAGGATTTTGTAAATCTCGTCAACAAATATAACTTTGATGTGGATCTGACATCCGGCCGTTATGTGGTTGACGCCAAATCCATTATGGGAATATTCAGTCTGGATCTCAGCAAGCCGATCCGGGTGGAAGTGCACTCGGACGACTGCGACAGCTTCTGCAATGAAATAAGCGCATTCATCGTATAAAGACATAGCCCATGGCCGTAGACGAACATAGAACAAACAAAACTCGTGGTTTGAAAGCCACGGGTTTTATTTTTCCATTCCTGCGCCGTTTTGTGATTCCGCCGTTCAATCGGTTCCGCTACCGGATCGTCTCTTCGGTGCAGACATTGATTCCATTGCGAAGGAGCAATTCGGTCGCCACTCCGTTTCCGTCCACAAGAGCCCCTGAAAAGGACCCGTCATAGATTTTTCCGCAGCCGCAGGACGGGCTTCTGGCCTTCAGGACGGCTTTTTTAACACCGCAGGCCTTCGCCAGCTTCAAGGTTTCCTGCGCGCCTTTTATCAAATACTCCGTCACATCCGCCCGGTTGCTCGTATAGGCGCGGCATTTGCCGTCAAGGACGTCCGCGCCGGTACCCATGCAGATTTCACATGGCGTCCTCGGCGTCGGCAGGCCTCCGAGCTGCTCCGGGCAAACCGGAATTGCTTCTCCCCTTGCGGCAAGCTCCAAAAGGTCATCGTCGCTTTTTGTTCCGCCGTCATAACGGCATTTTATGCCCAGCAGGCATGCACTCACAAGAACCATATCCATCCCCCATCTCGAATTTACAATCCTTTGGTCGGCTCTTCCGGTTTAGCCGTCCCGGCCTTCACATCCCTGACATCAAGCAATTCAGGCTTGATGGGCGTTAAGGGCGTTATGCCCCTTTTTTCGTACTTCCCATTTTTGCCGTTCTTGGCCTTCCCGCCGTTCCGGCCTTTTCGGAAATCCCGGTCGGCTCTGCTTCCATTGTCCTTCTTACTTTCCTTAATATCTTTGCTTTCTTTATTATCCCTGTTATCCCTGGTTCCTTTATTGTCCTTGTTCCACTTGCCTTCCTTTTTCCCTCTTCCCTCATATTCTCCGGTCCTTGTACCATTGCCGTCATGGGGATTGCCATAGCTGTTTCCGTAGGATGCCCCTGATTTCACGCCCGCTTCTTTTCCCTTTCGGCTTGAATTTCCGGATTTTACCCTGTATTTTTTCCTTCCTGCGTTTTGGTCATCCAACCTCTCCCACTCTTTGCTCGAAACTTTATCCGCCGGCTTTCCGGAGGGCTTTCCCATTCCGGAATCGTCGGCTGCCGCCTTTCCGTGCGCCGTCCTCCCGGCCGGTTTTCCCCGCTCCGCACCGCCGGATACCCTCTCCGGCTTTGCTCTTCCGGCCGCGCCTTTCCCGGCCTTCCTCTCCTGCTTCGCTCCGCCGCCGGAGGCCGCCCTGTCCGGGCTCCTTTTTCCCCTACCCGCGCCCGCAGCCTTTTTCCCCGCCTCCGCCGCTTTTCCGCCGGCTCTTCTCCGCTCTTCCTCTATGGTAAAATCGATCTGCCTGGAGGCCATATCCGCCCGTGCAAGGCGCACCTTTATTTCATCCCCGATGCTGTACCTCTTCCGGGTCTTCTCGCCCAGCAGGCAATAATGCTTGTCGTCAAATACATAGTAGTCGTCGTCCATGTTGCTGACCTTGACAAGCCCTTCAATGGTATTGTCCAGCTCTACGAACATCCCGAAGGAGGTCACATTCGCAATGATTCCGTCATAGACTTCGCCCACGTGCTGCTTCATGTACTCGACCTTTTTGAGATCCTCCGTCTCACGTTCCGCCTCCTCGGCCGCCCTCTCGCGCTCCGAGCACAGCCTTGCTATCTCCGGCAGCCTCCGGAGGAGGTCCTGCTCCCGTTCATCCGGCAGCCCATTCTTGAGCGATTCCTTCATAAGCCGGTGAATGATCAGATCCGGATACCTGCGGATCGGTGAAGTAAAATGGCAGTAAAATTCCGCCGCCAGCCCGAAATGGCCGAGGTTCTGATGGCTGTAACGCGCCTTTGCCAACGAACGGAGCATGACGGTGCTGACAATGGTTTCCTGCTTGGAGCCTTTCACCTTATCCAGGATATCCTGCAAGGCCCGCGGATGGATTTTGTTCAGGCCCTTCAAATGGTAGCCCAGGTTGGAGGAAAATTCGGCAAAAGCCATGATCTTCTCGGCGTCCGGCTCTTCGTGCACCCGGAAAACAAACGGCACCCCCGCCCAGTGGAAATGCTCCGCAACCGTCTCATTGCAGACCAGCATGAATTCCTCAATGATCCGGTTCGCAATCGTGGTTTCGTATCTTTTCACTTCGACCGGCTTCCCCTTGTCATCCAGGATGATTTTGGCCTCGTCAAAGTCAAAATCGATGGCGCCGCGGCTCATTCGCTTTTTGCGGAGAATCAGCGCCAGCTCCTTCATCAGGATGAAATCCGGCATAAGGTAGGAGTATCGTTCCGTCAGTTCTTCATCCAGCTCTTCGCCATCCGTTTCGAGAAGCTTGTATACGTTGGTATAGGTCATTCTTTCATCAATATTGATCACGCTTTCGAAAATCTCATGATCGACTGCCTTCCCATTCGAATCCAGCTCCATCATGACCGTAAAGGCAAGCCTGTCCACATGGGGATTCAGGCTGCAAATCCCGTTTGACAGACGCGCAGGCAGCATCGGAATGACCCTGTCCACAAGGTAAACGCTTGTCCCGCGCTTCAAAGCCTCTTCATCAAGCGGCGAACCCTCCGTGACATAGGCACTGACATCCGCAATATGCACGCCAAGCCGGTAATTGCCGTTCGGCAGCTTCTCTACGGAAACGGCGTCGTCCAGATCCTTTGCATCCTCTCCGTCGATGGTGACCATTCGGAGCTTCCGAAGATCGCGCCGGCCCCGGACATTTTTCGGCTCCACCTTTTCCGGTATGGCCTCCGCCTGCCGGACCGCCTCCTCCGGGAAGGATTCCTTCAGATCGTAGGCCTTTATGATCGACAGGATATCGGTGCCGGGGTCCCTGCTGTCCCCGATAATCTCTATGATTTTCCCTTCCGCGTTCCTCCGCTTTTCCGGCCATTTGACGATTTCCGCAACCACCTTGAAGCCGGGCTTTGCACCGTTCAGCTCATCCTTCGGGATGAAGATGTCCCCGACGACCCTGCGGTCGTCCGGAACGACAAAGCCGAAATATCGGCTGTTTTCAAAGGTGCCGACAATGGTCCGGTTCGCCCTTTTGAGAATCTTTATCACTTCGCCTTCCGGGCGCCTGTCGTCCGCTCCCTTCGTCGTGATGCGCACGACGGTCCTGTCGTTATGCATTGCACCCGCCAGCCCGTCCGCAGGAACGAATACATCCCGCACCTCTTCATCATCCGGTATCAGGAAGCCGTATCCTCTTTCATTGCCCTGAATGCGGCCGACAACAAGGTTCATCCTCCCGGGCAGCCCATACCGGTCCTTATTCGTCTTGTAAATAGAACCCTCTTCCTCAAGCTCGCGCAGCACGCCGGCAAACATTTCCCTGTCCTCCTGCGGCACATCGAGTATTACGGCCAGTTCTTCGAACTTAAGCGGTTTGTAGGCGGATTCCGCCATGAATTCAACGATTTTTTCTTTTCTTTCTTTTATACTATTCATCTATATCCTCTCTGCTTTTTCATCAAGTCCTCTGCAGCCCCGGTGGGATCACCGCGGCATCTCTACATATTATACCTTATTTATCCACTGTTTAAACAAAAACGGACTGGGTTTCCAGTCCGCCTGTTCCTTCGTTCAAAACCAATTACAAGCCGAGTTGGTCCGATATTTTGTTCATCGCCCGGAGGGCAATCCCGATAAATTCCTCCAGCGAAAGCCCCAGCTCGCTGCAGCTCCTGATCTGGTCCCTGTCGGCGCCTTTGGCAAAGGATTTCTCATTCATTCTTTTCAAGATGAATTCCGTTGTGACATCCGCCAGCTTTTTCGACGGAAGGATCAGCGCGCCGGCCGTTATGAGCCCCGAGACCGGATCGGCGCAATAGAGCGCCTTGTCCATCTTTCTTTTCCGTTCGATCCCGTGAATGTCGTTGTGGGCCTTCACCGCGTACACAATGTCCGGCTCAACATCCATGTCCTCCAGGATCTCGGCCCCCAGCAGGCTATGGCGCTCGGGGCAGTCAACGGTCTTTTCATAATCGATGTCGTGCAGCAGCCCGGCCAGCCCCCAAAGTTCGGCGTCATCCTTCATCAAAGCCGCCAATTCCCGCATGATGGCCTCGACAGCCAGCGAATGCTTGATCAGATTGCCGTTGGAAATCCGGACCTTCAATTCTTCGAATGCCGTAGCTCTGTCCATAAAAACCTCCAGAAAAGAGCACCGCTCCTATTGATTTCGATTCATGCCAGCTCAGATTCATGAAAAAAGACCATGCATTTCTGCATAGTCTGGGTTCACGCAACAATTACTTCATTAACAGATAAAGCACAACAGAGGTCACAAGGAAAAGGATGGCGGCTGCGGATGTATACTTGCTGAGCAGCGCATCGATCGTTCTACCCTTGTTCTTTCCAAAAAATGTTTCAGCGCCGCCTGCGATCGCCCCGGAAAGGCCTGCCGATTTACCGGACTGGAGCAGAACGATGACAATAATGGACAGCGAGAACAATATATGGAATGCTGATACAATTATTTGAATCGCGGACAAAATAACACCTCCTAAAAAATTGACAAATCAAATTGTAACACATATCCTGCCAAAATACAAGCTTAAGATTGATCCCAATCTATGGTCGCTCATAAAATGACACAGGATCCATTCATAGAATCAACCGGCACAACAGGTTAAATTATATCCTTTCACATTTTAGTATATCCATATACACTTCGTCGTGAAATTTCCCCTTCAAGTAATAAGACTGCCTTCTTCTGCCCATTTCTTTAAACCCGACCTTCTTGTAGCACTGAATTGCCCTTTCATTAAAGGAAAACACCCTCAGCATGACATTATTCAAATTCAGATACTGAAAGCCATAGTCCAGCAATAAATTGAGCACCTCTTCCCCATACCCTTTGCTGCGATTCTCTTCTTCCCCGATAAGCAGCCCGACTTCCGCGCACTGCCTTATCTGATCCACACCATGAAAACCGCAATTGCCGATCAACAGGTCGTCCTCCAGCCTTACTATCGCGAACTGGTGCTGGTTGGAATTATTCTTGAGCCATTCCCTTTCGCTTTCCAGGGATACCATTCGGTATGAACTACCCAGGCCGTTCGTAACTTCGAAATCATTGAACCATTTCACATACGTTTCCGCATCGTCAGGATTCATCGGGGATAAATAGACCCGCTCGCCTGCCAGTTTTTTAAAATACTTCATTTTATCCAATGCCCCCTTTATTTTTCTTCCTCTGCCAAAAAATCAACGATCATTTTTAAAATGTCCTTATGCTTATCAGAGGATAATATGCTCATATGACCGGTGTCTTTCATCAAGTGTGTTTTTAAATTAGGCAATAGGGTCTTCGCCCTTGCTATGACATTTGCTCCCGGGAACATCACATCTTTTTCTCCCGCGATCAGCAGGGTTGGAGCCTTACAATTCCTTATTTCTTTTTCACTTACATTACTCGGCATTCCTGCCTTGACACAAACGTGCTGAAATGAATTCCTTACCATTACAAGCGAGCTTTCGTCGATTTCGCTTTCATTGATAGCCATGGGCAGGATCGATTTTTTCAACCATTTCTCACTTTTTGTGATTATGTACATGGTCATCGGGATTCCCAGCTTGATTAATATATTTGCCGTAGAAACGTTGCATATGCCGGATGGTACAATCATGACCGCCCTGGAAATTTTATGCGGTGCGGCGCACATCAGTTTGGCTAAAACCCCGCCGCCATATGATCCCCCGATGCAAATCATTTGCTCCAATCCCAGTCCGTCAATTACGTCCGACGCCCATTCGCCGTACTCCAGATTTTTCGCCGACAATACCGTTTGAGCGCTTTTCCCCGGATGTCCCATTGTATCCGGTGCGTATATTAAATACTTGTCCCTTAAACAGAGAAAATCCCTTAAATAATACGGGGTGGTGCTATTCCCGCCATGAAACAGCAGAATTGCTTTCCCCTCCGGATTCCCGGTCTTAATCAGATGCGTTTTGCCAAACCTGGTGTCCACATAGACATCCTCAAATTCAATGTTTAATGAAGCCACTTGCTCGTCGTACAGAGCTTTCATTTTTTGCTCACTATCCGCACTTTTGTATACTTTCTTACCCATGCTATCCCCTCCTCTTTGAGGCTAACCACAGATGAGCAGCTTGAAATACCTACTTTTCAAAATCCTTATATAATAAACTGGGCTGGATTCCATTATTGTTTTGATACTTACCGCTTGTATACTTGTCATATTCTCCTTCTATGGAGTGGTAATAGATCTGGCATATTTCAACCATCGGATAGATTCTAACCGGTTGTATACACTGTATTTCCAATGTCCAGTACCCACAAAAACCAACATCCCCGAATCCGGCAGTAACATGAATATAAAGGCCGAGCCTGCCTATGGAGGATCGACCTTCCAACATAGGTACATATTTATCCGTTTTTGTATACTCAAATGTCCGTCCGAGATAGAGTCTGCCCGGCTCAAGAATCATCCCCTTTTCAGGTATGATTAGGCTTTTCGTCCTGTTCTCTTTTTTCATATCCAGAGTATCATTTTCGTACACAAGCAGTTCGTTATGCAGTCTCAGGTTATAGCTATTGGGATTGAGCAATTTTTCATCAAACGGTTTGATTTCTATTTCTTTTCCTATTCTTTTAAGAATTTCTTTCCCCGATAAAATCATCTCCGGCTCTCCCTGTTTTGCAAAGAATTTAAAATTGTTGTTTCTCTTTCAATAAACTTGTATTTTTCAATGCCCGCAAAAGCACTATTTGCCTTAATTGCGTTACTTATTGCGACATACTCCAGTTCATAACCAAGTTCTTCTTCCTGCTCGCTAAGGCACGTTTCCGTTCTCTCTAGTAGACACGGGCGTTGCCGCCCATGCCCCTATACAAAACCGTACGTGCCCTATTAAGGCATACGGCTTTTCACAACATATTCTTCACCTATAGAATAAACTAACCTTGATCGTCGGTTCGA
>JAEYOP010000027.1 GCA_023411575.1 Bacillota bacterium | reverse complement strand
TCAATAAAGCAGCTCAACCAGGGCCTCCGGAATCCTGTCCAGAGAAAGGATCTTCATGGCCGCGCCGATTTGGGCCGCTTCCTTCGGCATGCCGTATACGACGCAGCTCTTTTCGTCCTGGGCGATGGTGACCGCGCCGGTATTTTTCATTTCCAGAAGCCCCTCCGCGCCGTCCTTCCCCATCCCCGTCAGAAGAACGCCTATGGAATTGGCTCCGGCGTATCTTGCCACGGATTTGAACAGGACCTCCACGGACGGCCTTTGATGAAAAACAAGGGGGCCCTCCTTCACTTCCACATAATAGGACGCTCCGCTTCTTTTCAGCACCATATGCAGGTTCCCCGGCGCAATCAATACTTTTCCCGGGGCAAGCAGCTCTCCGTCCGACGCCTCCTTTACATACAGCGCGCACAGACTGTCCAGCCTTTCCGCGAAGGAACGGGTAAAAAACTGGGGCATATGCTGTACGATGATGATCGGAGGCATGTTTGCCGGAAGACGGACAAGAATTTCCTTTATCGCTTCGGTTCCGCCGGTGGATGCGCCGATGGCAATGATCTTATCGGTGGTTTTCAGCATGGCGCGGCACGGCACGGTCAATGGAGCCCTTTCCCTTCCGGTTCCGGGATTCCCCGGATCCGGATTCCTACGGTTCGAAAGGGCCGGGCTTTTCAGCCACATCCCATGGACTGCCTTGATCCGGTCCGCCAGCTGTTCGCTCATATCCTTCACCGAATAGGATGTGCCCGGCTTGGCCAGCACATCCGCGGCCCCAAGCTCCAGCGCCCGCATGGCCACTTCGCCTCCGCTTCGCGCCAGGGAGCTCAGTATGATGACCGGCATGGGATGAAATTTCATGATCCTTTCCAGAAACGTCAGCCCGTCCATTTTGGGCATTTCCACATCCAATACCAGCACGTCCGGCTTCAGGCTGACGACCTTGTCCCTGCCGATAAAGGGGTCCGGCGCGGTTCCTACCACCTCAATGGCGGAATCGGCCGCAAGCTCCTCGGTCAGCAGCTTGCGGACAAGAGCGGAATCATCGATTACCAGGACCTTAATTTTGTTCTTCACGGCTGTCATACCAGTCATCCTTTCTCACGTCAATTCCCTTGTAAACGATGATTTCCCCTGTATAGTTGTCAAATAGGACCTTTCTTCCGGTCTGGCCCCCGGTATCCCTTGTCACGATCTGTATCCCGTTCCTGTCGAGGATTTCTTCCGCCGCCGAACGGTTTTCCTCCCCGATGGAGGGGCCGGAAAAAACGCTGTAGCCCCCGCCTACGACATGCGCCCTCAGATCGCGGGCCAGGGACCCGTTTTCATACATCAGGTTCAGCAGGTGCTGGGTCGAGACGGTCCCGAACCGGGCATTGCGCTTGCCGTCAAAGGGCCTTGCATAGATGAAATGGTTCATCCCCCCATATTTCTGGACACAATCCCACAGGCATACCGATATGCACGATCCCAGAACGGTATGGATATGGTATGGCTGTGTGCTTACAAAGATATATCCGGGCTGTAGGTAATACTTCTGCATTGATGTATCCAACATGCTCACCTGCTATATGATTTAATTTAACCCGTCAAGATACCCTGCCGGGTTCCTCCGTCATTTTGAAAAGCGCCTCCACGTCAAGAATCAACGACACCTTGCCGTCTCCCAGGATGGTCGCGCCGGAGATGAAATCCAGGTGGCTGAAATCACTGCCGAGCTGTTTGACCACCACTTCCTGCTTCCCGAGGATCGCCTGTACCGGGAGGGCCATCAGCTTCTGTTCATGCTCCACCGTAATAACGATCCCGGCGTCCCGGCAGCCGGAACCGGACCGGAGGATCCTGCCGATGGGTATGACCGGGACGATCTCGTTGCGTATGACAATCGTGGAGGTGACCCCCTTGATGCTGACCCACTGGTCGTCCTGCGGCTTCAGGATCTGCTTGATGTTGAGCGTGGGAATGATATAGTGGCTGCCGGATATTTCGACGATGGTACCATTGATCGTCGCCAGGTTGACCGGAATCTTGAGCACGAAGGAGCAGCCCTGCCCCGGCCGGTTGGCAATATCGATTTTGCCTCCCAGCTTGGCGATCTCCGTCTGGACGACATTCATCCCCACCCCCCGTCCCGAGATGCTGTCAACCTTTTCCTGGGTCGAAAAGCCGGGCAGATAAATGAACTTCAGGATCTCTTCCTCGGAATACTTCCTGGCCGGGTCGATCAGTTCCTTCTCCATTGCCTTTTTATATATTTTTTCAACGGAAAGCCCCTTTCCGTCGTCGTTGATCTCAATATATACGTTTCCCCTCCGGTTGCTGGCAGACAGGACGACATGTCCCGCGGCCGGCTTTCCCGCTGCAGCTCTCGCGGCCGTATCCTCGACGCCGTGGGAAATGGCGTTGCGGATCAGGTGCATCAACGGATCGTGGAGCTTGTCCACAATATTCCGGTCGATCTCCGTTTCCTCCCCGGAAATATCGATGGCGATTTCCTTGCCGAGATTCGCGGCCGTGTCGCGGCCGATCCGGTAAATCTTCTGGAAGGTCTGCTTCAGCGACACCATGCGCAGCGACATGGTAATATCCTGGATTTCTTTCGCGATCCGCTCCATCCTTATGACGTTGTTCAGGACCTTGCCTCCATCCTTGCTCAGAAGCATGGAGATTTCCTGCTTGTGGAGGGATTGGGTGATCAGAAGCTCCCCGAGGTGATCCACCAGATTGTCTATCTTGCTGGCCGGTATCCGGATATATGACTGGTTTTTCATCTCGGTTTTGGCAGTTTCCTGCGCATGCAGGGCGCTGATGACATCCTTGGCATTGGCTTTGTTTTCTTTCACCGCGATTTCCCCGAATTTCATGTCCGGATAACAATCCTTCTGGAGCTGGATGATCTCGGTGACGTCCTCCTTTTTAATCGATCCGTTTTTTACCAGGATTTCACCGAGCCGTTCCGGCGGATTTGGCCCCTCCTCCCCTCCGATGATGCGGTCCACAATGCTTGCCACATTGTCCTGCGGCTCCCTTTGGAAGCGGAAGGTCCTGCCTTTTACCACCGGCAGGCCGGTAAATGCCATTCCGGCCTCCATTTCGGGCATCGCCTCTTCCACAAGGATGCTTTCCGTCTCATTGCTGTTTCCGGTCAGTTCGCGGAAAAGGTCGGCCATCGGAACATCCGACACCGCCAGGATGTACAGCTTCGTTCCGTTAAAGCAAAAGGAGCCGTTCAGGAACGCTTCCGGATCCGGCACCGGCGGGTTGGAACAGACGATCGCGGCCACTTTGGAAATTTCCTCAAAGGCCATCCAGGCGCGTACGGCTTTGAAGGTGCAGTCATTGGCAATCTCGACCGTTATTTTGTAAAGCGGGCTGCCTCCGGAAACCCTGGCTTGAATCCCGGCGATGTCGCTCTTGTTCAGAATGAAGCCGGTCTCCGGCTCCGCGGCTTTCCGGAATCCCTCGCCGCCCGCAGCTCCCCGGCTGTCCCGGATAAATCCCTCCACCTTTTCCAGCAGCGGTTCATACGGCAAATCGCCTTCGTTCCCGGTGTTCAATACGCTCTGGAGAAATTTCTCCAAAAGATCGTGGGACTCGTACAGAAGCTCGATCAGAGCAGCACTGGCTTTGATCCTGCCTTCCCTCATTTCATGGAGCAGGTCCTCCATATGATGGATGAAATCCGCCGTCCTCTTGAAATCCATTGCGGCGGTCGAACTTTTCATCGTATGGTAGGCCCGGAACATTTCACTGATGGCGGCATGGTTCTCAGGCTGTTTCTCAAAAGCAATGATGGACTCGTCCAAAATGGCCAGGTACTCCCTGGTGTCGTCGATATACAGGCTCATCATGTCATCCATTCTATGGATCCCCCCTTTGGCGGCGCTTGTCAATTCTTTGCGTAAACTGCCGGCTGAACATACTGGAACCGGTGGGTCTGGCCGGCAAGGCTTTCGGAATGGCCGATAAACAGCAGTCCTCCCGCATGGAGTATGCTGAAAAATCGGTCCACCAGCTCCTTTCGGACTATGGCGTCGAAATAGATCATCACATTCCGGCAGAATACCATATCAAAGGAATTTATGAACGGGAAATCATGCAGCAGGTTGAACTGCCTGAAGGCGACAAGACTTCTGATCTCCTCCGATATCACGTATCCGTCCGGCGTTTTATGAAAATATTTCTCCAGATAATATCGTTCCACTTCATTTTTGATATCCGCGGCGTAAAAGCCCTGCTGCGCTTTGGAGAGAACCTTCCTGTTGATATCCGTCGCAAGGATCCGGATAGTGGTTCCGGCCGGCAGTGCTTCCTTCAGGACCATGGCCAGGGTATAGGGCTCTTCGCCCGTCGAGCAGGCGGAGCTCCAGATCCGGAGCTCCCCGTCCCTGCTGCCCTTTTGCTTTGCCTTCAGCCATGCCGCGGCATTCTCCCGGATGAAATCGAAATGGGCGGATTCCCTGAAAAAGGAGGTGTAGTTCACCGTGATTTCATTGGCAAAATCGTTTAAAAGCGATTTGTCGGCCGCTTTTACCAGCTCTTCATAGCACTCGCCATACGACCTCATCCGATGCCTGGATATCAGCTTGTTCAGTTTGGTCTGAAGAATGTCCCGTTTCATTTCGCTGAAGTAGATCCCGTACAGCTTGTAGATCAGCTCCCTGAATTTCAGAAAGTCGTCCATTCCAAGTCCCGGCAAGGCCTACGCCCCCTTTCGCAGTTTACAGCCCGGCTTCTGCTAGAATCCGCCCGAATCCTCGTGAAGAGGGATCACCTCTTCCGGATCGACGACATAGGTCTTTTTGCTTTCCTTTCCCGTCTCGGTCTGCCGGCTGACGGCCTTGGCGCCGGAACCCCCGGCCCCCGCCGGTTTCAATGCCCTGGAGGTACTGTAGGCATGGGATTTGAGGCCCGGGCCGCCGCTGAGCGAGGCCGTCGGAATATGGACTTCGGAGGTTTTTCCATCTACCAGGACGACCAGCTGCTGTACGATCTCCCTCAGGTTGCCTGCCTGGGCGTTCAGTTCCTCGGAGGCCGATGCGCTTTCTTCGGCATTCGCCGCATTCTGCTGGGTTACCGCCTCCATCTGGGTGATGGCCTTGTTGATCTGGGAGATGCCCTGGGATTGCTCCTGGCTGGCCGCCGCAATCTCATCCATCAGCTCGTTCACCTTTTTGGCCTGCACGGTTATTTCCGCCAGGGATTCCCCTACCTTCTTCGCTACGGAGACGCCGTTTTCGGAGAGGGTGATGTTGCTTTCGATGATCGCGGCGGTGTCCTTGGCGGCCTGCGCACTCCTCTGGGCCAGGTTGCGGACTTCTTCCGCCACCACCGCGAAGCCCATTCCGGCATCTCCCGCCCTGGCCGCTTCCACTGCCGCATTGAGCGCAAGGATATTGGTCTGGAAGGCGATATCGTCAATGACTTTTATGATCTTGGAAATCTGATCGCTGGATTTCTTGATTTCGCTCATGGAATTCATCATCTCGTGCATATCGTTGTTGCCCTTATCCGAGGAGGCCTTGGTCTGGGCGGCCAGCACCGCCGCCTGCCGGGTATTTTCCGAATTCTGCTGCACCATGGAGGCGGATTCCTCGAGGGTGGAGGAGGTTTCTTCGATGGAAGACGCCTGCTCCGCGTTGCCTTCGGCAAGCTGCTGGCTCGTAGCCGAGAGCTGGCCGGACGCCGACGCCACCTGCTGCGCCCCCTCCGTGAGATTGTTCACGATATTCTTGATGGGGCGCGTGATGCTCCGGGTGATGAGAACGGCGATCACCGTTCCCGATACGATGGCAATCGCTGCAAGAACAATGATAATGACCATTGTTCTCTGGCTGGTCGCCATGGCGGCTGCCGCTTCGACCGTATTATTTTCATTCTGCAGGTTGGAGGATTCGTTTAAAACGTCAATCCAGGCATCATTGAGAGGATCCGCCTCATTCATGTAGGTGTCGCGGGCTTCTTCCAGCTTATTTGCCTTGCCAAGTTCAACTACTTTATTATTTGCCGCTCTTGCTTTTTCCGCACACTCTTTGATTTTCTTCCTCAATTCCATTCCCTGCTCGTTTGCCTGCGTTTTTTGAATATTGGTCCAGCTTTCGTCATAGAGCGCCCGAATATTCTCAATTTCTTTTACCAACTCATCCATTTTTTGATCGTCTTCCGTCAGAATGATATCCTTCATATCGCTGGCAACCGTATAGACACATTCGGACATATCTTCATAAAGATTCAGTTTGTAGACGTTCACATTTACGATATTATTCATGGACTCCTGTATGTTGTTCAAGCTTATGACAACGACTACAGCGACAACCGCCATAAGTACCAGCAGGACACTGAACCCCATTGCCAGGCGCGAACTAAGCTTCATGTTCATTTTCATCGTTTCATCCTCCTATTTCACTCAACTGTACTTTTTCTTCATTGCTGAGAACCTTTTCAATGTCAAGAAGAAGCACCACCTTGCCCTTGACTTTGCCCATCCCGGTCAGGAAGGCGGTGTCCACCATGCTGCCGTATTGCGGGGGAAGCTCGATATCGTTCTTTTGGATATTCACCACTTCCGAAACCGTATCCACCACTATGCCCATCAGCCTCGTCTCCCCATGTGCCTCCAGCTCCACCACAATGATACAGGTCCGCTGGGTGTACTCCTTCCGGTCCATTTCAAATTTCAGCCTCAGGTCCATCACCGGTATGATCTTTCCCCGCAGGTTGATGACCCCCTTGATGAATGCCGGGGATC